>NZ_BDCD01000022.1 GCF_001613325.1 Nocardia yamanashiensis NBRC 100130 | reverse complement strand
GGGAGCTTGCGGGGCCTGCGGAATCTCGATGGGCACCGACGGGGCCTCGGGAGCCGGTGCCGGGAGCGGAATCAACAGCAGGAGCAGCGGTGAGGCGCACAGCGCGGCGGAACCCGTTGCGGCGGAACCGACTCCAGCCGAACCGACGGCAGCCGAGCCCAGCGCGGCCGAACCCGTTGCGGCGGAACCGACCCCGGCCGAACCGACGGCAGCCGAACCCGCGCCGGTCGAGCCGGTGGCGGCGGAACCGACGGCAGCGGAACCGGCCGCCGAACCCGCATCCGCGGAACCGGCGGCGGAACCCACTGCCGCCGAGCCGATTCCGGCGGAACCGACGGCGGCCGAACCGGTGCAGAAGGCCAGCAGACCGGCCGAGCCGGTGGCCGCCGAGCCCACGGCGGCCGAACCGACCGCGGCCGAACCGGTACCGAGCAGGGTGGCCAGCAGACCGAGTCCGGAGCCGGTGGCGGCCGAACCCACGGCGGCCGAACCGGTTCCGAGCAGCAAGGGGAGGCCGACTCCGGCGGAGCCCACGGCCGAACCGGTGCCCGCACCGGCGGAGCCGAGGGCCGAGCCGGTACCGGCCGCGGCGGAACCCACTGCGGCCGAGCCCGTTCCGACAGCAGCCGAGCCGAGACCGAGGGTGGCGGAACCGGTACCGAGAACGGCGGAACCGGTGCCCGCGCCCGCCGAACCGACAGCGGCGGAACCGGTGCCGAGCAAGGCGCCGAGACCGGCCAGGCCGCCTACTCCGGCGGAGCCGACACCCGCAGAGCCCACTCCGGCCGAACCGACACCGGCAGAACCGACGCCGGCGGAGCCCACTCCAGCCGAACCGACTCCAGCGGAACCGACTCCGGCCGAGCCGGCTCCAGCAGAACCGACGGCGGCCGAACCAGCTCCGGCGGAACCCGCTCCGGCCGAGCCGACGCCGAACAAGATGGCCAGCAGATCCTGGGGTCCGGCAACGGGATTCACGCCGGGGGCGCCCGCACCGGTGGGGTTCACGGCGGCCGAACCCGCGCCGCCCGGGTTCGTGCCCGAAACGGTCGCGTCGGCGGGGTTTCCGCCGGGGCGGCCGGTGGAATCGGCGCCGGGCGCTACGACGGGTTGTGGCTGTTGCGACTGCGGGGATCGGGGCACCACGGGCTCCTGCCCGGCGGGCACCGGTTCGAGGTCGATCCCGTTGGGCTGCGCGAGCGCGGCAACCGGCCCGAGCAGCGCTGTACCGGCGACAGCTGCTATCGCTGCCACCAGGCGCATTGCACGACCAACGATCATGCGCCAGCCATCCCCTCATCGATACTGCGCAGTCGGCTTGTCGCCCGCACGCGGTCGGTGCGGGTCAGAGCACGCGGCCACCCCGATAGCCGGGCCTTTGCGGAACGCGGTCATCGTACAAGGGTGTACGAGGTCCCGCACAAGTCCCGAATGCTTTAGGGGCCGAGACAAACCGTACGCCTGCGCATCTCCCCATGTATCGAATATCCGCAAGCGGCCCAGGCCAATTGGGTTCAGCGGGCGCTACGCGCGGACCTCACAACGCCGGATTCGCACTTGTGAGGCGCGAGTGAACATGTGCAACAAGGGCAATTCAGACCTATGGGACAGCAAATCCCCTGCTCACCTTGGGTGAGCATGCGCTTCGGCCGACCAAGTGGTATGCATCACTTCGGGATACGGAGGGCTATGGCTGCGGCACCCGCGGCGCGATGGCATCGAGGAACGCCTCGGCGGTCGGCGCGGGCCCCGGACCCATATTGATGTGAGAGCCGTCACTCCATTGGCCGAGGGTCGTATACGGTTCGCCGCCGAGCGGATCCACCGAATACTCGAGGGTGTAGTACCGGCACTCCCCCGCCTCCGGCGGCACCACGAACGCCGCGAAGTACGCCTCCGGCGCGGCGGTCGGCTCCGGCAGCGTCACCAGCACGATGCGCGACCCGTCGCGCTCGATCAGCCGGCCGCTCAAACCCGTGGGCGCCAGCCGATCCGCCGCGGGCAGCGTCGAACCGAGGCCGTTCCACCAATCGGTGAGCGCCGCGGTCCAACTGTCCGGCGCCACCCGTTTCACCAGCTCCGCACCGCGCGACCGCGCCATATGCGCCAACAACCGGTGCGCGAATTGGTAGTGCTGCGCCCGCGCCATCCGAAACCTCGTTCCACTCAGCCGATCAACTTCACCGCCGAACCTACCCCGGGCGGGGTGCCCCGCGCCGCATCCGGCAGGGCCGCCAGCCGGGCTGGGTACCGGTGCGGAAACAGGTGGTGAACAGCGGATTACCCGGCGCTGAAACACGAATCGCCGACACCCGGACGGGTGTCGGCGAGAGGTGGAAGCGGAACTCAGGCGCCGTAGACGGGCTCCGGGGTGACGGCCTTGGCCAGCAGGTCACGCACGACCGGGCCCAGTTCGGCCGGCTCCCAGCGAGCGCCGCGATCGACCGAGACGCCGTGCCGCCAGCCGTCGGCCACCGTCACCTTGCCGCCCTCGACCTCGAACATGCGACCGGTGACGCCGGCCGAATCGGCGCTGCCCAGCCAGACCACCAGCGGGGAGACGTTCTCCGGGGCCATGGCGTCGAAGCCGTCCTCCGGGGCGGCCATCATGTCGGCGAAGACGGTCTCGGTCATGCGGGTGCGCGCGGCCGGGGCGATGGCATTGACGGTGATGCCGTAGCGGGCGAACTCGGCCGCCGCGGTCAGGGTCAGGCCCGCGATGCCGGACTTGGCGGCGGCGTAGTTGCCCTGGCCGACCGAACCCAGCAGGCCCGCACCGGAACTGGTGTTGATGATGCGCGCCTCGGGGGTGCGGCCCGCCTTGGCCTCGTTGCGCCAGTACTCGGCGGCGTGCCGCATCGGGGCGAAATGACCCTTGAGGTGCACCTTGATGACGGCGTCCCATTCGTCCTCGCCGAGGTTGACCAGCATGCGGTCGCGGACGATACCGGCATTGTTGACCAGGATGTCCAGGCGGCCGAAGGCTTCCACGGCGGAGGCGATGAGGCGGCGCGCGCCCTCCCAGTCGGAGATGTCGTCGCCGTTCACGATGGCTTCGCCGCCGAGCGCCTTGATCTCCTCGACCACCTGGGCGGCTGGGGAATCCGGGCTGGGGGCGCCGTCGAGTTCGGCGCCGAGGTCGTTCACGACGACCTTCGCGCCGGCGGCGGCGAAGGCGAGGGCGTGCGCACGACCGATGCCGCGACCGGCACCGGTCACGATGGCGACGCGGCCTTCACAGATCTTGTTGTCAGTCATATGGATTACCTCGCTGGTGAGTGAAGGGGATTGTGGGGGCTACGCCCCCACACCCCCGGAGGGAAGGAAGAAGGAGCGGCAAGAGCGGGGGCCGCCCGTGTGCCCGGCGCGGCAGCCGGGCCGGAGCCGGTCGCCCCACGGGCCTGGAGAGACGGCGGCCTAATGGCCGGAGACTGCGGGGACATCGGCGGTGGAGGCTTCGAGGAATGCGGGTTTCTCGCCGCCGCCGTGTACCAGCAGGGAGCCGCCGGTGATGTATTCGGCCAGGGGGGAGGCCAGGAAGGCGGCGGTGCGGCCGATGTCTTCGGGGGCGGCCATGCGCTGCATGGGGACGGTGCGGCTGACGGCGGCGATGCCGTCCTCGTCGCCGTAGTGCAGGTGGGAGGACTCGGTATTGACCAGGCCGACGATGACGGAGTTCATCCGGACCTTGGGTGCCCATTCGACCGCGAGCGACGAAACCAGGCTGTCCACACCGGCTTTGGCGGCGCCGTAGGCGGCGGTGCCGGGCGAGGGGCGATGACCGGAGACGCTGGAGATCATCACGATCGAGCCGCCGTGCTCCTGCTTCTGCATCACCTCGTTGGCGATCTGCGAAACCAGCAGGGGCGCCAGCAGATTCAACTGCACGATCTTGGAGTGGAAGTTGGCGCTGGCGTCGGCGGCCAGGGCGAACGGAGCGCCGCCGGCATTGTTCACCACGGTGTCCAGCCGCCCGTACTTCGCCACGATCGCGTCGATCAGGCCGCGCACGGATTCCGGGTCCCGCACATCGCACGGCAGGAAGTCGATGCCCCGCCCGTTCGACTCGACCGGCACATCCGCCGGCCGGCGCGCGCAGGCGACCACGGTCGCGCCCGCATCCAGGAAAACGCGGGAGATACCGGCCCCGACGCCCCGGACGCCACCGGTGACCAGGACGACCGAGCCGGAGAGGTTCACTTCGATTGCCACCGTGCTAACCTACCAAGCACTTGCTTGTTTTGCCAACGATGGGACTTGCGATGGGGATCATCCGTCACACCGAAACCGAGGGCGTAGAAGTCGTCACTGTCGACTACCCGCCGGTCAACGCTCTGCCTTCCGACGGCTGGTTCGCCCTGGCCGACGCCGTCCGGGAAGCCGGGCGCAACCCGGAGACCCGGGTCGTGGTGCTGCGCGCCGAGGGACGCGGGTTCAACGCGGGTGTGGATATCAAGGAGATGAACGCCGACGTCGGGCACACCAAGCTGATCCGCGCCAACCACGGCTGCTTCGAGGCCTTCGCGGCCGTCTACGACTGCCAGGTGCCGGTCGTCACCGCCGTCAACGGCTTCTGCCTCGGCGGCGGCATCGGCCTGGTCGGCAACTCGGACGTGATCGTGGCCTCCGACGACGCCACCTTCGGCCTGCCCGAGGTGGACCGGGGCGCGCTGGGCGCGGCCACCCACCTCGCGCGCCTGGTGCCGCAGCATCTGATGCGGACCATGTTCTACACCGCGGGCACGCTGACCGCGCAGCAGCTGCACCACTACGGTTCGGTGTTCAAGGTGGTGCCGCGCGCCGAACTCGACGCCGCCGCAATGGAAGTCGCCAAGAACATCGCCAACAAGGACGGCCGCGTCATTCGCGCCGCCAAGAAGGCGCTCAACGGCATCGACGTGCAGGACGTGCACCGGTCCTACCGCTTCGAGCAGGGCTTCACCATGGAGCTCAACCTCGCGGGCGTGGCCGACGAGATTCGCGCGCGCTTCGACGACGACATCGCGGCGCAGAAGAAGGGGAAGTAAAAGCCATGCGCGACAAGCGGATGACGCTCGACGAGATCGTCGGCGAACTGCGGAGCGGAATGACCATCGGGCTCGGCGGCTGGGGTTCCCGGCGTAAGCCGATGGCGCTGGTGCGGGCCATTCTGCGTTCGGATATCAAGGATTTGACGGTCGTCACCTACGGCGGACCGGATCTGGGTCTGCTGTGCTCGGCGGGCAAGGTGCGAAAGGCCTACTACGGCTTCGTATCCCTGGACTCCGCGCCGTTCTACGACCCGTGGTTCGCCAAGGCGCGCACCGAGGGCGCGATCACCGTGCGCGAGATGGACGAGGGCATGGTGAAGTGCGGGCTGCAGGCCGCCGCCGCCCGCCTGCCGTTCCTGCCCATCCGCGCCGGATTGGGTTCGGCCGTAATCGATTTCTGGGAGGGCGAGCTGAAGACCGTACAGTCGCCGTACCCGACCGAGGGCAAGAAAGAGACCCTGGTCGCCATGCCGGCGCTGGAGCTGGACGCCGCCTTCGTGCACCTGGATCTGGGCGACAAGCACGGCAATGCCGCTTACACCGGCGTCGATCCGTACTTCGACGATCTGTACGCCCTGGCCGCGGAGAAGCGCTACCTGTCGGTGGACAAGCTGGTCGAGACCGAGGAACTGGTGAAAGCCGTTCCGCAGCAGGCCATCATCCTCAACCGCATGATGGTCGACGGTGTGGTCGAGGCCCCCGGCGGCGCGCACTTCACCTTCTCCGGCTCCTACGGGCGCGACGAGAAGTTCCAGCGGCACTACGTGGAGGCCGCCAAGACGCCCGAGTCGTGGGCCGAGTTCAAGGCGCGCTACCTGGATGTGTCCGAGGACGAGTACCAGGCCGCCGTTCGCGCGTTCGCCGAGGAGCAGAAGTAATGAGCGAGAACAACACTGCATTGCGTAGCGATTCCACCGGGGGTGGTGGTCGGGCGACGGGTGGGCCCATCACGCGGGCCGAGGTTTGCGTTGTCGCCGCGGCCGAGATCTTCCGGGGCGCGGGCGAGATCATGGCCAGCCCCATGTCCACCGTCACCACCATCGGTGCGCGGCTGGCGCGCTTGACCTTCGAGCCGGATCTGCTGCTGTCCGACGGTGAGGCGCTGTTCTTCGCCGAGGTGCCGGCCATCGGCGGCAAGGCGCCCATCGAGGGCTGGATTCCGTTCTCCAAGGTGTTCGACGTGGTCGCTTCCGGCCGTCGCCACGTGGTGATGGGCGCGAATCAGCTGGACCGCTTCGGCAATCAGAACCTCTCGGCCTTCGGCCCGCTGCAGCAGCCGACCCGGCAGATGTTCGGGGTGCGCGGCGCGCCCGGCAACACCATCAACCACGCCACCAGCTACTTCGTGCCCAAGCACAACAAGCGGGTGTTCGTGGACCAGGTCGATATCGTGTCCGGAATCGGTTACGACAAGGTCGATCCCGAGAACCCGGCCTACCGGTTCCACCACCTGCATCGCGTGGTGTCGAACCTGGGCGTGTTCGACTACAACGGGCCGGACCACACCATGCGCGCGCTGTCGCTGCACCCGGGCGTGAGCGCCGACGAGGTCGCCGAGAACACCTCCTTCGAGGTCGCCGGGCTGGCCGAGGCGGGCGAGACCCGGCTGCCGACCGAGGAAGAGCTCACCATCATCCGTACGGTGCTGGACCCCAAGGGGTTCCGCGAGAAGGAAGTGACGGCATGACCGCGCAGCGGCTGCGGACTCCGCTGACCGAGCTGGTCGGCATCGAGCATCCGATCGTGCAGACCGGTATGGGCTGGGTCGCCGGGCCGGGTCTGGTCGCGGCCACCGCCAATGCGGGCGGCCTCGGCATTCTGGCCTCGGCCACCATGAACCTCGACGAGCTCGAGGTGGCCATCGCCAAGACGAAGGCCAAGACGGACAAGCCTTTCGGCGTGAACATTCGCGCCGACCTGTCCGACGCCGAGGATCGCTGCGACATGATGATCCGCGAGGGCGTGAAGGTGGCCTCCTTCGCGCTGGCTCCCAAGAAGGAGCTCATCGCGAAGCTGAAGGACAACGGCGTGGTCGTCATGCCGTCCATCGGCGCGGCCAAGCACGCGGTGAAGGTGGCGTCCTGGGGCGCGGACGCGGTGATCGTGCAGGGCGGTGAGGGCGGTGGCCACACCGGTTCCGTCGCGACCACCCTGCTGCTGCCGAGTGTGCTGGACGCCGTGGACATTCCGGTGGTCGCCGGCGGCGGTTTCTTCGACGGCCGCGGCCTCGCCGCCGCACTGTCCTACGGTGCGGCCGGCGTCGCCATGGGCACCCGCTTCCTGCTCACCCAGGACAGCTCGGTGCCGGATTCGGTGAAGCAGGAGTACCTGACCCGCGGGCTGCAGGACACCACCGTGTCGGTCAAGGTCGACGGCATGCCGCATCGCGTGCTGAACACCGAACTGGTGAACAAGCTCGAGCACTCCGGCCCGATCCGGGGGCTGTACACCGCCCTGGTCAGCGCCGCCAAGTTCAAGCACATGACCGGCATGAAGTGGACGACCATGGCTCGCGAGGGCCTGAACACCCGCAAGCACAAGGACCTCACCTGGTCTCAGGTGGTCATGGGCGCGAACACCGCCATGCTGCTCAAAGCCGGTCTGGTGGACGGCAATACGCAGGCGGGCGTGCTGGCCTCCGGTCAGGTGGCGGGCATCATCGACGATCTGCCCACCGTGCAGGAACTCGTCGACCGCATCATCGCCGACGCCGTGGCCCGCATCGACAGCCTGGCTTCCTTCAAGGTGACGGACTCCGCCACCGCCTGACCGAACTCTCATCCAGCGCCGCGGACCGTACGCCCCGCGGCGCCCCGGACTGCGCGTCCCGACACAATCGGCCGCGCAACCCAGCGGATCCGGCCGATCACCCGGATCCGTCTGCGCGACCGCCGAACCCCCGGTCGCGCACGAGCCGCCCCCGGATCCTCTCGCCCGGGGGCGGTTTTCGTGCGTTGGGCACCCGGGATCCGGCACGGGCTAATTGTGCGTGACGGGACGGCGGCGGGCTGCGACCATGTGGCCATGGGGAATGTCTTGATTGTCGGGGATATTCATGGGAACACCGCACACGCACTGCAACTGATCCAGGTCGCGGCGCGGCAGGACTGCGCGCGGGTGTTCGCCGTGGGGGATTTCGGGGCCTGGGAGCACATGCACTCGGGACGGCGCTACTTCGATGTGGTGAACAAGGCGGCCAAGCGGGCCGGGGTGACCGTGTACTTCCTGGACGGGAACCACGACAAGAGCTCGCTGCTGCACGAGCTGTACGGCGAACGCCGGGACGAGGAAGGGTTCCTGGTGTGCCGCAAGTTCCTGCGGTACGCGCCGCGAGGCCACCGATGGACCTGGGAGGGCACCACTTTCGCGGCCTTCGGCGGGGCGCGCTCCACCGACAAGGGGTGGCGGCTGGCCCGGGAGGCGCGCAAGGAGGAGCAGGCCGCGCGGCACCGGCGCTACGGGTCCGGACGGAAGCCGATGACGGCGGGCACGCTGTGGTTTCCCGAGGAGGAGATGACCGACGACGAGCTCGACGAGCTGCTGATCGCCGACGCCTCCCCGGTGGATGTGCTGCTGTCCCATGACAAGCCGCGCGCCACCGAACCCAAGTTCAATCGCAAGAACAAGCCCGAGTGCTTCCCGAACCAGGACCGGATCCAGAAGGTCGTGGAGACGCTGCGGCCGGGCCTGCACGTGCACGGGCACCTGCACTACCGCTACACCGAGATGCTGCCGTGCGGGGACGGGCAGTGGACGCGGGTGGAGGGGCTCGCGGCCGATCCGGAAGCCTCACAGCATCCGGCGTACGCGAGCGACCATTCGTGGACGGTGCTGGCGCTGCCCTATGTGGCCGAGGCCGGCGAGCTGATGAGCGAACCGGCGGCGGGCTGAGTCACCGGATCACGGCTTGCCGCCGGCCTCGTCGTAGGAGGAGGTGCCCTCGTCCAGCAGGGGCTCCTCCCCCTTGAAGTGGGCGGGGGCGAAGACGCGCAGCACGTGGTAGCCGGTGATGACGACCAGTGTCCCCAGGGCGATGCCGCTCAGGGTGAAGTTGTCGGTGAACTTCATGCTGACATTGCCGATGCCGATGATCAGGCCGGCGGCCGCGGGCACCAGGTTCAGCGGATTGCGCAGGTCCACCTTGGCGTTGGTCCAGATCTGCGCGCCGAGCAGGCCGATCATGCCGTACAGGATGACGGTGATGCCGCCGAGCACACCGCCCGGAATGGCCGCGACGATGGCGCCGAACTTCGGGCACAGGCCGAACAGCAGCGCGAAACCCGCTGCGGCCCAATAGGCGGCGGTCGAGTAGACCCGGGTGGCCGCCATGACGCCGATGTTCTCGGAGTAGGTGGTGTTGGGCGGGCCGCCGACCGCGGTCGAGAGCATCGAACCCACACCGTCGGCCGCGATGGCGGTGCCCAGCTTGTCGTCCAGATTGCGCCCGGTCATCTCGCCGACGGCCTTGACGTGCCCGGCGTTCTCGGCGACCAGGGCGATCACCACGGGCAGGGCGACCAGCACGGCCGACCATTCGAACGACGGCGCGTGCAACTGCGGCAGTCCGATCCAGTCGGCCTGGCCCACCGCCGAAAGGTCCAGTCGCCAATGGTCGGTCACCGCGCCGCTGCCGTCCGCCGAATGGATCTTGCCGAACACCCGGTCCAGCACCCACGACAGCCCGTAGCCGAAGATCAGGCCCAGGAAGATCGCGATGCGCGCGAAGAATCCGCGCAGCGCCACCACGGCCAATCCGGTGAAGAGCATGACCAGCAAGGCCGTCCACTGGTCCTGCGGCCAGTAGGTGGAGGCCGTCACCGGGGCCAGGTTGAAGCCGATCAGCATGACCACCGCACCGGTGACCACCGGCGGCATGGCGGCGTGAATGATCCGCGCCCCGAACTTCTGCACCGCCAAACCGATCAGGAACAGCGCCGCACCGACCGCCAGGCAGGCGCCGGTAACCGTCGCGCTACTGCCGCCCTGGGCGCGGATCACCGCGGCCACGCCGACGAACGAGAGCGAGCACCCGAGGTAGCTCGGCACCCGGCCCTTGGTCGCGAGCAGGAACACGATGGTCGCGACGCCCGACATCATGATGGCCAGATTGGGGTCCAGCCCCATCAGCACCGGGGCCACGAAACTCGCCCCGAACATGGCGACCACGTGCTGCGCGCCCAGCCCGATGGTGCGCGGCCAGGTCAGCCGCTCGTCCGGGGTGACGACCACGCCGGGCGCGGGCGTGCGCCCGTCCCCGCCGTGCAGCTTCCAGCGGACACCCAGATCCATACCAGCCCGCTTTCTCATGAGTTCGGGAAACGATCCCGGACATCGTAGTTCGGGCAAACCTCCGGCGTCAGTCGGACATGACGCGGATGCGCTGCATCATGTCGTGGTCGGCGTGGTCGAGATTGTGGCAGTGCCAGACGTAGCCGCGGATCTCGTCGTGCGCGCCGGCATGGGCTGCGCCGTGGGCGGATTCGGACGGGGAGATGGCTTCCGCGTCATGCGGGACGGTCAGCACGGCGTCCGGATCGAAGCCGAGTTCGGCGACCGACGGCCAGTGCACGACGACGCGGGTGATGGTGTCGGTCGGACATTCGACCGTGTCCTTCCAGCCGTACTCCCACGGCGGCGGCAGCTGCTGCGGGGTGAAGGCGTACGCGTCCGCCGAAGGGGCCCAACGGGTTCCGTACGCGGGCGGATAGTTGTTTGCCCAGTACAGCGAGGTGAGGATGGGCTGGCGGCCCAGTACACGCATGCGGGCCAGGTGGATGTGAATGGGGTGATCGAAGGGCGTGGTGTTGACGATGTCCCACTGTTCGACGGTGCCGGCCCGGGCCATGTCGATGTCGTCGCTCAGGAAGGCGAGATTGTTCAGCGACATCAGGGTCGGGAAGACGGCGGCGCTGCGCGAATCGTCGTTGAGGCCGATCAGGGTCATGGTGCGGACCGGACCGGGCGGGTAGACCGGGTCCAGCAGGTCCGGTAGTCCGGGGGCGCCCCGGAGGCGGGCCGGCACGACGGCGGGCGGGCCGTCGCCGCGGACCGAGAAGCGCATGATGCGGCGCAGTTCGGGAGCCATGAACACGGTATTGCCCAGGTCGTTCTTGGCGGTATTGATCAGCTCCACCTCGGCGCCGTCGCCCAGGAAGCTGAAATCGACCAGCAGGTCGACCCTTTCGCCGGGGCTGACCCGGATCGACGGGGTGGGCACCGGGGCGTCGAGCAGGCCCAGATCGCCGCCGATGGCGTAGAACGGCATGCCATTGTCGAACTCGAAAATGTATGGGCGGGAATTGGATCCGTTGAGCACCCGGAAGCGGTAGAGGCTCCGGCGCACGGGCAGGAACGGCCACACCACGCCGTTCACACAGCACACGTCACCGAATTGGCCGGATTGGTTGTAGCCCTCCGGGATATAGGTCGCGGTCATCGGCTGCACGGTGCCGTCGGCATTGAACGTGCGGTCCTGCACGATGAGCGGGATCTCGAACTCACCGGCGGGCAGGCCCAATGGGTTGTCGGCCGCGCCCGTGTCGAAATCGTCTCGTACGTAATACATTCCGGCGAGCCCGGCTTGGATGTTCAGCCGGGTGATCCCCATGGCGTGATCGTGGTACCAGAGTGTGGCGGCTTCCTGCCGATTGCCGAATTCGAAGTGCGCCCGGCCGCCGTTGCGGTAGCCGATGAGCGGATGGCCGTCCGAGTCCGGGGCGTTCGCGCCGCCGTGCAGGTGCACGGTGAAGCGCGGATCGGTGCGATCCAGCTCGGTGACGCCGTGCATGGTGAGATCGACGTGCGCGGCCAGCGGGTGCGCACCGAGCTCGTTGCGGAAGGTGAGGTGCGCCGACTGCCCCTGCCGCGCTTCGAGATTCGGGCCCAGCACCGATCGGCCGAAACCCCAGGCCCGGGTCTCCGGCAGGTCGCGGTGATATTTGTGCATCCCCGCCTGGGCCGCCAATTCTCCTGCCGCGGCCCGGGTTTCGATAATGGGCAGCTCGTCCGCGAACGGCGCCAGCACCGGCGAGTGATAGTTCAGCGGCGTGATCGGCGGCGGGTTGATCGGCGGCACCGGCAGCGGGAACGGCGGCAGCGGGGAGGGATCGGCGAAGGCTTTCGCGCCGACGCCGAGCCCGAGAGCGGCGAGGGCCCCCAGCAGGAACCCCCGTCTCGGCAGGTTCTCGCCCATGATCTTGCTGATTCTCCACGCGGAATCAGCGGCGGCCGGGGGCTCTCGCCTTTTTGTTATACAAATGGTCCATTGACCTGAAATAGCCTCAGGTCAGCGGAAACTCAGCCCAGGCGCTCGATAATGGTCACGTTCGCGGTGCCGCCGCCCTCGCAGATGGTGAGCAGGCCGTAGCGGCCGTTGACCCGCTCCAGCTCGTTGAGCAGCGAGGCGAACAGCTTGGCGCCGGTCGCGCCCAGCGGGTGGCCGAGCGCGATGGCGCCGCCGTTGCGGTTGACCTTCTCCGGGTCCGCGCCGGTTTCCTTCAGCCAGGCCAGCACGACCGAGGCGAAGGCCTCGTTGATCTCGATGACGTCGATGTCGTCGATGGTCAGGCCGGTCTTCTCCAGCGCCCACTTGGTGGCCGGGATCGGCGCGGTCAGCATGTAGATCGGGTCCGCGCCGCGCGCGCTCACGTGGTGGATGCGAGCGCGCGGGGTCAGGCCGTATTCGGCGACCGCCCAGTCCGAGGCGAGCAGGGTGGCCGACGCGCCGTCGGAGATCTGCGAGGCCAGCGCCGCGGTGATGCTGCTGCCCGGGGCCAGCGGCTGCAGGCCGGCCATCTTCTCCAGGGTGGTCTCGCGCGGGCCCTCGTCGATCCAGAAATCGCCCACCGGGACGATCTCGTTGTCGAACTTGCCCTCCACGATGGCCTTGCGGGCGCGCTCGTGCGAACGCAGCGCCCACTCCTCCATATCGCGGCGGGAGATGCCCCACTTCTCGGCGATCATGTGGGCCGAATTGAACTGCGTCACTTCGCCGGTGCCGTAGCGGTGGTCCCAGCCGTGCGCGCCGACGAACGGCGAGTCGAAGCCGTACTGCTGGCCCGCCAGCATGGCCGCCGAGATCGGGATGGCGCTCATGTTCTGCACGCCGCCCGCCACCACGATCTCATTGGTGCCGGCCATGATGGCCTGCGCCGCGAAGCCGATCGCCTGCTGCGAGGAACCGCACTGCCGGTCCACGGTCACGCCGGGGACGTGCTCCGGGTAGCCGGCCGCCAGCCAGGCGGTGCGGGCGATATTGCCGGCCTGCGGGCCGATGGTGTCGCAGCAGCCGAACACCACGTCCTCGACGAACTGCGGGTCGAGCTTGTTGCGGCCCATCAGACCGTTCAATGCCGCCGCGCCCAGATCGGCCGGGTGCACGCTCGCGAGCGAACCGCCGCGCTTGCCGACGGCGGTGCGCACGGAGTCGATCACGTACGCCTCCCGCATGGGCGCGTACTGGCGGCGGGACGGTGCAGACATTCTGAACTCCTACTGCTGGGCTGGAACTATGCGCGCGCGGCCGGGGCGGTGAGCCCGTCGAGCACGATGGTGAGGTACTGCTTGGCGAGGGCGTCGACGGTGATCCGGCCGCCGGGCTGATACCAGCGCACCGACACCCAGACGGTGTCGCGCAGGAACCGGTAGGCCAGTTCGATATCCATCTCGGGGCGGAAGCTGCCGTCCTCGACGCCGTTGGCGAGCACCTGGTGCCAGAGTTCGCGGAACTCCTTGTTGTACTCGTCGATGTAGCCGAATCGCGGTGTGCCGCTGAGGCGTTTGGCCTCGGCCTGGTAGATGGCGACGGCCGCGTGGAATTGGTCGAACGATTCGTAGGACGCGATCACCAGGGCTTCGAGGATGTCGCGGGCAGGCAGGCCCGAGCCGACGATCTCGCGGTAGCGGCCGAAGAGGTCGTCGAGGAAGCCGCGCAGAATCTCGTCCACCATGGCTTCTTTGGAATCGAAGTGGTGGTAGAGAGACCCGGATAGAATCCCGGCGGCGTCGGCAATGTCACGAACCGTGGTCGCGCGCAGTCCCCGCTCGGCGAAGAGGTTGGCGGCAAGACCGAGCAGCTCGTTACGACGTGCTGATTTCGTCGGGTCTGGTGAGGTCACTCCGCCAATATACAACCAAGCATTTGCTTGGTCCACCGAGGTTCCCGTTCAGCGCACGGAATATCGCAAGGGCGACGACACCGACAGGTCCGCTAGCAGGCGGTCGCAGATGATGATCGGGGAGACGCCGGCGCGGGCCATGCGGGCTACCAGGGCCAGTCTGCGTTCCGGGCTGTCCCATTCGACAGTGAGGGGGTCGCGGCCGGGGCCGGCGTCGACGGTTGCCATGACGCGGGGCGGGCCGCCGTCGTCGTTGGGTTCCTCGATTATTTTGAGGACCATGCCGCGTTGCCATGCCCGATATGTCTCCATATCGGCGCCGACGACCAATTTGTCGGTGGCATCGCACAATCCCTTGGCGATGTTGTCGGCGAAGGTGAGGCGGTCGGCGTGCTGACGCTGGCTGGCGCGGACGACTTCCAGGAGATCGGCGCGTACTTCGCACAACAGCGCCGTGCGTTTGCGACGGCGCCGTTGCGCATCGGAGTCGGAATACCCGACCGCCCGGGACAGGCCCAGGCGGCGCGCCCGGTCGCGATCGCGGATCATGTCCTCGCGCAAGGCCGCGCGCGGATCGCGGGCGACATCGCTCTCGTCGACCACGTGCTGTTCCAGGATCTGCGCGGCCCGCATGGCGGTGGCGCGCTCGGAGTCGTGCTCCAGTAGCTCCGCACCCAGGGTGAGCGCGGCCAGCACGGCATTGTCGAGTCTTCGGCGCGCGAGCACGACCTCGCGCACGAGCTCGAGTTCGAATTCCTCGTGGCCTTGTTCGGGGGTTGATTGTTGACGGCGATCCGGACCCATGGGTCGTGCCCTTCGACTATGCGGAACCGGCCTAACCCAGAATGGCACAACGCCCCGCACGCCGCGCCACCCAATTTCTATTCGGTCGGAAATAGGCACTGCCGCGCCCCCCGGGGGAACGCGGCAGTGAGAAAACCTGCGACCGGACGACACAGCTTTTCGCTTTGCCCGAACGCACTAATTCAGTTGTGCGAGTGCAATTTCGATTCAGGCGCGCTGGCTCGAAATCGACACCACCTCACCGGTGAGGTAGGTGGTGTAGTCGCTCGCCAGCATGGCGATGGTCGCCGCGACCTCCCACGGCTCGGCGGCGCGGCCGAACGCCTCGCCGGCGGCCAGGCGATCGAGGAGATCGGCGGAGGTGACCTTGTCCAGGAAGGCGTGCCGGGCGATGGACGGGGCCACCGCGTTGATGCGCACGCCGTACTCGGCGGCCTCGACGGCGGAGCAGCGGGTGAGCGCCATGACGCCGGCCTTGGCCGCGGCGTAGTGGGCCTGGCCGTGCTGGGCGCGCCAGCCGAGCACGGAGGCGTTGTTGACGATCACGCCGCCGTGCCCCGCCTCGCGGAAGTACTTCAGCACCGCGCGGGTGGCGCGGAAGGTGCCGTTGAGGGTGATGTCGAGGACCTTGTCCCACTGCTCGTCGGTCATGTCGACCACCGGCACCTCGCCGCCGAGGCCGGCATTGTTGACCATGATGTCGATGCGGCCCAGCGCGGCCACGGCCCCGGCGATCAGCGCGTCGACCTGCTCGGTGGAGCTGACGTCACACGGCACGGAAGCGATTCGGCGGTCCGGGAATTCGGCCTTCAGCGCCTCTTCGGTCTCCTTGAGCCGACGCTCGTGCCAGTCGGAGACCACGACGTCCGCACCCTCGGAGAGCAGGCGGCGCGCGGTGGCCGAACCGATGCCGGTACCGGCCGCGGCGGTCACCACGGCGGTCTTGCCCGCGAGCAGGTTGTGGCCGCCGACGATTTCGGGGGCGATGGACAGATCACTCACGGTCGAGCCTCTCGGGGAAGTCCGAGCACGCGCTCGGAGATGATGTTGCGCTGCACTTCGTTGGAACCGCCGTAGATGGTGTCGGCCCGGCTGAAGAGGAACAGCCGCTGCCAGGCATTGAGATCGTCGTCCTTGGCGTCGGCGATGAGACCCGGCGCGCCCAGCACGTCCATGGCCAGCTCGCCCAGATCGCGATGCCAGTTGGCCCACAGCAGCTTGGTGACCGAGGCCTGCCCCGCGGCGGTGCGGGCATCGACCGACGCGCCGTCGTGGCCGGACTCCAGGGTGCGCAGCACGTGGGCGCGCAGCACCCGCAGACCGACCCAGGCCTGGTCCAGGCGGGCGGCGATGATCGGATCGTCGATGGAACCGTTCTCGCGGGCGACCACTTCCAGATCGGTCAGTTCACGCGCGTAGCGGATCTGCTGGCCGACGGTGGAGATGCCGCGCTCGAAGGTGAGCGTGCCCATGGCGACCTTCCAGCCGTCGCCGGGCTGCCCGACCACCAGATCGGCGGCGGTGCGGGCGTCGGAGAAGAACACCTCGTTGAATTCCGCGGTGCCGGTGAGCTGGATGATGGGCCGCACCTCGACGCCCGGCTGCTTCATGGGAACCAGCAGGTAGGACAGGCCGTGGTGACGGCTGGAGCCCTTCTCGGTGCGAGCGACCACGAAGCACCAGTCGGACAGGTGCGCGAGCGAGGTCCAGACCTTCTGGCCGTTGATGACCCACTCGTCGCCCTCGAGCTGGGCGGAGGTGGTGACGGCGGCCAGGTCCGAGCCCGCGCCCGGTTCGGAGTAGCCCTGGCACCAGAGTTCGGTGACATTGCGGATGCCGGGCAGGAACCGCCGCTTCTGCTCTTCGGTGCCGAAGGCGATGACGGTCGGGCCGAGCAGTTCCTCACCCAGGTGCGAAACCCGGCTCGGCGCATCGGCCTTGGCGTATTCCTCGTGGAAGATGACCTGCTGGCGCAGGGTGGCGTCGCGGCCGCCCCACTCCTTGGGCCAGCCCAGGCAGGTCAGTCCGGCGGCGGCCAGGGCGCGGTCCCATTCGAGACGCTCCTCGAATGCCTCGTGTTCGCGCCCGGGACCACCCAGACCGCGCAGCTCGCGGAACTGGCCGTTCAGGTTCTCGGCCAGCCATTCCCGCACTTCCGTGCGGAACTCGGCGTCCTCGCGGGGCTCAGTCCCGGTGGCCGGTTCGGGGGTCTGGATCATGCTCACGTCGGTAGAGTAACCTACCAAGCACTTGCTTTGTTAGACCCATTCCCGGACGGCAGGAACTCCCGTGACATCTCCTCCGCAGACCACACCGCTCGCCCTGCACGCGGCCGCCGCCACCTACGGTGAGGCGCCCGCTGTCGGCGATGGTGCTGTCCGTCTGAGCTGGTCGCAACTGCTGGACTCGGTCCATGAGACCGCGCGTGCGCTCATGGCGCGCGGTATTCAGCGGGGCGACCGCATCGGCATCTGGGCGCCCAACACCCACCACTGGGTGACCGCGGTGCTCGCCACGCATTACGTCGGTGCGGCCATCGTTCCGTTGAACACGCGCTACGTGGCGGACGAGGCGGCGGATGTGCTGTCGCGGGTGGACGCAAAGGCGCTGTTCATCGCGGGCGCCTTCCTGGGACGCGACCGGCTGAGCGAACTGCGCGCCGCCGCACCGGAACTCGGCATCGAGACGGTCATCGTGATCCCGTCCGAGACCGAGGAGCCGGTGGCCGACGCCATCGTGTGGTCGGAGCTGGCCAAGCTGGCCGAGGCGGTCAGCCTGGAAGACGTGGTGGCGCGGGCCGAATCGGTGCGGCCGGACGATCTGTCCGACATCCTCTTCACCTCCGGCACCACCGGGCGCAGCAAGGGCACCTTGATCGCGCACCGGCAGGCGCTGGCGGGCGCGCGGGCCTGGGCCGAGTGCGCGACGCTGAACCAGAGCGACCGGTACCTGGTGGTGCCGCCGTTCTTCCACAACTTCGGTTACAAGGCGGGCATTCTCGCGTGCCTGGTGACCGGTGCGAGCGTGATCCCGCAGGCCACCTTCGACGTGCCGGAGACCATGCGGCTGGTGCACGACGAGGGCATCACCGTGCTGACCGGACCGCCGACCATCTATCAGACGATCCTGGAGCATCCGGCGCGCCACGATGCCGATCTGTCGTCGCTGCGGGTCGCGGTCACCGGCGCGGCCACCGTGCCGGTCGTGCTCATCGAAAGAATGCGCAGCGAACTGCAATTCGATGTGGTGCTGACCGCGTACGGGCTGTCGGAGTCCGGTGGTTTCGGCACCATGTGCCGCCCGGAGGACGACGCCGAGACCATCGCCAATACCTGCGGGCGGGCCATCGGCGACTTCGAGATCAAGCTGGCCGACAATGGCGAGCTGCTGATCCGCGGGTCGCAGGTGATGCTGGGCTACCTCGACGATCCGCAGGCCACCGCGGACACCATCGACAAGGACGGCTGGCTGCACACCGGCGATGTCGCGATCATCGACGAGCGCGGGTATCTGAAGATCACCGACCGGCTCAAGGACATGTACATCTCCGGCGGGTTCAATGTGTACCCCGCCGAGGTGGAGCAGGCCCTGGCCCGCCTGGAGGGCGTGGCCGAGACCGCCGTCATCGGTATCGAGGACGAGCGCATGGGCGAGGTCGGCAAGGCGTTCGTGGTGCGCAAGCCCGGCTCGGCGCTGACCGCCGAAGACGTGGTGGCGCATGCCAAGACGCTGCTCGCCAACTTCAAGGTGCCGCGCTTCGTGGAGTTCCGCGACGCGCTGCCCTACAGCGCCGCCGGGAAGGTGCTCAAGCGGCAACTACGTGAGGAGAAGGCGTGAGCCAGGAACTGGGACCCGTTCCCGATGAGGGCGAGGTCGTCCTCTACGAGAAGCGGGGTCCGATAGCGGTCGTCACCCTGAACCGCCCGGACTACCGCAATGCGCAGAACTCGGTCATGACCTACGCGCTCGATGCCGCTTTCACGCGCGCCGTCGAAGACGCCGAGGTCAAGGTGATCGTGCTGGCCGGTGCTGGAAAGCATTTCAGCGCCGGGCACGATATCGGGACGCCGGGACGCGATCACCACATCTCCTACGAGAACAAGGCCGTCATGTGGTGGGACCACGTGGACCGGCCGGGCGGCGATCAGCGGTTCGCGCGCGAGTCCGAGGTGTACCTGGGCATGTGCCGGCGCTGGCGGGAGATCCCCAAGCCGACCATCGCCATGGTGCAGGGCGCGTGCATCGCGGGCGCGCTCATGCTGGCCTGGTCCTGCGACATGATCGTGGCATCCGAGGACGCGTTCTTCTCCGATCCGGTTGTGCGCATGGGCATTCCGGGCGTCGAATACTTCGCGCACCCGTGGGTGCTGGGGCCGCGCCGCGCCAAGGAGATCCTGTTCACCGGTGAACGCTTCACCGCCGCACAGGCTTACGAGTGGGGCATGGTCAATCGCGTTGTGCCGCGCGAGGAACTGGAATCGCACACCATCGCGCTCGCCGAGAAGATCTCGGAGATGCCGCAATTCGGGCTGGCGCTCACCAAGAAGGCCGTCAACCAGTGCGAGGACCTGATGGGTATGCGCGCCGGCATGGATTCCGTGTTCGGGCTGCACCATTTCGCGCACGCCCACAATGCCGAAATCGGCTCCGGCTCGCTCGGCGGCATGGACGCCAAGTCGATGAAGGCGGCCGCGGTGAGCCGGGAATCAGATGCCGCTACCGAGAGGAACGGGGCCAAGTAAGTGGATCTCGAATTCGACGCCAAGACCGAGGAATTCCGCCGCGAGGTGCGGGAATTCCTGGCCGCCAATGTGCCCGCCGAACCGCTGCCGTCCATGGACACCAAGGAGGGGTTCGAGGCGCACCGGGCGTGGGAGGCCAAGCTGGCCGAGGCCCGGCTGTCCTGTGTGGCCTGGCCCGCCGAATACGGTGGCCGCGATGCCTCGCTGACCGAATGGGTCATCTTCGAGGAGGAGTACTACGCGGCGGGTGCGCCGGGTCGGGTCTCCCAGAACGGCATCTTCCTGCTCGCGCCGACCCTGTTCGAGCACGCCACCCCGGAGCAGCTGGCCCGGTTCCTGCCGAGAATGGCTCGCGCCGACGACATCTGGGCGCAGGCGTGGTCCGAGCCGGAGGCCGGGTCCGATCTGGCCGGTATCCGCTCCACCGCCAAGCGCACCGAGGGCGGCTGGCTGCTCAACGGGCAGAAGACCTGGAGCTCGCGGGCCTCGTTCGCGGACTGGGGATTCGGGTTGTTCCGCAGCGACCCGGAGGCCGAACGGCATCGCGGGCTCACCTACGTGATGTTCCCGCTGACCGCGGAAGGCGTGACCGTGCGCCCGATTCCGCAGCTGGACGGCGAGCCGGGCTTCGCGGAGATCTTCCTCGACAATGTGTTCGTGCCGGACTCCGATGTGATCGGCGAGGCCAATAACGGGTGGAAGGTCGCCATGGCGACCTCCAGCAACGAGCGCGGGCTCTCGCTGCGCTCCCCCGGCCGGTTCAACGCCACCGTCGTGAAGCTGATCGAGCTGTGGAAGTCGGCGGCCGCCGAAACCGACACCGCCATCGGCGATCGCGTGGTGGACGCCTGGGTCGGGGCCGAGGCGTACCGGCTCAACACCTGGGCCACCGTCACCCGCCTGGCCGAGGGCGGCCAGCTAGGCGCGGAATCCTCGGTCAACAAGGTGTTCTGGTCCGAACTGGACATCGCCATGCACGAAACCGCGCTGGACCTGCACGGGGCCGCCGCCGAACAGGAATCCGCCTGGACCGACGGCTTCCTGTTCTCGCTCGCGGGCCCGATCTACGCGGGCACCAACGAGATTCAGCGCAATATCATCGCCGAACGCCTGCTCGGCCTGCCGCGGTAAGGGAGACGACATGCGATTCGCATTGACCGCAGAACAGCACGACTTCGCCGCCAGCCTGCGCAAGATGGGCGAGGCCGCCAAGACCCCGGGCGTCGTCCGGGCCTGGGGCGCGGGCGATTCCGCCGCCGGGCGCGCGCTCATCGGCCAGCTGGCCGAGGCGGGCGCGCTGGGCCTGACCATCACCGAGGAGAACGGCGGCTTCGGCGCCGGCCCGGTGGAGCTCATCGTGGCCTTCACCGAGATCGGCCGGGCCGCCGTGCCGGGCCCGCTGGTGGAGACCGCCGCCGCGATTCCCGCACTGCTGCAAGCCCTTCCGGACGGTGCGCTGGCCGCCGAATGGCTGCCCGCCTTCGCCGAAGGGGCCAAGCTCGGCACGCTCGCGCTCAGCACCGCCGCGGGCGCGATCGGTTCCGCCGCTTCGGCGACCGGGGGCCGCGTGGCGCTCGACGCCGACCTGGCCGATCTGATCCTGGTCGCCGACGGTGACAAGCTCTCCGCCGCGACCGCCGGTGACCTGGTGAAGTCGGTGGACGCGGCCCGTCGCCTGTTCACCGTCACCCCCGGCGAGACCCTGGCCGAGGGCGCGGGCGTCGCCGCGGCGATCGAAACCGCCTTCGACACCGCCGCGCTCGCCGCCGCCGCGCAGCTGCTCGGCGCGGGCCGCTCGCTGCTCGACATCAGCGTCGAATACGTGAAGCAGCGCCAGCAGTTCGGCACCCCGATCGGCCGCTACCAGTCGATCAAGCACCATCTGGCCAATGTCTCCATCGCCCTGGAGATGGCCCAGCCCCTGCTCTACCGCGCCGCCCTCACCCTGGAGTCCGGCGCGGACGCCCAGACCCGGGGCCGCGACATCTCCGCCGCCAAGCTGGCCTGCGGCGAAGCTGCCTACCAGGCCGCCCGCATCGCCCTCCAGGTGCACGGCGCCATCGGCTACACCGCCGAGTGCGACCTGTCCCTGTGGCTGACCAAGGTCACCGCGCTGCGCTCGGCCTGGGGCACCCCGGCCGAGCACCGCGCCCGCATCGCCGCCGCCCTGCGTGCGGGCAACGTGGCATGAGCATCTCGGCGGCCGGCGCGACCCGCAGGCTCGAACGCTCCTGCGCCGACGGCGAATTCACGCCGCTGCTGACGCTGGCGGTGCAGACATTGCGCACTCTCGCAAACGTCGACACCGCGCCGAGCGTTCGCACCGCGCACAACTTCGAGACATTGGGAGCGAGGGCATGAGCCTTACTGCCGAACAGCAGGAACTCGTCACTACCGTGCGCGCGGTGCTGACCAAGCATCAGGACAGCGCGGCCATGCGGCGCGGGCTGGAGGCCGAGCGCGGGTATGACGAGCAGCTGTGGAAGTTGCTGTGTGAGCAGGTCGGGGTTGCGGCGCTTGCCATTCCGGAGGAGTTCGGGGGCGTGGGCGTCGGGCTGACCGAGTCGCTGCTGGTGGTGGAGGAGCTCGGGCGCACGCTCGCCGCTCCGCCGATGCTGGGGTCGGCCGTGCTGGGTGTGCAGGCGCTGCTGCTGGCCGGGAACGCCGAGGCGAACGAACGGCTGCTGCCGGAGGTCGCGGAGGGTGCGCGCACGCTGGCGCTGTGCTGGGCCGGGGTGCGCGGGTGGGATTCCTTCGGGGTCGCCGCCGATGGCGAAACCCTGTCCGGTTCCGCGCATTACGTGATCGACGGGGCGCATGCGGACACGCTGCTGGTGCTGACCGATGCGGGGCTGTTCGAGGTGGACGGCGAGGCCGCGGGCGTCACCCGCACCACCGTGGTCACCCAGGATCCGACCCGTCGCCTGGCGCGCATCGACTTCGAGAACGTCACCGGCCGGGCGCTCGGCGCGCTCGATGTCACCCGCCTGCGCGAGATCGCCTGGGCCGCAGTGGTGGCCGAGCAGCTCGGCGCGGCCGAGCAGTGCCTGGACATGACCGTCGAGTACTCGAAGTCGCGGGTGCAGTTCGGGCGGCCGATCGGCAGCTTCCAGGCGTTGAAGCACCGGATGGCCGATATGTACGTGCTGGTGGAGTCCACGCGTTCCATTGCCTACCTGGCTATTTCGGGTCTGGCCGCGGGGCATGTGGATCCGATCGATATCGCTTCGGCGCGGCTGCACGCCATCGACACCTTCAATGCCGTGGTGTCGGAGACGGTGCAGATGCACGGCGGCATCGCCATCACCTGGGAGCACGACGCGCACCTGTTCTTCAAGCGCGCACACGCCGACGCACAGCTGTTCGGCACCCCGGCGCGTCCGCTGGCCCGCCCGGCCTGACGCGACGACCCATCGGAACGGGAGCCCGGCACGACGCCGGGCTCCCGTTTCTCATTGCCGGGCAACGACCTTGCTCATACCCTGGGAAACATCGTGACCTGGGGAGGGCGGGCTATGAGTACTGCTGGCGAGGAGATACGCAAACTGGTCACGCGCGCCCAGAGCTTCACCTCCTCCGGCGAACACGACCGCGCCGCCGCCCAATGGCAGGAGGTCATGGCGATCGTGCTGAGAGCCAATGCGCTCGAACCGAATCGGGACTACGTGCGCGCGCAGTTCGCCTACACCCGGGCCCACACCGAACGCGCCGGGGAGGCCGTCGGCGCGGAAACCTGGCGCGATCTGATGACCATGGCCGAACGGGTGCTGGGCCCGAACGATCGCGAAACACTGTGGATCCGGCTGCGCGAGGCCGAATGGCGGCGCAAGCGAGCCACTTCCAAGGCCACCGCCCGCACCGCCAAATCGGCGATCACCACGCTGCTCGCGGACTGCCGCGCCGAACTCGGCCTGAACGACGCCGTGACCGTTCGCGCCGCCAAACTGGAGGCCGAGGTCGACCGGGATATCGCCCGGCTGCCCCGGTCCCCCGCGCTGCGCCCGGCTCTCATCGCCACCGGGGCCCTGGCCGGCACCGGCGCGTTCGTGGTCCTCGGCCTGATCTCGCCGGCGCTGCTGGCCGGCGTCATGACCATGATCGGCATTGTCGGCCTGATCGTGCTGCTGGCCGAGTACCACCGCTGATTCAGGCCGAATGCTTGGCGATGTGGTCGCGGTACACCTGGTACGCCGGTTTCGGGGTGTAGTCGTCGCGCATGAGCCCGAAGCGGTGGAACAGGCCCGGCTGCGCCGTGTCGGCGTCGCGTAGCGAGAAGTGGTGGTACGCACCGAGATCGTGCTGGGCCACCACCTCGAGGATGCCCGCCAGCACCTCGGCCTGCCGAGCTTCGGAGCGTTCCGGGCCGGTGGGCCAGCCGTTCTCGGTCAGATGCAGTGGAATGTCCACGGGCAGTCCGGCATTGGCGAGCAGATCGCGATGCATGCCGAGCAGCCAGGACAGCGCGGCGGCGGGGTCCTCGGCGGGCATGAACACGTCCGGGAAGGCGTCGAGCCCGATGTAGTCCAGTGCCGCCACGAACCCCGGCCCGCCCTCGGTGACCAGGTCCTGCACGAAGCTCGCGGCGGGGCCGAAGAGCGGCGTGGTGTTGAAGCCGATACGGAAGCCCTGTCCCGAGAACGCCTGCACGCCTTCGATAATGGCGCGCCGGACATTCGGATAGTCGCCGTCCAGGGTGGCGTTGCCCACCACATTGGGCTCCTCGGTGATCTGCAGCGTGGCGATGCGATCCCCGTAGTCCTGCACCAGATGCGACAGGAAGCACAGATACCCCGGCACGTCACCGGACCGGGACTGGAACTGCGCGACCAGGTCGAGCTTGCGGCCCGCCGTGGCGTAACGCCCGAAATCGGCCGGGTTGCAGAAGGATTCCTCGCCCGCGTCCTTGAACGCGGTGTAGACCCGCACCACCGTCACGCCGAGATCGTCGAGCGCGGCCTCCACGGCGGCCGGATCGTCCGGTTTCCCGGTCGCCAAGCCGCCGGCGTCGTCGCCGCTGACACCGCCTGGATAGATGCCGAAGTCGGTCATCCTTCCCAGATTAGTGGTGCAGCACCTCGACCTCGCGGACCGGGGGCTTGCGTCCGAACCGCTTGCGCAGCGGGTAGATCGCGGCCACGAACAGCAGGCTGACGGTGGAGGCGATGAGCTGATTGCGCTGGTCCGGATTGCGCGCCATGGCGATGAAGACCGCGCAGATGGCGATGATGACCGCCCAGCTCAGGTACGGGTAACCCCACATGCGATAGGTGAGCGCGGACGGGTCCTCGCGCCGCAGCCGGGCGCGCAGGCGCAGCTGGGAGGCCATGATCGCGACGTAGACGAAGGCCAGCACCACGCCGATGGAGTTCACCAGGAAGGTGAAGACCTGATCCGGGGAGACGTAGGAGGCGATGACCGCACCCCAGGCCGCCACGGTGCCGAGCAGCACCGCCCGGGCGGGCACGCCGCGCTTGTTGACCTTGACCAGCCCGGCCGGGGCATCGCCGTCACGGGTCAGCACGTAGAGCATGCGCGAGGACACGTAGATGGCCGAGTTCAGCACCGACAGCACCGCGGTGAGGATCACCACCTGCATGATGGTGCCCGCCGCCGGCACGCCCATCCGGTCCAGGGCGCTCACGAACGGGCTCTTCAGCACCTGGGCGTCGTTCCACGGCAGGATGGTCACCACCAGGAAGATCGAGGCAACGTAGAACAGGCCGACCCGCCACAGCACATTGTTGGTGGCGCGGGCCACGGCCTGGCCGGGCTCCTTGGATTCGGCGGCCGCGACCGTCACGATCTCGGTGCCGCCGAAGGCGAACATGACCACCACGATGGCCGAGAAGATGCCCGCGATGCCATTGGGCGCGAAGCCGCCGTGCCCGGTCAGATTGTGGAAGCCGCTCTCCGCGTCCGGCCACAGCCCGAACACCCAGGCCAGGCCGAGCGCCAGGAAGATGACGATGGCCACGACCTTGATCGAGGCGAACCAGAACTCGAACTCGCCGAAGGACCGCACCGAGACCAGATTGACCGCGGTCATGAGGATCAGCAGCGCGGCCGACAGCACCCACTGCGGCAGATCGATCCAGCTGGACAGGATGGCCGCCCCGGCCACCGCTTCCGCGCCGACCAGGATGACGTAGAGGTACCAGTACAGCCAGCCGATGGTGAAGCCGGCGAACGGGCCGAGCGCCATGCGGGAGTACTCGGCGAGCGAGCCGGCGACCGGGCGGGCCACCACCATTTCGCCGAGGGCGCGCATGACGCAAAGCACCAGCAATCCGGCGGCGGCGTAGGACAGAATGGCCGCCGGGCCCGCGGTGCCGATCACCGAACCGGAGCCGACGAACAGCCCCGCGCCGATCGCGCCGCCGATGGCCAGCATCGTCATATGACGCCGTCGCAGTCCGGTCCGCAGTCCCTGCTGCTCGACGGTGCCGGTTTCCGACATCTGACCACCTTCAGGTTTGTTGCTCGAGTGTTGCCAGTCCACCCTATCCAGGCAGGTCAGCGGGCAGAAATCGCAGGTGCGCATGAGTGCCGGGCGCACCGGCGCGGCGACGCGAATTCCGTTCCCGGACTGCCCCTTTCCGGCCGGAGTACCGTCGGGAGGTATGACCGAATCGAATCCCGGTTTCCAGGCTCGGGTCGAACCGAGCGCCAAACGGGTACGCGTCTATCTGGGCGGTCACCTGGCCGCCGACTCGCTCGCGCCCCGGCTGGTGTGGGAGCACCCGTACTACCCCACCTACTACCTGCCCGCCGATGACGTGCGCGCCAAGCTCGAACCGACCGGTCGCCCGCACGACTCGGCGGTCTTCGGCCCGGGAGTCGAATTCGACGTGGTGGTCGGCGACGTGGTCGCCCAGGGCGCGGCCGTGCGCTACCTCGACTCCGCGGTCGAGGCGGTGCGCGATCTGGTGCGCCTGAAGTTCGACGCCATGGACCAGTGGTTCGAGGAGGACGAACCCATCTACGTGCATCCGCGCGACCCCTACAGCCGGGTCGACATCCTGGGTTCGTCCCGGCACATCCGGGTGGAGCTGAACGGGCAGACCCTCGCCGATTCGCACGCCCCGCGCATCCTGTTCGAGACCGGGCTGCCCGCCCGCTACTACCTGCCGCTCACCGATGTCCGGCTGGACCTGCTGACCGCCTCGGACACCGAGACGCAGTGCCCGTACAAGGGCACCGCCGAATATTGGAACGTCCGCCTCGGCGAGGACGAGTTCCCGGATCTGGTGTGGATCTACCGCACCCCGCTGCCGGAGAGCCAGAAGGTCGCGGGCCTGGCCTGTTTCTACAACGAGAAGGTCGACATCTACATCGACGGCGAACTGCAGGACCGCCCGCAGTCCCCGTTCAGCTGAATCCGCTACCCGCCCAGCAGTTCCGACACCAGTCGCGGCAGCGCCTCGCCGATCGGATCCCGGACCACCTCGGCGGCGTACACGTCGTACGGGGTGGGTTCGGCATTGATCACGATCAGATCGGCGCCGGCGTCCACCGCCACCGCGCACATCGAGGCCGCCGGTTCCACCTGCAGCGAGGAGCCGACGGCGATGAAGATCTCGCTGGTTTCGGCGATATCCACCGCGGCCCGAATGGATTCGGGCACCAGCTGCTGGCCGAACATGATCACCCCGGCCTTCAGGATGCCGCCGCAGTCCGGGCAGTCCGGATCGGGCTCGCCGGCGGCCACCCGCGCCAGCGTGGACTCCATCGAGGTGGTGAATTCGCAGTCGATGCAGACCACTTCGAACATATTGCCGTGGATCTCCACCACCCCGTCCGAGCCGGCCCGCTGATGCAGCCGGTCGATGTTCTGGGTGATGATGCCGACCTGCCGCCCCGCCGCGGCCAGCCGCACCAGCGCCTGATGCGCGGCGTTCGGCACCGCCCGCCAGGCCGGATTGTCGCGGCGCGCCAGCCAGGCCCGCCGCCGCAGTTCCGGATCGGCCACGTAGTTCTGATAGGTGGAAAGTAGTTCCGCGATGGGATCTTCGGTCCACACCCCGCGCGGCCCGCGGAAATCCGGGATGCCGGAATCGGTGGAGATGCCCGCTCCGGTGAGCACTCCGATCGGACCTTTGCGCGCACGCCAATCCGTCATTCGCCCCAGCCTAGTGCGATTCACACCGCGATGACCGCAGGTTTTTCCTCCGCCCGCCGGTATTGCCCTGGGGCCAGCCCGTATTCGCGCTTGAACGCCTTGGCGAACGCGAATTCCGATTGATAGCCGACCTTCCGCGCCACGCTCGCCAGCGGCGTATCGGTCTCGCGCAGCAATCGCGCGGCCGTGAGCATGCGCCAGCGGGTCACATACGACAGCGGCGGCTCCCCCACCGTCGCGGTGAACCGCCGCGCCAGCGTCGCCCGCGAAACCCCCGCCACCGCACTGAGTTCCGGCACCGTCCACGCCTTCTCCGGCGCATCGTGAATGGCCCGCAGGGTCACCGCGACGGCCGGATCGGTGAACACGCCCGCCCATCCGGTCTGCGATTCGGCCTGCTCGTCGAACCAGGCGCGCAGCAGGAACAGCAGCATGGTGTCGAGCAGTGCGGGAATGGCGGCATCGGCCCCCGGCCGCGGCTCGGCGATCTCCCCCGCCAGCAGTTCCACCGCCGCCCGCAGCGCCGGATGCCGTCCCGGCCGCGCCGGCAGATGAATGAACTCCGGCAATTCGTCCAGCAATGGATGACTCCGCTGCCGCCCCAGCTCATAGGCCCCGCAGACCAGCACCGTCCGCACCCCGGGCCCGACGATCTCCCGCGGCTCCCCCGGCCGGGCGATCTCGGTGACCGGCGTCCCCAACGCGTCGACGATCTCATGATCCGCACCCCGGGGCATGAACAGCACATCCCCGGCCCCCAGCGCGATCGGCTCCCCGCCGGGCGGCAACACCCAGCACGAACCCTGCAGCACCACATGGAAACTCGCCCCCGGCACCCGCGGATAACTACGCCCCCACGGCGCATGCCGGACGAACAGACCCGAGGCCGGATTCCCGGTGCGGATCGCGGCGATGGTCTCGCTCAAGATATCCACAATTCGAACGTACCGCGCACGGCATCCGCCGGCGGATCGGGCTACGTTGAGAAGAATGAGCGATGAGAGGCCCGCGCTGGCCGCCGCATTGGATCTGCGTCCGCATCCGGAGGGCGGGTGGTATCGGGAAACCTGGCGCAGCGGAGTGGAATTCGAGCCGAAGGGCTATGACGGGCCGCGCGCGAGCGCGACGGCGATCTACTTCCTGCTGCTGCCGGGTGAGGCGTCCGCACCGCATACGGTGAAATCGGACGAGATCTGGTTGTGGCACGGGGGTGGTCCGCTGTTGCTGGACATCGGGGGTGAGGAGGTCGTCCTCGGGCCCGATGTCGAGCGCGGGCAGCGGCCCCAGGCGGTGGTCCCCGGTGGGGTGAGCCAGGCCGCCCGCCCGGCGGGCGACGAGCACGTGCTGGTGAGTTGTGTCGTCGCACCGGGATTCGACTTCGCCGACTTCCGATTCGGGTGAATCGGAGCCGCGGCTAATCGTCTATTTCGAGCAGACCCTCGGCCAGCGCGTGGTCGATGGTCTTCTCCAGATTCGGGCAGGAGTCGGGCTTGCCGAAGGTCGGCCCGGCTTCGGCCATCTTGGCGAACACCGGGCAGTGCTCGGCCGGATTGACCGTCCACTGCACGGTGCGCTGCTGATTGCTGTGCTTGCGCACCAGCACCTGGGTGCCGCAGGTCAGACAGGCCAGCGGCGTCAGGCCCGCCTCCATGTAGTGGGCCTTGTCCAGGACCGTCTGGGCGCGCACCTGCTCCCGCTGTTCCGGACGGTCCGCGAAGTCCGGTGCTTTGGCCCAGTTGGTCATCAAGCGTTCGCCTCCTCCGATGCGCCGGCTTCCTCCGCCTCGCGCTTCTTCCGAAGATTCTCCTCGACCTCCGCGGTCCAGGATTCCACGGCCTTGGAGGTGTCGATCTCGAATTCGAAGCGCTGGGTGGAGCGCGGGTCGATATCGGCGACGTCCACGTAGAACTGCTCGTACCACCGGCGCAGCTGGTAGACCGGGCCGTCCTCTTCGGTCAGCAGCGGGTTGTCGATCTTGGACTTGTGCTTCCAGATCTCGACATCCTGCAGGAAGCCCTCGGACACGCCGACCGTCATCTTCTCCGCGAAGGACGCGGCCTGCTCCTCGGGAAGGCCCTTCGGCTTCTCCAGCGAGACGCCCCACTGCAGCACGAACGCGTCCTGCGAGACCGGGTAGTGGCAGTTGATGAGGACCGTCTTGACCTCGTAGCCGCTGTAGATATTGAGCAGCGGGTTGATCATGTACGACGGGCCGAAGTACGACGCCTCCGACTTGAGCAGTACGTCGATGCCCATCTTGGCGGCATTGCCCATATCCGGGCGGGCCTTGGTCTCGAGGTACTGGGTGGCGACGTGGCCCTCGAGCACGTTCTTGAAGTACGTCGGGAAGGCGTAGTGGATGTAGAAGAAGTGCGCCATGTCCACGACGTTGTCGATGATCTCGCGGCAGTTGGAGCCTTCGATCAGCATCGAGTGCCAGGTCCAGTCGGTCCAGCCGTCGTTCAGCTCTTCCGAACCGCTGCCGTCGGCATTGGTGAACGGTCCCTCGATGTAGGGGATGGTCACCTCGTCCGGCGGCGGATTGCCCTCGTGGTCGTGCCAGACGAAGAGCTGGCCGTTGCGCTCCAAGGTGATCCAGGACCGGGTGCGCGCCAGCGGGGGCACGCGGCGCGCGTACGGAATGCCGGTGCACTTGCCGTCGCCGCCCCAGCGCCAGTCGTGGAACGGGCACGCGATGGAGTCGCCCTTGACCTCGCCCATGGACAGGTCGCCGCCCAGGTGGCGGCAGTAGGAGTCGAGCACCTTCAGCTCGTCTTTACTGTTCTTGAAAACGACCAGCTTGGTGCCGAAGATGTTGACCGAGTGCGGCTTTCCGTCGCGGAAGGTCTTCGCGAGTCCAAGGCAGTGCCAGCCCCGGGCAAATCGCGTGGGCATGGCGCCCACATCGATCTCACGGACCTTTCCGCGGGGCCCCTGCGGGGTTGTAGCCATCGTTCTCCTCCTCTGGAAGTACTAGAACACGTTACAAAATTGCTCGGCCTTACGCCAGCGATACGCCTAACTACCAGGATGGGGCCGCTCTGAGCTGCGAATGAACAGCGTTCTCGACAGGAATAAGAACGTGTTCTACTCTCAGGGGCAAACGTGAACCGCTTCCCGATCTATCGGGAAGACACGCACCAGGCAGGAGCATCTGGCGAGATGACGCAAGAAGTAGTTGAGCGGGTCGAGGCGCTGCTGCCCACCCTCCGCGAACGTGCCCAAGAAGCCGAAGACCTGCGCCGCCTTCCCGAGGAGACGGTCAAGGATCTGCAGGAGACCGGGTTCTTCAAACTGCTGCAGCCGCGCCAGTGGGGCGGATACGCCGCCGATCCGGTCGTCTTCTACGACACCGTCCGCAAGATCGCGAGCGCGTGCGGTTCCACCGGCTGGGTCTCCGGCATCATCGGCGTCCACAACTGGCACCTGGCGCTGTTCGATCAGCGTGCGCAGGAAGAGGTCTGGGGCGAGGACACCGACGTCCGCATCTCCTCGTCGTACGCGCCCATGGGCGCCGGCGTGGTGACCGAGGACGGCGACGGCTACACCGTCAACGGCAAGTGGGCCTGGTCCTCCGGTTCCGATCACGCCACCTGGGTGGTCGTGGGCGGCCCGGTCATCAAGAACGGCAAGCCGGTCGACTTCGGCTCGTTCCTCATCCCGCGCACCGAATACAAGATCGACGACGTGTGGAACGTGGTCGGCCTGCGCGGCACCGGCTCCAACACCATCGTGGTGGAGAACGTCTTCGTGCCCCGGCACCGCTTCCTCAGCTTCCGCGCCATGAGCGAGCTGAGCGCGCCCGGCCTGGAGCAGAACACCGACCCGGTGTACAAGATGCCGTGGGGCACCATCCACCCCACCACCATCTCCACCCCGATCGTGGGCATGGCCTACGGCGCGCTGGAGGCGCACGTGGAGCACCAGGGCAAGCGCGTGCGCGCCGCCTACGCCGGTGAGAACGCCAAGGACGATCCGTTCGGCAAGGTCCGGATCGCCGAGGCCGCCAGCGATATCGACGCGGCCTGGCGGCAGCTGTCGGGCAATGTCGCCGACGAGTACGCCCTGCTGGTCGCGGGCAAGGACGTGCCGTTCGACGTGCGCGCCGCCGCCCGCCGCGACCAGGTGCGCGCCACCGGCCGCGCCATCGCCTCCATCGACCGGCTGTTCGAGGCCGCCGGCGCCACCGCGCTCGCCAACGGCACTCCGCTGCAGCGCTTCTGGCGGGACGCGCACGCCGGCCGGGTGCACGCCGCCAACGATGCCGAACGCGCCTACGTCATGTACGGCAGCCACGCGTTCGGTCTCCCGATCACCGACACGATGGTGTAAACCATGACCGCAGTGGAAGAAATCACCTACGAGTCCACCTCGCGGTTCGCCCAGGTGCGGCCGGACCTGAAGCTGCACTACCACGAGGCGGGCGTCGGCAACGGCCCCACCATCGTGCTGCTGCACGGCGGCGGTCCGGGCGCGTCCTCCTGGTCGAACTTCGCCAAGAACATTCCGGTGCTGGCCAGGGAATTTCACGTGCTGGCCGTCGATCAGCCCGGGTTCGGGCAGTCCGACAAGCCGACCGAGCACCCGCAGTACTTCGTGCACAGCTCCTCGGCGCTGAAGGATCTGCTCGATCACCTCGGCATCACCGAACGCGTGCACCTGCTGGGCAATTCGCTCGGCGGCGGCGCGGCCACCCGTTTCGCGCTGGACTACCCGGATCGCGCGGGCAAACTGGTGCTGATGGGTCCCGGCGGGTTGTCCACCAACCTGTTCGCGCCCGACCCCACCGAGGGCGTGAAGCTGTTGTCCAAGTTCAACTTCGAACCCACGAAGGAGAACCTGGAGGCGTTCCTGCGGATCATGGTGTTCGATCAGTCGCTGATCACGCCGGAACTGGTCGAGGAGCGCTTCGCCTCGGCGTCGCAGCCGGAGTCGCTGGCCGCCACCCGCGCCATGGGCAAATCGTTCGCGGGCGCGGACTTCGCCAAGGGCATGATCTGGCGGGACGCGTTCAAGCTGCGGCAGCCGGTGCTGATGATCTGGGGCCGCGAAGATCGGGTGAACCCGATCGACGGCGCGCTCGTAGCCTTGAAGATGGTCCCGCGCGTGCAGCTGCACGTGTTCGGCGGCTGCGGGCACTGGGCGCAGTTGGAGAAGTTCGACGAATTCAACCGCCTGGCAACCGACTTCCTGCTCGGCGTCAAGGAGAAGTGACGATGGGGATCAAGGCCCTCGGCTATATGCGCATCGAGGCCACCGATATGGCGGCCTGGCGCGAGTACGGCCTGAAGGTGCTCGGCATGATGGAGGGCTCGGGCAACAATCCCGACGCGCTCTACCTGCGGATGGACGATTTCGCCGCCCGCCTGGTGATCGTGCCCGGCGAAAAGGACCGGCTGCTGGTCTCCGGCTGGGAGGTCACCGACGCGCCTGCGCTGCAGGACCTTCGGGACACCCTGTCCAAGGCGGGCGTCTCCTTCGTCGAGGGCACCAAAGAGGAGAAGCTCGAGCGTCGCGTCGAGGGCCTGATCCGTTTCGAGGATCCCTCCGGCAATACGCTCGAGGCGTTCCACGGTGCGCAGTACCTGGGCCGGCGTTTCGTCAGCCCGTACGGCCACAAGTTCGTGACCGCCGAACAGGGTCTCGGGCACGTCGTGCTCACTTGCACGGATGATGCTGCGGCACAAGCCTTCTACCAGGACGTGCTCGGCTTCCGCCTGCGCGACTCCATGCGCCTGCCCCCGCAGATGGTGGGCCGGCCCGCCGACGGTGATCCGGCCTGGCTGCGCTTCTACGGCTGCAATCCGCGCCATCACGCGCTGGCGTTCCTGCCGCTGCCCAACCCGACCGGCATCGTGCATCTCATGGTCGAGGTGGAGAACTCCGACGACGTCGGCCTCTGCCTGGATCGCGCCAATCGCAAGAAGGTCAAGATGTCGGCCACCCTGGGCCGCCACATCAACGACAAGATGCTCTCCTTCTACATGAAGACGCCGGGCGGGTTCGATATCGAATTCGGTTGCGAGGGACTCGAAGTCGAGGACGAGTCCTGGATCGCGCGCGAATCCACGGCCGTCAGCCTGTGGGGGCACGACTTCACCGTCGGATTCAAGTAATGAGCGACAGGGTGGACATGACCACTGACGAATACCCCGCCATCGACGGGCGGCAGTTCCGGAACGTGCTGGGCAGCTTCTGCACCGGCATCACCGTGATCACCACCTTCGACGACGACGCCGAGGGCGGCCCCGCCCCCATCGGCTTCGCCTGCCAGTCCTTCGCCGCCCTGTCCCTCGACCCGCCGCTGGTCCTCTTCTGCCCCACCAAGGCCTCCCGCTCCTGGGCGGCCATCGAGAAGTCCGGCATGTTCTGCGTCAATATCCTCGCCGAGGAACAGCAGCCCGTCTGCGCCCGCTTCGGCTCCCGCGAACCCGACAAGTTCGCAGGAGTCGCCTGGCACGCATCGGATCTGCGACTCCCGGTCCTGGACGGCGCGCTGGCCACGATCCAGTGCAAAGTGGACAGCGTGCTGGACGGCGGCGATCACTACATCGTGATCGGCCGCGTCCTGGCCCTGTCGGAGTCCACCGGCTCCGACAGGCCACTCCTCTTCTACCGCGGCCAATACACCGCGATCGAACCCGAGAAGTCCACCCCCGCCCCCTGGCGAGCCGACCTCGAACACTTCCTTACCACAACCACCCTCGACACCTGGTTGTGAGGTAGCAGCGGTACGAAAAGGCCCCGTGAGTTCGACTCACGGGGCCTTTTCGTGCGTACCCGAGTCCGGGAACGAGACTGGGCCGCTACCGAATTCGGTAGCGGCCCAGCGTTGTCACCCCCAGAGTTGGTTGTCCCTCCGAGCTCAGGCGGTGACGGTCTGCTGTTCGCGCTGGAGTTCCAGGGCGATATCGATGAGCTGGTCTTCCTGGCCGCCGACGAGCTTGCGCTGGCCGGCCCGGACGAGCATTTCGGCGGCGGAGACGCCGTAGCGCTCGGCCTGGCGTTCGGCGTGGCGCAGGAAGGACGAGTAGACGCCCGCGTAGCCCATCATGAGGGCCTGGCGGTCCAGCAGGCACTCCGACGGCATGGTCGGGCGGACAACGTCTTCCGCGGCGTCGGTGACGGCGAAGAAGTCGACGCCGGTCTTGATGTCGAGCTTGTCGCAGACGCCGATGAAGGCTTCGACGGGGAGGTTGCCGGCGCCGGCGCCGAAGCGGCGGGCCGAACCGTCGATCTGGGTGGCGCCGGCGCGCACGGCGTAGACCGAGTTGGCCACGGCCAGGCCGAGGTTCTCGTGGCCGTGGAAGCCGACCTGGGCGTCGTCACCGAGTTCGGCGACCAGCGCGGAGACGCGGTCCGAGACCTGCTCCAGCACAAGGGCGCCCGCGGAGTCGACCACGTACACGCACTGGCAGCCCGCGTCGGCCATGATGCGCGCCTGCTTGGCCAGCTTCTCCGGGGTGGTGGAGTGCGCCATCATCAGGAAGCCCACGGTCTCCAGGCCCAGGTCCCGGGCGAGCCCGAAGTGCTGGATGGAGACGTCGGCCTCGGTGCAGTGGGTGGCGATGCGGCAGATGCTCGCGCCATTGTCCTGCGAGATCTTGATGTCTTCCTTGACGCCCACGCCGGGCAGCATCAGGAAGGCGATCTTGGCCTGCTTGGCGGTCTCGGCCGCGACCTTGATCAGTTCCTGCTCAGGGGTTTTCGAGAACCCGTAGTTGAACGAGGAACCGCCCAGGCCGTCACCGTGGGTGACCTCCAGGACCGGCACGCCGGAAGCGTCCAGGGCCGCAACCACATTGCGCACCTCGTCCACCGTGAACTGGTGGCGCTTGTGGTGCGAACCGTCACGCAGGCTGGTGTCGGTGACGCGGATGTCGAGATCCGCCGAGAACTTCTTGAGAACGTTCGGATTGCTCACTGTCGGAACTCCTTACACCCGAGTCGAGAGGATCTGGGACGCCATCACGTCGCCGACCTTGGTGGCGGCGGCCGTCATGATGTCGAGGTTGCCCGCGTACGGCGGCAGGAAGTCGCCCGCGCCCTCGACCTCGACGAAGATCGAAACCTTCGCCATGCCACCGGAAATCACCGACGGCGCGTCGAACTGCGGCTCGTTGAGCAGGCGGTAACCGGGCACGTACTCCTGGATCGACTTCTCCATGCGGTAGATGGAGTCGGCGATGGCATCGTGATCGGCATCCTCGGGGATGGCGCAGAAGATGGTGTCGCGCATGATCATCGGCGGCTCGGCCGGGTTCAGGATGATGATGGCCTTGCCACGCTTCGCCCCGCCGATGGTCTCGACGCCTTTGGAGGTGGTCTTGGTGAATTCGTCGATATTGGCGCGGGTTCCGGGCCCGGCCGACTCCGAGGACACCGAAGCCACGATCTCGGCGTACTCCACCGGGACGACGCGCGACACGGCAGCTACCATCGGGATCGTCGCCTGACCACCACAGGTGATCATGTTGACGTTCGGAGCGTCGGACAGCGAATCCAGGTTCACCGGCGGGATGACGGCCGGGCCGACAGCGGCGGGGGTGAGGTCGACGGCGCGGATACCCGCCTCCGCGTACTTGGGCGCGTACGCCCGGTGCACATACGCCGAGGTCGCCTCGAACAGCAGATCCGGCTTCTCGTCCAGCGCCAGCAGCCAATCGGCGCCCTCCGCGGAGGTTTCCAGGCCCAGGCCCCGGGCGCGCTTGAGCCCCTCGGAGTCCGGATCGATACCGATCATCCAGCGCGGTTCGATCTTGTCCGAACGCAGCAGCTTGTACAGCAGATCGGTACTGATATTGCCGGACCCGACGATCGCGGCGGTGACTTTGCTTGCGGTCACGGCTTTCTCCTACTCGGTGAGCTCAGCTGAAAGACAGGTGGACGGAGCCGAGCCCGGTGAACTCGGCGATGAACTCGTCACCCGGACGGGCGTCGATGGCGCGGGTGCAGGATCCGGGCAGGATGATGTCGCCCGCCTTGAGCCGCACGCCGAAGGAAGCGACCTTGCGGGCCAGCCACGCCACGGCAATCGTGGGATCGCCGAGCACGGCATCGGAGCGGCCCTCGGCGATGCGCTCGCCATTGCGGGTCAGCACGGCGTCGATCGCCTTGATATCCAGCTGATCCGGCACGACACGCTCCTTGCCGAGGACGAACCCGGCGGAGGAAGCGTTATCGGCGATGGTGTCGCACAGGCCGATCTTCCAGTCCTTGATGCGGGTATCGATCAACTCGATCGAAGGCGCGTATGCCACAGTCGCTTTCAGCACGTCTTCTTCGGTGCAGTCCTCGCCCGGCAGATCCGCGCCCAGAATGAAGCCAACCTCGACCTCGACGCGCGGGTACAGGTACTTGGAGGTATCGACCGGAACGTCTTCGTAGACTTCCATTTCCGCGAGCAGATGCCCGTAGTCCGGTTCGTCGACGCCCATCATCTGCTGCATGGCCTTGGACGAGAGCCCCACCTTGTGGCCTACCACTTTGGCTCCGCCCGCGAACCGCCGGCGCATATTGATCAGCTGGATCTCGTAGGCATCGACCACGTCGATGTCGGGATGCCGCACGACCAATGGGTCGAGGGCCACGCGATCCCGCTCTGCGACGGCGAGCTCTTCCGCCAGTTCCTTCCGTAGCGCGTCGGTCAGCACGCTGTGTTCCTTCCATCGGGGGTACCGGCCGGTGGCCAAGACCTTACGAGACTAGAAACTGAAACGAGTTTTTGTGAAGAACATCGCTTCAGCAGTCCCATCTGCCAGACCAACATAGACCAAACCAGGATTGATTCTATAACGTGTTCTACATGACTGATCGGGATTACGACGTGGTGGTGGTCGGCAGCGGTGCCGCCGGAATGACCGCCGCCCTCACCGCCGCGCACCGCGGTCTCCGCACGGTGCTCATCGAAAAGGCCGCTCATTACGGCGGTTCTACCGCGCGCTCGGGTGGTGGCGTCTGGATTCCCGGAAACAAAGTGCTCAAGGCCGCGGGCAAGGGCGACGACCTCGACGAGGCGCGCACCTACCTGTACAGCATCATCGGCGACGTGGTGCCCAAGGAGAAGATCGACACCTACCTCGACCGCGGGGCCGAGGCGTTCGACTTCGTGCTGGAGAACTCGCCGCTGAAGATGACCTGGGTGCCGGGCTACTCCGATTACTACCCGGAGGCACCGGGCGGCAAGGCGGACGGCCGCAGCTGCGAGCCCAAGCCGTTCAACACCAAGATCCTCGGCGACGAGCGTTTCAAGCTGGAGCCGCCCTACTCCAAGGCGCCGCTGAACGTGGTCGTCATGCAGGCGGACTTCAAGAAGCTCAACCTGATTCGCCGCCACCCCGTCGGCATGGCCCGGGTGCTGCGGGTCGGCACGCGCTGGGCGTGGGGCAAGGTCACCGGCAAGGCCCTGGTCGGCATGGGCCAGGCCATCATCGCGGGCCTGCGCAAGGGGCTCATGGACGCGAACGTGCCCGTGCTGCTGAACACCCCGCTCACCGGACTGGTCGTGGAGAACGGCGTGGTCACCGGCGTCGAGGCCACCCAGGACGGCGAGGCCGTGCGGTTCAACGCCAAGTACGGCGTGGTGCTGGCCGCGGGCGGGTTCGAGCACAACGCGGAGATGCGGCACAAGTACCAGCGGGAGCCCATCACCACCGAGTGGACCACCGGCGCCAAGGCCAATGAGGGCGACGGCATCCAGGCCGGTATCGCGGTCGGCGCCGATATCGACTTCATGGAGGACGCCTGGTGGGGCCCCACCACCTTCAAGGGCGCGGGCAAGCCGTGGTTCGCGCTGGCGGAGCGCAATCTGCCCGGCAGCATCATGATCAACAACGCAGGTGCGCGATTCGGTAATGAGTCCGCTCCTTACGTCGAAGCTGTGCACACCATGTACGGCGGCGAATACGGGCAGGGTGAAGGTCCGGGCGAGAACGTGCCGTGCTGGCTGGTTTTCGATAATCGCTACCGGAGTCGCTACATCTTCGCCGGTTTGCAGCCTGGCCAGCGGATTCCGTCCCGCTGGATGGAAAACGACCTGATCGTCGTCGCCCCCACCGTGGCCGAGCTGGCCGAGAAGATCGGTGTGCCGGCCGATAACCTGGCCGCCACCATCGAGCGCTTCAACGGGTTCGCCGAGACCGGCAAGGACCTCGACTACAAGCGTGGCGACAGCGCCTACGACCGGTATTACGGCGACCCGACCATCAAGCCGAATCCGTGCCTGAACAAGCTCGAGGTCGGGCCGTTCTACGCGGTCAAGATGGTGCCCGGCGATCTCGGCACCAAGGGCGGCCTGGTCACCGACAACGACGGCCGCGTGCTGCGCGCCGACGGGTCGGTCATCGAGGGCCTGTACGCGGCGGGCAACAACTCCGCGCCGGTGATGGGCCACACCTATGCCGGGCCCGGCGCGACCATCGGCCCCGCGATCACCTTCGGCTACCTGTCCGCGCTCGATATCGCCGCCAAGGCGAAGAACGGTGCGCCGGTGGCCTCGGAAAAGGCGTCCTGAACCGTCCCAACCCGGTTCAGGATCGGGTTGGGCGCGAGTCCGGGTCACGTCGGAACCCGCGCCCAACCCACCCCGCGCCATCGGAGCTCTCACCCGGTGGCGCGGATCCGCACAACTGAATAATCACACTGCACGGGGGCGGTGGGATCCCCTGTTCCCACCGCCCGCGTGGCTATCCCGGGGGTGCGGACCGTGTCCCGCCGAGCGGACGCGCTGCTTGCGCGGGCCGCGCGCCACGCCGCACCATCGGAACCGAGTGCGCGCCGCACCATCGGACCCGGATTTCAGCGCGGTGGGTTCGCGCCCACCGATCACGAGGAGACTTCATGGCCATCGATCCGAATATCGCGCTCGGCGCGCAGCTGCCCTCCGTGGAATTCAGCTGGACGCCAACCGATGTGCAGCACTATCACCTGGCGCTGGGCGCGGGCGCGCGCTGGACCGATCCGGCCGAACTGCGTTACCTCGACGACCGTGAACCGCAGGTGCTGCCCACCTTCGCCACCGTCGCCCCCTTCTTCCACGAGACCGAACCGCCCAAGGTGCAGTTCCCCGGCATCGATATCGACCTGGCCAAGGTCGTGCACGGCAGCCAGGAGATCGTGGTGCACCGCCCGATTCCCGCCTCCGGCAAGGCCACCTTCGAGCGCCGCATCTCCGAGATCTGGGACAAGGGCTCGGCCGCCGTCATCTGGCAGGAGCACACCGCCACCAGCTCCGACGGCGAACTCCTGTGGACCGCACGCTCTTCCATCTTCGCCAAGGGCGAGGGCGGCTTCGGCGGCGACCGCGGCCCCAGCTCCAAGACCGAACTCCCCGACCGCGCACCGGATTTCGAGGTCCTGACCCCCACGCTCCCCCAGCAGGCCCTGCTCTACCGCATGTGCGGCGACCGCAACCCCCTGCACTCCGACCCCGAATTCGCCCGCAACGCCGGCTTCCCCAACCCGATCATGCACGGCCTCGGCACCTACGGCCTGGTCTGCAAGGCCGCCACCGACACGGTGCTCGATTCGGACGCCTCCCGCGTCAAGGGCATCCGCACCCGCTTCGCGGGCGTCCTCTACCCCGGCGAAACCCTCCGCTCCCGCATCTGGCAGCAGAACGGCGAACTCCTCATCGCCGTCACCGCCGTAGAACGCGACGACGCCCCGGTCCTGGCCGACGTGGTCCTCACCTACGCCTGATCGCTCCCCATGCACGCCTTCGGGCCGCAACCACACCGGTTGCGGCCCGATTCGCGTATATGGGACCGGCGGCTATGCTGGCCTCGCTTTATCGTTCGCGGGGAGGGGTTTTCGGTGGGAGACGTTCGATCGGTATGGCTAGGGGTGGATTTCGGCCGGACCGAAACCACGGCGGCATTGCTGGCCCCCACCGGCGGCTCGTGGCCACTGCGTCTGACCGACCAGGCGGCGGGTATTCCGTCCGCCAGTCTGCTCTCGCCGACCGCGAGCCTCGAAGTCGGTGCGATCGCCTCCCTGCTGCGCACCGCCATCGCACGAGCGCAGACCGAATGCGGCGGGCAACTGCCCGAGGGGCTGGTGTTGTCCCATCCGAGCTGGTGGACGGTTGATCTGACCCAGCCGTTGGTGGCCGCCGCGGGCGAAGCCGGATATCCGCCCGAGCGCGTCCGGCTGATACCCAAGGCCATCGAGAGCGTTTCCGCCGCAACGACCTTCGAGCCTGTCCACACCACGGTACCGACGCCTGCCGATGCTCCGGCGGTGGGAGGATCCTCGGCTCGGGCCTGGCTGATCGTCGCCGCCGTCATCGTGCTGATCGGTTCCGCGATCGTCGGCGCGGCGGTACTGCAAACGCGGGATTCCGCCGATGCCGCTGCCGCGCAACCGAAGACCATCGAAGCCGGAAGTTCACAGGGAGTCGGATACACGGCCGTCGATCCGGACAACCATCGGCTCTACACCTCCGACACCCTCGATTACACCATCTCGGTCATCGACACGGCGGCCGAGAAGCGCGTCAAGACACTGCCTTTCGCCTCCGTGACCGGGATGGCGATGGATCCGGCGATCCGCGCCCTCTGGGTGCTCGGCAAAGTGCAGAAGACGGACACCGTGTCGCTGATCAGGGTCGACACCCGAACCGACACTGTCGTCGGCAGCGTATCGATACCCACGAACACGCGCACCATCGCCGTCCACCCCACTACCCACGACGTGTACAGCAGCCAAGCCAACGGCGACGTGGTCGACAAATCGACCGGCGCCAAGGTCGTGGCCACCGTCGTCGATGCCCTCACCATGCGGGTCAGCGCCTCCATCACCGCGCCCGGCCACGGCGTCGATATCGCCGTCAATCCGGTAACCGGCCTCGTCTATCTCAATGCGGGCGGCAGCTTGCGTGTCATCGATCCGATGACCAAAGCACTGCTGGGACTCATCGATTCGCCGGTCGGCGGCGAACTGCTGGCGGTGGATTCGCGCACCAACACCGCCTACCTCTCCTCCGGAACCACAGTCTCGGCCTTCGATCTCGCCAAAGGGACATTCCTACAGTCCATCGACATCGGCTATCAGTTCTACTGGATCGCAAGCGATTCCGGCCTCGGCTACATCTACGCACCGGAATCCGGCGCCGACGGCACCCCCCGGCTGAGCGTGATCGACACCGCCACCCGCACCGTCGTGAAAGTAATCGACATGGCCGCCTCGGCCGAAGGAATCACCGCGGACCCGCTGACCCACCGCGTCTACGTACGCCCCCTGCGCGACTACGTCCAGGTCATCGACATCTGCGCCGAAGTCGGCTGCAACTGACAACTCCGAAGCAGGCACGTCGGCTCCTGATTCAGGGGAGATCAGTTATCCGCATGGCACCGGTCGCGAACGCGCAGGGGGGCGTGGATGACTCCGTCAGCGCTTGGGCCGGCGTCGATACCGGTACCGGGTGCTTGCCGCTGGGGTGATACTTCCAGTCTTCGTAGGTATACGGATGGATAAAAACGGGAGACTGTAGGCTATTCATCGTCTTGCTGATGCTGCTTAACGTTGTTGTTGTTCGGTTCGGCAGAGGGCCGGTGACGGAGCGTTCAGGAGGAGAAGACGATGCGTGCGGTGATTCAGAAGTCGTTCGGCGGGCCCGAGGTGCTGGAGGTGGCCGAGGTGGAGAAGCCTCGGTTGCTGTCCGGGGAGGTGCTGGTGCGGGTGCGTGCCAGTGCGGTCAATCCGGTGGATGTGGCGGTTCGGTCCGGGGCGTTTCCGTTGCTCGGGCAGCCGCCGTTCGGGGTGGGGTGGGATATCTCGGGGGTGGTCGAGGAAGTCGGGCCGGGTGCGCGGTATGAGGTGGGGGACGAGGTGTACGGGATGCCGTTCTTTCCGCGTGCCGCAACGGGTTACGCGGAGTACGTCGCTACGCCGTCCCGTCAGGTTGCTCGAAAGCCGAAGTCGCTCAGTCATATCGAGGCTGCCGCGCTGCCGCTGGCCGTGCTCACCGCTTGGCAGGGGCTGGTGGATCGGGCCGGGGTGAAGGAAGGCGATCGCGTGCTGATTCATCGTGCTGCGGGCGGTGTCGGGCATCTGGCCGTGCAGATCGCGAAGGCGCGCGGCGCGTATGTGATCGCGCTGGCCAGTGCGGCCAAGCACGACTACGTGAAGAGCCTCGGCGCGGACGAGGTGATCGATTATCAGGCAGTCGATTTCACCGAGGTCGTGCGGGACGTCGATATCGTCTTCGATTCGGTGGCCGATGCCGAGAACAATCTGAAGGTGCTGAAGCCGGGCGGGGTGCTGGTCAGCATTCTGGAGCATATGAAGCCGGAGGTGGCCGCCGCCGTGAACGCCGCGGGGCGCCGGTTCGCCGGGGTTTCGGTCGAGCCGGATTACGCTGCGCTGGAGGCTATCTCGGAGCTCGTCGACGCGGGCAAGCTGCGGCCCACCGTCGCGAACACGCTGCCTTTGGAAGAGGCCGGCAAGGCGCACGATCTGGTCGCCTCGGGGCAGACCATCGGCAAGGTAGTACTCACCGTCAACTGACCACTGCCACAAGGAGATCGGCATGGACGTCCTCAGCGAGGCCCTGGCCTCGATGCGCACCGCCGCACCCAGCTCGGTGCGCACCGAAGGCCGGGCCCCCTGGGCCATGCGCCTGCCGGACGTCCTCGGCGCGGGCTTCCACGTCGTGCTGCACGGCAACTGCTGGTTCTTCCCCGCCGCCGGATCCGACCCGATCCCGCTCAATCAGGGCGATGTGATCTTCCTCCGGCACGGGGCCGGTCATGTGCTCGCCGACCATCCCGACACCCCGGCCGAAGTCCCGCGCCCCGACCAATACGACCGCTGCCCGCCGGTGGGCGCGGTCCGGCTGGGCGCTGCCGGCGCGCCGACCACCGCCCTGCTCTGCGGCAACTACCACCTCGACGGCCAGCGCCCCCACCCGCTGCTCCGGCAGCTCCCGGAGGTCATCCACCTCCCCGCCCGCCCGGGCCGCCACCCCGAACTGCACGCCGCCATCCAGCTCCTGGCCGCCGAACTCGACAACCCGCGCATCGGCTCGCACGGCATCGTGCCCGCCCTCATCGACGCCCTCCTGCTCTACATCCTGCGCGCCTGGATAGAAGACCGGCCCCAGTCCGAAGCGGTGGGATGGGCTGCGGCCCTGCGCGATCCGGTGGTAGCCCCCGCCCTCGAAGCCATGCACACCGACCCGGGCGCTGCCTGGACCGTCCAATCCCTGGCCGACCACGCCGGCCTCTCCCGAGCCGCCTTCGCCCGCAAATTCACCACCATGGTCGGCGAACCCCCACTCGCCTACCTCACCCGCTGGCGCCTCACCACCGCCGCCCGCCTGCTGCGTGAGGACGACCTCCCCATCGAAAAGGTGGCCGCCCGCGCCGGTTACAGCTCCGAATTCGCCTTCGGCAAAGCCTTCAAACGCGAATACGGGCAGGCGCCGGGACAATACCGCCGCCTGGCCCGCGCCGCCGCCTGACGATCCGCGCCCGATCTCTCAGCGGCGGTGTCCGGCCATCCAGCCGCCCGACGTGATGCCGCTGTGGCGCAGCGCGGGCGCTGGGACGGCGCCGCGGCGCCTGCTGTCCGTGGCGCCCAAGGTCGCGTACTCGAGCGCGGCGGCGATGTCCTCCGGTTCCAGCTCCGGATGGTCGGCGAGGATCTCGGCGGTGGGGATGCCGGCGGCCAGCAGGCCGAGCAACAGATCGACCGGGAAGCGGCGACCGCGCAGGACCGGCACGCCCTGGCAGATGGCTGGGTCATGGGTGATGCGGTCCAGGTGGGGCATACCGGCAACGCTACGAGGGGAGTGTGGTCGGCGGGTGTGGGGTTTTTGGCGGGCGTCTGTGGATCGCGGGATCTCTCGGGCAAACCGGACACTCGGCACCGTGATCAGCGGAAATCCGGGGTGTGGCAGAGTCGGGCGAATGGACGAGAACGTGCGGATGTACGGGGCGGACTGGTGCGGCGATTGCCGGCGCGCGAAGACCTGGCTGCGGGAGCAGGGCGTGGCGTTCACCGAGATCGACGTGGAGCACGACGAGGCGGCGCGGAACGAGGCGATCCGGCTGGCGGGCGGGCGGAAGAACATTCCGGTGATCGTGGTGCCGAGCGGTGCGGTGCTGGTGGAGCCGACGAATGCGGACCTGGCGGCGGCGCTCGGGCGCTGATGCCGCGGCTCGCCCCCGGTCATTCCGGCGAGAGTGTGGCCCGGGCGTCAGTTGCGGGCTGAGAGGCGGCCGCGGTTCGCGCGGGCGAACTGGCCCGGGGACTGGCCTTTCCACGAGCGGAAGGCGGAGGTGAAGGCGGACACGCTGGCGTAGCCGAGACGGGTCGCGGCCTGTTCCACGGTCATTCCGGTGACGAGGAGTTCCTCGGCGAGCAAACCGACTGTCTCGGTTGCCAGTTCACGGAAGGTGGTGCCCTCGTCGGCGAGGCGGCGGCGCAGCGTGCGGACGCTGACGTCGAGATCGGCGGCGACGCGGGATTGGTCGGCGACGCCGCCATTGCTGATCAGCAGCTGGCGCACGCGACCGGCCAGGCCCTGCCGGCGCTTGCGGCGCTGCACCAGGTCCGCACACTGCTGCTCGTAGAAGCGCGCGGTGGCCGAATTCGCCTGCGGCAGCGGCATTTCCTGGAAGTTGAGCGGGCCGGTGACGACGGAGCGGGGCGCGTTGAAGACCACTTCCTCGACGCCGAGCATGGCGCCGAACATCTCGTAGACCGGATGCGGCGGAAACGCCACCGCCACCCGGGACAGCGGGGTGCGCACCGGCAGCACGTCCTGCTGGATGGTCCAGATGGCCGCCACATCGCGTTCCACGGCGAAGCGGCGCAGCTCGGGCGGGACGGCGCTGTCATCGCGCACGATGGAGGCCTCCGCGCCGTCGATGACGAGGGTGTGGCGCGCCACGGTGAAGGTGAGGTCGGCGTAGCGCAGCGCCAGATCGACCGCCTCGCGCACGGTGGGACAGCTCATGAGCGCGAAGCCGAGCACGCCCAGACTGGGTGGGTGACAGAGCAATCCGGCCATCAGGCCCATGCCGGGTTCGTCGCCGACTCCGGTCACGACATTGCGCATCAGGGCCAGTTCCTGCCCCATGGTGATCTCGGCGGTGGAGTCCAGTAGGTCCGATTCGCGAATTCCGGTCCGGCGCAGCATGTCCGCCTGCTCCAGGCCGCGACCGAGGGCGAACTCGACCAGCAGTGCCGCACTGGTAATGGAGCGCAACTGGCCCTGCCCGTCGGTCACCGGGAAATCGTCGCAAACTTTCGGCGTGCTCGAGGCGAAACCAGCAGGTAAGTTGATGGAAGAGGCCGAAATTCACCTGTTTCTGACCGATTCGGTACTGGCACAAGTAACACCGAAAGCCGTACGGTGAATATCTAGCGAACCATTACCACCGATTGACGACGGAGAAGGTGAGCCAATGGCCGGTTGGCAAGTGTTCACGGCCACTCTCGCAATGCTGACGGTCACCGCTGCGGTGTTCCTCAGCTTGCATCACTACCCACATCGCATCCCGGACGACAGATTGTCGGTCGACCGCATCAGGGAGCGAATCAACAACGAGCACAACATTTCCCCCGACCCGGTGATCGTTTCCTCGGCGTGGTCCCATGTGGCGCCGGATCATCCGCTCGGAGTACAGGAGGCGCATCGGACCATGCAACAGCATCGCCGCTGCGTGGTGGCGGAGTGTGCGCGCAAGGCCGCGGCCTTCAAAGCGCTCATCGACGCCGGGCGAATCAAACCGACCAGAATGCCACCCGCCCTCCAATAGCGGATTCCCGCACCGGAAGCGGGTTTCGGGGGCTCGGGCCCCGAAACCGGGCGAATGCTCGGACCTTTGGTCCGGGCATTCCGGCCATTTCAGGCAAACACCCGCGGCAGAGCCGACCGCTCGTGCCCCGGTACCTGCCCAGGACGTTCAGAGGCCCGTCAGGTAGGCCGGCGGCACCGCGTCCACCAGCCACACCCCGTTCGTGCTCACCCGGAACTCGTGCCCGTCGCGGTGCATTCCCGCGGCATCGACCGTGAGCACCACCGGCTTACCGCGCCGAGCGCCCACGCGCGTCGCGGTCTCGGTATCGGCCGAGAGGTGAACGGCGTGCCGGGCCATGGGTTTCAGGCCCTCGGCGGAGATCGCGGGCAGCACGGCGGCCACGGTGCCGTGATACAGCACGTCCGGCGGCACGGTGACCGCGTAGTCCAGCTCGACCGCCACGGTGTGCCCCTGGCTGGCCCGGATCCGGGTGCGGCTGCCGTCGAACTCGAAGCGCCGCTTGTTGTTCCGCGCCACCACCTCGTCCAGTTCGGCGGGCGTGACGCGATGCCCGTGTCGGCGCAGCGCGGCCAGCAGCTCGCTCACCGGCACCCACCCGGCGGCGTCCAGGGCGATGCCGATCTCCTCCGGCGCGTGCCGCAGATGCCGCGACAACCGTTTCGAGGTGCGCACCAGCTGCTTCTCGTCCATGCGCACAGTGAACCAGCACCACTCCCCCGGCCGGAAGAGATTATTCGGCCAGCCCGCGAATCACCAACGCGTACAGCAGGATCACCACGATCGGCGCGGCGACCGGAATCCAGGCCAGCCCGGCGGGCACCAGGGTGGCCGCCCCGGCGGCGACGGTGAAGACCAGCGCGCCCGCCACCGAGGGAATCGTGGTGGGCACCACGCCGACGGGCGCCGAAACGGTGGCCGTGTTCAGCAGGTAGGTGGTCGCGACCAGGCCGATGGATCCCGCCACCAGCGCGCCGGTGTCCACCACCGCCAGCACGCCCAGCGCGACCAGCACCGACCCCACCGCCGCCACCCGCCAGCGCCAGCCCAGCACGGCCAGCAGCAGCACCGGCAGCGCCGCCCAGGGCTCCACCAGGCCGACGGCCAGGGCGAGCAGCAGACCGGCGAGCACGGCCAGGAATCTGGTCATCGCCGCACCCGCACCGTCCGCCGGTGCTCGGGCACCAGCCGCATGGCCTGATCCAGCCGGGTGTCCTCCGGCCAGGAGACGATATCCACGCCGACGGTCCCCATATCGCGATACATGGACGCCCGCTCCAGCTGCCACATGCGGGCGAGTGTCGGATCGAGTTCGTGGAACGGCGGCCCGCGCAGCACGTCCACCACCACGACCACGTGCCCGCGCTTGCGCAGATCGATGAGCGAGAGCGCGAACTGGGTGTCGAGCAGCGTGGAGAAGGCCACCACCACCGCCCCGATCGGCACCGCGGCGTGCGGGGCGAGGGTGCCGGAGGTTTCGATGTGCTCGTCGCCGACGTCGAGCACGGTGTCCACGATGCGATAGAACTGCCGCCGGCCGATATCGGGGCGCAGCCAGCGCGGCGAACGGCCCAAGCACACCACGGCCGTGCGGTCGCCGGATTGCAGCGCGGACTGCGTCACCTGCGCCGCGCCGCGCACCGAGCGTTCCAGCGCCTCGGTGGCCGGGCCGGGCGCCTGCATCGAAGTGTCCACCAGCACAACCACATCCGCGGCGCGATTGGTGAAGCGCTCGGTCACGAACAGCCGGCCGCGGCGGGCGCTGACGGCCCAGTTCACGGTGCGCAGCTGATCGCCCGGGGCGTAGGCGCGCACATCGGCGAACTCCACGCCGGGCCCGTGCCGCCGGGTCAGGTGCGCGCCTATGCGTTCGGGAAGTTCGGTGCGCGGCAAGCGAGTTCGCTGTGGGTCGGCGATCGGGTACACGTACACCTCACCGGCGGGCAGCCGCACCGAGGCCACCGCCAATCCCGCCGGGCTCAATGCCGTCACCCGCAAGGGAATCGGGTAACGCCCCCAGCGGTCCGCCGTCAGCGACAGCCGCAAGCCCGCAGGCGCGGATCCCGAATCCACCGCCTCCTCGACGCGTAAATCCATGCCGGGCACCGTTTCCCGGTGCAATCGCAGCAGCGCGTGCCCGCTGTCCACGTACGCGGCGGCGTTCAGTTCCACCTCTTCGGTCTCGAAGCAGCGCAGCACGCCCGCGCCGTCGACCTGAATCCTGGTGCGGGACATCTGCAACGGCGCGGTGGCCAGCACGCCCAGCATGGGCGCGCCGAACACCACCAGCTGCCATCGGCCCAGCGCCACGGCCAGCACCAGCGCCACGCCCGCGCAGGCGGCCAGCATGAACACCAAAGGCGCGGGCCGCCAGCGCAGTTCGGTCTCGGCGGCGGTGGTGGTATCGCGATGCCTCATGCGCGCCTGCGACTCACGCGGTGGCGCGCGGCACCGGCAGGCGGCGCAGCAGTTCGGAGATCACATCCTCGCCGCGAATGCGGCGCACCCACATTTCCGGTCGCAGCGTGATGCGGTGCGCCATGGCCGGAACGGCCAGCGCCTTCACGTCTTCCGGCACCACGTAGTCGCGGCCGTTGAGCAGCGCGCGGGCGCGGGCCATCTGCACCAGGTCGAGTTCGGCGCGCGGGCTGGCGCCCACCTCCACCTGCGGATGGCCGCGGGTGGCGGCGGCCAGCGAGACCACGTAGCCGACCACGTCCGGGTGCACGGTCACGAATTCCACGCTCTGGCGCATCTCCAGCAGGCCGTCGGCGTCGACCACCTGCCCGATCTGCGCCGGGACCGAACCGCGTTCCAGCCGGCGCCGGATCATGTTCATCTCATCGGATTCCGAGAGGTAGCCCAGGCGCAGCTGCATGGCGAAGCGGTCCAGCTGCGCTTCCGGCAGCGGATAGGTGCCCTCGTACTCGATGGGGTTGTCGGTGGCGAACACGATGAAAGGGTCGGGCAGCGGGAAGGTTTCGCCGTCGATGGACACCTGGCCCTCGGCCATCGCCTCCAGCAGCGCGGCCTGGGTCTTGGGCGGGGTGCGGTTGACCTCGTCGGCCAGCAGCATGTTCGTGAACACCGGGCCGCGGCGGAAACTGAAACGGCCGGAATGCATGTCGTAGATGGTGGAGCCGATCAAATCGGCGGGCAGCAGGTCCGGGGTGAACTGCACCCGGGTGAAGTTCAGGCCCAGCGCCGCGGCGAACGACCGCGCGATCAGAGTCTTGCCCAGACCGGGCAGGTCCTCGATCAGAATGTGCCCGCCGGACAACACCGCGATCATGATGAGCTGCAGTTCGTCCCGCTTGCCCACCACCACGCGGCCTACCTCGCGGAGCACCGCGTCGGTGCGCTTGACGGTCACGTCCATCGGTGAAGTCATTTTTCAAGTCCCGGTGTCGAAGTCACATGGTCTGGAGGCGGCGCAGGATCTCGTCCAGCGCCGCTCGCCCGGGCGCGCGGTTGACGTTATCGCGCAGTGCCGAATTCGCCGGATCCACCCAGCGCCATAATTCCGGCCCGAACTGCAGTTGCCCGGCGATCTCGAGCGCCCGCCGGTTCTTGGCCATGCGATGGCCGCTGGTGAGCTCGAATTCCTTGGCCAGCAGGGGCCGTAGGTGCCGGTCCCAGTCGGCGCGGGTGCCCTCGGAGCGGTCGGCGAGCATGGTGGCGCGGGCCTGCCAGCGGGTCAGCATCTCGGCCGGGCCATTGTCGATCTCGTTGTCGGCGGGCGGGATCTCCAGCCGCCGTGCGCGTTCCACCAGCGACCAGATCAGCAGCGCCAGCGCGCCCGCCACCGGAATGGCGGCCACCGCCAGCAGGCTGTCGCGCCGATTGCCGAAGGCCAGCAGTTCGAAGAACCCGGCCAGCACCAGCGCGCCCGCCACGATCGCGACCCGATTCATCGCCGGGCCTCCGTCCGGTAGTTCGAAAGACGCTGTGCGCCAATGGTGTTCATACCGCCTGCCGTTGCAGGTCGGCCAATACGATGCGGAGCAGCTGCTCGGCCCGCATGCGCTGCCATTCCAGCATGGCGTGCGGGCTGAACCGCGCCTCCTCGAACAACGCCACCAGCTCGCGCGCCGAGGCGTCGTGCAGGAAGCCGCGGTCGAAGGCGCGCGCCAGCACTTCCGACGGGGTGTCGGAGATCAGCGGGGCCACCTCCCGCGCCGTCGCCAAGCCGCTCTCCATGGCCACATAGCAGGCGATGATGGCGGTGCGCGGGTCCTGGCCGGGCGCGATCATGGCCGCCAGGCCCATGGCCGCCACCTTGGCCAGCGAGACGGCTTCCTTCGGGGACGACGGCGCGTGCGGGGTCCGGGCCGGCGGCACCCGGCGGCTGGAGCCGAGCGCGACCGCCACCAGTCCGGCCATGGCGACCAGCACCAGGGCGCCCGCGCCGATCGCGACCAGCAGCAGGGCGGTGCCGCTGAGCGCGGGCGCGTGCAGTGGATCCGTGGGCGGCGGAAGCGGTTCCGTCGTCTCGAGCACCGCTCCGCTCGGCGCGGTGGTGGGCGTGGTCGCCGACGGTTCGTCACGACCCGGCCCCACCAGGTACACCGACAGGAACGCGGTGACCAGCAAAGCCACGGCCGCCAATCCGATGATCACCAGCAACCCGAGCGCACCCATCCGGACCGATCGCTTGTCCGGATCGCGATCGGGTTCCGGCATGGACAACGGCAGCCGATGCTGGCTGTTGATCACCCCCGCCGCCAGGATCACGATCGATACCAGCAGCAGCACCGGCATCAGCGCGATGGTCACCGCCGACGGCGGATGCGGCGTGGACGGCCCCCCGGTCCCCGGAATATGCCCGCGCAGAGCGACGACGGCCAGCACCAGCAGCGCGATCAACCCGATCGCGCGCGTAGCCACCGTCCCCACCCCAGTCATATTCACCCCCAACCGGAGTCCAGCAGAAAATCAGGCACATAGTTACATGCCAAGCGGTCCGTCGGGCCGGATTCACAAACACCGAAGCCATACGGTTCCGGCATGACTCGCCGCCACCCGCGCCGGCAATCAATCAGCCGACAAACGCAGGTGTGCGAGTGACCGCCGGGCGAACGCCTCGGGGATACGACGACGGACCCGGCGGCGCGCGCTGCTCGCGCGGGCCACCGGGCCCGGTCGGGAAAGCTCAGGCGCTGCGGCGGACGCGGGCGCGGAGGCGGGTGAAGGGCGACGCGACGAGCGCGGGGTCCGGTTCGGGGATGGCGCGGACAGGCACGGCGGCCGGGTCCGGGGCGGGGACCGGGCGGACCGGAGTGCGGGCCGGGTAAGCCGGGGCCGTGGATTCGATTGCGGAAGTGCGGGGTTCGACCAGGCGGCCGAGCGCCCGGAAGTCCCAGCCGGCCGCCAGCCAGGTATGGGGATCGAGGGTGTTGCGGGCGTCGAGGATGACGCGACCGCGGGCCACCGTGCGGAGGAAGACCGGGTCCAGGTCCCGGAATTCGCTCCATTCGGTGAGGTGCAGGACGATGTCCGCTTCGTGCAGGGCCGCGGCGGGGGTGGCGGCGTAGGTGAGTTGCGGGGCCACGGCCCGGGCGGTTTCGGTGGCGGCGGGGTCGAAGACCGCTACCTCGAGGCCGGCGGCGTGCAGGCGGGTGGCCACGTCCAGGGCCGGGGAATCGCGGACGTCGTCGGACAGCGGTTTGAAGGCCGCGCCGAGGATGCCCACCCGCGCCACCCGGCCGGATCCGTCGGATGCAATGCCGTTTACGGGAAGAGATCCATTGGCGCGCAGGATGTTCAAGGTCTGGCTGACCACGCGGTCGCGGCGGCGCAGGTTCACGGCGTCGACGTCGCGGAGGAAGGCCACGGAGTCGCCGGCGCCCAGTTCACCGGCGCGGGCGATCAGGGCGCGGATGTCCTTGGGCAGACAGCCGCCGCCGTAACCCAGTCCGGCGCCGAGGAATTTACGGCCGATGCGGTCGTCGTGGCCGAGCGCGTCGGCCAGCTGGGTGACGTCGGCCCCGGTCAGTTCGCACAGTTCCGCCATCGCGTTGATGAACGAAATCTTCGTGGCGAGAAAGGCATTGGCCGAGACCTTGATGAGCTCGGCGGTGGGCAGGTTGGTCACCACCACCGGCGCCCCGGCCGCGATCGGCGTCGAATACACCTGGCGCAGCGCCCATTCCGCGTCCGGGCTGGTGACACCGAAGACGAGCCGGTTCGGGTGCAGGGTGTCGAAGACGGCATGCCCCTCGCGCAGGAATTCCGGATTCCACGCCAGCTCGACCGAAATGCCTTCCGGCGCGAGCTCGGCGATGCGGGCGGTGAGCGCCTCGGCGGTGCCGACCGGGACGGTGGACTTGCCGACGATGAGCGTATTGCGGGTCAGATGCGGCACCAGGCCGTCCAGCGCCGAATGCAGCTGCGACAGATCGGCCGCCCCGTTCACGCCGGGCGGCGTTCCCACGCACAGGAAGTGGATGTCGGCGAAGCGCGCGGCCTCGGTGAGCGAGGTGCCGAAGCGCAATCGGCCGCCGGCCACGTGCCCGGCGAGCAGTTCCGGCAACCCGGGCTCGTGGAACGGCACCCGTCCCGCCGACAGCGCGGCCGCCTTGGCCGGATTGTTGTCCACGCCGAGCACTTCGAAACCCAGCTCGGCCATGCCCGCGGCATGGGTGGCGCCGAGGTATCCGGTGCCGATGACAGAGATGCGGAGCATCAGGAGGCCTCTTTCTTGCGCGGGAGCACACCCGAATCCGGGTGCAGCCGCTCCGCGATCACCTCGCGGTAGTGGCGGACGAGCAGATCGTTGACGGCCGCCCAGGAGCGGGATTGGACACTGCGCTGCGCGGTGGCGGCGGTCTGCTCACGCAGCTCGGCATCCTCGACCAGGCGGCGCACCAGCGTCACCATGGCCTCGGCATCGCCCGGGGGATAGAGGAATCCGGCGCCGGGCGCGACCACGTCGATCGGCCCGCCGGAGCGGGGCGCGACCACGGGCACCCCGGAGGCGAGGGCCTCCTGCGCCGCCTGGCAATAGGTTTCGTGCCGGCCGGTGTGCACGAACACATCGAGCGAGGCATAGGCCGCGCCCAGTTCCGCGCCGTGCAGCACGCCGAGGAACGCCGCATCGGGGAGCAGTTTGCGCAGCCGCTTCTCCTCCGGCCCGCCGCCGACGACGACCAGCCGGATGCCCGGCACCTCCCGCAGGTGGGCCAGCAGTTCGAGTTCCTTCTCGGGGGCGAGGCGGCCGATATAGCCGACCAGCGCTTCACCGTTGGGCGCCAGGCGCTTTCGCAGTTCCTCCGACCGCTGGAACGGCCCGAACTGCTGCAGGTCCACCCCGCGCGGCCAGCGCGCCAGCCCGGGCACGCCCATCAGCTCCAGCTGCCGCAGGCTCGCGGTGGAGGGCGCCAGGGTGCGATCGACCTGTAAATGAATGCGCCGGGTGAGCGCGGCCATGGTCCGCACCCCGCCCGGCAGGTCGTAGCGCTCCGCGAAACCGACTAGGTCGGTCTGATAGATGGCCACGGTCGGAACATCCAGTTCCCCGGCCACTCTCGCGGCCTGATAGCCCAGGGTCGCGGGCGAGGCGATGTGCACGACATCCGGCCGGAACTCCCGCATGATCTTGCGCAGCCGCCGCCGGGTCTCCAGCCCGATCCGGAAGTCCCGGTAGAACGGCAGCCGCGCGCCGCGCACCACGTGCACCCGGAAGCCGGCGTACCGGGCGGGCCCGGTGGGGGCCATCAGCTCGGCTTCGTGCCCCTTGGCGGCGAGATGGTCCAGCACCCGCCGCACCGAATTGGTGACGCCATTGACCTGGGGGAGAAAGGATTCGGCGACGACGAGCACCCGCAATCGGGTGCCGGGGACGCTCGCATCGCGCGGCCCGGAACCCCGTGCCCACTCGGGTTCGCTCGCCTGCTCGAGGTTTCGCATCGGTTCCCCTCCGGTTCGGTGCTACCTCCTCCCTGCACGGTAGAAAGCGGCCCGCAACACCCGACCGCGTCCGCGTGGACGGCAAATGAACCTCGAGAGTCGATCAAGTCGGCGCGTTCACGCCCCGGTCGCCCGCCGGACGCCCGGAGCTATCCGACCCGCTCGGCGCGCAACACCCGCAGTTCCCCGAGCCGGCTCAGCGTGCGGTACAGATCCGGCACGCGGCGCACCTGTTCGCCCAGCTCGTCCAGGTCGCGGTCGGCCCAGATCGACAGCGGCAGGTCCGCGTCGTAGAGCACGTCCACGAGGTTCACGAAACGCATGACCCAATCCGGGGGCACCGTGGTGAGATCCGGGACGCCGCACACCGTCCACACCTGGTATTCCGCCGCGAGTTCCAGGAAGTCGGCCGCCGACACCGGGATGCCGCAGATCTCCGCGAAATCGACGGTGATCGCCCCGTTCCCGGCCGCGCGGGCGTGCATGAGCCGGTGCGCCACCGGCACTTCGGCGGTTCCGGTGACCGGGCACGCGCCGACCACGTACTCCCCCGCCGCGAATCCGGTGTGCCGGCCGTGGATCTTGCGGTAGTCCTGCGGGCCGTCCACCGCCAGCACGTCCAGGTGCGCGACGATCTTGGCGATGGCCGGCTCGAACATGGGGTGGAACAAGGGGTTCGGCAGCAGCTGCTCCGGTGGGTAATTCGAGGTCACCACGAGCGTGATGTGCCGGGCGAAGAGCCGGTCCAGCAGCCGCTCCACCAACCGCGCGTCCCCGGCGTCGTGCACGTGGAACTCGTCGAAGCAGAGCAGTTCGGCATCGCCGAGCAGGGCGTCGGCCGAGGCGTCGATGGAGCCGTATTCGTGCACGCCCGCGTTCAACCGGGCGAAGAAGCTGTGGAAGTGGAAGCGCCGCTTGTGCTTCGACGGCACCGACGCGAAGAACCGGTCCATCAGCATGGTCTTGCCGCGCCCCGGGCCGCCGTACAGGTACAGCCCGCGCGGCCGCCGCCACCGCTTGCCCACCCGGGCCGCGATCTCGGCCAGCCGGTCCGCGGCGGCCTGCTGGTCCGCGTCGAGCACCACGGTCTGCGTGTCCATGACTACCTCCCACATCCTCTACATCAGTAGAGCTTCCTCTATAGTTGTAGAGGATTCCGCAGCCGCAAAGGAACAAAGGTGACCACTCCCACAACGGACCGCCGCTCCCTGATCGTGGAGAGCGCCATCGATCTGATTGCCGCCCAGGGACTCCGGGCGCTCACCCATCGCGCCCTCGATACCGCCCTGGAGCTCCCCGCCGGCTCGACGTCCTACTACTTCCGCACCAAACGCGCCCTGATCGAAGCCATCGTCGATCGCATCGCCGCCCGCTCGCGCACCGATTTCGCCGCCGCCCGGGCCGACGGCAGCACCCCGCCGCCCACCGGACTCGAGCCGCGCGACATAGCGCACGGCATGGCGGTGTGGCTGGATCGGCTACTGGCGCAACGCCGTAATCATCTGATCACCCGCCACGCCCTGATCGTCGACCTGCTCGCCGACCCCGGCCTGCACGAGAAGCTGGTCGGTTCCCTCTTCTCCCACCACCACGCCGCCGGACTCTTCCGCGCGCTGCACGCCGACGACCCCGATACCGCGGCGGCCGATCTCATCGCCGTCATCGAAGGAGCGATCTTCGACCGCTTCGCCGGCGCCCGGACCGAACTCGCCCCGGGCACCCCGGCCAGCGTGAATCAACTGGCCCGCATCCTGACCGCCCAGCTCAGCGCGTCTTCGTGATCCGCACGTCCGGCCACGGCGGCCGCCGCACCATCGCCGCGGTAGCGAGGGCCGCCGCCACCAGCCCGGTCAGCACCCCGAGGATCGCCACCCGCCCGGCATCCACCGCCGCCTCGAACTTCACCTGCCCCCCGTGCACCACGAACACCCCGATCGCCCGGTTCCCCAGCAGGCCATGGGAACTCACGGTGATCACCGTGGAGCCGTCCGGCGTCTCCACCGGCTCTCCGAACGCCATTTCCTGACTGGCCACCGAATACTTGTTCAATCGACTCGGCAACTTCATGCCCGGCCTCCCGATCTAGTTCCTGCGGCCCAATCTACGCCGGACCCGGACCCGGAACTCGCGTTCCGCGCCCGGGCCCGTCTGCTCAGCCGGCCTGCGGCAGCAGCACGACTTTGCCGGTGACGGTGCGGGATTCGGCCAGGGCGAGGGCGTCACCGGCGGCGGTGAGCGGGAAGCGAGCGGCGATCTGGGGGTCCAGTTCGCCGCGGGCGGCCAGGGCGAGCACCGCGGTCAGATCCTCGGCCAGGCGGGCGCGGAAGGCGGAGCGGCGGCGCAGACCGGCCCAGATGTTGTAGAAGTACGCGGAACGCTTGTTGGGCAGGGTGTTCCAGAGCAGCAGGCGGGCGAAGAGGGCCAGGACCGGGAGGCGGGAGTTGCCGGTCTCGTTCTTGGTGGAGGCGCTGCCGTAGGCGACGAGGGTGCCGCCGGGGGCGAGCAGGCGGAACGAGTCGACGATGCCGGGGCCGCCGACATGGTCGAAGACCGCGTCCACGCCGTTCGGCGCCAGGGCTCGCACCTGGGCGGTGACGTCGCCGCGATAGTCGACCGGGGTCGCGCCGAGCGCCGCCACGGCTTCGGCATTGCGGGCCGAGGCGGTGCCGATCACCCGGACGCCGGCCAGGCGGGCCAATTGCACCAGGGTCGAGCCCACTCCCCCGTTGGCGCCGTGCACCAGGATGGTCTGCCCGGCAAGGACTTTCGCGTGGCGGTGCAGCAGCTGCCAGGCGGTGATGCCGTTGACGACGAAGGTCTCGGCGGCGGCCGGATCCAGGTTCTCGGGGACGGGGACCAGGTCGGCGGCGTCCACCAGTACCCGGGTGGCCCAGCCGCCGATCTTGGTGAGCGCGGCGACGCGGCGGCCGAGGAGCGCGGGATCGGTTCCGGGACCGAGGGTTTCGACGGTGCCGACCAGGTCGTAGCCGGGGACGAAGGGGAAGGCGGGCTGGTCGTAGTACTTGCCGCGGCGCATCTGCTGTTCGGCGAAGGAGACGCCGGTGGCTTCGACGCGGACGAGGGCCTGGCCGTGGGCGGGCGGCGGGAGTTCGCGCTGGACGGTGCGCAGTTCGTGCGGTTCGACGAGGCCGGGGAGCAGGATTTCGGTGGTGGTGGACATGAGGTTCCTCGATTCGATGGTGAGTGACTACTCAGTCACCCGATAGGTGAAAGAAAGGCCCCGAGTGTCGGGGCCGGAAAAATCAGGCCGTGTAGGCGGTTTCCGCCGTCTTCACGACGGCCGACGCCCCGGGCGTTTCCGGGTAGTGACGAATCCCGGCGGTGAGCACCGCGGCCCAGCCGCCTTCGCCGCCTTCCAATCCGAGCGTGGTGATGAGATGGCACAGCTGGCCGTAGGCCATGAAACGCTGCACCGCTTCGTCGGACGCACCGGAGCGGGTCTTGGCGTAGTCGGTGACCCGCGCCAGTCCACGCCGCACCGCGTCGGCGATATCGGCGATATCGGCCGCCGACTGGGCGTGCACCTGGAGCATGAGCAATCGCTTGTCGGCGATGAGTTCGGCGTAGGCCCCGCCCATTTCGTGCAGGACGGCTTCGGGATCCGCGCCCGGAACCCGCGCAGCACCGGTGGCCAGGGACTTCTCGACCAATTCGAAGCAGCGATCGAGCGCCGCCACGAACAACCCCACCTTCGACGGGAACAGCTTGAACACATAGGCGGTGGAGATGCCCGCACCCGCCGCGACCGCCGTGGTGGGCGTGCCGTGGTACCCGGTCCGGGCGAATTCGGTGATCGCCGCGTCGACGACCGCCTCGCGCCGCACATCCGAGGTGGAGAGGGAAACTCCGCGCTTTGCCATGTGAGTGACTGTACACTCACTCTTGTCGGCGGCACAACCCCCGCAACGCGGAACACCCCCGAGCGCCGTCCGGAGCGCTCCGGGGTGTCTGCGAATCACCCTGCGGGCGAAGCTAGTTCGAGGTCAGCACCAGACCGGAGGTGGGCACGCCGGTACCGGCCGTGACCACGATGTTCTCCAGGCCCTCGACCTGATTCACCGAGGTGCCGCGAATCTGGCGCACGCCCTCGGCGATGCCGTTCATGCCGTGGATGTACGCCTCGCCCAGCTGACCGCCGTGCGTGTTCAACGGCAGCTTGCCGCCGATCTCGATGGCCCCGTCCTTGATGAAGTCCTTGGCCTCGCCGCGGCCGCAGAACCCGAGCTCCTCGAGCTGCATGAGCACGAAGGGCGTGAAGTGGTCGTACAGGATGGCGGCCTGCATATCGGCCGGGGTCAGCCCGCTCTGCGCCCACAGCTGATCGCCGACCAGGCCCATTTCCGGCAGGCCGGTCATGGCATCGCGGTAGTAGCTGGTCATGACGTACTGATCGGCTCCGGAACCCTGTGCGGCCCCGGCGATCAGCGCCGGCTTGTTGGGCAGATCCTTGGCCCGCTCGGCACTGGTGATGACGATGGCCACGCCGCCGTCGGTCTCCTGGCAGCAATCCAGCAGGTGCAGCGGCTCCGCGATCCAGCGCGAGGCCTGGTGCTCTTCCAGGGTGATCGGCTTGCCGTAGAAGTGCGCGGCCGGGTTCACGGCGGCGTGCTTGCGATCGGCGACCGCGATGCGGCCGAAATCCTCACTGCGCGCGCCGTATACGTGCATGTAGCGCCGCGCCACCATCGCCACCTGCGCGGCCGGGGTGCCCAGGCCGTGCGTGTAGGAGAAGGCGTTGTCGACGCCCGAGGAGCTCGGGTTGCCGGTCGCGAGGTGAGTCGCGAACTGCCCGAACCGATTTCCGGAGCGCTCGTTGAAAGCCCGGTACGCGACAACGACATCCGCGACGCCCGAGGCCACCGCGAGCGCGGCGTGCTGCACGGTGGCGGCGGCCGCGCCGCCGCCGAACGGGATGTTGGAGAAGAACTTCAGGCTCGGGATACCGCTGGCCCGGGCCACGGCGGCCTGGGTGTTGGTGTCCATGGTGAAGGTCGTCAGGCCGTCCACGTCGGCGGGCGTCAGGCCCGCGTCGGCGAGCGCCGCGGTGACCGCCTCGGCGGCCAGGCGCAGTTCACTGCGACCGGAGTCCTTGGAGAAATCCGTCGCGCCGATGCCGACGATCGCGGTCCGGCGGCTGGTGCCCGTCACTGCTGGGCCTCCTGAAGAGAGATAACGGCTTTCGCCACGATGTGATCACCGAGGCTGTCGCTGCCGGTGACCTGGATGGTGACGTCGGATCCCGCGATCTCGGTCACGGTGCCGGACAGCGTCAGCGTGTCACCGGCGTACAGCGGCACGCCCAGGCGCAGCGAGATGGACTTCACCCGCGCGGCCGGACCGGCCCAGTCGGTGACGAAGCGCTGCACCAGACCGGTGTCGGTGAGGATATTGACGAAGATGTCCTTGGACCCGCGCGCGACCGCCTTGTCCCGGTCGTGGTGCACGTCCTGGAAATCCCGCGTCGCCAGCGCGGTGGCAATGATGAACGTGGGGTCGGCGTGAATCGCCAACTCCGGCAATACCGTTCCGACGGCGACGGTGGCCGGTTCGATGGTGGATGTCATCGGACAGCCTTCCAGTAGGGCACGGTGTTGTCGTCGTCGATCTTCAGGAACGCGGCCTCGACCGGCAGTCCGATCTCGACCTCGGACGCGTCGATGCCGGTCAGCTCACCGAGCATGCGCACGCCTTCTTCCAGCTCGACCAGGGCGATCACGTACGGCAGCTGCCGTCCCGGCACCTTGGGCGCGTGGTGCACCACGAAGCTGAACACGGTGCCGCGGCCGGACGCCACGACGTAGTCGGTCTGCTCCGTGTGGTCCTTCCACAGCGCCGGCACCGGCGGATGCTGGAGCGAACCGTCGGGGCGCTGCTGGATGCGCAGCTCCCCGAGCTTGGTGCCCTCCCAGAAGAATTCGGTGTCCTTGGAGACCGTGGGCCGCACCCGCTTGGCCAGATCCTCCGCCGAAACCTCGCCGGATTCCTTCGGGGCGGCCGTCTTTCCGGTCCCGGGCGCGAACTTAAGCATCCGGAACTTCATCTCGGTGACGAGCTCGTCGCCGACGTACCAGTTGGTGAGGTAGGTGGTGAACCACCCGTCGCCGAGCCCGGTCTTCTTGGGCCCCACGATGTCGCCGATGCTGGTGCGCACCGTCACCTGCTCGCCCAGCTCCAGGTACCGGTGGTAGACCTGATCGCAGTTGGTGGCCACGACCGAGGTGAACCCGGCCGCGTCGAACAGCTCGTTGGTGCGGGTCATCGGGTCGTCGTCGGCGCGCACGCCGCCCAGTCCCAGCATGGTCCACACCTGCGCCATGGCGGGCGGGGCCACGATCCCGGGATGCCCGGCCGCCTTGGCGGCGGCCTCGTCCACGTAGATCGGGTTGGCGTCGCCGAGCGCCTCGACCCAGTTGTTGATCATGGGCTGATTGATCGGATCCCGCCCCGCGCGCGGCGCGGACTCACCGTCGGCCTTGATCTTCTCCAGGCCCGCGCGGATCTCGTCGGCCGTGAAACTCGTTGTCACGCTGAAACTCCTATCGCGGCACGCGGGGCAGCCGCAGGCCCATCTGGGCGATCAGCTCGCGCATGATCTCGTTGACGCCGCCGCCGAAGGTGACCACCAGGTTCTGCTTGGTGCGGCGGTCCAGCCACACCAGCAGGTCCGCGGTGGCGGGCTCGGCGGGATCGCCGTAGCGGCCCACGATCTCCTCGGCGAGGCGGCCGGCCTCCTGCAGCGCCTCGGTGGAGAACACCTTGGTGGCGGAGGCATCGGAGATGACATCGGCCGGATTCGCGTCGGGGCGTTCCATATTGGACGCCACCTGCCAGTTCAGCAGTTCGTTCAGCCGCACCATGGCGTGCAGGCGGCCCAGCGAGCGGCGCACTTCCTGCTCACCCAGCACGCCCTGCTTCTGCGCCCATTCCCGCACCCGCTCGTAGAGCTGCTCGATCTTGCCCGACGGGCCGAGGCTGACGCGCTCGTGATTGAGCTGGGTGGTGATGAGCTTCCAGCCGCCGTTCTCCTCCCCGACGATCATGTTCGCGGGCACGCGCACATTGTCGAAGTAGGTGGCATTGGTGTGATGCGCGCCGTCGGCGGTGATGATCGGCGTCCAGGAGTAGCCCGGATCCTTGGTATCGACGATCAGGATCGTGATGCCCTTGTGCCGGGACTCCACCGTCCCGGTGCGCACCGCCAGCCAGATGTAATCGGCCTCGTGCGCACCGGTGGTGAAGATCTTCTGCCCGTTGACGATCCAGTCGCCGTTTGCGTCCTTGACCGCGCTGGTGCGCAACGCGGCCAGGTCGGTACCCGCGTCCGGCTCCGAATACCCGATGGCGAAATGCACGTCACCGGTGAGGATTCCGGGCAGGAACTTCTGCTTCTGCTCCGGCGTGCCGAAACTCTGCAGCGCCGGGCCGACGGTCAGCAGGGTGACCAGCGGCACCGGCACGTCCGCGCGCACGGCCTCGTTGTAGAAGATCTGCTGTTCCAGCGGGCCGAAACCCTGCCCGCCGTATTCGACGGGCCAGCCGAGGCCGAGCTTGCCGTCCGCGCCCATCCGCTTCACCACCGCGCGATAGGCATCGCCGTGGCGGTTCACCAGCATCTCGGCCTCCTCTTCGGGAGTCACGAGACCGGTGAAGTACGAACGCAATTCGTCGCGCAGCTGCCGCTGTTCCGCGGTCAGTTCGATGAACATCTGGCTCCCAAGCGATCCAGCCGGAACGATTCGCCGCCGAGCCAGCGCGCGATGTCCTTGGCCTGTGAGTAGTAGCGGTGCAACGGGTGGGTCATATCGACGCCGAGACCACCGTGCAGGTGATGGCACTTCTGCATGGCCGCGGGCAGCTCGGAGGCCACCGTATAGGCCAGCACGTCCAGATCGTCGTCGATGCGGTCCAGGTGTTCGGCGGAGTCGTCGTCCTGCGCGAGCGCCCAGTTGGCCGAGGTGTTCGCGGCGTGCAGCGTCCGCGAGACCACGTAGACATCGGCGATCTGCTGTGCGACAGCCTGGAATTCGGCCAGCGCGCGGCCGAACTGCTGCCGGGTGCGGACGTGTTCGGCGGTCAGCGCGATGACGCCCTTGAGCAGGCCGTCGGCCACCGAGCCGATGCTCGCCAGCGCGAAGCGGTGCAGTTCGGTCAGCCCGCCGGGCAGCAATTGCTCGGCCGGGATCTGCACCCCGTCGAAGGCCACCGAGAACTCCGGCACGCCATCGGAAGTGGGGCTCGCGGTCTTGGTGATGCCGGGGGCGTCACCGTCCACCACGGCGATACCGCTGTCGGTGGGCACCAGCAGCCAGCGCGCGGTGTCCGCGTACGGCACCGCCACCTTGCGACCGGTGATGCGCACGGTGACGCCGTCCGGCGTGGCCGTGGTCTCGGGCTTCACGGTGAACGGCGAGCCGGTCTCGTGCAGGGCGGCGGTCAGCACCGCACCCTGCGCGACGGCCGGAAACACCTTCTCCGCCAGCGCATCCGGCACCCCGATGGCCAGCAAGGGCAGCACGCCGAAGCCCAGGGTGCTCAGCGCCGGGGTCTGCACGGCATCGGTGGCCAGCTCGGTGAGCAGCGTCGACACCTCCAGCAGCCCCATCTCGTCGCCGCCGAAGCGTTCGGGCAGCGGCAGCGCCAGCAGTCCGGACTCGGCAATGACCGGCCAGAGCTTGATATCGCGCGCGCTATCGTGCTCCAGCAAACTTACGACAACCTCGGCGACAGCATCCTGGCTCTCGTCCCGCGTGAAGTCCAATTCCATACTCCCGGTTGAAGGGTGGGCTAGCCGTGCGACTCGCGAGGCAGTCCGAGGATCCGTTCACCGGCAACGGTCAACAGAATCTGCTCGGTACCGCCGGCAATCGACAAACAGCGTGTGAGCAGGAATTCTTTCACCACATCGGTCTCGAGAGCACCCGCCGCACCGGACAATTCGACCGCAAATTCGGCGACCGCCTGGCGGTGTCTGACACCGACCAGCTTGCGCACGCTGGACTGCGGTCCAGGATCTCCACCGGACAGCAGCTTCTGCGCGGCACGAGCTTCCAGCAAAGTTCCAGCGACTGATTCGGAGATGAGTCCTCCGAGTCGGTCCGCCACCCGTTCGGCGCCGGGACCGGACTTCGGAGCGGCGGCGATCATGGCCTCCAGCTCGTCGCCGATTCCCTTGCCGCCCATGGCGACCCGCTCCGCCGACAGCGTGGAACGGGCGATCTTCCACCCATTGCCGAGCTGACCGACCAAGCAATCGTCCGGGACGAAGACATCGTCCAGGAAGACCTCGTTGAAGCGCGCCTCGCCGGTGATCTCCACCAGCGGGCGGATATCGATCCCGGCGGACTTCATATCCACCAGGAAGTAGGAGATGCCCTTGTGCTTCGGGGCGTCACCGTCGGTGCGCGCCAGGCAGATGCCCCAGGTCGCCTTGTCGGCCAGCGAGGTCCAGACCTTCTGGCCCTGGAGCTTCCAGCCGCCCTCGACCCGGGTCGCCGTGGTGCGCAGGGCCGCGAGATCGGAACCCGCGCCCGGCTCGGAGAACAGCTGGCACCAGAGCACGTCACCGGTCAGCGTCGGCAGCGCGTAGCGCTCGATCTGCTCGGGCGAACCCCATTGCAGCAGGGTCGGAATCGCCCAGTTGGCAATGGCCAGCTCGGGCAGTTCGATACCGGCCTTGCGAACCTGATCGTCGAGGAAGGTGCGCAGGATCGGGCCCGCGCCCCGGCCGTACGGCTTGGGCCAGTGCGAGGCCAGCAGACCGGATTCGGCCAGCGCGACGCGCTGCTGCTCGGGCGGCAGGGCGGCGATCTTGGCGAGATCGGCGGCCAGTACGGCCGCTTCACCGGCATCCAAACCGACGGTGTCCCAATCGGCTTCGCCCTCGCCGTCGCCCAGGGCCAGGCCCACGGTGCGCCGCTGGCCCGCCAGGGTCAGTTCCGCGACCCGGGCCCGCCAGCGGGCGCTGCCGCCCAGCAACTGGCGGATGGCGGTGGCCTTGCGCAGGTACAGGTGAGCGTCGTGCTCCCAGGTGAAACCGATTCCACCGAGCACCTGAATGCAGTCCTTGGCGGTCTCGACGGCGGCATCGAGCGCGACCACCAGGGAAATGGCGGCGGCCAGCGGCAGTTCCGGGCTACCGGTGTCGACGGCGTGCGCGGCATCGGCGGCGACCGCGCGAATCTGCTCGGCCCGGCACAGCATCCAGGCGCAAATGTGTTTCACCGCTTGGAATTCGCCGATTTTCTTGCCGAATTGCTCACGCACCTTGGCGTATTCGACGGCGGTCTCCAGGCACCAGCCCGCGAGGCCGGCGGCCTCGGCGGCAACCAGCACGGCGGCCAGATCCAGCACGCTCTGCTGCGGCTGGAAGATCTTCTCCGGCGCGACAGCAACATCCGAGCAGCTGACCTTGGCCAGCGGGGTGCTGCGGTCGATGGCGTCGAGGGGCTCGATGCGCAGACCGGCGGCGTCGGCGTCGACCAGACACCAGAGCGACCGGTCGCCATCGACGATCGGGAGCAGGACGGCGGTGCCCGGGGCAGCGCCCAGGACCGAGTCCCATTCACCGGACAAGATCACACCGGATTCCCCGGCGGATATTGCGATTTCGCCCCCGAGAGCCACGCCGCACGGCGTATCCTCGTCGAGCATCTCGCCGGCAACGAGACCAGCCAATGCCGTCGAGAGCACGGGACCGCCGACCAGATCATGCGCCGCCTGCTCCACCAGGACAGCCAGATCCCCGACGGAACCACCAGCTCCGCCGTTCTCCTCCGGGACCGCGACCCGGAAAATTCCGAGTTCGGCCAGGCGCGACCAATATTCGCGCCAATATTCCGGTGCTCCGGTTCGCATTGTTGCAATTGGACGCACCGCCGCGGCCCATCCGCGCATCGACTCCTGAACGGCTTTATGCTCGTCAGTGGTGGCTATGGTCACACTCCATACCGCCTTTCCGGGGTGACTTCCGCTCCTAGAACATGTTCTAATGTTCAGGCCGGGCGGAAGTCAAGCGCCGTCAGGTCGCGGTACGAACTCGTAGCCCACCGCCACCGGACGACTGGGTGAGATGACCGAACGATTCGTGCAGGAAAGGACTTTCAACCGATGGCCAGTCCCTCCCGATCGCAAGCAGCAGCCGATCAGGTGGCCGCCGCGCGCACCGCGCCCGTGACCACGCTCAGCGAGGAGGACCTCAGCTCGGCCGCGCAGCGCGACCGGCGCAAACGCATTCTCGACGCCACCCTCGCGCTCGCCTCCAAGGGCGGCTACGACGCGGTGCAGATGCGGGCCGTCGCCGAACGCGCCGATGTCGCCGTCGGCACGCTCTACCGGTACTTCCCGTCCAAGGTGCACCTGCTGGTGTCGGCCCTGGCCCGGGAATTCGAGACCTTCGAGGGCCGCCGCAAGCCGCTGGCCGGCGCCACCGCGCAGGAGCGCATGCACCTGCTGCTCACCCAGGTCACCCGCGCCATGCAGCGCGACCCCCTGCTCACCGAGGCCATGACCCGCGCGTTCATGTTCGCCGACGCCTCGGCCGCGGCCGAAGTGGACCGGGTGGGCAAGGTCATGGACCGGTTCTTCGCCCGCGCCCTCGCCGACGAGAACCCCACCGAGCGCCAGCTCGCCATCGCCCGCGTCATCTCCGACGTCTGGCTCTCCAACCTGGTCGCCTGGCTCACCCGCCGCGCCTCCGCCACCGACGTCACCGAGCGCCTCGAGCTCACCGTCGACCTCCTCATCGGAGACAGCAAGAAGTAGTACCGCGCGAACGCCCGGCGGGCGTTCGCCGGGTGTGACGAAGGTCCGTCCACTGCCGGAGAGTGGGCGGGCCTTTTCGTTGTTGCTACAACGTGACTGGTCAAGGGGGGTTCGCACAGCGGAACCGGACAATCGGTGAACGAGACGCAAGTGTCTTGTAAACGCTATGTATCACCACACATACGAAGGGGAAACCAGTACCCAGTAGCATCACTCGCGCCCTGAAAAATCTCCTCCGATCATTAGGTTGGATGCGTGAGCGCACAGGATTTGCCACTCGAACTTCGCCGTGCGTTGGCGGCCATCGCCCGCGTGCCACGGCTGCTGGTCGCTTCGGACTACGACGGGACGATCGCGCCCATCGTCTCCGACCCCGCGAAGGCCTATCCCCATAGGGAATCCGTCAGCGCCCTGCGCGCCCTGGCTTCCCTCACCGGCACCACCGCCGCCGTCATCTCCGGGCGTGCCCTGCGAGATCTCGCGGCCCTGTCCCGGCTGCCCGTCGAGGTCCAACTCATCGGCAGCCACGGTTCCGAATTCGATGTCGGCTTCGTGCACGCCATCGACAACGACGCCAAACAACTACTGCAAGAGGTCACCTCGACCCTCACCCAGATCGCGCAGGACAATCCCGGCGCGACGGTCGAGATCAAACCCGCCTCCGTGGCATTGCACGTCCGCAATGCCAGCCCCGAAATCGGCCGCCGCGCACTGGTTCAGGTCCGGCAGGGCCCCGCCAGCTGGGTGGGCGTGCAGATCACCGAGGGCAAGGAAGTCATCGAACTCGCGGTCGTCGAGACCGACAAGGGCGCGGCCCTCGACATCGTCCGGCATCAGCAGGGCGCTTCGGCGGCGGTGTTCATCGGTGACGACGTCACCGACGAGAAGGCCTTCAAACGGCTCTCCGGGCCCGATGTCGGCATCAAGGTGGGCGACGGGGAAAGCCTCGCCAAGTACCGAGTCGCCAGCACCGAGGAGGTGTCGAAGGCGCTGGCGTTCCTGCTCGAGGAACGCCGCACATGGTTGGCAGGTGCCAGCGCCCCTCGAATCGAGCGGCTGACCATGCTGGCCAGCCCGCGCTCCAAAGCCCTTGTCACCCCGGACGGCACCATCACCTGGCTGTGCCATCCCGAACCCGATTCGGCGGCGGTGTTCGCGCACCTGCTCGGCGGGCCGGGCGCGGGCCACTTCACCATCCAGCCGGAGCGCGCGGGCCTGCCGCTGTCGCAGCGGTACGTCGACGGCACCATGACCGTCGAAACCCGTTGGTCCAGTTTGCAGGTGGTGGACTACCTGCCGCACGATGTCGTCCCCGAGCGCACCGACCTGACCCGCGTCATCACCGGTGACGCCAAGGCGGTCATCACCTTCGCGCCGCGACCGGAATTCGGTCAGGTGCCGGTGCGCATCGTGCACGCGGCCGGCGGGCTGAAGGTGCAGGGCACCAACGATCCGATCGTGCTGCGCTCCCCCGGCGTGGAGTGGGAGATCCTCGACGAGGGCAACCATCACACCGCGCGGGCCGTGGTCGATCCCGCACAGGGCCCGATCGTGCTCGAAATGCGCTGCGGCACCTCCGATCTCGCCCCCGCCATGACCCCCGAGGCGGACCGGCGGCGGGAAGCCGAGCGGTACTGGTCGGAATGGGTCGGCACGCTGGAACTGCCGCCGCTCAAGCCCGATCTCATGAAGCGGTCCGCGCTCACCCTGCGCGGGCTGGTGCACGCACCGTCCGGTTCCATCCTGGCGGCGGCCACCACCTCGCTGCCCGAGGACATCGGCGGCGTGCGCAACTGGGACTACCGCTACTGCTGGCTGCGCGATGCCTCGCTGACGGCGTCCGCGCTGGTCTCGCTGGGCTCGGTCGGCGAGGCCGAGGAACTGCTGGCCTGGGTGCACCGGGTGCTGGAGACCCTGCCGGGACCCGAACGGCTGCACCCGCTCTACACGCTCTACGGCGAGACCCTGCCGCCCGAGGCCGTCATCGACCAGCTGCCCGGCTATGCCGGATCGCGGCCGGTGCGCGTCGGCAACGCGGCGAACATGCAGGTGCAGCTGGATGTTTTCGGTCCCATCGTGGACCTGATCTCGCAGCTGGCCCACGCGCGCGAGCGCAAGGGCATCACCGATCCGGCCAAGGCGCTGCCCGACGCCGATTGGGAATTGGTGCACGCCATGGTTTCCGCGGTGCAGCGCCGCTGGCGCGAACCTGACCACGGCATCTGGGAGATCCGCGGCAATCCGCGGCATCACGTGTACTCCAAGGTGATGGGCTGGCTCACCGTAGACCGTGCCCTCACCCTCGCCCGGCAGTTCGGCCGTCCCGCCGATCTGGACTGGGAAGCCCTGCGCGACACCATCGCCGACGAGGTGAAGTCCGAGGGCTGGAACGAGGAAGTGCAGTCCTACACCGCCGCCTACGAGGGCACCGACCTCGACGCGGCCACCCTGCACATCGGCCTGAGCGGTCTGATCGACCCCTCCGACCCCCGCTTCGCGGCCACCGTCGTCGCGACCGAAGCCGAACTCCGCAGCGGTTCCACCGTCTACCGCTACCACCACGACGACGGCCTGCCCGGCGGCGAAGGTGGCTTCCACCTGTGCGCCGCGTGGCTGGTCGAGGCGTATCTGCTCATCGGCAAGCGCGAGGACGCGGAAGCGCTCTTCGCCCAGCTGGTCGATGTGGCGGGTCCGACCGGTCTCCTCTCCGAGGAGTACGACCCCGTCGCCGAACGGTCCCTGGGCAACCACCCGCAGGCGTACAGCCACCTCGGCCTGCTGCGCTGCGCGCAGCTGCTGAGCCAGCCGGTCGCCGCACTGACCACGTAGGTCCACCGGACCTGAGAGAGATGGCCCCCGCGAACTGACGTTCGCGGGGGCCGTCCGCGTTTCGGGGGCGGGGTGCCACCCACGTGTCCCCCACCACAACCGGGCGGTCGGATTACTGCCCTGCTGGACACTTGCGCTACATTTTAATGGCAATCGTTTTCGTTTTAGTTAAGCGTCAGGTTCCAGGAGTTACCGCGTGAACAAGAGATTTGCCCGAGGATTCGCGTTCTTCGCCGCAGGGCTCGCCGCAGTGGCAACCCTGACCGCTTGCGGGAGCTCGAAAAACGCTTCCGATCAGCTCACCGTGCTGGCCTCCACCAATGTGTGGGGCGATATCGCCAAGACCGTCGCCGGCTCCGATGCCAAGGTCGAGTCCCTGATCTCCGATCCCAGCGCCGACCCGCACTCGCACGAGGTCAGCCCGCTGGAAGCCACCAAGATCCAGGATGCCTCGCTGGTCGTCTACAACGGCGGCGGCTACGACGAGTTCATCGACAAGGCCATCAGCGGCAAGAACAAGAAGACCGTCAACGCCTTCGAGATCGCCACCGGCCACGACGAGCACGCCGAGGCCGCGAAGTCGCAGCCGACCGAGACCGCGGGCCACAACCACGGCGATACCAACGAGCACGTCTGGTACGACCCGCACACCGTCGGCCACGTGGCCGAGCAGATCGCCGACGCTCTCGGCGAACTCGACCCGGACCACAAGCAGGGCTACGCCGATCGCGCCACCGCCTTCGTCACCCAGCTGGCCGGTATCGAGGCCATTACCGCAAAGATCGCCGCCGAGCATCCGAACCAGCCGGTCCTGCAGACCGAACCGCTGGCCTACTACCTGCTCGTGGACGCCAAGGCCGACGACCGCACCCCGCATTCCTTCCAGGAAGCCGTCGAACAGGGCACCGACCCGTCCCCCGCGGATGTCGCCGTCGTGCGAGACCTGTTGAACGGCAAGCAGGTTCGCGCCCTCGTCTACAACATCCAGACCGAGGACAAGGCCACCAAGGACCTGCGCGCCACCGCCGACAAAGCCGGCGTCGCCGTCGTCGAGGTCACCGAAACCCTGCCCGAGGGCCAGAACTACGTGCAGTGGATGACCGCCAACGCCCAGTCCCTGGCCAAGGCGCTCGGCTAGGCCCGCGCCATGCCCACCGTTCCGCTCAGCGAGGACATCGCCGCGACCGCATCCCGGTCCCGGCGGAATTCCCCGGACGCCCACTCGGCGTACGGGGAATTCCCTGCTCCCGGAACCGGTTCGACAGCCACGACCCCCACCCGGACCGCAACCCCCACCGGGAGCACCGCCATGAACGCGCACCACGCTGTATCACCGCCGCTCGCCCGCCCCGACGTAGCGGCAGACGAAGACGCAACGCCCGCAACCGAATCCGTGAGCCCCTCCGACACGACTCCGCCCGTCGCCGAAATCCGCACGCCCGCCGCGGGAGCCGCGATTCCCGCGGTTCGGCTGACCGGGGCGCGGCTGGCGTTCGGGGAGCGCACGCTGTGGCAGGACCTGGATCTCGAGGTGCGGCCGGGCGAGTTCATCGCGGTGCTGGGGCCGAACGGGTCCGGCAAGACGTCGATGCTGAAAATGCTGCTCGGGCAGGTGAAGTTGTCGGCGGGGACCGTGGAGATCGCGGGCTCCGCGGCGCACACCGGGAATCCGGATATCGGGTATGTGCCGCAGCAGAAGACCATCGACGGCGGGGCGCAATTGCGCGGCGTCGATCTGGTCGGGCTCGGCGTGGACGGGCATCGGTGGGGATTCGGGCTGCGCGGCCGCAAGGAACGCAAAGCCAAAGTGGCGCAGGCCATCTCGGACGTCGGGGCGGAGCGGTTCGCGTACGCGCCGCTGGATGTGCTCTCCGGTGGCGAACAACAGCGGCTACGGGTGGCGCAGGCGCTGGTCGGGGATCCGCGGGTGCTGCTGTGCGACGAGCCGCTGCTGTCGCTCGACATGGCCAATCAGCGGCTGGTGTCGGAGCTGATCGACAAGCGCCGGCGCAGCCACGACACGGCCGTCCTGTTCGTCACCCACGAACTGAATCCCATTCTGCCGCTGGTGGATCGGGTGCTGTACCTGGTCGACGGCAAATTCCGGATCGGCACACCGGACGAGGTGATGACCTCCGAGGTGCTCTCCGAGCTCTACCGCACCCAGGTCGACGTACTGCGCGTGCGCGGGCGGCTGGTCGTGGTCGGCACCGGCGACAGCATGGACGCGCTCGGCTCGGCCGGGCACTGCCACGGCGAGGATCCGAACTGCCACGAGGACAAGGCATGATCGACAAACTCTCCGGCGTCTTCTCGAAGATGTTCGACTTCTCCACCACCGGGCACCTGCTGTCCTACGACTTCGTACAGCAGGCGGTGCTGGCGGCGGCGCTGCTCGGCCTGCTGGCCGGGGCGATCGGCCCGCTGATCATCAGCCGGCAGATGTCGTTCGCGGTACACGGCACCAGCGAGCTCTCGCTCACCGGCGCGGCGGCGGCGCTGCTCGCCGGCATCGGCGTCGGCCTGGGCGCGATCATCGGCTCGGTGGTGGCGGCCGTCCTGTTCGGCGTGCTGGGTTCCCGTGCCCGCGAACGCGATTCGGTGATCGCGGTGGTGCTCTCGTTCGGCCTCGGCCTGTCGGTGCTGTTCCTGTGGCTCGGCCCGGAACGCGCGGGCTCCAAGTTCTCGCTGCTCACCGGCCAGGTGGTGAGCGTCGGCAACAGCGGGCTCACCCTGCTGGCGACCTGCACCGCCGGGGTGCTGATCGTGCTGGCGGCCATCTACCGGCCGCTGCTGTTCGCCAGCACCGATCCGGAAGTGGCGGTGGCGCGGGGTGTTCCGGTGCGCGCGCTGTCCATCGTGTTCGCGGTGCTGCTCGGCATCACGGCGGCGTTCGGCGTGCAGATCGTCGGCGCGCTGCTGGTGCTCTCCCTGCTGATCACCCCGGCGGCCGCGGCGGCACAGCTCACCGCCAGCCCGGCGCGCGCGGCGATCCTGGCCATCGTGTTCGCCGAAACCGCGGCGGTGGGCGGCATTCTGCTCTCGCTCGCGCCCGGCGTGCCGGTATCCACCTTCGTCACCGGCATCTCGTTCACCATCTATCTCGTCTGCCGCGTCGTCGGCTCCCGGACGCGAGCCCGCCGCCGCGCGCTCGTTCCCGCCTGACCTCACGCTCTTCCACCCATCCGGCGCAGCTGAGCCGCCCAGCCGGATGCGGCACGACCCCGGAAGAGCGTGGGGCTGCCATCTGCCGCATGAGGGGCGGCAGATGGTGCCCCGCCGCACCCCTTCCCGCGTGACGCCCCCTCGTCCCGTGTGGGGAGGGGTGCGCGCATTTCAGGCTTCGCCCGCCAGGGCGAACAGGCCGTCGGCGGTCTGCTCGATCAGGCCGTCGACCAACAGCGAGTCGAGGGCGCGGTCACGCTGGCCCGGATCGCGAGTCCAGGCCAGGTCCAAGCGGACTCGTTCGACGGGGCCGGTGGCGGCGCGGAGCACATCCATGAGGCGGCCTCGGGCCTGGCGATCGGTGCCCTCGTACTTCTGGACGCGGCGGACCACGTCGGACGCCGGGCGGCCCGCGGAAACCCAAGCGCACGAAGGCAATGGGCATCGGGCGCAATCCGGGGTGCGGGCGGTGCAGACGGTCGCGCCGAGCTCCATCAAGGCGGCGGAGAAGACGGCCGCGCGATCCACCTCGGCGGGCAGCAGCGCTTCGGTTTCGGCGAGGTCGCGCGCGGCCGGATTGCCCGCTTCGGCGCGGCCGTGCACGGCGCGGGCGACGACGCGGCGAACATTGGTGTCCACCACGGGGACTCGCTGGCCGTAGGCGAAACAGGCCACCGCGCGAGCGGTGTACGCGCCGATGCCGGGCAGGCTCAGCAAGACATCCACGTCGGTCGGCACCTCATCACCGTGATCACGTGCGAGCACCTGGGCGCATTCGTGCAGCCGCAGCGCGCGGCGCGGATAGCCGAGTTTGCCCCAGGCCCGCAGCACCTCGCCTTGGGATTCGGCGGCCATGGCCGAGGGCACGGGCCAGCGCGCTACCCATTCCCGCCAAATCGGTTCCACTCGAACCACCGGGGTCTGCTGGAGCATGATCTCGCTCATCAAGATCTGCCACGCCGTCACCTCCGGCCGCCGCCAGGGCAGATCACGGGCGGTTTCGCCGTACCAGTCGATGAGCACGTCGCTGTCCACGAAGACCTCCTGCCGGCAACCGGAGCCGGGATTCCCCCACGAGCTCACGCCAGCGATGGTATCCATGGCGCACGACAGCATTCCCGCCCGCCCGCACCCGGGCACGCGGCAATCGGCCATCCGGGACGAATCGGTGAATCCACCGTCTCACCGGGGGCCGTGTGAGGTGGTCGGTCCCTCTTTGCCCGACCGTAACTTCGCAGACTCGCCGGTAACCGACGACGTATGGAAAATGGGACACATGCCGCATTCCAACCCGATCAGCGCCTGGAAATCCCTGCGTGAAGGGAATGAGCGCTTCGTCAACGGCGCGTTGCAGCACCCTAGCCAGGGGGCCGCCGATCGCGCCAAGCTCGTTTCCGGACAGCAACCGCAGGCCATTCTGTTCGGCTGCGGCGACTCGCGCGTGGCCGCCGAGATCATCTTCGATCAGGGCCTCGGCGATATGTTCGTGGTCCGCACCGCCGGTCACGTGGTGGACAGTTCGGTGCTCGGCTCCATCGAGTACGGCGTGCAGGTGCTGAACGTGCCGCTCATCGTGGTGCTCGGTCACGACAGCTGCGGGGCCGTGCGCGCCACCATCGACGCGCTCGACCACGGCAATGTGCCGGGCGGGTTCATTCGCAGCGTGGTGGAGCGGGTGACGCCGTCCATCCTGATCGGGCGGCGCGAGGGCCTGAGCGAGGTCGACGAGCTGGAAGCGCGCCACGTGGAGGAGACCGCGCGCCTGCTCATGCAGCGTTCGATGATCATCTCGCAGCGGGTGGCCACCGGCGAGTGCGCCATCGCCTGCGTCACCTACAACCTGGGCGAGGGCCAGATCAAGCTGCACCGCGTGATCGGCAATATCGGCGAGGTCGTGTAGCACCGGACCAAACGGACACCTTGCGGAGCTCGCGGACGATACCGACCGCGCCGCAAGGTGTTTCGTCTTTCCGGGGCCCGCCACGCCGCCGCCGGGCGCGGAAATGTACCTGTCGCGTAGGCCGTTTCACCTCCGACACGCCGAGACCCTGCCGGGGATGCGTCCGACGGTGCCCTTACCGTTGTCAGCGTGCTGGAACCGAATGGACCGCTGCCGCCGGAAATCTACTGGCGTCGTCGCGCACTCGCGATCGGCGCACTGGTGGTCGCCCTCGCGATAGTGATCTGGGTGGCTTTCGCACTGCTGCGCGGCGGCGGTGGCGACGACGCCAAGGCCGACGGCAAGACCACCACGTCCGCGGGCGCGACCAACAAGCCCGCCGGAAGCTCCTCCGGCGCACCGGAGTCGAGCGCGCCCAAGCCCAGCGGCAGCGGCGCCAGCGCGGCGCCCGCGGCCTCCGGGCAGTGCCCGGACCAGTCGCTGGCCGTGAAGGTGAATGTCGGGCAGCCGACCTACAAGACCGGTGAGCAGCCGGTGTTCGGCATCGTCATCACCAATATCTCCAGCAGCGCCTGCGAGCGGGACATGGGTTCGGGGCTGCAGCTGGTGTCGGTGCAGTCGCTGGACGGGCAGCGCAAGCTGTGGGCCTCCACCGACTGCTACCCGGACGGCACGCCCGACGTGCGCACCCTCAATCCGGGCCAGCAGGCCGCCTTCACCGTCACCTGGTCCGGGGCCACCTCCGCGCCGGGCTGCGCGGGCGAGCGCGTCGCCGTGTCGCCGGGGCCGTACACCGTTGTGGCACAGCTGGGTTCGGTACGCAGCTCCCCGGAACCTTTCAATATCGCCTGAACTGTTCCGCCTCCCCGCGACTTCGGCGCACGGCTGAGAGCCGTCGCCAGTTGGCATGCGGGGCGGCGGTTCGGAGCCGAACCGATTCTGGGCGTACCCGATGAGTTACCCCGGTCGTCCCGAAATCAGCTGTCGCGTTCGCGTACGGAACGGTCCGCCTTCGTCGTTCCGGCTCGGCTCACGGGTGGCGGTGGTCGCCGAGCCGGGCCACACCCTCACGAATGCGGCGCGCCAGTACGGGATTCATGCCCTCCACCGCTTCCAGATCGGCCGGAGTGGCCTCCAGAAGCGCGCGTAGCGTACCGAACACGGCGACCAAGGGTTCGACCCGCCGGAAGGGGACGCGCGGGATCTGGGCGAGCAGGCGGTAACCGCGCGGCCCGACCGCGGTCTCCACGGCTTCCGGGGTGGCCGGATAGCCAAGGGGCGGAGCCAGATTCGCCAGCTCCACCAGATCGGCGTCGTCTAGCCGGTCCAGGCGGGCCAGCGCCCGGTCCACCTGGGTCTCCCCCGCCGCCTCGGCGACCAGGTAGTCGCGCACCAGCAGGCGGCGCAGGTTCTCGGTGTCGGCGACCAGTTCGGTGAGCTGCAGGGCCAGCTGGCGGCCGTCCACGCCGAGCTCCAGGACATCCTGTTCGATCTCGCCCGCGGTGCGGCGCAGGAGTTCCAGGCAGTGCAGGACGGTGAGCACGTCGCGCAGCGTCGCGAAGTCCTCCAGCTCCAGCGCGGACAGCCGGCGGGTCAGCTCGTCGAGCCGGAAACGGTAGCGCTGCAACGTGGCCATGGCCTGATTGGCCCGCGACAGGATGGTCGCCGAATCCTGCACCAGATGCCGGCCGCCCTGCATGTACACGGTCACCAATCCGGTGGAACCGCTCACCGACACCACCGGATATCCGGTCTGCAGCGCGGTGCGTTCGGCGGCTTTGTGCCGGGTCCCGGATTCCACCGTCGGCAATCCCGGATCGGGCACCAAATGCACATTCGCGCGCACGATCCGCATACCGTCGGTGGAAAGCACCACCGCACCATCCATTTTCGATAATTCGCGCAAGCGGGTGGGCGCGAATTCGGCATCCAATTCGAATCCGCCGTCGCAGATTCGCTCCACTCGATCGTCGTATCCGAGCACCACCAAACCACCGGTGCCGGCCCGCAGAATTCGATCGATTCCATCGCGCAATTGCGTGCCCGGCACCAGGCGCGCGATCACGTCCCGGACCACTTCCGCCGAATTCTCCTGACCAGCCGCGGAATCGCCGGCACTCGCGAGCACCGGCATCGAACGACCGAGCAGCCCGTTCATCCAGCGTCCCGCCATCACCCGCGCCCTCTCCGGCTCGCCCCCGCCACGATCGTCATTCGGCCAATTCCTCGCGCGGCCGTTCCCGCCGCCGCCCGCGCAGCCCGGTGATGGCCAGCGCCGCACCGAGATCCGCGACCTCGCGCAGCGTCATGCTACGGCCGGCGCGGTCCACGCCCGGCGGCACCAGCGCCTCGGTGAACCCCAGCCGCTCGGCCTCGGCCAGCCGCCGCGACAGCCCGGTCACCTGCCGGACCTCGCCCGCCAGCCCGACCTCGCCGAGCACCACCATGCCGCTGGGCAGCGCCCGGTCCATGCCCGCGCTCGCGATGGCAAGCGCGACAGCCAGATCCGCCGCCGGTTCCACCAGCCGCATGCCGCCCACGGTGGCCGCGTACACGTCCTGCTTGCCCACGTAGACGCCGCCACGGCTCTGCAGCACGGCCAGCACCATCGAAACCCGGTTGTAGTCCAGGCCGCTCACGGCGCGGCGCGGCGCGGGCGCCTGGGTGTCGACGGTCAGGCCCTGCACCTCGCCGAGCATGGGCCGCTTGCCGTCCATGGCGACGGTGACCGCGGTGCCCGGCACGGCCGCGCCCCGGTGATGCAGGAACAGGCCCGACGGATCGTCCACGCAGTGGATGCCGGCCTCGCGCATCTCGAAACAGCCGACCTCGTCGGTACTGCCGAAACGGTTCTTGATGCCGCGCACCATGCGCAGCGAGGAATGCTTGTCGCCCTCGAACTGCAGCACCACGTCCACCAGATGCTCCAGCGTGCGCGGCCCGGCCACCGCGCCGTCCTTGGTGACGTGCCCGACCAGCAGCACCGCGATACCGCTCGCCTTGGCCAGCGAGGTGAGCGCCGCCGTCACCGACCGCACCTGGGTGACGCCGCCGATCACGCCGTCCGCGTCGGCGGCCAGCATGGTCTGCACCGAGTCCACCACCAGCAGTGTGGGTTTCACCTGCTCCACGTGCCCCAGAATGGTCCCCAGATCGGATTCCGCGGCCAGGTACACCTTTTCGTGCACCGCGCCGGTCCGGTCCGCCCGCAGGCGCACCTGCCCCGCCGATTCCTCGGCCGTCACGTACAGCGCGATCTCGTCCCGCACCCGCGCCCACCGATGCGCCACCTCGAGCAAGAGCGTCGACTTGCCCACCCCCGGCTCGCCCGAGAGCAGCACGACGGACCCGGGAATGATCCCGCCGCCGAGCACTCGATCGAGCTCCGAAACCCCCGTCGACCGGGCGAACGTCTTGTTCGCGTCGATCCCCGTGATCGGCACCGCCGCGGTGCTCGGCAACATGGCCCGCCGCCCCACGGACACCGCCGCCGCCGAGGCAGCCACCTCCTCGATGGTCCCCCAGCCCCCGCACTCCGGGCACCGGCCCACCCATTTGGCGACCTCGTGCTGGCAGTCGGCACAGCGATACAGCGATTTCACCTTGGCCACGCGGGCAGCCTAACCAGCCGCCCCGACAGGTCCGGGCAGCCCGCCCCCGGCAAAAGATCGCGCCCCGCTTCGGTTTCCGAAGCGGGGCGCGATCGAGGCTGTGGGGCGGGGCTCAGTGGCCGCCCTTCTTCTCACCCTCGGCGGAGACGGGCTCCGGGCGCGGGTGGTCCGGGCCGGCGTCGACCGGGACGTTGACGACGACGGTGCCGGCGTCCTTGAAGTTGAAGGTGACCGGGTAGGTCAGGCCGGGGGTGACGTCCTTGGTCAGCCCGATGACCTCGATCAGGACCGGCTTGGCGTCCGGGTCGGCGACCTTCTCCGACGCGGGGGCGGCCGCGGAGGTGGTGGCGCCGTGCGAGTCGTGCCCGGCCTCGGCCGCGCCGTGCTCGTCCTTCTTGGCGGCGCTCTCGGCCTTGTCGGCGACCACGGTGGCCTGCGGCTTGATCTCGACCTTGGAGGCGATCTTGACCGGGCCCAGGTCGGTGGTGATGCTGACCAGCTCGTCGGTCTTGTACTCGCTCATATTGACGGCGCTGAAGGCGAGCACCGCCTTGCCACCCTTGGCGTTGTTGTACTCCTCGGTCTTCGGCAGCAGGAAGCGCACGTCACGCAGGGCGATATTGCTGACGTTGGCCGCGTTGCCGTTGACCGCCGCGACCTGGCTCGCGGTCTGCGAGATCTGACCGGCACCGCAACCCGACAGCGCGAGCACCGCACCCGCGGCGAGTGCGGCAACGGTCACGGCACGCCGCCGCTTCTTCGACGCAGTGGTGGCTTTCAGGGCAGTCACGGGGTCCTCCATGTCGACCGGGCTCACTCCACTATGGAGAGTAGTAGTCAAAGAGAGTAATCCGTGTCTCGCCGCGCCACACAGGCGGGCGGTGTTGTGGGTGGGACGCACGGGGCGCGTCCGGGCGCGATGATCGAGTGCGCACATCCACATGATCGATTCCGAGTTTGCGTCGTTGCGTTCGCAGCGGATGCAATGTCGTTTATGGGAGGTGCGCACTCGCGTATGCGTGAAGCGCTCCCGCATATGCGTCCGTTTGTAACTCCTTATGGCACAACGGGATGCATACGAATCGCGTTCTGTCAACCCCCGCCGCCGCCTCGTTGTGGCCCTGACCTGCGCCGTTGATCGCGCCGTTACCGAGTCGCATGTTAAACTGTGAACATCGAAAGGGGCACGGGACACATGATTTTTAAGGTCGGAGACACCGTCGTTTACCCCCACCACGGAGCGGCGCTGATCGAAGCTATCGAAACCCGCACCATCAAGGGTGTACAAAAGGAGTATCTGGTCCTGAAGGTCGCACAAGGCGACCTGACCGTTCGGGTTCCCGCTGAGAACGCGGAATACGTCGGCGTCCGCGACGTCGTCGGCCAGGAGGGCTTGGATCGAGTCTTCCAGGTACTGCGCGCTCCGCACACCGAAGAGCCCACCAACTGGTCTCGCCGCTACAAGGCCAACCTCGAGAAGCTCGCCTCCGGCGATGTGAACAAGGTGGCCGAGGTCGTTCGTGACCTGTGGCGCCGGGAGCAGGACCGCGGCCTGTCCGCCGGTGAGAAGCGCATGCTGGCCAAGGCTCGGCAGATCCTCGTCGGTGAGCTCGCGCTCGCGGAAGGTACCGACGACGTGAAGGCCGAGACCCTGCTGGACGAGGTTCTCGCCGCGGCGTCCTGACCGTGAACAGATCAGCCGGCGACTCTCGTGTCGTCGCACTGGTTCCTGCCGCCGGCATGGGTGTTCGCCTCGGTGAAAACAAACCGAAGGCGTTCGTCCACGTCGGCGGCAGTCCCATGCTCGCATTGGCGGTGCAGGGCCTGATCGACTCCGGGTCCGTCGACGAGGTTGTGGTTATGGTGCCCGCCGAACTCGTCGCCGAGACCCGCGCCCTGCTGCCCGACACCCCGACCCCCGTGCACGTCGTGCCCGGGGGCGCCGAGCGCACCGATTCCGTGCGCGCCGGACTCGCCGCCGCACCGGACGCCACCTACGTGCTGGTCCACGATGCCGCCCGCGCCCTCACCCCGCCCTCGCTCATCACGCGCGTGGTGGACGAACTGCGCGCCGGGGCGCAGGCCGTGGTGCCGGGGCTGCCCGTTTCGGACACCATCAAATCGGTGGACGCCGCAGGCGCGGTGACCGGCACGCCCGACCGCTCCGCGCTCCGCGCGATCCAGACGCCGCAAGGCTTCGACGCCGCACTCCTGCGCTCGGCCTATGCCACCGATACCCAGGCGACCGATGACGCGGGCCTGGTCGAACTGCTGGGCGCTATCGTGCGCACCGTGCCCGGAGACACCCTCGCCTTCAAGATCACGACACCGCTCGATCTGATCTTGGCCAATACGCTTGCCGCCCAGCGTGATACCGCCGACACCGTCAGCACCCTTGACCGGACACGCGAGGCGGTGACTGCGCCGTGATCGATCCCGCCTCGATGCGCGTGGGCATCGGCTCCGATGTGCATCCGATCCAGCCCGGCCGCCCCTGCTGGATGGCGGGCCTGCTGTTCGACGGCGACAGCGGCTGCGAAGGTCACTCCGACGGCGATGTCGCCGCCCACGCGCTGTGCGACGCGCTGCTCTCCGCCGCAGGTCTGGGCGATGTGGGCGCGGTCTTCGGCACCGGGAAACCGGAGTGGGAAGGCGTCTCCGGCGCCGCCATGCTGAAGGAAGTCCGGCGGCTGCTGGACGAGGCCGGCTTCACGATTGTCAATGCGGCTGTACAAGTAATCGGGAATCGCCCCAAGATCGGCCCGCGCCGGGCCGAGGCGCAGCAGGTGCTGGGCGAGATCCTGGGCGCACCCGTGTCGGTCTCCGGCACCACCACCGACGGCCTGGGACTCACCGGCCGCGGCGAGGGCATCGCCTCGGTGGCGACCGCCCTGCTCTGTTGTCGGTCCTGATACGCCCTCGGTCCAGAAACCGATTCGAGTAAAAACCTGTTCGCGGCCGACCTCGAAGCCGTATCCGCCCGTAATCCGCTATATCTCAACAGCTAGGATGCTCTGTCGTGACTCTGCGCCTTTTCGACACCGAGACAAGGACCTTGCGTGACTTCACGCCGCTGGTCCCCGGTCATGCCTCGGTGTACCTGTGCGGCGCGACCGTCCAGGGGGAACCGCATATCGGCCATGTGCGCAGCGGCGTCGCGTTCGACGTCCTGCGACGCTGGCTGGCCGCCAATGGATTCGACGTCGCCTTCATTCGCAATGTCACCGATATCGACGACAAGATTCTGAACAAGGCCGCCGAACACGGCCGCCCGTGGTGGGAATGGGCCGCCACCCACGAACGCGCCTTCGACCGCGCGTACGAGGCCCTGGGCGTGCTGCCGCCGTCCGCCGAACCGCGCGCCACCGGGCATATCACCCAGATGGTGCAGATGATGGAACGGCTCATCGAGCGCGGCCACGCCTACCCGTCCGACGGGAACGTGTATTTCGATGTGCTGAGTTTCCCGGATTACGGGAAATTGTCGGGACACAAACTCGACGACGTGCACCAGGGTGAGAGCGCCGGGACCGGTAAGAAGGATCCGCGCGATTTCACGCTGTGGAAGGCCGCCAAGCCGGGTGAGCCGAGCTGGCCGTCGCCGTGGGGTCCGGGCCGCCCGGGCTGGCATCTGGAATGCTCCGCCATGGCCGAGTTCTATCTCGGCGCGGAATTCGACATCCATTGCGGCGGTATGGATTTGATCTTCCCGCATCACGAGAACGAGATCGCCCAGTCACAGGCGGCCGGGGACGGGTTCGCCCGGTACTGGCTGCACAACGGCTGGGTGACCATGAGCGGCGAGAAGATGTCCAAGTCGCTGGGCAATGTGCTCTCCATTCCCAATGTGCTGCAACGGGTCCGGGCCGTGGAACTGCGCTACTACCTGGGCAGCGCGCACTACCGCTCCATGCTGGAGTACTCGGACAAGGCGCTGGCCGAGGCCGCGACCTCGTACCAGCGGATCGAGGCGTTCGTCGAGCGGGTGCGCGAGCGGGCCGGGGAGATCCCGGTCGGCACCTGGACCGACGCCTTCGCCGAGGCCTTGAACGAGGACCTCGGGGTGCCCAAGGCGCTGGCCGAGATCCATCACGTGGTACACGAGGGCAACCGGGCCGTCGAAGCCGGCGACCTCGAGGCCGCGCGCACGCTGGCCGGTCAGGTGCGGGTCATGCTCGGCATTCTCGGGGTCGATCCGCTGGACGCGCACTGGGTGACCCCGGCCGACGACACCTCGGCCATCGCGGCCCTGGACGTGCTCATCGGGGCCGAACTCGAACGGCGTCAGCAGGCCCGCAAGGACAAGGACTGGGCCACCGCCGACGCGGTCCGCGACCGGCTCAAGGCCGCGGGCGTCGAGGTCACGGACACCGCGCAGGGTGCGGAGTGGACATTGACGAAGGACAAGTGAACTTTCCGCCCCCGGGCGGAACGGGTGAGGTTCGGTCGCCGCGTGCGGCAGGACAGTGGAGGCGCTGCCCCCGGGCAGCGCGGATTGACAGGGGCGCAGCCGTTTCGCTGCGCCGACCGGATGCAGGTTTCCCGCAGTGATCGACGGAGCGCGGGTTCTCCCGTGACCGGCGAGTGCGGGTTTCCCGCGTGATACGGAAGGCGAAGTGATGGCAGGGAATTCGGCACGGCGCGGCGCGGTGCGTAAGTCGGGCACCAAGAAGGGGCAGGTCGTCGGGTCCGGCGGCAAGCGCCGCCGCGGGCTCGAGGGCAAGGGCGCGACCCCGGCGGCGGTCGATCGGCCGTACCACGCGGCCGCCAAGAAGGCCAAGGCCAAGGCGAAGGCCGAGAACGCCGCCGCGACCACCCGGTCCCGCAATGCGAGCCGGCCGCTGGCAGGCCGTAAGGACAGCGACGGGCCGGAGCTGGTGCTCGGGCGCAACCCGGTCGTGGAATGCCTGCGCGCCGGAGTGCCGGCGACCGCGCTGTACGTCGCGGTGGGCACCGAGAACGACGACCGGCTCAGCGAGGCCGTGAAGATCGCGGCCGAGACCGGGATCTCGATTCTCGAGGTGCCGCGCACCGACCTGGACAAGATGAGCCACAACGGGCTGCACCAGGGGCTCGGGCTGCAGGTGCCGCCGTACAAGTACGCGCATCCGGACGATCTGGTGGACCGGGTCAAGCAGAGCGCGGAACCGGCGCTGCTGGTCGCCATGGACAACATCACCGATCCGCGCAATCTGGGCGCGGTGATCCGTTCGGTGGCGGCGTTCGGCGGGCAGGGCGTGGTGATCCCGCAGCGGCGCAGCGCCAGCGTGACCGCCGTGGCCTGGCGGACCAGCGCGGGTGCGGCGGCGCGGCTGCCCGTGGCGCGGGCCACGAATCTGACTCGCACGCTGAAGGATTGGGCGAGCCAGGGGTACCAGATCGTGGGCCTGGACGCGGGCGGGGACACCACCCTCGACGAATTCGACGGCAGCGCACCGACGGTCATCGTGGTCGGATCCGAGGGCAAGGGGCTCTCGCGGCTGGTGCGCGAGAACTGCGATTCGATCCTGAGCATTCCGATGGCGGGGCCGGTGGAATCGCTGAACGCCTCCGTCGCGGCGGGCGTGGTGCTCGCGGAAGTGGCGCGGCAGCGGCGCAAGTAGGGCCGAACTCGCCGATCCCGGCGGGGTTTCCGCCGGGAATCAGGTAGTCGATCGTCCAGAAACGGTGTCGCGCAAGCGAACACCGCGCGTCAGCCTGCCGAGTCGGGGCTTGCGAACGTAAAATCGCACGGTGGTCATCCCTGAGCAGCCGATCGGCGCACCTGTTGAGCACGAGCATGCGACGACGGTGTTGCTGCTCGGCGTGCTCAGTCTGTTCTGTTGCGGGGTGCTCGGGCCGCTGGCCTGGGTGCTCGGACGGCGAGCCCTGAACGATATCGAGGCATCCGGCGGGGCCTACGGCGGCCGCGTGCAGGTGATGGTGGGCTACGTGCTCGGCATCATCGGCACGCTGTGGATGATCGCCCTCGCCATCCTGTTCATCCTGATGATCATCGGCGGGAATGCCTGAGGGTCAGTCCAAACCGGGACGTTTGCCGTCGGTGACGGCGTCCCAAGCCGGCCATTCGGTGCTGACGGTGCCGGTCCATTTGGGCTGGCGGCGGTCCTTGAGGGCGGCTACGCCTTCACCGCCGTCGGTGGATTTGGCCACGTAGTCGTTGAGTTCGGTCTCCAGGCGGCCGACGGTCTCCGGGGTCATGGTCGGGGCTTCCCAGAGCAGGCGCTTGGAGAGTGCGACCGGGAGCGGGGCCGAGCCGTGGGCGATGTCGTGCGCGACTTCCAGCGCGGTGGGCAGCACTTCGGTGGCGGGCAGGCAGGCATTGGCGATGCCGAGCGCGCGGGCTTCGTCACCGTCGAAGGTGCGGCCGGTCAGCAGCAGATCGGCGGCATTGGCGCTGCCGATCAGCCGGGGCAGAGTCCAGTGCGCGTAGCCGTCGGCGAGCGCGCCGCGGCGAACCTGGTTCAGCGCGTAAACGGCATCGCGAGCGATATACCGCAAATCGCACTGCAGCGCGATGGTCAGCCCGATCCCGACCGCATGCCCGTTCACGGCCGCGATGACCGGCTTGCGAATCCGGAACGGCGGCGGATCGATCAACCCGTTGACCTCGCCGACCTTCAACGACAGATCCGCCCCCGCACAAAAGGCCGGCGGCGTCCCGGTGATCACCACCGCACCGATGGCGTCGTCATTGTCGCACCGGCGCAGCGCCGCACCGAGTTCCGACGCCATGGCGGGTGTGAGCGCGTTCTGCTGGGCAGGCCGGTTGAGCGTGAGCACCGCGACCCCACCGGACACATCAACATGCAGTTCCGAACTCATGGCCACGAATCCTAGTCGCTGCCCCCGACTTGTCCCGCCCCTTCGGCCAGGGCAGATGCAGGCCGGGGCAGGTAGGCCTACAGGCACCGAGCGGTCCGGAGACGCGTGACCGCTCGTTCGAGAGTGGACTTCCGAGCCCCCGGGTGTGGCGGAGACCAAGTCCCCGAGACGCGGAGGGGCCGGCCAGCAGCCCTCCGACTCTGGCGGGTTCGGGATCGAAGCCCTCCAGGAGTTACGAGAGTTGCTCTCGCCCCCAGCCCCCCGGGGGGTTCGGGGGCGAAGCCCCTGAGAGTTACGAGAGTTGTCTAACCGCGGAGCAGTTTGCGGCCGATGGCGTACTTGTGGACCTCGGTGGGGCCGTCGTAGAGGCGGAAGGCGCGCATATCGCGGAAGATCATTTCGACTACGGTCTCGTCGGAGATGCCGATGCCGCCGAGCACCTGAACGCAGCGGTCGGTGACCTTGAACAGTTCCTCGGAGACGTAGGACTTGGCGATCGAGGATTCGTGCCGCGCCTTCTCACCCTGATCCATCAGCCAGCAGGCATGCCAGATGGTCAGCCGGCACTGGTGCAGCGCGATCTCGTTGTCCGCCAACATGAACGACACGCCCTGATGCTCGCCGATGGTCTTGCCGAAGGCGGTCCGGGTCTTGGCGTAGTCGACGGCGATGGCCTGCGCCCGCTCGGCCGCGCCCAGCCAGCGCATGCAGTGCGTCAAACGCGCCGGCGCCAGCCGCAACTGGGCGTACCGCAGCGCCTGCCCGGTCTCGCCGAGCACGGATTCGCGCGGCAGCACCAGGTTCTCGAAGTTCACGACCGCATGCCCGCCGACATAGTTGCGGTCCATGGTGTTCATGATCCGCTCGATGACGATGCCCTCGGCGTCGCCGTCGCACAGGAACAGCGTCGGCCCCTCGGGCAGGTGCGGGTTGGCGGCCAGGCGGGCCATGATGATCCAGGTCTTGGCCCCGTCGGCGCCGGTGATCAGCCATTTGCGCCCGTTGATGGTGAAGTTCTCGCCGTCGAACACGGCTTCGGTGGCGAGCTGGTTGGGGTCCGAGCCCGCGCCGCCGGGTTCGGTCATGGCGAAGACCGAGCGCTGGTGGCCGTCGATGACCGGCTGCAGGTACTGCTTGGTCTGCTCCGGGTTCGCGATCTTGGAGAGCAGGAACATATTGCCCTCGTCGGGCGCGGCGCAGTTCATGGCGACCGGGCCCAGGGTGGACCAGCCGGACGCCTCGTACAGCACGGCCTGTTCCACGTGGGTCAGCCCGCGACCGCCCAGTTCCTTGGGCGCCTGCACGGTCAGCAGGTTCTCGGCGCGCGCCAATTCGACCAGTTCCTGGCGCAATTCGTCATTGGGCCCGTGCGCGGTCAGGCGCGGGTCGCGCTCGAAGGGGACGATCTTGTCGATGACGAACTGGCGAACCCGATCGCGTTCGGCGGCGAGTTCGGCAGGAATCGTGAAGTCGATCATCGGTGGTCACCATTCACTCTGGGATGCGTCGAGCCGAGCATACGACGGACGCGCCCAGAGACTGAAGGCACCCGCCTTCAATCGAGGACGCGCCGCAGAAAAGCTTCGACTTCGGCCCGGTAGGCGGCGGGTTGGTCGTCGTGGACCAGGTGCCCGGCGTCGGCGATGACCACGTGCCGGGCGTCGGGGTGCACGGCCGCCATCTCCGCCATCTGCCCCGGCGGGGTGATGGTGTGCTCGCCCTCGAGCAGCAGCGCGGGCACGGTGATGGATTTCCACTGCGCCCAGAAGTCCCGGCTCCCCCATTCCTCGGAGATGTCCCGGAAGGTCGGTATATCACCGTGCAACCGGAACCCGTCCGACCCCTGGATGAACGACGCCAGGAAATACCGCCCCGCCACCGGACCGAAGAACTCCAGCACGGCTTCCTCGGACGGAAACGGTTGCGGCCAAGCCGAAATCACGGCCGCCCAATCCGCCGCGGTCCGGCCCCGGAAATCCGGTGCGATGTCCTCGACCACCAGCGCCCGCACCCGCTCCGGATGCGCCGCGGTGAACATCCACCCGTGCAGGCCGCCCATCGAATGCCCGATCACCACCATGGGTTCGGCGATATCCGCCGTGACCGCCGCCAGATCCGCCACGAAGGCCTCGGTGGTCAGCTCGGCCGGTGCGGGCCGCCCGTGCCCCGCCGCGTCGAAGGTGTACACGTGCCCGAACTCGCGGATCCAATCCAATTGGGAATCCCAGGTCCGAGCACTGCCCATCAACCCGTGCAGGAGCAGGATCGGCACGCCGGCGCCGCCTTCGTCATACAACACATGATCAATCTATGGGCAAACGGCAGGTCGGGGGCGCGGGGTAGCCTCGCTCCCATGGCAGTAGTCAAGATCAATGCAATCGAGGTCCCGGAGGGCGCGGGCCCCGAGCTGGAGAAGCGCTTCGCCGCCCGCGCGCACGCCGTGGAGAACTCCCCCGGCTTCCTGGGCTTCCAGCTGCTCCGCCCGGTCTCCGGCGACAATCGCTATTTCGTTGTCACGCAGTGGGATTCCAACGAATCCTTCGAGGCCTGGCGCGACGGCCCGGCCCGCGAGGCGCACGCCGGCGAGGCCCGCAAGCCCGTGTCCACCGGCGCGTCGCTGCTGGAGTTCGAGGTCGTGCTCGACGTCACCGGCAAGAACGCCTGATAGACCCCGTATTGACGCCAGGCCAGCGTGGATGTCACTCTTCGGAGTGAAGTAAGCGATGGTGACGTGTAACCCGGTGTGATTCCGGGGCGGTCGCGCCACTGTTATCCACGCACAAGTCCCGAGTGGGGCGGGTGCCGGAGAGCCAGACACCCGGCACCGTCGCAACCCGACTCGAGGGGGACGCGAAATCCCCAAGGAGGACTCGCATGGCCATCGTCCACAATCCCAGCCGGAGTGGTGACGCGCTGAACGCGCTGCTCATCTCCGCGGCTGCCGTTCTGCTCGCACTGCTCACCGTGTACCTGGTCGGTTTCGATCAGGGCGCCATCTCCCGTACGGGGATGTACATGCACGAGCTGATGCACGATGGACGGCACCTGCTGGGCGTCCCGTGTCACTGAGCGAAACCAAACCCCTCGCGGGTTCGCTCAAGACGCTTTTGCTGCGCGGCCTGCTGGCCGGCCTAATCGCGGGCCTGCTGGCGGGCACCGTGGGTTTCCTGATCGGGGAATCCAAGGTGGACGCGGCGATCGCCATCGAAGAAGCGCAATCCCAAACGCATTCCGATGCCCATGGCACGGCCGAAGCGGCCGGTGGGCATTCGCACGGTGACGAGGAGGAACCCCTCGTGAGCCGTACCGGTCAGAAGTTCGGCCAGTTCCTGGCATTGGGCCTGTTCGGCATCGCCATGGGCGCGCTGCTGGCCACGGCCGCCAATGTGGCCCGGCGCTATACCGAATGGTCGGGTCCGCAGCTGGCGCTCGGGCTGGCGGCGGGCGGCTGGCTCGCCATCGTCGCCGTGCCGTTCTTCAAGTACCCGGCCAATCCGCCCGCAGTGGGTGATCCGGACACCATCAACCAGCGCACCTGGCTGTGGCTGGCGGTCGTGATCCTCGGCTTCGCGGCCGTGGGCGCGGGCGTGTACGTGTTCAAACTGCTTCGCACGCAGCTGAATACGGTGCGCGTCATCGGCGGCGTGGTGGCGTTCCTGGCGGTCACCGCCGTCGGATACGTGGTGCTGCCGGGCATCAACGAGGTCAAGGACGATTTCCCGGCCACCCTGCTGTGGCAGTTCCGGGTGGCGTCGCTGGCCGAGACCGCCACGCTGTGGGCGGCGCTCGGGCTGGCCTTCGCGGCCTTGACCGAATTCGCTAGCCGCGATCGGGTACCAGCCGGTCTGTGACGCCCATGGTCACCCTGTGGAGCAGCCACTCCGCTGGACCGCGGCGGAATACGCTGCGCCACAGGGTCGCCAGGAGCAGTGAACCGAGCGCCAGGATGGCCAGCAGGCCCCAGCCGGGGGCATGGATTCCGGTCGGCATCGCCTCGGATTCCGAGTCCGGCAGCGGGACCAGCATTCCCACGGCCAGCACCTGCAGGATGTAGAGACTCAACGCGCAGGACCCTGCGGCGATGAGGGGCCGCAGGAGCAGTTCCATATGCGGGGTGAGCAGCAGCAGCGCCCCGATCACCAGCAGCGCCGTGCCGGTCGCGCCGAAGACCTCGAACGGGGTGCCGCTGTGCGGGTTCGCCACGGTAAGCCACCACCAGCTGGTGGTCGGGGTGACGCCGAGGCCGGACGCGTCGAGGAACTGACCCGGCTCGAAATCCATGCCCGATTCGGCGAAAACCGGGGCCAGCAGATCGATCAGGTGCTGCCGGCCGCCCAGTGCGTGCTGCACGAACCACGAACCGCCGTAGCCGAGCACGGCCAGTGCCAGACCGCCGCCGAGCACCACGACGGGCCGGATATGGCGAATTCCGAAGCGCCCCAGGGCCAGACCGGCCAGCACGAACGGCATCCAGGTCAGCGCCGGATAGCCGCCGGTGAGAACCAACATCTCGGCGAACTCGCGCACCCCCGCCCACGAGGTGAGCATGTCGAAGGTCGGGCTGCCGCCGAAGGTGTTCTGGTCCATATGGCTTCGGAGCACGAAGGACAGGATCGGTCCCGCCACCGCCCACGCCGCCGCGAGCAGCGCGAGCATCCGTGCGGAGAGCCGCAGCAGGGGTAGCGCGAGCAGGAAATACAGGCCGTAGTAGGTCAGGATGATCATGATGCCGATGCCGGACGGTACCAGCGCGAGCGCCATGCCCAGCACCGCGATGAGCAAGGCCCGCGCGGCAATGCGAATCTTGGCGCGGCGTGCCGCGATTCCGGAGTAGGGGCGATCCCCGCCGGACATCAGCGCCAGCGACACCCCCGCGAGCACCGCGAACAGCGCGGCGGACCGGCCCTGGAAAACCGTCAGCCACGATGCCCCGGCCATGCCCTCCTGCGGTCCGACGTGCACCGCGAACATGCCGAGCACCGCGATCCCGCGCGCCGCGTCGAGCGCGAGCACCCGCGGCAGCGAACCCTTGGCATCCGCTGTATCGGCGGTTTCGACGGCTGTCTGCCCACTCATGAAAAACACCCACCTTCGCGATCTCGACTGGCAGCGACTGCCAGGCTAGATCCGAAAGTGGGTGCGATTCGAGGCGAAAGCCCGGTTCCGGGCGAGAAATAGCCGAAAGGACTAGCCCCCGGCCATCCCTCGCAAACTATCGGCGTACCGGCTTCGCGACTCAGGACTCGAAGGTCGCGTCCAGTTCGATGTTGTCCACACCGGAAAGCGCCTTGGAGACCGGGCAGCCCGCCTTGGCGGCCTGCGCGGCGGCCAGGAAACCGTCGGCGTCGATGCCGGAAGCGCGGCCGACCACGGTCAGCTTGATGTTGGAGATGCGGAAACCGCCGGCCGGATCCGGGCCGAGCGTCACATCGGCGGTGACGTCCAGGGCTTCCGGAGTGCCGCCGGCCCGGCCGATCTCGGCCGAGAGCGCCATCGAGTAGCAGGAGGAATGCGCGGCGGCGATCAGCTCTTCGGGGCTGGTGGTGCCGTCGGCATTGTCGGCCGAACGCTTCGGGAACGAGACGTCGTACTTGCCGACGCCGGAGCTGACCAGCTCGACCTGACCCGAGCCGTCCTGCAGACCACCGGTCCACGCGGTGCGTGCGGAACGTGTAGGCATTCTTGTCCTTTCCAGGATGGAAGTCTTACAGGACGAACCTACTCCGGCGGTCCGCATGTGGGCTGGGACCCGCGACTATCGGCAGCCCTGCAGTTGTGCCGCTACGTTCTTGGGAACGTTGTAGGCCTCGTTGCAGTCGATCGCAGAGCCCTGGGTGACCAGTTGCCAGAAGCCCTGGACGTTGGGGTGCAGCAGGTAGCCGGTGGGCTGGGGGTATTTGTCGCTGTGGGCGGAGTGGAGCATGGCCCAGCTGTCGACGCACTTCCAGCGGTCGATCTCGATGCCCGGGAGGCCCAGGACCTGCTTCAGGTCGGCGAGGCCGACGCGGGAGCACCAGTCGAATCCGACGTCTCCGGGCTTGGCCACGGTGGTTGCCGGGGCGGCGGTGGCGGTGGGCTCGGCCGGGGCGGCCGTCGCGGGGACGGTCGCCGGTTCGCCGCCTGATGCGCCGCCACCGGAATTACCTTGGCCGCCCGAGCCCTCCGATCCGCCCGGCCCGTTCGATGCGGTGGTGCTGCTCGGGGCGACAGTGCTCGATGCCGAGCTGGAGGTGGCGGGGGCGGTGCTCGAGGTGGCGGGTGCGGCGCTCTGGTTGCTCGAACAGGCGGTCAGCCCGAGCGCCGCGGCCAGCAGCAGGGTCGAAACGGCAACTCTCACTTGGTGATCCCCCAGAATTCTTCGAGAGCGGATTGATCACCTGGAGCATCGGCGGGGCACGGGCCGATCATTACGCCGTGAAACGATCCGGCGGGCCATGACTTTTGGGGGCATGACCCGGCCGGATCAGACCGAGGCGGAGGCGCGCTCGTCCCACTGCTGGAGAACCTGGGGCCAGGATTGCTCGTGGCGATCGCGGGAGGCGGCGTTGGGGAAGCCGGCGTGGGTGAGCAGGAGGACGGTGCCCGCGCCGTGGTCGGTGAATTCAACGGTGAGAACGGTTTCCACGCCCTCGGTGCCGCCAGGACCGGTCACCCAGGTCAATTCGACCAACTGGTCCGGGATCAGGCGCAGGAAGCGGCCGTAGTGGGGGTGCCCGCCGCCGGCCGTGAAGAAGAACGGTTCGTTGACGGCGGGACGCATGAGCACCGATCCGGGATCGGCGAACCACAGCGACAGCTGCTGGGTGCACATGCGGTACAGCTCGGCGGGCGAGGCCGCCATGATGCGCTCGGTGGCCAGGAAGAACGGCCGCGCGGAGAGGTCGGGAGGCCGGATCGGCGCAACGTCCATGGGGCGGCACGATACCGCCCCGCGCGCACGTCACTCGGGATTGGTCACCCTTGCCAGCACTATGCCGCCGACGATCATGGCCAGCGCGAGCACCCGGCCCGCGCTGAGCGGGTCCTTCTGCACGATCACGCCGAGGCCGATGGCGCCCACCGCGCCGATGCCGGTGAAGACCGCGTAGGCGGTGCCGACCGGGAGCGATTGCATGGCATAGGAGAGCAGGTAGACGGCGACCGCGGCCAGCACGAAGCAGATCAGGGTGGCCAGCGGCTTGGTGAAATTCTGGGTCGGCTTGATGGACTGCGACCACGCGATCTCCACCAGGCCGGCCAAACCGAGGATGAGCCAGTTCATTTCAGTACTCCTTGCCGAGGCGGCGGGCCGCTTCCAGGGCCGCCGCATAGGACGCGTCGTGCTGGTCGCGCAGGTGGGCCAGGCCGGGATCCTGGCGGGAGTTGGCCAGTTCCGCGTGCACGAAGGCGGTGTCCTCGACGGCGAAATGGCCGGCGAAGAAGTCGCGGAGGTAGCGCTCCTGGTAGTCGTAGATCGCCTTGGGCGCGCCGGGCGAGTACGCCCCGCCGCGGGCGCTGGTCACCACGAAACGGCTGGGGGCCAGCGACATTCGCGGGAAGGTGATCTGGTCCAGCCAGGCCTTGAGCGCGGCCGGGATCGAGTAGTTGTACATCGGGGTGCCGATCAGCACCACGTCGGCGGCGCGCACCTCGCGCAACAGCGGTTCGACGATGGCCCAAGCCGCCTGCTGCGCAGGGGAATTCACCAGTTCCGGGAGCCGATCGAGGTCGATGCTGCCCGGTCCGGCGGGGAGCAGCCGGGCCAGCACCAGATCGCAGAGTTCGGTCCACGCCTCGCCGATGAACGGGACGGGCTCGGCCGCCAGGTCGCGATAGACGTAGCCGCCGTCCGGGTGCTCGGCCCGCCAGGCGTCGGCGAACACGCCGCTGAGCTCGCGGCTGATCGAGGTGCGGCGGGCGCTGGCGTCGAGGTGCAGCAGGTTCGGCATGACGTTCTCCATTCAAGTGGACATTCTGTCCGGTTGATGAATCGAACGATAGCGATAACCGGACAGCTTGTCCACTTATTCCGTGACGGCTACAGTGAGCTGCATGAAACCCGTCGGGCTACCGCTGCTGAACGATCTCTCGACGCCCGCCGCGCCGGTCGAACGCGCCGATGCGGCCCGCAATCGGGCCAAGATCCTGGCGGCCGCCACCGAACTGTTCGGGTCGCGCGATCCGCGCACGGTGACCATGGACGACATCGCCAAGGCGGCCGGGGTGGGGCGGGGGACGCTGTATCGGCGCTATCCGGATGTGGGATCGATCGCCGTCGCGCTGCTGGACGAGCACGAAAGGGCTTTGCAGGAAAAGCTTTTGCGCGGCGAGCCACCGCTGGGTCCCGGCGCGCCGCCCGCGCAGCGATTGGCCGCCTTCTACGCCGCCATGGTCGAACTGCTGGACACCCACGCCAACCTGGTGCTCGGCGCGGAGGCCGGCAGTGCCCGGTTCCGGACCGGGGCCTATCAGTTCTGGGTCGTGCACGTGCGGTCGCTGCTCACCGAAGGCGCTGTGCCGCAGCCCGATTCACTGGTGGACGCACTGCTGGCTCCGCTCGCCGCGGAGGTCTACCAACAGCAGCGCGAGCGCGGCCTGACCTCGGAGGAGATCAAGACCGCGCTCGGCAGACTGGCCGTCGGCGTATTCGATTAGGCCATATCGCGGCGGCGGATCAGGAATACCGTGCCCGCCACGAACAGCGCCACGTAGATGGCGAGAGTGAGCAGGGATTCGTTGCGGCTCAACACATCCAGCACTCCGGGGGTGGCGGGGCCGCCCGTGGTGCGCATGGCTCCGGCCAATGAGCCCGCGGCCGTACCGGGCAGATGATCGGTGATCGCCTCGATGGGCGAGAAGATGCCCGCTACCCCTCGAAGCAGGTTCTCCACCACCAATACCCAGACCAGGCCCAGGCCCACGGCCAGCGCCGGTCCTCGGGCGATCACGCCGATCACCGCCCCCGCGAGGGTCCACATGCCGAGAATCGCGGTGCCGGTGGCGATTCCGAGCACGATCCGGCTCACCGGCGGCAGGGCGAGAGACTGCCCCTGGGTCGAGGCGATCAGCGCCGCCACGCCGGTATCGACGACGAAGGCGGCCAGCACCAGCGCCACCACCGTCGCGGCCAGGCTCACCACCACGCCGCCCACCGCCGCGGCCCGCGAAGGCCCTTGGGTGAGAACGGTTTTCCAAGTCCCCCAGCCGTAGCCGCTACCGGTGGCCAGTGCGCCGAGCACCAGCATGAGCGCCCCGCCGAACATGGCCATGCCCTGCGTGAACACCTCGGGCACGGCGGCCGGAAGCATCAACTGCAACAACACTTCTCGCGGCTGGCCATTGGACATCCGGCCGCTGTCGCCGGTGGTGTAGGCCAGATAGTTGAACAGATATGCGAACGTGAGATTCAACAGGATCCACGTCCCCAGCACGATCCAGAAGGCGGGCCATTTGCGCAGGCGCAGCAGTTCGGCCCGGGTGGCGGACAGCAGGTCTCTCATTTCACCGACTCCGTCATCTCGAAGAACACTTCTTCCAGGGATTTCTCGTCACTGCGCAGTTCCAGCAGGTCCGCGCCCGCCCCGATGACCGCACGCGCTACCGCGGGCGCCTGTGCCGCACCGGCGTCGACTCTGATGCCGGTGGCGGTCAGCAGTGCGGATCGATCGCCGACCACCCGGCGCACCGCCGGGAAAGCCAGCTCGAGCGGGTCGGCGCGCACGAAAAGCGATGCCGCGCCGCGCAGTTCACGCACCGTGGACTCGGTGAGCAGCCGGCCACCGGAGATGACGCCGACGCGGTCACAGATCTCCTGCACTTCGCTGAGCAGGTGACTGGACAGCACGACGGTGTGCCCGTCGGCGGCCAAACCGGTGATGAGCTCCCGCATCTCGGCCATGCCGGCCGGATCGAGACCATTGGTGGGTTCGTCGAGAATCAGCAGGTCGGGACGGCCGAGCAGGGTCGCGGCCACGCCCAGGCGCTGCTTCATGCCGAGCGAGTAGGTGCGGAACTTGTCGTCGCCGCGCTCGGTGAGCTTGACCCGGCCGAGCACTTGCTCCACCTCGTCGCGCCCGGCCCCGCGGTATTCGGCCAGCACCCGGAGGTTGTCGCGGCCGGAGAGATACGGGTAGAAGCCGGGGCCTTCGATCAGAACTCCAATGCGGCGCAAGGTATCTGGATCACCGGGCCGCTGCCCGAGCACCGTCGCGGCGCCCTCGGACGGCCGGATCAGGCCGACCAGCATGCGCAGGGTCGTGGTCTTGCCCGCCCCGTTCGGGCCGAGGAAACCGTAGATCTCACCGCGCTGGACGCTCATGCTCACGGCGTCCACTGCGGTGTGGGAGCCGTAGCGTTTCGTCAACCGGTCGGTGCTGACTACCGCGTCGGTCGCGTCAAGCCCGGAGGCGGCAGCCCGCGTAACCACGGAGGGCTCGCGATCGACGCTGTCAGATGCTGCTTCGTTCATGGCTTCCAGAATCCGCTCCGACCTGCGGCGGAACATCCGGCGCGGGGCGCGATCGGGCGTACGTATCCAGACGTATTTCGGGCGTAGCGGCTGCCGCCAGGGGGTGTACGGCATTACCGTGCAGCTATGGAGTCGAGTGGGGGACGAGTCGGACGGTGGGATATCGCGCTCGCCGCGATCGTCGCCGTCGTGCAAGTGGGGGCGGGCACGCTGGCCAATCGGCATCAGACCGGGATCCGGGAACTGGACGTGATCGGGTACCTGCTGCTGGTGGCGGGGCCGCTGCTATTGCCGGCGCGCAATCGGTATCCGCTGGCGGTGTTCTACGGCGTGCTGGCGGCGACGTGCGCGTTCATGCTCGCGGGGTACGGGTACGGGCCGGTGTTCATCTCGCTGGTGATCGCGTTCCTCACCGCCGGGGTGCGCGGATCACGTTGGCACACCTACGGTTTGGTACCGGTCGGCTATCTGCTGATGGTCTGGCCGGTGCCCGGATGGCGCGGCTACGACACCGATGCGTGGCAGGAATTCGGGCTGCTGGCGTGGCTGGTCGTGCTGGTGGCCATCGCCGAGGGGCTGCGGCAGCGGCGGGCGGCGGTGCGGGCGCGGCGCGAACGCGAGGACGAGGCGCGGCGCAACGAACAGGCCGAACGGGAACGCGAACACGCCGAACAGGCGCGGGAACTCGCCGAACGGGAGCAACGCGCCAGTGAGGAACGCCTGGCCATCGCGCGGGAACTGCACGATGTGCTGGCGCACAGCCTGTCGCTGATCAATGTGCAGTCCTCGGTGGCGCTGGAGCTCATCGACCGCAAACCGGAGCAGGCGGCCACCGCGCTGGCGGCCATCAAGACGGCGAGCAAGGACGCGCTCGGCGAGGTGCACGCGCTGCTGCGGTCCATCCGGGCGGGGGCGGGGACCAGCAATGCGGGGACCATCACCGCGCCGACCGCGCCCACCGTGGGCATTACCGATCTCGACAGTCTCACCGCGCCCGCTCGCGCCGCCGGGCTGGTGGTGCACACGGCGGTGACGGGAGCGCGACAGCGGCTGCCCGCCGTGGTGGATGTGGCGGCGGCGCGGATCGTGCAGGAGTCGCTGACCAATGTGGTGCGGCACGCGCCCGGAGCGAGTGTGCTTGTCACGCTGAACTATTCGGCCGATCGGCTGCAATTGACCATCGACAACACCAAGCCCACGCGGGCGCCGGCGCCGGCTTCCAGCGGCGGGCACGGGATCACCGGGATGACCGAACGGGTGCGGGCGCTGGGCGGGCAGCTCTCGGCGGAACCCAAGGTGGACGGTGGATTCCGGGTGACGGCGCGGCTGCCCACCCATCTGGCCCGGCCGGAACCGGCTGCGTAACTTCGATATTCGACAGGAAGGACGGGCCTTGAGCATTCGAGTGGTGATCGCCGACGATCAGGCGCTGGTGCGGGCGGGATTCGTGGCGCTGCTCGATGCCCAGGACGATATCGAGGTGGTCGGCGAGGCCGACAACGGTGAGCAGGCGCTGCGGCTGGCGCGCGAACACGCGCCCGACGTGGTGCTGATGGACATCCGCATGCCGGTGCTCGACGGGCTGGCCGCCACCCGCGCCATTGCCGCCGATACCGCGCTCACCGGCGTGAAGGTGGTCGTGCTGACCACCTTCGAGCTCGACGAATACGTCTTCGAGGCGATGCGCGCCGGGGCCACCGGGTTCCTGGTGAAGCACACCGAACCCGCCGATCTGATCAAAGCCATTCGGGTGGTGGCGGGCGGTGACGCGCTGCTCTCCCCCAGCGTCACCCGCCGCCTGGTCGCCGAATTCGCCACGCACGCCAAACCCGCACCGGCGGCGCAGCTCTCGGAACTCACCGACCGGGAACGCGAGGTCATGGCGCTGGTCGCCGAGGGGCTCACCAATGCCGAGATCGCCGAGCGGCTGTTCATGAGTCCCGCCACCGCGCGCACCCACGTCAGCCGGATCCTGTTGAAGCTCAATGCCCGGGACCGCACCCAGCTGGTCGTCATGGCCTACGAATCGGGGCTGGTGCGGCCGGGCTGGCAGTGAATCAGCTGCCGGGATTGGATTCGTGGCGCTCCTGATCGGTGAAGCCGCGGCGCGCCCGGGCATGCAGGTGCCGCTGGGATTTCAGGTCCGAGGTATTGCGTGCGGCGGCCCGGAAGACATTCGAAACACCCTGTGCCCCGGCGGCATAGGTGATGGACTGCTGCGGGGCGAAACCCATGGCGGTGCCGATCGAGACGGCGTCCATGTTCGCGCCCAGGAACAGGAAGTTCCAGTTGTAGACGTCCTGCTGCTGGGTGATCAGGGCGCGGACGGCCGGATGCGTCCATTCCTTGCTGGAGTTCTCGTGGCCGTCGGTGAGGACCACCACCACGACGGTGCCGGGGCGGGCGGACTCCGGGCGGGCGGCGAGTTCCGCGCCCACATCGGTGATCAGACGGCCGACGGCGTCGTACAGGGCGGTCATGCCGCGCGGTTGCAGTTGCAGCGGCGGGACCGCGGGCAGTGGGCGATTGGCGTAGACCAGGTCGTATTCGGTGTCGAACTGGGCCAGGGTCACCTCGACGATCTCGTCGCGGCCCGCGGAATCGCGCTGTTCCTGCATGTAGGCCGCGAAGCCGCCCTCGGTATCGGACTTGATGGACTGCATCGACCCGGAACGGTCCAGCAGTACCGCGATCAGCGTGAGATTCGGATTCGTCATCGGTTTCAACCCTTGCGATTCGGCCATGTGAACGACCCCGACGGTACGACCGGGCGCTTACGGCCCACCGTGTCTTTTCCTTGCAGGACCGGCGGATCGGGTCGATCCCCGTTGACGCCCGTACGTACCCGGACGTAGTCGAGATACCGTCCGCAAACAGATTCCCCGGCAATCCGCCCCGCGCATGCTCGAAGCATGAGCATGAACTTCGGCCTAGTCACCGCCCCTCGATCCGGTTCCGAATGGGTGCGCACCGCCCAGGACGCGGAAGCGCAGGGCTATTCGGTCCTGCTGCTCCCCGACACCCTCTACACCCCCTCGCCCCTGCCCGCCCTGGCCGCCGCGGCCGCCGTCACCGAACGAATCCGATTGCGCCCCAACGTCCTGGCCGCCCCCCTGCGCACTCCCGCCGCCACCGCCCGCGAAGTGTCCGCGCTGCAATTGCTCTCGGACGGCCGGTTCGAACTCGGACTCGGCTCCGGCCGTCCGGACGCCGCCGGCGAGGCCGAAAAGCTCGGGGTGGCCTGGGGTTCCGCCGGGCAGCGGCGACAGCAGCTGGTGGACGTCATCGTGGCCGTGCGCGCGACGGTGCGACCCGCCCCGCCGATCGTGCTCGCCGCCTCCGGGCCGCGCATGCTGGCCACCGCCGCCGAACTCGCCGACCGCATCCACCTGGCCGTCCAGCCCGCGGCCACCGAACAGGAGCTCGCCGGCATCGTGGCCACCGTGCGCGATCACACCGACCGGCCGATCGCCTTCAGCCTGCAATTGGTCGGGATCGGCGAGCAGCTGCCCTACTTCATGTCCAAGCACCTGGGCGTGACCATCGAACAGTTGCGGGCGGCCGACTCCGCCGCGCTGCTGCCCGCCGATCCGGGGGCGGCCGCCGAACTGCTGGAATACCGTCGCGAGAAATACGGCATCGACGAACTGCTGGTCCCCGCCGAACTCGCCCGGCCCATGGCTCCCGTGCTGGCCCGTTTCCGCTGACCTGCGCTACCCGGGAGCTCAGGCCGGGACTTCGGTGAGACCGCGGCGGATAGCCAGTTCTACGGGTGAATAGTCGGCGCCGCCAGGGAATTTCGGCGGGCGGATACGCGGAAGCCCCGCACACCTGAGTGGGTGTGCGGGGCTTCCGTTGTCTCGCTGGGCCTTTCGGACTACTCGCCCGAGGCGGCCGCGGCATCACCCGCGAGGGCGACGACCGGCTTGTCCTCGGCGGCCTCGTCCTTCTTGGTCAGCTTGGCCTTGGCCGTGAACGTGAACTTGGCGTTCTCGCCCTGGCCTTCGCCGTCCCAGCCTTCCACGTCGACCACCACGACCTGACCGGCGCCCAGTTCGCCGAAGAGGATCTTCTCCGACAGCTGGTCTTCGATCTCGCGCTGGATGGTGCGACGCAGCGGGCGGGCGCCGAGCACCGGATCGAAACCGCGCTTGGCCAGCAGGCTCTTGGCCTGCGGGGTCAGCTCGATCTCCATGTCCTTGTTCCGCAGCTGCGTGGCGACGCGGCCGATCATCAGGTCCACCATCTGCACGATCTGCTCGCTGGTCAGCTGGTGGAAGACGATCACGTCGTCGATACGGTTCAGGAACTCCGGGCGGAAGTGCTTCTTCAGCTCGTCGTTGACCTTCTGCTTCATGCGCTCGTAGTTCGAGCCCTCGACATTGCTCTGGGTGAAGCCGAGGCCGACCGCCTTCGAGATGTCCTGGGTGCCGAGGTTCGAGGTGAAGATCAGCACCGTGTTCTTGAAGTCGACCGTGCGACCCTGGCCGTCCGTCAGGCGACCGTCCTCCAGGACCTGCAACAGGGTGTTGTAGATCTCCTGGTGGGCCTTCTCGATCTCGTCGAAGAGCACGACCGAGAACGGCTTGCGGCGCACCTTCTCGGTGAGCTGGCCGCCCTCTTCGTAGCCGACGTAGCCCGGAGGGGCGCCGAAGAGCCGCGAAGCGGTGAAGCGGTCGTGGAACTCGCCCATATCGATCTGGATGAGCGCGTCGTCGTCGCCGAACAGGAAGTTCGCCAGCGCCTTGGACAGCTCGGTCTTACCGACACCGGACGGACCGGCGAAGATGAACGAGCCCGAGGGACGCTTCGGATCCTTCAGACCGGCACGCGTACGGCGGATGGCCTTGGACACGGCCTTGACCGCGTCCTCCTGGCCGATGATCCGGCGGTGCAGCTCGTCCTCCATGCGGAGCAGACGGGTGGTCTCCTCCTCGGTGAGCTTGAACACCGGGATACCGGTCCAGTTGGCCAGCACCTCCGCGATCTGCTCGTCGTCGACCTCGGCCACGACGTCCAGATCGCCGGAGCGCCACTGCTTTTCGCGCTCGGCCCGCTTGGCGACGAGCTGCTTCTCCTTGTCGCGCAGGCGCGCGGCCTTCTCGAAGTCCTGCGCGTCGATGGCGCTTTCCTTCTCGCGGCGGGCGTCGGCGATCTTGTCGTCGAACTCGCGCAGGTCCGGCGGCGCGGTCATCCGGCGGATGCGCATGCGCGCGCCCGCCTCGTCGATCAGGTCGATGGCCTTGTCCGGCAGGAACCGGTCGTTGATGTACCGGTCGGCCAGCGTCGCCGCCGCCACCAGCGCGGAGTCGGTGATGGAGACGCGGTGGTGCGCCTCGTACCGGTCGCGCAGGCCCTTGAGGATATTGATGGTGTGCTCGACCGTCGGCTCGCCGACCTGCACCGGCTGGAACCGGCGCTCCAGGGCGGCGTCCTTCTCGATGTACTTGCGGTACTCGTCGAGGGTGGTCGCGCCGATGGTCTGCAGCTCACCGCGGGCCAGCTTCGGCTTCAGGATCGAGGCCGCGTCGATGGCGCCCTCGGCGGCACCCGCACCCACGAGCGTGTGCAGCTCGTCGATGAACAGGATGATGTCGCCACGGGTGTTGATCTCCTTGAGCACCTTCTTCAGGCGCTCTTCGAAGTCACCGCGGTAGCGGCTGCCCGCGACCAGGGAACCCAGGTCGAGGGTGTAGAGCTGCTTGTCCTTCAGCGTCTCCGGCACCTCGCCGTTGACGATGGCCTGCGCCAGGCCCTCGACCACGGCGGTCTTACCGACACCGGGCTCGCCGATCAGGACGGGGTTGTTCTTGGTACGGCGCGAGAGCACCTGCATCACGCGCTCGATTTCCTTCGAGCGGCCGATGACCGGGTCCAGCTTGCCTTCCAGGGCGGCCTGCGTCAGGTTGCGGCCGAACTGATCCAGCACCAGCGAGGTGGACGGCGTACCGGCCTCGCCACGGGTGCCCGACTCCACGGCTTCCTTACCGCCCTGGTACCCGGACAGCAGCTGAATCACCTGCTGGCGCACGCGGTTCAGGTCAGCGCCCAGCTTGACCAGCACCTGCGCCGCGACGCCCTCACCCTCGCGGATCAGGCCGAGCAGAATGTGCTCGGTGCCGATGTAGTTGTGGCCCAGCTGCAGCGCTTCGCGCAGCGACAGCTCGAGCACCTTCTTGGCGCGCGGGGTGAAGGGAATGTGACCCGACGGGGCCTGCTGGCCCTGCCCGATGATCTCCTCGACCTGCGACCGCACGCCTTCGAGCGAAATGCCCAGCGACTCCAGCGACTTGGCGGCGACGCCTTCACCCTCATGAATCAGACCCAGCAGGATGTGCTCGGTGCCGATGTAGTTGTGGTTGAGCATCCTGGCCTCTTCTTGTGCCAGAACGACGACCCGCCTAGCGCGGTCGGTGAACCTCTCGAACATCGCTCCCTCACTTCCTGCTCCGCTGTCAACGGCATCCGGCGCTTCAGTACCCGACTGTGCGTCAGCCTGCCATGAAGCCCTGGGGTTGCTTCCCCCGACTCCACTCTAGTTGTCGGGGGTCACGCACGTCGCCCGTCCACCCTATTGCGAACCAGCGACAACACGAGTCATTAGGTCATAACGGGGCTGTAGCCGGGATCGTTTCCGACCCGGCTACGCCCACAGCGAACAAACCCGTCTGCTCGAATGATTACCCGGTGAAGGGGGCCACGAACCCGCACGGCACATCACGCTGATGTTCCGGATCGAGACCGTTCAGGGCAAAGGCGGCCGAGCGCCAGCTGCCGGCGATGGCCAGGTGATCGGAGTAATCGATGGGGCAACCGTCCTGCACCACGTGGTTGACCGCGTTCGGCGCTTCGACGACGCCGATCGAGTAGGGCACCACCAGTTCGTCGTAGATGCCGATGATGTTGGTGTAGGAGACGGTCGGGTCGTAGATACCGTCGGCGTTGAGCGCGGTCATGAAGTCCGCGCCGCCGGTCATCTGGGTGCAGGGGGTGCAGACGCCGCCGCCGAGCAGGGCGTCGACGTTCGAGACGCCGAGCGCCGTGGAGAAAGCGCGCACGGCCTTCATCTGATCGCCGTAGGTGCCGAGCCAGGGGGCGGCGATGGCGATGAAGTTCCCGACGTGCCCGGAGCCGCCGAGCCGCTTGATGAAGTACTGGGCGACGATATTGCCCTGCGAGTGGGCGACGAAGTCGACCTTGTCCGCGCCGGTCGCGGCCCGGACCCGGGCCACGAAGGACGCCAGCTGCTGGCCGCTGGTCTCGATCGGCTGCATGCCGCCCATGGCGTTCAGCGGCCAGGGGACGTCCAGAGCGCCATAGGTCAGCGAGTAGACGCAATAGCCCTCATTGGCCAGCAGCGGGGCGTACGCGCCCCAATTGGTCTGTGCCCCACCGGCGGTGCCGTGCACCAGCACGACGGGATCGGGGTGGGCGGCGGTGGGTTTGCAGTTCCAGTCGTTCGAACCGGGCAGGGAGCCACCGGGATTCGCGAGCTCGTAGGGGATGCCGGCGAAGAAGTTGTAGACCACCGGGTATTCGGCCCGCGCGGAACCGGCCGCGGCCGTCCATAACCCCGCCAGTATCACCAAGATCAGCATCGATCCCGGCGTACGCCGCAGCATACGTCGCATGAACCCCTCCAAAACTAGAACGCGTTCCGGACAAGGTAGCCGGAGCATCGGGCAGTTCGAGGGCGTACCGGCGAGTAACTATTACAACGTGTTACGCACACAGAAAAAATGCGCTCCGCCCGGCAGGGCGGAGCGCATGTTTCCTGCTGTGAATTCAGCGGTTCCAGTTCTGCCCCGGCTGCAGCGGCGCCTGACCCGGCTGCTGCACCGGCGCCTGGCCGTACGGCGCGGCCGCCTGGCCGAACTGCGGGCCACCGGCCACCGCACCCACCGGCGCGGCGGCGGCCGAGTTCTGCGACTTGCCGTGCTGCACGCCGGCCACGAACAGCGCGCCCATCAGCACCAGGAAGGCCAGCGTGTGCAGGATGGCCCGCAGCACGTTCCAGCGCACCCAGGAATCCTCGAACTGCGCCCGCACCGCGGCGATATCGCCGATCTGCCCGACATCCCCGGCCGCGGCCAGCTGGTCGTTCAGCGGCACGTTCAGCCCGGAGGTGATCCCGAAGGCGATGATATTGATGACCAGCGCGACCACCGTCCAGATCAGCACGGTGCGAACGTCTTTGCCCAGATGCAGTGCGGCCGCCAGGATGCTGAACCCGACGGTGCCCATGAAGCCGATCATGAACCACGGGTTGATGATGACCACGTTGATCTTCTGCATCACGTCGACGAAAGTGCGGTCGTCCGACTGATGCAGGGCACCCATCACCGAGGTCGCGTAGGCGTAGAACACTCCGGCGATCAGACCGGTCGTAAGCGTCGCGGCGACCAGAGCGGCCATGCGAAGTGCGAACATTTGACTATCTCCTGACTGGGTCTGTTCCCCGCCGAAATCTTCGGGGGATCAATGACTTCCAGTCAACCGCTGCGGCTCCGCACTCTCCATCGCTCAGAAGCTCACGCGCATGAGCTTCCGTCTCACAGGTCGCGTTCGGAGATCACGCCGGAGCGCAGGGCCAGATTCGCCAGCTGCACCCGTTTGGCGTTCTGCGGCAGATCCTCCACGCCGAACTTGGCGAACAGCGCGCGCAGGTGCGTCTTGATGGCGTCCACGCTCAGGAACAGCTCGGCCGCGATCTGCTGATTGGAGGCGGGCGAGGCGAACCCGTCGTTGCCGCGCAGCGGGCGGCACAGCGCCACCAGCACCGAGCGCTGGGTTTCGGTGAGCGAGCGCAGGGTGGGCAGGCCACCGGTGGAGGTCTGCGTGATATCGCCTGCGGCGCCGCTGAAGTCGTGATAGGTGATGCGCGAGGTGCCCATCCGGATGACATCGCCGGGCTGCAGCCGATGGCGGCCGACCAGGCGATCGCCGTTGACGAAGGTGCCGTTGCGGGACAGTCCGTCGTCGACGATGGTCCAGTGCGGGCCCAGGTATTCGGCGGTGGCGTGCAGCCGGGACACCTCGACGTCCCAGAACAGCGAAAGATCGGCCTGCGGGGAGCGGCCGATGGTGATGCGAGGCTGATCAGGGGTCAGCATCAACTCGTGCTGACGGCCCTCGTGATCCTTCACTCGCAGGAGTGAACCGTGAAATGCGGTCACTGTGCCGATACCTTCTCTCTACACCCAGCCAGTGACATCATGCACACAGTTTCAATGGTGCCTGCCCGCTTCGGCCCGAGCAAGATCGGGGCTCGTAGATGGGCGACGACCACCCATCGGAGTTATACGCAAAGCGTATGAATAAACCACTGCCGCCCGGGTTCGCACGAAACACCCGAGCGGCAGTCGAATCGGCGACTAGTTCTTGACAGCAGCCTTGTTGTAAGCCTCGGTGATGTCCGCGGAGATACGACCGCGCGCCGAAACCTTGTGTCCATTACGACGCGCCCATTCACGAATGGCGGCGCTCTGTTCACGATCGATGGAGATCCGGCCCTTGGGCGCAGCGCCCGCGGCGCCGGCGGCGACCTTGGTGCGGCGGCGTCCACTCACCCGACGCGCACTGGAAACCCAGACCTCGAGCCCGTCCCGCAGCTTGGCCGCATTCTCCGTCGACAGGTCGATCTCGTACGAGACGCCATCGATAGCGAACTCGATGGTCTCGTCCGCGATGGACTCACCGTCGACATCGTCGATCAAGCTAACGGTGACCTTCTTTGCCATGAGATGAACGTCCTCTCGAAATCGTGCGACCCGCATAGTTAGGCCGATTACCCGAACCCAGAATAGCGCTAATTGCAATACTCCCAGAACGGGCCTCGACAATGCAATCCAGCGAACTCAGCGAGACGATGGACGCACAATTGGAAAGAGTATCGTTTCCCGGATTCCCAAGCCAGTCAGGGCCATCAGCAAACGATCGATACCCATACCGGTTCCGGTCGTCGGCGGCATACCGTGCTCCATCGCGGCAAGGAAGTCCTCGTCCAGGCGCATAGCTTCATCGTCACCGGCGGCGGCCAAACGCGCCTGATCAACGAATCTTTCGCGCTGGATGACCGGATCCACGAGTTCGGAATATCCGGTGGCGAGTTCGAACCCGCGCACATAGAGGTCCCACTTCTCGGTAACCCCGGGTTTGCTGCGATGCTGACGCGTCAACGGAGAGGTCTCCACCGGGAAGTCGCGCACGAAAGTCGGGGCGTACAGCTTGTCGCCGTAGACGTGCTCCCAGAGTTCCTCGACGAGTTTGCCGTGACCGTAGCCCTTGTCCGCCGGAATTTCCAGACCCACGCGATCGGCGAGCGCCAGCAATTCCTCGACCGAAGTTTCCGGAGTGACCTCCACACCGATCTGCTCGGACAGCGACGGGTACATCTCGACCGTCGTCCACTCGCCGGACAGATCGTATTCGGTGCCATCGGCAAGGGTGACGACCTGCGTGCCGTACACCTCCTGCGCGACTTCCTGGATCAATTCCCGCATCATCTTCGCGGAATCGTCGTAGGTGCCGTACGCCTCGTAGGTTTCCAGCATTGCGAACTCCGGCGAATGCGTGGAGTCGGCGCCTTCGTTGCGGAAGTTCCGGTTGACCTCGAACACCTTCTCCAGGCCGCCGACCACACAGCGCTTCAGGAACAGCTCCGGCGCGATACGCAGGAACAGCTCCATATCGAGCGCATTGGAGTGGGTGGCGAACGGACGGGCCGCGGCGCCGCCGTGAATGGTCTGCAGCATCGGGGTCTCGACCTCGAGGAAACCCCTGCGCTCCAAGGCATTACGCAGCGCGCGCACCGCCTTGACGCGGGTGCGGGCCATTTCCCGGGCCTCCGGGCGCACGATCAGATCGACATAGCGCTGGCGGACGCGGGCCTCTTCCGACATCTCCTTGTGCGCCACCGGCATCGGGCGCAGCGCCTTGGCGGCCATCTGCCACTCGTCGGCCATCACGCTCAATTCGCCGGTGCGGGAGGCGATCACCTCACCGTGCACGTAGACGAAGTCGCCCAGGTCGACATCGGACTTCCAGGCCGCGAGGGCATCGGCGCCGACGCCGTTCAGGCTGATCATGGCCTGCAGCTTGGTGCCGTCGCCCTCCTGCAGGGTGGCGAAACACAGCTTGCCGGTATTCCGGACGAAAATGACCCGGCCCGCGATTCCGACCACCTGACCGGTCTGCGTATCCGCTTCGAGATCGGGGTACGCCGCGCGAATTTCGGCCAGGGTGTGGGTGCGGGACACCACCACCGGATAGGCCTCGCGGCCTTGCTCCAGCAACCGCTCCCGCTTCTCCCGGCGAATCCGCATCTGCTCGGGAACATCGTGCTCGACAGCATCCTTCGCACGGGTTTGCCCAGCAGGAGCCGTGTTGCTACCGGTGGAAGTGGGGTTGGGGGTGCTCACGGGTTTCAAGGGTATATGGCGCGGGAAAGCGAATTTCCCGCGCCCGGGTCAGAGGCGGCGGCCCCGTGCACCCCGGGGTCTACAACCAGGCGAGCGCCGCGACCTCGCGCTGGAAGTGCGGGGCGGCCGCGGCCACATTCAGCAGTCCGGCGGCTTTGGCTGCCTGATATCCGCCCACCAGGTCGGTGGCGCGGCGCAGGCCCAGCTGCTGCAGGGAGGCGGCGGCCAGGCTCGAGGTGTAGCCCTCCGAGCAGAGGATGATCCATTCCACATCGTGGTCCTCGGCCAGCGCGAGGCGCGCGGAACTGGTCGGATCCAGCCGCCATTCCAGGACATTGCGCTCGATGACCAGCGCGCCGGGGAAGGTCCCCTCCTTCAGGCGCTGGGCCTGCGGGCGGATATCCACCAGAATCGCACCGCGCGCGATGGCCTGCGGCAATTCGTAGGCGTAGATCCGTCGCAGCGTCTCGCGCGCCTGGGCGAGCATGCCGTCGATGGTCAAGTGCGTCATTCGAGTTCGCCTTCGGGCTGATCGGTCAGGACGGAACGGGTGCGCCGCAGGGTGCCGTGGCCGGTGACCTCGTAATAGGACATGGCCGTCAGCGGCGGCGAATAGGCGTGCACGCTCAAAGTGGGATTCAACGGGCCGGTGATTCCGGCTTCCTCGGCCGGCGCGCGAACCACGTCGTGCACCCAGCCGAGCGGAAAAGACGCCTGATCGCCCGCGGTGAGGGTGCGGCGGCGCAATTCCTGGCCATTCCAGCGATATTCGGAAAGTGCACCGGACAAAACGGTCAGCGCGCCCAGCGAGCCGGCGTGATCGTGCAGTTCGGTGTACTTGCCCTCCGCCCAGCTGATCAGCCAGAGGTCGACCTCGTCGTCGGCGATCAGCCTTGCGGCCCAACGGTTTTCGGTCGGCCACAGGCCGCCCTGCGGCAGCAGGTGATCGTAGCGGCCCTCCAGGACGTCCTGCGCTCCTTCATCGGTGAGACGCAGCAGATCGGCCGGCCGGAGCCGGGTCGGGAGAGCCGAGGCGGTGGCCCGCTCGGTGACCTCGGGCAACAGCCGCGAGGCGCCGGTACGGGCGGAATCGTTCTTCGACAGCGAAAGCAAAGAAGATCGCATGAGCGAAACTCCAGGAGTCGTGTAAATGGCCGGGGGCTATACGAAGCCTCGACGACCGTCGAGGCGAGTCAGCCTCGACAACACTCCTGGGTGCTCATGCGGGAATACACGTCGGCGAGTCTAACAGCGCATCTCCGGGAAGCAACAGACCCTCCCGGAGACGACTGGATCACTTTTACTCAGACCGGTCGGTATCAAGCGCGCCGACGTTGCTGGTTGCGCTCATAGACGAGTCGCAGACCGTCGAGCGTGAGGTTGGGTTCGTGATGCTCGATGGTCTCGGACTCCGGGACGATCAGCGGCGCGCTGGCGCCCGTCGCCACGATGGAGACGTCATCGCCGGCGAAGGCGTCGAACTCGTCGCGAATACGGTCGATGAGCCCGTCCACCAGTCCGGCGAATCCGAAGATGGCGCCCGACTGCATGCACTCCATGGAATTCTTGCCGACCACCGAACGCGGCCGCGCCAACTCCGCCCGGCGCAGCGCACTGCGCTCCACCAACGCCTCGGTGGAAATCTCCACACCGGGCGCGATGATGCCGCCGAGAAATTCGCCCTTGGCCGAAACGAGATCCACGCAGATGGCCGTGCCGAAATCCACCACGATGGCCGGCGACTGGAAACGGTGATATGCCGCAAGGCAATTCACGATTCGATCCGCGCCCACTTCTTTCGGATTGTCCACCAGCAGCGGAATACCGGTGCGCACACCGGGTTCCACCACCACGTGCGCCACATGACCCCAATAACGGGTCAGCATCTCGCGCAGCTCGCGCAGTACCGGCGGCACCGTCGACAAGGCCGCGACACCGGTCACCTGCTCGGCGTCCGCGCCGATCAAACCGCGCACCTGCAAAGCGAATTCGTCCGCCGTCAGCAGCGGATTGGTGTGCATCCGCCAGTGCCGGGCCAGCTTCGCGTGATCGCCGCTACCGGTGAACAGCCCCAGCTCGATACTGGTGTTGCGGACATCGATGGTCAGCAGCATGCCCGCCCGCCGCTCAGACGGCCGAGAGCGTGCGCGGGGAGATCAGATCCGAGCCCTCCGGGGCGTGCGCCGGGTCGGTGCCCAGCTCGATCGGGCGATTGCGCTCATCCACGAAAACCACGTGCGGAGCGTAGTTCTCGAGCTCCTTCGCGTCCATCATGCCGTAGGCGATCAGAATGACCAGATCACCCGGATGCACGAGATGCGCTGCGGCGCCGTTGATTCCGATCACGCCGGAACCGCGCTCGCCCGCGATCACATAGGTCTCCAGGCGGGCGCCGTTGGTGATGTCGACGATCGAGACCTTCTCGCCCTCGAGCAGATCGGCGGCGTCCAGCAGATCCTGGTCGACCGTGACCGAGCCGACGTAGTGCAGGTCGGCGTGAGTCACCGTGGCGCGGTGGATCTTCGAGGTCATCATGGTGCGCAACATCGTCGTCGCCTTCCTAGTGAGACGCCTGGGCAGGCTGGTCGGGGGTGGTCGGGTGGCCGTCGATCGGGGCGCCGATCTTGACGGGCATATTGTCGATGAGCCGGGTAGTGCCGACCCGGGCCGCGACCAGCAGGCGGGCATTGCCGGTCGGCCATTCCTCGGAGAAGTCCGAACCGCGCAGCGCCAAGTAGTCGACGTCGATCTCGGGGGCCAGATCCAGCACCGACTGCGCGGCTTCCAGCACCGCTTCCGGGCCCAGGCCGCCGGAGTGGCGGCCGGCCAGCAGGGCGGCGGACAGGGTGGCCGCGAGCTCGCGCTGTTCGTCGCTGAGGTAGCGGTTGCGCGAGGACATGGCCAGGCCGTCGCGTTCGCGGACGGTGGCGGCGGGGACGATCTTCACGTCCATGTTCAGGTCCACCACCATCTGGCGGATCAAAGCCAGCTGCTGGTAATCCTTTTCGCCGAAGAACGCCTCGTGCGGCTGGCAGATGTTGAACAGCTTGGAGACCACGGTCAGCACGCCGGAGAAATGGCCGGGCCGGGTCGCGCCCTCGAGGATGTCGCCGAACGGGCCGGCCTGCACCGTGGTGCGCGGGCCGAACGGGTACATGTCGTTGGCGCTGGGCGCGAACACCAGCTCGACGCCCTCGCCGCGCAGCAGCTCCACGTCGGCGTCCAGGGTGCGCGGGTACTTGTCGAGGTCCTCGTTCGCGCCGAACTGCAAGGGGTTCACGAAGATCGAGACGATGACGGTGGTGTTGGACAGCTTCGCCAGCCGCACCAGCTCCAGGTGGCCCTCGTGCAGCGCGCCCATGGTGGGGACCAGCGCGACCCGGCGGCCGACCGACTTCAGGGCCTTGACGACCTTGGTCATGACGACCGGATCGTGGTGCACGGTCAGTTCGCCGCGCTTGTAACTGCCGATCAGTTTGGGGTCCATCAGTGTCCTTCCAGCAGTTCGATCAAGGCGGGGTTGGTGCGGGCGCGTTCGGCCGAACGCAGGGATTGGGCGCGATAGCCGGCGGCCAGACGGGGATCCAGGGCCTCGAGGGATTTCAGATGCGCGGCCACCGCGGCCACGTCACCGCGCGCGACCGGGCCCGTCAGCGCGGATTGCCCACGGCGCAGGGCATTGTCGAGCGCGGCCGAGGCGAGCGGGGCCAGCATGCGTTCGGCCAGGCCGTTGGGCTGATCGTCGACGATCTGCTGACCCAGCAGACCCGGGCCGGCGAGAGCGGCGCGCAGTGCTTCCACCGCATCGACGATGAGCGTGACCAGGTGATTACTGCCGTGCGCCAGGGCCGCGTGATACAGCGTGCGGTTCTCCTCGGCGACCCGCACCGGCTCCCCGCCCATCTCGATGACCAGCGACTGGGCGATGGCGAAGCCGATATCGTCCGCCGCGGTCACGCCGAAGCAGGCATTGGACAGGCGGGCCACATCCTCGTCGTGACCGGTGAACGTCATCGCCGGATGAATGGCCAGCGGCAGTGCGCCCTGCTCGGTGAGCGGAGCCAGGATGCCCACGCCGTTCGCACCGGAGGTGTGCGCCACGATCGTGCCGGGCCGCACCACCATCGCGGCGGCCAATCCCGAGATCAGCCCGGCCAATTCGCTGTCCGGCACCGCCAGGATCAGCAATTCGCTCCGCGCCGCCACTTCTTCGGCGGGCAGAATCCGTGAATCCGGCAGCCGGGTCTGCGCACGGCGCACCGACGCGTCCGAGATCGCGGAAACGCCGAAAACCACGTGACCGGCACGCTCGAGTGCCGCACCCAGAGCGGACCCGACGCGTCCCGCCGAGACGATTCCCACCGTCAACCGTGCAGGCGCAAGATCGGTTCCGCAGACATCCTTGTCCGAGGTCACCCTTGTCCTCTCGAAAGTCGTTCCAGTCCCGCCATGCGGGTACCGGACGTTACTTGCCGAGAATATCGGCCCCGATTCGGGACGACCACCGACTGTGGGAATGCCCACTCCCGGGGTCGGTCAAGGGTGGGTCAGCGTTCGCTTTCGGAGCGGAGGTTGGCCATGATCTCGGCGACCGAGAGGCGGGGGCCGGAGTCGGTGGATTCCTCGGAGCGGCGGCGGCGACGGGAGCTGGCGGTGCCCATCGGGGTGGAGGCGCGGGACGGCGACGGGTGGGTGGAGCTGGGGCCCGAGGCCGGGTGGTCGTGGCCGTTCGACGCGGGGGCCGCAGGGGCGGCGGGTTCGGCGGCGGCGGGGGTGGGGACCGGGTCGGTGGGGGTGTTGCCGGCGGGGATGTCGGTTTCGAACCAGGCGATCTGGGTGAGTTGTTCGCGTTCCAGGCCGGTGAGGGGTTCGGCGGGGCCGGGTTCCGGGGACTCGGCGGTGCGGGCGCGGAAGTCCGCGGATTTGGGTGCGCCGTTGCGGGATTGGGCGGCTTCGGGCGCGGCCAGGTCGGGGGCGAAGGCGCGGTCGGGGGTGGCGGCCGCGGCGGTCGCCGGGGTGGCGGCCGGGGTCGGGTCGGCGGGTTCGTCGTCGTCGAAACCGCTGAGGCGGACCGCGGAGAAGCTGCCGGTGTCGAAGGTGACGATGGAGGTTTCGGCGGTCACCGGGTCGTCGAAGGGGGTGGCGAAGGCCGGGGGTTCGGGGTGGTCGGCGTCGAAGACGGGGGCCATGCGGGCGTGCAGGTCCTGCTCGTCCTCGTCGGGCGTGGACCACGGATCCCAGGGCTCGGTTTCCGTCCAGTTATTGTTCGCGGAATTGCCGTTGGCGGCGGGGTCGCGGGCGGGCAGTTCCGCCACGCGCACCGCTTCGGCGCGCAATGCGGGCCGCTCTTCGAGCAGATCGCCGTCGAACAGGCGGTGCAGGTTCTCCCGGAGAATGGCGAGTTCGGCACGCAGCGCGGCCATTTCCTCGGCATTGGCGCCCACCTCGCGGCGCACCCGGGTCTCGACCCCGAGCTCGTATTCCCGGCGGGCAGCAACCTCGCGCTCCAGCTGCAGTTGGTAGACCTTTTGCAGGTCACCCACTTTCGCCTTGTCGACCGCCGCCTCCCTGCGATAACGGGTGGCCGCGAGGGCTCCGATGGCGGCCGCCCAGAGGGCCGCGACCAGGCCGACCCGAATCATGTGCGGGTTGTCGCTGAAGACCAGGAAAATACTGGCTACCAGTCCGAGGAGAAGCAGTACGCCGGTGAAAAACTTTCCCGCGTCTTCTCGCCGTCGACGGGAAGTGCTGCTACGGGAGGGTGAAACCATGTCCGCCAGCGTAGCTTGATCTACCGTCCAAGTCCGCCACCTTGGTAATGATCACTGCCAACCTGTTAGCTAAGAAGTTGCTGCCTCATCGGGCGGATCGATCGGCGCCCGGCAGCAATATTCCAGCCACAGCGCCGCCGCCACCAATGCCAGCCCGGCCACCAGCCCGACCACCGCGCCCGGCGTATCCGAAGCCGCCGCGCTCATATCCGATCGATTCGGCAGCAGCCAGATCAGGAAGCCCAGCCAGATACCGCCGACCAGCGACCCCACCTGCAACGACGCCTTGGCCAGCGCCACCGCCCGGGCCGCCGTGATCGGATGCAGCTGCCGCGGCCCGTCCCCGATCCCGCGGTTCTCCACCCGCGCCCGCACCACGAACGCCAGCACCGCTTCCAGCACCGCCACCGGCAGCAGCGAGGCGCCCGAGAGCACGGTGATGGGCGGGAAACTCGAATACGCGATATTGGTCGCCACCCAGGCGATCACCGCCGCCAGCGCGACATTCGCGCACAGATCCAGCACCCGTGTCGGTTTCACGGCATCACTACTTCCAGCCCAGCGCGTGCCCGGTGCGGCGGACGCCCTCGACCTCGGCGGCATCCAAGGCGGACAACCACTCTCGCAATGAGCGCACCCTCCCGGCGGCTTCCAGCGTCGCGTCCGGCTCCACTTCCAGCCACGGCACCAGCACGAAGGCGCGATGGTGCGCCTGCGGGTGCGGCAGCGTCAGCGTCGGATCCAGGCTGCGGACCACCACCTGCGCGTCCCGGCGGCGCTGCGCGGCCCAGACCACGTCCACATCGAGAGTGCGCGCGCCCCATCGGACTTCGCGCACCCGGTCGGCGGCCTGCTCCAGCTCCTGGCCCAGCTGCAGCCAGTCCGAGGGCTCCAGCGCCGGATCCTCGGCCACCAGTACGGCATTCAGGTAGTCCTGCTGCGGCACGCCGCCCCACGGCGGGGTGGAGTACACCGACGACACGGCCAGCAGCCGTGGCCGCAGCGCGTCCACCACACTGCGCAGATGGGCGAGCCGATCGCCGAGATTGGATCCGATCGACAGGACTACCCGGGTCACCCCTGCTCCTCCGGTTCGCGACGGCGGGACGTGACTACTCGAACGTCTTCGAAAGCGTGCGGGATCGGCGCGGAAGGCTTGTGCAGCACCACTTCCACGGCCGCGATCCGGGTGTCGAACATGATGGCGTCGGCCACCTCGGACACCACCGTCTCGATCAGATCGCGCGGCGGCCCGGAGACGATGGCCACCACCTGATCGGCCAGCTCCCCGTAGTGGATGGTGTCGCCGATATCGTCGGATTTGGCCGCGGCCGTGAAATCCGTCCACAGCGTCACATCGACCACGAACTCCTGGCCGTCGCGCTTCTCGAAGTCGAAGACGCCGTGATGGCCGTACACCTTCAGGCCGCGCAGTTCGATCCGGTCCGTGCTCAATTCGGTTCTCCTCGTCCCCGCCGGTACCGGCCGCGCAGCCGGGAGGCGGCGCGGGTGCAGGCATCGGCGACGGCAATGGCGTCCAGCGAGGCGCGTACATCGTGCACGCGTACGCCCCAGGCCCCGTGTTCGGCGGCCAGCGCGGAAATGGTGGCGGTGGCGATCTCGCGGCCGTCTGGCGGGCGCGGGCCCGCCTCGTCGGCCAGCAGCGCGCCGAGGAAACGCTTGCGCGAGGCCCCGATCAGGATCGGCAGCCCCGCGTCCATCATCTCGGTGAGCCCGAAGTACAAGGCGCCCAGCAGCTCCCAGTTGTGGTCGGCGTTCTTGGCGAACCCCAATCCCGGATCGATGACCAGCTGGTCGAAGTCCACGCCGCCCGCGACCGCGAGATCGACCTGGGCGTGCAGTTCCTCCCACACCCGCGCGACCACGTCGTCGTACTGTTCGGCCGGCCCGGTGTGCCGGTAGTCGGCATCGGCCCGCCAGTGCATGAGGATCCACGGAATCCGCGCCTCGGCAACGACTTTCACCATGTTGGCGTCGGCCCGGCCGCCGGAGACATCATTGACCATGGCCACCCCGGCCTCGATGGCCGCCTCGGCCACACTCGCCCGCATGGTGTCCACGCTGGTCGGCACCCCGGCCGCGGCCAGCCCGCGAATCACCGGCGCGACCCGCGCGGCCTCGGTCGCGGGATCGATCCGGATGGCGCCCGGCCGCGTCGACTCGCCGCCGACATCGATGATGTCCGCGCCCATCTCGTACAGCTCGATGCCGTGCGCCACGGCCAACTCCGGGTCCAGGTAGCGCCCGCCGTCGGAGAACGAATCGGAGGTGACGTTCACGACGCCCATCACCACACACGAGCGGCCACCGCGAGGAACGATCAGCTTCGTCCCCCGGGTGCCGCTTTCGGTCATGGTCGGTGCGCTCACTTCCGGAGAATGAGGTCGAGGGCCTCCGCACGCGAGGAGGCATTGGTCTGCAAGAGGCCACGCACCGCGGAGGTCGTGGTCGACGCGCCGGGCTTGCGAATCCCGCGCATGGCCATGCACAGGTGCTCGGCCTCGATCACCACGATGGCGCCGCGCGGGTCCAGCTTCTCCATGACGGCGTCCGCGATCTGGCTGGTGAGGCGTTCCTGCACCTGCGGGCGCTTGGCGTACAGATCCACCACGCGGGCCAGTTTGGACAGGCCGGTGACGCGGCCGTGCGGGCCGGGGATGTAGCCGACGTGCGCGACGCCGTGGAAGGCCACCAGATGGTGTTCACAGGTGGAGTACATGGGGATGTCGCGGACCAGCACCAATTCCTGATGCCCCTCGTCGAAGGTGGTGTTGAGCACCTCGGACGGTTCGGTGTAGAGCCCGGCGAACATTTCCCGGTAGGCCCGCGCCACGCGCGCGGGGGTGTCGGCGAGGCCCGGGCGGTCCGGATTCTCACCGACCGCGATCAGCAATTCGCGCACGGCAGCCTCCGCGCGCTCCTGATCGAACGGCCGACCGGTGTCGAGCGCCAGCGGGCCCGAAACGACACGGTTGTTGGTGGCCGACAATCGACACCTCCTGTGTTGAATTGCCGCGTAGTGAAGTGCGGCCTGTCCGCGGTCGCCGACGGCCCGGCCGATGCGCGCGGCAGGCGTCTCACCTGCCCCGCGAACCGGACCGAGCCGGGCCACGAACCTCTCGAGCGTATCGGGACCCGGTCAGCGACGACCGTTCGGTCCGTCCCAACCGTTGTCGCCGTCCTCGTCATTCCCGGCGGGGCGACCCGATTCCGGCTGCGCCGGTTGCGGATACCCGGACTGGCCGGGCTGGTACCGCTGATTGCCGGCCGGAGCCCAGCCACCGTAGGCGGGGCGGGCGGGCGGCTGCTGCGGTTCGTCCTCCTGCGGCGGCCAGCCCGGAGCGGACCAACCGGCCGGTGCGCCGTAGTCGGGACGCGAACCGTGCGTACCGCTGCCGTGCCGCGGATAGGCCGGAGCCGGCTGCGGCGCGGGATAACCGGCCGGAGCGGGATAGCCGTACTGCGGCGGGGCCGGAGCGTACGGATCCGGCGCGTAACCGCCATTGACAGGCTGGCCGGCGGGCACCGGGGTGCGGGCCGACTCGTCCGGCCACGGCTCGCCGCGCTCGGTGGCCAGCTCACGCGGAGTCTTCACCGGCGGCCGATCCGACGGGGTGCGCCCGCCGAAATCGTTGAAAGCGGTGATGCGCGGCCGCTTTTCGACGGTGCCGAGCACGGTCTCGAGATCCTTGCGGTGCAGGGTCTCGCGCTCCAGCAGCGCGGTGGCCAGGGCGTCCAGCTCGTCGCGGTACTCGTTGAGCACCGCCCACGCCTCGGTGTGCGCGGCCTCGATGAGGTTGCGCACCTCCTCGTCGATCTCGCGGGCGACCTCGTGCGAGTAGTCCGAACCGGTGCCCATGGACCGGCCCAGGAACGGGTCGCCCTGCTCCTGGCCGTAGCGCACCGCGCCCAGGCGAGCGCTCATGCCGTATTCGGTGACCATGGCGCGGGCGATCTTGGTGGCCTGGTCGATATCGGAGGAAGCGCCGGTGGTGGGCTCGTGGAAGACCAGTTCCTCGGCCGCGCGACCGCCCATGGCGAACACCAGGCGGGCGATCATCTCCGAGCGGGTCATCAGGCCCTTGTCGTCCTCGGGCACCGTCATGGCATGGCCGCCGGTGCGGCCGCGGGCCAGGATGGTGACCTTGTAGACGGGCTCGATGTCCGGCATGGCCCACGCGGCCAGGGTGTGCCCGGCCTCGTGGTACGCGGTGATCTTCTTCTCTTCCTCGCTGATCACGCGGGACTTGCGGCGGGGGCCGCCGATCACGCGATCGACCGATTCCTCCAGGGCCGCACCGGTGATCACATTGCCGTGCTCGCGTGCGGTGAGCAGCGCGGCCTCGTTGATCACGTTGGCCAGGTCCGCGCCGGACATGCCGACGGTGCGCTTGGCCAGACCGTCGAGGTCGGCGTCGGGCGCGATCGGCTTGCCCTGCGAGTGCACGCGCAGAATCGCGCGGCGGCCCGCCAGGTCCGGATTGCCGACCGGGATCTGCCGGTCGAAACGACCCGGGCGCAGCAGCGCGGGATCGAGGATGTCGGGCCGGTTGGTGGCCGCGATGATGATGACGCCGGTGCGCTCACCGAAGCCGTCCATCTCGACCAGCAGCTGGTTCAGCGTCTGCTCGCGCTCGTCGTGACCACCGCCGAGGCCGGCGCCGCGCTGGCGGCCGACCGCGTCGATCTCGTCGACGAAGATGATGCAGGGGCTGTTCTGCTTGGCCTGATCGAACAGATCGCGCACCCGGGAGGCGCCCACGCCGACGAACATCTCGACGAAGTCGGAACCGGAGATGGTGAAGAACGGGACGCCCGCCTCACCCGCGACGGCCCGGGCGAGCAGCGTCTTACCGGTGCCGGGCGGGCCGTAGAGCAGCACGCCCTTGGGGATCTTCGCGCCGAGCGCCTGGTAGCGCGCCGGAGCCTGCAGGAAGTCCTTGATCTCGTACAGCTCTTCGATGGCCTCGTCCGCGCCCGCGACGTCCTGGAACGTCGTCTTGGGCATGTCCTTGGACAGCAGCTTGGCCTTCGACTTGCCGAAGCCCATCATGCCGCCGCGGCCGCCGCCCTGCATGCGGGCCATCACGAAGATGAAAAGGCCCAGCAGAATGATCATGGGCAGCATGAACAGCAGAATCTGACTCAGCCAGGAATCCTGCTTGACGCTGGTGTCGACCTTGGCGCCGGTGGCATTGGCCGCCTGGAAGATCTGCGCGGAAATCTCGCCGCCGCCAGGGTATTTGGCGAGGATCTTGGTCTTGCTGTCGGTAGCATCATTGCCGTTCTTCAGCGTGATGCGGATCTGCTGCTCTTTGTCGTCGATCTGAACGTTGTCGACATTGTCTTTGTTCTGCAGCTGAGAAAGCGCCACCGACGTGTCGACCTTCTGCCAGCCGCGCGTGTCATCACTGAAGAAACTGACCAGATAGATCACGAGCAGGAAGCCCGCGACTATCGCCAGGTTGCGGAACACATTCTTGCGGGTCATAGAGCGTCGGCCGGCGGCCAGTCCTTTCCGGGGGGTGTATCCGGTTTGCCTGCGATGCTTGTGGCGCGCCCGTTCCAGCGAACGGATGCGGACAAGCCACGTTACCCCGTAGGGTCGAGTCGTAACATCGCGCAGTTCGGCAGCTAGTGCAGTTCAACAGGTAAACGGCTGGAGAACGCGGGTGGTTCCCCGACCATCTGCGGCAACACGTCGGGTCGATCACCCCCTGGTGTCGGACCGAGTGGTCACAATGATGGCATGGTCGTCCTATCGTGAGTGACGACACAACAGAGCGCAGGGGGTATGGACATAGTCGAGCTACGGACACCCACAGCGATAGTGCGTCACGGCAACGGGCGGTTGACGGTGCTGCGGCCGGGTACGGACGGCGAGCGTGTGCTGGATGTGCCCGTAAGCGAACTTCTCAAGGTGCGTTTGAATCGGCGCGCCGACGACGCGGTCGTCATCGAGATCTACCTGCGCTACCCCACCCCCGTGCTGACCGGCGTGCCCGCCGACCGCACTCCCCTACCCGTGCTCATCGCCGAACACGATGTGCCCGCGGCGACGGTGATCGTCGAACGCATCAACAATCAGATTCTGGCGACCCAGCGCCTGGATGTCGCCGCCCCCGATCTCACCCCGCCCACCCCGTCCTGGGGCCGCAGCGGACCTGCCCGCGCCGATGTGGACCGTGCGGTCCGGCGGATGGCGCCCAAGCGCGATGGCAAACCGGCCGTCGCCGCCTTGCACCGCTATGTGACGCCCGACGAGTACGTGCTGGAGACGGCCGTCGTCACCGCACAGCCGCCCGCCGCCAAGGGGACCGGTCTGCTCGCCGTCACCACCACGCGGTTGATCTTCGTATCCATCGGCGCCAGTAGGCGATTCGCGCACGAACTGCCGATCGCCGCCTTGCTCTGGGCGCGCACCACCGACGATTCCGAGACCGGCGGCGCCGCGCCCGGCGAGTACGGGGTCGAAGTCAATGACGGTAATCAGACTTGGCATTTCACAGGTACCGATCGTGCCGATACCGACCGGGTCACCGGGGCCTTGAATTTCGCGATTCAGCGCGAGGTGGCCGATGGCGCCGCCGGGCCCGCGGATCCGGGTGTCTCCAAGCTGTATTCGGAGTGGGAGCTGCTGGTCGAGCGGCATTCGCTCGGCATGGTGGACGACGCGCAGTTCCAGCGCTACGGACGCGGGATTCTGCGTTCGCTGCCGGACTGAGCGGATCGCACCGGAATTCGCCGCGGCCCGTCTCGAAAGAGGCGGGCCGCGGGCATTTTCATTCCTGGGCCTGCGCTTCGGGCTGCAGGGTGATGCGCCGCCACGGGCTGGACGGTCGCATCCACAGGCGCAGCAGTTCCATCCGGCGATCCACGCCACCGGATTTCAGTTCCGCCAGGTCCTCGCAGGCCTGCCAGTAGGTCCAGCCGGCCAGGTAGGCGTCGCCGAACTGCCGCCAGTTGCGGTACTTGCGCTGGGCCAGCGGCAGCGCGCGCATGAGGTAGTCCCACGCCACGTCCGCGTCGAGGTAGCCGGCGGTGTAGGCCATCCGCGCCACGGCCACCACGCGGGCCAGATCCCAGGCCTGGATATCGGTCGGCAGCGGACGGACCAAATGGTCGGTGAGCCCGAGTTTGATGGCCTGCGACCAGATGTCGTAGTCCCGGACCAGCGCTTCCGGATTCTCCATGCCCCGGAACGAACCCACCTGCCGCAGGAAGGCGCGATGGCGGTCCGCGCGTTCGCCGAAACGGTCGCGCTCGGCGGAATTGATGGCGGCCATGACGAGCGGGTGCACCAGCGCGTACAGCGGCGCGTGCATACCCTCCAGGAGTTGCTCCATGGATGCCATCGCCTCGGTGCCGTCGGTGATGCCCCACGCGCCGGTCAGCGTGTCGATGGCCAGCTCGCGCCGGTCACCGAGCGGATGCTGGCGTTCGGGTCCGAGCAGCAGGGCGTCGTGGAAGGCATCCCAGCGCGCCGAATAGAAGCCGCCGAGCGCCAGGGCGCGCAGTTCGTCGTCATTGACCTGCGCACCGGACCAGTGGTCGTCCTCGCGCTGGTCGAGCTCCGGGTACGGAAAAGTCGTCAGCGTTGGCACGTCGCGGGCGGGCATACCGTCGATTGTTCCCCATCGATCTTGGAGTGGCCCACTATTCGCCGATAGCGTGTGGCGGCACTCTCCGGACAGTGTCGAATTCTTGCCCTGTCACACAAGGTAATCGGGCGCTAACCTCTGGGGGCATGAGCGGGAACATCACCCTCCTGCGTGGGCTGTCACCGGCAGCCACGGAGCAGGAAATCTACGCCGCCGCACAGGAATACGTGCGCAAGGTCGGCGGGGTGTCTGGATTGACAACGACCACCAAACCGGCCGTGGACAAGGCGGTGGCGGCCATCGCGGCGGCGACCACCGCGCTGCTGGCCGAATTACCGAGCCGGCCGGCCCCGGCGGAAAGCGAACCCCCCTTGCGGCGGCGCGCCGCACGGGAGGCATTGAACAAGGACGCGAGCTAGCCCCGGGCACCGGGCGTGCGGGTGACCGTCCGCCCGGTTCTCACACGCCGTACACCGCGACACAGTCCAGCGCGAGGTCCAGGCGCGTCCCGTGCTGGTCGATGGGGTGGCCGAGCAGTTCCTCTATGCGCTGAATCCGATAGCGGACCGTGTTCTTGTGCACCCCGAGCGCTTTGGCCGCCGCCTCGGGACTGCGCCAGGCGCGCAGATACGCGTGCAAGGTCTCCCGCAGCCGGGCCGATTGCGCGTCCGGCGCGGCCAGCGGCCCCAGTTCCCGCACGATGAGTGCCCGCATGGCCGCCTCGTCCACCCCGGCCAGGTACGCGAGTTCGACCTCCGCGTAATGCAATACCCGCGGCAATCCCGGCCGGGCCCGCTCCGCCACCTGCCGCGCCGCCACCGCCTCCCGGTGACTCTCCCGGAACCCCGCTACATGCGCGCCCGGACTTCCCACCGCCACCCGCACCGGCGCCTCGACCGGCCAGGCCGGCACGCTCCAGCGCGGCTCGAGCTGTCCGGCCCGACCGGCTACGACCGGCAGGGCCGCCCGGCCCGGCCCACGTGCGTCCTCCGCGCGCGGCGACGCGGGTGGAAGCAGCGCTTCGACCGCACGGGTGGCGGCGACCACCGCGGCGGCGCGCGTTTCGATGCCCGGGGCGGCGTCGTCGTCCAGTCCGATCCAGGCCCAGAGCGCGGAGGCGCCGGCGGGGAGGGTCAGCGCGCTGCCGTTGCCGAGGGCGGTGGCGCAGCGGGCGACCACGCGTTCGAGGAGGCCGGTGACGACGTCGGCGCTTTCGGGGCGGACGGCGCTGGGGACCTCGTCGATCCAGAGCAGGAGGGCGAGGTGGCGTTGGGCGAGCCGGTAGCCGAGGCGGGCGGAGGCGATCTCGATATCGAGTTCGGTGCCGTCGAGCAGGGCGCGGACGGTGTCGGTGCGCTGGCTCAGGGCGGCGCGCAGGCCCTGTTCGCGTTCGCGCATGTAGGTGTCGGTGAGGGTTTCGATGGAGGCGCTGACCCAGCGCGTGGTGCGGTCGAAAAGGCGCAGCAGGACGGCTTTTTCGAGATCGCGCGGCAGTTGGCGTTCTTCGAGGACGTCGGTCATGTAGTCCAGGACGGCTTCCTGGCCGAGGTGGTAGACGCGCAGCAGCAGGCGGACGTCGTGGCCGCGGCGGGCGATGGTGCGGGCGAAGTCGTGCGCTTGCTCGGGGACCGGATAGTCGGAGCGATCCTGGGTGAGCCCGGACAGTACTTCCAGGGCGTGGGCCCGGGTGCTGGCGGCGAGATCACGCCGCATATCGCGATCCCGCAGCTCGGGGACGCGGGCGATGATGGCGGTGTCGAGCCGGGTCACCACGTTCTCGAGGGTTTCGGTGCGCAGCGTCTCCGCGACGAAGTCGGCGATCCAGCCGCGAATCACCTCACTACTCGCATCCGCCTGCACGCGCGACCCCTCCTTTGGTTCCAGAGCACAAATCCGGTGCGAAGAGTTGAGCCGAGAGGCCAAGCAGGCACCACCGAAATTGTGTCACGATCATAGTTCAGTGAGCTGTCGCACAGCTCGAGGACGGCCGTTCGCAACGCAGCGCACGTGGGGAGCAGACAAACGTGACCAATTCCGAACCCGCCGCGGGCTCCGCCCGCAAAACTCCCGCGCGAAAACCGGCCGCGAGCAAAGCGAAGGCCGAGGCCGCCGACGCTCCGCGGGCCGACAGCGCCGCCGCCCCGGCCGCCGAACCCACGCCGGTCAAGGCCACCGGCGCGGCGTCCACGAAGAACGGTCGTACCGCCGCCGCGAAGAACGGCACTACAGCAGCGGCGAAGAACGGCACTACAGCGAACACGAAAGCCGACGGCGCGGCACCTGCGAAGGCCAAGGCCGCGCCCGCCAAGGCCGCGAAGACCGCGAAAGCCGCACCCGCGAACACAACGCATGCGAAAGCGGCACCGAGGAAGGCTTCACCCGCGAAAGCCTCACCTGCGAAAGCCGCCTCGACCGAACTGCCCCGCACGCCGGAGACCCAACCTGCGGCAGCCACCACGGCCGAAGCTGTGCCGACGCCGGCAACCGAACTCGCGCAGACCGCCGCGACCGAACCTGTGAAGGCAACCGTGACCGAACTCGTGCAAACCCCCGAGGCCGAATCCGTTTCCGCGGCACCGGCTCCCACGGAGATCGAGGTGCGTAATCCCGCGACGGGCGAGGTGGTCGGCACGGTGCCGATCGATTCGGCCGAGACCGTGGCCGCGAAAGTGCGTGAGCTGCGGGTGCATCAGCGGGAGTGGGAGGCCATCGGGCCGAACGGGCGCAAGGAGTGGCTGCTGAAGCTGCAGGACTGGTTCGTGGACAATACGGATCGGCTCGCTGACGTCTTGCAGTCGGAGACCGGGAAGGCGCGGGTCGACGCGCTCATCGATCCAGCTTTCTCCATCGACCTCACCGGTTATTACGCCCGCCGCGCCGCGAAATTCCTTGCCGACGAACATCCTTCGCCGCACAGCCCGCTGGCCCGGGTGAAGACGCTGACCACGGTGTTCCGCCCGTACCCGGTGGTCGGCGTGATCACGCCGTGGAACTTCCCGCTGGCCATGCCGGTCATCGATGTGATTCCGGCACTGGCCGCCGGCGCGGCGGTCATCCTGAAACCCTCCGAGGTGACCCCGCTTTCGGCGCTGGAGCTGGCGCGCGGCTGGCGGGAGATCGGCGCGCCGCCGGTGCTGGAAGTGGTCACGGGTGCGGGCGCGACCGGTGCGGCCGTGGTCGCCAATGCCGACTACGTGCAGTTCACCGGTTCCACGCCGACCGGTCGCAAGATCGCCGCCGCCTGTGTGGAGCGGATGATCCCGTACAGCCTGGAGCTCGGCGGCAAGGATCCGGCCATCGTGCTGGCGGACGCCGACCTGGACCGCGCCGCGCACGGCATCGCCTTCGGCGGGTTGTTCAACTCCGGCCAGGTGTGCATCTCGGTGGAGCGCGTGTACGTGGAAGCGCCTGTCTACGAGGAGTTCCTGCGCAAGCTGACCGCCGCGGTCAAGGAGGTCCGCCAGGGCGTGGACGGCCGCGTCCCCGAGTACGACATGGGCGCGCTGGCCAACGAGAACCAGGCCGATATCGTCACCCGGCACGTGGACGATGCGGTGAAGGCGGGCGCGCGGGTGCTCACCGGCGGTAAGCGCACTGGTGTCGGCACGCTGTTCGAGCCGACCGTGCTGGCCGACGTGGACCACTCCATGACCTGTATGACCGAGGAGACCTTCGGCCCGACGCTGCCGGTCATGAAGGTGGCCGACGAGTCCGAAGCCGTTCGCCTGGCCAATGATTCGATCTACGGCCTGTCCGCCTCGGTGTGGAGCGGCGACAAGGATCGCGCGGAACGCCTTGCGCGGCAATTGAACGCGGGCGCGGTGAACATCAACGACGTGTTCTCCAATATGTTCAGCTTCGCGCTGCCCATGGGCGGCTGGGGCCTGTCCGGCGTCGGCGCGCGCTGGGGCGGCCCGAACGGGGTGCGCAAGTACTGCAAGCAGCAGGCCATCACCAAACCGCTGCTGCCCACGCAGACCAAGGAACTGCTCTGGTTCCCGTACAACACCACCAAGCTGGGCTTCGCCCTGGCCGCCATGCGCGCGGCGGGTACGCGGGGCATGCGCCGGCTGTCGATTCAGGATGTCTTCAACACGGTTCGGGGGAAGTGACATGACCGACTTCGGTTCGATCGCCGGCAAGGTGGTCGTCATCACCGGTGGCGCGCGCGGTATCGGCCTGGCCACCGCGACGACGCTGCAGGCGCTGGGCGCGCGCATCGCCATCGGCGACATCGACGAGACCACGGTCAAAGAGTCCGGTGTGGCAAAGGGTTTCGAGGTGTACGGCAAGCTGGACGTCACCGACCAGCAGTCCTTCACGGCCTTCCTGGACGAGGTCGAGCAGCGACTCGGCCCGATCGACGTACTGATCAACAATGCCGGGATCATGCCCACCGGCCGCCTGGTGGACGAGCCCGATCAGGTCACCCGCCGCATTCTCGACATCAATGTGTACGGCGTCATCCTGGGTTCCAAGCTGGCGCTGGCGCGCATGCTGCCGCGCGGGCGCGGGCACGTCATCAATATCGCGTCGCTGGCGGGCGAGACCCACATCCCGGGTCTGGCCACCTACAACGCCTCCAAGCACGCGGTGCTCGGCTTCACCGACACCCTGCGCGAGGAGTACCGCGGCACCGGCCTGCGCTTCTCCTCGGTGCTGCCCACGCTCACCAATACCGAACTGGGATCGGGTGTCACGGCCCCGAAGCTGCTGCGCCCGGCCGAGCCGGAGGAGATCGCGGACGCCATCGCCAAGCTGATCGTCGAGCCCAAGTCGAAGGTGCGGGTGACCGCGGTCGCGGGCATCATCGCCCAGGTGGTCGGGCTGCTACCCGAGGCCGTCGGCGATGCCATCGGCCGGGCGCTGGGCGCGCAGAACGCCTTCCTCGACGATGTGGACTCCGATGCCCGTAAGGCGTACGAGAACCGGGTGCGCCGCGACTAGTCCCCGATAGGCGACCGGTCGGACCGGTATCGTCGTCCGCCATGGATACCGGTGCGGTCTTCGTCGGCCTGTCCACGCTGGATCTGGCCTACGCGGTGGGCCGGTATCCCCTGGAGGACAGCAAGACCCAGGCCGACGAGCTGTTTCTGGGCGCGGGCGGTCCGGCCGCCAATGCCGCGGTGACCTACGCCTTCCTGTCGAACCGGCAGCCGGCGCTGGTCACCGCGCTGGGCGGGCACGCGCTGGCCGAATTGATCCGGGGCGATCTGGAGCAGCACGGGGTGCGGGTCGCGGACCTCACGCCCGGCGGCTCGGCGCAGCCGCCGGTGTCGTCGATCGTCGTCGCCACCGAGGCGGCCACCCGGACCATCGTGTCACTGGACGGTTCCCGCATCGATCCGCCGTTCGATCCAGGGACCGCCGAACTGCTCGCCGGGGCGGCGGTCGTGCTGATCGACGGTCATTACGCGGAACCCGCGCTGCGGCTGGCCGAGGCCGCCCAGACAGCGGGTGTACCCGTGGTGCTGGATGCCGGGCGCTGGCGGCCCGTGCACGCCGAACTGCTGCCGCTGATCGATATCGCCATCTGCTCGGCCGCCTTCGTTCCGCCCGGGCTGCAACGGCATTCGGCCGATGCGGTGATCGAATTCCTGCACTCGGCGGGGCCCGGCCTGGTGGCGATCACGGACGGTCCGCAACCCATCGAATATTCGCTGTACGGCGAGCGCGGCCGGGTCCCGGTACCGGTCGCGGTGGCCGTCGACACCCTGGGCGCGGGCGATATCCTGCACGGCGCGTTCTGCCATTTCCACGCCGCGGGTGAACCCTTCCCCACCGCTCTCGCGCACGCCGCCGAAGTGGCCACCGCATCCTGCCGTTTCACCGGCACCCGGGAATGGATGCGGCACCGGGCAATTCACCCGAATCGATAACCCCGTCCGTACTTCCGCAACACCAGATCCGCCGTGAACCGCGTCGACTCCACCAGGCGCGCATTGACCAGATCACTGTGCGCCACTTTGTCCTTCGCCGATTCCGGCGTCCGCCCGCCCCGAATATGCCTGCGCACCAAACGCCTTTCGATGATCGGCCGTGGCACATCCAGATACCAGGACTCGTCCAGCAGTCGCCGCACCGCCGACCATCCGGGCGTCCCCCGATCATCCAGCAGCAGATAGTTTCCCTCGGTCACCACGACCCGCTGCCGATCGAAAACCACTCCCCCCGGCACGGGTTCGTGCAATTCCCGCGAATAGGTCGGCCAGGCCACCGGCTCCCCCAACGAGCTGTTCCGCAGCGTCCGCAGCAACGCCACATACCCCGCCACATCGAAGGTGTCCGGCTCGCCTTTGCGCGCCAGCTTCCCCTCCGCCGTCAATCGCGCATTGGTGAAGTGGAATCCGTCCATCGGCGCGACTTCCGCGAACCCGCTGCCCGCCGCGATATTCAATTCGTCCCGGACCCCGCGTGCCAGCGTGGATTTCCCCGCCCCGGGCGGTCCCGCGATCCCCAGCACGAATCGTCCGGCCCGCCCGTCGGCGCGCGCGCGAATCCGCGCCGCCAACTCCGCCAAGGAGGTCTCGACACTGCCCCGGGTCACCCGTCCACCCTACGGAACCACCGCGAAAAACCCTGTGGGCGCGCCCCGCGTCCCGTCACGCCTGCCGGATGGGGCGCGGAATCGCCCGCACCAGGGCATTCAGATCGGCTTCCAGTCGCTGGAAGAGCAGGAAACTGATCACGAAGGCGAGAATGCCGCCGACGCTGAGCCAGCGCACCGTCACGATCACCAATTCCAGGTCGGCCCGTGATACGAAGGTCGCACTCGCCACCCCGAGCAGCGGCACCGACGCCGCCACCGCCAGATAGAAATTCGCGCGCCGCGCCAGCCCCCACAGCTGCCGTCGATCCTCGGGCCCCACCGCGCCCCGGGCCAGCAGTTGCGGATACAGCGATCGCACCGAGAACACCGCGATCAAGAAGAACGGGTACGCCAGCGCGATGGCCGCGCACACCGCCTGGGCCGCGAAGAAGTGCGCGTAGGCCTGCGCCGACAGTTGCGCTCCCATCCGCGAAAGCCCCAGCGGCCAAGCCACTCCCGCGAAGATCCACATGGCGAACGGCACCCACACCGCCCGCTCCCCCATCAGCAAGGTGTCCCGGCGCGCCCGCGCCAGTTCGGCGGGCGTATACCGGTGCCCCCGGGCCAGCCTATAGGTGACGGCGAGCGGCCGCCGGGCCAGCCACAACAGCACCAGGGCGGCCAGCGGGAACGCGATCGCGTTGTTCACCAGCGCGACCGTCCCGAATCGCTCCTGATCGGCCGCCGGCAACCGGTCCACGATCAAACTCTGATTCAGCCGGATGTTGTACACGCTGGCCAGCAGATTCGGCAGCCCCACGCACAGCGCCGCGATCGGCACCGGCCACCGCCGCAACCGCGCCCACACACTCCGCGGCGGCGGATCCACCAGATCCCGCGCCCGCGCATCCAGACACAAATCCAGCTGCCCCGCCAGCTCGGCCCCGTTCTGCCACCGCCGATCCGGATCCGGCTCCAGACACGTGGTCAGCACCCGCCGCAAGGTCGCGGGCGTATCGGCGGGCAGCGCCGCGATCGCCGCCGCCGACACCCCGATCCGCCGCTGCCGCAACAACCTCCGAACCTCGGAGTCCCCCCGCGCGCCCAGCGACGAACCATTACCTGGCGCGGCCGCGTGCGAGCCTGCTCCGTCCGCGGTCGGATCCGATCCGGTCGTCGCCGCACCGTCGATGCCGTCCTCGTACGGATCTCCACGGCCTGGCAGCCGAGCGGGCCCCGTCGTCGGCATGTGCTCGCGATCCGGTCGATCGACCGGACCAGTTGTCGCATGCTCGGCAGGGGGCGTCGCCTCAACTTCGGCAGGAGGGTCGAAAGGCATTGCGCCGGTGAGCATTTCCCACAGCAGGAGCCCCAGGGAGTAGATGTCGCTGCGGGCGTCGGGGGCGGCTACGACCGGCGTGCCCGGGCCGACGCCGACTACGCCGTAGCCGTCGTCCAGGGCGGCGCGGGGGTCGAGCGCGGCCAGGGCCTCCGGGGAGCGGTAGCGCTGTTGTTCCAGTTCGGCGAGGTCTTCGGGGGGATACAGCGGGCCGACGCTGAAGTCGGCCAGCTTCGGGACCCCTTCGGCCGTGAAGATGACGTTTCCCGGGCGGATGTCGTGGTGCAGCACGCCGTGGCGCTGGGCGTACTCCAGGGCTTCGGCGAGCCGACGGCCCACCCACGCAACGGTTTCCGGCCAGGTCAGTTCCGCGATCTCGGCACGGATCCGGGAAGAGGCGGCGGAGCGGATCTCGCCGCGGGCCTCCATGGCCGCGTCGACCGCGGCGAGCAGCACCGATCCGGTCAGCCGGGGCCCGTTGTGATTGCGCCCCACGCGGGCGGCGAGCACCGTGCGCTCGGCCCGGCCGACGACCTGACCGGGATGCCCGGCGAGTCCGGAACCCGTTTCCGCCGTGACTGATTCGGCGACACGAGCGCCACGGAGCTGGGCGAGAACACCGGCCACCGTGCCGCCCGGGTGGTACTGCATGTAGAGCAGGCGCAGAGGTTTGCCGCTGCTGCCGTCGGCGATCAGGCGCTGATCGTAGACGCGGACGATGTGCTGATGCTCGAGCTGCGCGACCGTGGGGGTGTCGGTGTCGGCGCCGGCCTCCACCCGGACCGCGACCAGGCGTTGCATGGAACGCTGGCGAGCCAGGAACATGCGGCTGTGGTCGGTGCCGCCGAGTTCGGTGAGCAGATCGAAATCGTCGAGGCGGCGGCCGGTTCCGATGTCCGCGGGCAGAGCCGGGCGGACCGGCGGCTCGGGCAGGCCGGCCGAGCGGGCCCGGATCTCGCCCGCCACCTCCGGGTATTCGACGACGAAGGTGTCGATGTCGAGGGGACGGCGCCGATTGCGCGCGAGGTACTCGTCGAACACCAGGTCCGCGTATTCGGGGCTGCCGGTGACCTCCGGGAATTCGCTGCGGTAGTCGATGATCCGCTTCTCCATACCGGCACGGCGGCGGCGCTGCCGCACGTCGATCCGCACCAGTTCGGTGAGCACGGCCAAGCGCGCCAGCTGCCCGTCGGGCAGGAAGCGCCGCAGCCCGGGCGGCTCGTCACGTTCTCCGCGCAGCGTGGATTCCCATTCGGCGGTGAACCGGCAAACCGCCTGTGCCGGATACTCGTTCACGTCCGGTGACCCGTCGCGGCCCCACCGTCATGTACCGACCGTCCCGGTTCCACCACCCGCTCCAGCGCCCGCAGATCCGCCTCCAGTGCCCGGAACATGACGTACACGGCCACGAAGGCGGCGATCCCGCCCACACTGAGCACCCGCACCGCCACGATCACCCGCGGAATGTCCTCGGGCGGCAGGAAGGTCACGCCCGCCACCGCCAGCAACGGCACCGAGGCGGCGACCGCCAGATAGGTGGTACAGCGCCGCCCGAGCCGCCGCAGCCACGCCGCGTCGTCGGCGCTGATATCGCCGTGCCGCAGGAACATCGGATAGATGCACCGCACCAGATAGAAGGTGACCAGGAAGAACGGATACGCGACCGCGATGGCGCCGCACACCACCAGCGACACCAGGAAGTGCACCACCCCGCGCATCGGCAGCTCCCCGGTGGCCAGGCGCAAGGCGATCGGGAAGGTGATCCCCGCGATCACCCATAGCGAGAACACCACGAACGAAATGCGTTCCCCCGTCAGCAGCACGTCGGCGCGGGTGCGGCGCAAGGTATCCGGGTCGTACGCCTTGCCCTTGCGCAGCCCGCGCGGCACCACGATCACCGACCGGCACAGGTACGCGATGGTCAGCGCGCCCAGCGGGAAGAACACGAGATTGACCAGCGCGGTGGTGAGGGTGAAGGTCCGCATGGCCGCTTCCGACAACCGGCTGATGATCAGGCTGTCATTGTGCGCGATGTTGTACAGCGAGGCGAGCCCGTTGGGGATCGCGACCGCCAGCGTGACGATCGGAAGCAGGTAGGGCCGCAGGCGTTTCCGCCAACTGCCGGGCGGCGGATCGACCAGATCGCGGGCGCGTTCGTCCAGGCACATCTCGAGCTGCTGGGCGAGCACCCCGCCGCTGCTCCAGCGCTGCTCCCGATCCGGGGCCAGGCAGGTGAGCAGCACCCGGCGCAGCGCGGCCGGGCAGTCGGCGGGAAGGCGTTCCAGCGCCGCGGTTTCGACGCCGCCGCGCCGCCGGTCCAGCATCGCCTCCAGCGTGGTGCGGTCGCCGTGTTCGCCCGGCCCGGCCGTGCTGTCGTCGAACGGCTTTGCGCCGGTGAGCAATTCCCACAGCACCACGCCGAGCGAGAAGATGTCGGCGCGAGTGTCCAGATCGCCCGCCGTGGCCGCGCGTCCCGGATGACAGGCTTCCAGCTGCTCCGGCGACATGTAGGACAGCGACCCGCCGAAGTAGGCGACCGGGCTGGCGTCCTCCAGATTGCGGCTGAAGCTGATGTTGAAGTCGGCGAGTTTGGGCACGGCTTCGGCGGTGAGCAGCACATTGGCGGGCTTCACATCGCGATGCAGCACCCCGTGCCCGTCGGCGTATTCGAGCGCCTCGGCCAGCCGCCGCCCCAGCCACGCAACGGTTTCCGGCCAGCTCAGCCCCGCGATCTCGGCCCGCACACTGGAATCGGTGGGCCGGATCTCGCCCTTCTCCTCCATGGCGGCGTCCACGGCGTCGAGCAGCAATTGCCCGGTGCGCTCGGCGGGCGGGGTGGCGCGCACCCAGCGCAGCACCCCGAGCAGCGTCCCGCCGGGCAGGAACTGCATGTACAGCAGCCGCAGCCGGCGACCGGTCGAGGTGCGCATCCCGGACATCAGGCGCTGATCGAAGACCCGCACGATGTAGTCGTGGTCGAGCTGGGCCAGGGTCTGGGGCTCGGTGCCGTGATCGGCGGAGATCTTCACCGCGACCAGACGCTGCAGTGAGCGCTGCCGGGCCAGGAACACCCGGGCGAAAGCGCCGCTGCCCAAACCGGTCAGCAGGTCGAAATCGTCGATCCGCTGGCCGATTTCGATGCGGTCGAGCAGGTCGTCACTGCCCGGAATGGACATGCCGCCGGTGGCCCGCGTCGATCCCTCGTGCACCCCGGTGAGCTCGGAGACGTCCAGGCGGGTGAGTTCACCGGAGGTCGGCACCCGGGTGCTCTCCTCCCCCGGTACCGAGCGGACCGAGGTGTCGAGCCCGAACGAACCGGGCGCCGCGAAGGTAGTGTCGCCGGGCGCTTCGTGGAGCGTGGTGCCGCCCCGCGTCGATTCGTCGAGCGCGGCCCGGCGGGTGCTCTGATCCTCGTCGTCCGCGTTCAGCAGCTCCCGCAACTCGGTCGCCTGATACGGGTATTCCAGCAGGTAGTCGCGTGGATCGACGCGTTCGCCGCTGTGCCGGCGAATCACGAACTCCTCGTACACCAGCCCGGCCGGCAGGTCCCGGGACGCGAGTTCGGGAAACTCCGCGCAGTAGTCGCTGAGCCGTTTCGGCACCCGCGGCCGCTCCCCGGCGGGCCGCAGCCAGCGATGCCGCATATCGACGCGGATCAACTCCAGCAGCGCGCTGCGCCGCAAGGTGCGCGCATCGGGCAGGAAGTCGGCGATCCGGGGCGGGGCCGCGCCCGTATCCCAGGCGGCGGCGAACTCGGCGACCACCGTGAACTCCGTCCCGGCCGGGTAGCGGCCGGAACGGTGCTCGGAACCAGATGTCATGTCCGCACCCCGCTGGCTCGGCGCGGAAACCGTTTCGAATCCGCACTTTCGATCCGCGGATGCGACAGAGAAATTCCGCCACACCCGACACCATCATCCCCGAGCAATAGCCTGGATGATAACTTGCGGCTCAACAGCGGATCACCCGATTTCGAACACGAAGCGACGGGGGAACACCAGCATGTACGACGAGGGCACCACGCTGGCAGGCGGAATCGCGGCGGGGGGCGGTCCCGGAACTCCCGGACGGACATCTTCTGATATCGGTGAGAACGGCTCCGGCGCTACCGCTGACACGACGGCCGGACTGCCGGATGCAGGCAAGGCGGCGAGCACCGATTCGAAGCGGGGCGGGGCGGCGGTAAGCGATCCAGCACGGGGCGAGGCGGCGATCAGCGATCCAGCACGAGGCGACGCGGCGATCAGCGATCGGGCACCCGGCGACGCGACGATCAGCGATCCAGCACGGAGCGATGCGGCGGTCGCCGATTCTGGGCAGGGTGACTCGGCGGTCGGCGATCCAGGACCGGAGCGCGCGGACACGGCGGTGGAGATCGCGGCAGCGGTGCAGAACGGGGTGGTCACGCCCGAGGAAGTGGTGGCCGCGACGCTGGAGCGGATCCGGGGGCGGGATCGGAAGCTGAACGCGTTCAGCGTGGTTCGGGTCGACGCGGCGCGGGCCGAGGCGCGGGCGGTGGCCGAACGGCCGGATCTGGATGTGCTGCCGCTGGCCGGGGTGCCGATCGCGGTGAAGAACAATGTGGATGTGGCCGGGGAGGTGACGCGGGGCGGATCGCTGGCGGTCGCGGATCGGCGGGCCGCGGGCGATCACACGGTGGTGCGGCGCTTGCGGGCGGCGGGGGCGGTGGTCGTGGGCTTGACGACCATGCCCGAGTTCGGACTGTGGGGCGTCACCGACGGACCGGATCGGATCACCCGGGGGCCGTGGAATCAACGGTTCAGCGCGGGCGGCTCGTCGGGCGGCGCGGGCGCGGCGGTGGCGGCGGGCATGGTGCCGGTCGCGCACGGCAATGACGGGCTGGGATCGATCCGGATTCCGGCGGCCTGCTGCGGGCTGGTCGGCATCAAACCCGGGCGCGGGCTGGTGCCCGCCGAGGTCGGGGTGGACTCCTGGCACGGGATGACCGAAAACGGCGTGCTGGCAACGACTGTCGCGGATGCCGCGCTGGTGCTGTCGGTGCTGGCCGATCGGCCGGATCTCACGGATCCGGGGACGCCGCCGACCTTGCGGATCGGGCTGGCCACCGCGGCCCCGCTGCCGCTGATCCGGGTGGATCGCGCGTGGACGGCCGCCGCCGACAAGGCCGCCGCCATCGCCTCGGCCGACGGGCACACCATCGGCGTGGCCGAACTTCCTTATCAGGGTGCGGCTTTCGCGGCGACGCTGCGCTGGCTGGCGGGTGCGGCCGCGGAGGCCGACGCGGTCGCGTATCCCGAACGCCTGCAACGCCGTACGCGCACGCACGCGCGGCTGGGCCGGCTGGCGCTGAAGTCGGGGCTGCTGCGGCCGTCGCAGGTGGATCGGGTGGAGGCGCGACTGCAGGACTACTTCGAACGCTACGACGTGGTCATCACGCCGACGCTCGCCACGCCGCCGCCCCGGGCGGGCCGCTGGCATGCCCGGCCGTGGTTCACGAATGTCGTTGCGAACGTGCGCTTCTCCCCGTTCACGCCGCTGTGGAATCTGGTCGGCTGGCCGGCCATCACCGTTCCGATGGGATTCCATCCGCGCACCGGCACTCCGGTGGCCGCGCAGCTCGCCGGTCCGCCCGGCAGCGAGTCCACCCTGCTGGGCCTGGCCGCTCAGCTCGAGGCCGCCCACCCCTGGCCGCGAACCGCCGCCTAGCCCCGGAACGAACGGAGCCGCCCGCGAGCTGATGCTCGCGGGCGGCTCTGTCGAATCCGAACCCGTTCGGCGCGAATCTCACCCGGGGACGGCGGCAACCTCCGACTCCTGCCGCCGCCCGGCACGGGCGTTTATCGGGGACGCGCTACTGCGCGGCAACCACCGCTTCCTTGGTCTCGGCGAAGCCGCCTTCGAGCACGCGGGCCGCGAACTCCAGGATGGTCGGGCGGTCGTCGTCGGCGCGCCAGGCCACCGCGAGCTCGCACGGGGCGAGGCCGGTGAGCGGGCGGGCGGTCAGGCCGGGCCAGCGGTACATCGGGACATTGTTCTCGGCCAGCAGGCAGACGCCCAGGCCCAGCGAGACGGCCTCGAGCCGCTCCTCGGCGGTGGCGGCCTCGGCGCCGATCTTGATCTGGCGTCCGGCGCGGGCGTCGGCGCCCAGCCAGAAGTCGCGGGCCGCACCGGCTTCGGCGGGCATGGCGATGAAGGGCTCATCGGCCAGATCCGCGAAATCGATGGTCTCCTGGCCGGCCAGCGCGTGGTTCTCCGGCAGCAGCACCCAGCGCGGCTCGGTGCGCAGCACCTGCCAGCGGTAACGGCTGGTGTCGGGTACGGGCAGCCACATCAGCGCCAGGTCGGCCTGTCGCCCGGCCAGGCCGGAGGACGGGTCGGTCCAGGAGGCGGAGTGCAGGGCCAGGCGGTGACCGCTGGCGCTCTCCAGATCGGTGATCAGCCCGCGCCCGATGGAGGACTGGATGCCGACGCGCAGCACCTCACCGGCCTCCTGCAGGGCGACATTGGTGACTTCCCAGAGCTCCAGGATCTTCCGCGCCCCCTCGAGCAGTTCCTTGCCCGCGACGGTCAGGGCCACGCTGCGCTGATTGCGGTCGAACAGGACCACGTCGAGCTGACGCTCCAGCTGACGAATCTGCCGTGAGAGGGTGGGTTGAGCGATGTGCAGCCGCTGGGCGGCGTTGGTGAAGTGCAGTTCCTCAGCGACGGCGACGAAATACCGCAGGTCGCGCAAATGCGGGTCCATAGCCCCTTGCTATCAGAATCGGTCTTGAATTTCCAGCCGAATCCGACCCGAAAGTTTGAAATCGAGTCAGAAAACAGCCGTCAGGTTTGTTACAGACAGCATAGGGCTGACTCGAAACATTCCGGTAACCGGGACGGCGAATTCCTGGCCATTCACTGCGACGGATCCCCACGCCCATCATGTGAACATGTGACCAGCAGTAACATACGCCACGGTTTATCCGCGCGCTCACCTGGGGACCGCTCGCGCGGACTTTCAGCAACGGCGTCCGGCAACCCGCCTCACCGTCCGGGCGTACCAGAAGTGAAATTAGTCACATAAGACCGAAAGCCGCCCACCGAGACGGCGGACGGCTTGGGTTCGGGCGTCCCACAGGAGACCTCCGGCGACGACTCCCGGCGATCCCCCGAGGGGGTTCGGGGGCGAAGCCCCTGAGAGTCGTGCGAGTTACTTCCCCCCGTAGACCTTCGGGTCCAGCGTGCCGATGTACGGCAGGTCGCGGTAGCGCTCGGCGTAGTCCAGGCCGTAGCCGACCACGAACTCGTTCGGGATGTCGAAACCGACCGCCATCACGTCCACCTGGGTGCGCAGTGCATCGGGCTTGCGCAGCAGGGTGACGACCTCCAGCGAGGCCGGATTGCGGCTGGAGAGGTTGCGCAGCAGCCACGACAGCGTCAGGCCGGAGTCGATGATGTCCTCGACGATCAGCACATTGCGGCCCGCGATGTCCTTGTCGAGGTCCTTCATGATCCGCACGACGCCCGACGAGGAGGTCGAGGAGCCGTACGACGAGACCGCCATGAACTCCATCTGGGTCGGCACGGTCAGCTTCTTCGCCAGATCGGTCATGAAGAAGATGGCGCCCTTGAGCACGCCCACCAGCAGCAGATCGCCCTCGGGCGCACCGGCCGGATAACGCTTGGCAACCAGTTCCGCGAGCTCGTCGACCTTGGCCGCGATCTGGTCTTCGCTGATCAGCACCGACGCGATGTCATCCCCGTACACGTGCGCTGGTTTCCCTTCAGTGATGATGTCGACCCAGATCGGGTCCGATGTGGTGCAAGCCCAGTATGAGCCTGCCATGTTCACGCCCGGCAACCAACCTGGTCCCGCTCACCGAGCCGCCCACGGCCACCCCGCCCTGCCCGCGCCAGTCCGTGACCAGCGCTTCGACCATTCGTAAGTTGGTGTCCGTCAATGATTTTGCGCCACCTGAAAGCAACCACGCGCGCAGGACACGGCGGCGCAGGGCGGGAGCCGCAGTGGCGAGCGTCTCGATCACCAGCGTCTCGCCATCACGCGCCTCTGCCAGCAACTTCTCGGCGAGCGCGTCCAGCACGCCGCCGTCCTCCCGCAATTGCGCCGCCGTCCGCGCCAGCGCCCCCGCCACCCCGCCCCCGAGCACTTCCTCGAGCAAGGGCAGCACCTCGGTACGCAATCGCACCCGGGTGAACTCGGGCGAACTGTTGTGCGGGTCCTCCCACGGCTCCAGCCCGAGATCCGCGCACACCTGCCGCGTGGTCTCCCGCCGCACCCCGAGCAGCGGTCTGCCCCACGGCGCATCGAACTCGGCCATGCCCTGGATCGACCGCGCGCCGGACCCGCGCGCCAAACCCAGCAAGACCGTCTCGGCCTGGTCGTCGAGGGTGTGCCCGAGCAGCACCGGCAGGCGGTCCGCAGGAAGACCCGCCGCCTCGATCCGCTCGCCATCCGGCGGGACCGCGAGCGCTCCGGCCGCTCGCGGCGCCGTGTACGGGGCATCGCCGATCAGATCGGCAGCGCGCGCGTCAGCGCTGCCCGCAAGTTCGATACGAGCCGTGCGCAATGCGCCGTACCGCGCGCGCCGCGCCGCGGCTTCGAGGCCGCCACCGCCGCTCACCTCGACCGTCAGCACCCGTGCCGACTGGCAGCCCAATCGCAGCGCCGCGGCGGCCGCGGCGGCCGCGACCGACTCGGACCCTCCCTGCAACCCGTGATCGACGATCAGGGCATCCACCACGTCGGCTTCGGCTACGGCTGCGGCCGTGAGCGCCAAGGAATCCGCGCCACCCGACAAGGCAACGGCCACTGCCCCTTCCGGTGCATACCGGCCCAGCCAGTCACGCACCGCATGCCGCACCGCGAGCACGGCCCGCGTCTCGGGCAACCGGGGACGATCGTTCACGCCCCCGATCGTCGCATGCGCTGCTCTGCCCGCTGCCGCTCCGGCAGCCGACACCGTCTTCGCAGCATGCGTCGCGCTCTCGTCATCCCGGCATGCGTCGCGCTCTCGTCATTCCGGCACGTGTCGCGCTCTCGTCATTCCGGCACGCGTCCCGCGCGCGTCATACCGGCACGCGTCGCGCTCTGGTCCTACCGGCACACCTTTGGCCGGGATCTCACCTCCGAGCCGGCGCCACACCCAGGGTCAGCCGAGAACGCGCCTCACCCACAGTTGCGGTTCGCCGATCTCGTCGGGGCGCGGCAGGGTTTCGGCGTCGGTCCAGATGGTGTTGAAGCGTTCCATGCCGACGGTATCCACTACTTCGTCGACGAAGGCCTTGCCGCGAACGTATTGCGCCACTTTGGCATCCATGCCGAGCAGCGCGCGGAGTAGTCGTTGCAGGGGGTTGGCAGGCCGTTTGCGGCGTTGGTCGAAGGCGGCGCGGATGCGGGCGACCGAGGGGACCACGGCCGGGCCCACGGCGTCCATGACGTGATCGGCGTGGCCTTCCAACAGGGTGCCGAGCATGAGCAGGCGGTCCAGGGCGTCACGCTGCGGTTCGGCCTGGGTGGCGCGCAGCAGGCCGACCACGCCGCTCGCGGCCGGATCCTCGGCGCCACGGCGTCGGTCGCGCACGGCTTCGGCCAGGCGGGCGAGCATATCGGCGAGCGGCTCCTCACCGGCTTCGCCGAGGATCTCCACGTTCCGCTGCATGTACCCGGCCAGCCAGGGCGCGGAGGAGAACTGCACGCGATGGGTGACCTCGTGCAGGCACACCCACAGCCGGAAGTCGCTGGGCGGCACGCCCAGTGCGCGCTCCACGGACATGATGTTCGGCGCGACCAGCAGCAGCGTGCCGTCCGCGCCGGTGAACGGGTCGTACTGGCCGAGGATGGCGGTGGACAGGAACGCCAGCATGGCACCGGCCTGCACGCCCGCCGGTTTCCCGGCCAGCATGCCCTTGGCCGCGCCGTCCTCGATACCGGAGCCGGTGAGCTCGGACATGGAATCGGCCGCGGCCCGGATCCAGCCCGGCCGGTCCACGATGAGCGCGGCGGGCACCGGCGCGTCGTCGACCAGCCGGCTGACCTCGCGCACCGGGCCCTCGGCCCGCACCGAGGCGGCGGCCAGCTCGGTCACCGCCTGTTCCGCGGCGAATCGGGTGGTGCGCGGCCCGGCGGGCACCAGGGCGGACCCGGTCCGCGCGGCCAGCGCCCAGTCGACCGACCCGGTCAGGGCGGTCCGCACCTTGCGGACGTCATCGGTTTGCGTCACCAGAACCTGCTCCCTCGCACCGGAGTCCTGGCTCCCGCGCGCGTTCTCGGCGGTCCCGGGCGCGATATCGCCCGGCAGCCCGCCCGATCCTCGCGAATCCGGCGCATCACCGACGCCGTCCGCTCTCGGTCGCCCACTCCCTCCATCGTGCCCGCCACGGGGCGGTTCACCGGGTCCCGGCTGCTCGGCGGGGGCCGAATTCGGTTCGGGTCCGGTCATGTTCATCCACCCGTCAGGAGCAGCCACAATTGCGCAGTGCGGTGGCGACGGCGTCCAGTGCCGGACGGCTCGCCTCGGGCGGCCGTTCGTTGGACATCAACGCGAAGGTGAGTACCCGCCCATCGCGATCCAGCACATACCCGACCAACGTGCTTGCCACGGAAAGAGTTCCGGTCTTGGCCCGCACCCAGCCCGCGCCGGCCCGGTCGCGCAGTACATAACGGCTGGCCAGCGAGCCGGTGCCGCCCGCGACGGGCAGATAGTCGAGCATGGCGGCGAGCGGATCGTCGGCGGAGCCGGCGGAGGTGGTGACGCCGCTCGAATTGCCTTGGCCGCCAGCGGTGTCGGGCAGCGCGGCCACGGTCAGCACCCGGTTGAGCAGGCGCGCCGGAATGCGATCGTCGGTGGACAGCCCGCTGTTGTCGAGCATGGTCATGCCGGTCAGATCGAAGCCGGCGGCACGCAGCACCGTGCTCATGGCGGTGACCGCGCCGGTGAAGGACGGTTCCTGCCCGGTGGCGACGGCCAATTCCCGGCCCACCGCCTCGGCCAGCACATTGTCGGAGTGAATCATCAGATCGCGCAGCCGGTCCCGCAGCGGCGCGGATTCCACCGATGCGAGCTGCTTGGCCCCGGCGGGTTGCGTGCCCAGTTTCACCCGGGCCGGATCCACGCCCAGCTCGACGGCCAGCTTGCGCCCGGCGTCCAGAGCGGGCGCGTCGGTGCGCGGCGAGTACTCGACCAGCGGATCCAGCCGCCCGCCGTCGATCATGACCGATTCCATCGGCGCGATGGACCCGCCCGCGATATCGGGCGCCTCCCAGCCCGGCGCCATGGTCGGCCCGGTATAGGCGGAATTGTCGACCACGATCGAATCCACCCGCTGCCCAGCGGCTTTCACCTGCGCCACCAGATCCGACAGCTTGGCCGAGCCGGGGTAGTAGCCCTTGCCGTCCGGCTGCGCGGTGATGGTCGGGTCGCCGCCGCCCACCAGCACGATCTCGCCCGGCGTCGCACCGGACACCACGGTGGTGGTGAGGCGATGGTCACCCGGCAGCGCCAGCAGCGCCGCCGCCACCGTAATGATCTTGGCGGTAGAGGACGGGATCATCGGCTTGTCCGCGTCCTGCGTCCAGAGCACCTGCCCGCTGTCACCGTCGGACACCGAAGCGGCGAAGATCCCCAGGTCCGGATTGCCCACCACGGGCGCGAGCGCGGCCGCCAGCCCGCTCGCACTGGGCGCGGTCACCGGCGCGGGCGCGACCTGCGGCAGGGCTTTCACCGGGGAGGGCGGCGCGGCGATCGTCAAACCCCCGTGCCGGAACTCCTCCGTCCACGGTTTCACCGTCAGCACCACCGCCGCGATCGCCACCACCACGACGACCAGGGCGGATGTCACCACGATCCAGGTTCGCTTGCGGCGCTTGGCCTCCAGACCACCGATGTTCTGCTTGTTCTTGACCGACACCTGCCCGCTGTCTCCCTGATACCTGTGGTGGGGAATGCCCCGGGCGTCCCTGCCGAACCCACACGCCCGCGCTCCACACTATCCTCGTTGCGCAGTCGTTCCCCCGAACGAGCTGGCGAGTCGGCAGCCATACCGCCCATGAAGAAGGAGATGACGTGGAGTTCGACGTCACCATCGAGATCCCCCGGGGTCAGCGCAACAAGTACGAGGTCGATCACGAAACCGGACGCGTGCGGCTGGACCGCTACCTGTACACGCCGATGATGTACCCGGCCGACTACGGCTACATCGAGAACACCCTGGGCGGCGACGGCGATCCGCTGGACTGCATGGTGCTGCTGCCCGAGCCCGTGTTCCCGGGTGTGCTGGTCGAGGCCCGTCCGGTCGGCGTGCTCATCATGAGCGATGAGGCCGGCACCGACGAGAAGCTGGTCGCGGTCCCGAACAAGGACAAGCGCTGGGATCACATCCAGGATGTCGAGGACATTCCGGAGTTCCAGCGCAAGGAGATCGCGCACTTCTTCGAGCGCTACAAGGACCTGGAGCCCGGCAAGTGGGTCAAGGTCGAGGGCTGGGAGAACCGCGCCAAGGCGGAGACCCTGGTGACCGAGGCCTACGCCCGGCTGAAGGAGCAGGGCGGCCACTGACAAGGGCCGTGAGTCGCGTCGAAAGGGGCGTGGGTTCGTTCGCGAACCCACGCCCCTTTCCGCTGTCTCAGCCGAGCCAGAGGTCCCAGTTGCCCTGGTCGTCGCGCTGGCAGGTCCAGCGGGTGTAGGCGGTGGCCGGGCTGTCCACATAGTTCTGACCGGCGGCCTCGCACCCGCCGCGGCTGTAGTAGGTGCCCTCGTACACGTCGGCGTGGGCGATCGCGGTCCCGCCCGCGACTACGCCGACGGCGAGCAGTCCGGCCGCCGCAATGGTCTTGATACGCATGGTGTCTCGTTCTCCTCGGCTGGGAGCGGGCCCGCCCGACGCCGCTCGATCGACGAGTTCGACGGTAGGAGAGCGGAACTCGCCGGACAGCCCACCCGAGGGTGTGCATCCGCCCACCCTGCCGGTGAATTCACCCGCGCGCGGTCATTCGCCCGAACCGAGACCGGCGGTGGTGCGCAAGGGGACTTCCTTCCAGAACAGGACCAGGACCAGCGCCACCAGGGTGACCGCGGAGGTGGTGAGAAACACCGTCGACAGCGATTCCGCGAAACCGTCCTGGAAGGCCCGAGCGATCTGCGGCGGCAAATGCTTGATGATGGAACTGTCGCTCAGCACCTTTTCGGTGGGCGCGCTCGAATTCGGCACGGTCACAACGAGTTTCGACTGAATATTGGGCACCAGCCGGGTGAAGAGAATGGACAGGAACACCGCGGCGCCGAGCGTGCCGCCGATCTGCCGGAAGAAAGTCGCCGCGGCGGTGGAGACACCCATATCCTTGGGCGGCAACGCATTCTGCAAAGCCACGATGAGCGGCTGCATGAGATTCCCCAGCCCGAATCCGACGCACAGCATGTACAGCACCACCTGCCAGAACGGCGTATCGGTGCGCAGGTAATGCAGCAGGAACAGGCCGAGCGTGATCATGGCCGCGCCCAGGATGGTGTACGGACGGTAGCGCCCGGTCCGCGAGATCAATTGCCCGGACAGCACCGATCCGAGCATCATGCCGAGCACCATGGGCAGCATCTGCAAACCGCCGAGCATCGGGCTCGCACCGCGCACCACCTGCAAATACTGTGGTAGCAGCAGGATTCCGCCGAACATGCCCGCGCCCACCACGAACGAGATGATCACGCCGAGCGCGAAGGTGCGATTCGCGAAGATGCGCAGCGGAATCAGCGCGGCGTCGCCCATACCGGCTTCCACCGCCACGAATCCGAGCACGCCGAGCCCGCCTATGACGTAACAGAGAATCGATCTCCCACTGCCCCAACCCCATTCGCGGCCCTGTTCCGCGACTATCAGCAGTGGGGTGAGTCCGATGACGAGCACCAGCGCACCCCAATAATCCACGCGGTCACGGGATTTCTCGCGCACCGGCAGCTGCAATACCCGCGTCACCACCGCGAGGGTGAACAATCCGATCGGCACATTGACCAGGAAGACCCAGCGCCAGCCCGCGATACCGAGAATGCTCTCCTGCCCGGCGAACAACCCGCCCAGCACCGGGCCGATCACGCTCGAGGTGCCGAATACAGCCAGGAAATAGCCTTGGTACCGGGATCTTTCGCGCGGGCTCACGATATCGCCGACGATGGTGAGCGCCAGCGACATCAATCCGCCCGCGCCCAAACCCTGAATCGCCCGGAAAATGGCCAGTTCGTACATGTTCTGCGCGAAAGTGCAGAGCAGCGAACCGGCCAGGAAGATGGAAATGGCGGCGAGATAGAAAGGCTTGCGCCCGTACATATCCGAGAGTTTGCCGTACAGCGGCGTGGCCAGCGTGGCGGTGATCAGATAGGCGGTGGTGGCCCAGGCCTGCAGCGCGTAGCCGTCGAGATCGTCGGCGATGGTGCGGATCGCCGTGGAGACGATGGTCTGATCGAGCGCCGCCAGCAGGATGCCGAGCAGCAGCCCGCTGAGAATCACCAGAATCTGCCGGTGGGTGAAGTCGCCTTCGCCGGTCGACTCGCGCACTTCGGATGTAGCCATGAACAACCTCCAGCCCCCGACCAACGATAGGCCGGGGAACCGGAGGTGCACAGTCCTTTTCGCACATCCCCGGAGGCCCGGGGACGAACCCCCGGAGAGTTGTTACTTCCCCTGGAAGCGCGGCGGGCGCTTCTCGAAGACCGCGGTAATGGCCTCGGTGAGATCCTCCGACGGCAGGAACGCGGCGTTCCAGGCCGATACGTAGCGCAGGCCGTCAGCGACCTTGCCGCGGTTCGGCTGATCCAGCACGTCCTTGATGCCCTGCACCACCAGCGGCGGGTTGGCGGCGATCTCGCGCGCCATCTCGTGTGCCGCGTTCAGCACCGCTTCCTGATCCTCGAACACCTCGTTGACCAGGCCGATCTTCTCGGCCCGCACCGCGTCGATGTCCTTGCCGGTGAGCGCGAGCTCACGCACATGCCCTTCGCCGATGATCCCCGGCAGCCGGTGCAGCGACCCGATATCCGCCACGATGGCCACCTTGGCCTCGCGCAGGCTGAACTTGGCGTCCGCACTGGCCAGCCGCACGTCCACGGCCGCGATCAGATCCAGCCCGCCGCCGATGCACCAGCCGGAAATGGCCGCGATGACCGGCTTGCGGCAGTCCGCGACCGCCGTCACCGAGTCCTGCATCTCGCGCACGTGCTTGAGGAAGCCGGTGCGCGGTCCGGCGAGCGCCTTGTCCGCCAGCAGCGGCCCGAACAGCGGGCTCATCGCCGGCAGGTCCAGCCCGTACGAGAAATGCTTGCCCGAACCGGTCAGCACGATGGCCCGGACCTCCGGGTCGGCATCGAGTTCGCGGAAGATGAGCGGCAGCTCGCGCCAGAAGTCCGGGCCCATGGCATTGCCTTTGCCGGGGCCGGTCAGGGTCACCTGGGCGACGTGGTCCTTGCTTTCTACCTCGAAAGCCTTCCAATCGGTCATCGGTCCAGCGTATCGGGCCTGCCGGAGCCCTCCCATCCACCCGCGCCGCCCGGCTCACACGGGCCGGGCGGCTAGAGACCGAGAGGTTTGCTGGGTGGTGTTAAAGCTGTGCTAATTCTGCTGGGACGCACTGTTTTACGCATGGTTGCGGACGCACGATTATCTGGTCCGCACTTGCTATATCCCCAGTGTGTGAGGTCTCGATGTTGATGCATCATGGGGTCGGGCTCGACCGCTTCAACCATCTCTCCCGCCAGCAGGCCATCCACGCCCTCTACGAATGCTGCTGCAATGTCACCTGGGCGGCGAAACTGGCCGACGGCCGTCCCTACCCGAGCTACGCGGCACTACAGACCGCCGCCGAGGCCGAACTCCACGCCCTCTCCCCCACCGATGCGGAGCGAGCCTTCGATTCCTGTGTGCACGAGGCGATCTCGGACCACTCCGTAACGGAGCTGATCCGGGTCACCCAGGCGCGCATCGTGCAAATGCTGGGCCCCGAGGACGGCTACCCCGATTACTGATCCCCCGCACATTCACCGCAATCGCTCTACCCTGGTTGCCATGCGCAGGTCCCTGCCACCCGTCGCGACAAGGGTTTCCGACACCTTGATCCAGCGCGGCCATCACGGGGTGATCGTCACTCAGCCCACGCCCACCCACACCGCGGCCGAGGCGGCGGAGGCGCTGGGCGTGGACGTCGGAGCCATCACCAAATCCCTGGTGTTCCTGCTGGACGAGGATCCGGTGCTGCTGCTGGTCTCCGGCGCGCACCAGGTGCATCTGGAGAACACCGGAAAACGCCTGGAGGGCACCCTGACTCGCGCGCCCGCCGCCATGGTGCGCGAGGTGACCGGGCAGCCGATCGGCGGGGTGGCCCCGCTCGGGCATCCCACCAATCTGCCCACCTTCATCGACAACGCGCTCGCCCGGCACCCCGAGCTGTGGGCGGCCGGCGGTCATCCCACCACGCTGTTCCGCACCACGTTCGGAGAGCTGGTGCGGATCACGGCGGGCCTGGCCATCGACGTGGATTGAGCGAGATTTCTTACAGCCGGGGAATAAGCGGCCGGGGTTGCGCGTAGGTTCGAGGCGTGAGCGATTCTCCGGCGCCCGGGTCCGAGCTACAGGTGCCCGATGATCTGAGCGGTATCACCGCGCAGCAGTATCGGGCGGCCATGCGGCACTATCCGGCGGGCGTCACCATCGTGACGCTGAAGTCCGAGCACGGTCCGGTCGGTTTCACCGCCACCTCGTTCGCCTCGCTCTCGGCCGAACCACCCCTGATCTCCTTCAATATCGCCCACACCTCGTCGAGCATCGCCGCCCTGCGCGCCAGCGACTCCGTGGTGGTGCATTTCCTGGGCGAGCACCAGAAGCATCTGGCGCAGCGCTTCAGCCGCGCCGCCGAGGATCGTTTCACCGACCGGTCGCTCTGGAACACCCTGGAATCGGGCGAGCCGATCCTGCACGGCACGCCGATCTGGGTCCGCGCCACCGTCTACCAGCGCATCGAACTCGGCGATCACGACCTCATCATCGGACTGGTGACCCGCGTCTACGACCACACCCAGGACACCCCCGCCGCGGGCCCCCTCGTCTACTACAACGGGGCCTACCACCGCGCCGAGATCGCCGACTGACTCACGCCGCCGACGCGGCCGTCCCGATACCCAGCGCCGCCAGCACGGCCGCACTCGCCTGTTCCAGCCGCTGCCGCACCCGAGGCCGCCGCAATAGCGCCACCGCCCGCGAGGCAGCGACGGCCAGCAGCACCATTTCGATTGCGGCGACGGTGGATTCGATCGCGCCGAGGGTGAGCGTGTTCGCGAAAGTCACCTGGGTGAGGAACTGCGGCAGCACCGCCAGGTAGAACAACCCGACCTTCGGATTGAGCACACACGACAGCAATCCCGCAGCGAACGCGGAGCGAACCCGGGAATCCGTTTCCGGCGCGGACGTCTCACCCTCCTCGTCCGGCCCGCGCCGCCGCGATAGCAGGGCCCGAACGCCCAGGTACACCAGGTAGATTCCGCCGATCACCTTGAGCGTGCGATAGGCCGTCGCGGACTGCTCCAGCAGCGCCGCCACCCCGGCTGCGACCACCACCGCCCAGACGATCCCGCCCAGTGCCGATCCGAGCGCCGCCGCCACCGCCTGACGTCGGCCGGCCATCGAAAACCGCAGGACCAGAAAGGTATCCGGCCCCGGCGTCAGAGCGAGCAGGACGCACAGGCCGACGAAACTGAGCAGCAGCGGAAGACTCACTCCTCCATGGCAACTCGCCACCGCCCCTGAGCGCAAGCCCATTCCCGGCTTCGCGCGACCCGCTCCGGTGTTTCCCCTGCCCGGCCCATGCGAAAGGCCGCCGACCCCCTGATGAAAAGGTCGACGGCCCTCGGACGTCAGAGATTCAGTTCCGCGTGCTGAATTCCGCGCCGAGCTCACGGAACAGGTCGGTGTTCATGGTGAAGGCCAATCGCGCCTCGTCCAGCACGCGCTCGACCTCGGCGCCCGCGATCGGCATGGCATCGAGGGCCTCGCGGTATTCCCGTTTGAACGCGGCCGGATTCGAGATGCCCTCGAACACGTAGAACCGCACCCCATCGCCCTTCTTGGGCAGGTCCCACAGCTTCTCGGCGGTACCGCGAATGACCTGGCCACCCGACAGATCCCCCAGGTAGCGGGTGTAGTGGTGCACCACGTACCCGGCCGGCCATTCACCCGCGCATTCCTCGATGCGGGCGGCATAGGCGGCGGTGGACGGCAGCGGCGCCAGCTCCTCGCGCCAGTTCGCGCCGCCCAGGTAGTCCAGATCGGCTTCGAGCGCGGCCAGGCGATTCAGCTCGGGACGCACGAACGGGCCCGCGACCGGATCGGAAGCCAGTGCGGCGGAATGCTTTTCGAGCGCCTCGTAAACGAACCAGAGCTGCCCGGTGTAGCGGTAGAAGGCCTGCACCCCGAGCTGTCCGGTGAGCAGATCGCGCATGAAGGTGGAGTGCTCGGCCTCGTTGTGCTGCTGCTCGGTCGCGGTGCGGATGAGCGTCGAGAACGGCGTGGCGGCGTCTACCGTGCTGGTCATGGTCGAGCTCCCTCGTGATCAACTACCGGGCCGCACTCTTTAGGCCACCCTAACTTCGTCTCCGACTGTACGCCTCAGCAACGATCTCGCGATTCGAACTTCGGCACCCTCCCACTCCAACTTTCGGATGATTTTCGCGGCGGGGTTGACAACCACCCGAGGCATCTGCCAGCCTCTCCAATCAGGTCATGAGTACCAGCGTCAAGCCCTGGCTAGCTGGTCGGCAACCCTCCTCCGCGGTGGGGTGCTCCAGGTGACGACCGGGCCGTAGCCCGACCGGGCACGGCAAGCGCGGACTCTCGATCACCTGTTTTCTGATCGCGCGTCCCATTACCCGACGGGATTTCGTGATGACTGCTTTCGCCGACCAGGCCTGTGCCCCGCTCGCCACCGTTTCCGGTCGCGACCTCCAGGTCCCCCTCGTCCAGGGCGGAACCACCACCTACGCCAACTTCGACTACGCCGCCAGCGCCCCCGCCCTGCAGCAGGTCACCGACCGGATCGCGGAACTGCTGCCGTACTACGCCAGCGTGCACCGCGGCGCCGGCTACGCCTCCCGCGTCTCCACCGACTGCTACGAAGCCGCCCGCGGCGCGGTCGCCCGTTTCGTGCACGCCGCCGACGACCAGGTCGTGGTCTTCACCCGCAACACCACCGATTCGCTCAACCTGCTGGCCGGCTGCGTGCCCGGCGACACCGTGGTGCTGGATGTGGAGCACCACGCCAACTTCCTGCCCTGGGAGCGGCACGGCCGCCGGGTGGTGCCGGTCGCGGACACCATCGAGGAGACGGTGCAGCGGCTGGTCGCCGAACTGTGTTCGAAGCCGGCTGCGCTGCTTGCCATTACCGGCGCCTCCAATGTGACCGGCGAACTGCTGCCCATCGAGCGGCTGGCCTGGATCGCGCACCAGTGCGGCACCCGCATCCTGGTCGATGCCGCCCAGCTGGCCCCGCACCGCCGCATCGACCTGCAGACCTCCGGCGTAGACTACCTGGTCTTCTCCGGCCACAAGGCGTACGCGCCGTTCGGCGCCGGCGTGCTGGTCGGCCGCCGGGACTGGCTCGACGCGGCCGAGCCCTACCTGGCCGGCGGCGGCGCGGTCCGCTCCGTCACCACCGACAGCGTCGAATGGGCGCCCGCCCCGCAGCGCCACGAAGCCGGTTCGCCCAATGTGCTCGGCGTGGCCGCCCTCGCCGCCGCCTGCGACGCGCTGGCCGCCATCGACGAGACGACCGCCGTCGAGCACGAGCAGTACCTCACCCACCGCCTGCGCTACGGCCTGAAAACCGTTCCGGGCGTGAACTTCCTGCGTATCTGGCGGGACAGCAGCGATGCGGTCGGCATCGTCGCCTTCACCGTCGACGGCTACGAACCCGCCCAGGTCGCGGCCTATCTGTCCGCCGAGCACGGCATCGGCGTGCGCGACGGCCGCTTCTGCGCCCATCCGCTGCTCGCCCGCCTCGGCGTCGATGCCGCCCTGCGCGCCAGCATCGGCCTCGGCACCACCGCCGCCGATGTGGACCGGCTCGTCGATGCCGTGGCGACGCTGGTCGAATCCGGTCCGAAGTGGAATTACGCGCGCACCGAAGGACATTGGAACCCGGTCCCGGAAACCCGCCCCTTCGGCGGCGGCACCGACGGCGCCGCGCCCTGCGCGATCTGAACCGCTTCGCAGTGGGGTTTCACGGCACGAGGTAGCGGGCGGCGAGTTCCTCGATCAGGGGGTCGCCGTCCGCCACGCTGTCCAGGGTTTCGAGGTCGTCCTGGACGGAGATCTGGCGTGGATCATCCTGATCCGGATCCGGCGCACCGTCCTCGTTCAACTGGCGCAGCAGCTTGGCACGTACACGTTCCTTGAGGGAATCGGTCATATCCAGAGCATTACCGATTACACGGGAGCTAGCCAGCTGCCCCACGGGGTATTTCGGAAAACCGTATAGATAAGGAGAAAGCCCGCGGCCGCCCAGACGGCGTTGCGCGGCAGAATCCGCGGCAGCGCCGGAACGCCCCCGCCGCGCCAGCCCACGACCAGCCAATTCACCCAGTAGGCCAGGAATCCGAGCAGCAGCGGCAACACGAAGATATTGCTCTGGATAGCGTCGAGGATCCGCCCGTCGGTGAGATTGTGCAGGCCACGCAGCCCCCCGCACCCCGGGCACCAGAAACCGGTCAGCGTGTAGAACGGGCACACCCCGTAGGACCCTTCCGAATGCGGATCCCGGAAATGCAGCAGCGCCAGCACCCCCGCCGCCCCCGCCCCGGCGACAACGGGCAGGCTCATGCTCACCCAGCGCGGGCGGGGCCGGGAATCGAGCTCGGTCGAGGCGGTGTCCACGAACATCAACGGTAGCCGCGCGCCCGATCCACGGCCAGGCCGATGACCGGCGCGGTCAGCGAGCCCGCGAGCATATCGATGATTTCTCCCCAGGCATCCACATCCCCGGCGCGGACCTTGCCCGCCTCCACGGCGCGCTCGTGATCGGCGAGCAGCGCGAAAAGCATTGTGGTGAGGGCACGCAACCGGCGCACTCGCAATCGCATCGGCAATGCGGCCAGCTCGCGGTCCAGGCCCTGCATGATCACCCGGACCGAAGTGCGGTCCGCGCCTTCCAGATTCCCGGCGTCGGTGACGATCGGGTGGGTGTGGATCTGCTCCAGGAAACGCGCGTAATGATGCGCCCCGTGCCGCTCCCCGAGCTCGAACATGGGAATGACCAGCGCTTCCAGCAGCCCGTGCACCCCCGGCGGCCGCCCCGAACCGGCTCGTTCGGCAAGCAGTTCCAGCCGGCGCACTTCCAGGGTGGCGAGCCGACGTTCGACCACGGCTTCGATGAGCCCGTCCCGGGAGCCGAAGTGATATTGGATCGCCGAATTGTTCCGTTGTTCCGCGGCCGCGGCGATATCCCGCAGCGGCACCCCCTGCCCGCGCTCGGCGATCAAGCGTTCCGCGGCGGCGATGATCCGCTCCCGCGCGTCTGTCCCTGCCACAGTCTGCAGGGTAGCGGTTCACCAGCGCATAAAGAACTCATCCTTGACAGTTAAGAGCTTGTTCTTAAAGACTGCATGTGACCGCCATCACGAGCGGGCAGCTCTCCGAAGGACTTTCGCCATGATCCTGGACACCTTCCGACTCGACGGCCGGGCCGCCGTCGTCACCGGCGCGGGCCGCGGCATCGGCGCCGCCACCGCGCTCGCCCTCGCCGAGGCCGGCGCCGACGTCGCCATCGCGGCCCGCACCACCGATCAGCTCGAAGAAGTCGCGGGCAAGATCCGCGCGCTGGGCCGGCGCGCGGTCACCGTCACCGCCGACCTGTCCGACCTGTCCGCGGTGAAAGCCTTCGCCGATACCGCCGCCGCGGAGCTCGGCCGCCTCGACATCGTGGTCAACAATGTCGGCGGGACCATGCCCAACACCTTCATGACCAGCACCCCGGAATTCCTCGAGGACGCCTTCCGGTTCAACGTCTCCACCGCCCACGCGCTCACCCAGGCCGCCGTCCCGCACCTGTTGCAAGCCGGCGGCGGGTCGGTGGTCAGCATCAGCTCGATGATGGGGCGCACGTCCGGGCGCGGGTTCCTCGCCTACGGCACCGCCAAGGCCGCGCTCGCGCATTGGACCCGGATGGCCGCCACCGATCTGTCGCCGAAGATCCGGGTCAATGCCATCGCGGTCGGGTCGGTGCTCACCTCGGCGCTGGATGTCGTTGCGCAGCAACCGGAAATCAAAGCTGCCATGGAATCGGTGACGCCGTTGCAGCGACTCGGCGAGCCCTGGGAGATCGCGGCCGCCATCGTGTACCTGAGTTCCCGGGCGGGTGGTTACATCACCGGCAAGGTCCTCGAAGTGGACGGCGGCATCGAGCGGCCCAATCTCGAACTTCCCATTCCCGATCTGTGATCTGTTGCGACACTGAGGATTTGCCATGACATATCGTGTAATCCAATGGAGCACAGGCAATGTCGGCGCCCGCGCCCTGCGCTCCATCATCGCCCGGCCCGAACTCGAACTCGTCGGCGTCTGGGTGTCCAGCGACGCCAAAGCCGGTAAGGACGCGGGCGAACTCGCGGGCCTGGACGTCGAAACCGGCGTCAAGGCCAGTACCGATGCCGACGCGTTGATCGCCCTGCGGCCCGACTGCATCCTGCACACCGCCATGGCCGACGACCGGCTCATGGAATCGGTCGAGGACCTGAAGCGGTTCCTGCGCGCGGGCATCAATGTGGTGTCCAGCAGCCCGGTCTTCCTGCAGTTCCCCTACGGCGTGCTGCCCGACGAGGCCATCGCGCCGATCGTGGCGGCGGCCGAGGAGGGCGGGGCGTCGCTGTGGGTCAACGGCATCGACCCCGGCTGGGCCAACGACTGGCTCCCACTCCTGCTGAGCAGCGGCTCCGAGCGGATCGACCGCATCATCTGCTCGGAGATCATGGACTACTCCACCTACGACAACCCCAAGGTCGTCTTCGACATCATGGGCTTCGGCAGCGAACTCGACGCCCTGCCCATGCTGCTGCAACCCGGCGTCCTCACCCTGGCCTGGGGCAGCGTCATCCGCCAGCTCGCCGCGGCGCTGGATGTCGAACTCGACACCGTCACACAGCATTTCGAACGACTGCCCGCGACCGACAAGATCGTCATCGGCGATCGCACCATCGCCTCCGGCACCGCCGCGGCCCTGCGCTTCCAAGTGCACGGCGTGCGCGACGGCCGCGAGGTCCTCACCCTCGAACACGTCACCCGCCTGCACCCCGACCTGGCCCCCGAATGGCCGCAGCCCACCGGAAAGGGTTGCTACCGCGTGGAAATCCAGGGCGACCCGGACTACCAGCTCGACCTGCAGCTCTACAGCAACGGCGACCACGCGCTGGCCGGGGTGGTCGGCACCGCCGCCCGGCTGGTCAGCGCCATCCCGGCCGTGGTCGAGGCTCGTCCGGGCCTGCTCACAGCGGTCGATCTGCCCCTGACCACCGGCCGCGGCCTGGTCAGCAAGCCCGGGAGCTAGCCCGGAACAGCGGCTGCCCGAGTGATCCGGGCAGCCGCGCCGGTTTCCTCCACACCGGATGGGTGCGGCCACGATCACTACGGCCGGCCGCGGCCGCGACCGCCAAGGCCGTGATCACCACACCCGATATGGAACCGTCGCCGCGTACCCGTTCAGCCGATCCGCCACCACGGTCAGCCGCAGCTGCCACTCGCCCGCAAGCGGCACTCGAACCGGCTGCGACACAAAGTAATCCGGCCCCAGCTCGACCGGCTCCACACGCCGGAAAGGCACCTCGATCGGACCGGCCTGCCCATCGGGAAGCACCAGGCGGCCGGTCACCTCGAGCGCGTCCACCGGAGTCCCCGCCGAATCTCGCAGTCGCACGGTGATTTCCTGCCGCCCACTGTGCGCCCCGTCCACCGAGACCCGCGCCTGGAATGCCCCGACCCGCGCTTCGAGCGTGACGGCAGGATCGTAGGTGTCCTTCGCCGGCGCGACTCCGGTCAGCAGCGCGCTGACCACCAGTACCGATACCTGCGCGGCCAATTCCCATCGCACGGTTCGCGTCCGCCCCCACAGGGCGAATCCGAGGGCCACCGCCACCAGACTCAGTTTCAGCACCAGCAACCGGCCCCACGACGTATCCCACAGCGCCGCAAGCGGTTCCACCGCACGCCACGACTGGAACAGGCCGGTGAGCACCAGCACCGCGACCGCCGCCAGGGCTACCCGGCCGAAGCGCGCCACACGCTCGGCGAGGCCGGGCACCCGCCGCGTCAGCACCAGCAGCGTGACCCCGCCGACCCATACCGCCATCGCCACCACATGCAGCACTGTCGAAATCAGTGCGGCCGTGCGATATTCGCCGCCCACCGCATGTCCCGAGGTCGCCGACGCGATCACCACGAGCGCGGCGGCAACACCGGCCGCCACCCCATACCAGCGACCACCCGCGTGCCGAACCGCACACCAGTGGCCACCGGCACGCCGAACCGCATGCGAGCGACCGCCCACTTGCCGAACCGCATGCGAGCGACCGCCCATTCGCCGAACCACAGACCACCGGCCGCCCATGCGCCGAACCGCCGACCAGCGGCCGCCGACCTGCCGATCGAGACCGACTTCCGCCGCAGGTGCGGGCGATCGCCGGGCCCTGACCCAGCGTGCCCCGGCCACGAGCAATACCACCGCGGCCAGGCAGCGGAGCAGCGCCGACGCACCGGCCACCGAACTGGCGGACCGTATCCACGCCTGCGTCTCGCCCCAGCCCGCCGCACCGGCGAGCCGCCCGGGTGTGGCCGCGAAGACGAGCAGGGCCGACACCGCCGTCGACACCCCACCGACGCGAATCAGTTGCAGGATCCCGCGAGTGCGCAATGCCGGCCGCCACACGAACCGGGCCGCCAGGGGCAGACCCACCGCGAGCACCACGCCCGCGTAACCGATCGCGGTGAGCAGTCGCACCACCGTATCCAGCACCGCCACCAGCGGATCCGGAGGCGGCGCGGTCACCGACAGATCCGGCGGCACGCCCACCCCGAACACGATCGACCCGGCCACCACGTGCCCGTCCGCCGACAGCAGCGACCAGCCCAGCAGGTAGGTCCCGTCGGCCACACCGGCGTGCAGCGGCACCACCACGGTGCGCCCGCCGTCGGCGGTATCGACCTCGCCGAGGTCGACCCGCTCCCCGTCCCGATCCGCCACCGACACCGCGTTCGGCACCACCGTCACCGGCTCGTCGAAAGTCATCGAAACCCGCTCCGGCGCAACCGAAACCGTCGCACCATAGGCCGGAACGGTACCGACCAGCACCGCGTGCGCGGCCGCCGTCCCCGCCCCGGCCCACCCGCACACCAGCACGATCCCCACCGTCACCAGCCAGGACCTGGCGCGGCGCCAGGGTGAACGCAGAGGTCCACCGGGGCGTCGAGCCGCGCGCGCAGCGGGTTGGCCGATACGAGTGTGCAGAGCTCCGGTCCGGTACGCCGAGTCGGTGGTAGCGGTTGAGGTCATTCCGGCTTGGAACCGCGCAGTCGCGGAGCGACCGACGAAGCCAGTGCGCCGGCCGATATCGCGAGCGCCAGCCCGGCCAGCCAGATCGATGCGGACGAATCATTGTGCACAGCAGCTGTTTCCGGTGCCGCAGCGGACTTGCCATGGCCGTCGCCGTGGGCCGCGGACAACTTCAGGATCGGGGCGGGCTTGTCGGGCGTGGTGCCGTCGGCGGATCGTTCGATCCACGAAACCACGCTGCCGTCGCTGTAGGTCTGCACGGCCGGGAAGACCAGCTCGTTCACATGCGGCAGCGGACCGATCTGCAGCCGGAACTCGGTGAACTCGCCGGGGCCGATCGCATTGCCGTCCCGGGCCGTGAAGGTCACTCCCGCAACGTATTCCGAGACCTTGCCGCCGTGGCCGTTGTCCACGGGCGTGGCCAGGGTGGCGCGGCGCGCCACGGCCGTCCAGCCCGGCGTGGCTTCGGTGCGCACCACCGCCAGCGGATTGTCCTGCGGCAGCGACACTTCCACCTTGACCGTGCCCGCAGTGGCGGATTCGTTGGGCACTCGGACCGTCAGCACGGTGAAACCACCCGGGGTGGCATCGGCGGCGCTCACCCCGACGTGCGCGGCCGCAGCCCGGGCGCCGCCAGCGTCAGCAGCGCGGCGCCGGCGGCGGCCCAGCGAAGGAATCTCACCGCGTCACTTCCTTTTCCGACTCGGTGATGGCGCGGGCCGCGGCGGTGAGCACCGAGATGTCGACCAGCGCGATGCCCCGCCCCTCGTGCACGATCACCACCGGCCCGTGCTGCCCGGCCAGCCGTTCGGCCGCCCCGAGCACCGATTCGGTGAGTCCGGACAGTGGCAACGGCGCATCCGCGTAATCGGTCACCGGCGCATCGCCCGGCGCGCCGATCAGATCGGAAGCGGTGACGGACCCGATGATCTCGGCCACCACCGCCGGCCCGGAAGTGGTGCGCTGCAGGACGATCGGCAAGGTGCGATCGTCGCCGAGCAAGGCCCGCGCCTGTGCCACCGTGGCCTGCGATCCCACCGATTCCGCCTCCGCACCGCGGTCGAGGTAGCTGAGCACCTCACCCACCGTGCGATCGGTCGCCGGGGTGGCGAGCGGGAAACCCAGCGTCCCCAGCCAGGCGTCGCTGTAGTACTTCGACAGGTAGGCCCGGCCGGAATCCGGGGCGATCACCACGACCACGTCGTCCGGGCCGAGTTCGCGCGCGATCCGCAGGCCCGCCGCGATGGCCGTGCCGGAGGATCCGCCCAGCAGCAGCCCCTCCTCGCGGGCCAGCCGGTGCAGCAGCCCGATCGACTCCACATCGGGAACGCTCTCGATCCGGTCCACCACCTCCCGGTGATACGACTCCGGCCACAGGTCCTCCTCGGTCTGCGGATGCCGGAAGTGCCCGACCGCTTCGACGTACCAGATCCGCCCGTCCCCACCGCCGTACACCGAGGTCTGCGGATCCGCGCCGATCACCCGCACGGCGCCGCCCGAGGCTTCCTTGAGGAATTCGCCGGTACCGGAAATCGTGCCGCCGGTGCCGATCCCGGCCACGAAATGCGTGATCCGCCCGCCGGTCTGGGCCCAGATCTCGGGCCCGGTGGTGGCCTTGTGCGCGGCCGGATTGGCGGGATTGTCGTACTGCCCGGCGAACCAGGCCCCGGGAATCTCCTCCACCAATCGCAATGCCACACTGCGCAAATGCTCCGGATGCCCGACCGGCCGCAGCCCGGGCGTCACATGCACCTCCGCGCCGTGCGCCCGCAGCAGCGCCTTCTTCTCCTCGCTCACCTTGTCCGGCACCACCACGACGGCCCGGTATCCGCGCGCCGCCGCCAGCGCGGTCAGCCCGAGCCCGGTATTACCGGAGCTGGCCTCCACCACGGTGCCGCCCGGCCCCAGTTCGCCGGATTCCTCGGCCGCGCGCAGCATCCACAGCGCGGCCCGGTCTTTCACGCTGCCACCGGGATTCAGGTATTCCAGCTTCACGTACACGGTGGCCCGGATGTCATCGGTCACCCGGTTCAGTCGTACCAGCGGTGTATGGCCGACGGCGTCGGCGAACGAGTCGTACACGCCCGCGGCGGACGCGGAGATTGCGGTCATGCGGCAGCCCTGCCTGTCTCGCCGAGCGCGGTGAAGAGCTCTCGGCGCAATCGGAGAAATTCTGGATGGTCGTGATCACGCGGGCGCGGCAGGTCGACGGCCAAGTCCCGCACCACTTTTCCGGGCCGCGGCGTGAACACCACCACGCGGTCGGCCAGGCGCAGCGCCTCGTCGACATCGTGGGTGACCAGCACCGCGGTGAAGCGGTCGCGCTGCCACAGCCGGGAGATCTCGGTCTGCAGCGTGGCGCGGGTGAGCGCGTCGAGCTTGCCGAGCGGTTCGTCGAGCAGGAACAAGCGTGGCCGATTCACCAGGGCGCGCGCCAGTGCCACGCGTTGCGCCATACCGCCGGACAGGTGCGCCGGGTAGGAATCCCGAAAGCCGGTCAGACCGACCAGTTCCAGCGCTTCGGCGACCCGATCCCGCTCCGCGCCCAGGCTGCCCCGCGCCTGCGGTCCGAGCGCCACATTCTGTTCGACGGTCCGCCACGGGAAGAGCGTCGGATCCTGGAACATCAAGGCACGATGCGGATCCGGGCCCGCGATGAGCTCGCCGCCGGCGCGCACCACGCCCCGCGACGGCCTGTCCAATCCGGCGAGCAGCCGTAGCAGTGTCGACTTCCCGCACCCGGACGGCCCCAGCAGCGCCACGAACTGACCCGGCTCGATGCGCAGCGACACGTCGGTGAGTACCCGCAGCCGCCCCAATTCCTGCGCCCGGGTCGGCACCGGCGCGGGCCGCCCCAGGGCGCGGTCCAGCAGCGTGCGCCGGCGCGCCCCGGCCACCGCGAACTGATGCGAGACGCCTTCGATATCGACCGCGAGGCCCTCGGTCACCATCGCACCAGATCCTTCTGCCAGTCCAGGGCGCGGTTCCGCAACCGGAACAACCCCAGAATCAACAATCGGCAGACCACGATCATGATCACGATCGCCGCGTACATGCGCGGATACGCCGCCCAGCCCTTGGTCCACTGGATGTACCAGCCGAGCCCGTTCTTCACGCCCAGCAGTTCCGCCACCGCCAGCGCCGCCAGCGAAGCGCCGAGGCCCATGAACAAGCCGGTGAAAATGCTCGGCAGCGCGCCCGGCACCGCGACCCGCCAGATCAGGAATCGATTCGACGCGCCGAGGGTCTGTGCCACATCGAAATAGCCGCGCCCGACGCCCGCGATCCCGGCCCGGGTGAGCACCGCGACCGGGAACCACACCCCGAACGCCACCATGAACACGCTGCCCAGGTAGGTGGTCGGGAACAGCACGAACACCAGCGGCAGAATGGTGGCCGGCGGTACCGGGCCGAGCGTCTGCAGGATCGGATTCGCCCAGTAGGAAACCGCTTTCGACCAACCGGTCGCGATTCCGGTGGCGAGTCCGGCCACCGCGCCGATGCTGAATCCGATCAACAGCAACAGCAGCGAATGCCAGGTGCTCGACGCCAGCAGCCCGGCATCGTCGTAGAAGGCCAGCAGCATCTGCTGCGGCGAGGCGAAATGCGGCGGCTGCAACCAGCCGGTCTTGGCGGTGGTCCACTCCCACACCAGCACCCAGGCCGCCACCACCGCGATCCACGGCGTCCAATGCCGCAGCCGGACCGTCGCGGGAGCACTGCGGTAGGCGAGGATCGCCCAGCCGGTGAGCGCGATCGTCCACGCGCCGAACAGGATTCCCGCCGCACGCGGAGACGCCGCCGTCAGTTCGTCCGGCACCAGCAGGGTGACCGCCGCGGTCAGCACCCACAGCGACCAGCCGAGCACGAACCCGGGCGTCGGCGGATACCGCCGCGCGCCAGGCGCTTTCGCCGGGGCCGCGCCCGCTTCCGGTGTGACGACCGCGGCGGGCGCGGTCGTCACCATGTCAATCCCAGATCCACGTACACCTTGTCGGCGAGCACCCGGGCCTCGGTCTTGCGGTCCAGGTACCCGGTCTTGGCGAATTTCTCGATCCCCGGCGTGATCTCGGTCTTCAACCGCGCCGCCGACGGGTTGTAGCCGTAGGTCTGCAGAATCGATTCGATGACCGGCTGCTCGGCGGCCACATACTTGTGCTCCGCCTCGATGGCGGCGGTGCGCGCCAGATTCGCGCCCACCCAGCGGCTGCCCTCGGCCCACGCGGTGACCAAGGCCCGCGCGGTATCCGGGTCCTCGCGCAGCAGACGGCCGTTGACCGCGGTCGCGCAGCAGTACAGCTGCCGGTTCGCGCCCGTCGCGTTATTGGTGAGCTCGCGCGCCTTGCCCCGCAATGTCGGCAGCAGCGCGTTCGGGTCGCTCCCGGCCACCGCCGCGATCTCGCCACGCGCGAGCGCGTCCCCGAGCTGATCCCCCGGGAACACCCGCCATTCCACGTCCTGACTCGGGTTGATCCCGGCGTCCAGCAGATCCACCGAGAAGAACGACATGGCCGAATCGCCGATGGCCGCCACGCCGATCGTCTTGTTCCGCAGCTCCGCAATGGATTTGATCGAGCTGTCCGGCGGCACGATGATCCGCAGGCAGCCTTCGTGCAGCCCCGCCGCCAGCTTGGCGTCGATCCCCTGCTCGATCGGCTTCAGCCAGGAGAAGAAGATGCCGGGCGCGGCATCCAGCTTCCCCGCCCCGACCGCGTCCTTGATCTCATCGGCCCCGGTCTTGACCACCTCGACCTGCAATCCGTGCTTCTCGAAGATGCCGGTGTGCAGGGCCGCGAACAGCGGCGCCTCGCACACGCCGCCGCCGAAACCGATCTTCAAGGCCCGATGCACCGGCCCCGACCCCGGCGTCCGCCGCGTGGTCAGCCAGGCCGCCAGTCCGCCGCCGGCCACCACCGCGGCCGCGATCCCGGCCCCGGCGAACAACTTCCGGCGCGACAGCGCCGGCACATCCAAATCCGCGGGCGCCGCCAGATCCTCGGATTCGTCGTCCTCGGGCACCGTCGCGGCCGGTACCGCCACCGGCTCCTGGACCTCGTCCTGCGCGTGCTCGTTCTCACCGGCCACGGTGCGGCTCCCTCCAGATTTCGCCGCACCTCGCCATCGTCATCCGATACCCGGGCGGCTTTCCTCCCGGCCGATCCGCCGGGTCGCAATGCCGCCAGATTCGCAAAACCGAGCCCGCCCGAACAGATTTCGCCTCACCACGAACACAAGTCGCCGCCCACCGACCCCCGATCGCTGCGGCGGACCAGCCGAATCCAGCACGCCGCGAGCCGAATACATCGCGGTGCCGGGCCCTGAAACCAGAAAACCCATCCGCCCGCGAATCCGCAGGCGGATGGGATATTTGATGGAGCCGCCTGGGGGAATCGAACCCCCGACCTTTTCATTACGAGTGAAGCGCTCTACCGACTGAGCTAAGGCGGCGTGCCTTCCGGCGCTGCGAGTCTATCGTCTCGGGCCCGGATCACGAAAACGGGTGGTCGGGCTCACGCGGAGCGGGCGGCGATGAGGGTGGCGGCCATGGCGGCTACCGCGAAGCGGGGCTTCACGTTGGTTTCCAGGGCGTCGCGGCAGTCGAGGACCGCCTGGATGGAGCGGAGCAGGCCCTCGGGGCGGACGTCGGTGGCGAGTTCGCGGATCTGGTCGGCCATATCGGGGTGGGTGAGGGTGACCCCGGATTTGGCGTCGGCGGTGGCGGCGCCGAAGCGGACGGCCAGGGCATCGCGGTAGAGGCCCGCGACGTCGATGAGGGCGCGGTCGAGGGCGTCGCGGCCGGTGCGGGTGGCGCGTGACTTCTGGCGTTTCTCCAGGTCTTTGAGGGCTCCGGCGGAGCCGCGGGTGGCCCCGGCGGTGCCTTTGCCGGTTCCGCCGGCGCCGAGGGCGGTCGCGAGTTCGTCGCGTTCCTTCTCGTCGCGTTCGGCGCTCATCTGCTTGGCCTCGTCGTCGGCCGATTTCACCAGTGCGTCGGCCGCGGCGTAGGCGGCCGCGGGGCGGGCGGTGGCGGTGACCAGGGCCAGTGCGCGTTTGCGCCGGGAGCGGGCCTCCTCGTCGGTGGCCAGGCGGCGCGCCCGGCCGACGTGCCCGCCGCTGACCGCGGCCGCCCAGTTCGCGACCTGCTCGGAGAGCCCGTCGCGTTCCCGCAGCACCTGGGCGATGGACGCCACCGACGGCGTGGCCAGATGCACGTGGCGGCAGCGCGAGCGCAGGGTGATCGAAATGTCCTCGGGGTCGACCGAGGGCGCGCAGAGCAGGAAGACCGTGCGCTCCGGCGGTTCTTCGACCACCTTGAGCAGTACGTTTCCGGCGGCTTCGGTCAAACGGTCGGCGTCCTCGACGACGACCACCTGCCAGCGCCCGGTGCTCGGCCGCCGCGAGGCGACCTGCACGATCTCGCGCATCTCCTTGGTGCCGATGCTCAAACCCTCCGGCACCACCCGGCGCACGTCACCGTGGGTGCCGGCCATGGTGGTGGTGCAGGCGTGGCATTTTCCGCACCCGGGCGTACCCGGGTCCGTGCACTGCAGAGCCGCCGCGAAGCACAGCGCCGCCACCGATCGCCCCGATCCGGGCGGCCCGGTGAACAACCACGAATGCGTCATTGCCGACGAGGACCCCGCGCCATCGCGCGCGGCCACCGCGGCAGCGGTCAGTTCGGACTCGACCGCACCTTGGCCGACCAGCCGATCGAAGACACCCGCCACGTCGTACACCCTAGCCGCCCGCACCGACAGCCCGGCTCAGCCCATCCGCATACCGCGCGGGCCGGACGACCGGTTTCCTCGGGTGTCAGGCGCGCTGGTAGGTGGTGTTCGCGCCGTCGAGGGATTCGCGAATGATGTCGGCGTGCCCCGAGTGGTGCGAGATCTCACGCAGGATGTGCAGCAGGATGAAACGCGCTGTCCACCACATCCGTTCGGGCGACCAGGGCGCGGTCGGGATCGGAATGGATTCGTCGAGGCTGTCCAGCCCGCGGATGAGTTCGGTGGTCCGCGCGATCACCGTCTCCCATTCGGCCAGCAGCCCTTCCAGGGTCTCGTCCGGACCCATCCGGTATTCGGTGTCCATCCCGGACACATCGAATTCGGCGTTCTCGTCCCGATCGACGATGACCTGCGTCCAATGCCGTTCGGTATTGATGACGTGGTGCAGCAGTCCGCCCAGGGTCAGCTCGCTGACGGTGCTGCGCTGCCGGGCCTGATCTTCGTCCAGCCCACGCAGGGTGATGCGGAAGATCTCGCGCTGTTCGGCGAGCAGGTCGATCAGATCCTCGCGGCTCCGGTCCACTGTCATCGAATACCCTTCCGCTGATGCGTGTTCCGGAGTACACGCTACGGCAGCGGACCGACAGAGAAAAGCCACTTCAGACCGATTGGTACGGTCCGAAGTGACCCCAATTCTCCGGGCATCGCCCCAGTTCAGGACTTGGCGGCCGCCGTCTTGGCCGCGGTCTTCTTGGCGGCCACCTTCTTCGCGGCGGCCTTCTTGGTCGTGACCCCATCGGCGGTCTTGGCGGCGGCCTTCTTCGCGGCCGCCTTCTTGACCACCGTCTTGGCCACGGCCTTCTTGGCCGGCGCCTTCTTCGCGGTCTTCTTGGCCGCCTTCTTCACCGGCCCACGCGCCCGCCGATCCGCCAGCAGCTCCGAGGCCCGCGCATCGGTGATCGACTCGACCTCGTCGCCCTTGCGCAGGCTGGCATTGGTCTCGCCGTCGGTGACGTACGGCCCGAACCGGCCGTCCTTGATCACCATCGGCTTCTCCGACACCGGATCCACACCCAGCTCACGCAGCGGCGCGGCACTGGCCGCCTGCCCGCCGCGACGCTTGGGCTCGGCGTAGATCTTCAGCGCCTCCTCGAGGGTCACCGAGAAGATCTGATCCTCACCGGCCAGCGACCGGGAATCCGTACCCTTCTTCAGATACGGCCCGTACCGGCCGTTCTGTGCGGTGATCTCGTCACCCGAAGTCGGATCCACGCCCACCACGCGCGGCAGCGACAGCAGCTTCAGCGCGTCGTCGAGCGTGATCGAGGCCAGGTCCATCGACTTGAACAGCGACCCGGTGCGCGGCTTGGGCGCGGTCGCCTTCTTGGCCGACTTCTTCGCCTCCGGCTCCTCGGCCGGCTCGGGCAGGATCTCGGTCACGTACGGACCGAAACGCCCTTCCTTGGCGACGATTTCGTGCCCCGACACCGGATCCACGCCCAGCGAGCGACCTTCCTGCGGCGTCGAGAACAGCTTCTCGGCCACCTCGGGCGTCAGCTCGTCCGGCGGCAGATCGTCGGGCAGGTTCGCCCGCTGCGAGACCGGATCCCCTTGCGGGTCATCGGGATTGGCGATCATGCGCTCCAGGTACGGCCCGAACTTGCCGACCCGGACCACCACATCGCGACCCTCTTCATCGCTGAACAGCTTGATGGAGTTGACTTCTCGCGCATCGATCCCGTCGAGATTGTCACCCACCATGCGCTTCAGGCCGCCCGAGCGCGCCACCGAACCCTCGGCGCCGTGCTCGCCGCCGAAGTAGAAGCTGGACAACCAGTTTCCGCGCTGCTCGCGGCCACCGGCGATGGCGTCGAGATCGTCCTCCATGGCCGCGGTGAAGTCGAAGTCCACCAGCCGCCCGAAGTGCGCCTCCAGCAGCCCGACCACCGCGAACGCCACCCACGACGGGACCAGCGCGCTACCGCGCTTGTACACGTATCCGCGATCGAGAATGGTCTTGATGATCGAGGCGTAGGTGGACGGACGGCCGATGCCGAGCTCTTCCAGCGCCTTGATCAGCGAGGCTTCCGTGAACCGCGCGGGCGGATTGGTGGTGTGCCCGTCCGGCAGCAGCTCGATGGCCGTCACGCCCTGACCCTCGGTCAGCGCGGGCAGGCGCGATTCGGCGTCGTCGGACTGGCCGCCCGCCTCCTCGTCCACGCTCTCCACGTAGGCCTTCAGGAAGCCCGCGAAGGTGATGGTCCGGCCGGAGGTCGAAAAGACGCATTCCTCACCGGTATTCGCGACGCCGGTGACCCGCACGGTCATGGTGGTGCCGCGCGCATCGGCCATCTGCGAGGCCACGGTGCGCTGCCAGATCAGTTCGTACAGGCGGAATTCGTCATTGTCGACCCGCGAGTGCACCTGGCCGGGCGTCATGAAGGTGTCGCCCGAGGGACGGATCGCCTCGTGCGCCTCCTGCGCGTTCTTGACCTTGCGGGTGTACTGCCGCGGCGTCGGGCTCACGTACTCCGCGCCGTACAGCTGCGTGGCCTGCGCCCGCGCCGCCTGAATCGCGGTGTCCGACAAGGTGGTCGAGTCGGTACGCATATAGGTGATGTAGCCGTTTTCGTACAGCCGCTGCGCCACCCGCATGGTGCGCTCGGAGGTGAAGCGCAGTTTCCGCGCCGCCTCCTGCTGCAGGGTCGAGGTCATGAACGGCGCGTACGGTTTCCGGGTGTACGGCTTGGACTCGACCGAGGTGACCGCGAGGTCCACCCCGTGCAGCGATTCCGACAGCCGCTGCGCGTACCCGGCGTCCAGCACCACGACACCCGAGGACTTCAGCTGACCATCGGCCCCGAAATCCCGGCCGCTCGCCACCCGCGCGCCGTCGACCGCCACCAGGCGCGCCCCGAAAACGCTCGGATTCCCGCCCTCCTGGGCGCCGGCGTCCAGCTTGGCCGCGATATCCCAGTACTCGGCGGACCGGAACGCCATGCGCTCGCGCTCGCGCTGCACGATGACGCGCGTCGCCACCGACTGCACGCGGCCCGCCGACAGCCGCGGCATGACCTTCTTCCACAGCACCGGCGAAACTTCGTAACCGTAGAGCCGGTCCAGGATGCGCCGCGTCTCCTGCGCATCGACCAAATCCTTGTCGAGTTCGCGCGTGTCGGCCGCCGCGGCCTGGATGGCCGACTCGGTGATCTCGTGGAACACCATGCGCCGGACCGGCACCTTGGGCTTCAGCGTCTCCAGCAGATGCCACGCGATGGCCTCGCCCTCGCGGTCGGGGTCGGTGGCGAGGTAGAGCTCGTCGGCGTCGGCGAGCAAGCTCTTGAGCTCACTGACCTTGGCCTTCTTATCCGGGCTCACCACATAGATGGCTTCGAAATCGTTATCGACGTCGACGCCCAGGCGCGCCCACTGCTGTCCTTTGTATTTGGCCGGCACGTCCGCCGCACCGCGCGGCAGGTCCCGGATATGCCCCACCGAGGCCTCCACGGTGTACCCGCGGCCCAGGTAGGGAGCGATCTTGCGGGCCTTCGTCGGCGACTCGACGATGACGAGACGACGCAGGGGACGGCCCTGGTCGGGCGCTGCCTGGGAGTTCGGCGCTGCACCGCGGTCTCGTGTTGCCACCGGCGAACACACCTTTCGTCTCGATCCGCGGGGCGCGGCGGGCGCGCGATACGCGGCTTGGGGCAAGCGGCTGCGACTACATATATCGCTGCCAGCAACGTTTATACCGTGTTCAAGAGCTGCACTCGCTGTGCAGCGACGATGTCGCCCCGGGTCGTGATCGAGTGTAATGGGTCCGGATATGGGTCGTCCCCCACCGCCTGGGAGGCGATGGGGGACGGATACCTGTGGGTAGGCCCGCTATCAGAGCGCGCGAACACCAGTGGCCTGCGGGCCCTTGGTGCCCTGGCCGACCTCGAACTCGACCTTCTGGTTCTCCTCGAGAGTGCGGAAGCCCGAACCCTGGATCTCGGAGTAGTGGACGAAGACGTCAGCGGACCCGTCCTCGGGCGCGATGAAGCCGAACCCCTTCTCCGCGTTGAACCACTTCACAGTTCCCTGTGCCATTCTGTTCCTTCTCTTTCCATACCGGAACGGCGGACAAGTAGGTTCATCCACCGGGTCCGTTCCGACCGCTGTACTCTGTTCCCCCTGCAGGAAAGCACCCAGTACACCGTTCGCAACATCGATCCTGCTGATGGTTTGGACTTTGGATCCGTCCCTCGAACACAGAAGCTTGCGACCAGGACCCACTTAACCATGTCTCCGCTCAATTCAACAGCCGAGTTACCCACAATTTGCAAAAAAGTTGATCTTGCGAATGCGCAGGTGAGGGGCACAATGCCCAAATCCGTACTTGAAGTAGGTTTGCTTCCCGATAACAGAGCGAGCATCCGGCAAACTGGGTGTGAGGCGGGTCGCTACTCGGTAGTGAAATGGCAGGTAGAGCGTCGGACGTACACACCGTTCGCAGCGCGCGGGCGTGTCGCGGCAACGGTTCGATGAAAGGAACCGAGCCGACAAGCCCGGACGGCCACGGAAGCGAAACGAGCTACGGTCAATCGTTGCTGAATCGTGTCCTAAATGGCTTCGGAAACGGTGACCCCCGCCTCACCCATATAGCTGAGCTACCGGCGCGCGCCGCCCAGGTCACGAATTGGCCCGAATGGATATCGCCCGAGGTCATCAGCGCAGTTCAGAGTATCGGCGTCGAGCGGCCGTGGAGTCATCAGAGCGCGACGGCGGACCTGGCTTACCGGGGGCGACACGTCGTGGTGTCCACCGGAACGGCGTCCGGCAAGTCCCTGGCCTATCAATTACCGGTACTCACCACGCTGCAACAGGATCCGCGGGCAACCGCGCTGTACCTCTCGCCGACCAAGGCGCTGGGGGCCGATCAATTGCGCATGGCCTGCGAGCTGACCGGGGCGGATGCGCTGCGCGGTATTCAGCCGGCGTCCTACGACGGCGATACCCCGGCCGAGATCCGGCAATGGGTACGCGCCAATGCCCGTTGGGTTTTCACCAATCCCGACATGCTGCATCTGGGCGTCCTGCAATCGCATCAGCGGTGGGCGCGGCTGTTCCGGCAATTGAAGTACGTGGTGGTCGACGAATGTCATACCTACCGGGGCGTATTCGGCTCGCACGTGGCCCTGGTACTGCGCCGGCTGCGGCGGATCGCGCAGCGGTACGGGGCCGATCCGGTCTTCGTGCTGTGCTCGGCGACCACGGCGGAACCGGCCGATACCGCCTCCCGACTGATCGGCGCGCCGTGTGCGGCGGTCACCGAGGACGGGTCGCCGCAGGGGTCGCGGACGGTCGGATTATGGGAGCCGCCGCTCATCGGGGCGGGCGTGACCGGGGAAAACGGTGCGGCGCTCCGGCGTTCGGCCGGGGCCGAGGCCGCGCAGGTGATGGCGGAACTGGTGGCCGAAGGAGCGCGGACGCTGACCTTCGTACGGTCCCGGCGCGGGGCCGAACTCATCGCGATGGACACCCGGCGGCTGCTCGCCGATGTGGACGCCACGCTGCCGGAACGGGTCGCGGCGTATCGGGCCGGATATCTCGCGGAGGACCGGCGGGCGCTGGAAACGGCCCTGTCGGAAGGGTCCTTATTGGGCGCGGCCACGACGAACGCGCTGGAACTGGGCGTGGACATCGCCGGGCTGGATGCCGTGGTGGTGGCCGGATATCCGGGGACGGTGGCCTCGTTCTGGCAGCAGGCCGGGCGGGCCGGGCGGCGCACGCAGGGGTCGTTGGTGCTGCTCATCGCCCGTGACGACCCCCTGGACACGTATTTGGTGCACCATCCCGAAGCGCTGCTCGGGCGGCCGCTGGAAGCCAGCATCACCGACCCGCACAACCCGTACGTGCTGGCGCCGCATCTGCTCTGCGCGGCCATGGAACAGCCGCTCACCGATGCCGAAGTGCACGGGTTCGAGGCCTGGGAACTGCTCGCCGACCTGGCCGAACAGGGGTTGATCCGGCGGCGGGACGGGGTGGCGCGGGACGGCGGGGCGCGCTGGTTCGTGACCGCCGAATCACATCCGCACGATGCCGTGGACGTGCGCGGCGGAATCGGCTCGGCGGTCGCCGTGGTGGACGGCGAGACCGGGCGGATGCTCGGCACCACCGACGCCGGGCGCGCGCCCGCCACCCTGCACGTGGGGGCTGTGCACCTGCATCAGGGCGAGAGTTTCGTGGTCGACGCGCTGGACCTGGAGGAAGGCGTGGCGCTCGTGCACGCCGAGACGCCGGGCTGGACCACCAGCGCGCGGGCGGTCACCACCATCGAGCTCGGCGAAGTCACCGACCATCGCGTATACGGGCCGGTCACAACCGCATTCGCGCACGTGCTGGTGACCCGGCAGGTGATCGGCTACCTGCGCCGGCTGCCCAGCGGCGAGGTACTGGACATGGTGTCGCTCGACCTGCCGCCGCAGACGCTGCCGACCCGGGCCGTGCTCTATACGGTCACGCCCGACCTGCTGGAACGCGCCGGGATCGACGCCAAGCGGGCGGCCGGGGCGCTGCATGCCGCCGAACACGCCGCCATCGGCATGTTGCCGCTGGTCGCGACCTGTGATCGGTGGGATATCGGCGGCGTGTCGACCGCGGCACATCCCGATACCGGGCTGCCCACGGTGTTCGTCTACGACGGGCATCCGGGCGGGGCCGGGTTCGCCGAGCGGGGCTTCGGGCGGCTGCGGCACTGGCTGGGCGCGACCCTGGCGGCCATCGAATCGTGCGTCTGCGCGGGTGGGTGCCCGTCCTGCGTACAGTCGCCGAAGTGCGGAAACGGCAATAATCCGCTGGACAAGGCGGGGGCGGTGCGGCTGCTGACCGCGGTGCTGGCCGAACTCGGGCTCGATGACGGGGACGCCGTCGAACCGTGACCTGACCGGGGCTGGGCCGAGACCGGACCGCCATCAGGCCGTCCGGTCTGTCCGAGTCAACTGGGTGGTATCGGACACGGTCCGAGAGGCCCGGGCCGAGTCCCGCACGGCGTGGCCCATAGCCGAATAAAAAGGGATGTGATCCTGTTAACTGGAGGGTTGCTCCGTTCGATAATGTCGCTGGTGCATTTACCTGTGCATTCTTTCCGAACCGTCTTACGGAGCGAATGCGAAAGTGATCGATACCCAATCCATTCGACTCGCACTTTCATCGAATTTCGACATTGATCACCCCGGCGTGTGGGCCACGCCATCACATTTCTAACCAACCGCTCGGTACGAGATTGTTACCTTTGTTCGCGCAACTCCCAATCCGCCGGTCCCGCGCGAGCGACGCCGTACACCACTCGCACGCCGAGTGGTCCGAGTGACACTCGCCCTTCCGTAGTGACCGTCACATCCCAATCCGCCGGCACGCACTCGACCAATCGCCCGCCCATCCGCCGCACGATGTCCGAGGCCTTCGCGCATCCGGCGGACCCGCCGCCGGCCAATCCGCCCGCCGCGGCCAGCGCACCCAGATCCGCCGCGGCCTGCATCCGGTGCCGGGCGACGACGGCCACCCCGATCTGCGCCATCGACACCGTGACCGCGAGCACGGCCAGCAGCGCCAGGCACGTGGTGATCGTCACGCCCCCGGTATCGGAACCGAACCTCGCACCGTGACGAGCCCGGAGTGTCGCCGCCCAGCGCGCGCCGGCGGCCTCGAGCCGCGCCGGCCACACGCCTGCGCGCCTATCCACCCCGCTCCCTCGACTCGTCACCGCTCAGCCCCGGCTCCCGAGCGGCCACAGCTTCCGCCCGCAAGGTGATCGGCAGCATCGGCGCGGAAACACTGACCGTGGCGACCACCAGCTCACCGTCCGCCCGCACCCCGACGGCCGCCCCGGGCGGCGCGACCCGCCTCGCGATCATTACCGCCCGCTCGGTTTCCCCGCGCGCCGTCAATCGCGCCGCCTCCCGGGCGGCATCGACACAGCGCACCTGTGCCGATGCCGTCAACAACGCGCCGACACACAACACCAGCACCGTGACCAGAGCGGCAAGCGCGATCGCCGCCTCCACGGTCGCCAGCCCGGCCTCGTCCCCCAGCCCGCGCCCAGCCGCCCTCACCCCACCGAAGTCTTCAACGCCTTGTCGATGATCTTGGTCAAGGCATTGACGATGCTGTCCCCGGTCACCACCGCGTACAACACCGCCCCGAACGCCGCAGCCGCAATAGTCCCGATCGCATACTCCGCCGTACTCATCCCCTCCTCTCCCACCGCCGCCTCCACCAGCCGCCCCCGCAGCCACCACCCCAACTCCCGCACAGTCATCCCCACACTCATCCCTTCTCTCGGTCCAACGCGGCAGTCCCGCGCCGGCACAGCCATTCCGACAGCCGCCCCACCTCGTGATCCAGCAGAGCCGTCCCTCACAGACACAGTCGTTCCGACAGGAGATCCCTCCTGCAGTCCGGCACAGGCCTCCCGCACGGGCACAGTCGTTCCATCGAGCAACCCCTCTCGTGGTCCAGCGCAGCCGTCCTGCGCTGACACAGTCGTACCGATGGGCGACCTTTCTCGTGGTTCGGCACAGCCGTCTCGCACCCGCACCGACATCCACTCGAATTCGCCCACCTCCACCCGGCAGTCGTTGCCCGGCAGCGTGATCCGTGGCCGCTGGCCCGGCCGATCGCCGCTTGTCCGCCTCGTCGCAGGTCACAGCAAACCTCCGCCCAATACTCGGCCCGCGAGCCCGATCACCACCGGCACGATGCCCAGGCACACGAAGGCCGGTAGAAAGCACAGGCCCAGGGGACCGGCTACCAGTACCCCGGCTCGTTCCGCGCGCGCCGCTGCGGCGTCCTCGGCCTCGGCGCGCTTCCGTTCCGCCAATTCGGTTACCGCGGCGGCCAATCCGGCTCCGGAGCGAGCGGACCGTCGCGCCATTCGGGCCAGCGCGGCCGCTGTCTCATCCGCACGCCCGGCCGCCGCCTGCTCCCATGCCGCCACGGGATCGGCTCCCAAGGACAGCAGATCCGCCGCCCGCCGTAGTACCGACCGCAGTGGTTCCGGAGCCGCCGGAGCGACTGCGGCGGCAGCGGTCGCCGCCGGCAGACCGGATCTCAGACAGGCCGCGAAAAGATCGAGCGCACCGGCGCCGGCCAGCGGATCGTGAGCCGGTCGCGCGGATCGTCCACTCGCCCCGGGCTTCTGCCTCGGCGCTTGCCGCAGTCTCCGTAACCGCCGTACCGCCCCGTCCCGCCCGGGGAGAAGCAGCAGAGCGAGCGCGCAGCACAGTGCCGATATCGAAAGGGCGCTCATTGCAACGCCTTTGTGCGCTGATGGGCCGCGATCGACAGGTCCACGGCACCGACGACGCAGGTCCACGCGGTCAGGGTCATCGCCGGCCTCTGTTCCGGAGGATGGCAGCAGCCCACACGAGCGATCCGAGCGGTGACGCACTCGGCATCGGCAGTCCGATCAGTTCGTCGCTCCGCAACCATAGGTCACGGCCGTCGGTCGCGCAATACTGCCCACCGGAACCGGATGCGCCGGAAGCCGCTGTGCTCCTGAGCATTCGCCCGCGAGCACGACCGCGATCCAGCAGCACACCGGGCACCCGACCGAAACGATGCGACGAGCCGTCCTGACACGCCAGGTTCGCCTTCACCGAATTGCCTTGCCCTGACACCGAACAGCGGCCTGCCATGCCCGCGGACCGCCGGCATCCGGTCCCGCAGCACCAGGAATCTCCGCCCCGCGACTTCGCCGCCGCCAGTTCGAACACTGCACAACCTGCGGCCGAGCATGAGCGGCCAAGGTGTCGCCCTGTTTCCGGATCCAGCCGGGCCTTACGTACTTCATCTTGAATTCCTTTCCATGAGGGAGGTCCACCATGCGGACGTTGTCGGCCAACGGCTTCGGCAGTGGTCCTAGCCGCAGTTCCAAACCGCCACTACGCCGTTCCGGCCGACCGAGCCGATCGAGCGGGCAAGCTGGCCGAGCCGGTCGAGCGCGACGAGTTGATCGAGAGGGACGAGCTGGTCGAGCTGGTGGTGTTATCGCAGGACTCGTTCGGTGATCGCGTCGGTCCAGAGGAGGCCGGCGCAGGTGAGGGCGGTGCCCAGGGGGAGCAGGAAGGTGCCCGCTGGGCTGGCGAACAGGATGTTCAGCGGGGCTGCTCCCATCAGCTGGCCCAGGGCGATTCCGATGAGCGGGAGCAGAGCGAGGACTGCCGCGGTTGCGCGGGCGCCGGCCAGCGCGGCGCGGGTGCGATCGCGAAAGCGGCGGCGGCCCAATAGGTCCAGGCGGGCTGCGGCGAGCAGTTCGGCGAGGGCCAGCCCGTGGTCCTCCGCGACTCGCCAGGCTTCGGCGATTCGCGACAGTTCCTGTGCCACCGCGGCTTCGGATTGGCGCAGGCCGTCCGCGCCGGAGCCACCTAGCCGGCTCCGCGCGGCGCTCACCGCGAAAGCGTGCGCAACTTCCCCTTCCGTCTCGCGCGCAGCGATCGCGGCGGCTGCACTCGGGTGCGCACCGATACGCAGCTCGCCGATCACCGCCTCCAAACCTTCGAGCAGCTGCGTGCACCCCTCGGTCCGGCCGCGCTCCCGGATACCTCTTCGACGCCGCAGGCCGAAGGTTCCCGCCAAGGAGATCGCCGCGAGCATCGGGCCGACACCGAGAACGATCACCGCCACCGGTGCGAGTAATGCCGACAGCTGAATCACCCGGCCCATTCGCCACTTTCGTGACGGCACCGGGGCACGGAACATCGCATCGAAGCGTCGCCGCGCGGCGGGCGCAGGCAGTGCTACCAGCGCGAGTGCGATGCAACCCAACGCCGCGGGGAAAGGCGCGATCCCCACCATCACGTACCGCCTTTGCCACCCAAGTTGTCCTCAGGAGCCCACCCACGGTGGCCGTCGGGCATCGAAGGCCGATGGCCGAACCGCCAGCGTCGAGGTAGCCCCGGCGGCTGCGACGGGCGCCACCAATACGGCTTGCCCCGACGGAGATCCGGATGTTTCTGGCCACGCGCGGTGTCCGGCACAGCGAGATCCGGCAACCAGCGGGAGCGGTCGGAGCGGGAGGGGTTTTGGCTTGTCATCGGTCGGTCCTTTCGGCGATCAGGCGGTGCAGGGTTGGGGCGGCGGGGGTGGGCTGGCCGCGGGCGGACCAGGCGGGGGTGATGCGGACCTGGGTTTCGGTGGGGGTGACCAGGCCGATTTCGCGGAGGGTGCGGGTGCCGTCGGGGTCGCGGTGGACGTGGAGCACCACTTGGATGGCGGCGGCCAATTGGCTGTGCAGGGCGGCGCGGGACATACCGCCCAGGGCTGCGAGGGCTTCGAGGCGGGCCGGGACCTCGCGTGGGGAGTTGGCGTGGACCGTGCCGGCGCCGCCGTCGTGACCGGTGTTGAGGGCGGTCAGCAGGTCGACGACTTCGGGGCCACGAACCTCGCCTACTACTAGGCGGTCAGGGCGCATTCGGAGGGCTTGGCGGACCAGGTCGCGGACCGTAACCTCGCCTGCGCCTTCGACATTGGCGGGGCGGGCGACCAGGCGGACGACGTGGGGATGGGGTGGGGCGAGTTCGGCGGCGTCCTCTACGCAGATGATGCGTTCGGCGGGATCCACCTTGGCGAGAAGTCCGGACAGCAGCGTGGTCTTTCCCGCGCCCGTTCCACCGATGACGAGGAACGCGAGACGGGCTCGGATGATGTTCTCCAGCAGCGCTTTCGCTTCCGGAAGCACCGCCCCAGACGCAGCCAACGCGTCCAAACCCTGTGCGGCTGGTCGTAATACGCGCAGGGACAGGCAGGTTCCGCCGTGAGCTATGGGTGAGAGCACCGCGTGCAATCGCACGCCGAACGAATTACCCAGGGCCGCTTCGGTTCCGGACAAACGTCCGTCCACCCATGGTTGCGCGTCATCGAGGCGCCGCCCCGCCGAGAGGGCGAGCCGTTGGGCGAGCCGCCGTACGGCTGCTTCGTCGGGAAACCGCACCGTGGTGCGCCGGAGCCCGCGCCCGCGATCCACCCAGACCGCATCGGGCGCGGTGACCAGCACGTCCGCGACTTCCGGATCGTGCAGGAGGGGCTCCAACACCCCGGCTCCGGTCATCTCGGTCTGCAAGAGCCGCAGGGCGCGCAGCAGATCCGTATCGCCGAGCATGCCGCCGGCCTCGGCGCGAAGCGCCGCCGCGACTCGCGCGGGATCCGCCTCACCCGCGCCCTCCGCGAGCCGATCCCGTACGCGATCCAAGAGCTCGGCGTTCACCAGCGCACTCATCACGCGCGCCGAGGTGCGGTCACGCGCCTAGGACCGAAGCACCCCGCTGCGGAGCCGGCGCGGCCCTCGCCCGGAGCCCCCACCTGCGACTCGCCCATGGCGTCGGCCCCCGACTCTCCCACCGCATCACTGCGCGGGTGTGCCGCCGCAGCGTTGCGCGACTCACCCGCCTCGCCGCTGCGCGGGTCTGCCACCGCATCACTGCGGGGCTCTCCCACCGCAGCGTTGCGAGGCTCTCCCACCACACCGTTGGGCAATTCCGCGGCTGCGTCGGTTCGAGACTCAGCGGGCATATCGGACTGCGCCGGCGCCACCTGGCGAGTCCGTGCAACAGCCGCTGTGGCGGTTCGTGCCATTGCCACCATGTCAGTTCGGGACTCACCGGTGAGATCGATGCGGGACCCCGTCCCGGTGCCGGATCGGGATGCGGGTCCCGCCGCGAGCGGCGGTACACCCGGCTTCTTTGCCGAATTGCGTTGCGGGTCGGACTTTTTAGTGAGTGAGACGGTCATCGGAGTGCCTCCGCGATGGGGGTGTTGGATGTAATGGGGCCGGGGTGGGCGGGGGTGCATGTGGACGTGGGCGGTCTGCGGCGCGGAGTCGAGCGACGCATGGCGGGTGCGCGACGAGGTGTGGCGGGGAGTGGGAGGGCTTCGAGGATGGCGGCGGCAGCGGTTCGGAGGGGGCCGCGGCGGTTGACGGTGAGGCCGGTGCGTTCGAGGCGCTCGGGGAGACCGGGCTGGGGTGGGACGGCGGCCAGGAGGGGGAGAGCGAGGGTGGTCGCTATGTCGGAGCCGCGCAGGCCGCCGGGGGCGGGGCCGCGAACTATGAGGGCTGCGTTGGGGTTTCGGGTGAGCAGGTAGTCGCGGACGGATTCGGCGGCGACTATCGCGCGGAGCCGGGCGGGGGTGATCAGGACGGTGAGGTCTGCGGCTTCCAGGATCACGTCGGCGTGTGGGGCGCGTTCGGTGGAGAGGTCGCAGACCACGAGATCGCCTGCCGAGCGGCCTGCTTCGATTACGGCGGCTACGCCCGTCGGGGAGAGTGCCGGGTTCACGGAGGGTTGTTCATTCGCGGACTGGGATGCGCATCTCCCAAGTGGGACTTCGTGTTTCCCGGCGGTCCCGCAGCAATCCCGGCCTGCGACTGCCACGGGAGGGTGGCTCGACGTGGAGGCAATCAAGGGTGGCTGGACGGTCTCGGCCATGAACGCTGACGCAGTTGCATCGAATCCTGTTGTCGTCCCGCCTCTTCCGCAGGAAAGTACGGACACCCCCGAGATGGCGGGGAGCGCCTGGTGGAGGGCGACGGCGGAGATGCGGCCGTTTTCGATAGCGAGGTCGGGCCAGCGCAAGCCCGGGTTTTGTTCGATCCCGAGAAGTAGGTCGAGACCGCCGCCGTAAGGGGCGGCGTCGATGAGAAGAGTGCGGTCGCGGTAGTGGGTGGCGGCCGTGAGGGCGACGGCGGCGGCGAGGGTGGATGCGCCGGCGCCGCCGCAGGCCCCGGCTATGGCGACTACCGCGCCTCGCGTGTGAGAGCGCTGGTAGTTGGTGGTGAAGGCGGTGATGAGGGTGTCCGATTCGGCGGGCAGGCGCAGCACCTGTTCGGCGCCGACGGCGGTGGCGGTCTGCCAGTCGAGCAAACTCGGTTCCTCGGCGGTTACCAGGATGATTCCGGGTCGGCGGGGGTGTCCGGCGGCTACGCAGTTACGTGCGGAGAGGGTGTCGAGGATGATCACCGGCGCGGCCGCCCAGGGGTGGCGGCCCGGCAGGGCGGGGCGTTCGTCGAGGGGCTGGTCGGCCGCGGCGGCAATGCGCCGGATCTCTTCGCGCAGCGGAATCGCGGTGAGGAGGACCAGAGCCGGAGCGCCGGCGGCGGGGTGGTTGTCCATGCAGGTCAGCGTCGCGCCGAAAGGCGAGCGATAACAGCGGCCGATCGGCGAGTGTGGATAACACGCGAGGTGTGGACAAGTTGAAATTCGGCGATGGGAACAACCGAACTGTCCGGAAATAGAGGACGGCCCCAGCCGGGGGGGGAGGAGGCTGGGGCCGTCGGGTTCAGCCCCGGGGGGTCGGGCTGAACGCGCCTGGACCATGTCCAGGTAACGGCAATACTACACCCATGACCCGCCAGGTTTGCAAGTCCGCCCGGCGAGTCTTTTTCCCGCCGACACCCTTCGGCTTCCGCCTGGCTAACTCGGGCAAAAGCTACCGAGACGCACATCTGTCATCCGCGAAACATATTCTGGACCACGTGACAGCCGAGCGCGGACGAGTCGCCGCCTTCTTCGATCTCGACAAAACGGTGATCGCCAGGTCGAGCGCCTTCGTGTTCAGTAAGCCTTTCCTGGACCAAGGCCTGCTCAGCAGGCGTGCGGTCCTGGAAAGCAGCTACGCGCACTTCCTGTTTCTGCTCTCCGGCGCGGACCACGACCAGATGGAGCGCATGCGTGAGCACCTCACCAAGATGTGCGCGGGCTGGGACGTGGGGCAAGTGCGCTCGATCGTCGCCGAGACGCTGCACGACATCGTCGATCCGCTGATTTACGCCGAGGCGGCGGATCTCATTGCCGACCACCGGATTCGGGGCCACGACGTGATCATCGTGTCGGCTTCGGGCGAGGAAGTCGTGGCGCCGATCGCGGCGGCGCTGGGCGCCGATCATTTCGCCGCCACCCGCATGGTGATCGAAAACAACAGGTACGCGGGCGAAGTCGAGTTCTACTGCTACGGCGAGGGCAAAGTCGAAGCGATGAAAAGGCTTTCGGCGCAATACGGTTACGACCTGGCGCGCTGTTATGCGTACTCCGATTCCGTGACCGATCTGCCGATGTTGAACGCGGTCGGGCATGCCACCGCGGTGAATCCGGACCGCGGGCTGCGGCGCGAGGCGCAGGCGCACGGGTGGCCGATTCTCACCTTCTCCAATCCGGTATCGCTGTGGGCTCGGCTGCCCGCGCCGACCACCACGACCGTCGCGGCGAGCGTGGCGGTGGGGTTGGGCGCGGTCGCGGCGGGGGCGCTCAGCTACCGATTGCTCCGCCGGCGGCGTTAATGCGCCAATGCGCGAAACGCCATACGCAAAATTGCGAGACACGCCGGATATTTGAAAGTTTCCCCAGCTCTTGATGTGACGGCGGTCACGGGGTAACAATGGAGGCACGGAAGGACGGAAGGCCAAGACCGGACCGGAAGAGAAGGTCCGACCTCCCATCCCACCCTTCCCAGCACGGACACCAGGCACCCACGCGGAGCACGCCGCGACAAGGGCACGAGTGTTGTGGGCCTGCGTTATCCGGGATTTCGAGGGCGAGGGCCTCGCACGATGCGGGGATGAACCAGCGGATTCCGGAGAGCTCGCCGAGGCCGGAACACAACCCGATGAGCACGCTTGGTAACCAGGTAGTCCGTGCTAGCGGGCGGTGAGGTCGCAATTTCGCGACAACGCCGCCCGCTTTGATGTGAAAACCCAACTCTCGGGACTCTCAGGGGCTTCGCCCCCGAACCCCCTCACGATTCTCAGGACTCCGCCCCGTACCCGCTCACGATTCTCAGGACTCCGCCCCGTACCCGCTCACGATTCTCGGGGCTCCGCCCCGTACCCCGAATCGCGTTTCGACGCGAATTGATGCCCGCCGGAATTCCGATGGGCCGTAAGGGTTCTTGACCGATGCGGATCAGTTGACGGCGGAGTCGGCGATGGAGCGCGCTTCTCGGGCGCCGTCTTCGAGGGCCCCGCAGGTGAACAGGACCCAGCCGCCTACGCCTTCGGGGGTGCCCATGCCGAAGGAGGCGGCGGCGTCGAGGTAGGGCTGGTGACGGCGGAGGTAGAAGACTTCCGGGACGCCGAGGCTGTGGGGGTCGAGGCCGGTGGAGACGGCTACCAGGCGGGACGCGGCGCGGGCGACAATGCCGTCGGCGGTGCCGAAAGGCTTGAGGGAGAGCAGTTCTCCGTGCACGACGGCCGCGATTACCGGGGCGGGGGCCTTGGTGGTGGTGATGGTTTGGGTGAGGAGGTCCAGGCGTTCGGCCACACCGGGCACATTGCGGGGGCGGCCCAGGAGGTCCTTGTCCTCGACGAGGTCGGCGGCGGCGAGCAGGTGGAGGCGGGCCAGGGCCTGCAGCGGGGCGCGCTGCCAGACGGCCACCAGGTTGGTGAGGGCTTCGCCGTCGAGAGCCTGGCCGACGCGCAGGGCGCCGGCGAGGATCGGGTCTTCGACATTGCCGTCGGCGGGGAGATCGATGGTGCCGCCCTCGATGGCCGCCGAGGAGCGGGCCGCGCGGACCGCCGCTTCCGCCGCAGTGGTGGGCCAGCCGCGCCGGTTCGCCCGATGGCGATGCACTTCGGCGAGGGCGTCGCGGGCCTTGTCGGCGGCTTCGCGGACGCCGGGCAGATCGACGAGGGGCTGGAGCGGATCGGTCACCCCACAGAGGCTAGCTGTCCCGCCTCTCCGTGATTTCAGCGCGCGGCTCGAGGGGCGTGGGCAGTGGCGCATGCGAGCCTGCGGTCGGGTGCCGAAACTATTTTGGGCGTACCCGGGGAGTTACCCCGAGCGGCGCGAGATCAGTTGTCACTTTTCGGTGCGGAGCCGATGGGGTGTCAGCTCACCAGCAGGTCGCGGCCGGGGATGGCGTCCAGGAGGCGGCGGGTGTAGTCGGATTGCGGGTTGTCGAAGACCTCGGTGGTGGTGGCGGCCTCGACCACGTGGCCCTGCTGCATGACGACCACGTTGTCGGCGATCTGACGGACTACCGCGAGGTCGTGGGTGATGAAGAGGTAGGAGAGGCCGAGTTCGGCTTGGAGCTCGTTGAGGAGTTGCAGGATCTGGGCTTGGACGAGGACGTCGAGGGCGGAGACGGCTTCGTCGCAGACCACGAGGTCGGGTTCCAGGGCGAGCGCGCGGGCGATGGCCACGCGCTGGCGCTGACCGCCGGACAGTTCGCCGGGGTAGCGGTCGGCGACGGAGGTGGGGAGGGCGACGAGTTCCAGGAGTTCGCGCACGCGGGCATCACGTTCGGCGCGGGTGCCGATGCCGTGCGTGCGCAACGGTTCCACGATGGTGCGATGGATCGAGTAGGACGGATCCAGTGAGCCGTACGGGTTCTGGAAGATGGGCTGGACGCGGCGCCTGAAGGCCAGCGGCGCCCGTTTGGCCATCTCAGCGACATCGCGACCGTCGAAAGTGACCGCACCCGAGGTGGGCGGCACCAGGCCGAGTACCATTTGGGCCACGGTGGTCTTGCCGGAACCCGATTCACCGACCAGCGCGGTGGTGGTCCCCCGGCGCAGGCGGAAGGAAACCTGGTCGGCGGCAACGAGTTCGGTGTGCTTCCAGGGCACCGAGCCGCGAATGCGGTAGCGCTTGGTGAGCGCGTCGGCGACGAGGATGTCATCGGGTTGCGCGCCTTCGGTTTCCGCGGCGGCGACGTCTTCGGCGAGTTCCCGGATCTTTGCGCGGGTGCGGACGGCCGAGAGCCGCTGCGAGGCGATGGAGGGGGCGGAGTCGACCAGCCGGCGGGTGTACTCGTGTTGCGGATCGCGCAGGATCGCCAGTGCCGGACCGGATTCCACCACCCGCCCGCGATACATGACGACCAGATGTTCGGCCCGTTCGGCCGCCAGCCCCAGATCGTGGGTGATCAGCAGAACCGCGGTGCCGAGTTCCTTCGTCAGCCCGTCGATATGGTCGAGGATCTGCCGTTGGACGGTGACATCGAGCGCGGAGGTGGGTTCGTCGGCAATCAGTAGTTTCGGCCGCGCCGACAAGCCGATGGCGATCAGCGCGCGCTGCCGCATACCGCCTGAGTATTCGTGCGGATACTGGTTCACCCGCTGTTCCGCGTCGGCGATCCCGGCTTCGGCCAGCAGTTCGACGGCACGCTGCCGAGCGGCCCGGCCGCGCGCAATGCCATTGGCGGCCAGGGTTTCCGCGATCTGGAAGCCGACCTTCCACACCGGGTCCAGATTGGACATCGGATCCTGCGGCACGAACCCGATGCCGTTGCCGCGCACCGCCACCAGTTCGGCGGCCGACGCGGCGGCGAGATCCTTGCCGTCGAAGAGAATTTGCCCGGACTCCACCCGTCCGGTGCCGGGCAGCAGCCCGATCACCGCGTGCGCGGTGGTGGACTTCCCGGACCCCGACTCCCCCACGATGGCCACGGTCTGCCCCGGATACACCGTCAGATCGACGCCGCGCACGGCTTCGACCCGCCGTTCCCCGGATCCGAAAGACACCCGCAGATCCCGGATTTCGAGCAGTGGCGCAGTCATCGCCGCTCCTTCGGATCGAGGGCGTCGCGCAGCGCATCGCCGAGCATGATGAAGCCGAGCACGGTCAGCGCCAGCGCGGTCGCCGGATAGAACAGGATGAGCGAGCCGGCCCGCAACTGCCGTTGCCCGGCAGCGATATCCGCGCCCCAGGACACTTCGGTGGGCGGCAGGCCGACGCCGAGGAACGACAGGGTGGCCTCGGTGACGATGAAGACGCCCAGCCAGATGGTGGTCACCACGATCACCGGACCGAGCGCATTGGGAAGGATGTGCCGCAGCAGAATGCGAAACCTGCTGACGCCCAGGGCTTGTGCGGCCAGCACATAGTCGCTGCCCTTGACCGAGAGCACCGAACCGCGGGCGATACGCGCCACCTGCGGCCAGGTGAAGGCGGCCAGAATCGCGATCACCACCCAGATGGTGCGATGCCCGGCCAGCTGCATGAGCACGATGGCGGCCAGCATGAGCGGGATCGCGAACACGATTTCGGCGATCCGCGAGATCACCGAATCCAGCGGTCCCCCATAGAATCCCGCCAGCGCCCCGAGCGTCCCGCCGACCAGCAGGAACAGCAGTGTCGCCCCGATGCCGGTGAGCACCGACGCCCGCGCCCCATAGATGGTGCGCGCGTAGATATCGCACCCTTGCAGGTCGTAGCCGAACCAGTGGTCCCGGTTGGGCCCGACCAGGCTGTAGTCGACCACGCAGTACCGCGGATCCTGTCCGGTGAACAGGCCCGGGAACGCCGCGACCAGTACCACCAGCGCGATGATCGCCACCGCCACCAGGAAGAGCGGTTTGCGCCGCAGCTGCCGCCACGCCGACCCCCAGAAGCCGGCCGGGGCGCCGTGCACCTCGACCTTGTCGGTGGTGACCACCTCCACCTCGTCGGGCGGCGCCACCCAGCGTTCTTGACCGGGCCGCGGATCGCCCTGTGGCGCATCCTTTTCCAGCATCGGTGGCTCCCGTTCAGGCATAGCGGATCCGTGGGTCGAGCACGGCGTACAGCAGGTCCACGATCAGGTTGGAGATGAGGAAGACGACGATCAGCGCGGTCACGAAGGACACCACCGTCGGCGCCTCACCGCGCACCACGGCCTGGTAGAGCGTGCCGCCGACGCCCGGGATATTGAAGATGCCCTCGGTGACGATGGCCCCGCCCATGAGCGCGCCCAGGTCCGCACCGACGAAGGTGATGACCGGGATGAGCGAGTTCCGGAGAATGTGCACCACCACCACGCGCCGCCGGGTGAGCCCCTTGGCGGTCGCGGTGCGCACGTAATCGGCGTCCTTGTTCTCCGCCACCGAGTTCCGGGTCAACCGCAGCACGTAGGCGAAGGACAGCGAGGCGAGCACCAGCGCGGGCATGATGAGCCGCGGGATGCTCACGTCGGAACCGACCGTCACGGGCGCGATATGCCATTTCACGCCGAACAGGAACTGCGCCAGGAAGCCGATGACGAATATCGGCATGGCGATCACGACCAGGCTGGCGACCAGCATGGTGGAGTCGAACCAGCCGCCCTTGCGCAGGCCCGCGATCACGCCGAAGAAGATGCCGAACACGGCCTCGAAGAACACCGCGAGCAGCGCCAGCCGGAAGGTGATCGGGAACGCGTGCGCCAGTACGTCTTTCACCGGCCTACCGGAATAGGACGTGCCCAGATCGAAGGTGAAGATGCCCTTCAGATAGTGCAGATACTGTTGCCAGAACGGCTGATCCAGCCCGTACTGCGCCTTCAACTGCGCTTCCAGCGCCGGGGTGAGCGTGCGCTGGCCCGCCAGCGCGGTCACCGATCCGCCGCTCACCTTCCAGATCAGGAAGTAGATGAGCAGGGTCGCGCCGAAGAACACCGGGATCATCTGCAGCAACCGCCGCACTATGTACCAGGTCATGCGCCGCTCATTTCAGCTCGAGGTTCTCGAAGTCGGCCAGCCCGTTCCAGGTGATGGCGACCGACTGCACCCGCTTGGAATATCCGGACGAGGCGATGTAGTCGAAGATCGGCACCGTCGGCAGGTCGCGCAGCAGCACCGATTGCGCCCGTCCGACCACCCGCCAGGATTCCTCCAGGGTCGGCGCCGCCTCCGCCGCCGCGATCAGGCTGTCGTACTCGGGGCTGTTGTAGCCGACGTCATTGGTCTCCGAACCGGACAGGAATGCCGGTTCCAGGAACTGCAGCATGGTCGGATAGTCGCCCTGCCAGCCGTACCGGAACGCCTTGCCGATGGTCTTGTGCGTGATCTGATCGCGCAGCTGCTTGAAGGTCGGGTACGGCGCGCCCACCGCTTCGATGCCCAAGGTATTGCGAATGCTGTTGGCCACCGCGTCGATCCACGCCTGATGCCCGCCGTCGGCGTTGTAGGCGTACTCGAATCGCCCACTCCAGGGCGCGATCTCGTTCGCCTGCGCCCAGCGCCGCCGCGCCTCGTCGGGGTTGTAGTCGAGCACTTCCGAACCCGGCAGGTTCCCGTCGAACCCCGGCAGCACCCGGGAGGTGAAGTCGCGGGCGGGCAGGCGGGTGCCGTGGAAGATCTTCTGCCCGATCTGGGCGCGGTCGATGGCCATCGAAATGGCCTGCCGCCGCAGCAGTCCCTCGGCCCCGGTGAAATGCGCCAGGTCCAGCGGAACACCCATCCACTGGTTCTGCGCGGTCGGCGCTTGGACGGCGCGTTCGCCGAGGTCGTGCTGGAACACCGAGACCGCGCTGTCCGGGATGGTGTCGAGCACGTCCAGGTTGTCGGCCAGCAGATCCGAGTACGCGGCATCGAAGTTGGAGTAGAAGACGAAGGTCAGGCCCTTGTTGTGCGGCGGCCGCCCGCCCTTGTAGCGCTCGTTCGGCACCACGGTCAGCTGCACGTCGTGCTGCCAGGCGTCACCGTCGGCGAGCCGATAGGGGCCGTTGCCGATCGGATGTTGCCCGTAGGCCTGCATGTCCTTGAACGCCGACTCCGGCAGCGGATAGAACGGCGCGTACGCCAACCGGGTCAGGAAGTCGATGGTCGGCGCGATCAGATCCACCGTGAAGGTGCGGTCGTCGATCACCTTCAACCCCGACATGGTCTGTGCCCGAGGCGGATCCGCCTGCACGTCGGCGAATCCGACAATGGGCGCGTAGGTGTAGCTCTGCAGCTGAGCGTTGGTGACCAGCGCGCCGTAGTTCCACGCGTCCACGAAAGACCTTGCGGTGACCGGTGATCCGTCGCTGAAGGTCCAGCCTTCCTTCAACCGGATCCGATAGTGCTGCCGGTCGCTGGTCTCGATGGATTCGGCGACCTCGTCGTGCAGCACCCCCTTGGCGTCGATGTACCGCAACCCGGCCCACAGCCGGTCCACGATGCGCCCGCCGCCGTTCTCGTTGGTATTGGACGGAATCAGCGGATTCTGCGGCTCACTGCCGTTGACCGCGATCATGTCGCCGAACACGGGCTTGATGGTGCAGCCGGAAAGGACCGCGGAAAGCAGGGCCAGCACCACGGCCAGCGCGACCGCGCCTCGGCGTAAAGCCGGTTTCGCCAGTTCCACCTGCGCCCCCGATTCGGTTCACGGTTCGGTCATACAGAGCCTGGAAAGTTAGGAGCCGACGTTACGTGGGTTCCGCGCCGTTGTCCTGATAGTCCGGACTTCGCGCGCGACACGCCGGAGGCCCAGCCCCGCGCGCGGACGTGAAAACCCTCACGATCCGCCGAGTGAGACCGATCCGGACGGGCGAACCCGACGCAGGTCACAGTCGGTTAGGGTCGAACGTGGCCGCGGTCACCCCCGCCGGCCGAGACGCGAGAGAAGAAGAGACGAGATGACCGAAACCGCCGATCACCTGGATGCCTATCCGCCGAGCGCCGAGTTCGCGGCCGCCGCCAACGGCGACGCCTCTCTCTACGATCGGGCCGCCGCCGACCGCGAGGGCTTCTGGGCCGAGCAGGCGCAGCGGCTGCACTGGCACGAGCCGTGGACCCGGGTGCTGGACTGGGACGACGCGCCCTTCGCCAAATGGTTCGTGGGCGGCAAGCTGAACGTCGCCTACAACTGTGTCGACCGCCATGTGCTGGACGGCCACGGGGACCAGGTCGCCATCCACTGGGAGGGCGAGCCCGGGGATTCCCGTGACATCACCTATGCCGAACTGCTGGCCGAGGTGTCGCGGGCCGCGAACTACTTCACCGCGCTCGGCCTGGAAGCCGGGGACCGCATCGCCATCTACATGCCGATGGTGCCGGAAGCCATTGTGGCCATGCTGGCTTCGGCGCGCCTGGGCCTGACGCACTCGGTGGTGTTCGCCGGGTTCTCCCCGAGCGCGCTGCGCCAGCGGGTCGACGACGCACAGGCCAAGCTGGTCGTCACCACCGACGGGCAGTGGCGCCGGGGTTCCGCCGCGCCGCTGAAAACCGCTGTGGACGATGCGCTTTCGGCCGAGGGCAGCAGCGTCGAGCATGTGCTGGTGGTGCGCCGGACCGGGCTGGACGTGCCGTGGACCGAGGGCCGGGATCTGTGGTGGGACGAAACCGTCTCCCTCGCCTCGCCCGAACACGAGGCGCAGGCCTTCGACGCCGAGCACCCGCTGTTCATCCTCTACACCTCCGGCACCACCGGAAAACCCAAAGGCATCCTGCACACCTCCGGCGGCTACCTCACCCAAGCCTCCTACACCCACCACTACGTCTTCGACCACAAGGCCGGACAGGACGTCTACTGGTGCACCGCCGACATCGGCTGGGTCACCGGGCACTCCTACATCGTCTACGGGCCCCTCTCCAACCGCGTCACCCAGGTCGTCTACGAAGGCACCCCGAACTTCCCCAACGAGCACCGCCACTGGGAAATCATCGAAAAATACGGGGTCAGCATCTATTACACCGCCCCCACCCTGGTGCGCACCTTCATGAAATGGGGCCGCGAAATCCCCGAAGCCCACAACCTGTCGAGCCTGCGCCTGCTCGGCTCCGTGGGCGAGCCGATCAACCCCGAAGCCTGGCGCTGGTACCGCGAAGTCGTCGGCGGCAACAAGACCCCCATCGTGGACACCTGGTGGCAGACCGAAACCGGCGCCATCATGATCTCCCCGCTGCCGGGCGTGACCGCCGCCAAGCCCGGCGCGGCCATGACCCCGCTGCCGGGCATCTCCGCCAAGGTCGTCGACGAGGAAGGCCGTGAGGTCGAACTCGGCGAGACCGAGGCCAACGGCTACCTGGTCCTGGATCAGCCCTGGCCCTCCATGCTCCGCGGCATCTGGGGCGACAACGAGCGCTACAAGGACACCTACTGGTCCAAGTACGCCGACCAGGGCTGGTACTTCGCCGGTGACGGCGCGAAGCTCGACACCGACGGCGACCTCTGGGTGCTGGGCCGCGTCGACGACGTCATGAACGTCTCCGGCCACCGCATCTCCACCGCCGAGGTCGAATCCGCGCTGGTCGGGCACTCGGGCGTGGCCGAAGCCGCGGTCGTCGGCGCGTCCGACGCCACCACCGGCCAGGGCATCGTGGCCTTCGTGATCCTGACCGCCGAGGCCAAGGACACCGGCGAGGACCTGGTCAAGGAGCTCAAGGACGAGGTCTCCCGCGAGATCTCCCCCATCGCCAAGCCGCGCGAGATCCACGTGGTGCCGGAGCTGCCCAAGACACGCTCGGGCAAGATCATGCGCCGCCTGCTGCGCGATGTGGCCGAGGGCCGCGAGCTGGGTGACACCTCAACCCTGGTGGACCCCAACGTTTTCGAGGCCATCCGGGCCGGTAAGGCGTAGCCCTCGGACGCGCGAGGGAATTGACGGCCCCCTGACCTGACGGTCAGGGGGCCGTGTCGCGCTGAGCGAAAGCAGCCCCCGTGACCTGCGGGTTCGGGCGGATTCGCGCACGGGGTGGTCAAGAAGTTCCCGGCAAACCGTTAGAATTGCGCAAAAGGTGTGCCGGGAAGTCTGGTCGGCATGCGGTTGTGCCTACCTCCGATGGATTGGTTACGCACGCCGCTTTTTCGTCGACCGACCGACCGAAAGGTGTGCACGTGATTGTCCAGGTCCGCTCGGAGCTAGCCAGATACCTACGGACCGAAACCTTCGGCGGCGCACTGCTTCTCATCGCCGCGGCCGCCGCGCTCATCTGGGTAAACTCCCCTTGGGGAGCGAGCTACACGACAATGGTCGAGACCAAGCTGGCCATTCCCGCGCTGCATCTGGATCTGACCCTGGCGGATTGGACCAAGGACGGTCTGCTCGCGGTCTTCTTCTTCGTCGCCGGCCTGGAGCTCAAACGCGAACTGGTGGTGGGCGAGCTGGCCGATCGCAAGAGCGCCACCCTGCCCATCGTGGCGGCGTTCGGCGGCGTGCTCATGCCCGCGCTCATCGCCATGAGCGTCGGCTGGGGCGTGGACGGCATGGATCGCGGCTGGGCGATTCCGGTGGCCACCGATATCGCCTTCGCGCTGGCGGTACTGGCCATGACCGGCTCGCGGATCCCGGCCGGCGCGCGGGTGTTCCTGCTCAGCCTGGCCGTGGTGGACGATCTGATCGCCATCATCCTGATCGCGGTGCTGTTCACCACCACCGTGAAGATGCTGTGGCTGCTGGTCGCGCTGCTCTGCTTCATCGCCTGGGCGGTCGGGCAGAAGTTCCGGGTCGGCACCCCCTTCCTCTACGTGCCGCTGGCCCTGGTGTCCTGGTACGCCCTGCACGAGGCCGGGATTCATCCGACGCTGGCGGGCGTGGCGTGCGGCTTGCTGACCCGGGTGCGGCCGGATCCGGACGAGGACGAGCACTGTGTGCCCGCGGTCAGGCTGGAGCACTTCTTCCAGCCCATCTCGGCGGCCGTGTGCGTGCCGCTGTTCGCGCTCTTCGCCTCCGGCGTGCCGCTGGATTCGCAGGTGTTCTCGAAGCTGTTCACCGACCGGCTCTCGCTGGCCGTCATCCTGGGCCTGCTGGTTGGCAAGACCGTCGGCATCTTCGGATTCAGCTGGCTCGCAGTGCGTGTCGGCATCGCGGTGAAGCCCAAGGATCTCGGCTATCGGGACATGTTCGCCCTCTCGGTATTAGGCGCGATCGGCTTCACCGTTAGCCTCTTGGTGGCAGAACTCGCACTGGAGGATGTCGGCGACGGGTCGGCGGCCGAACTCGCGAAAGCAGCGGTGTTGCTGACGTCATTGGCGGCTTCCCTGGCGGGTTCGGCGCTACTGTTGCGTCGTGGCCGTGCTCACCAGGCACGACGCGACGAGCGGGCGCTGCAAGATCAACAGTGACCACCGGAGCAGTACCGGGACGACGGAGAAGGGTCGGGCAATTGAGCTTCACACAGGGCGGTAACGGGCAGGACGGGCGTCGCCCCCGCACCATCACCTCGATTCCGTTGTCCGGTGTCGATTCTCGCCAGGAGAGCTTCGGCGACCTGGTGCGCGATGCCAGCGAGCAGATGTCCACGCTGGTGCGCGCCGAGGTCGAACTGGCCAAGGCCGAGGTGACCGGTGAGATCAAGAAGGGGCTGCAGGGCAGCGTCTACTTCATCGCCGCGCTGACCGTGCTGCTGTTCAGCTCGTTCTTTTTCTTCTTCTTCCTGGCCGAGCTGCTCGATGTGTGGGTGTACCGCTGGCTGGCGTTCCTCATCGTCTTCCTGCTGATGATCGTGGCGGTGGCGCTGTTCGGCCTGCTCGGCTATCTCAAGGTGCGCAAACTGCGCGCGCCGGAGAAGACCATCGAATCGCTGAAGGAAGCGAAGACCCTGGTGCCCAGCGGTTTCAGCGGTCACGGTAAGCACGAGGCCGACGCTCCGGCGCAGCTCGACACCTACCGGAACTAGTTCTTCGATTACGCTCCTTCGGCGTGTCGTCGAATTCGCTGCCGGATCCGTCCGCCGTCCGTTATGACGGACCGTGGATCCATCGGGACGTGCATGCCAACGGCATTCGCTTCCATGTCGCCGAGGCCGTGCCCGCCAGTGGCGCGGCCTACGCGGATCCCGACACGCCGCTGGTGGTGCTGCTGCACGGATTCGGCGATTTCTGGTGGTCGTGGCGGCATCAGCTGACCGGGCTGGCCGAACGCGGGTATCGCGCGGTGGCGGTCGACCTGCGCGGGTACGGCGACAGCGACAAACCGCCGCGCGGCTACGACGGCTGGACCCTCGCGGGTGATGTGGCTGGCCTGATCCGCGCCCTCGGCCACACCGATGCCACGCTCGTCGGACACGCCGAGGGCGGCCTGGTCTGCTGGGCCACCGCCGTACTGCATCCGCGCCTGGTGCGCTCCATCGCGCTGGTGAGTTCACCGCACCCGGTGGCCTTGAAGCGCGCCGTACTGCGCGATCGCCGCCAGCGCGCGTCCTGGCTGCCGAACTTCCTGCGCTACCAGCTCCCCCGCTACGGCGAACGCCTCATCACCGCGCACGACGGCTACGAGATCGAACGCCTGCTGCGCGAACGCGCGGGCGAACGCTGGTCCGCCACGCCCGAATTCGCCGATACGGCCCGCCGTATGCGCACCGCTATCCGGGTGGCCGGAGCCGCCCACTGTGCGCTGGAATACCAGCGCTGGGCCTTCCGCTCGCAATGGCGTCCCGACGGCGCGCGTTTCATGGCGGCCATGAGCGAACCCATCCAGGTGCCGGTGCTGGCGCTCTACGGCGATCGCGACCGCTACATCCTGCCGGCCACCATCCGGCGCGGCGGCGAACTCGCGCCGAACCGCCGCATCGTGCCGATCCCGGACTCGGGCCACTACGCCCATCAGGAGAACCCGGACGCCGTCACCGCCGAGCTGGCGAAACTGCTCGACTGAGTACGCCGGAAAAGCAACGGGGCCCGCGCTGTTCGCGCGGGCCCCGTTCCCGATTCAGCTGAGCACACAGCTCCCGGTTCCCACCGGAGTCGAAACATTCGGCGCCGCTTGCACTTCCGGCCGCACCTCGTCGAGCGTGAGGACGTATCCGGTGTCGTCGTCGGTCACCGCCGCGCCGAAGACCACGCCGAGGATATTGCCGTCGGTGTCGACCAGCGGGCCGCCGGAGTTGCCGGCGCGGACCTGGCCGCGAATGGTGTAGACCTCGCGCTGCACCTCGCCGTCGCGATAGATGTTGGGACCCTTGAGGTCCAGGGTCTCGCGGACACGGGACGCGGAGGCGGTGTAGCGGCCGCCGCCGGGATAGCCGAGCACGATGGACGATTCACCCGAGCTCGCGGGCTGCGGGGCCAGCGGAATGACCGGTGCGGTCAGTCCGGGCACCGCGAGGATCGCGATGTCCTTGGACGGATCGAACAGCACCACCGAGGCGTCCAGCTTGCCGCCGGCCACATCCACCGACACCGAATTGGTGCCCGCCACCACGTGGGCGTTGGTCATGATGCGCTCCGGGGCGACCACGAAGCCCGAACCCTCCAGCTGCCGTTGGCAACTCGGGGCGATGCCGCGGATGCGCAGCACGCTCGTCTGCAGATTCTGCGCCACCGGGAGCTGCAGGACGCTCGCGTCCGGCGGTTCCACCGCGGCGATCGGCACCCGGCCGAATGGCCCGATGACGTCCGGCAGCCCGGAGGTGTTGAGCAGGTTGGAGAACTCGTTGGGGATCTTGCGGAGCCAGTCGGGCGCGACCGTGTCCACCTTGATCAGCACCTGGGAGTTCTTGACCGCGGCCGCGATTCCCGGTTGCGAGGAGTTGGTCAGCGGCAGCGCCAGCAGCCAGGCGGTGGCGAGCACCGCGACGGCCTGCAGGCCCGCGCCGACCACGCTGTCCACGCTGCGGGTGAACGGGTCGCGCATACCGCTGCGCGCGGCGCGGCCCAGCACCATGCCCGCGACCTCGCCGACGATCACCAGCGCCACGATGAGCAGCACGCCCACCAGCACGCGGCTGCGGCCTTCACTGAGGTGGATCAGGATGTGCGGGGCGATCAGAATGCCCGCGACCGCACCCAGCACCACGCCCAGGAACGCGAGCGCCGAAGCGACCGCGCCCTGCCGCCACCCGGAGGTGGCGGCCAGCAGCGCCAGAATGATGATCCCGATATCGAGCCAGCCAGAGGCACTCATAACGTCATCCCAACCGCGGCCAGCGAGGCCTGCAGATCACGCACATCATGGTGGTCCCACTCGTTTTCCCAGCCGGACACCGCGAAGAGTCCGGCAAGCACGCCCGCGGTGAAGCCCCACACCAGCATCCCGTCCACCGCGAAGGCGGGACCCATGTATCCGAGCGGATGCCGGACGACGAACCGGTTGGCCGGGTCCAGCAGTTCCGAGAGCGGCACCCGCACCACGCGGGTGGCCTCGTTCTCGCTGACCACGCCCACCTCGCCCGGCGTCCGCCAGTAGGCCACGACCGGCGTCACGTCGAAACGCGACGGCGGCACGAAGATCTTGGGTAGCAGGGCGAGCGGTTCGATGCCGGCCGGATCGACCCCGGTCTCCTCCCACGCCTCCCGCAGCGCGGTACTGACCGGCCCGTCGTCCTGGGGTTCGACGCCGCCGCCGGGAAAGGCTACCTGCCCGCTGTGCGTGCGCATGGTGGCGGCCCGCTGGGTGAGCAATACGTCCGCATCGCCCGGAAGCCCGCCCGGCCCTTGCGGATCCGCCTCCGGCGCGCCGCCGAACAGCACCAGCACCGCCGCCTCGCGCGTCTTGCCGACCGCGCCGAGCGCCCGCATGGCGGTCCGCCGCAGCACCGGATTCACCCCGCTGGGGTCGGCCGGATCGTGTTCGGTCACCCCGCGCAGCCAGCCCGGTACAGCCAGGCCGTTCGTCTCGATTCTCATCAACACACCTCAACCACATAAGCCACACCGCAGACATCACCGAGTATCGCTGGCGCGCTCGGTTCCGGGGCGGTCGGCCGCCGAGCCGGGTCGCTCACGCGCGCACCCCGAGTTCGGCCGCGACGGTGGCGGAGATGTCATCGACGCTGGTGAACGGGCGCACCACGACCTTGGCGACGGTCCCGTCGGCGCGCACCAGCACCGAGATGGGCAGCACGGCGGGCGCGCGAACGGCGGTGCGCACCTGTGAGTTCGGATCCTCGACCCCCGGCAGGTGGATATCGAGCCCGGCGAGCCGCGCCAGCCCCTTCGCGATGCCCGGATCGCTGTGCACGGTCAGCACGGTGATCGCGCTACCCGCCTGCTTCGAGAATTGCTGCAACAACGGCAGTTCCTCGGCGCACGGCCCACACCAGTAGGCCCAGAGGTTCAACAGTGCAGGCTTTCCCGCGAGCGCGGCGGCCAGATCGACCGGCCGTCCGTCCGCCATGCAGTTCAAGGTGGTCCCACGCAGCGGACTGTCACCGACCTGCGCACCACTGGGCTGCGGGCATCCGACAAGTGCGGCAGCCGCGCGATCGGCGTCCGAAACCGCCGCGACCGCAGGCTTACCGGCAGACGTCGTGACACCGGCAACGGACTCGTCCTCGGATCTCCCGCCGACCACCGACCACGCCACGATGCCGACCGCCAGCACGATCACGACAGCCGCGACGGCCCATCGCCACCCGGCTCCGGGCATCGCTGCCGGGCCGGACGGCTCGGGCTCGCCGCCGGACGGGGACTCAGCGCTCACAGCCCCACCAGCTCGAGCAGATGCTCGGTTTCGGGGCCCTTCACCAGTTTGGCGGCGGTCACGGGATCGGTCGGGCCTTCGCCGAAGGACGGGCAGTCCTTGGCGAGGATGCAGGCGCCGCAGGCGGGCTTGCGGGCGTGGCAGACGCGGCGGCCGTGGAAGATCACGCGGTGCGAGAGCATGGTCCAGTCTTTGCGGTCGATCAGTTCGCCGATGGCGTGTTCGACCTTGACCGGGTCTTCCTCGGTGGTCCAGCCCCAGCGGCGGACCAGCCGGCCGAAGTGGGTGTCGACGGTGATGCCGGGGACGCCGAAGGCATTGCCGAGGACCACGTTCGCGGTCTTGCGCCCGATGCCGGGCAGCGTGACCAGGTCTTCGAGGGTGCCCGGGAGTTCGCCGTCGTAGCGCTCGACCAGCGCCTGGCCGAGCCCGATGAGCGAGCTGGTCTTGTTGCGATAGAAGCCGGTCGGGCGGATGTATTCCTCCAGCTCGGCCCGGTTCGCCTCGGCGTAATCGCGCGCGCTGCGGTACTTGGCAAACAACGCGGGTGTGGTCATGTTCACCCGCACGTCGGTGCATTGCGCGGAAAGGATTGTCGCCACCGCCAATTCGAGGGGGGTGGTGAAGTCGAGTTCGCAGTGCGCGTCGGGAAAGGCGACGGTGAGTTCGCGGTACATGCGCCGGGCGCGACGCACCAATCCGATTCGAGTTTCCTTGTCGCGTTTGCGAGCCTTGGTGGGCCGCGCCACATTCCGGGCCGTCCCCGATGGCGCATCCGAGACACCGCCCGGCCCGTTGTCCGATGCCGCGGTCGCGCCGGAAACGCCCGGGTCGGCCCCGTCAACGGCCGCTTTGGATTCGGTGACACGCACGCGTCCACCTTACGGAACCACCCGGTCCCGACAACCGGGCTGCACACTCCCCGTGTTCCATCTGAGACCTTCGGCGTGTTTACTCACCCCTATGCAAGGACTCGCCGTGGTGCTGTTTCCGATAGCACTGATGCTGTTCGCGTTGGTGATGGAACGGGTCGAGAACCGGCTGCGCAAGCTGCTCGAGCCGGATCCGGAAGTTCAGCAGTACCTCGATCGAGCCACGAACGCCGAGGTCAGTGACCTGACCAAACTCGGCTTGCCGGCCGCTGCGGCCCGGCCGCGGCGCGCCCGCCCGGCCCCCAAGGGTTTGGACGTGGCGCAAGCCAGTTGATCTTGCCGAGCGACGCTCTCCGATCCGGGTGACCACCGGGATTTTCCCGGTCGGCGCCCGGATTTCGATCTTCTGTACCGAATGAGCGCGGCGTGTCGCTAGATTGAAACTCGCGTGTCGCAAAACCGTTCTCGTGTGTCTCGTGATCAAGCGTCGCGTGTCGCGTAATCCGGCCCTGCGTGTCGGAGAATGAGCGTGCCGCGTGGTGTCTATCACTACCCGGCGGTATTGCAAAGTAGACTGCACTGTCGGCCGAGCTCGCTTCGGTCCAGGACAGAGCCATTTCCCATAAGGAGCACATTCGTGGACGAGGCCCTCGCCAGAGCAGGCATCTTCCAAGGCGTCGAGCCCACCGCGGTGGCGGCTCTCGCCAAACAACTTCAGCCTGTGGACTTTCCGCGCGGCCACGTCATCTTCAACGAAGGTGAACCGGGCGATCGGCTGTACATCATCACCTCGGGCAAGGTGAAGATCGGCCGCCGCTCGCCGGACGGCAGAGAGAACTTGCTGACGATCATGGGCCCGTCCGATATGTTCGGCGAGCTCTCGATCTTCGACCCGGGTCCGCGCACCTCGACGGCCACCACCGTCACCGAGGTCCGCGCCGTGACGATGGACCGCGACGCGCTCAAGGCGTGGATCGACCAGCGCCCGGAGATCGCCGAGCAGTTGCTGCGGGTGCTCGCCCGCCGCCTGCGCCGCACCAACAACAACCTGGCCGACCTGATCTTCACGGACGTGCCCGGTCGCGTGGCGAAGGCGCTGCTGCAGCTGGCCCAGCGCTTCGGCACCCAGGAAGCGGGCGCGCTGCGCGTGACCCACGACCTGACCCAGGAAGAGATCGCCCAGCTGGTCGGGGCCTCCCGCGAAACCGTGAACAAGGCGCTCGCCGACTTCGCGCACCGCGGCTGGCTGCGGCTCGAGGGCAAGAGCGTGCTGATCTCGGACTCGGAGCGGCTCGCCCGCCGCGCCCGCTAGGGATCAGGAACAGAGACTCGTAGGGACCGGGTCGTCACCTTCGCGGTGACGCCCCGGTCCCTTCGTGTGTGTGCCACACCGAAAGACATTCACGGCCCCCGTTGCGGAGGCAACGGGGGCCGATGCTCGAAAAGGCGAACCCCGCCTAGCCGTGCGAACGGATATAGGCCAGTTGGGCATTGACCGAGCTCTGCGCGGCGGGCCAGAGGTTCTTGTCGACGTCGGCGTAGACCAGGGCGACGATATCCATCGAGCCGGCGTCGGAGCCGAGCTGCTCCAAGGCCGCGCGCACCTGGTTCAGGCGTTCCTCGCGATGCGAGATGTAGTACCGGATCACCGGTTCCGCGTCGGCGTGCTCAGGCCCGTGCGCCGGGAGCAGGGTGCGCCCGGGAGCCACCGCGACCAGGCGATTCATCGAATCGAGGTAGTCGGCGAGCGCGCCGTCACGGGATTCCAGGACCGTGGTGCCGCTGCCGAGCACGGTGTCGCCGGTGAGCAGCAGCTGTTCGCCGTCCGGTCCGTCCACCAGGAAACTCAGCGAATCCTGGGTGTGCCCCGGAGTAGCCAACACCGTGATGCGCAGCCCCGCCGCCTCGATGACTTCGCCGTCCGCGAGCACCGTGCCGGTCCCGCGCAGAAAGCGCTCGGAGTAGGCGCGCACCGGAGCCCCGGTCGCCTTCACCAGCCCCTCGATGCCGCCGGTGTGGTCGAAATGCTCGTGGCTGATCAGCACGAGCGCGATGTTCCCGCCGGTCGCCGCGACCACGGCGTCGGTGTGGCGGCGGTCCTCCGGCCCCGGATCGACGAGCACGTAATCCGTGCCGCCGGGAGCGCGCAACAGCCAGGTGTTGGTGCCCTCCAACGTCATTCCGCTGGGGTTCTCGGCCAGCACCACGGCGGCGGACGGAGTCACTTGCCGCAGCTGCTCGTACGCGGGATGGGTGAGCGTCATCTTCCCGTCCTAATGCAGGAAGCGCGATGCGTCCAGAATCGAACGCACCGCGCTTTTATTTGGCGTGCCAGTAGCTTTCGCTCAGCGAACTTCCGCGATGAGTTCCACCTCGACGGGGGTGTTCAGCGGTAGCTCGGAGACGCCGACGGCGGAACGCGCGTGCACGCCCGCGTCGCCGAAGACCTCGCCGAGGAATTCGGAGGCGCCGTTGATCACCTTCGGCTGCCCGGTGAAACCCGGTGCGGAGGCGACGAATCCGACGACCTTCACGATGCGCACCACATTGTCGAGCCCGACCAGCGCGTGCACGGCGGCCAGCGCGTTGAGCGCGCACCGCTGCGCGGCTTCCGCACCCTGTTCGAGGCTGACCTCGGCCCCGACCTTGCCTTCGATCGACAGCGCGCCGTTCACCATCGGCAGCTGGCCCGAGGTGTAGACGAGATTGCCGGTCTGCACGGCGGGCACGTACGCCGCGACGGGTGCGGCGACACCGGGTAGTTCGAGCCCGAGCTTGGCGAGGTTCTCCGCCCAGTTGGTCGCGGCGGCCATCAGTTCTTGGGTCGCTTCAGGTAGGCGACATGCTGTTCGCCGGTCGGCCCGGCCAGCACGCTGACGAGCTCCCAGCCGTCGGCGCCCCACTGGTCCAGAATCGCCTTGGTCGCGTGCGTCAGCAGCGGCACCGTCGCGTATTCCCACACGGTCACATCACTCATGGGCTGAGAGTAGCCGCGCGGCGGGTCGTGCAGGATGCCGGGACCACTGGAGTACGGTGCCAGAACAGGAAATCCAGGTTTCCGAAGTGGTGTACCAGACAGTTATACGTCACTCTGGGCAGGATTCAGGAACGAGTTATAGGCTCGCGAGCGTGGGAGTACCGATAGCAGTGCCCGTTTCGGTTGAGCCGGGGGTCGAAGCAGGTTGGCCGGAGCGGGCGAATAAGGCCCGCCTGCATTATGTTTCCGGCAAAGGGGGGACCGGTAAGTCTACGGTCGCAGCGGCGCTCGCACTCGCGCTGGCCGCTGGGGGACGCCGTGTGCTGCTGGTCGAGGTAGAGGGGCGTCAGTCGATTGCGCAGCTCTTCGACCTGCCGCCGCTGCCGCCCACCGAAACCAAGATCGCCACCGCGGACGGCGGCGGCGAGGTGATGGCCCTGGCGCTGGATGTCGAGCACGCCTTCCTGGAATACCTCGACATGTTCTACAACCTGGGTTTCGCGGGCCGCGCCATGCGCCGGGTGGGTGCGATCGAGTTCGTCACCACCATCGCGCCGGGCCTGCGGGACGTCATCCTGACCGGCAAAATCAAGGAATGCGCGGTGCGCGTCGACAAGGCGGGTAAACCGGCCTACGACGAAATCGTCATCGACGCCCCGCCAACCGGCCGCATCGCCAGCTTCCTGGACGTCACCCAGGCCATGGCCGAGATCGCCGGCGGCGGCCCGATCGCCTCGCAGGCCGAGGGCGTGTCCAAGCTGCTGCATTCCGAGCAGACCATGATCCATCTGGTCACGCTGCTGGAGGCGCTGCCGGTGCAGGAAACCGCCGACGCCGTCGCGGAACTCACCGCCAACGACCTGAACATCGGCACGGTCATCGTGAACCGGGCCAGCGAGGGCTACCTGCCGCGCGCCGTGCGCGAGCGGGCGGCCAATGGCGATTTCGACGCCGAGGCCCTGCGGCAGGGGCTGGCCGAGGCCGGAATCAGCTTGTCCGAGGCCGATTTCGACGGCCTGGTCGCCGAGGCGGTCGAGCATTCGGCGCGCCTGGCCGCGCAGGACGAGAGCGCCGCCGACCTGGCGCAGGTGAACATCTCACGGCTGTACCTGCCGTCGCTCGCCGACGGCATGGATCTGGGCGGGCTCTACGAGCTGGCCGAAGTATTGAGCGCCCAGGGGGTCCGCTAGTCATGATCGTTCCGGCAAGCACTGTGCCCCTGGACATTACGAAGATCATCACCGATCCGACGGCCCGCATCGTGGTGTGCTGCGGTTCCGGCGGCGTCGGCAAGACCACCACCGCGGCGGCCATCGCGCTGCGCGCGGCGGAGGCCGGGCGCAAGGTCGTGGTGCTGACCATCGATCCGGCGCGGCGGCTGGCGCAGTCGCTCGGGGTCAGCGATCTCGGGAACACCCCGCAGCGAGTGGACCTGGGCCACGAGGCCAAGGGCGAGCTCTACGCCATGATGCTGAACATGCGCCGCACCTTCGACGAGATGGTGCTCGAGCACACCAGCCCCGACAAGGCCGAGCAGATCTTCGCCAATCCCATCTACCAGACCGTGGCCTCGTCTTTCGGCGGCACTCAGGAATACATGGCGATGGAGAAGCTGGGCCAGCTGGCGTCCAAGCGCGAGTGGGATCTGATCGTGGTCGATACGCCGCCGTCGCGGAACGCGCTGGACTTCCTGGACGCGCCCAAGCGGCTCGGTAACTTCCTGAACGGCAAGATGATCCGCGTCATCATGGCCCCCGGCCGCGGTGTCGGTAAGTTCGTCGCCGGCGCCATGAGCCTGGCGCTGCGCGGCGTCTCGACCATCGTCGGCGGCCAATTGCTCAAAGACGCCTCTGTCTTCTTGCAGTCACTGGAGTCCATGTTCGGCGGCTTCCAGGATCGCGCGGATCGCACCTACGCCATGCTCTCCCGCCCCGGCACCCACTTCATCGTGGTCGCCGCGGCCGAGCCGGACGCGCTGCGCGAAGCGTCCTTCTTCGTCGATCGCCTCTCGCACGACAAGATGCCGCTGGCGGGCCTGGTGCTCAACCGCACCCACCCGGTGCTGAGCTCGCTCTCGGCCGAACAGGCCCAGGTCGCGGCCGATCGTCTAGCCCCGCAGACGAACGGCAATGGCGCGGCCGGCGATAGCGAGAACGAATCCCCGGCCGCCGTCACCGCGGCCGTGCTGCGCATCCACGCCCAGCGGGCCGCCACCGCCAAGCGCGAACAGCATCTGCTGCACCGCTTCACGGGCGCGCACCCCAGCGTGCCGATCGCCGCGGTTACCGCGCTGCCCTTCGAGGTCGCCGATCTCGAGGCGCTGCAGGCGGTCGGCGATCAACTCGCCGAAGCGGGAAACGCGAAATCGGCCTGATTCGCCGATCCGATGCGACCGCGGCGGGCGCGACCGCGCACGGGTTCGGGACCCTCCCCCAACCCCTTTCACCTGGAACAATTCCGGATGAAACTGCCCGGTCTGGCCCGGATGCCCGATTCGACCCCGGAAACGGACCGAGCCCGCAAGATGCGGGCTCGGTCCGTTCTGCCTATGGGGGGATCGGAGTTAGGGGATACTGATTACATCGCTACTTTCTGCGAACGCTGGGCGAAGAAGAAGTCGGCCCAAGACGTCACTTCGGGGTGTTGCTTGAGCAGCGCGCGGCGCTGCCGCTCGGTCATGCCGCCCCACACTCCGAACTCGACACGATTGTCCAGGGCGTCCGCCCCGCACTCCATCAGCACCGGGCAGTGCCGGCAGATGGTCGCCGCTTTACGCTGCGCGGCGCCGCGCACGAACAGCTGGTCGGGATCTACTTCCTTGCATCGGGCCTGGGAAACCCAGGCGATTCTCGCTTCGGCCTGCTCCACGTCCAATCGAGCGATCGGGGTAGTCATGTGCATTTGGTGTGCCCCTTTGCAGTCCGAACACCGGGTCACGGCGCTCCAGAATCGCGTACAGCGCGCAGTTACCCAACCCCACTGCGTTCTGCACCACATTCCACTTTGAGTGTTAGCTCTATCACACTGGGTTCTCAATCTAGATAAGAGTGTGAGGCTTGCGCAAGACCGTCCCGAGATTTTCTGGTACGTCCGTCCATGCATTCGTCACCAGAAACCGGGCAGTCGGCACCATTACGGACGAATGGACACCCCGACGCGAGGGCACCGAGTGTCGCGACGGCCAATTAGGCTGTGGCACGTGCCCATCACACGAACGCTCTGGAGACTGGCCGGCAGCTGCATTCTGGCCGCCGTGCTTCTCGCCGGGTTGCTGTTCCCGCTTGCGGGCGGATTCGGTTTCATCTCCAACCGCGCCGCCGACGCCGTCGACAATGTCTCCGCCGAACTGGTGGAGGGCACCGTGCCCGCGGTGTCCACCATGGTCGACGCGAACAATCAGCCCATCGCGTGGCTGTACGAGCAGCGCCGGTTCGAAGTGCCCAGCGACAAGATCTCCAACGACATGAAGCTCGCGCTGGTGTCCGTGGAGGACCGCCGCTTCGCCGAACACGGCGGTGTGGACTGGCAGGGCACCTTCCGCGCCTTCCTGACCAACACCTCCGGCGGCGAAGTGCAGCAGGGCGGTTCGACCATCGACCAGCAGTACGTGAAGAACTACCTGCTGCTGGTGGTGGCCAAGACCGACGCCGAGCGCCGCGCCGCGACCGAGACCACGCCCGCCCGCAAGATCCGCGAGATCCGGATGGCGCTGACGCTGGAGAAGGAGCTCACCAAGGACGAGATCCTGACCCGGTACCTGAACCTGGTGCCGTTCGGTAACTCCTCCTACGGCATCCAGGACGCGGCGCAGACCTACTTCGGCGTCGACGCCAAGGATCTGAGCGTGGTGCAGGCCGCCATGCTGGCCGGCATGGTGCAGTCCAGCTCCAAGCTGAACCCCTACACCAATCCGCAGGGCGTGCTGGAGCGGCGGAACACGGTGCTCGACACCATGATCCAGAACATCCCCAGCCGGGCCGACGAGTTCCGCAAGGCCAAGGCCGAGCCGCTGGGCGTGCTGACCGAGCCCAAGGGCCTGCCGCGCGGCTGCATCGCGGCCAATGATCGTGGCTTCTTCTGCGATTACGCGCTGCAGTACCTGGCCAACGCCGGCATCAGCCGCGACCAGATCGACAAGGGCGGCTACCTGATCAAGACCACCCTGGATCCGGATGTGCAGAACTCGGTGAAGGCCTCGGTGAACGCCAATGCCGACCCGAACCTGGACGACATCGCCTCGGTGATGAACATCGTGGCGCCGGGCCAGGATTCGCATCCGGTGCTGGCCATGGCGTCGAGCCGCACCTACGGCCTGGACGCGAACGCGCACCAGACCGTGCAGCCGCAGCCGTATTCGATGGTCGGCGACGGCGCGGGCTCGATCTTCAAGATCTTCACCACCGCCGCGGCCATGGAGAAGGGCCTGGGCATCAACGCGCAGCTGGACGTGCCGGGCCGCTTCGAGGCCAAAGGCATGGGTAACGGTGGCGCGCGGGGCTGCCCGGCGGCCACCTACTGCGTCGAGAACGCGGGCAAGTACAAGTCGCCGATGTCGGTGACCGAAGCGCTCGCCACCTCGCCGAACACGGCCTTCGTCAAGCTGATCCAGGCCGTGGGCGTGGCCCCGACCGTGGATATGGCGGTGCGCCTGGGCATGCGGTCCTACACCCAGGCCGGCACTTCCGGGCACGGCAATCAGAGCCTGGCGGACATGATCAAGGATCAGAACCTGGGCTCGTTCACGCTGGGCCCGGTGGCGATCAACCCGCTCGAATTGTCCAATGTGGCGGCCACCTTGGCCTCCGGCGGCAAGTGGTGCCCGCCCACCCCGATCCGGGAAGTGGTCGATCGCAGCGGCAAGACCGTGCCGCTGACCCAGCAGGCGTGCGAGCAGGTGGTCGAGCCCGGCCTGGCCAATACCCTCGCCAATGCGATGAGCAAGGACGACGTCAGCGGTACCGCGGCGGGCGCGGCGCAGTCGGTGGGCTGGAACGCCCCGCTGTCCGCCAAGACCGGTACCACCGAATCGCACCGCTCCTCGGCGTTCCTGGCGTTCACCAACGCGCTGGCCGGTTCGGCCTACATCTACGGTGACAGCCCGACGCCCGGCGAGATCTGCTCGTTCCCGCTGCGGAACTGCGGCAGCGGCAACCTGTTCGGTGGTAACGAGCCGGCCCGCAGCTGGCTGGGCGCGGTCAAGAACGTGCTGGGCAAATTCCCGCCGCCGGGCCTGCCGCCGCTGGACGACAAGTACGTGCGCGGCTCGAACAATTCGCAGATCCCGGATGTGGTCGGCCAGACCCAGGCGGAGGCGACCGGCAATCTGATCGCCGCCGGTTTCCAGGTGTCGGTGGCCACGGCCGCGGGCGCGAACAAGGGCACGGTGCTGAGCATGTCGCCGGACGGTTCGGCCATCCCCGGGTCGGTGATCACGATCTACGTGAGTGACGGCACGGCGCGACCGGCTCCGGCCGCACCGGAGACGCCGGCGCCGGGGATACCCGGATTGCCCGGCATCACGCTCCCGCCGATCCCCATACCGATTCCGATCCCACGGTGAGTGAACGGCCCCGCGCTCTCAAGCGCGGGGCCGTTTTCGATCCGCGATGCCGGAGTCGCCTTACGCAATACGAAACGCCCGGAGCGAGTCAGTCACTCCGGGCGTTTCGTATTAATAGGGCGTAGCTCTGACAGCCGTCAGAGTCGGGCTTTGACGGCGGCCGAAACTCGCGAACCGTCCGCGCGCCCGGCGGCCAGCGCGGTGGCGATCTTCATGACCTGACCCATCTGCTTCATGCCGGGCCGCTCGCCGATCTGCTCGGCCACATCCGCGATGGCGGTGTCGGCGATGTCCGCGACCTCGGCATCAGTCAGCGGCGTCGGCAGGTACTCGTCGATGATCTGCTCTTCGGCGCGCTCGTTGGCGGCGAGCTCACCGCGTCCGGCCTGCTCGTAGACGACGGCGGCTTCGTTGCGCTTCTTCGACTCCTTCGAGAGCACGGCGATCACCTCGGCGTCGCTGAGCTCCCGCGCGGTCGATCCGGCGACCTCAGCGGTCTGGACAGCGGCCAGCAGCATGCGCAGCGTATTGAGGCGCAGCACGTCCTTGGCCTTCATCGCGGCGGTGAGGTCCGAACGCAGCTTCGATTTGAGTTCCGACATGCGCCACACGCTACCGCCCGACCCCGGCACGCTCGCACGTCTTTTTCGCGGTGTCGGTTCCGGCGGGCCCCGGGGCGAGTCCGCGCGGAGCGCCCGGAGAGTCCGGCGTATCGCAGCTCATATGACTCGATGTTTCTCCCTTGGGTCGCCTATTCTGGGCAAATGCCCGTAATCTCGACCTCCGCCCTCACCCGCGCCGCACTCGGAGCCGCTGGGGCCGCGGTCGCCGGTATCGGATACGCCTCGCTGATCGAACGCAACATGTTCACGCTGCGCGAAGCGACCCTGCCGGTACTGGAACCCGGAAAACCGTCCCTGCGCGTCCTGCACATCTCCGACCTGCACATGATGCCCGGCCAGCAGTTGAAACAGGCCTGGTTGCGCGAACTGGATCGCCTGGAACCGGACCTCGTGGTGAACACCGGCGACAATCTCTCGCATCAGAAGGCGGTGCCTTCGGTGGTGCAGTCGCTGGGCGGATTGCTCGGCCGCCCCGGCATTTTCGTTTTCGGCAGCAACGACTATTTCGCGCCGGTGCCGAAGAACCCGCTCAAGTACTTCGACAAGAACCACAAGCGCGTCTTCGGCGATCCGCTGCCCTGGCAGGACCTGCGCGCGGCGTTCACCGAGCGCGGCTGGCTGGATCTGACCCATGTGCGCCGCGATATCGAGGTCTCCGGGGTGAAGATCTCGACCGCGGGCGTGGACGATCCGCACCTGCGGCGCGACCGCTACGACACCGTCGCCGGTTCGCCGAACCCGCTGGCGGACTTGAGCATCGGCCTCACCCACTCCCCCGAGCCGCGGGTACTGGACCGGTTCGCGGCCGACGGCTACGACCTGGTGATGGCCGGGCATACGCACGGCGGCCAGCTGGTGCTGCCGGGCTTCGGCGCGCTGGTCACCAATTGCGGTATCGATCGCTCGCGGGTGAAGGGCGCCTCGCGCTGGGGAGCCCATACCCGCCTGCACGTCTCGGCCGGTATCGGCACCTCGCCGTGGGCGCCGTACCGCTTCTGCTGCCGTCCGGAGGCGACGCTGCTGACCTTGGTCGGCGCCCCGCCCAAGAAGCCGGCCACGGAATCGGGTCGGGGACGGACCGCGTCGTCGGAGGCTGTCGCGCGTTGAGCTCGTACCGCGATATACAACGCGGTACGTAGTCGTCAGTCAGGGGAGCTAGTCGTGTCCAGTGGGAACGAGCGGAACGAGGGTGCGGGCGCGGGGCCCGATCCGAACTGGTGGCAGGGTGCCCCGGCGCCGGATTCGGCGTGGTCGAATCCGGCGCAGCCGACCCAGGACGGTCCGCCGGCGGGTTACGGTGCGCCGCAACCGGATCCGGGGTGGCAGCAGGGTTATCAGCCGACCGCGCCGTTCCCGGGCGGGCCGTACGGGTCGGCGGATCCGACCCGGCAGTTCCAGCCGTCCGGGCCGAATCCGACGCAGCAGTTCCCGGGTCAGCCGGGTCCGGATCCGACCGTGCAATTCACGGGGCAGCAGCCGTATCAGCCGGGGCCGGTGCCGTATGCGGGGCAACCGGGTTACGGGCAGCCGGGGTACGGCGGCGGGTATCAGCAGCCCCCGGGCGGGGGTAAGCGCAAGGTCTGGCTGTTCGCCGGGATCGGCGGGCTGGTGCTGGCCATCGTGATCGCGATCGTCGCGGTGGCGCTGGTCAACAATTCGAATGATCCTTCCGCGCAATCGAATACGACGCCGTCGCTGGTGAGCGCGCTGACCACGGAGAAGTCGCCGGCCTCGGGCAAACCGTCCACCACACCCAAGCCGTCGGCCACCAAGTCGGGCACACCGACGCCGGTGATCCCCGGGTACCAGACCGTGACGATCCCGGAATTCGAAGCGGCATACGACATTCCGAAGGATTGGCAGATCGACAAGTCCGGCACCGGGGCGTTCGGGACGGGCACCGATCAGATCGTCGCCTTCGGCCTGTCCGAGGAAGGCGTGGACTACTGCACGGGTTACACCCGCACCACCGCCTTCGTGACCGACTCGGACGAGTCCGATCTCTCGAAGGCCGCGGCGGATGTCGGCGCGCGCATGGCGAAGATCGGCTACGCGAACTCGACGGGCGCGAAACCCGGTGCGTCGGAGCAGTTCTCGACCTCCGACGGCAAGCTGTCCGGAATGTTCGTCGAGCTCACCGGCAGTGCGCCGGCGCCGGCGGCGGGGTGCGCGTCCACCTACTCGATCTACACCTTCGCGTTCTCCACTTCGCAGGGCTCTTACGTTTTCACGATCGTCGCGGATACTGGGGTCGACAAAGCGGTAGACAAAACGCTCGCGAAGAAGATTCTCGCCAGCCTCCGCCCCATGTAGCGGCGGACGGGCGGGAGCTCGACTCGTCCGACAGGGGGTCCGACGATGACCAGTGGATTCGACGACCGGAAACCGGAACCCGGCAGTGAGGATCAGACCGCCAACTGGTGGCAGGGGGCGCCGGCGCCGGGATCGCAATGGGACTCGCGGCCGCATCCGGTGCAGCCGCCGGGGTTCGGGCCGCCGGTGCAGCCGTATCCAGGGAATCCGGCGACCGGGCCGAATCCGTATGCGGTGGGCGGTAATCCGCAGCAGGCCCCGAATTCCGCACCGTCGGGCGCGAATCCGTTCCCGACGGGCCCGAACCCCTATCAGACCGGTCCGTCCCCGCATCAGGGCGCACAGCCGCCCTACGGGGGTGGTTACGGGCCGCCGCCGAGCGACAGGAACCGGGTGTGGTTGTACGCCGGGATCGGGGCGCTCGTGGTGGCGCTCGTCGCGGTGGTCGCGGTGGTGCTGGTGACCCGGGATTCCGGGACCGGCGCGCTGCCCGCCACCTCGACGTCGGTCGCCGCCACCACCACTTCCAAGCCGCGCAGCAGTGCCGCGACCACCACGCCGTCGTCGAGTCAGTCGCCGCGCATCCCCGGCTATCAGGTGGTGGTGCCGACGGGCGTCCAGGCGGCCTGGGATGTGCCGTCCGACTGGACCATCGATCAGACGGCGGACGGCTGGGGCAGCGGCGCCGACCGGATCTCGGTCGCGGGCCTGGCGCAGGAGGGCGTGAACTACTGCCCGAACTTCGTGCGCAGCAATATGTTCCTGAGCACCAGCACGCTGTCCGATCCGGCGGCCGCGGCCACCGATATCGGCAAGCGCATGGCCAAACTGGGCTGGGAAACCCTCACCACGCTGAATTCGGGCGCTCCCGAATCGTTCAGCTCCTCCGACGACACCCTGCACGGCACGTTCGTGGAGACCTCGGGGGCCTTCACCCCGCCCGATCCCAGCTGCGCCAAGACCTACTCGATCTACACCTTCGCGGTGTCCGGCGGGACCGGCTCGCTGGTCCTGACCATCGCCGCCGACACCGGCGTGGATCGGGCCGTGGACCGGGATTTCGGACGCCGCCTACTGGCCACTTTTCGGCTGCTTTAGGGCATCTGACCAGCCGATTTAACTGTTCCGCCGACCGTGCGCTAAGCTACTTCACGTTCACTTCACGGGGTGTGGCGCAGCTTGGTAGCGCGCTTCGTTCGGGACGAAGAGGTCGCAGGTTCAAATCCTGTCACCCCGACGTGTTGGTTGAGACACAGCTGAAAGGCCCTGGCCATTGGTCGGGGCCTTTCCTCGTTTCCGGGCTCCGCTGAAACGAAAACCGGCGGCCGAATTGGATTCGACCGCCGGTATCGGATTCTTTATGCCCGAGGGATCAGGGCAGCACCTGCGGAATGACATCCGGGGCGACCGCGCCGACGATCAGGCCGACCAGGGCGCCCTGGAACGCCGGGCCGATAATGCAGAGCGGGATCAGCGGAATGGTGACGATCGGCAGGGCGCACATGACGGCGCCGAACGCGGCGCCGACGATCGCGCCGGCGGCCGCGCCATTGCCGAGCGGATCATGGTTGGCCGCATTCGGATTGGTGGCGATCTCCTCCGCGGTGACGATGGCGGCCGGCTGCACGGCCACGGGGGCGACGGGCTGCGCGATATCCGCGACCACGACGGTCTGCGGGGCGACGGCGGGGGCCTCGGCGGTGGCCGTGCCGGCACCCGCGAAGGTCACCGCGACGGCCAGCGGCAGTGCCGCGATGAGAGCCTTACGACCGAAGTTGCCGATAGTGCGACGCATGATTTTTCCTATCCTCCCGACCCCCCTGCGCGCGGAATTGTCATCGCGCGCAGAACGATTAAGCATTGCGAATTACAACGAACCAATTTGTATCCGATCGGAGTCGGCGAATCAAGTCCGGACGGCGTTATGCCCGTACCGCTGAATTGTGTTGGACAACACCGGCAATGACCGATACGACGACCGATTCAGTCATCCACTTCTACGCCGTAATGTCGAGCCAGTGCGGCCAGGCCGGTGGGATATCCCTGGCCGACGGCGCGCAATCGCCAATCCTCGTCGCGTGGATACAGTTCGGCCAGCAGCAGCGTGCGTTCCTCGGTGGCGGCATCCAGTGTGGCGCGGGCGAAGACACCCGCTTGCGGCCGCGGTTCGACTTCGATTTCGATGGCGCCGACATCGCCGAATCGACGCTCCGGATCGGCGAGCGCCGCCGCGATCACAATGCGCCGGCAATGCCCCGGTAGGTCCTCCAGATCGACGCTGACGGCCTGCTCGCTGGGCCCGTCCACGGTCAGTCGCGCGCCCCGGGTTTCGGGCTGGTTGTAGAACACGAAATCGGAATCCCCGGCCACCCGGTCCTGCCCGTCCACCAGGAACGCCACCAGATCGACCTCGGCGGTGCCGTGCTGCGGCCAGGTGGCGCGCACGGTCCAATCGGAGCCGTGGGTCGCGACCGGCAGGTCCACGACCTGCCCGCGTTCGAGAACGACCGTCTCGCGGGGACTTTCGCCGGAGGTGCTGTGCATTGCTGACGCCTGGTTCGTCGGAGGCTCGGGATCACCGGCGGAATCCAGCAATTCGAGCCCCCACACCGGAAGCCCGATATCGGCCGCTTTCTTCCACCGCGGATCATTCTCCGCACCCGGAAGCGCGAGCACATCGGTGACCCCGGCGGACATGTTCACCGCCGACGATCCCCCGAGTTCGGTTATTCGCCGCCGCGTTTGCGCCGCCTGCTCATGCGTGCCGCCGAGCACCAGCACCCGCCGACCGCTCAACGGGCCGTCCGCCGCGCCAACCGCCGCTTTTCGCGGCTTCGAATCCCGCTGTCCGGCATCCCCTTTCCGCACCCCCGGTCCGACATCCGCGAGCAGTTCCAGAAATCGCGATTCACTCACGATCGGCGTCCCGTGCTGCCGTGCCTTCACCGCTTTACCGGAACCCGACCCGGGATGATTGGTCACCAGCAGACTCGTCAACCGGCTCACATTCCCCGTCACATCGAGCCCCGCCGCCTCCGCCCGATCCACCAATTCGTTCCGGTCGATCCCCGTTTCCCCCGTGAAAGCGACCTTCATTCCCCGTACCAGCACGCCACCCGGCTCCAACCGCCCCGGATAGGCAAACCCGCACGGCGCCTTCGTCTTCCCCCGCCACAAATGCCGATTGGCGTCCTTCGGCGGACATTCCAGCAATGGCGGCATCACCCCCAACCGAGCCGCATCCCCGATCAGCCCACGCAACACCCCCGCCAGCACGCGCGTGTCATCGAGCGCATCATGCGCCCGCACCTGCCGAATCCCGTAATGCGCGGCCAAACTCCCCAATTTGTAGTCCGCCGTCGGCGGCGCGACCCGCCGCGCCAACGCCAACGTGCACAACCGCGACGAAACCGGCAGCACCGCCCCCACCCGCCCGAATTCCCGTGCCAGAAAGTCGTAGTCGAACCGCGCATTGTGCGCCACCATCACCCGCCCTTCGAGGAACCCGGCCAGCCGCCTGCGCACTTCCCCGAATTCCGGTGCGCCCCGCAGCTTCTCCCGCGTCAGCCCGTGCACATGCACCGGCCCCGGATCACATCCGGGATCCACCAGCGAATAGAACTCCTCCGCCACACCCCCATCAGCGTCCAACACCAACGCCGCCACCGACAGCACCCGATCCGTCCCCGAACTCAACCCGGACGTCTCGACATCCACCACCGTGACCGACTCCAGCCCGAACCCGCCAACCACCGTTTTCCCCTGCACGAGCCACCCATCGCCATCCCGGGCCGACACGTTGCCCACCCACCGGCAACACGCCGGACAGCCGAGGTTATCGCACGTCCGATCTCCGGTTTACCACCGAAAATGCTTGGCAAGCAGAGTAATTGGACAAATCGGAAATCAGCCCGACGAGTTCGCTGGTTACACCTCGGCCCAGATATCCGGTGGTACCACGGCGCGAGTACGGCCGAACTCATCGAGCACGCGGCCGAGTAGCTTCTCGTGCCGGAGCGTGATGGTGCGTTCAGCGACTACCAAGTCGGGATGGATTGCTGCCAGCTGGCTTTCGAAGCGGGAGACCTCGGCCACCGAATGCAGGTTGGCTTGGACCACGAGATTGTGGGTGCCGCTGACGGCGGCGCAGTTCCTGGTCTGTGGCAGGCGGATCAGGGCGTAGCCGATCTCGGGCAGGGCGGCGGCGGGGGCGGTCGCCCAGAAGGTGACCGCCACCGGCCAGCCGCCGAGCGGGCGGGCGAAATCGCAGCGGAAGCCGAGTAGGCCCAGACGGGTGAGTTCGTCGATGCGGCGTTTCACCGTCGAACCGCTGGTGCCCACCGCCGTGGCGATGGCGCTGTGGGTGGAGCGGCCGTCGTGGGCCAGATGGGTGACGATCGCGCGGTCCACATCGTCGAAGGTCCGGCGCTCGGGGCGGGGCGCGGCCGGCGGCACGGGGGTACGGAGTTGGCTGCGCTGACCTGGGGCGAGGGCGTCGATGCGCCAGCTGCCGCCCTCGGCGAACCAGTGCGTGACAATCCTGGTCCGGACGGCGGCGAGGTGGGGCAGGGTCGGCAGTACGTCGAGGGTGTAGCGGGAGAGCTGGGTGAAATCGCGGGTGGCGACGGTGGCGAGGATGCGGTCGCTGCCGCCGGAGCGTTCGAGGGTGAGCATTTGCGGGTGCCGGGCCAGTGCGCGGACGACGGCATCGGTTTCGCCAGCGGCGCAGTCGATCTCGATGAAGGCGGCGCAGCAGAGATCGAACAGCGCGGGGCCGGGTGAGACGCACACCCAGGCTTCGCCACAATCGCTGAGCCGCTGCCAGCGCCGTGCCACGGTCACCGGATCAACATCCAGGACGCCGCCGAGTTCGGTCCAGGAGGCGCGAGGGCGCAATTGCAGGGCATTGATCAGCGCCAGGTCGTCCTCATTGAGCAGCTCGGCGGAATCCTGCATATTGAGCGCCTCCACGATCACATCCTGCGATTCAGGTGCATTCGATGGCCAGTATTTCACGATTGTCGGAGCAGCCATCCACGAGAGGGAGACAGCGGCGTCATGGCGTACGGCGACTATCAGAACGAGATTTACTTCAATGGCCTGCGTGGCGTGATCCCGAAATGGCCGGTGAGTTTCGCCGAACTGGCCGCGCGTGCCGAGACGGCGCTGCCGCCGTCGATCTGGTCGTATGTCGCCGGTGGCGCGGGTGATGAGCGGACGCAGCGCGCGAACGTCGCCGCCTTCGATCAGTGGGGGCTGATGCCGCGCATGTTCGTCGGCGCGAAGGAGCGCGACCTGTCAGTGGAGCTGTTCGGAAGCACATGGGCTGCACCGGTTTTCATGGCTCCCGTCGGTGTGATCGCCCTCTGTGACCGCGATGGCCGCGGCGACCTCGCCACCGCGCGCGCAGCGGCACGCACCGGGGTGCCGATGGTGGCCTCGACGCTCATGGAAGACCCCCTGGAAGACGTCGCCGCCGAATTCGGCGACACCCCAGGCTTTTTCCAGCTCTACACCCCCACCGATCGCGACCTGGCCGCTTCGCTCGTATCGCGCGCGGAGAAGGCGGGCTACAAGGGCATCGTCGTCACTCTCGACACCTGGATCACCGGCTGGCGCCCCCGCGATCTGTCCACCGGCAACTTCCCCCAGCTGCGCGGCCACTGCCTCGCCAACTACTTCACCGACCCGGTCTTCCGCGCCGGTCTCGCGCAATCGCCCGAACAGGATCCGCAATCGGCGATCCTGCGCTGGATCCAGCTCTTCGGCAACCCGCTCACCTGGGACGATCTGCCCTGGCTGCGTTCGCTGACCACGCTGCCGTTGATCGTGAAGGGCATCGGTCATCCCGATGACGCCCGCCGCGCCCGCGACTTGGGCGTGGACGGCATCTACTGCTCGAATCACGGTGGGCGGCAAGCCAATGGCGGTCTCCCCGCCCTCGATATGCTCCCCGGCGTGATCGAAGCGGCCGACGGCCTGCCGGTGCTCTTCGACTCCGGAGTCCGCTCCGGCGCGGACATCATCAAAGCACTGGCACTCGGCGCGTCCGCGGTCGGCATCGGCCGCCCGTACGCGTACGGCCTCGCACTCGGCGGCGAGGACGGCATCGTGCACGTCCTGCGCAGCCTGCTCGCCGAAGCCGATCTCATCATGGCGGTCGACGGCTATCCGACCCTGAAAGACCTGACGCCCGAAGCCCTTCGGCCGGTCAAGGTCTGACTGATTGCAGCGGCGCCGGGTTGCGGGGGCGGCTGCCCCCGCAACCCCTCTTCGGGGGTGTGGGGGTGAAACCCCCACTTCCCTTACTTCCCTTGGAAGTTCGGCTTCCGCTTCTCGGCGAAGGCGCGCGGCCCCTCCTTCGCGTCATCGCTCAGGAACACGGGCAGACCCACCTTGGCGTCGATCTTGAACGCCTCTTCCTCGTGCAGCCCCTCGGTATCGCGAATCACCTTCAGGATCGCCTGAACCGCGAGCGGCCCATTGTTATTGATCAGCTCGGCGATTTCGAGGGCCTTGTCCAGCGCGGTCCCGTCCGGCACCACGTGCCCGATCAGCCCGTACTCCTTGGCCTCGGCCGCCTTGATGTGCCGTCCGGTCAGCAGCAGGTCCGCCGCCACGGTGTACGGAATCTGGCGCGGCAGCCGCACCGCTGATCCGCCCATCGGGAACAGGCTCCACTTGGCCTCGGAGATGCCGAACTTGGCGCTCTCGCCCGCGATGCGGATATCGGTGCCCTGCAGGATCTCGGTGCCGCCGGCGATGGCCGCGCCCTCGACCGCGGCGATCAGCGGCTTGGTCAGGCGACGGCCCTTGAGCAGGCCGGGCATGCGGGTGGGATCGAAGGCGCTGCCCGCCTTCATGCCCTCGGCCGCGCCGCGGTTGTTCATGTTCTTCAGGTCCGCGCCCGCACAGAACGCCCCGCCGGCACCGGTGAGGATGCAGGACCGGATCTCCGGATCCGCGTCGACCTGGTCCCAGGCGTCGGCCATGATCGCGAGCATCTCGCCGGTGAGCGCGTTCTTGCGCTCGGGGCGGTTCATGGTCACGATCAGCGTCGCGCCACGCTTCTCGACGAGAGCGTGAGCCTCGGTGTTGCTACTTGTTTCAGCAGTCGCAGCGGTCATCGCCGACCTGTCCTTCCACGTGGCCAATCCTGGGATTCGGGGACGAAACTACCCCGCACCGTTGTCCTGAACAATAACGTGTTCTAGTTTGGATCATGGTGACCGCCGTCACGGGCGGCAAGTAATGGAGAGACGACGACCATGAGCACAACGAGCACGCAGAGCGGCTCCCGGGCGAAGCTGCCGCCCCGCGTCACGGAATCCCTCATCAACCGGCTGACCGCCATGGTGACCGCGGGCAAGGCGGGCGAGGCCCGCGACCCGTTCGAAATGATCGAGGTCTACACCGGCGATGTGGTCGGCTACCTGCCGCAGTCCTCGCCCGAAGATGTCGCCAAGGCCGTCGAGATCTCGCGCGCCGCCCAGAAGGAATGGGCCGCTCGTCCACTCGAGCAGCGGCTCGCCGTCTTCGAACGCGCCCACGAACTCATTCTCTCCGAGATCGAGACCATTGCCGACCTGATTCAGATCGGCTGCGGCAAGGCGCGTCGCATGGCCATCGAAGAGGCGTGCGATACCCCGATGGTCATCGCCCACTACCTCAAGACCGCGGCCAAGACGCTCAAGCCCAAGAAGCGCAGCGGGCCGATGCCGATCATCACCAGCTCCACCGAGGAGCACCGCCCCAAGGGCGTCGTCGCGGTGATCGCGCCGTGGAACTTCCCGTTCGCCATCTCCATGTCCGATTCGACGCCGGCGCTGATCGCGGGCAACGGCGTGGTCATGAAGCCGGACAACAAGACCGCGCTGTGCACGCTGTACGGCATCGAGCTGCTGCATCAGGCGGGCCTGCCGCGCGGTCTGGTGCAGGTCGTCACCGGCATGGGCCCGGACGTCGGCCCGACCCTCATCGACAATGTCGACTTCGTCATGTTCACCGGTTCGACCGCGACCGGGCGCACCATCGGCGAGCAGTCGGGTCGCAATCTCATCGGGTGCAGCCTGGAACTGGGCGGCAAGAACCCGATGATCGTGCTGGACGACGTGAACCTCGACGAGGCCATCCCGTCGGCCATCTTCGCCGTGTTCGGCAATACCGGCCAGGCGTGCATGCACATCGAGCGGATCTACGTGCAGGAGCGCATCTACGACGAATACCTGCGCCGATTCGTCGCCGCCGCAGAGGAACTCGGTTCGAAGATGGGCGCTACCTACGACTTCGATCCCGAAATGGGTTCCCTGGTCTCGGTCGACCACATGAAGCGCGTCGCCTCCCACGTCGACGAGGCCCGCGAGAAGGGCGCGACCGTCGTCACCGGCGGCAACCCCCGCCCCGACATCGGCCCCGCCTTCTTCGAGCCCACCGTGCTCACCGGCGTCACCAAGGACATGGCGCACGCCACCATGGAAACCTTCGGCCCCGTAGTCAGCATCTACAAGTACAAGACCGAAGACGAGGCGATCGCCCTCGCCAACGACACCGCCTACGGCCTCAACGCCAGCATCTGGACCGGAAACATCGACCGCGCAACCAAACTCGCGGAGCGGGTCGAGGCCGGGGCCATCAATATCAACGATGGTTTCGTGACCAGCTACGCCGCCAAGGGCACCCCGTCGGGCGGCGTCAAGCAGTCCGGCGTCGGCACCCGCCACGGCGCGGCGGGCCTGCTCAAGTACACCGACACCATCAATGTCGGCGTGCAGAAGAAGCAGATCATGGCCGCCCGCGCCGGCATGCCGTACGAGAAGCAGCTCAAATCGACACTGGTGACCCTGCGCCTCATGCGCCGCCTGCACCTGGGCTGAAATCCGTTCCGATGCAACGACCCCGGCCGAGTCGGCCGGGGTCGTTCGTTTTCGGCGGATCGGAGAGCGGTGAAAACGCGCCGGAACATTCCGGGTGCGGCGAGAATCGAGAGCATGACGGATTCCGGACTGACCGCTGGACGTCGAGACGAGCTGGGCGCACTACTGGCCGATGAGCATCGTCTCCGCACCGAATATCCGAAGGTCGCGGACTATCTGGACACCGCTCCCCGCTTGCCGGGAACCGGAGATCCACAGGCCGACGCCGCGTTCGATCTGCGATTCGTGAACTATCTGACCGGTGGGGCGTCGCCTACCGGAAACCCCTACTGGGACATCGTCGGCCCCTCGGTAGCCGCGCACGATGGCCGTCGTGTCGTCAACGGTGGGCGCGCCTCCGGTAGCGCGCGACTCGGCTATGCCCAGACCATCCTGCAATCGGTCTACGCGTACGCCATCCCGTCACCGGAAACGCTGAATTGGATCGCGGACTGTTGCGATGGAGTGCCGATCGTCGAACTCGGTGCAGGTCGAGGCTATTGGGCAGCCCAGCTTGCCGCCCTCGGATGCAGCGTCGACGCCTACGACTCCGAACCTCCGGACGCGGCGGAGAACCTGTCCTTCCCTGGCGCCGCAGGCCAACCTGATACCTGGTGCGGCGTCGGTGATCTCACCGAATACGCCACTCGCACAGCGCATATCGAGGAGCACGCGCTGTTCCTCTGCTGGCCTCCGGGTTGGGGAAACCCAATGGCTTCGGAGGCCTTGGCCGCTTACGAGAAAGCTGACGGCGATCGCGTGGTCTTCATCGGTGAGCCGAAGGGCGGCAAGACTGGTGACGACGCCTTCTTCGAAGCTCTGGACACTCGGTGGCGACTGGAATCCCAGGATTCACAGTACGTTTCGTGGTGGAACCTCAGTGATGTCGCGCAGATCTGGGTACGGCGCTAACCCGAGCTCTGATCGTCGGTATTCAGCGCCATTCGAAACACGAACGCGTCGTACCGATCCAGTGGATACGACACGTTCGACACCATCAGAACTCGATCATCGCTCCCCAGGAAGCGTTGCCGGACGGTCTTGACCAGGTCGCCCGGCGAGACACCCAGCCAGTCCGCATGCGACGGATCCGGCATGCGGTCCGCGACGGTCTCCTCCAAGAACGCCGCAGTCGAGGTGCCTTCGACACCCAGCGGTTGATAAGAGTCCGAGATCGAGATCGCCCGGCCATCCTCCGAAGCTCGGGTGATCACATGGGTTACCTCCACTCCCTCGTCGATTCCGAGCGCTTCCGCGATCTCCGCTCCGGCGGCACTACGGTGAGTCTCCCTGTGAACCAGAACATCTCGGTCGGATTCGTTTGCGAACGTATCCTCCGCGCTCTCCAACTGCCGTTCCGGTGAAACGCGAACAAGATTGGGACGGGCGGAGACGAACGTGCCCCGGCGCTCGACCGTCCGCGCCAAACCCTGACTGATCAGCAGCTTGATGGCGCGCCGGATCACGATGTCCGAAACTCCGTGCCGCGCCGCCAGCTCGGAGAAGCTCGGCAATTGCGTCCCCGCCGGCAGCTCGCCAGTGCGGATCCGCCGAGCGAAATCGCCTGCTATTACGACGTATTGGGGTTCTGACATGAGGAGAACTCCTCCGGATCGCACGGCAAAAATGACAACCATGGTCAGTATACGCAGATGGGTATACGCATACTCCACACAATCCATTGTGCGTATACACAACTGCGTATACGCTAGCTGAACTAGTTGACCGTCACTGAATGGAGCCGAGATGACCTGGCGAACAAGGCTCGCGAGTTTTCCCGGCGGCATGTTGGACCTCCGCGACCGCGAGGGGGAACCCGCGGCCACCGGCTTCTATCTGGAATCCCACCTGCCATCCGACGAACGAACCCAGGAGCCCGAAATGCGCTACAAGCCCACCGCCCTGGGCTACCTGCGGACCGACGTCTCGGGTATCGGCCAACTCTGGGACGAAACCTGCATCCGCAACCTCGCCGTTCAGCTCGGTTACGACTTCTCGGGAATGCTCATCCACGACCCGCGCACCGGCAGACCCCCATTGGCGCGACTGCGTTCGCAAGCCACCAGACTCGGCGCGGAAGCCGTCATAGTTCCGAGCACCGCACACTTCCCGGATGGACAGGTCCCTCCGGAGCTGATTCGCCAGCTCGATGTCATCACGGTGTCGCCCAAGGCGACCTTCGCGAGGTGAGGTCCTGCCCATCTGCGGCAGGTCCGTCAGCGCGCCCCGACCTCCTCGCCCAGGAACCCACCCGACTGATGCCGCCACAATTGCGCGTAAGCGCCTTCGGCATTGAGCAATTCGTCGTGGCTGCCCTGTTCCACGATGCGGCCGCGGTCCAGCACCACCAGCTGGTCCATGCCCGCTACGGTGCTCAGACGGTGGGCTACCACCAGTGCCGTGCGGCCTTCCATCAGCTCCCAAAGCGCCTGCTGGACAAGCAGTTCGCTTTCCGAGTCCAGTGCCGAGGTGGCCTCGTCCAATAGGAGGATGGGGGCGTCGCGGAGGATGGCCCGGGCCAGGGCTACGCGCTGGCGTTGGCCGCCGGAGAGTTTGACGCCGCGTTCGCCGATGAGGGTGTCGAGGCCCTGGGGTAGGCCTTCGGCGAATTCGGTGACGTGGGCGGCTTTGGCGGCGCGGACTATTTCCTCGTCGGTGGCTTCGGGGCGGGCGAAGCGGATGTTGTCGCGGAGGGAGCGGTGGAACATGGCGGGGTCTTGGGGGACGTAGGAGAGCTGGCTGCGCAGGTCGGCTTGGCGGAGGCGGGCGATGTCCTGGCCGCCGATGCGGATGTGGCCGTCCTGGATGTCCATCATGCGCAGGAGTAACTGCGTGATGGTGGTTTTGCCGCCGCCGGAGCGGCCGACCAGGCCGAATTTGGCGCCGCTGGGGACGTACAGGTCGAGGCCGTCGAACAGGCGGGACGCGCCCGCGTGCGCGAAGGTGACGTGGTCGAAGTGGATGGCGGAGCCCTTGGGCCGCAGGGGTTCCGGTTCGGCGACGTCTACGACGGTGGGCTTGTCGATGAGCAGGTCGGTGAACTGGGCGGCTTCGGTGAGGGTGGATTCCAGGCGGCGGTAGATCTGGTTGAAGCGGAACATGATGCCGGTGGCGTTCCAGTAGTAGGTGAACGCCACGATGATCACCTCCACGCTGGCGTGACCGCCGCCGATACCCAGCGCGATGACCAGGCCGACCATATTGGTGACCACGACCAGCGGCGTCACCACGGTGTCGATGCGCAGGTTGGCGTAATCCCAGGAGAGCAGGGATTTGCGGCGCGATTCGGCGACCCGGCGCCGATGTTCCTCCGCCTCTTGGGGTTCGGCGGCGAAGGCGCGCACCACCTGCATATTGGAGAGGCTGTCGGCGACGTGCCCGGAGACCAGCGCGATGGCGGCCTCGCGATCGTCGACGAGTTTCTGCCGGCGCTGGATGAGCGGCGCGATGACGAACGCGGTCGCCACCAGCATGCCGAGCAGCACCACCACCAGCATCGGGTCGTAGCGCCACAGCACCACCGACGCGAACGTCAAAGGCACCAGGGCCGCGAGGATTTCGAAGGCGAAGGTGTCGACGAACTCCTCGAAGCGCGCCGCGAAGCTCAGCGACCGCTTGGTGAGCGAGCCGGCGAAATTGTCGTGGAAGAACGCCGCGTCCTTGGCGAGCAGTTCGTCCATGGCCTCGATGTAGAGGTGTTCGATGCCGTAGGCGTCGAGCCGGTTCAGGCAGTGAATGCCGATGCGCCAGAACACCTCGGCGACCAGCAGCAGGCCGCCGAAGGCGAGAACGTAGGGCGCGAGCGTGCCGAAACTCGAGTCACCGGTGCCGGCCACCTTGCCGACCACGACGGCGACCAGCAGCGGCGCCACGTAGAGCTGGCAGGTATTGCCGATCGCGGGTGACAACAGGGCCGTGGCGGTGAGGCCTTTCCGCCTCGCCATTTCCCGGCCGTAATAGCGCAGTACCAGCATGATCGCGGGCGCGCGGGATTTCATCCGTCCCCTCTCGAATCGTGTTCGAGTAGTGCAGAACAGACATCGTGCCCGGTCAGGGAACTTTCCCGCCACTGATTTTCCGGCGGACGGCCGGATGTTCGGCGCTGGGCAACCGCAGAGCCTCGGTTGCCCAGCGCCGGGGTTTGGGCGTCGATCGGAGCACGTGCCGACGCCCAAGCTGGGGATCGTCAGTCGGTGGGGTGGATCGACTTCTTGACGATGAAACGGGCCACGCCGGGCAGGAAGCGGCGCATCAGATAGGCGGGACGGGCCTGGCCGGGGAAGACGAAGAGCGGCGTCTTCGGTTTGGCGAGCGCCTTTTCCAGCGCATCGATGATGGATTCCGGTGACACCCCGCCGCTGCCGCCGAGCACGCTGGCGTTCTCCGCGCGGACCTTGTCGAGGAAGGCCGTCTCCACCATGGGCGGGCACAGGGTGAGCAGCCGCACGCCGGTGCCGTCGAGTTCGTAGGAGAGGCTGTCGGCGAATCCGATGACCGCGAACTTGGACGCCGAGTACCCGGCCAGTCCGGGCGAGGGCAGCCAGCCCGCGAGCGAGGCGAACAGCACCACGGTGCCGCGGCTCGCCGCTTTCATGGCGGGGATGACGGCCTGGCAGAGATTGACCGTGCCCAGGTAGTTGACGTCGATCATCTTCTTGATCTGGCGCACATCGTGATCGAGCGCGCTGCCGTGCACGTGCGCCATACCGGCCGCGTGCACCAGCTGTTCGATGGCCCCGAGCTCGGCGCGCACCTTGTCCACCACCGCCGCGACCTGTTCCGGATCGGATACGTCGCAGGTGTAGGTGTGCATGTTCGGCGAGCGGGCGGCGGTGGCCGCCAGCCCTTCGGCATTCAGGTCGACGGCGGCCACCCGATGTCCCGCCGCGGCCATGCGCTGCGCGACGATGCGGCCCATGCCGCTGGCCGCGCCGGTGACGAGAACGGTCTGGGTCATCGGGCCTCCCGGGTCTGCAGGACGGTGGCGGCGTCCTCGAAGGTCATTGCGAGCGCACCGATCCGGCTGGAGAACAGCGCGGCCTTGGGCAGGCCGAGCGCGCGCAGCTGATCGGCGACGGGGTGATCGCCGAGCTCCACCCGGGCGCCGCCGGGCCGCATGCGCACCTTGGCGGGGTTCATGATCCAGGGTGTGCGCCGCAGCAGACCGTTGCGCGCGGTGTAGGCGTCGATGGACGCCCCGCCCGCACTGCCCGGAACGGGCAATCCGTCACCTATCCGCAGCCCGATGACGAATTGCCCGTCCACCCGCACCTCACAACGCCCGCCGGGCGTTATGTCGATGTCGGCCATGAGCTTGGGGAAGCCCCAAATCGATTGTCCCGCTTCGCAGGTGAAGCTCTGGTTCACCGGCAGCCAGTGAATGTAGGCCCCGGTGCTGTTGCGCCGGCCGGGCTGGCGGGCCATGAGCGAGAAGGCGAACTCGTGGTAGGGCCCGAGGTCGCCGTCCACGTAGCGGACGAAAGCGAGTGAGAGCACGGCCTTGCCGGGCAGCACCTTCAGCGGTTCCAGCCCGGTGCCGTCCAGCAGCTCGGCCGCGGCCGCCGCATCGACCAGGAAGAGCGCGGAGGCGGCGTCGGCATGCCGGATCTCGACCGGCATACGTACTTGCTCGCCGAGTACCGAATGTGCCGCTGCCATTTCCAAATTAGAACAGGTTCCCATAATTCTCGTAGTCGTTTCGGCCCAGGAAACCCGTTGAACGGGTGCCGGGCTGGAGGGAAATTCCAGAACGGGTTATTACGCCTCGTGATCGGGTTCGCGGGCCGCCGCGTACGCCTTGGCCCAGCGATAGTCGGGCTTGCCGCTGGGCGTGCGGGCGACCACGTCCGCGACCCAGATGCGGCGCGGCGCCTTGTATCCGGCGAGGTGGGCGCGCACATGACGGTCCAGCGCGGCGAAGTCGATGCCGTCGCCCGCCGCCGAGATCACCGCCGCCACCTGGTGTCCCCAGCGCTCGTGCGGCACCCCGATCACGATCGCGTCGTACACGTCGTCGTGCGCTTTGAGAACGGCCTCGACCTCTTCCGGGAACACCTTCTCGCCGCCGGTGTTGACGACCATGTTCCCGCGCCCGATGAGCGTCACAGAGCCGTCCGCCTCGACCCGCGCCCGATCGTCGGTGATGACCATGCGCACCCCGTCCACCGTGCGGAACAGCTGCTCGGTCTTTACCGGATCCTTGTAGTACCCGATCGGCACATTGCCGGTCTTGGCCACCCAGCCCTCCCCGCCGGGCGCGACCGGCTGCCCGGCATCGTCCACCACGAGCGCGCCGCGACCGGTGTTCACCCGCGGCCCGCGCGCCGGATCGTCGTCCTTGGCCGCGAATCCGATACCGCCGAAGCCGGTTTCGGAGGATCCGATGGATTCGGTGAGCAGCACGTTCGGGAACAGTTCCAGCAGCGCGTTCTTCACCGGCTGCGTCAATTGCGCCGCCCCCGAACCGATGGAGAACAGCGAGGAGGCGTCCACCGGTGCGGCGCGGAAGGCGTCCACGAGCGGGCGAGCGATCGCGTCACCGGTGATGACGAGGATGTTCGCCCGCTCGCGCGCCACCGCCTGCCAGATGCGCGCGGGTTCGAAGCGCGGTTCGAACAGCACGGTGTTCCCCGACCAGAGCGCGGTGAAGGTCGGCATCATGGCGGCGGCGTGAATGAGCGGCGGCAGCACGAACCAGCGCAACGGCTGGTTCTGCGCGCCGGCGCGGGATTGCTGGTATTCGTCGGCGACGGGTTCGCCGGTGTAGAAGTCGATGCCGCCGCCGAGCACCCGCCACATGTCCTCCTGCCGCCACATCACGCCCTTGGGCAGGCCGGTGGTGCCGCCGGTGTACATGATGAACAGGTCGTCGGCGCTGCGCGGGCCGAAATCCCGCTCCGGGGAGGCGTTTTCGAGCGCTTTCTCGTACGGCGTCGAAGCGCTGCCGGAGTCGTCGCCGTCCTCGACCACCAGGGCGTGCCGCAGTTTCGGGAGCTGCGGGCGCACCGCTTCGATGAGCGGGGCGTAGCAGCGGTGATGCACCACCATCTCGAGGTCGGCATTGTCGTAGACGTAGCGCAGTTCCTCGGCCTGATACCGGTAGTTGATATTGACCGGCACGGCGCGAATCTTGAAGCAGCCCAGCAGGGTTTCCAGGGTTTCGATGCCGTTGTGCATGTGGAAGCCGATATGGGTGCCGGGGCCCGCGCCCGCACCGGCCAGATGGTGCGCGAGCCGGTTCGCGCGGGTGTCGAGTTCGGCGAAGGTGAGCCGGCGCTCGTCCTCGATCACGGCGAGCCGATCGGGGACGGCGTCGGCGGCGTGTTCGTAGAGGTCCGCGAAATTGCTGGCCATGGCTGCTCGCTTTCTGGCTACCGGACGGTGAGCGGCAGGGGGATGCCTCGATCGGTGAAGGTGAAGGCGGCCCCGGTGCTGAAGCGGGTGATGGCGACCTCGACGGCTTCCGGGAAAGCCCGCTCGGCCAGGCCGATCTCGACGGTCAGCGCGCACTCCGCCGCCTCCCGGACGCGACTGCGGAAGCGCGGGTTCACGCCGCGCACCAGGGCGTCGAGGGGTTCGAGATGGTCGGCGTCGAGCAGCATCGGCCAGGCGTTGTCGTCCCCGCCGGCGCAGGCGCGGCCGATGCGCAGTTCCACGATCTGCTCGCCGCCGCTGGTCTCGGTGGCCACCTCGATATCGAGGTAGGCGGCCGGATTGAGCGCCGGATGCAGGCGCAGCACCTTCGCCAGCGCGGCCGCATCGTCGCCGAGACCCAGTGCCTTGCAGAGCCTTTCGGAGGTCAGCCCGGCGATACCGGTGAACTGTTTGCGCACGATGTCCAGGGCCGCGTCGGTGCGTGCCTCGACCGCGCACCGGAATCCCAGCGCGAGCAGATGGTGTTGCAGGCACACCTCGTCAGCCATCCGGATCAGCGCCGAGCGGGAGAAGTCCGTGAAGCGCAGGTCGTTCAGCAGCGGACCCGAATAGTCGTGCAGCCCTTCCCCTTCGGGCACGATCGGGTCCAGCGCCACCCCGGCGGCCTGGCTGCCGGCGACCAGGTGGGCGGTGGCGATCGGCTCGGGCGGTTCATGCGACGGATCGATGACGACCGTCCACGCGCACACCGGTTTCCGGTCCGAAGGCACCCGCGGCGGCCGATGCACCGGCCGCACCCGCGCGTGCGGGTTCGTCGCCAGCGCGCTGCCGTCGAAGGTCGGGTCCTCGATGTGATGGCACATGGCCACCACGAACTCCTCCCCCATCGGCTCCACATCGGCGAGCGCGCCGCAGTGATCGAGATGGAATTCCCCGTGATCGTGATCGTGCACCCGGTACCGGAAGTCCATGAACTGCGGCGGCGCGCCGATATCGAGCTGGAAGCCCTTGAAGATGGCGTCCACCCCGTCCCCGGTGATGCCCAGGGCTTTTCGCATGCGCCGGGTGTAGACCGGACTGGCCAGCAGCCATTCGTCGATGGCCACCTCGGTCATGCCCTCCCGCCCGAGCGCGGCGATCACATGCGCCATCCCGGACCGGTCGATGAGATGCCCGCACAGCAGCAGTTCGGGCACCAGCACCGCGAGTTCGGCGCGGCCCAGCGCCGCGTATCGGCTCGTCACCACTGCGGTACCGGCCCCTTCCCGGTCGGGTACCAGCCGGCCAGGGGCTGCCCGGACACCGAGCGCTCGATACGCTTCTGCATGCCCGGCGAGAGCGCGTTGTCGGTCATCATCTCGACGAAAAGCGCTGTCACATTGCCGAAGTCGAAGAAGTCGCGCTGCCAGGACCATTGGAAGTCGCCCGCGTAGCGGAACCAGCTGCCGCCGATGCCTTCCGGGCTGTACGGGCGGCCGTCGGGGCGGTGTTTCTCGTTGATCTGCTTCCAGAATCCGATGACGCTGCCACTGCGTTCGTCGACCACGAACTCCTGGTATGGGTAGGTCCAGCCTTCGAGGCCGAACATCTCCTGACCGAGCGCGATATCGCGGATCTCGTCACGTCCGACGGCCATGAACTCCTGCTGCGGGCCGTAGTTCCAGCCGTAGGTGGCGTCCTCGGTGTAGAAGTGCGCCAGCGGCTTCCAGTCACCGAGCGCTTCGCAGTCGCGGTTCTCCTCCACCCAGCGGCGGATCATTTCGTCGAGTTCGTCACGGGACCAGGACATTTGACGTCACCTTCGCTCTTCGGAGCTGTCGTCGACCAGCGACAGCGCCTGGGTGGGGCAGTAGCGGACGGCGAGGCGGGCGGCCTCGAGATCGGTCCCGGGATCGGCGCGCAGGATTTCCACCTGCCCGGTCTTGGGGACCTGGAAGAGTGCGGGCGCTTCGTCCTGGCAGACGGCGTGCCCCTGGCAGAGATCGAGATCGACGACGAGCCTCACGGCTCCTCCCCCGGTTCGTCGCGCGGACGCAGCGGGGCTTCCGGCTGCACCTCGATGAGCACCAGATGCGCTCCGCGCGGGGTGGATACGACGGCGGCCACCGCGGCGGCGATATCGGCGGCGCGCAGGAAGTAGGGGTGGCGGGCGAAACCCCACTTCACCCATTCCTCCAGCATGGGGCCCACCACTTCGGGTTTCGCCTGCATGCCCATGCCGGTCAGGGTCTGGCCGGGACGGACGATGGAGGAGCGCACGCCGGTGCCCTCGAGTTCCATGCGCAATTGCCGCGCATAGGCTTCCAGCCCGGTCTTGGCCGCGTTGTAGGCGCCGGCGAACGGGCGTACCCGGTCGGCGCAATCGGAGCCGATGAAGACGAAATCGCCGCGCTGCCGCTCCACCATGCCGGGCAGCACCCGGTGCGCGAGCCGCTGCGCACCGGTCAGATGCACATCGATCTGGCTCGCGAACAGCTCCGGGTCCATGGCCCAGCCTGACCCGAACTCGAGGTCGCCCGCACCGGAAACGACGATTTCGCATGCGCCCAGGGCGTTTTCGGCAGCGGTGACGAACTCGTCGACCGAGGTGTTGTCGGTGACGTCCAGCCGGTGCGCGAACGCCTCGCCGCCGTCGGCGCGGATCTTCTCGGCCATGGTTTCGCAGATCTCCACCCGGCGCGCGCCCAGCGCCACCGGATGCCCGAGTTCGGCCAGGGCGATGGCGGTGGCGGCGCCGATCCCGGAGGACGCGCCCGCGATGAGGACCGGCCGCCGGGCCGGATGCGGTTCGAAGCGCGGCATTACCGGACCTCCACCGCGACCGGGAGTTTCGCGAAGCCGCGCACGTTCACCGAGTGCACGCGCTCGCTACCGGTTTCCCGCAGGCCGTAATCCTTTACCCGATCCGCGAATTCGCGCAGCACCACCGACGCCTCCAGCCGCGCCAGGTGCGCGCCGAGGCAGAAGTGCACGCCCCGCCCGAAGCTGATCAGCCCGCCCTTGTCGCCGCGTTCGATGTCGTAGCGGTCGGGTTCGTGGAAGACCGCGGCATCGCGATTGGCGGAGCCGACGAGCAGCAGCACCTTCGAGCCCTGCGGAATAGTGCGGCCGTAGTACTCCAGGTCCTCGGCGGCCGTGCGGGCCAGGATCTGGCTGGAGGCGTCGAAGCGCAGCGTCTCCTCCACCCAGTCGTCCACCAGTTCCGGATGCGCCGCCACCTTGGCGTACTGCTCGGGATACCGTCCGGCCCAATACAGCGAATTGCCCAGCAGTTTGGTGGTGGTCTCGTTGCCCGCCACCACCATCAGGAACATGAAGCCGAGGATCTCCTCGTCGGCGAGGCGGTCCCCGTCGGCTTCGGCCTCCAGCAGCGCCGAGGTCAGATCGGCCGTCGGCTTGCGGCGGCGTTCGGCGATCATCTCGTGGTAGTAGCCCATCAGGTGGATCGCGGCTTCCATGGCCGCCACCGGCACGTCCAGCACGCCGTCCTCGCGGTGCACCAGCAGATCGGCCATGCGGCGCAGTTCGGCGCGATCGGCCTCGGGGACGCCGAGCAGTTCGGAGATGACGTCCATGGGGACCTTGCCCGCCACGTCGTCGATCCAGTCGAAATCGCCACTGGCCAAGGCGGGTTCGAGATAGTGCAGGGTGATCTCGCGAATGCGCTCGTGCATCTCGGTGACCCGGCGCGGGGTGAAACCCTGATAGACGAGCTTGCGCAGCCGCAGATGCGCGGGATCGTCCATGGCCAGGAAGGACATGGTGCGATGCGCGTGCGGGCCCCAGGCGGCCGGGTCCAGGGACACCCCGTTGGCGCTGGAGAGCCGCACATTGTCGCGGAAGCCCGCGGCCACGTCGGCGTGCCGCGAGAGCGCCCAGAAATCCAGGTCGGGATTGTAATACACCGGCTGCTCGGCGCGCAGGCGCTGATAGACCGGGTACGGGTCGTCGTGCACGCGGTAGTCGTAGGGGTCGAAGAGCAGCGGCTCGACGGAGGCTGCGGTCATCGTCTCGGCACCTCGTATTCGGTAACGCGTTCATCGGCTCTGACGAACGGCGGGCAGCCGCGAAGGACACGCGGCTGGACACGTGTCTGTACGGTACTAGCGGTGCGCTGAGCTGACAATGGAATGCGGAATTTGGATTGCGGCGGGGCGGCGCAGCAGCGCCATTCTGAAACATGTTCTTGCGCGTCCGGAAGCTCCGAACTTATAGTCCGTACACGTGTCCGGACAGCATGGGAGCTACCGATGAGCCCGAACGATCTCATCCCTGACGGCGGGTCGGGACTGCTGATCGGAGGCAAACTCGTACCCGGCGGCGACGGTGTGTTCACCACGTCGAATCCGGCCACCGGAGCAGTGCTCGGGTATGCCGCCGACGCCGACGCCGCCGATATGGACGCGGCCATCGCCGCCGCCCGCACCGCCTTCGACGAGACGAGCTGGTCCCGCGATCCCGGATTCCGGGCCGCGTGCCTGCGGCAGCTGCGGGACGCGCTGCGCGGGCATATCGAGGAACTGCGCGAGATCACCATCGCCGAGGCCGGCGCGCCGCGCATGCTGACCGCCGGGCCGCAGCTGGAAGGGCCGGTCGGGGACCTCGGCTATTTCGCGGACCTGGCCGAAAACTATTCGTGGGAAACCGATCTCGGCATCGCCTCGCCCATGGGCATCAAGAGCAGCCGGCGGGTGCGGCGCGAGCCCATCGGGGTGGTGGGGGCGATCACGCCCTGGAACTTCCCGCACCAGATCAATTTCGCCAAGCTCGGGCCGGCGCTGGCGGCGGGCACCACGGTGGTGCTCAAGCCCGCACCCGATACGCCGTGGTGCGCGGCGGCGGTGGGGCGGATCATCGCCGAGGAGACCGATATCCCGGCCGGGGTGGTCAATATCGTCACCTCCGACGATCACGGACTGGGCGCGCAGCTGGTCACCGATCCGCGGGTGGACATGGTGTCGTTCACCGGGTCCACGCAGACCGGGCGGGCCGTGATGAGCGCTGCCGCAGCGTCTTTGAAGAAGGTGTTCCTGGAACTGGGCGGCAAATCGGCGTTCATCGTGCTGGACGACGCGGATATCGCGGCGGCGGCGAGCTACGCGGCGTTCGGGGTGTGCGTGCATGCGGGACAGGGGTGTGCGATCAGCACCCGGCTGCTGGTGCCGCGGGCGCGCTACGACGAAGCCGTGCAGGCGGCGGCGCGGACCCTGGCCAATATCAAGCCGGGCGATCCGTCCGAGCCCGGAACCGTCTGCGGGCCTTTGATTTCCGAGCGGCAGCGGGCGCGCGTCGAACGCTACCTGGAGATCGCGCGCGCGGAGGGCGGCACCATCGTCACCGGCGGCGGGCGGCCGGATGGGCTCGGCGGCTGGTTCGTCGAGCCGACGCTCATCGCGGGACTGGACAACAGCTCCACCGTGGCCCAGGAGGAGATCTTCGGGCCGGTGCTCGTGGTGATGCCGCATGACGGCGACGCCGATGCCGTGCGCATCGCCAACGACTCCCCCTACGGCCTGTCCGGATCGGTGTGGGGCGCCGACACCGAGCGGCTGCGCGCCGTGGTGGAGGGCGTGCGCACCGGCACGCTCAGCGTGAACGGCGGCATCTGGTATTCGGCCGACGCACCTTTCGGCGGTTACAAGCAGTCCGGCATCGGCCGGGAAATGGGCGTCCTCGGCTTCGAGGAATACACCGAGACCAAACTCATCGCGACCGGCTGCTGAAGGAATACGGACATGGCCCGCTTCACCGATAGATCAGTCATCGTCACCGGAGCCGCGCGCGGCATCGGGGCGGAATACGCCCGGGCGCTGGCGGCGGAAGGCGCGAAAGTCGTTGTCGCCGATCTGAACAGCGAACTCGGCACGGAAGTCGCCAAGCAGATCACCGCGGACGGCGGGACGGCGGTGTTCCACGAAGTGGATGTGGCCTCGCTCGAATCCGCCGCTGCCGTAGCGGAATTCACGGTCTCCGAGTTCGGGGCGATCCATCATCTGGTCAACAATGCCGCCATCTACGGCGATATGAAGCTGGATGTGCTGCTCACGGTGCCGTGGGACTACTACAAGAAGTTCATGGGCGTGAACCTGGACGGGGCACTGAACATGACGCGCGCCGTGTGGCAGCCGATGGTGAAAGCCGGCGGCGGGTCCATCGTGAACCAGTCCTCCACGGCGGCCTGGCTGTATTCGGGGTTTTACGGGCTGGCGAAGGCCGGAATCAACAGTCTCACCCAGCAATTGGCGCGCGAGCTGGGCGGCTCGAACATCCGGATCAATGCCATCGCGCCCGGTCCGATCGACACCGAGGCCACCCGCAGCATCGTGCCCGAATTCATCGTCGAGAAGATGATGGACCAGCTCGCCATCAAACGCCTGGGCACGCCGGAGGATCTGGTCGGGGCCTGCCTCTACCTGCTGTCCGACGAGGCGCGGTGGGTTACCGGACAAGTATTGAACGTCGACGGGGGGCAAGTTTTCCGGCCATGAGTGAAACAGGCGAATTCTCGGTAGGTTTCATCGGTTTGGGCAATATGGGCGCGCCCATGGCCAATCGATTGCTGGAGTGGCCGGGCGGGCTGGTGGTGTGCGATATGCGCCCCGAAGTCGTGCAACCGTTCACCGACGGCGGGGCCACCGCGGCGGCCACGGCGGCCGAAGTGGCCGAGCGCTGCGCGGTGGTGTCCGTGGTGGTGCTCGACGATGCCCAGGTGCGGGCGGTGGTGAGCGGGGCGGACGGCATACTGCAGACCGCCGAGCCCGGCACCGTGATCGCGGTGCACTCCACCATCTCCGATCACACGGCCGTCGAACTGGCGGCCGAATGCGCCGAGCGCGGTGTGGAATTCGTGGACGCGCCGATCAGTGGCGGCGCGCCCGCGGCGCAACGCGGGGCGCTGGCCGTCATGGTCGGCGGCAGCGACACCGCCTTCGCGGCGGTGCGCGCGCCGTTCTCGCGATTCGCGTCGATGATCGTGCACGCGGGCGAGGTCGGGGCCGGTACGCGGATGAAGCTGGCGCGCAACCTTTTGCATTTCATCGCGTTCACCGCGGCCTCGGAATCGCAGCGGCTGGCCGAGGCGGCCGGGCTGGACATCACCGAGCTCGGCAAGGTCGTGCGGCATTCCGACTCGCATACCGGCGGGCCCGGGGCGATCATGTTGCGCGACACCACCGCGCCGGTCGAACCCGGCGACTTCTGGTTCCCGATCCTCGGCCACGTGCGGGATCTGGGCGAGAAGGATCTCAGCCTGGCGCTGGACCTCGGCCGGCGGCTGGGCATCGAACTGCCGTTGGCCGCACAGGCGCTCGACGGTCTCGGAAACGGGCTCGGCGTGGGGCCGGGTCATCTCGCCAAGGAGCAGCAGTGAGCGATGAACGCAGGCAGCGCGGGCTGAAGAAGATGAGCGAGGTCTACGGGTTCGAGCTGCCCGACCTCCAAGGGGATCCGTTCTACGAGGTCACCGTCGATCACCTCTTCGCCGATATCTGGAACCGGCCCGGGCTGTCGTTGCGCGACCGGCGGCTGCTGCTGCTCGGCGCGATCACGGCGCAGGGCAATGCGGAGATCGCCGAGATCCAGGTGGGCGCGGCGCTGCGCAACAACGAGCTCGACGCCGAGCAATTGCGCGAGATCGCGGTGTTCCTCGCCCATTACGTGGGCTGGCCCTCGGCCACCAAGCTCGACGGCGCGGTCCGCAAAGTGCTGGCCAAGAAGAAGTCTTAGTCCAAGGGGTTTCGGGGGCGAGGCCCCTGAGAGCCCGAGAGTTGTTTCCAACCGCAGTTAGGAATTCGGATCAATGGCTGAAACCGCTACCGTGCGACCGCTCCGGGCCGCTGAGGTCCAGACCTGGGACCTCGAGGCCGATGTGGTCGTCGTCGGATACGGCGTCGCCGGAGCGTGCGCCGCCATCGAAGCGGCCCGGGCGGGCGCCGACGTGCTCGTGCTGGAACGCACCGGCGGCTGGGGCGGTGCGGCCGCCATGTCCGGCGGGTTCATCTACCTCGGTGGCGGTACCGCCCTGCAGCAGAAGCTCGGCTTCTCCGACACCCCGGAGAACATGGAGAAGTTCCTGACCGCGGCGCTGGGTCCCGGCGTGGACAAGGCCAAGATCCACGACTACTGCCAGGGCAGTGTCGAGCACTTCGATTGGCTTGTCGCCCAGGGTGTTCCGTTCAACGAAGTGTTCTGGGGCGAACCCGGTTACGAGCCGCCCGCCGACGAGGGCCTGATGTTCTCCGGCGGCGAGAACGCCGCGCCCTTCAACACCATCGCCGATCCCGCCCCGCGCGGGCACCTGGCCTGGACCAAGGACAAGAAGCTGGGCGAGAAGGGCGGTGGCTACATGTTGATGGAGCCGCTCGCCCAGACCGCCGAATCCCTCGGCGTCCGGCACGAATACGACGTGCGCCTGCGCCGCCTGGTCGTCGACGACGACGGGCGCGTGGTCGGCGTCGCCGCCACCCGCTACGGCAAGCCGGTGCTGGTGCGCGCGCATCGCGGCGTCGTGCTGGCCACCGGCAGCTTCGCCTACAACCACGAAATGGTGGAGCGCTACGCGCCCAAGATCTCCGGCCGGCCCGCCGCCACCGTCGAGGAACACGACGGCATCGGCATCCGGGTGGCGCAGGCGCTCGGCGCGGACCTCGCGCACATGGACGCCACCGAGGTCGCGCTGGTCGCCGACCCGCAGGTGGTGGTGCGCGGGATCCTGGTGAACGGGCACGGTCAGCGGTTCATCACCGAGGACACCTATCCCGGGCGCATGGGGCAGGCCATTCTGCAGGAGCAGGGCAACAAGGCGTACTTGATCATCGACGAGGAAGCCTTGGAAGCGGCGTTCGAGACCAAGTCCTCCATGTCCTTCCTGCGTATCGCTCCCACCTGGGTCGCGGAGACGGTCGAGGAGCTCGAGAGCGAGATGGGTCTGCCCGCGAAGACTCTCCAGACCACACTGGAGCTGTACAACCACCACGCCGCCAATGGCGAGGACCCGTTCCAGCACAAGAAGCCGGAATGGGTGAAGCCCATCGGCACCCCGCTCGGCGCCTACGATCTGCGCGGCTACACCGGCGGTTTCACCCTCGGCGGCTTGCGCACCGACCTGGACTCGCGGGTGCTGCACGTCTCCGACGAACCCATCCCCGGCCTGTACGCCGCCGGCCGCGTCACCTCCGGCATCTGCGCGGGCGGCTACGCCTCGGGCTGCTCCCTCGGCGACGGATCCTTCTACGGACGCCGCGCCGGCGTCTCCGCTGCCAAACAGAACTGAAAGGGGCCACCGCACATGCGTTTCGGCATCGTCCAATTCACCAGCGACCGCGGCATCACCCCCGCCGCGGCCGCCAGAGCCGCCGAGGAACGCGGCTTCGAATCCTTCTTCGTGCCCGAGCACACCCACATCCCGGTCAAGCGGGAAGCCAACCATCCCGGCACCGGCACCTCGGAACTGCCCGACGACCGCTACATGCGCACCCTGGACCCGTGGGTGGCGCTGGCCACCGCGGCCGCGGTCACCTCGCGCATCGAATTGTCCACGGCGGTAGCGCTGCCCACCGAGAGCGACCCGATCACCCTCGCCAAAACCATCGCGACCCTCGACCACCTCTCCGGCGGCCGCGTCACCCTGGGCGCCGGATTCGGCTGGAACACCGACGAACTCACCGACCACGGCGTCCCCGGCAACAAGCGCCGCACCGTCCTGCGCGAATACGTCGAAGCCATGCAGGCCCTCTGGACCCAGGAAGAGGCTTCCTACACAGGCGATTTCGTCTCCTTCGGCCCCAGCTGGGCCTGGCCCAAACCGGTCCAGTCCCACATCCCGATCCTCATCGGCGCCGGCGGCACCGAAACCACCTTCAAGTGGATCGCCCGCTCCGGCGACGGCTGGATCACCACCCCCCAGGAATCCGACGTCTCCGCCTCCACCGCCCTGCTCATGAAGCACTGGAACGACGCCGGCCGCGAAGGCACCCCCCGCGTAGTCGCCCTCGGCTTCAAACCCGATGCCGGACAACTCGAGAACTGGTCCGAAGCCGGCGTCACCGACGTCCTCTACGGCATGCCCGACAAAGACGAGCCCGAAGTCCTCGCCTACCTGGACCGCCTAGCCGCCAAACTCGTCCCCCTGGGCCTGTCCGCCTGAATCGTCCACGGTCCCGCCCCTGTCGGCGGGACCGACTTCGCTCAACTGTTCCCGGACGACGTCTTCGACTTCATCCTCGGCGTCGATATCGAACTCGCCACCTGAGCGGGCCAGGGAAACTCACTCTGGGAGATCGACCGGTAGCGCGGTCATTCCGCTCGGCTTGTCAGTTGCAGGCGGCGGTGCGTTGCAGGATGCGGAGGGATCCGGCTGCGGTGAGCTCGCGGTATTTGCCGGAAACCGTTGCGCGATCGTAGATCTGGTCAGCGGGTGTGTTGCCGTCTGGAGTGATGCCGTGGATCGCCAGCAGGCCGCCGCCTGCGATCCAGTGTGCCCAGTTGTCGTAGTCGCGCTGGGCGGCTTCGCCGGGGAGCGTGCCGTCGAGGAGGAGCAGGCGGAGGGGGGTGCGCCAGGAGGTGGGGTCGGCTGTCGCGGGGGCGGTGAGAATCGCGCCGGTGGTGGCGTAGGCGCGGGCGGCTTCGAGGAGGGCTGCGGATTCGGCCGGGGACAGTGCGGGGAGGGCGGACAATTCGGGGGGATTGTCGGAAAGGGGGGCCGGGGGCATTCGAAAGCCTTTCTGGAGCATTCTCATTGATGCGGAAAAGGCATTGGTGAGTTGCTCGGCGGGTTTGGTCATAGTAGCATCTGGACACGTGTCTGATTCTAATTCTGCCCGGTCAGTGGTGAGCATGGAGGCCACTCGGCGGCGGCTTACCGAGAAGCAGGCGGATACCGTCGAGAAGTTGACCCGCGCTGCCATGGAGGTGTTGTCGCGGGAAGGGTTCGCGGGGCTGACCGTGCGGATGGTGGCGGCTGCCGCCGGGGTGGGCACGGCCACCGCGTATACGTACTTCTCGAGTAAGGAACACCTGGTCGCGGAGATGTTCTGGCGGCGGCTGGCGGGGAATCCACCGCCGGAGGCCGACGGGCTGGACAGTACGGCGCGGGTGGTGGCGGTGCTGCGGCAGGTCGCCATGCTGGTCGCCGATGATCCGGCGCTGGCGGGAGCGGTGACCAGCGCGCTGCTGGGGACCGATCCGGATGTGGCGCATCTGCGGTTGCGGATCGGCACCGAGATCCGGAGCCGGCTGGTGGACGCGCTCGGCGCGGACGCGGATCCGGCATTGGTGGATACGCTCGAAATGCTCTACGCGGGCGCCATGTTGCGGGCGGGGATCGGATACGGGTCGTACGCCGAAATTGCCGATCGGCTGGAGAAAGCCGCGCGGCAGGTCCTGCCGGAGTGAATTGCGCACCGGGTGAATCCGGTGCGCGCGAAGATTTCCCGTTTCGATGAAAAGCCTTGCCGGGCAATGACACCCGTAGTACCGTCCAGACAGGTGTCTACTCCAGTGCGGGAGGTTTCCGATGACCCTGGTCAAGCCGCGGCAGGTATCGGGTGGCGAACATGAACACGGCCATCTCGAGGAGTTCCGGACCGACCCCATCGCCCTGATGGCGCGGGTCCGGGCGGAATGCGGGGATGTCGGTTCTTTCCGGCTGGCGCAGCGCGAAGTGGTGCTGCTGTCCGGAGCGCAGGCCAACGAGTTCTTCTTCCGCGCGGCCGACGAGGATCTGGATCAGGCGGCGGCCTACCCGTTCATGAAGCCGATCTTCGGGGAGGGCGTGGTCTTCGACGCGCCGCCCGAGCGCCGCAAGGAGATGCTGCACAATTCGGCACTGCGGGCCGAGCAGATGCGCGGGCACGCGAGCACCATTGCGCGCGAAGTGGATCGGATGCTGGCGCGCTGGGGCGACGCCGGGGAGATCGACCTGCTGGAGTTCTTCGCGGAGCTGACCATCTACACGTCCTCGGCGTGCCTGATCGGCAAGAAGTTCCGGGAGGAGCTGGACGAGCGCTTCGCGCACCTCTATCACGAGCTGGAGCGCGGTACGGACGCCTACTGCTATGTGGACCCGCACGCGGATATCGAGAGCTTCCGGCGGCGCGACGAAGCGCGCTGGCAGCTGGTGAAGCTGGTGCGGCACATCATGGCCGGGCGGCTCGCGAATCCCCCTGGGGACAAGGACGATCGGGACATGCTCGACGTGCTCGTGTCGGTGCGCGACGAGCAGGGGCGACCACGGTTCTCGGCCAGTGAGGTCACCGGGATCTTCATCTCCATGATGTTCGCCGGGCACCACACCACCTCCGGCACCGCCGCCTGGACGATCATCGAGTTGCTACGCAATCCCGAGGTGATGGCGGCCGTCACCGCCGAGCTGGACGCCCTCTACGCCGACGGTGCGGACGTGAGTTTTCATGCGCTGCGCCAGATTCCGCAGCTGGAGGCCGTACTCAAGGAGGTGCTGCGGCTGCATCCGCCGCTCATCATCCTGATGCGGGTGGCGCAGGACGAGTTCGACGTGTGCGGGTACCGCATCGCACCGGGCGATCTGGTGGCCGCGACTCCCGCTGTCTCCAACCGGATTCCGGAGGATTTCCCGAACCCGGACGCCTTCGATCCGAGCCGCTACCTCGATCCGAATCAAGCCGATCTGGTGAACCGCTGGACCTGGATTCCGTTCGGCGCGGGACGGCATCGCTGTGTCGGCGCGGCCTTCGCTTTGATGCAGCTCAAAGCGATTTTCTCGATCCTGTTGCGGGACTGGGAGTTCGAACTCGCACAGCCATCCGACAGCTACCGCAACGACCATTCCAAGATGGTGGTCCAGCTGGAACAGCCGTGTGCGGTGCGCTATCGGCGTCGCGCGCGCTGACTAGAGCGCGCCCGCAGTGCTGACTAGAGCGCGCCCTCGATGGCCGCGATGACGCTCGCGTCCTTCGGCTCGGTGCGCGGCCGGATCCGGCTCAGCACCGTGCCGTCCCGCCCGATCAGGAACTTCTCGAAGTTCCACTGCACGTCCCCGGCCTCACCGGCGGCGTCCGCGACCTGGGTCAGCTCGGCGTACAGCGGATGCCGGTTCTCGCCGTTGACCTCGGTCTTCTCGGTCAGCGGAAAGTCCACGCCGTAGGTGGTGGAGCAGAATTCGGCGATCTCCTCGGCGGTGCCGGGCTCCTGGCCGAGGAACTGATTGCTCGGCACGCCCACCACGGTGAAACCGCGCGGCCCGTAGGTCTGCTGCAGTTCCACCAGGCCGCCGTACTGCGGGGTCAGACCGCACTTCGAGGCGACATTCACCAGCAGCACCACCTTGTCGCCGGCCAGTTCGGCCAGGGTGGTGGGCTTGTCGTCCAGCGTGCGCAGCGGAATTTCACGAAGGTTAGTCACGATCACGAATTCTAGAACGAGTTCGGGACCGGCACCGGTTCACCCGTAGCGCACCGGCCAATGTTTGATGCCGTTGATCCACCCGTGCCGCAGCCGCTGCGGCGGCGCCACCTCGGCGATATCGGGCATGGCGTCGGCAATGGCATTGAACATGAGCTCGATTTCCAGCCGGGCCAGATTCGCGCCCACACAGAAATGCGGTCCGGTGCCGCCGAATCCGAGCTGCGGATTGGGGTCACGGGTGACGTCGAAGCGGAACGGATCCTCGAACACGGTGTCGTCGAAGTTGGCGGAACTGTAGAACAATCCCGCCCGCTCCCCTTCCCGGATTTTCTGCCCGCCGATTTCGGTGTCGCACAGCGCGGTTCGCTGGAACGAGGTGACCGGCGTGGCCCAGCGCACGATTTCGTCGGCCACGGTGCGCGGCCGTTCCCGCTTGAACAGCTCCCATTGCTCCGGGTGATCCACGAACGCTTTCATGCCGTGCGTGATGGCATTGCGGGTGGTCTCGTTCCCGGCGACCGACAGCAGTATGACGAAGAAGCCGAATTCGTCACTGCCCAGGGCCTCCCCGTCGATATCGGCGTTCACCAGCTGGCTGACGATGTCCCCGGTCGGTTCGGCGCGGCGCTGCTCGGCCATGGTGTACGCGTAGCCCAGCAGCTCGGCATTGGCGGTCATATTGGCCCCGGCGAACTCCGGATCGTCGTAGTTGAGCAGCTGATTCGACCACGAGAACAGCTTGTGCCGATCCTGCTGCGGCACCCCGATCAGTTCCGCGATGGCCTGCAACGGCAATTCGCACGCCACCTGCTCCACGAAATCGCCGCCGCCGCTCGCCCTCGCCTCCGCCACGATCGCCGCCGCGCGTTCGGTGAGCGCCGCCCGCAGATTCTCGATGGCGCGCGGGGTGAATCCCTTGGAGACGATCCGCCGCACCTTGGTGTGTTTGGGCGGATCCATATTCACCAGCAGCGCGTCGAGGGTGAGTTCCATCTGCTCGGGCGCGGAATCGGCGGGCGGGCGGATGATGGATCCCTTGGTGTGCGAGGACCAGATTTCCGGCCTGCGGGATATCTCCTTGACATCCTCGTAGCGCGTTATCGCCCAGTAACCGGAATCGGTGAAGGGCAAAGCGGTTTCGGGGGTTTGCGCGATCCAGAACGCGGGCGCGTTGGCGCGCAGCGCGGCGAACTCCTCGATGGGCACGCGGTCGGCCCAGATCGCGGGATCGGTGAGATCGAATCCGGCCGGAAACGACGGAACAGACACTGTTCCTCCTCGGGCAGGTTGCCGCTATGATCACGAAATTGGAACGTGTTTCACAGTCGATTGAACCACGATGCAGCCCCGGTCGGGACAGGTTTCCGGACACCCATCTCCCGCCGCGAACCCCGGGGGCACCAGCTAACCGATAGCAGTCTTCTAGAACCCGTTCATACGCTTCGAGCCTGCGCGATATTTGCGCCCGCAAAGGCCCTGAACTTTGATCTTGTGACTGGACATGCCGTCCAGTGTGTGCGCAGACTAGAACTTGTTCTACAGTGATCAGAGGCACACTCGAGGATGAGGTACTGAAATGAGCGCTTCTCCGCGCTACGCGGACGCCACCGAAGCTGATTACGTCGTGATCGGCGCGGGCAGCGCCGGCGCCGTCGTCGCAGGCCGGCTCGCCGAGCGCGGCGAGAGCGTGATCCTGCTGGAGGCCGGCCGCAAGGACGACACCCGCATGGTCACCATGCCGGGTGCGATCAGCATGGTGCACACCGTCCCGCAGCTGAAGAAGCGCGTGACCTGGAAGCAGTACTCCATCCCGCAGAAGCACGCCAACGATCGCAAGATCCCGATGACCCGCGGCAAGGTGCTCGGCGGTTCGAGCTCCGTCAACGGCATGCTCTACGTGCGCGGCAACCGCGCCAACTTCGATTCCTGGGCCGCCGAGGGCAATACGGGCTGGAGCTACGACGAGGTCCTGCCCGCCTACAAGCGGCTGGAGAACTGGCAGGACGGCGCCAATGACGTGCGCGGCGCCGGCGGCCCCATCGAGGTCACCCGTCAGCAGGAGCTGACCCCGATCGCCCAGGAGTTCATGGTCGCGGCGTCCGAGACGCTCGGCGCGCCGATCATCGAGGACTACAACGGCAAGTCGCAGGAAGGCATCTCGATCTTCCAGCAGAGCGTGAAGAACGGTCTGCGCTACAGCTCCTCGCGCGGCTTCATCACCGATATGCCGGACTCCGGCCTGAAGGTGCTGACCCACGTGCACGTCACCCGCGTGGTGATCGAGAACGGCCGCGCCACCGGCGTCGAGATCGCGGAGAAGAACGGCAGCCGCCGCATCGTGCGGGCCGGCAAAGAGGTCATCGTCTCCGGCGGCGTCATCGGCTCGCCGCAGATCCTCATGCTCTCGGGCATCGGCCCGGCCGCGCACCTGCGCGAGCACGGCATCGACGTGGTCGCGGATCTGCCGGTCGGCCAGAACCTGCACGACCACCTGTTCGTGCCGATGACCTACATCTCCAAGAAGGCCATCCACCGCGGCATTCCGACCCACTTCGCCAGCGGCATCCTGCAGGAGCTGCGCCGCCCGGGCAGTTCGTGGATGGGCCGGACGGTGTTCGAGGCGTGCGGCTTCGTCAAGACCAAGTTCGCCGAGGGCGACTACCCGGACATGCAGATCCACACCCTGCCGTGGAGCTACCCGATCCCGAACCAGGACGAGGACAAGCTGCACCTGGTGGACCGCCGGCCCGGCTTCACCATCTTCCCGAGCCTCATCTACCCGAAGAGCCGCGGCGAGCTGAAGCTGGCCTCGAACGACCCGTTCGCCGCGCCGCTCATCGACCCGGGCTACCTGAGCGATCCGCGCGATACCGAATTCCTGGTCGAGGGCATCCGGATGATCCGGGAGATCATGGCGCACAGCAGCATTCGCGCCGACTGGACCGAGGAACTGGCCCCCGGGCCCGCGCTGGAGGACGAGACCGCGCTGCGCCGCGAGCTGCCCAACCGCGTGCACTCGATCTACCACCCGGTCGGCACCTGCCGCATGGGCGTGGACGAGCGCGCCGTGGTGGATCCGACGCTCAAGGTCAACGGCATCGAGGGCCTGCGGGTCGCCGACGCGTCGATCATGCCGAGCATCACCGGCGGCAATACCAATGCGCCGAGCTACCTGATCGGCGAGAAGGCCGCGGAATTCATCTGATCCCGCCGCGCTGAGACTTCGGACGCCGGACCACGACCACCGGCGTCCGGGACCGCCCCGGACCGACTCCCGTTAATCGGTCCGGGGCGGAGCGCTTTCCACCACCGGACTCGTCGCAGGACGGTGTGATTCGCCAGGAGACGCCGATGGGTGCGACGACAGCGCTGGGTGCGGCGCTGGTGAGCGAACTGCGTGATCGGTTCGACCGGCGTTCGCCGCTGCCCCGCCGGGCGGCGCAGCTCGACGCCGGATATCTGAGCCGGCTGCTCGGGACCGAGATCGAGGCGGTCGAACGGCTGGACGTCTCCGCCGGGACTACCGATCGGGCGCGCCTGCGGCTGTACGGCGCGGATTCGTCGCTGCCCGCAACGGCTTTCGTGAAGACCGCGCCGACCGCCGCCGGACCCCGGCTCTTCACACGGCTGGCCGGGCTCGGGCGCAACGAATGCGGGTTCTATCGCGCCGTGCGGCCGGGGCTGCGGATCGAGACGCCCGAGGTGCTGGGCATCGACCACGATCCACGGCTGGAACGGTTCACCATCGTCATCGAGGATCTGACCGCCCGCGCGGCGCGTTTCACCGATGCGGCCGCGGACATGAGTCCGGCGGATGCGGCGCTCGTGGTGCGAAAGCTGGCCGGATTGCATGCCACGCACTGGGATTCGCCCCGGCTGACCGATACCCGAGCGGGCGGGCTGGGCTGGATCACCACCGGTGCGCGGGACCCGATGCTGCCGCTCATCCGGCGGGCGATGGCGGGCAGCGCCCGGCTGCTGGCGCGCCGGCAGCCCGAACTGCTGCCCCGTGCGGGCGAGCGGATTCTGCGCCGATTCGGCGCCGTGACAGCGGAACTCGACGCCGGACCGCACACCGTGCTGCACGGCGATCCGCACCCGGGCAATGTGTACTTCACCGACGCCGCGGCGGGCCTGCTGGACTGGCAGGTGCTGCGGCGCGGGGACGGCATCCGGGACCTGACGTACTTCCTGGTGTTCGCGCTGTCCACCGAGGACCGGCTGGCGCACACCCCGGAGCTGCTCGCGGTCTATCTCGAAGAACTGGCGCGCTGCGGCGGGCCGCGGCAGCATCCGGCCGACGTCCGGCGGCGGCTGCGCGCCCATGCCGCGTACGCCTACGCGAGCATCGCCTTCACCGCCGTGTTCGCCGGACTGCAATCGGACACCATCGCCCGCAGCGGGCTGTGGAAGGCCGCGCGGGCCGTCGAGGACCTCGATACCGCGTCCGCGCTCGCCTGCCTCGCCCCGTGAACCCGGAGGAACCACCCGTGACCACCCTGCCCCTGGACCTGTGGCTCGATGCCCCGCTCGCCGAATCCGCTTCCCGCACCGCCGAATTGCGCGCGCTGGGCGTGGACGGCGTGTTCACCTTCGAAGGCCAGCACGATGTGTTCCTGCCGCTGGGGCTGGCCGCCACGGTCCCCGGGACGGCCATCATGACCAATGTGGCGATGGCCCTGCCGCGCAGCCCCATGCATCTCGCGCACACCGCCTACGATCTGCATCGCCTGTCGGGCGGGCGATTCCGGCTGGGACTGGGCAGCCAGATCCGGCCGCATATCGAACGGCGGTACGGGACGACATGGTCCGAGCCGGTGGAGCGGATGCGGGACTGCGTCGAGGCGACGCGGGCGATCCTGCGGGCGTGGCAGGACGCCACGCGGCTCGACTACCGCGGGCGGTTCTGGCAGCACACGCTCATGACGCCGCAGTTCGATCCGGGCCCGAATCCCTATGGGCTGCCGCCGATTCTGGTGGGCGCGCTCGGTCCGCGCATGACCGAGATGGCGGCCGCGACGGCGGACGGGCTGCTGGTGATGCCGTTCAACACCGAGCGTCATTTCCGGGAGCGGACGCTGCCGGCGGTGGCGCAGGGGCGGGCGGGCGTCGAGCGGCCGTTCGAGATCATCGTCGAAACCATTGTGGCCATGGGCGATACGGACGAGGAACTGGCGACCGCCCGGCGCGCGGTGCGGAAACTGCTGGCCTTCTACGGTTCCACCCCGTCGTATCGGCCGGTGCTGGACGTCGAGGGCTGGGGCGCGCTGCAACCCGAACTCAACACCCTCTCCAAGCAGGGGCGCTGGCACGAGATGGCCGAGCTGATCGACGATTCGATGGTCGACGCACTGAGCGTGAGCGGTACTCCCGCCCAGTGCGCCGACCTCATCCGGAAACGGTTCGGCGACAGCGCTTCCCGAGTGTGCGCGTACTTCCCCGGCTACGCGCCCGGCGACGGGGCCATCGCGGAACTGTCCGCCGGTCTCAATCGATCATGATCGGCTCGTCCAGCTCGTAGAGACTGCGGTGCCCGGTCATGTCGGTGACCACCAGCCGCGGCAGATTCGGTCCGCTGCCGTGGTAGACGTGCGAAACCGTCGCGGCCTGGGTGGTGGCGTGCGCGCCGTCGCCGAAATACCACTCGTACTGGCGGATGGCCGCACCGGCGGGGGCGGCGTCGAAACTCACGGTGGTGCCGGGCGGGCCCGCCTGCCGGGAGACGGTGAACCCCGCGCCGGCAGGCCCACCGCCGCCGAACCATTCGCGCAGGCGGGGGTTCATCAGGAAGGCGTCGGCGTAGGGCCGGGCGTCGGCCAGGCTCAGGTGCGAGACGGCGGGCATCCGGCACTGCGGCGGGAGATCGCCCAGCGGCGGGCAGGCGAGCAGGCGCAGGGCGAAGGATTCGTCGCCGAGCGGATTGAGCGCGGGCTTGCGCGCCGCGCCGGCCCCGCCGGTGTCCTCGGTGAACAGGCCGTCCGCCGCGACCGCGTAGGGTTCGGGCGCCGCGGCGTTGGCGTCGGTGGCGGCCCGGCGGAACACCTCCGCGGAGGCGCGCACGAATTCCGACCAGCGCTCGCGCAAGCCCGCCGGCGTATCGGCGTCCCCGTCGTGGAAGTAGTTGGCCACCACCACTTTCGGATTGCCCGGCAGCGCGTGCGCGAGTTCGATGGCCTGGCGCATGCCGCGCCCGCCGTAACCGCGGGTGGCGCCGCTGAAGTACGGCACATGGGCGGCCGGATTGGTGGCCTCGGCGCCGACGCCGCCGCATTCGCGCTCCACCGCCGCGGTCAGATCCTCGGTGCCCGGGGTGACGCCCACCGGAATGCCGAAGAAGGGGTCGAGATCGTTCATGCAGCCGTCGAGCAGCACCACATCGAGGCGATAGCCTTGTTCGCCGGCCTCGTCGGCGGCCTGGTGCAGCTGGCAGAACACGTCCGCGACGGCATCGGCGGCGGTCTCGGCGCACTGCGCGCCCTCGGTGCCCGGCGCGTCCAGCAGCGCCCCGGATTGCGAATAGTCGTGTACCTGCACGGCCCGGCCGGTCTCCGCGCCCAGCGCCTCGGCGGTCAGGTGGGCGAATTTGCGTTCCAGATCCAGGCCCTGCCCCCAGAGCACCGAATCGCCGATCGAGGCCACGTGCAGCGGCCCGCATTCGCGGGTGACGCGGAAGTTCCAGGGCTTGCCGTAGGCCCCGGCCTGCCCGCCCTGCACCCTGGTGCGGGCGTCCACCCGTAGTCGGCCGTCCCGGGGTAGCTCGTCGCGGCGCAGATCGAACCCGATGGTCACCACGTCATTGGTCACCGCGGTGATGCCGGAGCGAATCGGCTGTTCCCCGGCCAGGATTCGCCACTCCACATCGGATTGCGCGGGCAGGCCCGGCGGTACGTACACGGCGGTGGTGCCGCGTAGCGCGCCGTTGCAGAGCCCGTCCGGCGGGGTGCTGACGTCGATGATCAACGGGTAGTCCGCGGGGAAATCGGCGGCCGCGGGCACCGGCCCGGCCACCGCGATCGCACCCGCGAGGGCCGGCAGCATCACCGCGCGAGAGCGGGATCGCCACACCTTCACATGCTCCTCCTAGGGAGTTCCGCAACTTGACAGCAGACATAGAAGAGGGCCGCGCGCGCAACGCCCCGGCAGCCACGCCGAAATGGCCGAATTTAGTCCGTTCTACCTGCGGATCTGCTAGACAAATGGGATGAAAGCGAGAAATCGCACGCTCACTTTCGCCCACCTGCGCGCCCGGCTGCCGGGTGCGTCCTCCGGTCGATTCGCTACCCGATAGCTACACCGACGGTAAGGGGCCGTATGCGCACCGCCTTGTTCGTCACCTGCATCAATGACGTGCTCTTCCCCGGCACCGGCAAAGCCGCGGTCACGCTGCTGCGGCGGCTGGGCGTGGAGCTCGAGTTCCCGATGGCGCAGAGCTGCTGCGGGCAGATGCACTGCAATACCGGCTATCGCGCCGATACCGCAAAGCTGGCAAGGCATTTCGTGCAGGTGCTCGGGGAGTACGACCGGATCATCATGCCGTCGGCCTCCTGCGGGCAGGCGCCGCGCGAGTTCTACATGAAAGCCGCCGAGGCGACCGGAGATTCGAAGCTGGCCCTGGACACCCAGGCCATCCTGCCCAAGATCCGCGAGCTGACCGAGTTCATCACCGACGATCTGGGCGTGCACGAGGTGGGCGCGTACTTCCCGCACCGGGTCACCTATCACCCGACCTGTCATTCGCTGCGCATCCAGCACATCGGGGAACGCCCCCTCGAACTGCTGCGGGCGGTGGCGGGCATCGATCTGGTGGAACTGCCCGCCGCGAACGAATGCTGCGGCTTCGGCGGCACCTTCTCGGTGAAGAACGCGGCGGTATCGGGTGCGATGAACGGCGACAAGGCCGCGCACGTGCGCGAGACCGGCGCGGATGTGCTCACCGCCGTGGACAATTCGTGCCTGATGAACATCGGCGGGCGGCTCGCCAAGGACAAGACGCCGGTACGCAGCCTGCACCTGGTGGAGATCCTGGCGCGGACCCGCGCGGACGGGCCGATGCCCGGCATACCCGTGGCCGCGGCGGCGGGGAGGTCGGCGTGAGCAAGAGTTTCGTGGGGTGGCCGCCGTTCCCGCAGGCCGCCCGGCGCTCAACCCGGGACGAGCAATTGCGCGCCAATGTGCACCGGGCCACGCACACCATTCGCGGCAAGCGCGACAAGCTGGTGGACGAGCGACCGGACTGGCAGCGGTTGCGGGACAGCGCCGCCGCGATCAAGGACACCGTGCTGCACCATCTCGATTCGTACCTGGTGCAATTCGAGGAAGCCGCCGAGCGTGCCGGAGCGGTGGTGCACTGGGCCGTCGACGCCGAAGAGGCGAATCTGATTGTGGCCGAACTGGTCCGGCGCACCGGCGAGCGCGAGATCGTCAAAGCCAAGTCCATGCTGACCGAGGAGATCGGGCTGGACGACGCATTGACCGCAGCCGGAATCGACACTCGCGAAACCGATCTCGCGGAAATCATCCTGCAGCTCGGCGACGATCTGCCCTCGCACATCGTGGTGCCGTCCATGCATCTCAATCGCGGGCAGATCCGGGACATCTTCGTGCGCGAGATGGGCAAGCACGGGCGGCCTGCACCGGCCGGGCTCACCGACGACCCCAACGACCTGGCCGATGCCGCGCGCCTGCATCTGCGCGAGAAGTTCCTGCGCGCGCGGGTCGGCATCACCGGCGCGAACTTCCTGATCGCGGAGACCGGCACCGTGGTCATGGTGGAATCCGAGGGCAACGGCCGCATGTGCCTGACGCTGCCGGAGACGCTGATCTCGGTGGTGGGTGGACCGGGGTGCACGCCGGGGACGGGCCGCGCGAATTCCACATCGTGCTGGTCGACAACGGCCGCACCCGGGCGCTGGGCGATCGGCTCGGGCGGCAGGCGCTGCGCTGCATCCGGTGCGGGGCCTGCATGAACATCTGCCCGGTGTACGAGCGCACGGGCGGGCAGACCTACGGGTCGGTGTATCCGGGGCCGATCGGGGCGATCCTGAACCCGCTGCTCGAGGGCGCGGACGACCCGCAGACCGCGTCGCTGCCGTACGCGTCCTCGCTGTGCGGGGCCTGCAACGAGGTGTGCCCGGTGCGCATCGACATCGTGGGGAACCTGCTCGAGCTGCGGCACGACGTGGCCGAGGGGCCGGCCGCGGTGAAGCATCCGGCCGAGCGGGTGGCCTTGGACGCGGTGGAGCGCATCATGTATCACCCGCACGTCTGGGCGGCGGCGGTGAGAGCGGCGGGCATCGCCGGGGTGGTGGCGCCGAAAAAGCAGCTGCCGCCGCCGCTTTCGGGGTGGACGGAGAGCCGGTACGTGCCGGAGGTGCCCCGGGAATCCTTCCGGTCCTGGTGGAAGCGCACCGAAGGGGGCCTGCAGTGAGCGCCCGGGAAACGGTGCTGGGCCGGATCCGGGCGGCGCTGTCGGATCTGCCGGCCGACGAGCGGGCGGTGACCGTGCCGCGTGAATACCTGCGCACGGCACCGGGAATCGACGCCGCCGATCGCGCGGCCGTGGTGTCGCTGTTCGTCGAGCGGCTGAAACACTATGGTGCGCAGTCGCATCGGGTGCACGAGTCAGCGCTGCCGGAGATCATCGCCGCCGCGTTGCGGGAGCACGGGGCGCACAGTGTGCTCGCGCCCGCCGGACTGCCGCAGCCCTGGCTTGCGGTGTGGGCGGCGGACTCCGGAAATCGGGTCGTCTCGGATGATCCACAGTTATCCCCAGGCGAGCTCGACGCTATGGATGCCGTGGTGACCAATTGCGCTGCCGCGATTGCCGATTCCGCCACCGTGGTGCTCGACGGCGGCCCGGGGCAGGGTCGGCGCGCACCGACGCTGGTGCCGGACTGTCACGTGTGCGTGGTGCGCGCCGGCCAGATTTCCTCGGCCATTCCGGAAATGATCGGGAGCCTGGACCCCCACCGGCCGCTGACCTGGTTCAGCGGCCCCTCCGCCACCGTGGATATCGAGATGATCCGGGTGCAGGGCGTGCACGGCCCGCGGCGACTGGTGGTCGTCGTTGTCGAATGAGATCACGAAAATGGGCCGCCACCAGCCGGTTTCACATTTGCAAGATCTTGTTAAGGCGGTGCCAAGCGCCGGCCCGCATTGTTGCTGTCAACACCGGAAGGTGTCAGGCCAGGGTCCGGCCCGTCCAACGAGGGGTGTCGGGTCGGACCCAGCAAAAAGCCGACCGGTTCTCGATAAGGGAGGATGCCCTGCCGCGAAGGGGGCGGCAGGACATTCGTTACCGATCTTGCGCCGTCATAACCTGGCCGAGGTCCCACTCGGCGGCGCATCATGGATGGTAAGTGCGCCACGGAGATTGGGAGTTCACGATGGAAACGGTGGTCGTCTTCGTGCTGGCTTGCCTGTTCTACTGGTGGGGCCTGCTCTGACCTCGCCGCTCCGGCGTACCGCGCTGCGCCACCGCCAGTAGCGCGTCGGCGATCCGGCGGCAGAACTCGTCTTCGGCCTCGGTGCCGTGCGTGAGCGCCCGGATCATGGTCGCGCCGCGCAGGAACTCGAAAACCGCCTCGGCATCGCAGTCCGGGGCCGCCTGACCGGCCGCCGCCGCGGCGTCCAGCAGTTCGCGCAGCGCCTCCACGGTGGGGCGTTCCCCGCGATCGAGCAGCCTGCGGTAGCTCTCCGCGTCGTCGTGATACTCCGAGAGCAGCCCCGGAATGGCCGAGCGGGCCGCCGGATGGGCGGCCGCCGACAGGAACAGCCGGGTCCAGGCCAGCAGATCGGCCGCCAGATCACCGCTGGGGACCGGGTGGTTACCGGTGTCGAGGGCGAAGATCGCGTCCTCCACCAGGGCGCGTTTGCCCGGCCAGCGGCGGTAGATCGACGTGGTGACGACCCCGGCCCGGCGCGCCACCGCGGCAATGGTGGTGGCCTGATATCCGTCGCTGACCAGCAGTTCCTGGGTCGCGGCCAGCACCTGGGCATCGAGCTGCGGGTCACGCGGGCGACCCGGGCCGGGCCGATTCCCCACGGATGCGGTCACGGATCTCTCCTTCGGGTCGCCGGAAGTTTTTTCCTGAAACAGGTTACAACTCCGCCATGATTGAAATACGCTACGGCCCGTATTCTAATTCACTGCTCCACCGAGAGGCCCGGTCGATGTTGACGCCCCAGGACGAACTCCTCTGCCATCAGCTGCCCACCACGTTCGATCACGTTCAGCAGAGCGATCTGCGCTGGACCGAGCGCGTCGTGCTGTACGGCTTCGACACCACGGGCACGGTGAGCGTGATGACCGGCATGGCGCGGTATCCGAACCGGAATGTCAGCGACGCGTACGCCATGATCACCATCGGCGGCAAGACGGCGCACGTGGTGCGGCTGTCCCGCGAAATCGGCGGGCGCTATGACGGATTGGGCTCCTGGCAGGTCGGGCCTTACAAGTACGAGATCGTCGAACCGCTGCGCAAGGTGCGCGCCACCCTCGATGACAACGAGTCCGGTATCACGCTGCAGCTCGACTTCGAAGGCGAATTCCCCGCCTACGAGCAGGAACCCGCGTTCTTCCGGACCCGCGGCCGGGTACGCGAGGACGCGCGGCGGTACTACCAGAACGGCCGGATCAGCGGCTGGGTCGAAGCCGACGGCGTGCGGTACGAAATCGATCCGGAGACCTGGTGGTTCGGGCGCGATCACTCCTGGGGCACCCGGCACGGCGGTGGCGGCGGCAGCCTCGGCGAGGGAGATCACCTGCAGCCCAGCGAGATTCCCGACGGCGTCCTCTACTACATGGGGATCTTCCAATTCGAGGACGAGCTGGTGCATTTCGCGCAGCGCGAGACCGCGGACGGGCAGCGCTGGCACTTCGAGGGCACCGTGCTGCCCAAGCTGGACTCCGGCCGGGCGGCGGTGCCGGTCGTCGACGCCACGCACGACCTGACCTTCCGCGACGACTTCCGCATCGTGAGCGGCGGCAGTTTCACCGTGCGGGCCGCCGACGGGAGCGATCGGGAGTTCACCATCACGCCGGTGTCGGATTTCTGGCCGGGCATCGCGGGGTACGACACCTATCGCGGGTACGGGTCGGGCATGTGGCGCGGTGAGCAGTGGATGGATCACTTCACCGTCGACCTCACCGATGTCGCCGACCTGAAGCAGGCCAGCATGCTCAGCGAGACCTTCTGCCGCATCGAAAGCGCGGGCAAGGTCGGGTACGGACTGGTCGAAATGGTGTTCCTGGGCCGCAATGCCCGGTACGGCTACCAGGGGTACTGAATGAACGGCACCCGGCTGCCCGCCGAACACCTGCCCGCCGCGCTCGAACCCGAACTGCGGCACCGGCTCCCCGGCTCCGGGAAGGCGCGCATCAGCGAATTCGCGCGCACCACCCGGGGATTCGCGACCGAGACCTACCTGTTCGAGATCGAGGACGAATACGGCCGGCTGCCGATGGTCATGCGGCGGCCCCCGGAAATGTCGCTGTTCCCCGATTACGACCTGCTCCGGCAGGTGCTGGTCATGCAGCGGCTGGCGCAGACCGCCATCCCGGTGCCGGTGGTGGCGTGGCTGGAGCGCGGCGAAAACGCCTTGGGCAGTCCGTATTTCGTGATGAACCGGCTCGAAGGAGAAGCGCCCAGCGACTATCCGTCGTATCACGCGGCGGGCAATTATTTCGAGGCCACACCGCAGCAGCGGCAGCGCATGTGGTGGGGGTGCATCGACGCCATCGCCGATATCCACGCGCTGGACTGGCGGAGCCTGGGCTTGGATTTCCTCACCCTGGCCCGGCACGGTGGCGACGGCCCGGTCGCGCACCTGGTCAACTACCTCGACGCGGCGCTGAGCTGGGCAACCGGCGGGGAGCAGCCCGAGACGTACCGGCGGGCCATCGCCTACCTGCGGGAGCACGTGTACCAGCCGGAACACGTCGTCCTGTGCTGGGGCGACGCCCGGATGTCGAATATCCTGTACGACAAGGATTTCCGGGTCAGCGGCGTACTCGACTGGGAGATCGCCTATCTGGGCGATCACGAGGCGGATCTGGCGTGGATGCTGTTCCTGGACTGGGCCAGCAGCGAATTCGAGGGCCATGACCCGTTGCCCGGTACGCCGTCGCGGGCGGAGACCATCGCGTACTACGAGCGGCGGACCGGAATGCCGGTGCGCAACCTGCGGTACAACGAGATCCTCGCCGCCGTACTGCTCTCGGTTCCCCTGCTGCGCATGGCCAATCGCGTCCAGCTGCCGCCGGAGATGAACATCACCGGCTTCTGTACCACCCGAATCGAGCAGCTCCTGGGCTAGCCCCGCCCACGCTGCTCCGGTCCGGCCGCGTCGCGTGCCCGGCCGGGCCACCAACGAAAATGCCGCCCCCGGTTGCAGGCCGGGGGCGGCATTTCTCGTTCCGGGCTCAGTGCGCGTCGGCCATTTCCGCCTCCGCGGCCGGAATGCCCTCGCCGGTGGCGGCTTTCGCGCCCTTCATCAGGAAGAAGGCGAGCACGGTAGCGGCCAGGACGCTGATCCCGCCGGCGATGAAAGTGGCGGACATGGCGTCGGTGAAGGCTTCGCGGGCCGCAGTGATCAAGGTGCTGTCCCCGGTCAGCAGGGCCCCGCCGATGCTCTCCTTGACGGCTTCCGACGCATCGGCCGGCATGGCATCGCGGTAGGTGCCGGCCAGGATCGCGCCCAGCACCGCCACGCCCAGCGCGCCGCCGGTCTGCTGAATGGTGTCGTTCAGCGCCGAGCCGACGCCGGCCTCCTCCGGCGGCACCGCACCCATCAGCGCGCCGATGGCGGCGGGCATGGCCAGGCCCGCCCCGGCGCCGACCAGCGCCATGGCCACGGCGGGAAGCCAGAAGCCGGAATCGGTGGTCAGGATGGCCAGCACCGCGGAACCGGCGGCCAGCACCAGCAGACCGGTCAGCACCATCGGGCGGACGCCGAGCTTCTGCACCAGGCTCGCGCCGACGCCTTGGGCGAGCAGCGCGGCGAAGGCCATCGGGGTGAAGGCCAGGGCGGTCTTGACGGGCGAGTAGCCGAGCACGAACTGCAGGTACTGGGTGAGCACCAGCATCAGACCGGCATTGGCGAAGGTGACCAGCACCAGGGAGAAGCTGGAACCGGTGAAGACGCGATTGCGGAACAGCTGCAGCGGGACCATCGGGTGTTCGGTCTTCAGTTCGCGAATCACGAAGGCGGTCAACGCGATCACGGTCAGCACCAGCGAAGGCCACACGCCCTCGAAGCCCTTGGCGGGGAATTCGATAATGGTCCACACCAGGGCGGTGGTGCCGATGATGGACAGCGTCATACCGGGCAGGTCGGTCTTCTTGGCCGGGCCCTTGGACTCCGGCATGAGCGCCAGGGCGGCGATGATGGCGACGATCGCGATCGGCACGTTCAGCACGAACACCGAACCCCACCAGAAGTGGTTCAGCAGCAGGCCGCCCGCGATCGGGCCGCCGACCATGCCGATCATGGCCACCGCGCTCCAAGCCGCGATCGCCTTCGGGCGCTCCTGCTCGTCGAACACGGTGATCAGGATGGACAGCGTGCTCGGCATGATGAGCGCGCCGCCGATGCCCATGATCACGCGACCGGCGATCAGGGTTTCGGGGGTGGTGGCGTAGGCCGCGAGCAGTGACGCCGCGCCGAAGAGCGCGAGGCCGATGACCATCACCAGCCGGCGGCCGAAGCGGTCGGAGAGGCTGCCCGAGGTGAGCAGCAGGCCGGCGAACACCAGGATGTAGGAGTCGATCACCCACTGGATGTCGCGGCCGGTGGCGCCGAGGTCGGTGGCGACCTGCGGGATGGCCACGTTCAGCACCATATTGTCGATCACCAGCACCAGTGAGCTCAGGCAGAGCACCACCAGGATCAGCCAGCGTTTCGGATTGCGTTCGGCGGTAAGCGAATCCGTCGCCCGCGCCATATCGTTCTCGGTCATTCCCAGTCCCCTTCGGAAGCTTCGCCGTACACTGTGCGGCGTTGTCGAACACTGTACGGTCTACGTACAGTGTTCGCAATAGGGAACGGTGTACGTGCCATCGAACAGCGTTCTAGCAGCGGTTATGCTGATGCAGACGAAGGAGGAATGGCCATGGCAGCCAAGGCCGAGGAGTTCGCGACGGTATGGGCCCGGCCCCAGCGACAGCGGCGCGACTCCCCCACGCTGAGCCGGGCGCAGATCATCGCCGAGGCGATCGCGCTACTCGACAGCGAGGGATTCGAAGCGCTGAGCATGCGGCGGCTCGGGACGCGTCTCAATGCCGGGGCCACCTCGCTCTATACGCATGTGGCGAACAAGGAGGAGCTGCTCGAACTGGTGGTGGACCAGGTGTTCGGGGAGATCCGCCTGCCCACCGAGTACGTCGCCGACAACTGGCGCGAGGACCTCAAGGGCATCGCGAGCAGCGTTCGCGCCACCATGCTGGCCCATCCGTGGATCTCGGTCGTGCTGAGCACCGCCGGGCTCATCTACCTCGGCCCGAACGTCATGCGCATGTCCGAGGCCATGCTCGGGGTGCTGGAGACGGCCGGCTTCAGCGAAGACGCCACTGATCGCGCCTCGAACGCGATCTTCGCCTATCTCATCGGCTCCGGCACCACCGAAGCCGCCATGCTCACCACCGTGGCCCGCAGCGGACTCACCGAGCAGCAGTGGATGGAACAGATCATGGCCACGTCCGTGGAGATGTCCAAACCGTATCCGCGCCTGCACAAGCGCTATCTGGCGCACCTCGGCATCGACTCGGCCAAGGCCCGCGACGATGTCTTCGACCACGAGATCGGGCTCATCCTGGACGGTCTCGACGCCCAGCGGCCCTGAGCGGGCACCGCCGGCCGGATCACTTTGCCGCGCTGCGCATTCGGCGGCGGTGCGCCGAGGTCTCGGCCACGGCCGACACCGCCATCAGGGCGGCCAGTGCGGTCAGCAGCGCCGCGACCGGGACGTGCACCGCGACCGGCAGCAGGGCCAATACCAGTGCGGCGGTGGCGAATCGGATGAGCACCACACGCTCGCGCAGGCCGGTGAAGGCCGCGCGCACGGCGGCGACCGCCAGCAGGTAGAGGGCGACGCCGCCGATGATGCACGCGGCCGAAGTGGCGTTCAGATGGCTGCCGCCGCCCACCACCGCGATGCTCATGGACGCACCGGTCAGCGCCAGGCCCAATTGCACCGGCAGATGGCCGAATACGTAGATGTTCAGCAGTCGCCCGCCGCGGGCCAGCTGGGTGTGCGCGCCCGCGCGGGTACTGCTGGCATTGAAGTACGACCACCACAGGCCGGCGGTGAGCGCGAACGCCGCCGCGCCCGTCACCACCGCCCAGCCCGCGGTGCGCGCCTCCACCAGGCCGTTGGTGAAGCCGAGCACCGCCTCGCCGAGCACGATGATCGTGAAGAGCCCGAAGCGTTCGCGCAGATGCTCCGGTTCCTGCTCGACCCGGGCCAGGCGGGGTCCGGCGAGCAGCGGCAGCACCAGTTCCACGACCATGGCGATGCTCCACACGACGTAGCGCCACGGCGCGTCCAGCAGCAGGCCGCCGAGCCAGCCGACGGCGGTCAGGGCGGAGACCGAGGCGAAGACGCCGAACACCGGGCGCAGCACGGGTTTTCGCCGGGTGTCCCAGCCGTACAGCGCGGCCACGCCGGCCCGCGCGACCAGGTAGGACAGGACGAATCCGGCGTCCATGGCGGTGTCGTGCCCGACCGTGCCCGCGAACACCGCCATGCCGACCACACCGGTCAATCCGGCGGTGGTGAGCAGGCGGTGCGCGGTGTTGTCGCGGTCCGCGCGATTGGCGTGCACCGCGTACAGCACCCACGCCCACCACAGCGGGACGAACAGACCCGCGGCCGCGGCCACCGCACCGGCGTCCGGGTGTGCGCCGACCCGGTGCATGATCTGCCCCACCGCCGCGACGAAGACCAGATCGCCGAAGAGTTCGAACCAGGTGGCGCGGCGCGGCGGCGCGGATTCGGCGGACGCGGCGGTGAGCGGATCGAGCATGCCCATCAACCTACTGAGGGAACGGTTTTCAGCGGCCGGTGGCCAGGGTCGCGCCGCCGGTGACCTCCAGCACGTGGCCGGTGATGAAGGGGTTGTGGGCCAGCATGTGGATGGCGCGGGCGATTTCGTCCGGATGGCCCGGGCGGCCGGCGGGGGTGGCGGCGGAGATGCCGTCGAAGAGCTCGCGGCGCTGCGCCTCGGGCACCCGGTCCCACCACGGGGTGTCGACCAGGCCGGGCGAGACGGCGTTGACGCGCAGCGGGGCGAGTTCTACGGCCAGCGGCGGGACCATGGCCTCCAGGGCGCCGTTGATGGCGGCCAGACCGGCGCTGCCGACGAAGGCGGCGCGGGCGGACGCGGCGGTCACCAGGGTGACCGAGCCCCGCGGATTCAGGTGCGGGAGTGCGGCTTTGAGAATTCGGACCTGCGGCCAGAACTTGCCGTCGAACCCGGCGACGAGCTCGTCCAGGTCCAGATCGGCGAAACCGCCCGCGCCGGACGAACCGCTGACCGAGATCACCAGGTGATCGAACTGTCCTGTCTCGGTGAAGAATTCGGTGACGGCGGCCGGGTCGGCGGCGTCCACGCGGTGGGCGGTGACCTTGCCTTCGATGCGGGCGCGGGCGGCGTCCAGCTTGTCCTGGGAACGCCCGGTGATGATGACCTCCGCGCCCTCGGCGGCGAAGGCGGCGGCGGTCGCCTCGCCGATGCCGGAGCTGCCACCCATGACTACGACGCGCTGTGCTGTGGTCATTGCGAACTGCCTTCCTCTGCGATGTCCCGTCTATTATTACGAGACCGTCAGTCTCGACAACAGAGTTATCGAGACTTTTAGTCTCGACAAAGCGGTGAGTTGAGTCACAGGGAAGGGCAGGCATGGGAGAGCGGGCGCACACCGGGCGCAAGCGCAATGAGGAAGCGCACCAGGCGATTCTGGATGCGGCGCGGCGATTGCTCGCCGAATCCGGGGGTGCGCCGATCACCATCGACACCATCGCGAAGACCGCGGGGGTCGGCAAGCAGACGGTCTACCGATGGTGGCCGTCCAAAGGCGCGGTACTGCTCGACGCGCTGACCGAGCTGGCGACCGAGGAGGTGCCGACTCCCGATACCGGGTCGCTGCGCGGTGACCTGCTGAGCATCATCGGCTCGACTTTCGCCGGGGCACAGCACGAAACGACCGCGTCGACCCTGCGCACGCTGGTCCGGGAAGCGGCCTCGGATCCCCAATTGGCGGAATTGGTGAAGACGTTCACCGCGCAACGGCGGGCGGCGGTGCGCGCCTTGCTGATCCGCGGGCAGGAGCGCGGCGAACTGAGCGCCGGCGCGGACCTCGCGCTGATCATCGACCAGTTCTACGGCCTGTTCTGGTACCGCTTCCTGATCGGCAACGAACCGCTCGATCAGCCGGCCGCCGAGCGGCTGACCGACGCGCTGCTCCGGGAATGAAGACGGCCCCCACCACGAAAGTGGTGGGGGCCATCCGGTTTCGCTCCGAGGCTCAGGCGGAAAGCCCGGCGCGAACACCCTCTTCGATGCGCTTGCCGAGTTCGGTGTCGACGCTCTTCCAGTACTCGAAGACGCGGCTCAGCACCGGCTCGCGGACGCCGCCGAGCACATGCCCGACCACATTGCCCACCAGGCGATCTCGCTCGCCGTCGTCGAGGACCTCGCGCACCAGGGTGCCCGCCTGGGTGAAGTCGCCGTCCTCGGCGTGCTGGATGTAGCCCGCGCGGACGATGGTGGGATCGAACTCCCACTTGCCCTCGTCACCGGCGCGCTCCGGATCGGCGTGCGGGCCGCCGAACGAATTCGGTGCGTAGACCGGCACATCCGCCGGGTTGTAGTCGTAGCGCATCGGGCCCTCCTTGGAGTAGGAGTTCACCTCGGCGGCCTTGGCGCGGTTCGGCGGCAGCTGCGCGTAGTTGGTGCCGATGCGGTAGCGGTGCGCGTCGGCGTAGGCGAAGACGCGGCCCAGCAGCATCTTGTCGGGCGAGAAGCCGATGCCCGGAACCAGATTCGACGGTTCGAAGGCGGCCTGCTCGATCTCGACGTGGAAGTTGCCCGGGTTGCGGTTCAGCGTCCAGCGGCCGACCTCGATGAGCGGGTAGTCCTGCTGCGACCAGACCTTGGTCAGGTCGAACGGGTTGAAGCGATAGCCCTCCGCCTCGGCGACCGGCATGACCTGCACCTTGAGGGTCCAGCTCGGGAAGTCGCCGCGCTCGATGGCCTCGAACAGGTCGCGCCGGTGGTAGTCGGCGTCCTTGCCCGCGATCTCGTCGGCCTCGGCCTGGGTCAGGAACTCGATGCCCTGATCGGTCTTGAAGTGGTACTTCACCCAGAAGCGCTCACCGGCGGCATTGACCCACTGGTAGGTGTGCGAGCCGAAGCCGTCCATATGACGGTAGGTCTTCGGGATGCCGCGGTCGCCCATCAGCCAGGTCACCTGGTGCGCGGTCTCCGGGCGCAGGGTCCAGAAGTCCCACTGCATATTGTGATCGCGAAGTCCGTTGCCGGGCAGGCGCTTCTGGGACCGGATGAAGTCGGGGAACTTGATCGGGTCCTTGATGAAGAAGACCGGGGTGTTGTTGCCGACGATGTCGTAGTTGCCCTCGGTGGTGTAGAACTTCACCGCGAAACCGCGCGGATCACGCCAGGTGTCGGGGCTGCCCTGCTCACCGGCGACCGTGGAGAAACGCACCAGCGACTCGGTGCGCGCACCCGGCTGGAACAGCTTCGCCTTGGTGTAGGCGCTGACGTCACCGGTGACCACGAGCTCGCCGAAAGCGCCGGCCCCCTTGGCGTGCACGATGCGCTCCGGTACGCGCTCGCGGTTGAACTGGGCCAGCTTCTCGATCAGGTAGTGGTCGTGCAGCAGGATGGGCCCCTGTGCGCCCGCGGTCAGCGACTCGTCATCGCTGGAGACCGGGATACCGGTATTGGTGGTGGTCGGCTTGGTCTTACCGGCAGTCGTCATGCGAAGCCTCCTTTAGGTGAGTTGGCAACGTGGGCAGCGCCCCCAGAACACAACTTCGGCTTCGTCGATCACGAAGCCGTGGGACCGATCGGGTTCCAGGCAGGGCGCGGCGCCGACGGCACAGTCGATATCCACGACCGTCCCGCAGCTCCTGCACACCAGATGGTGATGGTTGTCCCCGGTGCGGGCCTCGTACAGCGCCGGCGAGCCCGCCGGCTCGATCCGCCGCAGCAGCCCGGCTCCCACGCAAGCCTTCAACACGTCGTAAACGGCCTGCGTGGAAACCGACCCGAGCGATTCCCGCACCTTCACAGCCACCCCGTCGGCATCCGAATGCGGGGCCTGCGCCACCGCGTCCAGCACCGCGACCCGGGGAGCGGTAACCCGCAGGCCAACGGCCCGCAACTGCTCCCGTGCGTCGTATCCGGAGTGCATGCCAACCACCCTGCTCCCTTTTCTGGAATTAGTCAAGAAAACTTTCTGGAATAATTCCAGAAAGACCATTCTCGCACGTCAGACTGCATGTCCACGCTCCGGCCCGGCCAGGATTCGCGTTGTCGTCCTTCCTCTCCGCTGTCGTTCACTGGAAGGGATTGACGCCGGCGGGGACGGTGGCCCGGGGTGTGGCCGGGGCGGCGGGCGCTGTTGGGCGGGCCGGTGGGCGCGGCACATTCGAAGTGAAGTACTTCTCCAGGTCCGGGGGGATGGTCGGGATCGCCGGGAAGCTGGGGCGTTGGTAGAAGGTGGGGGGCCGGTAGTAGTTCGAGGGGATGGCCGGGTTGGGGGTGTAGTGCTGGCGGTCGGCGGGTGAGTCGCTGTCGGTGGCGGCGATCACCAGGCGGATCACGAGGAATGCCGCGGCTACCCCGGCCCAGCGGGCGAAACGCCTGCCGCCGGAAGTGGTTTCGGGTTTGCCGCCGCGGCGGGCGTCGGCGGCGAGTTTGGGCAGGTGGCCGCGCACGGCGTCGGCGTAGGCGACCGGATCCAGTTGGGCCACGCGGCGCAATTCCTGTTCGGCCACCGCGTAATTGCGGCGGTCCCATTCGACCAGGGCCAGGTGGTAGAGGGCTTCGACGCGTTCGGGGTCGAGTTCCAGGACCTTGCGGAAGGCGGGTTCGGCGCGGTCCGGTTGCAGGAGGTTCTCGCGCAGGATCATGCCGCGCAGGAGATGGACCGAGATGTCGTCGGGGTCGAGTTCGAGGGCACGGCCGGTGGACGACAGGGCCGCTTTCGGGTTCGTGTCGCGCTGGGTCGCGGCCAGTACGCGGTGGTTGTCGGCGTACTTCGGCTCCAGTTCGCACGCGCGGCGGGCGGCCGCGATCGCCGCGGTGCGGTGCTCGCGGGCGCGGGCGGAATTGCCTTCGGCGCGGGCCAATTGCAATTCGGCCAGGGCGCGCACGCGCCAGGCGTAGGTGTCGTCGGGGGCGTGCCGGAGGGCGGACGTGCTCACGTCCAGGGCCTGCCGGTAGTCGCTCAGGCGGAGATGGGTGTTGGCCAGTTCCGCGAGCAGATCGGCATTGTCGGGTTCGGTGGCCAGGGCTTCGGCCAGGACGCCGCGGGCGGACTCCAGCCGGCCCAGCTCGGCCAGCGTGCGGGCCTTGTCGAGCTGTGCGCTCATTCGTCGAGATCCTGCTGTCTAGCGCATGTTCCGCTGTCTCATATAGGCGGCCAGCTCGTCGTAGGTGCCGTCGTTATTGGCGAATTCGACCACATTGCGGGCGGATTCGAACCAGGCGCCGGTGCTCGGGCGGATCTGGGACAGGGCCTGCTGCATATCGGCCATGGTGACCGGGCGGACGGTGCCGGAGCGGATGGAATCGGCCATGGCGAACTGGGTGGCGGACTTGCAGACGTGCGCCAGATCCGCGCCGGACAGGCCGTCGGTGCGGACGGCGAGGGCATTCAGGTCGATGCCGGCGACGGGACGGTCCCTCAGGTGATGCCGCAGGATCGAGGCGCGCGCCTCGGCATCGGGCAGGGTCACCAGGATCATGTGATCGAAGCGGCCGGGGCGGCGCAGCGCCACATCCACATCCCACGGATGATTGGTGGCGCCGATGACGTACACGCCCTCGTTGTCGCTGGTCATCGAATCCATCTCGGTGAGCAGCTGATTCACGGTGGTGCGCATGCTGGAGGAGTTCGACAGCTGGCTGCGCTTGTGGCCGAGGGCATCGATCTCGTCGAAGAACAGCACGCACGGGGCCTTGCGGCGGGCGGTCTGGAAGACCTGCTGCAGGTTCTTCTCACTGCGGCCCACGTACAGATCGAGAATGTCGGCGATATCGATGGCGTAGAAGTTCGCGCCCAGCTCGCCCGCCACCGCCGAGGCCAGGAAGGTCTTGCCGCAACCGGGCGGGCCGTACAGCAGCAGGCCGCCGCGCGCACTGGTGCCGAAAGCCTTGGCCAGCTCCGGATTCCGGATCGGGCCCAGCAGCGAGAGTTCCAGCTGCCGCTTCACCGCGTCCATGCCGCCGACATCGGCGAGGGTCAGCTTGGGACGTTCGAACAGCCCGACATCGCCTTCGGCGTAGAGCACCGGCTGCTCGTTCACGAACGACGGCGCGATGATGTCGCCGACCTGCTCCTCGGCCTTGTCCCAGTCGTAGCCGGCGCCGCGCTGCGCCGGCGGATTCCGGTCCGCGCCCGGCGGCACGTCGGCTTCCTCCCCCGCGAATTCGGTTCCGGACGGGGTGGTTCCGGGCGCGGATCCCCCGGCGACGGGTGGCGTGGTCACGGCCGCCGGGCTCGCGGATACCGGACTCGGGGTGGCCGCGCCGGTCAAAGCGGCGGTGCAGCGCGCGAGCAGTGCGGTGGCCTGAGCGTGGTGCGGATCCTGCGCGAGCGCGGTCGCGCAGTGCGACAGCGCTTCGGTGTGCCGGCCATTCGAGAGCAGCAGTTCGATGACGCTCACCCGCAGGGGCAGCAGTTCGGGATTGCGGTCCAGGACCGCCAGCAGTTCGGTGATCGCCGGATCGTCGCTCAAAGCTCCCCCATCGGTGTGCGCGCTCTCCCCATCGGCATGTGCGCCTTCGTTGCGAATGCTAAACGCTGCGGGTGACACGGCACACCCCGGTTTCCGAGGCACCCGGACGGCGTCACGCACATCACACCCGGGGGTCCGGAATACATCCGCGGGGGTCGCCGTTGAGACACATTGCCGGCGTCGGAACAGCCCCGGGCCGCACCCCATCTGTCGTTTCGAACGACCACTCGCCGAGAGGCGCTTGTTGGGCGTCGGCGCTCACTTCGCAGCCACGCTGCGAGCGAATGCCGCCAGGACTCCCCCCGCCTGGCGGCTTTCTGCTGCCGGGCCATATTTCTTCTGCCCGATCGCATTTCGCCACGCGGCGAGCACTCGTTCGACCGCTGCTCAGCGAACCGGCCGGTTAGCCTGAAACGCATGTTGCGCAAGCGCAGGGGGTTGGCCGGCGCGGTGGCGGTGGCCTTGGCAATGAGCAGCGTGATCTTCGGCGGCGGCTTCGCGGGCGCGACGACGCCGGAATTCCGGTGCTCCGAACCGACCGGACGCCAATTCGAGCGGGCCGCGCCCGAGGACGCCGGACTCGATACCGCGCGACTGACCGCGGCCTTGAACTTCGCGGCGAGCCGGAATCGCTTGAACGTGCAGGTCTTCCGCCACAACTGCCTGATCGGCGCCGGGCCAACCAATGCCGAGACCGGGAAAATCCCCTGGAACGTCTGGAGCGTCACCAAGAGCATCGTCTCGCTGCTCGCCGGAATCGCCTGGGACCGCGGGCAACTCGATATCGCCGCGCCCATCGACCGCTATCTGCCGCCCGGCCTCGGCGATCCGGAGCACCGCGCGATCACCGTCGAGAACCTGCTCACCGAGACCTCCGGGCTGCGGGTCGGCGTGGTGACCGAGGGCATCACGGCGATCGTGCCGGTCGATCCGTTCAGCGCGGTGCAGGCCCTGGGCGTGCCGTTCGAGGATCCGCCGGGCACCGCCTTCCAGTACAGCCAGCGCAATGTGGACCTGCTGTCGTATGTGATCGAGCTGGCGGTAGGCGAACCGCTCCAGGAGTTCGCGCAACGAGAGCTGTTCGGGCGCATCGGCATTGCGCGCGAGGACTACTACTGGGCGCGGGATCGATCCGGCCACACCTACGGCTACGCGCATCTGCTGATCCCGCCCGACGATCTGGCGCGGCTCGGCATGCTGGTCGCCAACCAGGGCCGCTGGGGCGACGAGCAAGTGGTGTCCAGCGAGTATCTGCGCCGCGCCACCGCCGAATCCGAGCACAACAGCTGCTACGGCTATCTGTTCTGGCTCGGCCCCGACTGCGCGGAGAACCCGGACTTCATGCCCGCCGGCACCTATGCCATGTCGGGCTTCGGGCTGCAGCACGTCTTCATCGTGCCCGGTCTGGACCTGATGGTGGTGTGGACCGGCGTGTTCGGCGTGCACACCACGCAGGGCCCGACCGGGATCCTGACCTACAGCGTGGAACCGGCCTACGAGTTCTTCCGGCAGCTCTTCGCCGCCTTCGACGACCCCCCGATCCCCGATCCGGGCGGTTACGTCGAGCCGGCCTCCACCTTCGACAGCAGCAAGTACTACAACACCGATATCGCGCTGGCGATCTTCGGCATCGGCCCGGCCGCCTATCCGGGCTGCACCTTGCTGTCCTGCCTGGACCTGCCGCTGCGCGCGCCCTTCACCGACGCGCCGCCGGGTTGCGTGCTGGTGGCATGCGTCGGCCCGGATCCACGCACGCCGGGCATCCGCTGACCACCGGGTCCGCCCGCCGCACGTGACCGCGGGCGGACCCGGGGTCAGGGTGTCACGGCCGCGCGACCCGCCAGGTCCCGCAGCTCGTCCGCGGGTCTGCGGCCCGCGAACTGCAATAGATCGCGCACCACCTCCCGCGCTCGATGATCGTTGTGCACGAGTTCGGGGGTCAACCGTTCGGCGGTGAGCAAGGCGTCCAAGGCTTCCCCGGCCTGCCGTCGCTGCGCGTGCGCGCGAGCCACGTCGACCAGGAATCGAGCCTGCCGCTCCGGCGAGAGCACCGACGCGTCCACCGTGCGGGCGGTGTCGAGCGCCTCTCCGGCATCACCCAATTCGACCGCCACCGCCACCGCGTGCACGGCGACACTGGTCGGACCGAATTCGGTGTCGAAATCATTGCGGCCCTCGCCTAGTCGCTCGGCGGCATGCCGCGCCGCGGACAAACCCGCGCGCGCCGCCGTGCGATTGCCGTCCGTCGCCGCGATCACCGCCAGCATGAGCTGGAGGGAACCGTAGAGCGACAGCACTTCCGGACGGCAGCGCGCCTCGTCGCGAACCTGCGGCGCGAGTGCCGTGGCCGACACCCGGGCCGCCTGCCCGGCCTGCTCCAATCGCTGCAAGCGCAGGAAAGCCTGTGCCATGCGGTAGGTCCCGGCCACCACGCTGAGCGGGTCACCGGATTCCTCGGCCGCCGACAGGGCCCGATCCGCCGCGACCCAGGCCGCGTCGACTTCCTCCTGCCGCGTGAACGCGGTCGCCGCGACCTGGTAGGCGCGCGACAGCAAGGCCAGCGCCTCCGGCCGTTTGGACGACGTGCGCGCCGCGTGCTCCAGATCCGGAATCAGTTCCAGCAGACTGCTGCCCACTTCGACGAGCCTGGATTCGTGTGCCAATTGCCAGGCGAGATCCACTCGCTCGCGCAGCTCCGGCAGGACGTCGGCCGACTCGCGATCGACCTCGTCGCCGAAGAGTTGCTCGAGCGCCGGATGTCCGGTGAGCAGCAAGCGCAGCTGCTCGAAGACGGCCGAGCCCGGTCGATGCCCGTCACCGCGGTGGTCGGCCATCGGTTCGGCCGCTTCCGGCCGCAGATCTCGTACCGCCACGCCGAGCACGTCCGCCAGCCGCTGCAACACCGAAAGGCGCTCCACCGGAAGCACGTCCCGCTCGACCTGTGACACCCAGCTTTCCGAGCGCCTGATCGCCGCGCCCAACTCTTTCTGCGATAGTCCCCGTCTCCGGCGTAACTCCGCTACCCGTGCCCCAAGGGTACTTTCGGCCACCGGGTCAAACTCCTTCTGCCTGATCGGCTTTCCCGGCCGTCACCGCCCGCTTGTTTCGCCGATGTCTCCCATGCCCTTCTCCTTCCCGATGGGATCTGCCGACAAGGATTCCAGACCAGGCGAGCTTACGGCGCACAGTATGGAACATGGATTTTTCTTATTGCACCGCAATTTTTCTGTGTTTAACGTTTGTAGAGGACCCGTCGAACCAATCCGACGACAAGAGGTGGCCATGCCCGGCGAACTCTTCTTCTTCCTTCTAGGCGCCGGAATCGGCGGTGCGGCAATGTGGTTCGCGGCTACAGCCGTCACGGCCACCAAGTATTCCAGTTCCGCCGGCGGGCCGACGGTGCAAAGCATCAAGGCTCGTCTGGAACGTGAAGGTACCCGCTACTCACGGTTGCCGAAAGGACAATCCGCCCATCGGGCAGCACCACGATGACGACCACCCCCGAAACCACGGAAGTTCATGTGCGCCTGCGTTTTCCGGGCGGCATGATCCTGGACTACCGCGCCGACCGCGCAATTGCGGAGCGGCTGGCGGCGCATTTGCGCCCGCACTCCATCGAAGTGACCATCAATGGACAACTCGGGGCAAATCTCCGCCCCCTCCCCTGTGCCGAACTTTGGGTCGATTGACCAACTTATAGCCTGGAAACTCAACGCAAATATGAAAATCGGGCCGTTCAATCCTTGTGGATAGAGCGGCCCGATTTTCGGCTGTGTTACCTCAGCGGTTCTGCAGCAGAACCTCGGCGATCTGAATGGTGTTGAGCGCCGCGCCCTTCCGGAGGTTGTCGCCGGAGATGAACAGCGCCAGTCCGCGACCGTCCGGCACGCCCGGATCCTGGCGGATGCGGCCGACGAGGGATTCGTCGATACCGGCGGCCGCCAGCGGGGTGGGGACGTCGACCAGCTTGACGCCGGGAGCCTTGGCGAGGAGTTCCTCGGCGCGCTCCACCGAAATCGGTTCGGCGAATTCGGCATTGATGGACAGCGAGTGGCCGGTGAAGACCGGGACGCGCACGCAGGTGCCGGAGACCAGCAGGTCGGGCAAGCCCAGGATCTTGCGGGACTCGTTGCGCAGCTTCTGGTCTTCGTCGGTCTCGCCGGAGCCGTCGTCCACCAGCGCGCCCGCGAGCGGGATCACGTCGAAGGCGATCGGGGCGACGTACTTGTTCGGGGCCGGGAAGTCCACGGCGGAACCGTCGTGCACCAGCTTCTCGGCATCGCCGATCACCGCGCGCACCTGGGTCGCCAGCTCTTCCACGCCGGCCAGGCCGGAGCCCGAAACCGCCTGGTAGCTGGACACGATGAGCCGCTGCAGGCCCGCCGCGTCGTGCAGCACCTTGAGCACCGGCATGGCGGCCATGGTGGTGCAGTTCGGGTTGGCGATGATGCCCTTGGCCAGGTTCCGGGTGGCCTCGGGGTTCACCTCGGAGACGACCAGCGGGACGTCGGGGTCCTTGCGCCAGGCCGAGGAATTGTCGATGACGGTGACGCCGGCCGCGGCGAAGCGCGGGGCCTGCACGCGGGACATGGTGGCGCCAGCGGAGAACAGCGCGATGTCGAGCCCGGTGGGATCGGCGGTCTCGGTGTCCTCCACGACGATGTCCTTGCCGCGGAACGGCAGGGTCTTGCCGGCGGAGCGCGCGGACGCGAAGAACCGCACCTCGTCGGCCGGGAAGTCGCGCTCCTCCAGCAGCTTCCGCATGACGGCGCCGACCTGACCGGTCGCGCCGACGACGCCTACGCGTACGCCCATGTCTATC
>NZ_BDCD01000021.1 GCF_001613325.1 Nocardia yamanashiensis NBRC 100130 | reverse complement strand
GGCCGTCCGGGCCGAAGACGACCGCGCCGACGGGGACATCGCGCGGATCGGCGGTGCGGGCCGCTGCGATCGCCGCGCGGATCATGGCCTCGTCGGCGCCGACCGGGGTCACCTGGGCAGTTTGTCCAGCACCGCGGCGAATTCGTTGGCGAAGCCGAGGCGCTGGGCGATCATGCCGAGCTGTTCGTCGGGGTAGAGATCGGTTTCGGCGAGGATGACGGCCAGCACCGGTTCGGGCAGGCCGAGATCGGCCAGGACGCCGAGGTCGCCTTCCTCCCAGGGGTCGACGTCGTCCAGGTCGTCCGGATCGATATCGGGGACTTCGACATTCAGCTGCTCGAGGACTTCGTAGGCGATGTCGTAGTCGATGGCGGCCGTCGCATCCGAGAGCAGGATGCGGCTGCCGGTGGGGGCGGGACGCAGAATGATGAAGAACTCGTCGTCGATGTCGAGCAGACCGAAGACCGCGCCGGAGCTTCGCAAAGCTCGCAACTCATCCTCCGCTTCGGAAAGACTGTGCAGTGCCGCCGAGGTCAGGGGCGTCACTTTCCAGTTGGCTTCCTCGCGGACAACCGCCACTGCGAACCCTTCCACGTCGTCGTAATCTTCCGACGCCGCCCTGTTCGCGCTCGAGCGTTGTGCTGCCATGGCCGCAACGGTAGTCCGCTTCGGGGGAAATGTTGAAGTCGTATGCGAATCTGATCGCATGACGGGCCATCCGAAAGCAGCTGTCTGTGTCCTCGGTACCGGTTTGATCGGTGGATCGGTGCTGCGCGCCGCGGCCGCCGCGGGCTATCGGGCGTGGGGGTTCAATCGATCGGAGGCGGGGGCGAGCGCCGCGCGCGCCGACGGATACGACGTGATCAGCGATGTGGAGGCGGTGCTCCGGCGCGCCGCCGAAAGCGACGCGCTGATCGTGCTCGCGGTCCCGATGCCGGCCCTCGACACCGTGCTCTCGGATGTGAAGAGCTTCGCGCCCGGCTGCGCGCTCACCGATGTGGTCAGCGTCAAAGCGCCGGTGCGCGCGGCCGTGCACCGGCACGAATTGGGTGCGCGTTTCGTCGGCGGCCATCCGATGGCGGGGACGAACGAATCGGGTTGGGCGGCGACCGATCCCGATCTGTTCAAGCAGGCGGCCTGGGCGGTGAGCGTGGACCCCGATACGCATGCCGAAACCTGGAGCCGGGTGGCGCGGCTGGCGCTGGACTGCGGGGCGGTGGTGGTGCCGGTGGTGTCCGAGGAGCACGACAAGGCCGTGGCGCGCATCTCGCACCTGCCGCACGTGCTGGCCGAAGCCCTCGCCATCCAGGGCAATAACGGCGGCCCACTGGCGCTCGGCCTGGCCGCCGGATCCTTCCGGGACGGCACCCGGGTGGCGGCCACCGCCCCGGACCTGGTGCGCGCCATCTGCGAGCCGAATGCGGCCGCGCTGCTCGAGGTCCTGGAAGACACGCTGCGCGTGCTGAACGACGCCCGCGACAGCCTGCGCGACCGCGGCGAGATCGCCCAGCTGGTCGAGGCCGGCCACGACGGCCGCGTCGAATACGACGACAACCAGCGCTGGGCCATCACCGATATCCGCCCCGGCGACCAGGATTGGCTGGCGCGCCTCGCCGATGCCGGACGCCGCGGTGGGGTCCTCGAAGCGCTCGGCTAGATCCGCTCGGCCAGGCCGGGGTAGTCGAGCAGGAACCCGTCGTTGTCGACCGTGACGGTGGCCGAGGAGACGGGCGAGAGCACGTGGATGCCGTCGGCCCCGCTGCTGTAGGTGAGGCTGGCTTCCTGCACCAGCAGGTCCGGCAGCCGGACGTAGACGACGGGCACCTGCACGTCCTCGCTGGCGTGCCCGAGCCCGTAGCGGCGGATGGGCAGCGTATTGAAGAACGGGCTGAGCACCACGTCCACGTCCAGCGCCCCGCCGAAGGTGGAGCGCACGTGGGTGTTTCCGGCGTCGATCAGCCAGTAGTTCTCCTCGTCGCGCGCGATCGAGGCGTGCCGTTCGCCGGTGGCGAGGGTACTGCGCAGCGAGAGCCGGCGGGTCACCCCGTTCTCGTCGGTGACCAGGTCGTAGGAGGCGCTGAAGGCGGGATGGTCCTCGCATTCACCGGCGATGATGCGGCCGGCGGCGCGAATCCGATTGCCGCTGAGCACCACCCGCACCGACTCCATGCGGGACGCGTTGTGCGCCCGCCAGGTCAGAATCGCCGGCCACTTGGGCGCCGCCGGCTTCGATTCCTCGCTCCCGCTCTCCGTCACGCCTAATACCGTACGTGCAGGTGTGCGCCCGCTCGCGCGCACGCGGCACCGCGCGCCTCGGATCACAGCGCGCGCCGATCGGTATCGCCGGAGGTCCGCACGCGGCGGGATTTATTCCCTGTTATGCCTGGTAGGTCCGTTGTGCCCGGTGTTGATCGCGATGGTTGCGCCGCAACTCGAGTAACGTACTCGAGGCAATCAGGGGACCCGGGGTGAAAGGGACTGAAGTGACGGGCGCGCGGATGGTCGGCCTGTTCGCCGGCATCGGCGGACTGGAGCTCGGGCTCGCCGCACACGGCTGGCGCAGTGAATTGCTGTGCGAGATCGATTCCGGCGCACAGGCGGTGCTGGCCGCGCACTTCCCGGACGTCCCCTTGCATTCCGATGTGAAGCGACTACGCGCGCTGCCCGCCGGCACCGAACTGGTGGCCGCGGGATTCCCCTGCCAGGACCTGTCGCAGGCCGGCCGCACCGCCGGAATCACCGGGGCGCGTTCGGGTTTGGTGGACGAGGTGTTCCGGCTGGTGCGGCGCAAGCGCGGGCCGCGCTGGCTGCTCATCGAGAATGTGCCGTTCATGCTGCAGCTGGGCAGCGGGGCGGCCATGCGGCACATCACCGGCGCGCTGGAGGAACTCGGCTACACCTGGGCCTACCGGGTGGTGGACGCCCGCGCGTTCGGGCTGCCGCAGCGCCGCGAGCGGGTGCTCATGCTGGCCTCGCGCACCGAGGATCCGCGCCCGGTGCTCTTCGGCTGCGATGCCGGGCCGCGCACCGTCGGCGATCCCGCGCACGATCCGTGCGGCTTCTACTGGACCGAGGGGCAGCGCGGGCTGGGCTGGGCGGTCAATGCCGTGCCGACCCTGAAGGGCGGTTCCGCGCTCGGCATCGCGAGCCCGCCCGCGGTGCGCCTCCCCTCTGGCGAGATCGTCACCCCCGGCCTCACCGATACCGAACGCCTGCAAGGCTTCGACCGCGATTGGACCGCGCCCGCGCTGGCCGTCCCCGGCGTCCGCCCGGGCCATCGATGGAAGCTGGTCGGCAATGCGGTCAGCGTGCGCATGGCCGACTGGATCGGTTCGCGGCTGGCCGACCCCGCCGATGACCCCTACCCCGACGGCGAACCGCTCACCGGGCGCGGCTGGCCCACCGCCGCCTGGGGCCGCGACGGCGTCCGCATGCGAGTTCCGGTGTCCACCTGGCCCGTTCACGCCCCTTACGAGGACCTGCGCTGGTTCCTCGACGACTCCCGCCTGCTCTCGGCCCGTGCCACGGCCGGTTTCCTGCGCCGCACCCGTATGGGGTCGCTGCGCTTCCCGCCCGGATTCCTGGACGACGTGGAGAACCACCTCGACCGGATGGGAGGATTCCCCCGCGAGGCCGCCTGAGTCGTAGGCGGCGGTCCGTGCGAGAGGCAGGAGAGGTATGCCGCACCCCGCGACCGGACCCGATCCGGACCGATCCGATGGATCGGCGCGCGGGATGAGCGGACGTCCGGTCACCGACGCGGCGACCAGTGCGCGCATGGCCAAGCAGCGGCGCGTGGGGACCAAGCCAGAGCTCGCGCTGCGCCGGGAGCTGCATCGGCGGGGCAAGCGGTTCTTCGTGGATCGCGCGCCGATTCCGGGCATGCGGCGGCGGGCGGACATCGTGTTCCCGCGCCGCAAGGTCGCGGTCTACGTGGACGGCTGTTTCTGGCACAGCTGCCCGGAACACGCGACGTTTCCGAAGAACAATGCCGAATGGTGGGCGGCGAAGCTGGCGGGAAATGTGGCCCGCGATCGCGATACCGATGCCCGGTTGATCGCCGCCGGGTGGACCGTGGTGCGGATCTGGGAGCACGAGCGGCCGGATACCGCCGCCGACCTGGTGACCGACGCGCTGTGAACTCGGTCGCGGCGAGCAGGTGCGCGGATGAGCCATTATGGAAGAAGCGCCGGACCGTCCGACCAGTCCGGAACGATGACTGCGGGCAGTGCGTTATCGATGACCGAGTGTGCAAAACGAGCGACCGAGTGTGCGATGCGACCGGCTGAGTGCAGCGAGAGCGAGTGACGTCAGCGAAAGCGAGCCCGGCGATGATGCCAACCCAGGAACAGGCGAAGACCGCGACCGGCGAACCGACGCATACCCCGCGGTGGCGCAAGGTAGCGCGCTGGTGCGTGGCGATCCTGATCGGACTGGCGGGCGTCGGCTACTCCTCGTGGGTGCTGGAGTTCGTCCTGCCCATCACCAGTGACCCCACCAACACCTTCCTGAGCCAGCTGGCGGAGAAGGGCGCGCCGTTCCGCTGGGTGTTCACCACCGGCGACACCGTGGCGGGTGCGCTGCTGGTGGTGGCGGGCCTGGGCGGGCTGCTGCTGTTCTCGCGGCGGCTGTATTCGAACATCGGCTGGATCGCGCTGGCCTGCTTCGGCGCCTCGACCATCGCGGACGCGCAGATGCCGCTACAGCAACAGGATCCGAACCGCTATGTGGACACCGGCCTGTTCCCACAGCTGCACCAGGTGCACGCGCTGACCAGCACCCTCGCGGTGTTCTCCATCTACACCGCGATGATCGCGTTCAGCGTGGCCGCGTTCAAGTACAAGCGCTGGCCCATCCTGCGGCACACCGGCCTGTGGATCCTGATCATCGGTTCCATCGTGACGGCGTGGATGCTGATCGCGGACAACCTGTCCGGCAATTACGGCCTCGGCATCGCCCAGCGCATCCAGGTGGGCGCCATGTCGCTCTGGTTGATCGCGCTGGCCGTGCAAATCTTTGTGGCGGAACGGGATTCCGGACACCGCGCGGACCGCCCGGGATCATCCGGCGTTTGATCCGGTGTCCGGGTACGGTCGGGAAGGTGACCAGCGACGCACCGGAATCGACCGGCATAGCCACTCAGCTCGACACCGTCGCCGCCGCGACCGAGCGCCTGCTCGAAGCCGCCGGCAAACTGACCGACGCCGACCTGGTCGAGCCGTCGCTGCTGCCGGGCTGGACCCGCGGCCACGTGCTCGCGCATCTCTCGCGCAATGCCGACAGCCTGGTGAACCTGCTGCTCTGGGCGCGCACCGGCATCGAGACGCCCCAGTACGCCAGCGCCTACCTGCGCGAGGCCGATATCGAAGCCGGCGCCCCGCGTCCCCTGCGCGATCAACTGGAAGACCTGGCCGCCTCGGCCGAACGCTGGCTGGCCCTGGCCCGCGTGATGCCCGAGGACCGCTGGCCGACCATCGTCCGCAACCGCCAGGGCGGCGAGATCCCCGCCACCAAGGTGCCCTGGATGCGCCTGCTGGAGGTGGAGATCCATCACGTGGACCTCGCGCTGGACTACACCCCCGCCGATTGGTCCGAGGCGTTCCTGTCCCGCCTGCTCCCCCAGTCCGTGGCCGACCGCGCCGCCCTCGCCGGGCCGGGCTTCACCGTGCACGCGACCGATACCGGCTACACCGGCACCACCGGCCCGGGCGCGACCACCATCACCGGTCCGGCCGCCGCGCTGGCCGCGTGGTTGATCGGGCGGTCCAAGGGCGAGGACCTCACCGGCGACCTGCCGGACCTGACGGCTTGGAAGTGAGCGTGTGGATTCCGGCTGAGAGCATGCCGGAATGACGAGGGGCGGCCGGGTGAGATAGCTCACGGCCGCCCTGAGGCGGCCGAAAGGCGATGTGACGCAAGCGAAAAGGTCCCGCGCTCTGAGAGTGCGGGACCTTTTGTTGTGCGCCCGAAGGGATTCGAACCCCTAACCTTCTGATCCGTAGTCAGATGCTCTATCCGTTGAGCTACGGGCGCATGGCTATTCATTTTGTACTACACCAGGCGAGCCTGGCTTGGCGGAGGCGAGAGGATTTGAACCTCCGGTCCCCGTGAAGGGACAACTCATTAGCAGTGAGTCCCATTCGGCCGCTCTGGCACGCCTCCTGGTTGCCTTCTTGCGAGGGCGCCGGTCCTTTCGAACCGCCGGGACAGAAGATTACACAGCGGGTGACCAATAGGCCAAATCGGCTGGTCAGCGCAGGTGCGAGTCGAACCAATCGAAGATGCGGGTCTGGGCGTCGAGGGTGGAATCGTCCTCGTGCGGGGCGGGCTCGAAACCGGGATGGTCGGGGCGGTGGTGCAGCCCGGGGTAGGTGACCACCAGGGTGGCGACGTCGGCGCGGGCGGCGGCGTCGCGCAGGCGGTCGATCTGCTCGGGCGGGGTACGCGGGTCGTCGGCGCCGAACAGGGCCAGCCACGGGGCTTTCAGCGTGGGCGCGGCGGCCAGCAGGGCGACGGCCTGTGGGGTGAGCGGGGTTTCGATGCCGGGGGCCGCGACGCTGACCACCGCGCCGACCCGGCGATCGGTGGCGACCAGCGCGGCGGCGGTGCCGGCCGAGTCGAAGCCGAGCACGCCGATGCAGTCGCGGAAGACGCCGCGTCCGGTGAGCCAGTCGAAGCAGGCGTCGAAATCCTCGATCAGATCGGAGCCGAAGACGCGTTCGGGCATGGTGCCGTTGTCGCGATGGAACAGATCCGGGGCCAGCACGGTCCAGCCGTCGTCGGCCAGCGCGCGCATGAGCTCCAGCAATGGCTCGGTGAATTCGCGTGATTCGTGCAGCACCACGATGCCGCCGCGGGCGTGACCCTCGGGTTCGAGCACCATGACCGGGACCGTGGTGGTGTCGTGCACAGGAGCTAGATCTCGGTAAACGCCCGACATAACGCCAGAGTAGTGATGCTAGGTAAAGTTCGGGATAAATATTCCGGCACGACGGGCAATCCGGATATTTTTCGGCGGCGTGCCGGTTCCGGCTATCCCGTCGGCAGCATCGGGCAGCCGCCGACCAGGCTCGGCGCCAGCACATCCCGCGCGCCGCTTAGGGTGGAGGGGTGAGCGCGCACATCCGCCCGGATCTCGAGGCCATTCCGGCGTACGTGGCCGGCCGCACCCAGCCGGGCGCGGTCAAGCTGGCCAGCAATGAGACCACCTTCCCGCCGCTGCCGTCGGTGACGAAGGCGATCGCCGAGGCCGTCGAGCTGTCCAATCGCTATCCCGACAACGCCGCCGTCGAATTGCGGACGGCCATCGCCGAATTCGTGGGCGTCGAGGTCGAGAACGTGGCGGCGGGCTGCGGCAGCGTGGCGCTGTGCCAGGAGCTGGTGCAGATCACCTGTGGCGCGCCGACCGACGAGGTGCTGTTCGCCTGGCGCTCGTTCGAGGCGTACCCGATCGTCACCCGGGTGGCCGGGGCGACCGCGGTGCAGATTCCGCTGGACCACGGTTACGCGCACGATCTGGACGCGCTGGCGGCGGCGGTGACGCCGAACACCCGAGTTGTGTTCGTGTGCAATCCGAACAATCCGACCGGCACCGCGCACGGCCGGGCCGCCATCGAGAAGTTCCTTGATGCGGTGCCGTCGAACGTGCTGGTGGTGCTGGACGAGGCGTACTACGAATACGTGCGCATTCCCGCCGAGGACTTCCCGAACGGCGTGGAGCTGGGCCGCAACCGGCCGAATGTGCTGGTGCTGCGGACCTTCTCGAAGGCGTACGGGCTGGCCGGGCTGCGCGTCGGCTACGCGGTCGGCGCGCCCGAGGTGATCACCGCGCTCATGAAGGTGCACATCCCGTTCAGCGTGAGCCGGGTCGCGCAGGCGGCGGCCATCGCATCCCTGGAAGCACGGCACGAGCTGCTGGAGCGCACGGACGCCGTTGTGGCCGAACGCGATCGGATGCGGGACGCGCTGATCGCGGCGGGCTACACCGTGCCGCGCAGCGAGGCGAACTTCGTCTGGCTGCCGCTCGGTGACAAGAGCGCCGAATTCGGCGCGGCCAGCACCGAGGCGGGCGTCATCGTGCGGCCGTACGGCGCCGACGGCGTGCGCGTGACCGCGGGCGACAGCCACGAGAACGACTTCTTCCTCGCTTTCGCGACCGACCCGGCTGTGGTCGCGCGCTTCGCGAACTGACCCTCGTCTACGCGATCCCCAGCCCTGCCGCCAAGGTCGGCCAGGAGCGCGGCAGCTCGTCGGTCCAGTAGGGCCAGGAGTGGGTGCCGGTGGGGCGCAGGTTCACGTTCGCCCCGATCCCCAATTGCGCCAGCCGGTCGGCGAATTGGCGGGTGCACATGGCCGCGCCCGCCTCGATCGGCCCGCCGAACATGACGGCATTGCGAAAGTCCGGGTTGCCCTGGATGTCGTGCTCGCCGGGGAACCCGCTGCCCGACGACAGGTAGATGGCCTTGCCGCGCAACTGTTCCGCCAGCGCCATCACATCGTGCGCCGCCCACTGCGGATCGTCCGACGGCCCGAACATATTGTCCGGATCCCCGCCGAAGGTGCCGACCACCGCCCGCGCCTGCGCCTGCCCGAAATCGGAACTCATGGCGTAACAACCGGAATGGGCCGCCACGGCGCGATACAGCCACGGGGCGCGCACGGCCAGCATCATGGCCGCCTCGGCGCCCATGGACACGCCTGCGAGCGCGTTGGCCCCGTTTCCGCCGAAGCGGGAGTCGACGAGGGGCGGCAGTTCGCGGGTGAGGAAGGTTTCCCAGCGATTGGTGCCGAGTTTGGGGTCCGCGTGCAGCCAGTCGGTGTAGTAGCTGGCGGGGCCGCCCAGGGTGAAGACGACGTTCACCGGTTTGTCGGCGTAGAACTCGAGCGCTCCCCCGCGCGCGGTCCAGTTGTTGGCCTCGGGCGAGGCGGCGCGGCCGTCGAGCATGTACACGGTCGGTCTGGGCTCGTCGCGCCGATCCGGCAGCAGCACTTGGATTTCCACGGTTCTGCCCATGGCGGGCGAGGCGACCTCGACGTGCAGCAGCCGTTCGGTGATGTTGGAGATGCTGCGGATGGCGGCCCGCGACGGGTGCACGGGATCGACCGCGGGCGGCGACTCCTCGTTGGAGCCGGATTCCACCGGCGGCTCCGAGAAGGCATGCGGGGGTGAGAGAACGGCCGCACCGGTCAACAGTGCGGCCCAGGCGAGGGCGCCGGCCAGGCGACGCCGTGCAACACGGCGGCGATCCACGCTGCCATGGTGCCAGATGGAATCAGTCGGCGGCGAGGTCTCTTTCCCAGCGAGTCTCCATATCGGTGAGTCGCCACACCGCCACGGCGATCACCCAGGTGCCCAGGAACAGCCCCACGATGATGAAGCCGAGGTGGCCGAGATCGAGGTTGCCGATCCAGGCCATCAAACCCGTTGTGATGTCCAGTTTTTCGACGAAGATCGAAATGATCTCCTGGGTGCCGATGAGCAGCGCCACCGCCACCGAGAGCCCGGTGATCACCAGGTTGTAGTAGATCTTGCGGACCGGCCGCGCGAACGCCCAGTCGTAGGCGTAGCTCATGAAAGAGCCGTCCAGCGAATCGAACAGCGCCATGCCCGCCGAAAACAGTATGGGCAGCACCACGATCGAGTACCACGGCAAACCGGTGGCAGCCGCGCCGCCCGCGATCACCAGCAGGCCCACCTCGGTGACGGTGTCGAAGCCGAGCCCGAACAGCAGCCCCACCGGATACATCTGCCAGGGCTTGCGCACCAGTTTCATGACCGGCCCGAGGATTCGGTTCAGCAGGCCGCGCGATTCCAGTTCCCGTTCCAGCCGCGCCTCGTCGAAGCTGCCCGCGCGCATGCGCCGGTACACCTTCCAGATGGCGATCAGCGACACCAGATTCAGCAACCCGATGAGGATCAGGAAGCTGCCGGAGATGCTGGTCCCCCACAGCCCGGTCCAGCGTTGCAGCGCCGAGTCGTCGTCCTCCAGCGGCCCGGCCAGCGCGCGCACGCCCAGCGCCAGCAGCCCGACCATGACGAACACGATGGTGGAATGCCCGAGCGCGAACCAGAAGCCGACGGTGTGGGTCTTGGCGCGCCCGTTCTCCGCCACCAGCTTTCGCGTGGTGTTGTCGATGGCGGCGATGTGATCGGCGTCGAAGGCGTGCCGCATGCCGAGGGTGTAGGCGGTGAGTCCGAGGCCGACCCCGAACACCGCGCCTTGCACTTCGTAGTGTCCGGGGACGACCAGGAACAGCAACATCCCCCAGCCGATGATGTGCAGTGCCGCGACGGCCAGCCCCATTCCGATCCAACCGCGCACGAAACACACCCTCATCGTTTGGAATTGGCGGAAGCGGAGGGATTTGAACCCCCGGTCGCTCTCACGACGATCGCTTTCAAGGCGATTGCATTCGGCCGCTCTGCCACGCTTCCAGGGGTTCGATGTTAGCGGATGGGAAAGCGGGCTTCGATCGGTCCCGCGCCCGCTCTCCGGACCTCAGTCGAAATCCTGGTCCGACCTGGCGGCCGAGCGGTGATCGGCGGCCAGATTGACCAGATCCAGCGCGGCGGCGACGGCGGCCAGCTGCTGCGGGGTGAGCAGGTCCACGAAGAAGCGGCGGACGGCGGCGACGTGCCCGGGGGCGGCGGCGCGCAATCGGCGCAGGCCCTCGTCGGTGAGCTGGGCCAGCACGCCGCGGCCGTCGTCCTCGCAGGCGGTGCGGCGCACCATGCGCTCGGCTTCCATCCGCCGGATCTGATGGGTGAGGCGGCTGCGCGAGGACAGCACGCCGTCGGCGAGATCGCTCATGCGCAGCGCCCGGCCGGGCGCTTCGGAGAGCTTGACCAGGATGCGGTAGTCGGCGAAGGACAGGTCGCTGTCGCGTTGCAGCTGGCGATTGAGATCGGCCATCAGCCGCTGGCTGCCGTCCATGTAGGCCCGCCAGGCGCGCTGCTGTTCCGGGGTGAGCCACCTCGGTTCAGCCAGGGATCGGCCCCCGGAATCGACCGCCACAACCTGATTCTAGCGGTGCGGGCGCACCCGTCCGGGGGCGTCTTCAGCGGAAGCTGGAGATCATCGTGCGGCTCAGTTCGGTGACGGCGGTGCAGCCCGAAAGGCCCATGGCCGCATCGAAATCGGCGAGCAGGCAGCGCAGCGCGTGCTTGACGCCGTCGCGGCCGGCGAGGCCGAGGCCGTAGGCCCAGGGGCGGCCGTAGAGGACGGCTTTCGCGCCGAGGGAGAGCGCGATCATCACATCGGAGCCGGTGCGGATGCCGGAATCGAAGAGCACATCGGCGCGATCGCCGACGGTGGCGACGATGGTGGGGAGGGCGTCGAGCGCGCCGACGGCCCCGTCCACCTGGCGGCCGCCGTGATTGCTGACGATCACCGCGTCGGCGCCGGCGTCGACCACCTGGCGGGCGTCATCGGGATGCAGGACGCCCTTGACCGCGATCGGAAGTTCGGTCCAGTCACGGAGTTTCGCGATATCGGCGGGGCGCAGCGAATGATTGCCGAACAGTCCGACCCAGGTGAGGACGGCCGCGCGCATGGCGTCCTCGGACTCCTCCGGCGCAGTCGCGAGCTTGGCCCGGAAGACCGGATCGGACAGATAGTTGGCGATGCCCTTGCCCTGCAGGAACGGCAGGTGCGCCAGCGCCAGATCGCGCGGCCGCCAGCCCAGGCTGGGCGTATCGGCGGTCACCACGATCGCCTTGGCCCCGGCCTTCTCGGCGCGCTCCACGAAGGACCGCGCCAGCTCGTTGTCATTGGGCCAGTACAGCTGATACCACCAGTCGCCCGCCGCCGCGCCCGCGTCCTCGATGGTGGAAGAGGCGGCGGTGGACAGCACCATGCCGATGCCGAGCTCCCGGGTCACGTCGGCGACCACGGTCTCGCCCTGTTCGTGCAGCAAGCCCAGCACGCCGATGGGCGCGGTGAGAATCGGTGCGGCGAGCCGGGTTCCGAGCACTTCGACCGACAGGTCCCGGGCACCGGGCGCGGTCGCGCCCCGCCACACCCGCGGCAGCAGCCGGTATTTCTCGAACGCGGCGAGGTTGGCGTGCGCGGTCCGTTCCGCGGACGCGCTGCCGAATACGTAATTGAACGCGGCCGGTTCCAGAACTTCCCGGGCCCGCTGCTCCAGTCCGGCCGCGGTCATCGGTAGCGCGGGGACGACGCCGGCGAGGCCCTGCAGGTAGATCTCGTTCTGGAAATCGACGAAACTGCTCATGCAGGCAAACGGTAGTCCGCGATCACCTGCGCCGGACGCGAACGAGGGCGCGCGGCGAATGCGCCGCGACGGAACCCGATATCGCCATGACGGTGAGAATGGTCAGGGCGGCCAGGGTGGTGATGATGCCGATCATGGAATCTCCTGTCTGTCGGCCGTAATTCCACGATGCCCGGAAAAGCTGACAGGATGCTGTGCCCTCCCCGAGCCTTGCCTGACAGTAATCGCCGGGCGCGGGTCGTAGGCTCGAATTCATGTATGCGGTGACGCTGGACGGTTTCGGTGAGCCCGAGGTGATGAAGTGGGCGCAGGTGGACGATCTGCCCGCGCCCGGGCCGGGTGAGGTGTTGATCGATGTGGTGGCGGCGGGGGTGAACCGCGCGGACCTGCTGCAACGGCAGGGTTTCTATCCGCCGCCGCCGGGGGCGAGCGAGACGCTGGGCTTGGAATGCTCGGGTGTGGTCGCGGAAGTCGGTGCCGGAGTGCGCGATTGGCGCAAAGGCGACAAGGTGTGCGCACTGCTGTCCGGCGGCGGGTACGCCGAGCGGGTCCTGGTGCCGGAGACCCAGGTGCTGCCGGTGCCGGAGGGCCTGGACCTGGCGGCCGCTGCGGCGCTACCGGAGGTGGCGGCCACGGTGTGGTCCAACCTGGTGATGACCGCGGGCATGCATTCGGGGCATTTGCTGCTGATTCACGGCGGCGGCAGCGGTATCGGCACGCATGCCATCCAGGTGGCGCGGGCGCTGGGCGCGCGGGTGGCAGTGACCGCCGGATCGGACTACAAGCTGGAGCGCTGCCGGGAATTGGGCGCGACGGTCACGATCAATTACAAGGAGCACGATTTCGTGACCGTGCTGCACGCCGAATATCCGGGCGTGGACATCATTCTCGACAATATGGGCGCGGCCTACCTGGAGCGCAATGTGGAGGTGCTGGCCGAGGACGGGCATCTGGTGATCATCGGCATGCAGGGCGGGGTGAAGGCGGAACTGAACCTGGCCACGCTGCTGGGCAAGCGCGGCGCGATCCACGCCACCAACCTGCGCCGCCGCCCCGAACACGGCAAGGGTTCCAAGGCGGAGATCATCACCGAACTGCGCCGGCATGTCTGGCCGTTGATCTCCGACGGCACCATCGTGCCGGTCATCTCGGCCGAAGTGCCGGTCACCGATGCCGCCGCCGCGCACAAACTGCTCGACTCCCCGGAATCGTTCGGGAAGGTGATTCTGCGGATCCGCGACTAGGTGTCGAGCGCGGTGAGGGCGCGACCGAGCTGATCGATCTCGAATTTGGTTGTGTACGGGGCCAAGCCGATGGTGACGGCCCCGCCCTCGTCGTTGACGCCGAGCGCGTCCAGCAGCCGGCTGCCGCCGTGCGATCCGCTCAGGGTGCCGATGCGGGCGTCGGCGAGCTTGGCCGACACCTTCTCCGCCTGCATGCCCGCGATGGTGAAGCTGACCGTGGGAATGCGGGTCGAAGCGCGGCCGATGACGGTCAGGTTGGGGATCTCGTCGAGTACCGACATCAAATGCTCGAAGAGCTGATCGTGGTAGTCCTGCAGCGAGGTGATCGAGACTTCCAGGCGCTCGCGCCGGGTCCCCTTGGCCTGCTCGTCGAGCCCGGCCAGATAGTCGATGGAGGTGGTGAGCCCGGCCAGCAGCGCGTACTGGTGCCCGCCGACTTCGAGCCGTTCCGCGCCCTTGGCATAGGGATTCAGGGACATGGACGGAATGCGGTCCAGGAACGCGGGATCACGGAAGACCAGCGCGCCGATCTGCGGGCCACCCCACGCGGGCGCGCTCAGCGCGATCACGTCGGCATTGAGTTCGTCGATATCGATGAGCGCGTACGGCGCGGCGCCGAAGCAGTCGGCGACCAGTAAACCGCCGACCTCGTGCACCCGGTCGGCCGCGACCCGCACGGCCGGGGCCGATCCGACGATCGGCGAGGCCGCGGTCAGCGCGACCAGGCGCGCGGTCGGGCCGATGAGCTCCTCGAACTGCCAGGCCGGCATCTCGCAGGTCTCGATCTCCACTTCGGCCCAGCGCACATGCGCGCCATAGCGATTGGCGATGCGCAGCCAGGGCGCGACATTGGCTTCGTCATCCAGGCGCGACAGCACGATTCCGGTGCCCAGACCCAGCCGGGAACTCAGCGATTCGGCCAGCCAGGCCAGCAGTACCGCGCGGTCGGGTCCGAGTACTACGCCCGCCGGATCCGCGCCCACCAGGTCCGCCACCGCCTCGCGCGCCGCTTCCAGGATGGCGGCGCTGCGTTTGGCCGCGCCGTGCCGGTTGGTGTGCGAGAAGGCGGAGGTTCGGAAACCCGTTGAGACGGCTCGCGATACCGAATCCGGGACCAGCATGCCCGCTTGCGGGTCGAGGTGGATCCAGCCGTCGCCCAGGGACGGTATGAGGCCCCGCACCCTTGCGACGTCGTAAGTCATGCTGGCCACTCTAAAGGGAAGGGGCTGGGCGCGGTAATGGTGTGGGGTGTTTGGCGGAGCCGATACTCGCGACAGCCGAAGGCCGGATGGGGCATACAGGGCATGATGGGGAACATGACGCAATCGGATGGGACACCGGAATCCATTGTGGTGATCGGACCCGAGGGAAAACCACTGCTGATTCCGGCGAGCGCGCTGCCGGGTGGTGCGAGCGGAGAACCGGTCGAGCTCACCGGACAGGTTGTCGGCGAGGATAATTCGGACGAAACCGGCGAAAAAGAAGAAACGCTGGCCGACATGGTGGAACAGCCCGCCAAGGTCATGCGCGTCGGCACCATGATCAAACAACTGCTGGAGGAAGTCCGGCACGCCCCACTCGACGACGCCGCGCGCACCCGGCTGCGGGAAATCCACAAGACCTCGGTGCGCGAGCTGGAACAGGGTCTCGCCCCCGAACTGCGCGAAGAACTGGAACGTCTCGCGCTCCCCTTCAGCGAGGACCAGATTCCCTCCGACGCGGAACTGCGCATCGCCCAGGCGCAGCTGGTGGGCTGGCTGGAAGGCCTCTTCCACGGAATACAGACCGCACTGTTCGCTCAGCAGATGGCGGCCCGCGCCCAACTCGAGCAAATGCGCCAGGCGCTCCCGCCCGGCGTGACGCATGTGGATCCGCGGCAGCAGGGCAGTTCGGGCGGCCAGTACCTCTGAGCCCGATCGGAACGCGACAACTGATTTCGCAGCGGTCGGGGTAACTCCCTGGGTACGCCCAAAATAGGGGGGTAACCCGACCGCCGGCACGCATGCAGGACAGTCGGCGGATGAAAGCCCGGCGTTGAAGACGCGGAGAGGCGGAACAGATAAGGTCGGGTGCTGTGCCTGCTGCTGCCCCCGCCGACTCGGCTGCCGCCGAAGCTAGAACGGATACCGAACCGGTGCCTCTAGTGTCGGACTCCCAGACCTTCCGTCGCGCGTTCAAGGACTTCCGCGACGGATTCGGCCAGCGTGAACTATGGCTCTCGCTCGGCTGGCAGGACATCAAGCAGCGCTATCGCCGCTCGGTGCTCGGACCCTTCTGGATCACCATTTCCACGGCGGTGCAGGCGGCGGCCATCGGCCTGCTCTATGCCACGCTGCTGGCCCAGCCGCTGCGCGAGTACCTGCCGTACGTCACGGTCGGCATCATCGTCTGGAATGTGATCGAGGCCAGCATCCTCGAGGGCTCGGACGTGTTCATCGCCAACGAGGGCCTGATCAAACAGCTGCCGTCGGCACTGAGCGTGCACGTGTATCGCCTGGTGTGGCGGCAGTTCCTGTTCTTCGCGCACAACCTGGTCATCTATCTGGTGATGCTGGTGGGTTTCGCGATCTGGCGCGACCTCGACTGGTCGGTCTTCCTCGTGATCCCGGCGATCCTGCTGTTGTTCCTGAACGCCATGTGGGTGTCCATCGCCTTCGGCATCTTCAGCACCCGCTACCGCGATATCGCGCCGATCCTCGGTTCGCTCACCCGCATGCTGTTCGTGCTCACCCCGGTCATGTGGTCGGCGAAGGTACTGCACGATCAAGGCGGTCAGGTCAGCGAGCGGGCGCGGCTGATCGAACTGGTGCCGACCTACCACTACCTGGAGATCGTGCGCGCGCCGCTGCTGGGTGATCCGATCGTGTGGCGGCACTGGGCCATCGTGCTGGCCTTCACCGCCGTCGGCTGGATAGTCGCGATACTGGCTATGAAGCAATACCGTTCCCGCGTCCCCTACTGGGTGTGAAGGCTCAATGACAGACCATGTGAGTATCGAGGCCCAGAACGCGTGGGTGGAATTCCCGATCTTCGACGCCAAATCCAGATCGCTGAAGAAGGCGTTCCTGGGCAAGGCCGGCGGTTCCATCGGGCGCAATCAGTCCGATGTGGTGGTCGTCGAAGCGCTGCGCGATATCAACCTGTCGCTCAAGGAAGGCGACCGGGTCGGTCTGGTCGGCCACAATGGCGCGGGCAAATCGACGCTGCTGCGGCTGCTTTCGGGCATCTACGAACCCACCCGCGGCTCCACCCGGATTCGCGGTCGGGTGGCCCCGGTATTCGATCTCGGCGTCGGCATGGATCCGGAGATCTCCGGGTACGACAACATCATTATTCGCGGACTGTTCCTCGGGCAGACACGTAAGCAGATGATGTCCAAAATCGACGAGATCGCCGAATTCACCGAACTGGGCGAATATCTCGCGATGCCGCTGCGCACCTACTCCACCGGTATGCGGGTGCGGCTGGCCATGGGCGTGGTGACCTCCATCGATCCGGAAATCCTGCTGCTCGACGAGGGCATCGGCGCGGTGGACGCGGAATTCATGAAGAAGGCTCGAATCCGCCTGCAGGAGCTGGTGTCCCGCTCCGGCATTCTGGTGTTCGCCTCGCACTCCAACGAATTCCTCGCCCAGCTCTGCGATTCCGCGCTGTGGATCGACCACGGCAATGTGCGCATGCACGGCGGTATCGAGGAGGTCGTGCGAGCCTACGAGGGCCCGGAGGCGGGTGATCACGTGGCGCAGGTGCTGCGGGATCTGGAACGTGAACGTGAACCGGAACGGAATCCCGCATGAGCGAGTCGCCCAAACCCTATTTCGCCGACGATGCGCGCATTGTCGCCATCGTCGTCACCCATAAACGCCGGGAACTGCTCGCCGAATCGCTGAAGGTGCTGGCCACCCAGACGCGGCAGATCGACCATCTGATCGTGGTGGACAACGGCAACGAGGCCGAGGTCGGGGAGCTGGTCAAACAGCAGCCGATCGAATCCACCTATCTCGGTTCGGAACACAATCTGGGCGGCGCGGGCGGTTTCGCGCTCGGCATGCTGCACGCGCTGACCATGGGCGCGGACTGGGTGTGGCTGGCCGACGACGACGGGCGGCCGGACGGGCCGGAAGTGCTTGCCACGCTGTTCGATTGCGCCAAGAAGTACGAACTGGTCGAGGTGTCGCCGGTGGTGGCCGATATCGACGATCCGGACCGGCTGGCCTTCCCGCTGCGCCGCGGCGTGGTGTGGCGGCGGCTGCGCTCGGAGCTCGGCGACGAGGATTTCCTGCCGGGCATCGCCTCGCTGTTCAACGGCGCGCTCATCTCCGCCGAGGCGGTGGACGTGATCGGCGTGCCGGATCTGCGGCTGTTCGTGCGCGGCGACGAGGTCGAGGTGCATCGCCGGCTGGTGCGGTCCGGACTGCCGTTCGGCACCTGTCTGCAGACCGCCTACCTGCATCCCAATGGTTCGGAGGAGTTCAAGCCGATCCTGGGCGGGCGCATGCACACCCAGTACCCGGACGATCCGGTGAAGCGGTACTTCACCTATCGCAATCGCGGGTACCTGATGTCGCAGCCGGGGATGCGGAAGCTGTTGCCGCAGGAGCTGGCCCGGTTCGGATGGTTCTTCCTGATCCAGCAGAAGAACCCGTCGGGGCTGCTGGAGTGGCTGCGGCTGCAGCGCCAGGGGCGGCGCGAGCAGTTCCACAAACCGCAGGTCTAGGCCCGGATTTAATTCGGTTGCGGCGGGCGGGGGCGGCCTGTCAGAGTAGTGACGTTCTTATCGGCGTCGTGCCCACCACATGAGTTCGGTGGCACTCGAGGGAGTTGAAGGAGGTGGATTTCGTGAAGACGACTGTGCGGATTGCCGTGCCCGCGCGCTTCGGCGCACCACGTGTATCCACCTCGATTTCCCCGCGCTGAGTCCGTCTTCGGGCTCGGCCCGACGAAGGACTCCTCGAAATGGCATCGGTCGACCTCGACCTGCTCACCCCTTACGGCTGGACCCCGGCGCTCGCCGCCGCATACCTGCCGCTGCTCGGCGACAACCTGATTCCCGCGCGTGTGATCCGCATGGATCGCAGCGAATGCGACGTCGCCGCACCACTTCCCACCGCTGATTACCAGAGCCGCTTGTCGGCGGCCGTGGTGCGGGCCCAGTGCCCGCCCGCCAATTCCGAGATCAATGGCCTGACCACCGGCGATTGGGTGGCCATCGACTCGGGTCGCATGGTGCGGCGATTGCTGCCGCGCCGGACCGCCATCGTGCGGGCCGCCGTCTCCGGGCATTCCGATTCCCGCGCCCGCTCCGCCGAGCAGGTGCTGGCCGCGAATGTGGACACCGTGCTGGTGTGCACGGCCGGCGACGGCGATGTGGATCTCGGGCGCATCGAGCGACTGCTCGCGCTGGCCTGGGAATCGGGGGCGCAGCCGGTGGTGGTGCTCACCAAAGCCGATCTCGCACCGGATCTTTCGCTCGACGCGGTGCGGGCCGCCGCGCCCGGCGCGACCGTGGTCGCGGTGAGCGCGTCCAGCGGGTTCGGCATGGAAACGCTGACCGCCGTCCTGGACGGCACCGTCGCTCTGATCGGACCGTCCGGTGCGGGCAAGTCCACCCTGGCCAATGCGCTGCTCGGGTCGGAAGTGTTCGCCACCAACGCGGTTCGCGACGGCGACAAGCGCGGGCGGCACACCACCGTGCATCGCGAACTGCGTCCACTGCCTACCGGCGGGGCGCTCATCGACACCCCGGGGTTGCGCTCGGTGGGTCTGTGGGACGCCGCCGAAGGCATCGGCCGCACTTTCAGCGATATCGAATCCCTAGCCGCGGCTTGCCGTTTCGCCGATTGCGGGCACCACGGCGAACCGGGGTGCGCGGTGCGGGAGGCGATCGACGCCGGGGCGCTCCCCCAGCGCCGGCTGGATTCCTACAACAAGCTCTCGCGCGAGAACGAATGGATGGCCGCCCGGACCGACAACCGCTTGCGCGCCGAGCGCAAGAAGGTCTGGAAGGACATCAACAAAGCACAGCGTCGTATGTACAAGGAACGAGGAGGAAAGCGATGAGCGCACCATATCTGCGTGCCGCCCTCAAGGCCCTCGCCTTCGAAGCCGCGCTCGCCCAGGCCGCGTTGCAGCGGATGGCGGATCACAGTGAACGAGCCGTCCGGCAGGCTGATGCCGAGCGGCTGCGAGCCGATTTCATGATCATGGCGGTGGGCCGGCCGATCTGAGGCAGGCACCTTCGAGCACCCCGTCCGGATGTCCGGGCGGGGTGCTTTTCTGTGTGGGACATGTGTCTTTACGAGAGCAGTCGAGGTGTGGCGGGGGGTGTGGAGTGGGCGGGGATAGGGTCGGTGGGTGGAGCGGGATGGAGCGGCGGTGCACGGGTGGGGGTGGGTGCGTGCGCGGCTGCGGCTGTTGCCGGGGGCGGTGGCGTATCTGGCGGTGGGGACGGTCACGGGGGTGCTGGCGCTGATCGCGGTGGTCATGCTGTTGATCGTGCTGGCGGCGAGTTTGGTGGGGATCGGGATTCCGGCGATTCCGGAAGCGGTGCGGTTGATTCGGCCCCTGGTGGAATTCGACCGGCGGCGCAGCGGGAAGTTGCTGGGGCAGCCGCTGACGGTGCGGTACGAGCCGTTCGAGGGCGGGCTGGGGGCGAAGCTGGCCACGGTGGCGCGGGATCCGGCCAATCGGCGGGATGTGGCTTGGCTGGTGGTGCACGTGCTGCCCGGGATCGTGCTGGGCGTGCTGGCCGTCACGCTGCCGATCGGCGCGATCGCGCAGTTGACCATTCCGCTGTACTGGCAGGCCGCGCCGGCCGGGCAGCTGGTGACGTTCGGGTTCGAGGCGAATTCCTGGTCGCGGGCGATCGCGGCGGGGCTGCTGGGGTTGCCGACCGCCTGGCTGGCCTTGCAGATTCCGGCCGTGGCGCGCTGGCAGGCGCAGGTGGCGCGGGCGCTGCTGGGACCGTCGGCGGATGCGGGGCTGGCGGTGCGGGTGGCGGAACTGACGGCCACGCGGGCGGCCGCCCTGGATGCGCACGGGGCGGAGTTGCGGCGCATCGAGCGGGATCTGCACGACGGGGCGCAGGCGCGGATCGCGGCGGTGATCATGCAGTTGGGGCTGGCCGATTCGCTGCGGCAGCGGGATCCGGGGGCGGCCGACGACATGGTCCGGAAGGCGCAGGACACGGCGACGGCGGCGCTGGCGGAACTGCGGGACGTGGTGCGCAGCGTGTATCCGCCGGTGCTCGCCGATCGCGGCCTGGCCAGCGCGATCTCGGCCTTGGCGGCGCGCAGTCCGATTCCGTGCACGGTGGAACTCGCCGGTGGCACGGGCGAGCTGGTGCGGCGGCCGGCGGCGGTGGAGGCGGCGGCGTACTTCGTGATCAACGAGGCGATCACCAATGCGACGAAACATTCCGGGGCCGGACATCTTTCGATCGCGCTCGGCGGTGATGCGGCCGTGCTGACCGTCGAGGTGCGCGACGACGGGCACGGTGGCGCGCACGAGAGCGACGGCGGCGGGCTGGCGGGCATCCGGCGGCGGGCCGAGGCCTTGGACGGGCGGATGGTACTGACCAGCCCACCCGGCGGGCCCACCCTCGTCCGAGTGGAACTGCCGTGCGGACTGTGATGACCGGAAGGAATATGCTGCGGCGGACGGAACGACAGGAGTGGGTGTGCCGTGCGGGTGGTGATCGCCGAGGATGACGCGCTGCTGCGGGAAGGGCTGGCGTTGTTGTTGCGGTCGGCCGGAATCGAGGTGGTGGCGGCGGTCGACAATGCCGTGGACTTCCTGGCGATCGTGACGGCGGACCGGCCGGACGCGGTGGTGGTGGACGTGCGGATGCCGCCGACCTTCACCGACGACGGATTGCGGGCGGCGGTGCGGGCCAGGGAGATTCACCCCGGACTGCCGGTGCTGGTGCTGTCCGCGTGGGTCGAGGACAGCTATGCCGCCGAACTGCTCGGCGACGGCCAGGGCGGGGTGGGCTATCTGCTCAAGGAGCGCGTCGGGAAGGTAGACCGCTTCCTGGAGTCACTGCGCCGGGTGGCCGAGGGCGGAACCGCCATGGACCCGGAGGTGATCTCGCAACTCCTGGTGCGGCGCAAAGCCGATGACCCGTTGTCCGCCTTGACCGTTCGCGAGCGCGAAGTACTCGCCCTGATGGCGGAGGGACACGACAACGGGACCATCGCCGAACGCCTCGTGGTCTCGGAAGGCGCTGTGCTGAAACATATTCGGAGCATCTTCGCCAAGCTCGGACTGCATGCCGACGAAGCCGGGCACCGCCGGGTACTGGCGGTACTCGCCTATCTCAATGCGTGAGCGCACCCGGCGCGCGCAGTAGCCGAGCGCCAGGCCGACGGTGCGCACGACCCAGGCCAGCAGGCGCGTCAGCACCAGCAGCAGGAGCACGACGCCCCGCCGGATATGGCGGGGCGCTGTGGTTTTCGTACTCATCGGGCCGGTCTCACTTGTCGTCTCGGCAGGTGAGGTCGGCGGCCGGGAGGGTGCCGTCACGGAAGTAGGTGTTGACGGCGTCCTCGGCGCATTTGTTGGGGTAGTTGCCGTAGATGCTGTGGATGGCGACATTGTCGAGGGTGACCATGCGGGAGCCTTTGAGGGCGCGGTGCATGGCCTGGGCGGCGCCGTAGGTGGTACGGGTGTCGCCGGTGGCCTGGACGATCAGCATGGGGATGGAATTGTCGATGACCGTGGGGGATTCGGCGGGCGCGGGCCAGAAGGCGCAGGGGGTGATGTTGTTGGCCAGGGCGCCGAAGATGGGCTGGGTGGAGCGGGCGGCTTCGATATTGGTCCAGTACCAGGCGGTGTCGCGGGGAGCTCCGGCATCGCCGCACATGACGGCCATCTGCGGGGAGACGTCGGCCGGGTCGGCGTGCAGCAGGACCTTCAGGGCGGCTTCGGTCGCGGGGGTGGGTTCCACGACGGCGCCCGCGGCCGCGTCGGCGATCTGGCGCATGGTGATGGCCAGGTCCTCGTACTTGCGCGGGTCGTCGATCTTGGTGAACAGCACCATGGGCAAGGTCTGATCGTCGAGGTCGAAAGCGCCGTAGCGGATGGCGCGTTCACCGGACCGCTGAATGAGGCCGATCACGGTGGCGCGCACCGCTTCCGGGGTCGCGCCGAGCCGGAATTCCGCGTCGCGGGCGGCGGTGAACGCGGCCCAGAGCTCGAAGGCGGCCTCATTGACGGGCCCCATGTCCTGGACCATGCCGACGGGGCCGTAGCGGTAGGGATCGACCGAGCTGTCCAGGACGAAGCGATCGGTGCGCTCGGGGAACATCTGGGCGTAGACCGCACCCAGGTAGGTGCCGTAGGAGGTGCCGAAGTAGTTGATCCGGTTCTCCCCGAGCAGCCCGCGGATCAGGTCCATATCGCGCGCGGTGTCGCGAGTGTTGATGCGCACCAGGCGATCTCCCTCGGCAGCCACGCACCGGGCCGCCAGATCGGACTGCACGGCGACGTTCTTCGCGTAACTCGCGGCGGTATTGCCCCCGGAGCGCAGCCCGAATCCGGTGGGCCACTGGCAGTTCACGGCCGAGGAGCGCCCGATGCCGCGCGGGTCCATGCCGATCAGGTCGTAGCGCGCCCGGACCTCCGGGGTCATGGCCTTGCTGAGCTCGATCATCTGATCGAGGCCGGGACCGCCGGGGCCGCCCGGATTGCCCATCATGATCCCGCGCCGTTGCGCCGGATCGGTGGACGGCATCCGGGAAATCGCCACCGTCATCGTTTTCCCCTGCGGCTCGGCATAATTCACCGGAACCGTGACGTCCGCGCACTGCGCGCCCGCCGCATCCAGGGCGGCGTTGTCGCAGCCCTTCCACTCCAGTCGCTGACCGGTGTAGCGCTCCATGGGTTCGCCGGCGGGCTCGCTCCCGGTTCCGCAGGCGACGGCCCCGGCCATGGTCAGCAGGGCGGTGATCGACAAAATACCGCGACGCATTCCGATTCCTCTCATCGTCCGCACAGCGCGGCGTCGAATACCTGCTGCACCGCAACGGATCCGGCTTCGCTGTCCAGCAACTCGTTCACCGTGACCACGACGGCGGTGCCGTCCGACGCGACGCCGTTGCGGGTGCCGAATCCGGGGATGCTGCCGCCGTGGCCCCACACCGTCTTGCCGCACGTGGAGGGCAGCTTGATCAGGCCCAATCCGTAACCGGCGCCGGGCATTCGGTCGAAGCTCACGGTCTTCTGCATTTCGGCCAGCTGCGCGGCGGGCAGCAGTTTGCCCTCCAGGGTCAAGGCGGTGAAGAAGCGGTTCAGGTCGGCCGCGGTGGAGATCATGGCGCCGGCCGCGCCGCCCCAGGAGGTGTTCTGCTCGGTCCAGTCGACCCGCTGGCCGTCGACCTTCTGGTAGCCGTGTGCGTGCGGGCCGCGAATGCCGGTCTCGCGCGGTTCGGGGAAGTAGGTGTCGCGCAAGCCGAGCGGCTCCAGGATGCGGGTGCGGATCTGCTCGGCGTAGGTGCTGCCGGTGACCCGGTCGATGAGCATGCCCGCCAGGATGTAGTTGGTATTGGTGTACACGGACTTCGCGCCGGGTTCGAACTGCGGCGGCATGCTCATGGCGACCCGCACCAGATCGGCCGGCTGGTGTTCGGTCCAGCGCGCCTGCTCGGTATCGGCCCGCACCATCGGACTGCTCGGGTCCCAGCGCGGATCGGCCGGGCCCGCGGTCAGATAGTCGGGCAGTCCGCTGGTGTGCTGCAGCAGCTGGCGCACCGAGATCCGGTTGCCGTCATTGCCGTTGCCCGCCACCACGCCCGGCAGATACTTCTCGATCGGCGCGTCCAGGTCGATCTTGCCCTCGGCGACCAGTTGCAGGATGACGGTCGAGACGAAAGTCTTGGTATTGCTGCCGATTCGGACCTGCGAGTTGTCCGGGAACGGCGCGCCGGTGCTCACATCGCCCGCCCCGGCCGTCAGGGTGCGCGTGCCGTCCGGACCGCTGACCACCACCTGGATGCCCGGGAATCCGGTGCGCGCCGCCGCTTCCACGGCCTCGTTCAGCGTCTGCGACTGCTGCTTGCCGGGCTCCGACGCCGATACCTCGGTGCTGCAGGCCGCCGCCGCGAGCGTGGCGGCCATGCCGATTCCGGCCAGCGCGATCCGGCCGCGGTATCCCCGCAAAGTCCTCATGGGAAGGTATTCCTCCTGTTCAGGCCGGGTGCTCCGGCTCTTTCGAGCCTAGGAATCCGGGCCCGCGCCGCCCATGCCCCGCACGCCCGAATTGCCGGTAGTGCGATCTCCCGTCGCGGTGGTAGCGCCAGCACTACCCTCGATTGCGGGGGAAACCTGAGAACAGGAGCGGACCATGACCGATGCACGGAAGCCGCTGGCGGGCCGGACCATGATCATGTCGGGTGGCAGTCGCGGAATCGGTTTGGAGATCGCCAGACGCGCGGCCGCCGACGGCGCGAATGTCACGCTGATCGCGAAAACCGATACGCCACATCCGAAATTGCCCGGCACCATCCACACCGCGGCGGCCGAGCTGGAGCAGGCCGGCGGCACCGTGCTCAAATTCGTCGGCGATATCCGCGACGACGGCGCGGTGGCCGAAGCGGTGCAGCGGACGATTCAAACCTTCGGCGGCATCGACATGGTGGTGAACAATGCCTCGGCGATCGACCTGTCCCCCACCGAGGTCCTGCCCATGAAGAAGTACGACCTCATGCAGGACATCAACTGCCGCGGCAGTTTCCTGCTGTCCAAGCTGTGCATTCCGGCGCTGAAGGATGCGGCGCAGGCGAGCCGCAACCCGCACATCCTGACCTTGTCTCCGCCGCTGAACCTGGATCCGAAATGGGCGGGCACCGCGCTCGGCTACACCATCGCCAAGTACGGAATGTCGCTGACCACACTGGGTTTGGCGGAGGAGCTGCGCAAGTACGGGATCGGCGTGAACTCGCTGTGGCCGCGCACCACCATCGCCACGGCGGCGGTGCGCAATCTGCTCGGCGGCGACGAGATGGTCTCCACCTCCCGCACCCCGGACATCTACGCCGATGCCGCCTATCTGGTGCTCACCTCACCCGCCAAGGACACCACCGGCAATTTCTTCATCGACGACGAAGTCCTTGCCGCGCACGGCATCACCGATCTGGACAAGTACCGGGTGACGCCGGGTGACGGGCCGCTGACCACGGACCTTTTCCTCTGATTCCGCTGCGGCCGAGCGTGCTTCACGCCCGGCCGCTTCAAGTCCGACGGGCTCGCGGCGGCCCGGAATTCACGCCGCGCTCGCTTCCGCGGTTGCAGCGATGCGGCGCAACATGTCCCGCACCACGAGCCGGTGCCCGCCGCTGCCGATGACCAGCGCTCGGTAGACGCGCCCGTGCAGTCCCGGGAACGCCGCGTGACTGATGGCGGTGAGCTCGGTGCGGCCGCCTTCCACCTCGCCCAATTCGAAGGTGAGCCGATACCGCGAGAACCAATGCCGCCCTTTCGCCACCAATCGTCGCGGGGGATCGGCCTCGTCGAGCACGAATCCGCGCGGCAGTGTGCTGAGATCTTCAGGGTTCTTGCAGGTCGTGCGCAACAGGGCAGCCCAGGTGTGCGCGGGATCGGCGGTGACTACCCTGGAATGACTATCGATATAGGGCAAACGCTCCATATAGAAGGAACGTACTAGTACATGGCGCCACCTCGCAAGCACGATACGGACACGATCCTCGACGCGGCCCGCACGCTGGTGCTGCGCGACGGCCCGCGCGCGGCCAGCGTCGCCGCCATCGCCGAGGCCAGTGGCGCGCCGGTGGGCACGCTGTATCACCGCTTCGGCAACCGGAACGGCGTGCTCACCGCCGCCTGGATCCGCGCCCTGGAGCGCTTCCAGTCGCGGGTCATGGCGGGCACGGACACCGACGACCCGCTGGAAGCCGCGGTCGGCATGACCGTGGGTTCGGTCGTCTTCGGCCGGGAATGCGCGGATGACGCTCGGCTGCTGCTGAATCTGCGCTTCCGCGATCTGCTCGACGGCGCCCCCGACACCGAATTCCGCGACCGGCTCGCGACGATGAACGCGCCCCTCATCGAGCAGCTGCACCGGGTGGCGCGCGGCGTCTTCGGTTCGGACGGACCCCGCGAAATCGACTCCGTCAGCCGGGCCGTGGTGGATCTGCCCTACGCGGCATTGCGCCGCCATGCCCACGCGGACACCCTGCCCGAGTGGCTGGAGGAAGACCTCGCCGCCGCGACCCGGACCTTGCTGAGCCGGTGAAAAGGCAAGCGGCCCGGGATCATCGGATCGCGGGCCGCTCGAACGTCACTTCTGGTCGATGCCGTAGAGGCGTTCCCAGTTCTCACGGGAGGTGAGTTCCGGCAGCGCCGCGCGCCAGCGTTGCTGGAGGCTGGGCAGGTCCTTGCGGAGCTGCTTGAGGACGCGGTAGGCGCGGATCAACAGGCGGCGGGCGGTTTCCTTGTCGCGCTTGCGGATCCGGACGCCCGACTGGGAGGCGTCGGTGACGACGACCTGGTCGAACAGGCCGATGTGCCACCAGTGCGCGTCCTCACGGGTGACGCTGACCGGGCCGGGGATGGTGCGGCCGGTCCACTGGTTGAGGGCGCGCTTGAACAGGATGAGCAGGGGGCGGCTGGGTTCGCCGCCGGCCCGGCGCAGATGCAGGTGCGCGTTGGGGATATCGGTGGCCGAGACCGGGTGCTTGATGGTCTCGGGGTAGTCGTTGCGGGAGGTGCGGGCCTTGGCCAGCGCCTCGATACCGCCGTCGCGCAACGCTTCCGGGCCGCGCAGATAGTCCTCGATGCCCTGCAGGGTGGTGTGGGCCAGACCGTACTGCATGCCGACCAGGTATTCGCCGATCTCCCGGAAGAGCTGGCGGGTAACGGCTTTGGGGTCCAGATCGTGGTGCAGGGAGGAGACGATGAGCGAGTTGCGCGAGGAGAAGTAGCGCGCCCAGTCGTCGAAGTCCTTCCAGTAGAAGTCGGCGTGCCAAACCGCGGCGTTCGGGAGCGTGACGGTGACGAAACCGTGCTCGCGGGCGCGCAGGCCGTATTCGACGTCGTCCCACTGGAAGAAGATGGGGACGGGCAGGCCGATCCGCTTGACCACCTCGGCCGGGATCAGGCAGGTCCACCAGGCGTTGTAGCCGGCGTCCACGCGCCGTTCCTGATGCTTCTTGAGCATGGAGGTGTTGCGCAGCGCCTTGGAGACCTTCTGGCCGTGCCGCAGCTTGGCCAGATTCGTCTCTTCCGCACCGACATTCAGGTAGTCGGGGTTGAACAGGAACAGCATCTGCGCGCCCACCAGGGTGGGTTCCACGGTCAGGTTCGCGAAAGCGTTCATGCGCAAGACGGTTTCGGGCTCGCACAGGATGTCGTCATCCATCAGGATGACGTCGGCGTGCTCGTTGGCGGCCGACACCTCGTACAGGCCGCGCGTGAAACCGCCCGCCCCACCGAGATTCGGCTGCCGGATGTAGCGCAGCTTGTCGCCGAACTTGGGCTGGGTCTCGGCGAACAGCGGCTGGTTCTCGACCAGATCGGTGCCCTGGTCGACCACGTACACCGCGTCGATGAGCGACAGCACGGTCGGATCGGAGGCGAGCGCGGCGACGGTGTGCGCGCAGTCCTGGGCCCGGTTGAAGGTGCAGATGGCGATGGCCACCGGCCGCACCTGCTCGGGCGCGGCCGCGGTCCAGGCCAGATCGCTGACGGTGACCTCGCCGCCGATGGCGTCGATCTCCACCCACATCGCGCCGCCGTCGATGTACATGTCCAGCGGCGCGGCCAGCACCACGCGCCCGCTCTCGCGCACCTCGGCGGTGCCGACGACGCGCCGATGCCCGGCGATATCGGAGGCGGCGAGCCGCACCTTGGTCTTACCGCCGACCTCGAGCGTCATGGCGACCTCGACCTCGGTGACCTTGGTCCAGCGCTGCCAGTAGCTGGCCGCGAAGCGCCCGAAGTAGGTATTGGTGTGCGCGTGCGCGCCCTTGTCCAGCTGCAGGCTCAGCCGTTCCCGGCGCGCCTTGCCGCCCTTGACGACCGCGTACAGCTCATCGCTGATCTTCGGCGCGGGTCCGGTGAAGACGCCGCGGGCCAGCACCAGCCGCTCGGGCGCGGCGTGGTCGGCACGTAGCGTCGCCGGAGCTCCGGCGGTCTGCCGGTCGTTGATCTCGGTCACGGCTTGGCCAGCCGACGCGTCCATGAATTCCTCGACATCCCTCGAATACACAACAGACACCGGCACACCCGACGTGGTCGCACTCCCACTGTCACGCTCGGCGGGCCGAGGATATCAATGCGCTTGCCCCGCGTCAGCGCGAACCCGCGTCACTCCCGATTTTCCCGGCTGCCGGTGAAGACGAATTTCCCGTATGCCCAGTAACGGAACCCCATGGCGACGGCCTGACCGACCAAGGTGCCAGAGATGTTGTCCGCCAAGGGACTGTCCAGTCCGAGCACATAGCGGGAGAAGCCGAGGCAGGCCGCCTGCAAGCCGATGGCGATCACGTTGAGAAGTGCGTATACGACTATGTGACGGCCGTTATTGCCGCTCTCGTGATCGGAATAGGTCCACCATTTGTTGCCGAAATAGGTGACCACGGTGGCGGTGAGAATCGCGATGATCTTCGCCGGCACGGGCGCGTCGTGCATCGGCCCGTCGCCGCCCCAGAACACCAGCGCGTTGTAGGTGCCCGCGTCGACCAGGAATCCGATGCCCCCGACCACCACGAATGCGCCGATGCCACCGCTCAGGAGCGCTTTCACACGCCCGCCGAGGGTCTTGGGTTCACTCACGATCGCCGACTCCGCCTCGGACATTCGGGCCTCACTGCTGGACACGCTGAGACATTTTGCCCTCCGCTACGCTCCGGGCGGGTTCGCGGCCCCAAAGTCTCGTTCTTCCCTCCCTCCGCTCCCCCGCTTCGCTCCTCCGCTCCACTCAGTCCAGAACGAGCCGGGCCGCGAACTGCGGGGCGCTCCGCACATGCTCCGCCCAAAGGTCGGGTACCCTCCCCGTGTTCGTATTCGCCTTCCGATCAGAGGATTGACCGGGTGGACTCCACCGAGCTTCGCATTGCCGCCATCGTGCCGTGCCACAACGAAGAGGCAGCGGTCGCGAAAGTCGTCACCGACCTGAAGGCCGCCGTACCGGGCATCGTCGTATACGTCTACGACAATCGCTCGACCGACGCGACCGCGGAACGCGCGCGCGAAGCGGGGGCGATCGTGCGCACCGAATATCGCAAGGGCAAGGGCAATGTGGTCCGCCGCGCCTTCGCCGATATCGAGGCCGACATCTATTTGATGGTCGACGGCGACGACACCTACGACGCGGCCGCCGCGCCGCTCATGATCAAGACTTTGCTCGACGGCCCGTACGACCACGTGCTGGGCGTGCGCCGCGAACTGGAGGGCGAGAGCGCCTACCGGGCCGGCCACGAGACCGGCAACAAGGTGCTCAACGGCGTGGTCGGCAAGGTGTTCGGCGAGAACGTCGAGGACATGCTGTCCGGCTACCGCGTGTTCTCGCGGCGGTTCGTGAAGAGCTTCCCGGCGGTCTCGCGCGAATTCGAGATCGAGACCGAGCTGACGGTGCATTCGCAGCATCTGCGGGTGCCGCAGACCGCGGTGCCGGTCGGCTTCAAGGATCGCCCGGCGGGCAGCGAATCCAAGCTGCGCACCTATCACGACGGCTTCAAGATCCTGCGGCTGATCGTCGGCCTGGCCCGGCACGAGCGGCCGGTCGCGTTCTACGGCCTGTTCGGCACCCTGGCCTGGATCATCTCGATCATCCTGATCACTCCGATCGTGATCGAGTTCTACCGGATCCACGAGGTGCCGCGTTTCCCGACGCTGTTCCTCGGCTTCACGCTGCTGCTGCTGGGCAGCCTGGCCTGGACGGCGGGGCTGATCCTGGACGGCATCAAGCGTTCCCGGCACGAGGCGGCCCGGCTGGTCTACCTGCGCTACACGGCGGTCGGTGAAACCGAACCCGTGGTCGAGCGCATCGGCGGATCGCGGCGATGACGGTTCGCGAAACACCCGAGACCACCGAACCCGAGCAGGAGCGGCCGGAAACGACCGCCGCCCCAGCCGAATCCGCCACCGCCGCGCCGGAAACGGCTGCCGCGCAGGCGGAACCGGCGCCGGCCGCCCCGCGGGGCAGCCTGTTCGAGCGCGTGGACTCGCGTTTCGGCGCTGCCGCAGTGGCTTTCGTGCTGATCGCGGGCATCTTCGGCGCGGTCTGGTCGGTGCTCACCCCGCCGTTCTGGGGCCACGACGAGATCACCCAGTTCGGCCGCGCCTACCAGGTCTCGCAGGGCGGTTTCCTGCCCCAGAAGATCCATGACGATCGCGGCCCGGCCTGGGGCGGCGACGTTCCGGTCAGCATCGACGCGCTGATGAGCTACGCGTTCGACGACTACCGCAACAACAATGACGAACCCGAGCCGATGGTCGCCGATCGCAAGGCCTACGACCTGCTCGGCGCCGCCCCGGTCTCGGCCACCACCACCCAGGTCTGGTTCACCAATACCGCGGCCTACTCCCCTGTCCCGTACCTGCCGCCCGCGGCCGGGCTGCGGATCGCACAGGCCCTCGACCTGAGCGTCGGCGGCACCGTGCTGGCCACCCGCTGGGCCGGGCTGCTGGCCTACCTGGTGATCGTCGGTTTCGCGCTGCGCATGCTGCGCGGGCATCGGGTGCAGTGGCTGGCGTTCACCGTCGCGGTGCTGCCCATCGCGCTGTTCCAGGCGGGCACCGTCACCGCCGACACCGTGACCAACGCACTGGCCGTGCTGGTTTCGATCGCGGTGGTCAAGGGCCTGTTCCTCGGGCAGCGGCTGTCCAAGCCGGAAACCGTGGCGGCGCTGGCCGCCACCGTGCTGCTGCCGGTGTGCAAGCCGACCTACGTGCTGATCGCCATGCTGACCGTGCTGATTCCGCCGAGCCGCTTCGGTTTCGGCGGGACCGACCGGGTAGCGGTGTGGCAGCGCGTGCTGCCGTGGGCGGCCGCGGCCGTCGGCGGGCTGTCCTTCGCGGTGTGGATGAAGATCGCCGCACCGACCGGGGACGGCATGAGCCTGATGCGGCCGGAGAACCAGTGGGGTTCGGTGCGCCCGGGCGATCAGCTGAAGGAGATCCTCGGCGATCCGCTGCAATTCCTGTCCGTGTTCGGCGATTCCATCGCCCGCCGCGATCAGCGCTGGTTCACCCAGTTCTTCGGTGAGCTCGGCTTCGCCTATATCGACGTGCCCGCGCTGACCATCGTGGCGAGCCTGCTGGCGTTCACCGTCAGCATCGGCATCGCGGATCGTTTCACCGCCGCGAACGCCAACCGGCTGCGCACCTGGGTGGTGGCGCTGACGATTCTGGCGAGCGTCGCGATGATCTATGTGACGCTGTACATGTCCTTCACGCCCGTCGGCTATTTCATTATCGACGGCGTCCAGGGCCGGTACTTCGTGCCGCTCACCATTCTCGGATTCGCTGTGGTGTTGCGCTGGATGCCGTTGCGGCTCACCGACTCCGAGGGCCGGGTCCCCACGCGCGGTCCGGCCATCACGGTGGTGGCGGCGACGTCCATCGCCCTGATCGCCGCCGTGGTGAAGTACTCCACCATCGTCTGGGGCTGATTTCGCGACCCATCGCCGCGATGTCGGCGATGGGTGCGGAAATGGCGTTCGCGGAGTACCGCGCGGGTCGGTTGACGGCCTAAAGGACTTTCTCGCCCGCGGCGGCGTAGGCGTTCTCGGTCGCGGCTTTCTGTGGACGCCACCAGGATTCGTGTTCGCGGTACCAGTCGATGGTGGCGTCCAGGCCCTTGCGGAAGTCGCGGTATTCCGGTTCCCAGCCGAGTTCGGTGCGCAGCAGGGTGGAGTCGATGGCGTACCGCAGGTCGTGCCCGGGGCGATCGGTGACGTGGTCGAAGTCGTCGGGGCTGCGGCCGAATGCCTCCAGGATCAGCTGCACCACGGACCTGTTGTCGCGTTCCCCGTCGGCGCCGATCAGATAGGTCTGGCCGATGCGGCCGCGCTCCAGGATTTCCCATACCGCGCTGTTGTGATCGTCCACGTGAATCCAGTCGCGGACCTGATGTCCGGCGCCGTAGAGCCGCGGCCGGATACCGTCGATCAGATTGGTGATCTGGCGTGGGATGAATTTCTCCACATGCTGGTACGGCCCATAGTTGTTGGAGCAGTTGGAGATTGTCGCCCGCACGCCGAAAGAACGCACCCAGGAACGCACCAGCATGTCGCTCGAGGCTTTGGACGCCGAATACGGGCTGGACGGGTTGTAGGGCGTGACCTCGGTGAATGCGGCGGGATCGTCGAGTTCGAGATCGCCGTACACCTCGTCGGTGGAGATGTGGTGATAGCGCACCTGATGCCGGCGCACCGCCTGTAGCAGCGAATAGGTACCGACGATATTGGTCTGGATGAACGGCCACGGATCGGCGAGCGAATTGTCGTTGTGGGATTCGGCGGCGAAATGCACCACCGCGTCCACGCCGCCGACCAGGCGATCCACCAGTGCGGTATCGGCGATGTCGCCGTGCACGAACTCGATTCGATCCGCTATGGGGGCCAGCGAGTCTCGATTGCCGGCATAGGTGAGTTTGTCGAGCACGGTCACGTGCACGCCCGGTCGGCGCGTCACGGTCTGGTGAACGAAGTTCGCGCCGATGAAGCCGGCGCCTCCGGTTACGAGCAGTCGCACACCGAAACCCTACGCGGCGCGGGAAGCGATCGGATGCGGGGCCGGACAGGTTGCGGGCATTACACGGGATACGGCTTCCAGGTGAGCGGAATCGGACACGAGAAGGAAACAAAAATATCCGCGCCGAAACGGCAGCCGGATCCCAAATGTCGCAATTACGCCGAAGCGGCGGGAGTTTCACCGCGAAAAGCCTGAGACTTTTCAAGTGACGCATGTGACCTTCATCACAAACAGACCTGGGGGTAACGGACCGGTGGATCCGTGCTATCCATGAAAACCATACGCACGCAGCGCATTTCCGGAACCTCCCGAAGCGCGTGATCCCGATGGTGAACGGAATTTGAACTAACGGTCACAGTCGGTTCACCGCTCGTTAGCTGATCTCGATTTCGATTCCTCCTGTCCCCCCGAGCTCTTCGATGAGGTTTCACCAAATGCTGATGAGGAAATTCGCCGCTACCTCGGCGCTGCTGATCGCTGCCATGGGCGTCACCGCCGGCACCGTGAACGCCGCCCCGGCCGCGGCCGACAACGGCGCCGTCAACTACGCCGCCACCCAGTCCGAGAACGGCCAGGTCGTCATCCGGACCGACGTCGGCTCGCTGGTCAACGACAACGGCGTCTTCAAGATCCAGGCCGCCAACGGCACCACCGTCGCCGGCACCGAGCTGAAGTTCCGCGTCGACGACTTCGAGTTCCCGATCGCCGCCGAGATCGCCGGCAACACCGCCACCCTGACCCCGCAGTACGACGAGGCGCACGCCGTCTACAAGCCCGTCGCCCTGCCGTACGAGAACCAGGCTCCCTGGAAGAACGAGTACGACCGTGAGCAGGCCGCCTGGAACCGCCTGAAGGACACCATCTCCATGGGCGCCACCATCGGCACCCTGGTCGGTGGTATCGGCGGCGCGGCCCTCGGCTGTGTCGCGGGTGCGGCCCTCGGCGTCGTCGCCACCGGCGCGCTGGCCACCCTGTTCGGCCTGGGCCCGATCGGTGGTTGCATCGCCGGTGCCGCCGCCGTCGGCTTCCTGGGTGTGCTGGCCGGTCAGATCTTCGTGACCGCCCCGGTCGCGATCGCCGCCGCCGTGCAGTACTTCACCACCATCAACCAGCCCTTCACCGCCCCGGCCAAGTAATTCGGCCGCGGTACGAACGAATCCCCACCCGGACCACCCGGGTGGGGATTCGTCTTTTTTGCAGCCGGTCCCGCCGAACGGATTCAGACGGCCCCGCCTGACGTCTAGGCGGAACGCGCGATCTGGGTGGAATCGATTCGGGCGCGGACGAATTGGGCCACATGGGCCAGGGCGGCCCGGCTTTCCGGCATGTTCGGGAAGATGGCCATGAAGGCGTGCACCTGACCGCGCCAGACCTCCAGGGTCGCGGGCACGCCCGATTCGGCGAGCCGCTGGGCCATGATCTCGCTGTCGCGGCGCAGGACTTCGTCTTCGGCGACGATGAGCAGGGCCGGGGGCAGGCCCGCCAGCACATTGTTGACCGGGGACAGACGCGGATCCAGGTAACCGTCGCGGGCCGCGCCGATCGCCACCACCTGCTCCAGCGCGGACAGCGGGATCAGCGAATCACGGTGGTAGTTGGGGTGGGCGCGCTTCTCGGTGCAGTCCAGATCCAGTGCGGGACACAGGCCCACCAGTCCGGCGGGGACCGGGAGCCCGGCGTCGCGGGCGCGCAGGGCGGTCGCGAAGGTCATGTAGCCGCCCGCCGAATCACCGGCGAAGACGATGCGCGACGCCGGAACGCCGTGCGCCAGCAGCCATTTGTAGGCGGTGAGGCAGTCGGTGACCGAACCGGCGATATCGGTGTCGGGCAACTGCCGGTATTCGATGCTCACCACCGGCAGCCCGGTCTTGCGCGCCAGCGCCGCCACCACGGGCCGATGGGTGTCCAGGCCGCACAGGAAGAACCCGCCGCCGTGCATGTACATGATCGCGCCGTCGCGCAGGGATTTGCGCGCGCCCGCGGGCCGCACGATCTCCATGCGGAAGCCGTTGAGCCGCACCTGTTCCCGTTCCACACCCCGGGGAGCGGGACGCATCTTGGCGAGATTGTTGATCACCGCCTGGGCGACGGGCATGGATCCCATGGTGACGGGGACCAATTCGCCCGCGGGCCGGATCATGGTGCGGCAGGCCATGGCCAGCGCTCGCGCCGCCGCGCTGATTCGATCGGGATTCGCGACCGCAGTGTCGTTGGTCATCGCGCACCTACCTCGTTGTTGGCGCGCCGAGCCGTTCGTTCCGGGGACCGGAGCACGCGGCTCGGACCCGGCGCAAGAGAGTCGGCGCTGACATCTCACATAGCGTCATTTCAGAACACCATGAGAACGTGACCTACGCAACACTTATGGACCATTCCGTATAGCGGCAAACCGGCGTGACCGATTCGCCGTCGACTCGGAACCTGACCCGTCATGCTCGGAACCGAACTGGCAGACTGTCGTGACATGCGCGGAATCATCCTGGCCGGTGGCACGGGCTCGCGGCTGCATCCGATCACGCGCGGAGTGAGCAAGCAGCTGGTCCCGGTCTACGACAAGCCGATGGTCTACTACCCCCTGTCCACGCTCATGCTGGCGGGGATCCGGGACATCCTGGTCATCACCACACCCGAGGACAGCGCCGCCTTCGCGCGCCTGCTGGGCGACGGCAGCCAGTTCGGGCTGTCCATTTCCTATGTGGTGCAGCCGGAACCCGACGGACTGGCGCGGGCCTTCGTGCTCGGCGCGGACCATATCGGCACCGACTCCGCGGCACTGGTGCTGGGCGACAATATCTTCCACGGCCCCGGGCTCGGCATGCGGCTGAATCGCTTCCACGACATCGACGGCGGCGCGGTCTTCGCCTACCGGGTCTCGGATCCGACCGCCTACGGCGTGGTGGAGTTCGCCGACGGCAAGGCCATCTCCATCGAGGAGAAGCCGGTCCGGCCGCGCTCCAACTACGCGATTCCGGGGCTGTACTTCTACGACAACGACGTGCTGGCCATCGCGCGCGATCTGAAGCCCTCCGATCGCGGCGAATACGAGATCACCGATATCAACCGGACCTATCTGGAACAGGGCCGGTTGCAGGTGGACGTGCTGGCGCGCGGCACCGCCTGGCTCGACACCGGCACCTTCGATTCCCTGCTCGACGCCGCCAATTACGTGCGCACCATCGAGGAGCGGCAGGGCCTGAAGATCGGCGTGCCCGAGGAAGTGGCCTGGCGCATGGGCTTCATCGACGACGAACAGCTGCGCAGGCTGGCGGAACCGCTGCTGCGCTCCGGCTACGGGAAATACCTGTACAGCCTGCTCGATCACGGACGGGCGTGGGAGTAGAGATGCGGATTCGCGAACTGGGCATTCCGGGGGCGTGGGAGTTCACGCCGCGCCTGCACGGCGACGAGCGCGGGGTCTTCACCGAGGCGTTCAAGGCCTCGGAATTCGAGAAGGCGGTGGGGCGGCCGTTCGATCTGATGCAGGTCAATGTGTCCACCTCGGCGGCGGGCGTGCTGCGCGGCATCCACTACACGGAAGATCCGCCGGGACAGGCGAAGTACGTGACGTGTGTGCGCGGGGCGTTCCTGGACGTGGTGGTGGATCTGCGGCGCGACTCCCCCACGTTCGGCAAGTGGGACGCGGTCGTGATCGACGATGTGGAGCGCAAGTCGGTGTTCCTGGCCGAGGGGCTGGGGCACGCGCTGCTGTCGCTCGAGGACAACTCGACGGTCAACTATCTCTGTTCGCTGGAGTACTCGCCCGAATTCGACCGGGACCTGGACGCTTTCGATCCGGAGCTGGCCATCGAATGGCCGGCGGTGGGCCGCAACGGAGAACCGCTCGAGTTCATCCGGTCGGCGAAAGACGCTGCCGCGCCCGGACTCTCGTCGCTGCGGGTGTAGTCCAGGACACGCCGAGGGCCCGGAGACAGTGTCCCCGGGCCCTTTTCATCGGCTGCTGCGGATCAGCCGACGAGTTCCAATTCGCGATCCTCTTCCCGCGCTTCGGCCTTGGCCCGCCGCTTGGGCAGGTAGACCGAGAGGGCGACCAGGGCGCCGACGATGGCCACGCCGGCGGCGAACTCCAGGCCCGGCTTGTAGGTGTCGAGCATGGCCTGCGGGCTCCGGTCGGTGTGCGCGCCGGAGGTGACGATGGCGGTGGTCACCGCGAGCACGATGGCCGCGCCGACCTGCATGGCGGTCTGGAGCACGCCGGCCGCCAATCCCTGTTCGTCGTCGTCGATGCCGCTGGTGGCCTGGATATTGATGGCCGGGAAGCCGACCCAGCCGATGCCGACCAGCAGCACCGCGGGCAGCAGCACGGTCAGGTAGTCCGGCGCGGTGTCCAGGCGCAGGTACAGCAGGTAACCCACCGACATGATCACCAGGGTGACGGCGATGATCGGCCCGGTGCCGAAGCGGTCGACCAGCTTGTCCGAGACGAACGCGGAGGCGACCACCAGCAGACCCACCGGCAGCAGCGCCAGGGCCAGCTTCAGCGGGGACCAGCCCAGGGTGTCCTGCAGGTACAGGGTGGTGATGAACTGCCAGGAGAAGTACGAACCGCCGACCGCGATGATGGCCAGGCTGGCACGGACCAGCGAGCCCTTCTTCAGGATGCCGAGGCGGACCAGCGGGTACTTGACCTTGTTCTCCACGTAGACGAAGGCGGCGAACAGCACCACCACGGCGACGAAGGAACCGATGGTGCGGGCCGAGGCCCAGCCGGCTTCCGGGGCCGAGACCACGGTGTAGACCAGCAGCAGCATGCCCGCGGTGGACAGCAGCGCGCCGAACAGATCGTGTCCGCCCTCTTCGGCGGGCTTGTCCTTGGGCACCAGGTAGAACGCGGCGACCAGCGCGGCGATGGCGATCGGGACGGGCAGCAGGAAGGTCCAGCGCCAGCCGAGACCGGTCATCAGACCGCCGAAGAGCAGGCCCATGGAGTAGCCGCCCGCACCGAACACGGTGTAGATGGACAGCGCCTTGTTGCGGGCCGGGCCCTCGGGGAAGTTGGTGGTGATGATCGACAGACCGGTCGGCGCGGTGAACGCGGCGGCCAGGCCCTTGATGAAGCGGGTCAGGATGAGCAGCGGGCCCGAGCTGACCAGCGCGCCGGCCAGCGAGGCCAGGGCGAAGACGGCGAGGGCGATCAGGAAGACCTTGCGGCGGCCGAGCAGGTCCGCGGTGCGCCCGCCCAGCAGCAGCAGGCCGCCGTAGCCGAGGACGTAACCGCTGACCAGCCACTGCAGGGTGGAGGTCTCCAGGTTGAGTTCGGTACCGATGGAAGGAAGGGCGACGCCGATCATCGACACGTCGAGGCCGTCCAGGAACAGCACGATGCAGAGGGTGATGAGCATGCCCCAGAGCCGAATTGGCCACTGCGAGGAATCAGCGGCGACCGCTGATGGGCGGAAGGTCTCGGTGGAAGTCACGAGAGAGGACAGTACATGCGCACGCATCAAATGCACAAGCATTTAATGCGCTTGCATGATTTGCGGTGACGCACTAAGATGGCGGCCATGCCGAAGTCGACAGCGCCTGTCGCCTCGTCCGTGGATCTCACGCATCCCACGGGCCTGGTGAGTGAGTGGCGCGATCTACTGGCCCGGCACGCGACGACCTCGTGCGCTCTCGAAAAAGAACTGCAAGGACGCCACAACCTCGGGCTCAGCGAATTCGAGACCCTGGACCGGCTCATCGATGCCGGCGGGGAGAACTACAAGATGAGCGATCTCGCCAACGACATCCACCTCAGTCAGAGTGCGTTGTCGCGTGCGGTCGCCCGCTTGGAGAAGGACGGGCTGGTGGCACGTTCGCTGTGTACCAACGATCGCCGCGCGATCTTCGTCTGCCTCACCGACAAGGGCCGGGAGCTGCACAAGCAGGCCGTGCCGACGCATCGCTCCGTACTGGAGCAGGTACTGCACTGAAAGCCGCAGGGGCCGAGGGCGATTGCCCCCGGCCCCTGCGCTTCGGTCCTACACCGACGCGCGGATCGTCTCGATCATGGGCAGCGCGTCCACGGCGATCGAGGTGACCGCGGTGAAAGCCTCCCGGTAGCGCTCCACATCGGGCTCCTTGTCGAGATACGACGACCCGGTGAGCGCCTCCACGTACACCACCGGCGGTTCGGTGGGATGGCCTGCGGCGCCGGGGAATTCGAGCAGCACGAAGCGCCCGGCATCCATGCCGTGGTGATACCCGCAGTCCGCCGGGACGATGCGCAGCCGCACATTGGGCAGCTCGCCCAGCCGGCGCAGCCGCTCCAGCTGCCCCACCACCACCTCGTCGCCGCCGATGCGATGCCACAGCACCGCCTCGGAGATCACCACATCCACCTGCAACGGCGAATCCGGCCGGGACAGCAGGGCCTGGCGCGCGGTGCGCACCCGCACCCGGCGGTCCATCTGCTCGGCAGTGATGCCGGGGTACGCGCCCGCCAGCACCGCGCGCATATAGCCCTCGGTCTGCAGGAGTCCGGGAATCAGCTCGTTCTCGTAGGTGGTGAGCCGGGCCGCGGCCTCCTCGAGACCGATATAGACCTCGTAGCCCTCGTCGATCACATCGCTGAACTCGGTCCACCAGCCACGCGCCTTGGTCTCCCGGGCCAGCGCGGTGAGCGGGGCGATGGCGTCCTCGGGCGCGCCGTAGATCCGGCACATGGCCTCGACGTCCAGGCTGCGCAACGACGTCTGCCCGGTTTCGATGCGCCAGATCTTGGCCTCGGACCATTCCAGCCGCTGGGCGGCGACCCGCGTCGTCATGCGTGCGCGATTACGCAGGTCACGCAGTTGCCGGCCGAGCTGTCGCCGCGGCATGGTGGATCCGGTAATCCCCTGCGGTAGTGCCATCAATCCCCCTGATACCAGTGTGCGATTCGCATTGTTGCACAGGAGAACTCAGCGATCCATGCACGCGCGAAGCAAACCAGTGGATATGATGCCCGCTTTGCGTACCCTTATTTCCGGGACGACCGGCGGCGGAAGCGCCAGAACTGCACCGCCTGAACGTCTTTGGACAACTGATTGACAGGTTCCGCCACATCGGAAAGCGCCTGGAAGAGATCGTCGGCCATATCCGAGATGTGCTCCACCCGGGAAGCCAGCCGGGAGGCGTTCAGGACGAATTCCAGCAACAGGCGCACCACGGCGGCGATGGTCAGCCCCAGCGGGATGGCGAACACCACCGCGAACAAGATGCCCAGCACCATCGAAACCCGCCACAGCAGTACGGTTCCCGTGATCGGGATCGCGAAAGCGCCTGCCAGACCGAGCAGATAGGCCAGCGGCAGCAGCGTGCGGGTGGCGGAGCGGTGGAACTGCACATCCAGCAGCGCGCGGGCGGCGTCCACGCTCCAGGATCCGAAAGCGCCTGGGCTGGCGAAGGGTTCGACCGGGGTCTCCTCCTCTTCACCCTCCTCGGCGGCGCGCCGGGACATGCGCCGGGTCGCGGATTCCTTGAAGGCGGCCCACCGGCCCTCGGCCTCGAACTCCTCGAACTCCTCGAGTTCCACTGTGTTCCCGCCCGATTGGTCGGTCATGCCGACGCGCTCCTCTCCCACAGACCTTTTCGGCCGTGTGCAGTCTCACCGGTTCCGCCGCACGGCGGCAGAGTGGCGCGGTGTGTTCTAGAACACTTCCCGGATTCGCCGGGCCCAATCGCGGGCCCGCGCGGCGCGCGCGTCCCGCTCGCCCGGGCGCGCGTTATCGCAGGCAGCGGGCGCCGCGCAGCGATCTCGGCGCAAATGTGACACCGACCCGAACGGGTCGAGCGGTCTGCAAGATGTCTCGACATGCCACGCAATCGGACTGATTTGAAAAAGAACGTGTAACGCTCCGAACCGCTCGTACCGATACCCCGCACAGAGCAGGACAAAGATCTACCGGGGAATGGAGAAACCAGTGCGTACGACGCTTTCGTCAGCCGTCAAGGAATCTGCGCAGGAGTACATCCAGCGTGGCTGGACGGTCAACGAAACCGCCAACGGCATCTGCCTGATCACCGACGAGCAGATCTCGGGCATCGAGGTCACGGGCGACACCGCCGCCTTCATCCGTCGGTTCCTGCGGGCCAACGACCTCACCGGTCCGATCATCGAGATTCCGGGCGCCGAGCGCCGCGAGATCCACCTGGTGACCGGCCTGAGCAAGGCCGCCATGGCGATCGAGGCGCTGCGCGCCGCAGGGGCTGTTGTGCACACCGACGGCGCGGGCATCCCGCTGCCGCCGACTCAGCTCTCGGCCGCCGGCGCGGCCTGCTGGGGCGTGGCCCCGCACGAGGCCCGCTGGGTGCCTCCGGTCGTGGCGATCGCCGCGGCTGTCCGCGCTGCCGCCAAGGGCGCTCCGCAGGCGGCTCGTATCGCCTCCTGATCTCCAGCTCTGAATAAGCGATAAAAACCGCGAGTGCTCCCCGGCACCCGCGGTTTTGTCGTATCCGATCGAAAACGTTGCGAATTCATGGACTTTGCACATGAATTCGGAACGTTTGTTTTCTCATGCGCTGCGCAGCACGCGCAGGGCGCGAGAGTGCGGTTGCGCGACGGCCCTTCTCGGAGCGCGCGCGGCGGGCATCGGCGTATGGCCGAGGACGCGCGCTCGGGCCGCGCGGCGGTTGGCGACGCCGAGCTTGCGCAGGATGGCCGAGACGTGGTGGTCCACGGTGCGCACCGACAGCACCAGGTAGTCGGCGATCTCCGCGTTGGTGAGGCCCGCGCACACCAGATCCAGCACGTCCTGCTGGCGTTCGGTGAGTCCGGGCAGCGGGCGGGCGGAATCGCCGTCCGGGGCGGGCCCGGCGACCCGCACGAACAGTCCGGGTTCCCCGCCGATGGTCAGCGCCACCACCGATCCGGTGCCGGCCGCGACGTCCGCCCGGGCCGTCCGCAGTGCGTCGAGTGCTTGTGTCCGTTCCAGAAACCGCATACGGCAAGCCTGGTCGCGACGGCGGCCGGGGTCTGTTCGCGCCGACACGCGAAATGTGTCAGCACGCCGACACTTACCCGGCATTGATGCGGAAGTGTTTCACCTCCGGGGCCGACGCGCGATCATTGGTTATGACCCATGCCACGGACAGCAGCCGGAACCTGCTGCGCACCTGCCCGCTGTGCGAGGCGGTGTGCGGGCTCGAACTCACCCTGGACTCCGGCGACCACATCAAGTCGATACGCGGCGACCACGCCGATCCGTTCAGCCGGGGGTTCATCTGCCCGAAGGGAGCCACCCTCGGACACCTGGACGAGGACCCGGATCGACTGACCGCCCCCATGATTCGCGATCGTGCGAGCAATACCTGGCGGGCCGTGAGCTGGGACGAAGCCTTCGGGGTGATCCGCGAGCGGCTGCCGCAGGTGAGCGCCGCGTACGGGAATCAGGCGGTCGGGCTGTACCTGGGCAATCCGAACGCGCACACCATCGCGGGCGCGCTGTACGTGCCGCTGCTCATCCGCGCGCTGGCGACCCGAAACCTGTTCTCCGCCAGCACCGCCGACCAGATGCCGAAGCAGGTGTCCAGCGGGCTCATGTTCGGCGATCCGCTGACCGTGGCGGTGCCGGATCTGGATCGCACCGACTATCTGCTCATGCTGGGCGCGAACCCGCTGGAATCCAACGGGTCACTGTGTACCGCACCGGATTTCCCGGGCCGACTGAAAGCGCTGAAACAGCGCGGCGGCCGTTTCGTGGTGGTCGACCCGCGCCGCACCCGCACCGCCAAACTGGCCGACGAGCACCTGTTCATCCGCCCCGGCAGTGACGCCTACCTGCTCTTCGGCATCGTCCACACGCTCTTCGCCGAGAACCTGACCACGGTCCGCGTCGGCGTCTCCGGTCTCGACGAACTACGCGCCGCCGCAGCGCCTTTCACCCCGGAGGTGGTGGCCGGGCGCACCGGCGTGCCCGCCGAGACGGTGATCCGCCTGGCCCGCGAACTCGCCGCCGCCCCGACCGCGGCCGTGTACGCCCGCATCGGCACCTGTACCGCGGAGTTCGGCACGGTCGCGCAATGGCTGGTCGACGTGATCAATGTGCTCACCGGCAATCTGGACTCCCCGGGCGGCGCCATGTTCCCGACCGGCGCGGCGCTCGGCATCGTCCGCACCCGCCCGTTCCGCACCGCCCGCTGGACCAGCCGCGTCCGCGAACTACCCGAGGCCATGGGCGAATTCCCGGTGGCCACCCTGGCCGACGAGATCCTCACCCCGGGCGAGGGGCAGATCCGGGCCATGGTCACGGTGGCGGGCAATCCGGTGCTGTCCGCGCCCAGCGGCGCGCGCCTGGACGCCGCCTTCGCCGACCTCGAATTCATGGTCAGCGTGGACCGCTACCTCAACGAGACCACCCGCCACGCGGATGTCATCCTGCCCCCGCCGCGCATCCTGCAAGCCCCCCACTACGACTTCGCCCTGCTCAATTTCGCCGTCCACAACTACGCCCGGTACTCCCGCCCCCTGGTGCCGCTGCGCGAGGGTGAGATGTCGGAGGCCGAGGTGATCGCCCGCCTGGCCCTCGCGGTCTCCGGCCAGGAACCCCAGGAGGGCCTGGATCCGCTCACCGTCGTCGACGAGATCGTCATCGCGGGCACGCTGCACAAGGCCGGACTCTCCGACCGCCGCGCGGAACTGCTGGGCGAGAACACCACCGAACAGCGCATCGATCTGATGCTGCGCCTCGGCCCCTTCGGCGAATGGGCGGGCGGAGCGCAAGGCATGGCGGCGCGGGCCCTGAACGAGACGCCGAGCGACGCGGCGGGCGATGGAACGCTGCCGGGCGGCCTCAATCTGCAAGTGCTGCTGGACAATCCGCACGGCGTGGATCTGGGCCCGTTGCAGTCCCGGTTGCCGGGCGTATTGTTGACGGCATCGCGGCAGGTGGAGCTGGCGCCGGCGCAGTTGCTGGAAGACGTTGCGCGGCTGCGGGATCGGCTGGCGGCGGAGGCTCCGGAGATGGTGTTGGTGGGACGGCGGCAGCTGCGCTCCAACAACAGCTGGCTGCACAATGTGCCGCCGCTGGTGGGCGGGTCGAATCGGTGCACGCTGCACATCAATCCGGAGGACGCGCTGCGGCTGGGATTGAACGGCCTGGCCGTGGTGAAGTCGGCGGCCGGAACGGTGACGGTGGAGGTGGAGCCGACGGCGGACATCATGCCGGGCGTGGTGAGCCTGCCGCATGGCTGGGGCCACGGCGACAGCACACAGCAGGTGGCGCGCGCCCACGCGGGCGTGAACGCCAATGTGCTGACCGATGATTCGCTGGTGGACGCGCCGTCCGGGAATGCCGTGTTCAACGGCGTGCCGGTGACACTCTCGCCCGCCTGAACCAACCCGATCAGGGGGAGACGAACGCATGTCGGCGATTCGGGTCGCGCTGTGGGCGGTGCATGTGGCACTGCCCGCGGCGGGTCTTTGGCTGTTGGTGTCGCATCCGGATCTCGACCACGAGTTCCAGCATCGCGGCCTGCATTTCTGGTTGATCCTCGGTGCGGCCGCGGTCTCGCTGGCGCTGGGCATCCTGCTGCTGCGCGCGGCCCGCGCCCACCGGGATATGCGCCTGATCCTGGTTTCCCTGGTGTTCCAGCTGAATTCGGGTTTCCTGGGCCTGCACGCGCTGGCCACCCCCGGGGTCATCCTGTCGACTCCGAACGTGGGCTTCACGGTTGCGGTTCCGGTCGGTATGGTGCTGGGCGGGCTGGCGGCATTGGCTTCGGTGGTGGAATACGGGCCCACCGCGCGGGCGCACCGGTTCACCGAACTCCTTGCCGCTCTGCCTCTCACCTTGATGACGGTCTGGGCACTGCTGTCCCTGACCAGGGTGCCGCCCTTCGACGCGGTCCCCGACCCGTCGGAGGCCCAGGGCCCGCTGATCGCCGCGGCTTTCGTCGGCGCGGCCTGCTACCTGGTCGCGGCCGGTTGCTACATCTGGATCTACCTGCGCAACCGGGCCACGGTCCTGCTGTCGGTACTCACCGCGTTCATCCTGCTCGCCGAGGCCCTCTTCGCCGTCGGCTTCGGCCGCAGCTGGCGGGTGTCCTGGTGGGAGTGGCACGTCCTGCTGGGCGTCGCCTTCGTCCTGATCGCGGTCAGCGCCCACCTCAGCTTCCGCCGCGAAGGCTCCGCCCGCGGCCTGTTCGACAGCATCACCCAGCGCAGCACCCTCGCCGCCATTCAGCGCGATTACGCCCGCGCGCTGGAGGAAATGGTGTCGGCCCTGGACCAGCGCGCCACCGGCGGCATCGCGGCCGAAGATCCGCTCGGCCCCGCCGCCCAGCAGCTGGCTCGCCGTTTCGGCCTCACCGAACGCCAGGTGGCCGTCCTGCAGCAGGCCGCCCAAGCTCTCGGCAACGAACGCGAGCAGGTGCGGCGACTGGGCGCGCTGGTGGCGGTCGGCGAGCGCGCCAACGTGATTCGCGGCGAGAACCAGCTGCTCGCCGAGATTCAACGCCTGGCCGGCTTCGCCTTCGACCAGGACGTGGTCCGGATCGGCGTCATGCGCGGCGGCCACCTGGTCTTCGCCGACGGCGGTTCCCCCAATCCGGCCGCGTTCGCATTTCCGCTGCTGGTCAAGGGAATCCAGACCGGCATCCTGGAACTGGCCCGCCCACCCGTCGGAACGCTGGGCCCGGCGGAGCACGCGGTGGCGCGATCGTTCGCCGCCCAGGCCTCGGTGGTCCTGGAGAACGCCCGGCTGTACCAGCAACTGGACGGCCTGTTCCGCTCGTACATGTCCCCACAGGTCGCGACCGCACTATTGGCCGACCCCTCGCAAGCCGGACTGGGCGGCGAGGTGCACGAGGTCAGCGTGCTCATGGCGGACCTGCGCGGTTACACACCGTTCGCGGAGAAGGCCGGACCGGTACAGGTCATGCGCATGCTCAACACCTACTACGGCGCGATCGTCCCCGAGATCCTCGCCGAGGGCGGCACCGTGGTGCAGTTCGTCGGCGACGCGGTGATGGCGATCTTCAATGCCCCGGTGCGCCAACACGATCACGCCCTGCGCGCGGCCCGAGCCGGCCTGGCCCTGCAACGCGCGACCGCCGCCGTCCGCGAAACCGCCCACGGCGAATGGCCCATGTTCCGGGTGGGCGTGAACACCGGCCCCGCCATCGTCGGCAATGTCGGCGCCCGCGAGATGCGCAACTTCACCGCCATCGGCGACACCACCAATCTCGCTGCCCGCCTGGAGGGTTTGGCCGAACCCGGCACGGTGGTGGTGGGCCCGCTGACCAGGCACCGCCTGGGCCCCCGAGCCGAGGTGGAGAACCTGGGCGACTTCGACATCAAGGGCAAGAGCCGCCCGGTAACCGTGTACCGCCTCACGGCCCTGCGGTGAAGGGAGGACACCCGTAATGGAATTCGAACTGCTGGAAGGCCTTTCACCCCAGGAACGCCGCCAGTTCATCGCCGCCTGCACGCCGCGCAAGTTCCGCCGCCGCGACATCGTCTGCCACGAAGGCGACCCCGGCGACTGCGTCCACCTCATCACCTCCGGCCGCCTGGTGGTCCGGGTGACCACGCCCCTGGGCCACACCGCCACCCTCACCATCCTCGGCCCCGGCGAAATGTTCGGCGAACAAGCGCTTTTGAGCCCCGACGCCCGCCGCACCGCCACCATCGTCGCCGTCACCGACGCCCAGACCCTCACCCTCAACCGCACCCAGCTCGAACGCCTCCGCGCCGAACACCCCCAAGTGGAACGCTTCCTCACGACGTCCTTGGCGGCCCAGGTCCGCCGCCTCTCCGCCGCCGTCCTGGAAGCCCTCTACCTCCCCGTGGAAACCCGCGTCCTCCGCCGCCTGGCCCACCTGGCCCGCGTCTACGGAGACGAGAACGGCGCCCCACCCGAAGTCCGCCTCACTCAGGAAGACCTAGCCTCCATGGCCGGCACCACCCGCGCCACCGCCAACAAAGTCCTCCGCGACCTGGAAGAACTGGGCATAGTCCGCCTAGGCCGAGGCACCATCTACGTCCTCGACCAACCCCGCCTGAACCGCCGAGCCCGCTGACCCCCCTCCCCGGTTGCCTCGGCTCGAAAAGTCGACAACGGCCGGAACGACGCCGGAAGGCGAGGTAACGGCTCCCAACTGGGGGACCACAGTCGGGGACGGCAGGCGAAACGACCCCACTATTTCGATTCATCCCCCAGGGTGCGATATCCGGGGTGCACACCCGGCGTGAGCTGCTGCGCCGCAGCAAGTTTGGTGAGCAGCGCCGCGAACTGATCGTATTCGGTATCGGTGAGACTTTCGAAGAGTGCGGCTTCATGAGCCAACGCCACAGCGGCCAGGCTGCCGAGCTTCTTGCCACCTTCCGGCGTCAGATGCAGCTCATGATTACGCCGATCGGTGGCGCTCCGACGACGTTCGATCAGCCCCTGCTTATCCAGCGGATCGATGAGAGCGACCACCCGGCTCGGAACCACTCCTAGTTCAGCCGCGAGCGAGCGCTGACTACGCCCCGGCTCGGTGGCGATCATCCGCAGAATCCCGACTTCCGGTGGCGTGAGCCCGATTTCCGCGACGCGTTCGGCGAACCGCTGCGCCGCGAGTCCCCCGAGCTGCGCGAGCTGGAAGGCCGCCGCGCGCATAGGCCGATCCGGTTGCGGCGCACCCGGTTCCACCGGCGGCAGCCAGGCCGGCCGCTCCGGATGCGGGTTCCGGACCCCCTCTTGCTCAGCTTCGGTCACGGGATTATCGTACACATCAGGAAATCGTTCACTCAACAGAACGATTCACTTCTGAGAATGGATAGCCATGGCCATCACAGCCGCATCCCCGCTCGAACGCCCCGCCCGCTCCCTCGAACCACCGCTCGGCGCACCCGGTGCGGCGGCGGCCGGGCTGTTCGTCGCGGGACTCGTGATCAGCACTGTTCGCGCCGGTGGGAGCCCGTTTCCGTCGCCGTTCGGCACGGCGGGAGACGCGCTCGTCTATTTCCGGGATCACCCCGCTGCCGTTCGGACCGGCGCGGTGCTGCAATATGCGGCCGCGATTCCACTGGCCCTCTACGTGGCGGCGGCCGTCACCCGGCTGCGGCGCTATGGCGACGACTTCGGCACGGCGCTCGCCACCATCGGCGGCGTACTCGCGACGGTGTTCCTGCTCGCCTCGGGCGCGGTCAGCTGGGTGCTCACGGTGCCCGAGGTGACCGCGGACCTGAGCACGGTGCGCGCTGTCCACACCCTCGCCTTCCTGCTCGGCGGCCCGGCCAATGTGATGACCACCGGCCTGCTCATCGCCGGGATCGCCATCGGCGCTCAGGCCCGGAACATGCTCGGCCCGTGGCTGATCCGTATCGGGTTGGGGATCGCGTTCGTTGCCATGCTGACCACCATCGCCCTGACCTTCACCGGTGCCGCTGTCCTGCTGCCCATCGCCCGCTTCACCGGCATGGCGTGGCTGATCGTCGCCGGATTCCGGCTTTCCCGCGCGTAATTCCCTCCCCCACAGCACCATTCAGGAGTAGTCATGAACCTCGATCTGACCGCCAAGATCGTCCGCTTCCAGAAGCCCGAACTGTCCCTGCCGTACTTGAACGGAATCGACGAAGCGCACCTGGCCGCACTGTTCGGCTTGGAGGCCGACGAGTACCGGGCGCTGCGCGCGGAGCTGGATGCCCAGGTGCGCGCCGCGGCCGCCGACCTGCTCACCGAACCGGAGTTCGCCGAGCTGGTGGATCGGCTGCCGTTCGCCCCCGGCGCCCGCGTGGTGGCGCTCGGCGAGAGCAGCACCGCGGATCGCCTGTCCTGGTTCGAGGTCCTGCGCCATCTGCTGGAACTGCGCCGCCCCGGCGACCGCATCACGCTGACCAATCTCGCCGTTTCCGGAGCCACCACCACGCAGGTTCTCAAGTCCGCGGGCGCGCTCGGCTTCCATCGACCCGACTGGGTGCTGTGCCAGCTGGGCGGGAACGACGCGCAGCGCCTCGGCCCCGACGGCCCGCGCGTGGTCAGCGCGGACGAGACCGCACGCAATTTCGGGCTGCTGCGCGCCCAGGGCGGCGACGCCCGCTGGGCCTGGCTGACCCCGACCGATATGGACGAGGCGCTGATCGCGGAGTTCCCGCCGTTCCGGGCGAACGGAATCAGCTGGCGGGCAAAAGATCACGAGGAGACCGCGGCCGCGCTCGACGCCCGGCCCGAAGTCGTGATCGATACCTTGACCGTCACCCATCCGGCACCCGAGCACCGGCTGTTCGAATCGGACGGCGTACATCTCACCCCCGCCGGGCAGATCGCCGTGGCGCGGGTCGTCGTGGCCGAACTCGCGCTGCTGGACTGAGGGAAAACCGATGCGAATCAAAGCGATCGCCCTCGGCGCACTGATCGCGGCGGGCGTCTGCGCCACCGCCACGGCGGCCCCGCCCGAACCGAGCACAGCCGCCGGCCCCGGCATCGGCTTCACCGCCACCACCATCGGCGATACGGCCATCATCACCCTCGATGCGGGCGCGATCGAGCTACACGACGACGTGCTCACCCTGGAGACCGCCGGCCACCGGGAACTGGCGCGCGCCGAAATGTCCTTCCGGGTGGACGATTTCACCTTCCCGATCGCGGCCGAGATCACCGGCCGTACCGCCACCCTCACCCCGCTGCTGGATCGCGAACACGCCGTCTACTCCCCTGTCGCGCTGCCGTTCGAGGATTCGGCGGGATTCCAGACGCCGTATCAGCGCGAGACCGCCGCCTGGAATCGCCTGATCGGCACCGTCGGACTGGGTGTTTCGATGGGCGCCCTGGTCGGCGGGCTGGGCGGCGCGGCGGTCGGCTGCGTGCTCGGCGGCATCGCGGGCGCGACGGTGGCGGCCGGCACCATCGTCGGCCTGTTCGGCCCATTCCTGCCCGCCGCGGTGGCGGGCTGCCTGGGCGGCATCGTGGCCGTCGGCGCATTGGGCACGGTGGCGGGTCAATTACTGGTGGCGGCGCCGGTCGCGGTGCTGGCCGCGGTCCAATACTTCGCCACCATTTCCGCGCCCATGTGAGTGATGATCGACGTTCGCTAGGGGGATGACACCCGGCAACATCCGGACAAAGTATGCAAAAAGGACTTTCCAGGATTGCGAAAACGCCCCGCCCCCTAGGGAACTCACCGACCCCGTGCCCGAACTGGTCGGCAGCATCCCCATAGCTAAGCGACGAAGGTCCCTTGTGAAAGATTTCATCCGGGAGGATCCTCGCTCGGGAAGCTTGGACCTTCGCCAGTCGACCGCCCCCTCACCAGGGACGATGCGACGGTTCACGCATTCGCCACACGAAAATAGTTAAACCGTATAGCATTTCGGATGGCCGAGATTCGTGGCCGAGCCTCTTCCATCTGGTGTTCAGCTACCCAAGGGGTGCACGATGCCCGGTCTCAGAAACGGCAGCGACGGCGAACGCGAACTTCAGCAGCGTTACGGCACCGAAGAACGGGCGGAACGCTTCTATCAAGATCAAGTCCGGGAACGCCTGAACGAGCACATGATCGAATTCATTCGCCGGATGGATATGGCTTTCATAGCCACCGCCGACAAACACGGTGAATGCGATTCCAGCTTCCGCGCCGGCAAGCCGGGTTTCCTGCACGTCATCGACGAGCGCACCGTCGCCTATCCGGAATACCGGGGCAACGGCGTGCTCGCCTCGCTGGGCAATCTGCTCGAGAACCCGCACATCGGCATCCTCATGATCGACTTCGTGCGCGATCTCATCGGCCTGCACATCAACGGCACCGCCCGCATCGTCGACGACACGCTCATGCGCCGCTGCGTGCCCGACCTGCCGCCCGACGAACGCGGGCGCATCCCCGAACGCTGGGTGGTGGTGGATGTGGAAGAGGCGTACATCCACTGCCGCAAGCACATCCCGCACCTGGTGCCCGCCCAGCGCGAGAGCCGCCAGTGGGGCACCGACAATGTAAGGGCCAAAGGCGGGGACTACTTCCACGCGAAGGAAGAGTCCCGCACCCTCGTCGACTCCTGACCCACAACGAACTCATGCCCCCGCCCAGGGGCGGGGGCATGTTCTCGCATCGACGGAGTCAGTGGATCTTGAAAATCACAGCCCGCTGGACGATGAAGTTGATCACGGTGGCGGTGCCCTGCGCGACGCAGAAGGCCAGCCAGATCCGCCACCATTCATCGGGCAACGCGTAGTAACAGACCTGGTTGATGCCGACCTGGATGGCGAAGGTCACCGCATAGAGAATGACGACGGCGATGAACCGCTTCCGGCTCGGCTCGGCCTTGAACGTCCAGCGCCGATTGATCAGATAGGCCGTCGTCGTCCCCGCGATGAAGCTGATGGCCTTCGCCACCGGCAACGGCACGCCGAAAACCTTGAAGAGCAGCGTGTACAGCCCGAAGTCCACAATGGCGGATAGCCCGCCGGTGACGCCGAACCGAATGATCTGGGTCTTCAGATCGACATCCGTACCACCCGGCTCGTCGACGAGGGGCAGCTCGGGCGGGAGGGGCAGATGCGGTTCCGCGGTCACAAACTCCAGAGGGTAGCGCCCTGGACCAAGCACACAAGCCGCGGAACGGTTATGCCTGTAGCCTCTATCCCGATGTCCACGAAAGCTCAGACCACCACGGAAGCCGCCGCTAGCCCGGCGAGCGATGGTGCGGACTCAGCGTCGACCGGCTCCTTCGAACTGCCGACGCGGACTCGCACGCTGACCGGATGGGGTCGCACCGCACCCACCACGTCCGAAGTCCTCTCCACCAGCGACCCCGAGCTGATCGCCAAGGCGGTCGCCATGGTCGCGGAGGACAACGACTCCAAGCCCGCGCACCTGCGTCGCGGCGTCATCGCGCGCGGCCTCGGCCGCTCCTACGGTGACCACGCGCAGAACTCGGGCGGCCTGGTCATCGACATGCCCGCGCTCAACCGCATCCACCGCATCGACCGCGATTCCCGCCTGGTCGACGTGGACGGTGGCGTCAGCCTGGACCAGCTCATGAAGGCGGCGCTGCCGTTCGGGCTGTGGGTGCCGGTGCTACCGGGCACCCGCCAGGTCACCATCGGCGGCGCCATCGCCTCCGATATCCACGGCAAGAACCACCACTCCGAGGGCTCGTTCGGCAATCACGTCCGATCCATCGATCTGCTGACCGCCGACGGCAAGGTGCAGACGATCGGACCGAAGAAGAACGCCAAGCTCTTCTGGGCGACGGTCGGCGGTAATGGCCTGACCGGCATCATCCTGCGCGCCACCATCGAAATGGCGCCGACTGAGACCGCGTACTTCATCAACGACGGTGTCAAGACCAGCACGCTGGACGAGACCATCGCTGCGCACAGCGACGGTAGTGAAGCCAACTACACGTACTCCAGCGCCTGGTTCGATGTCATCAGCCCGCTGCCGAAGCTGGGGCGCGCCACCATTACTCGCGGCCGACTGGCCAAGGTGGACGAGTTGCCCAAGAAGCTGCGCAAGCGACCGCTGAAATTCGATGCGCCGCACCTCATGACGGTGCCGGATATCTTCCCGAACTTCACCATGAACAAGCTGACCCTGTCGGCCGTCGGTGAGGCGTACTACGCGATGGGTGGCAACTACACCGGCAAGGTGCAGAACCTGACGCAGTTCTATCACCCGCTCGACATGATCTCGGAGTGGAACCGGGGCTACGGCTCCAACGGTTTCCTCCAGTACCAGTTCGTGGTTCCCACCGAGGCGGTCGATGAATTCAAGCGAATCATCATCGATATCCAGGCGTCGGGCCACTACTCGGCACTGAATGTTTTCAAGCTGTTCGGCCCGGGTAACCCGGCTCCGTTGAGCTTCCCGATGCCGGGCTGGAACATCTGCGTGGACTTCCCGATCAAGCCGGGTCTCAACGAGCTGGTCTCCAATCTCGACAAGCGGGTGCTGGAATTCGGCGGCCGGCTGTACACCGCGAAGGATTCCCGGACGACCGCGGAGACCTTCCACAAGATGTACCCCCGGATCGACGAGTGGATCAAGATCCGCCGAAGTGTCGATCCCACAGGCGTTTTCATGTCCGACATGGCGAGAAGGCTGGAGCTCCAGTGATCAATGCGGTAGGGAACCCGCAATCCATTCTGCTGCTGGGCGGCACCTCGGAGATCGGTCTCGCGATCTGCGCCGAGTACCTGAAGAAGGGCCCCGCGCGCGTCATCCTGGCCGCGCTGCCGGGTGATCCGCTGCGCGAGGACGCCGTCGCCACCATGAAGGCGGCGGGCGCGTCCGAGGTGCAGGTCGTCGACTTCGACGCGCTCGACACCGAGAGCCATCCGAAGGTCATCGAGCAGGCGTGGGCCAGCGGCGATGTGGATATCGCGGTGGTCGCGTTCGGCATCGACGGCGACGGCGAGATCTTCTGGCAGGACCAGCGCAAGGCCGTCATGATGGCCGAGATCAACTACACCGCCGCGGTTTCCGTGGGCGTGCTGCTCGGCGAGAAGATGAAGGCGCAGGGGTACGGCCGGATCCTGGCCATGTCCTCGGTCGCCGGTGAGCGGGTGCGCCGCTTCAACTTCGTCTACGGCTCCACCAAGGCCGGCCTGGACGGCTTCTACCTCGGTCTCGGCGAGGCGCTGGCGCCGTTCGGCCCGCGCGTCACCGTGATTCGCCCCGGCATGGTGCGGACCAAGCTGTCCGCGCACGCCAAGGAGAACGGGCTCACCGTCGACAAGGAAGACGTGGCGGCGATGGCCGTGGCGGCGTCGCAGAAGGGCAAGGAGATCGTCTGGGTCCCCGGTCCCATCCGCTTCGTGATGGCGATCCTGCGGCACGTGCCGCGCCCGATCTTCCGGCGGCTGCCCGTCTAGGCGGAATACGACAGCAATGCAGAGCGGTGGCCGACCGGCCACCGCTCTTCGCATATCCGGGCCGCCCGCGCCGCTGCGGGCAGACCCGGTATCCGGGGTGCGCCCGGTTAGGCTTCGCAGCGGCAGACGGTCCATCGAAGCGAATCCGGAGGCGGAGAGCGAATGAGCGAGCGGGAATCGGGCGGCCGGGCGGCGGTGCTGATGCGGCAGGCCGGCGGGGCGCTTGGTGAGGCCGTGCTCGCGGCCGTCGTCGCGGCGGTGGTGGCCGGGATCGGGCTGGTGGCGTTCGGGCGGGTCGATTGGCCGGCGTTCAACTCCTCCAATGTGACTCGCGCGCTCACCACGGTGGGGCAGGTGGCCGCGCTCGCCATGCTGGTGGGGGCGATCGTGCTGATCCGGCTGCGAACGTGGCCGTGGCTGGCGAAACTGCTGTCCTGGGGCGGGATTTCGGCCTTCGTGACCGTCACGCTGGGGATGCCGCTGGCAGCCACCAAGCTCTATCTGTTCGGTATGTCCGTGGACCAGGAGTTCCGGACGCAGTACCTGACGCGGCTGACGGACTCCGCCGAACTGCACGACATGAACTACGTCGACCTGCCGCCGTTCTATCCGGCCGGCTGGTTCTGGTTCGGCGGGCGCTTCGCGAGCCTGACCGGTATGGCCGGCTGGGAAGCCTTCAAGCCCTACGCGATCCTGGTGCTCGCGGTCGCGGCCGTGGTGGCACTCGTACTGTGGTCCAACCTGATTCGCGCCGACTGGGCGGTCGCCGTGGCCGCCGCCACCACCGCCGTGACGCTGGCCTACGGTGCGCCCGAGGCCTACAGCGCCGTACTGGTGCTGCTGCTCGGACCGGCGCTGCTGCTGGCCTGGGGCGCACTCTACCGGCCCGCTGAACTGGCCTTGCCGACCGTGCTCGCCGCGCCCGGCGTCGACGCGCCCGAATCCGCACGAGGCGGCGAACGGGCCACCGCGGGCGGCTGGGGTGCGGTCATCGGCGCGGGCCTGTTCCTGGGCGTGGCCGCGACCTTTTACACGCTCTACTTCGGCCTGGCCGTGTTCACGGTCTGCCTGATGGCGATCATCGCGGCCGGGCTCATGCTGCGCGAACGCGTGGGAGCGCTGCGCACGCAACGGCATCGGGATGCGGCGGCGCGCAGCACCGCGGGCGGGCAGACCGGCGACGCGCTGACACCGGGTGTCCGGGTTCCCGGGGTGTGGGCGGTGCTGCGGCCGATGCTGGCGCGGCTCGTCGTGATGGGCCTGGTGGCCGGGCTGATCTCGTTGACGGTGTGGACGCCGTTCCTGCTCGATTTCCTCAGCGGCAAGGCGTCTTTCGCGGGCGGGTCGGCGTTCCACTATCTGCCGGAGTCGGGTTCGCGGCTGCCGCTGCCCATGTTCGAGTTCTCGCTGGTCGGGGTGTTCTGCCTGGTCGGGTTGATCTGGCTGGTGGTGCGGGCGGGGAGTTCGCGGCGGGCACAGGCGCTGGGCATCGGGGTGCTGGCCGTTTATCTGTGGTGCCTGCTGTCGATGCTGGCCACCGCCGCGGGGACCACGCTGCTCGGGTTCCGCCTGGAGGCACCGCTGTACGCGCTGCTGGCGGCGGCCGGGGTGTTCGGGTTCGTGGAGGGCGCGCGGGCGATCTACCAGGTGCTGAACGAGCCGGCTCGATTCCGGGTGGCTGCGGCGGCGGTGGCCGTGGTGGGCGCGGTGGCGTTCGCGCAGGAGATTCCGCACGTGCTCACCAACGAGATCAATACCGCGTACACCGACACCGATGGCAATGGTCAGCGCGCGGACAAGCGGCCGCCGTCGGCGGTCTCGCACTACGCGGCCATCGACGCGAAACTGCGGGAGCAGACCGGGCGGCCGCGGGACGAGACCGTGGTGCTCACGGCCGACACCAGCTTCTTGGCCGTCTACCCGTACTACGGATTCCAGTCGCTCACTTCGCATTACGCCAACCCCCTCGCGGACTTCCCGGGCCGGGCGGCGGAGATCAAGCGCTGGTCGCAGCTGAAGACGCCCGCGGAACTGGTGGCGGCGCTGGAGCATTCGCCGTGGCGGGCCCCGGACGCGTTCCTGTTCCGGCGCTCCGGTGACGAGTACACGCTGCGGCTGGCCGAGGACGTGTACCCGAACGATCCGAATGTGAAGCGGTACACCGTCGCTTTCCCCGAGTCGCTGTTCGAGGACCCGCGCTTCACCGCGACGGAGATCGGTCCGTTCACCCTGGTGGTCCGCAAGTGAACACGAAAGTCTCGACGAGATAACGAGACAAGGATCACTTATCCCCAGATTTCGGTCGATTTCTGGGGATAAGTGCAAGTTTCTGTGGATAACTCAGACACTTACCAGCGCAATCTCAGTGGAACCCGGTAGCGTGGGCCGCTGGTTGTAACGGCAAGGAGTTATTTGTGACACAGGGGTGGGAGGCCGACCGCGTCGAAACCGACTCGGCGGTAAAGGTTCTCGATCGAACCATAACAACGGAAACCTCACCCCCACGGCTCAACACGCCGCAGCGGGTGCTTCGGCGCGTCCGGAGCGCCAGAACCGACCTGATCATCGCCACCGGCTATCTGTCGCTGGCCGTGCTGGTGCTGTCCGGCCAGTGGCTGCACACCGACCGCGGCTATCTCATCAAGAGCGGCCAGGACCAGACCATGTGGGAATGGTTCTTCGCCGTCACCGCGCACCGCATCGCGCACCTGGAGAACCCGCTCGGCACCGTCCTGCAGAACTATCCCGACGGCGTGAACATGATGGCCAATACCGCCATGTTCGGGGTCGGCGTGCCGCTCACCCCCGTCACCCTGCTGTTCGGCCCGACCGTCACCTTCGTGCTGGTGCTCACCCTCGGCCTGTTCGGCACCGCCTTCGCCTGGTACTGGCTGTTCTCCCGCGAGGTCGTGCAGTCGAGGTTCGCGGCGGCCATCGGCGGCCTGTTCTGCGGGTTCGCGCCGGCCATGATCTCGCACGCCAACGCGCACCCCAACTTCGTGGTGCTGATGCTGTTGCCGCTGATCGCGCTCCAGGTCATCCGGATGGCCAAGCGCGCGGGCACGACCCCCGAACGGCGTAAGGCGCGGCGCAATCGCGATGCCTTCATCCTGGGCCTGCTGGTCGCCCTGCAGATCGCGCTGGGCGAGGAACCGCTGCTCATCTTCGCGCTCGCCTTCGGCCTGTTCGCGATCGTCTACTACCTGCACGCCCCGCGCGCCGGGCTGCGCGCGCTGCGCACCATCACCCCGACCGTGCTGCTGGCGGCGCTGATCACCATCGCGTTCACCGAGATTCCGCTGTGGTGGCAGTTCTTCGGGCCGCAGTCCTACCGTTCCATCGACCACGGCCCGATGGGCAACGATCTCAAGGCGCTGTTCCAGTTCCCGTCCGAATCCCTCGGCGGGCTGGTCTCGCACGGCCAGAACGTGAGCATCAACGCCACCGAGGAGAACTCCTACTTCGGCTGGCCGCTGCTGCTGGTGCTGCTGGTCACCACCGTGCTGATGTGGCGTGTACGCGTGGTGCGGGCCGCCGCCGTGGTGATCGTGTTCTTCACGGTGCTGTCGCTGGGCTCCACGCTCATGATCGGCCGGCACGATACGAAGTTCGCGCTGCCGTGGAAGTGGCTGGAAGAGGTGCCGCTGCTGAATTCGGTGCTGGAGTCGCGGTTCACCATGGCGGCCATCCCGGCCATCGCGCTGATCCTGGCGGTGGCGACGCAGCGGGCGCTGGAGTACTGGCGGGCCTCCGCCACGGACTGGCGGCCGCTGGCGTGGTTCGCCGCGCTGGCGTTCACGCTGCTCACCATCACGCCGACGATTCTGCCGGTGGTGCAGCGCGCGCCCACCCCGGACTTCTTCGCCGACGGCACGGTGCGGCAATACGTTTCGGGCGGATCGGTGGTCATCGCGCCGCCGCCCACCCCGCCGGACGCGCGGGCGCTGCGCTGGCAGGCCGACGCCGACTTCCAGTTCCCGCTGGCCGGAGGGTATTTCGTCGGGCCGACGGGGGTGGACAAGAAGGGGCGCTACGGTCCGGACGACCGGCCGACCGCCAGCCTGCTCATCAAGGCGCAACAGGCCAATCGGGTGCCGGTGATCGACCAGGCCGCCAAGGATCAGGCGTGGGCCGATCTGCGGTACTGGCGGGCCGACGTGGTGGTGCTGCCGCCCACCGACAACCGCGACACGCTGCGGCTCACCGTCGACCAACTGCTCGGCTTCCCCGCCAAATACGTTGACGGCGTATGGGTGTGGGACGTGCGCGGGCAGATCTAGACGGTCGAGTGGCACATGACCGTGGCGACACGCCGTCGCGGCCCACGGTCATGTGCCACTCGCTATTTCAGCGGGGCACGGGCCAGCCAGTCGGTGAGGACGCTGTCGATGGTGTGGCCGGGCCAGCGGAGCAGTACCACGAAGCGGGAACGTGGATCGCCGTCCGGGAAGGTGACGGCGGTGTAGATGCGGCGGGCTTCGTTGTCCTGGTCGGTGGCCGGGTTGACCGCCGGGGTGGTGGTGAGGGTCAGTTCGCCCGCCACGTCGGGATGGGTGCGTGTCTGAGTGGCGGCGTTGCCGTTGAAAAACAGGTCCGCGACGGATCTTCCCGGCCGAGTGCCGAAATCGTAGAGGTCGTAACGCATTTGGCCGCTGTTGTCGTCGGCATTGCAGACGACGCGGCGGGAGCCCTGGGTCGCGGGGGCCTCCGTGGTGGCGGGATCGCGTTTCTGACAGGTCGCGCCCTGCCAGCCGACCGAGCGGCCCGCCGCGGAGAGCTGGCCGACCAGGCTGGGGAAGGCCTGGGCGATGGCGTCGTGGTCGCCCCAGGACTTGGCGACGTCCTCGGCGTGGGTGTACGTGATCAGCCCGCTCACATCGGTTTTGCGGCTGAGGCGGCCGTCGGACAGGAAGTTGAGGGTGGTGGGGGCGTTGGCGCGGCAGGCGTTCGCCGGTTCGCGGGTGACGATCTGCGATTGGCCGATGAGGACGCGGTCGCCTTCCGACGGGACCTGATCCAGGGGCGCGGCGAACTCGCAGTGGAACGGGGAACCGTTGGGGAGTACGCCGTCCACGATGCTGGACATGATGGAGTCCTGGGGTTTGCCCTGCTGGACCGTCAGGCGGTAGTTGGTCTGGCCTTCGGTGGCCAGCCAGGTGCCGAGGAACTTTTCGGGGACGGCCCCGCCGGCGGGGGTGCTCGTGGTGTCGCGCTGGGCGAGCGCGATGCCGACACCGGCCGCGATGACCGCCGCCGCGACGACGGGGATGAGCGCGCGACTGCGGAACAGGCGCTGCCAGCGCGGTTTCCGGCTGCCGCCGATGGACCAGGCCGAGCCGGGGCGCGAGGGTGTGGGTGGAATGAAGCGGGCGGGTGCGGTGACCGCGACCGCCGGATCGGAGTAGTAGGCGGCCAGGGCGGCGTCGGTGAATTCCACGCAGGTGGGATAGCGGTCCTCCGGGTCCTTCGCCATGGCGCGGGCCAGGATGGGGTCCAGGGAACTGGGTAGCTCGGGGCGAACTTCGCTGACACGCAACGGATCTTCCTGCGTGTGCGCGTGCACCCAGCTCAGCGGGTTGTCCGCCTTGAACGGCCGGTGGTCGGTCAGCAGCACGAAAAGCGTGCAGGCCAAGGAGTATTGGTCCGAGCGCGGTCCGACCGGCTTACCCGACACCTGCTCCGGGGACGCGAAAGCGAAAGTGGCGGAGATATTTCCGGTCTGGGTGAGCTTGGTGGTCTCGTCGCGCAGGCGGGCGATGCCGAAGTCGGTGAGCAAGGCCCGCTCCGGCCGACCGCTGTCCGGTTCCGCCACAAGGATGTTGGACGGTTTCACATCGCGATGCAGGACGCCTTTGCCGTGCGCGTAGTCCAGCGCGCCCGCTATCTCACCTCCGATCCGCAGCGCCCGGTCTGCCGAAATCCCGTGCAGGTCAGCGGCATCCACCCCGTCGATGTACTGCATGGATATCCACAGCTGATCCTCGGCGACCCCCCGGTCGAAGATCTGCACGATATTCGGATGGTCGAAGTGCGCGGCGATCTCCGCCTCGCGCTCGAAGCGACGCCACACAGCCTCTTGACCTGTGTATTCATCGCGTTTCAAGATCTTCAACGCGGTTAGCCTCGGCAGGCGTGGATGCCGCGCCGCATACACGACGCCCGAACCCCCGGCACCAATCCGCCGCTGAATCACATACCCGGCAATAACTTCGCCGGGACGCAGCTCGGTCATGGTTCCTCTTCGTCTTCCGGCCCGGCCCCTCGCCCAGTACGGATACCAACCATCCTGACGGACATCCGCCGGGACGGCCACCGCCCGTCTGCAGAACGGGAAGGAAAGCTCGGGGGCAGCCCCCGAACCCCCGGCAGGGATTCGGACCCAGCTGGACAACTGATCTCGTGAGATGCGGGTAACTCACCGGGTACGCCCGAAATCGGCGTCGCGCGAAAACGCAGGCACGCGTGCGAAACCGGCCACGCCACCCGGCCGTGCGCAAGAGTCGCGGAGAGGCGGATTAGTGTCGGTGCTCGTGCGCGAAGACACCCGAGCGTTTCACCGACTCCGCTTCATCGCCCTGGTATCCGGGCTTCTCGGATTCCTGCTGGCGGTGATCACGCCGATTCTGCCGGTCGAGCAGGATCGGCCGGTCTTGACCTGGCCGCAGGGGGATTCGGCCAGTGTGGAGGCGCCGCTGGTGTCTTATGTGCCGCTGGACCTGGAGGTTCGGCTGCCCGGTTCGATGTGGGCGGGGACGGATCCGGCGAAGAGCACGACGGTGTTCTCGACGGTGCCCGCCGCTTCCGGCAAGGCCATCGACAAGGGGCTGGTGGTCAAGCTCGAGGACGATCCCAAGCAGGGGCGGGTCGTCTCGGTGCTGGTGCGCAATATTCCGCTGCTGTCGGTGCCGACGGCGAAGATGCAGGACGGCGCGTGGCTTTCGATCACCTCGGATTCGGCGCGCACCCGGGTCGAGGCGGCCGGGGTCGCGGGTGAGCCCGATGCCGTCATCGGGGAGGTGGCGGGCGACAGCCGGCCGCAGGTGGTCGGGGTGTTCACCGATCTGGATCGGCAGCAGATCCGCGAGGCGCACGCGCGGATCGACATCGATGCCCGATTCAGCACCACGCCTTCGTGGTTGAAGCGGCTGGCCATCATCGGCGCGGTGGCGTTCACGCTGAACGCGCTGCTCGCGCTGCACCTGATGGACACCACCGACCGGCGACGCGCCCGGCGCTTCCTGCCCGCGCACTGGTGGCGGATCAGCCTGGCCGATGTGACGGTGCTGGGCACGCTGGTGGTCTGGCATTTCATCGGCGCCAACACCTCCGATGACGGCTACATCCTGAATATGGCCCGGGCCTCGAAGGATTCGGGGTACATGGCCAACTACTACCGCTGGTTCGGCGTCGCGGAGGCCCCGTTCGGCTGGCCGTACGAGGTGCTCGCCTGGATGACCCGGATCAGCGATGCCAGCCCGTGGATGCGGCTGCCCGCGCTGCTGGCCGGCATCACCTGCTGGCTGGTGATCAGCCGGGAAGTGCTGCCGCGCCTGGGCGCCCGGGTGCGCCGCGACAATGTGGCGATCTGGACGGCGGCGCTGGTGTTCCTGGCGGCCTGGCTGCCCTACGACAACGGCCTGCGGCCGGAACCGCTGATCGCGGCGGGCGCACTGCTGACCTGGTGCTGCATGGAACGCGCGATCGCGACCGGCCGCCTGCTCCCGGCGGCGACGGGCGTGCTGATCGCGGCCTTCTCACTGGCCGCCGGGCCGACCGGATTGATCTGTATCGCGGCCCTGGTCGCCGGCTCGCGTCCGGTGCTCCAGGTGATCCTGAAGCGCGCCAAGACCGGACCGGGTTCGGCCGTGCTGCGCTACGGCGCGCTGCTCGCCCCGGGCATCGCCGCCGGCACCCTGGTCATCGTGGTCGTCTTCGCCGACCAGACCCTGGCCTCGGTCATGGAGGCCACCCGCGTCCGCACCCTGGTCGGGCCGAACGTCGCCTGGTTCGACGAACGCACCCGCTGGGACGCGCTGCTCTCGCTCTCCCCCGACGGCTCCCTGGCCCGCCGCTTCGGCATTCTCGCCATGCTGCTGTGCCTGGGCGTATGCGTCATGGTCATGCTGCGCAAGAACGGCCGCATTCCGGGCACCTCGCGCGGGCCGTCGGCGCGCATTCTCGGCATCGTGTTCATGTCGCTGTTCCTCATGATGTTCACGCCCACCAAGTGGACGCACCACTTCGGCGTGTACGCGGGACTCGCCGGTTCGGTGGCGGCGCTGGCGGCGGTCGCGGTGGGCGTCAACGGGATTCGCTCGCCACGAAATCGGACATTGTTCACGGCGGCCGTGTTCTTCCTGCTGGCTATCACCTTCACCGGGTCCAACGGCTGGTGGTACGTCTCCAGCTACGGCGTGCCGTTCTACGACAAGGCCCCGCTGGTGGCGGGCAAGGGCTTCTCCACGCTGTTCCTCGGGCTGGCGGTGCTGAGCCTGCTGTTCGCGCTGTGGCAGCACTATCGCGAGCCGTATGCGAAGGCCACCGCGCCACGCAAGTTCGACAAATTCGCCACCATGCCGCTCACCATCGCGGCGGCGGTGCTGGTGCTGTTCGAGGTGCTGTCGCTGGCCAAGGCGGCCGTGACGCAGTACCCGGCGTATTCCATCGCCAAGTCGAATATCAAGTCGCTGGGCGGGGATTCGTGCGGTCTCGCCGACGACGTGCTGGTGGAGACCAATACCGAACAGTCGCTGCTGCATCCGTGGACCGGGTCCGACGCGGACGGGCTGTCCGCCGAGAACACCGGCTTCACCCCCGACGGCGTCGCCGCCGACCTCACCGCCGACGCCGAGGAAACCACCACCGGCAGCGCCAATTCGGTGAACGAGGACTCCAAGAACAAGACCACCAACACCACCGGGGCGGGCACCGGCGGTGGGACCACCGAGCAGACCGGCATCAACGGGTCGAGCGTGGCACTGCCGTTCGGGCTGAACCCCGCCACCACGCCGGTGCTGGGCAGCTACACCGACGAAGAACAGAAGGTCGCCACGCTCACCACCCAGTGGTACCGGATGGATCTGAGCGACAGCGTGCGCAACGACCCCGCCTACAAGGTGCTGGTGGTGACGGCGGCCGGGCGGATCAAATCGTTCAACAAGGACGGCGTCCAGACCTATGGACAGGATCTGTTCGTCGAATACGGGACGCGGGACGCCGACGGGAACATGAAGGACGTCGGGCGGATCCGGCCCATCGATATCGGCCCGAATCCGTCCTGGCGGAACCTGCGGGTGCCCTTGGACCAGATTCCGGTGGGGGCCAACTCGGTTCGCCTGGTGGCCAATGACGCCGACATCACCCCGCGCCAATGGCTGGCCGTCACGCCGCCGCGCCTGCCGCAGCTGAAGACGCTGAATTCCCTTGTCGGCGATCAGGCCCCGGTGCTGGAGGACTGGCATGTGGGGCTGGCGTTCCCGTGCCAGCGGCCGTTCGACCACAAGGACGGGGTCGCCGAAGTGCCGGACTGGCGGATCCTGCCCGACCGGGTCGGGGCCGACGCCTCCAACGCCTGGCAGGACGATATCGGCGGCGGACCGCTGGGGTGGACCGGGCTGCTGTTGCGGTCCAAGACCATTCCGTCCTATCTGAACGACGACTGGGGCCGGGACTGGGGATCGCTGGAACAGTTCACGCCGTGGGTCCAGGCCCCGGCGGCACAGCTGGAGGTGACGGTGGAGACCCGATCGGGCCTGGCCAAGGACGCGCCGATCCGAGCCAGGTAACCGCAGTCCGACCTTTGGTTTCCCCGGCGGCGCGGCACGCATCTCGGTATGCGTGCCGCGTCGCCGTAGTGAACAGCGCCACTGAGGGCTGGGGGCTATACGATCAGCAACCGTGTCCGACGCCTCCGCAGTGCTGACGAAGCCGCCGCAACCGGCTACTCCCCCCGCGTCCCCGCGCGACTTCCGGATCGCCAAGACGATCGCCATAGTCGCGGGTCTGCTGGGCGCGTTGTTCGCGCTCGCCACCCCGTTCCTTCCGGTGCAGCAGACCACCGCGGCGATCAACTGGCCGCAGCACGGGTCGTTGCAGAGCATCGATGCGCCGCTGATGTCGCAGGTGCCGCTGAGTCTCGACGCCACCATCCCGTGCAGCGCTGTGCAGCAGCTGGATCCGCGCGGCGGCATCCTGCTGGCAACCGCGCCGCCGCAGGGCAAGGGCGCGGATCTGGAGGCCATGTTCGTCCGGGTGTCGGGCGAGTCGGTGGACGTGCTGGATCGCAATGCGGTGGTGGTGTCCGCGCCGCGCGAGCGGATGAGCGAATGCTCGTCGATCGTCATCACCTCGGACAGCGACAAGACCTACGCGCGCTTCGAGGGCCTGACCCGCACCATCGAGAAGCCGACGGCCGACGGCGGCCGCGAGCTGGTGACGGTGCCGGTCGAAGGCCAGCTGGGCGGCGATCTGCGGCCGCAGGTGGTGGGCGTCTTCACCGATATGAAAGGCGCGGTGCCGGAGGGTCTTTCGTTCCACATGGACGTGGACTCGCGCTTCTCCTCCACGCCGACGCTGATCAAACTGGTGGCGATCATCGCCGCCGTGCTGCTGACGCTGCTGGCCATGGGCGCGCTCGGCGTGCTGGACACCAGTGACGGGCGCGGGCACCGGCGCATTCTGCCGGCGCACTGGCTGAAGCCGACCTGGGCGGACGGCGGCATCATCGGCACGCTGCTGCTGTGGCATTTCATCGGCGCCAACACCTCCGACGACGGCTACATCCTGACCATGGTCCGGGTCGCCCCGCACGCGGGCTACATGGCCAATTACTTCCGCTGGTTCGGCGTGCCGGAAGCGCCGTTCGGCTGGTACTACTACGTCATCCAGGCGTTCTCGGAGATCTCCACCGCGAGCCCGTGGGTGCGAATTCCCGCGCTGCTCTGCGGCATTCTGTGCTGGCTGGTGATCAGCCGCGAGGTGGTGCCGCGGCTGGGCAACGCGGTGTCCAAGTCCAAGGTGGCGCTGTGGACCGGCGGGCTGGTGTTCCTGGCCTTCTGGCTGCCCTACGACAACGGCCTGCGCTCGGAGCCGATCGTGGCGCTGGGCGCGCTGCTGACCTGGGTTTCCATCGAACGGGCCATTGCCACTTCACGATTGCTGCCCGCGGCGGTGGCGGTCCTGATCGCGGCGTTCACGCTGGCGGCCGCGCCGACCGGTCTGATGTGTGTGGCGGCGCTGCTCGCCGGCATCCGGCCGCTGGTCGCGATCGCGGTCCGGCGGCGCAAGCAGTTCGGTGACGTGGCGCTGCTGGCGCCCATCGCCGCGGCCGGAACCCTGGTCCTGGTGGTCGTTTTCGGCGACCAGACCTTCTCCGGGATCATGGAGGCGAACCGGGTACGGCAGGCCACCGGGCCGAATCTGGCCTGGTACAAGGATTATCTGCGGTACTACTACCTGTTCGTGGAGACCGTCGACGGCTCGCTGTCGCGGCGCTTCGCCTTCCTGGTCATGATCCTGTGCCTGATCACCACCATGCTGGTGCTGCTGCGCCGGCGGCAGGTGCCGGGCATCGCCTCCGGTCCGACCTGGCGGCTCATGGGCGTGGTCTTCGGAACCATCTTCTTCATGATGTTCAACCCGACCAAGTGGACCCACCACTTCGGCGCGTACGCGGGCATCGCGGGTTCGCTGGCGGCGGTGACGGCGGTCGCCGTGTCCGCCACCGCATTGCGCTCCCGGAAGAACCGGTCGGTGTTCCTGGCCGGGCTGCTGTTCACCCTGGCGCTGGCCTTCTCCGGCATCAACGGGTACTGGTACGTGTCCAGCTACGGCGTGCCGTGGTTCGACAAGCGGGTGTCGCTGCACGGCGTGCAGTCCAACACCATCGTGCTGCTGCTGTTCGGCCTGGCGCTGGCCGTGGTCGCCTGGCAGGGCCTGCGCGAGGGCTACGCCAAGCCGCTCGCCAACGGGAAGACCCAGCGCGGCAAGCGGATCCGCAAGTTCGCGGCCATCCCATTGACCGTGGTGGCGGCGCTCATGGTCATGTTCGAGGTGCTGTCCATGCTCAAGGGCGCGGTCTCGCAGTACCCCGCGTATTCGCTGGGCCGCTCCAACTTCGACGCCATCACCGGTCAGAGCTGTGGGCTGGCCAATGACGTGCTCGTCGAAACCGATGTGAACAAGGGCAATCTCACGCCCATCGCCGATCCGGCGCATCCGCCGCAGGGCGGCGATCCGCTGGCCGGTGAGAACCCGGTCGGCTTCTCCCCCAACGGCGTTCCCGAGAAGCTGGACGCCGACGCCGTCGAGGTCAAACCCGGCACCGGCAATACCTCCACCCAGACCGTGGGCCCCGCCTTCGAGGAGGGCCAGAACGCCGGCACCGGCGGCGGCAAGGGCGCGGAAGGCGTGAACGGTTCCACCGTCGCACTGCCCTTCGGCCTCGACCCCGCCACCACCCCGATCATGGGTTCCTGGCAGGACGGCGTGCAGCAGCCCGCCACCCTGACCTCCAGCTGGTACGGGCTGCCCGCGCGGTCGGACGACTCCCCGCTCATCGTCATCTCGGCGGCGGGCCGGGTGCTGTCCTTCGACTCCACCGGCAATATGACCTACGGCCAGACGCTGGTGGTGCAGTACGGGCACAAGAACTCCGACGGCACCGTCACGGAACTGGGCGAATACCGTCCCCAGGACATCGGCCCGGCCCCGTCCTGGCGCAATCTGCGAGTCCCCTTCTCCGCCTTGCCCGCCGAGGCCGACGCGGTCCGCATCCACGCCGTCGATCCCATCCTGATCGGCGACCAGTGGCTGGCCTTCACCCCGCCGCGCGTCCCCAAGCTGCAGACCCTCAACGACTACCTCGGTTCCGAGCAGCCCATCCTGCTGGACTGGGCGGTCGGCCTGCAGTTCCCGTGCCAGCGCCCCTTCGATCACCGCTACGGCGTCGCCGAGGTCCCGAACTTCCGCATCCTGCCGGACCGGCCCCTGGCCATCAGCTCCACCAACACCTGGCAGGCCGAGGAATTCGGCGGCCTGCTGGGCTTCAGCGAAATGCTGGCCTCCTCCAAAACCATCCCCACCTACCTGAACGAGAACTGGGACCGCGACTGGGGCTCCCTCGAGCAGTACACCCAGCACTACCCGGACGCCGATCGCTCACCCGAGATCGAGACCGGCACGGCCACCCGCTCCGGCCTCTGGTCCCCGGGCAAGATCCGCGCCTCCTGATCCCGCTCAGCCCCTGAACGAGTGGCCGTCCACGAAACGTGGACGGCCACTTGCTTTTCCGATGACCTCACTGCGAACGGGTACCCCTTGTGCGGACGAGCCCCCGGCACCCGGAAGGATGGACACCATGGTGAATGTTCAACTCGGCGATGTGGCGACCTGGTACGACGTGCACGGTGACGGTGAGCCGGTGGTGCTGTTGCACGGGTCCTTCGTCGATTCGCGAATGTTCGCTCCCGCCATGGAATCGCTGGTGGGGCGGTTCCAGGTGTACAAGACCGATCGCCGGGGGCATGGGCGCACGCCCGATGTCGAGGGGCCGCTGTCCTACGAGGTGATGGCGGACGATCTGATCGCGTTCCTGGAGAAGGTGGTGGGCGAGCCCGCGCATCTGGTCGGGTACAGCTCCGGCGCGAATGTCGCGCTGCTGGTCGCGCTGCGGCGGCCCGATCTGGTCCGGAAGCTGGTGCTGATCAGCGGGAACTTCCATCACGACGGCTTGCTGCCGGGGGTGCTGGAGAGCTTCACCAGCGCAGCGGCGATGGAGCATCTGGGCGGGCGGTACGGCGAGGTCTCCCCGCAGGGCGAGGACCACTTCCCCGTCGTGGTCCGCAAGATCGTCGAAATGGAGCGGGTGGAACCGGCGCTGACCACCGCGGACCTGTCCGGTCTGCGGGCGCGCACCCTGGTCATGGCCGGGGACGACGATGCCATCGCGGCGGAGCACACGCTCGCGCTGTATCGCGCGATTCCGGACTCCGAACTGGCCATCATCCCCGGCACGTCACATCTGCTGGTGATGGAGAAACCGGCCGAGGTCTACTCCCTGGTGGCCGGCTTCCTCACCAAGGATCCGGTGCCGACGCGCCAGCCCATTCGCCGCGCCGCGCACTCCTGACCGGTTCGCATCGCCTCAGCCGTCGATGTGGGCGATCCATTCGTATACCGGAAGACTGCCCTCGGGGGTGTCCTGCCAGCGTGGCGTCACCTTGAAGCGCTCGTACCCACCCCCGAAAGCGACCCGCAACTCTATGCCCGGCGGGGTAATCGGCACGATCCGTTGTTTCAGGCCGTCCGGCCCGCCTTCGAGCAATGCCTTCGGTGAGCTACTCATAGCTGAAGGCTCTCACATTCGGTCCGGACGACCGATCGATTCGGTGTAATCGGCGAGCCGCAGCGGGTGCGTCAGAGCGGCAAAAGGTGGTGTTTACGGGGGTTGCGCGGGATCTTCTTGTCGCGCAGCAGGTGCAGGGCGCGGCGGATTTCCAGGCGGGTGGTGGCGGGGTCGATGACGGCGTCGATATAGCCGCGCTCGGCCGCGACCCACGGGGTGGCGATGGTGGCGTTGTAGAAGTCGATCATCTGCTGGCGCATGGCCGCGCGCTGCTCCTCCGGAGCCGCCTCCAGCGACTTCGCGCCGATCAGGCTGACCGCCGATTCCGCGCCCATGACCGCGATGCGGGCGGTCGGCCAGGCCAGGTTCACATCCGCGCCGAGCTGCTTGGAACCCATGACCGCGTAACCGCCGCCGTAGGACTTGCGGATCACCACGGTGACCTTGGGGACGGTGGCCTCCACGAACGAGAAGATGAACCGGCCGCCGCGCTTGATGACGCCGATCTTCTCCTGTTCCACCCCGGGTAGGAAGCCGGGGGTGTCGACGACGAAGACCAGCGGGATCTCGAAGGCGTCGCAGAGCCGGACGAAATGTGCGGCCTTGTCCGAGGCGCGGGCGTCCAGCGCGCCGGCGTAGACCATCGGCTGATTGGCGACCACGCCGACGGTGCGGCCGTCCACCCGGGCGAAACCGCAGATCACGTTCTTGCCCGCGGACGCGCCGAACTCGTGGAACGCGCCGTCGTCGAAGATGCGGATCAGGATCTCGTGCATGTCGTAACCGGCATTGTCGGCATCCGGCACGATGCCGTTGAGTTCCAGATCCGATTCGGTGAGTTCGGGTTCCAGCCCCGGATTCACGATGGGCGGCAGCTCCTGGCAGCTGGACGGCAGATAGCTCAGGTACTCGCGCACCCATTCGAACGCCGCCGCCTCGTCCTTGGCGACATGGTGGATATTGCCGTACTGCGCTTGGGAATTCGCGCCGCCGAGCTCCTCCAGCGACACGTCCTCGCCGGTGACCTCGCGAATCACCTTGGGACCGGTGACGAACATGTACGCGGCCTCGGTGGCCACCACCACATCGGTATTGATGGGCGCGTAGACCGCGCCGCCCGCGCAGCTGCCCAGGATCATGGAGATCTGAGGCACCAAGCCGGACAACGGTTCCTGCCGCCGGCCCAGTTCGGCGTACCAGGCCAGCGAGGTCACCGCCTCCTGCACGCGCGCGCCGCCGGAATCGTTGATGCCCACCACCGGGCAGCCGACCTTGGCCGCGAATTCCATGATGCCGGCGACCTTGCGGCCGAACATCTCGCCGACCGAACCGCCGTAGACGGTCTGGTCGTGCGAGAAGACGGCGACCGGACGACCGTCCACCAGGCCGTGGCCGGTGACCACGCCGTCGCCGTACAGCGCGTTCTTGTCGCCCGGATTGCGAACCAGCGCACCGATTTCCACGAAGGTGCCCGGATCGAAGAGCATATTGATCCGGTCGCGGGCGGAAGGGATGCCCTTGCGCGCCCGCTTCGCGATACCCGCTGCTCCTGCCGGTTCCCTCGCGACGTCCAGCTTCTGTCGCAGGTCGGCGAGTTTCCCGGCAGTACTCACTGGTCCCCTTTCGGCTGAAAACCTACTTTCGCAGAACCTGTTTCGCTGTGGAGCTATTTCGGATGCGTGTCGATCTCGGCGAGCTTCTTGGTGAGATCGGCCCCGATGGTCGCGATACGCGGTTCGTCGATGATCTGGAGGTGGTCGCCCGGAATGTGGATGATCTCCAGATCCGGAATGTGCTGCTCCCAGCCGCCATTGGGCAGACGCTCACCGAAACGCGGTTCCAGTTCGATGATTCCGTCGTGGTAGCGGTCGGCCAGGTAGAGCACCACGTGACCTTCGTAACGCAGCGGCGACAACCGGTAGAGCTCACCGCCGTCGATGAACGAGGTGCGCTGATGTTCCAGCACACCGCCGGGGATGTCGACGCCCGCGAACTTGACCAGCTGCATGACGATATCGATCTGTTCCTCGTCGGAGGCGGCGGCCAGCTCTTCCAGCTGCTCGTCGTCCAGTTCGCCCTCGAAGCCATAGGTCTTCTTGGCGAAGTTCTGGAACCGGCGGATGCGCGCCACGCGCTCCTCCGGGGTGTCGACGTGCGGCTGCGACGGCAGCGCCACATCGATCAGGCCGACCACGCCCACATCGTGGCCGTCGGCCCGCATCAGCTCGGCCACCTTGAGCGCGAACACGCCACCCAGCGACCAGCCGTACAGCACGTACGGGCCCTCCGGCTGCCGCTTCAAGATCTCCGGAATGTACTGGCGCGCACGCTCTTCGATGGAACCGTCGACCCGCTCGAACCCGTACACCGGGGTGCTCGCGGGCAGTCGCTTCACCAGCGCGTCGTAGGCGAGGGTATTGCCGCCGGAGGCGTGGAAGACGAACACCGGCGTCGCGGTGGAACCGGCTTCCCGTGCGCGCAGGGTGCGCACGAAGCCCTCCACGTCATTGCCGTGCTCCTGGTAGGAGGCCACCAGCTCGGCCAGCCGCTCGATGCTCTTGCAGGCCCGCACTTCCTCGGCCGGGATCTCGGCCTGCACCCGCTCGGACAGGCGGGCCACCAGCTTGGCGAAGGTGTCCTCGTCCAGTTCGGGCAGCGCGTTGAAGATGCCGCCCGCCGACTTGCCGGTCACCAGCGCCCAGGTGGCGAAGGCGAGGCGTTCGGGGGCATTGCGCGGCGGCACATTGTCGGCGTCGGTTTCGGCGATCGGCGCGGACGCCTCGTAGTCGGCGGTAACCGCTTCCGGCGCAGCCGCTTCGGTGATCTGCTCGGCCTCGGCCACCGGATCGGTGGTCTCGGTCTGCGGCAGCGCTGTGTCAGCCTGCGGCGACGCGGTCTCGGTCTTCGGCAGCAGCGCGGCCGGATCGCCGCCGGCCGCCATGGCGGCGCGGGCGGCCGAGACGAAGTCGGCGTCGACGGTGATGTCCTCACCGGCGGCCTGGCGCGCGGCGATCTCGTCCAGCTGATCGCGATGCTCGATGGCGTAGCGCAGCACCTTGCCCACCTCGAGCAGGCTGGCGTCGCGGACCGCCTGCAGCTGCAGCTGCGGGATGTCGAATTCGTATTCGACGCGGTTCTTGATGCGCATGGCCATCAGCGAGTCGAGCCCCAGCTCCATGAGCGGGATCTCCATCGGCAGGTCCTCCACGGCGTAACCCATGGACTCGGCCACGATGATGCCCAGCCGCTGCTCGATGGTCTGCGAGCCGTTCGGGTCCCAGCGCTCACCCGGAGCGGCCTCGATGACCGCGACCTCGGCGGCCGGAGCGGCGGCGATCGGCTGTGCCACAGCGGATTCCGGCAGCGGCGCGCCGGAGGTGACGACCGCGTCGAACAGCGGCCGGAAGGCATTGCCCTCCTTGGCGTGCACCGACACCGACGCGCCGCCCGGATGCGGGGTGAGCGTGGTGGTCAGGGTGCCCGACAACGGCAGCGCGAGATGCGCGACCGAGGCGCCGACGGTGACGTCCGAAAGCACCTGCGCCGCAGCGGCGTGCACCAGCGCGGTCAGGTCGGTGACGGCGCTCGCCTGCACCTCCCAGACGTGGCGGCCGTCCGGCAGCGCCACATGCGCGCCGGGGACGCGGGTATTGCTCGCGCCGCCGCCGAAACCGCCGGATGCCTTGGGCCAGTACTGCTTCCGCACGAACGCGGTGCGCGGCACGTCCGCGTAGCCGCCGCCCGCCGGCACCAGCGAGGGCAGGTCCACGTAGTGGCCGTTCACGTACAGCTGGGCCAGCGCGGTGATGATGCCCGCGGCTTCGTCTTCCTTGCGCTTGAGCGTCGGGATGAGCGCCGCGTTGTGCACCCCGGCCGCGAAGGTGGTGCCCATGACCTGCATGAGGGCCACCGAGTTCGGGGCCAGCTCCAGGTAGGTAGTGATGCCGGTGTCCACGGCCTGCCGGATGGCATTGGTGAAGTACACCGAGCCGCGCATATTGGTGACCCAGTAGTCGACGTCGTGCACCGCGTCGTGACCCGCGCGGAAGACGCCGTCCTTGCGGACCGTCGAGTACAGGTCGTGCTTCGGCTTGGTCGGCTCCAGACCGGCCAGCTCCGCGGCCAATTCACCGAGCAGCGGATCCATCTGCGAGGTGTGCCCGGCGCCGCGGGTCTGCAGCACGCGCGCGAACTTGCCCTCGGATTCGGCCCGCGCCACGATGGCGGCGACCTGATCGGGCATGCCGCCGATGACCGTATTGGTCGGCGCGGCATAGACCGCCACCTCGATATCGGGGAATTCGGTCTCCTGGAGCTTGGCGACCTCCTCGGCGGAGTACTCCAGCAGCGCCATATTGCGGACCTGATCGTCGGTGATCATGGCCTCGCCCTCGCCCATCAGGCGCGAGCGGGCGCAGATCACCCGGACCGCGTCCTCCAGCGGCAGGCCGCCGGAGATGTACGCGCCCGCGACCTCGCCCTGCGAGTGGCCGACCACGCCCTCCGGCTGTGCGCCGTGCGCGCGCAGGATGGCGGCCAGGCCGACCTGGATGGTGAAGGTGCCGACCTGGCCGGTGCCGATGTCCCAGTCCTGGGCATCGTCGAGAATCATTTCCTTGACCGAGTAGCCGGCCTCGTCGAGCACCAGCTCGTCGACCTCGTCCACGGCCTTACGGAAGATGGAGTTCTCGGTGTAGAGCTGCTTGCCCATCTTGCGGTGCTGGGCGCCGAAACCGGCCATCACCCACAGCGGTCCGCGAATGGACGGGGAGTCGGCGGTGAACACGCCGGTGCCCGGCTTGCCCTCGGCGATCGCGCGCAGCCCGGCGACGGCCTCTTCGTGCGTCTTGGCGATGACCACGCCGCGCGAGCGGCCGTGATTGCGCTTGGCCAGCGACCGCGCCACATCGGCCAGCGGAGTCGCCTGTCCCGCTTCCGATTCCAGCCAATCGGCCAGATCGGCGGCGGCGCGGCGGCGGCGCGAGGGCAGGTAGGCCGAGACCGGGAGGATCAGCGGCAGCGGCTCTTCGCGATTGCCCCATTCGGGTTCCGGCGCAGCGGCTTCCACGATGCGCTCGGCTTCGGCGATGACGCCGGTGGTCTCGTTGTCGAGGTCGTCGCCGGCCTCGTCCGCGGTGTCGGCGACGGGAGCGGCGGTGGCGGGCACGTACTCCTGGACGACCACGTGCGCGTTGGTGCCGCCGAAACCGAAGCCGGAGATGCCGATGGTGGCCTTGCCGCTGTAGCGCGGGAATTCGGTGGGCTCGGCGACGACCTTGAGGTGCGCGGTGTCCCACGGAATGAACGGGCTGGGGTTGGCGAAGCCGAGGTTCGGCGGAATCACATTGTGCTGCAACGCCATGATGACCTTGGCGAAGCTGGCCGCGCCCGCACCGGACTCCAGGTGACCGAAGTTGGTCTTGGCCGAACCGAGCAGGGCGGGCTTGTCGTCGTCGCGGCCGCGGCCGACCACGCGCGCGAGGGCATCCGCCTCGATGGGATCGCCCAGCGCGGTGCCGGTGCCGTGCGCCTCGATGTAATCGACGGTGGACGGGGCGATTCCGGCGTCCCGGTACGCCCGGCGCAAGCATTCGGCCTGCGCGTCCGGGTTCGGGGCGAGCAGACCGTTGGAGCGGCCGTCGTTGTTGACGGCCGAGCCCTTGACCACCGCGTAGATGGTGTCGCCGTCGCGTTCGGCGTCGGCCAGGCGCTTGAGCACCACCATGCCGCCGCCCTCGGAACGGACCATGCCGTCCGCTTCGGCCGAGAACGCCTTGACGCGACCGTCCTTGGCGATACCGCCGTTGGCGTCGAAGCCGAGCGAGGCGGCCGGGGCCAGGATCATGTTCACGCCACCGGCGACGGCCAGATCGGCTTCCCCGCCGCGCAGCGCGCGCACGCCCTCGTGCACCGCCACCATGGTGGAGGAGCACGCGGTGTCGACCGAGACCGACGGGCCGCGGAAGTCGAAGAAGTAGGAGACGCGGTTCGGGATGATCGACGAAACCGAGCCCATGATGCCGTAGGCCTCGGCGGAAGCCGGGGTGCCGGGTTCGGCATTGCCGACGCCCATGGCGGCCAGCATCATGAAGTCGTTGCCGGTCGAGCCGATGTACACGCCGACCGGTTTGCCCTTGAGCTCGTTGGCCGGAATCCGGGCGTGCTCCAAGGCTTCCCAGGTCAGCTCGAGCGAAAGTCGCTGCTGCGGATCCATGCGCTCGACCTCGACCGGCGAGGTGGCGAAGAACTCCGCGTCGAAGCCCTTGATGACTTCCTGATCCAGGTAACCACCCTGGACATTCGACTTCTCGATGATGTCGTCCAAGCGCGGGTCGCCCCGGAACTCGTCCCAGCGGCCCTCGGGTAGGTCGCGGACGCCGTCACCGCGGTTGATCAGGAATTCCCAAGTGGATTCGGGCGTCTCGCCCGCACCCGGCAGCCGGGTGGACAGCCCGACGATGGCGATATCGTGCGCCTCGTCCGGGTGGAATCCGGCGGTGTAGAACGACTCGTCCACCGATTCGACCGGAAGATCCGGTTCCCCGTTGATGATTCGCTCGGCCAGCGACGCGATGGTCGGGTGCTGATAGACGACGGTGGCATTGAGCAGCACGCCCGTGAGCTCTTCGATGTCACCACCGAGCGCGAGCGCATCCCGCGAGGCCAGCCCGAATTCCTCCATCGGCCGGTCCACGGTGATGTTCTCGAGCGGCTGCCCGGTCGCGTCGGCGACCCACTTGCGCAGCCACTCCCGCAGTTCCGGCACCGTCATGTCCGCACCCGTGGGCGCGGATTTCGGCGCGGCTTCGGCAGCCGGAGCGTTCTCGGTCGTGTTGGTGGGGGGCATGCCCTCGTTCTCAGCCATCAGTCCTCAAGCTACCTGTCTGCGTAGAGTGCGCGGCAGTGAATCGGTGGTGATTCAACGAATGGCGCGAGCCGCTGCGGGCTCGCGCCATTCAACCGATGAGACTTACGCCTCATTCCTCGTCTGGTGCATCGGGGAAAGCTTGCTGCGTGTAACCACCACGCAGTGTGCCTTCCAAGTACGCCGCCTTGCAGGCACGACGCGCGATCTTGCCACTGGAAGTACGGGGAATCGAGCCCGCGGGCACCAGCAGGATGTCACGCGCGGTGACGCCGTGCCGGGAGGAGACCGCCGCGCGCACCGCGTCGGCGATGGGCCCCGGATCCGCCTTGCCGGCGCCCGGACCCCGCTCCGCGACGATAACCAGCTGTTCGCTGCCGTCTTCCTCGTCGAACGTCAGACCCGAATGGCTGTCCTGCGCAAACACTTCGGCCGGCAGCTGGTTGGCCGGGACCGCGAAGGCCGCGACGAAACCGGGGCGCAGCGCCTTGGAGGCTTCCTCGGCGGAGAACTCCAGGTCCTGCGGGTAGTGGTTGCGGCCGTCCACGATGACCAGGTCCTTGACCCGGCCGGTGATGTACAGCTCGCCGTCCACGTACACGCCGTAGTCGCCGGTGCGCAGCCAGTTGCCTTCGGCCGGAACGCCTTCGGCGTGGCTCTTGCCGTCGGTCAGGCGGCGGGTGAGCCGGTTCCGGAAGGTCTTCTGGGTTTCCTCGGCGCGACCCCAGTAACCGATGCCGATGTTGTTGCCGTGCAGCCAGATCTCGCCGACCTCGCCCTCGGGGAGCTCGCGCGCGCCCTCGGGATCGTCGACGGTCTCCGGGTCCACGATGGCGCCCCACTGCGAGAGCGCGACGTAACCGCAGGACACCTGTGCGATGGAGTTGGGCGCGCCCTGCTCCACCTTCACGATGCGGCCGGCATTGAGCTCGGCGCGATCGACGTAGATGACCTTGGCCTCGTCCTCGTGCCGGGTGGCGGAGACGAACAGGGTCGCCTCGGCCATGCCGTAGCAGGGCTTGATGGCGGTCTTGGGCAGGCCGTACGGGGCGAACGCCTCGTTGAACTTCTTCATCGACTTGGTGGTCACCGGCTCGGAGCCGTTGATCAGGCCGATGACGTTCGACAGGTCCAGCGCTTCGCCCTGCTTGGGCAGGCCGCGCACGGCGGCGTGCTCGAAGGCGAAGTTCGGTGCGGCGGCGAAGGTTCCGGCGCCGTCCGATACGGCGGCGAGCTCGTTGATCCAGCGCGCGGGGCGGCGGACGAACGAGGCGGGCGACATGATGGTGATGTACTTGCCGCCGACGGCGGGCAGGATCACGGTCAGCAGACCCATGTCGTGGTAGAGCGGCAGCCAGGTGACGCCACGCGAGTTCCAGTTCAGATCAAGGGCGTTGACCATCTGGAGAACGTTCGTACCGACCGCTCGGTGCGTAATTTCCACACCGGCGGGCACGCGTGTCGAACCCGAGGTGTACTGCAGATACGCGATATCGTCGACCGCGATATCGGGGCGGATCCACGACTCGCCCACGCTGTCCGGAATGGCGTCCACGGCGATGATGCGGGGACGCTGCGCGGCGGGCAGCGACCGGAAGAACTGGCGAACCCCGGCGGCGGAGGAGCTGGCCGTCAGGATCGCCGCAGGCTCACAGTCGCCCAGCACCGCGTGCAGGCGATCGGTGTGACCCGGCTCGTCCGGATCGAACAACGGCACCGAGATGGTGCCCGCATAGATGGCGGCGAAGAAGGAGATCACGTAGTCCAGGCCCTGCGGAGCGAGGATCGCGACCCGATCGCCCCGCTTGGTCACCTGCTGCAGTCGGGCGGCCACCGCGCGCAGCCGGGTGCCGAACTGACTCCAGGTCAGATCCTGATACTCACCGTCGCGCTCGCGTGAGTAGTCGATGTAGCGGTACGCCAAGTCATCGGCGTCGTTACCGTGGGTGTGCTTCTCGACGTAGTCGACGAGGGTGCTGCCCTCGGGAATCGTGATGTTCCCCGTTTCGTCGAGGTAATCGTCGAAAGTCTCGTCCATTCCTTCTTCTCCTCCGAGGCACACGCGGCGGCATACGGCGATTGTGCCGCTGTTACCTGTGAGGCCCCGACTCTCTTTCGCCCGCGGGAGCAGCTCCATGCGAGAACCGACCTGCAGAATTCGTTTGCGGTCTGCGCGGTGACCGTCTATTGGCTAGATGTTCTCAAACCAGAGACATGTTACAGAGGAGTAGATCGGCCATGCTTCGGAGCGGCCGAACATCTCCCAGCTCACAGTCTCGTCTGAAGCAAAGACCGACGCGAATGCCTCCAAATGGGTGGGTGGGAACCCACAAACGACACAACAAGGACATGGATGTGAGTTGAAGCACCTCCCGACCTCGGGGGGTGTCGCAACCCGGAGCACTTTACTAGGTGACCCTGAAACTGGGGGGTCGGAAGGTGTCTGATTGCCCTCCGCTGCGCTCCGGGCGGGTTCGCGGCCTCTATGTCTCGTTCTTCCTTCCCTCCGCTCCCCCGCTTCGCTCCTCCGCTCCACTCAGTCCAGAACGAGACGGCCGCGAACTTCTCGAGTTCGCGGCCGTGAGCAGAGCGCCGTTTTCACGAGTGCGCGGGATGGGGTGCGTTCTCGATGAGTCCGCTAGCCCAGTTGACGGTCCACTGGGTCGCGGTGGTGCCGTTCTCGTCCACCACGAAGCCGTTGTAGAGGCTGTGCACCGGGTTGCCCGCGGCGCGGACCAGGGTGCCGAGCGAACCGAGGATATTGGCCGGATTCAGTGCTGCCGCAGGCGAATCGCAGATGAGGTCGCCGGTGGCGCAGATGGTGTAGGTGCGATCGGCGAGCGAGCCGTAGCCGCCGCGCGGTCCGGTCATGGTGATGCCAGGGACGTTCAGGCCTTTGAGCGCGACCTCCGCGCCCACCCCGGCCGGGGAGGCGCCGATCTCCAGGGCCTTGCCGTCGCCGCCTTCGTCCCGGCGGCCGTCGGCGATGGTCATCACACCGAGTACCTGCTGCGCCGGCACCGGCCCCTTGTTCGCGCCGATCTGGGCCGCGAGATCGCCGGCGATCACCGCGCCCTGGGAGAAACCGGCCAGCACGTAGGTGGTGAGCGGGCACTTCTTGTACGTCTCGGCCAGTTTCGCGTTGGCGCGGTCGTACCCCTCGGAGCGGCTCTTGTTGTAGGACGCCTGCCCGTCCGGCGGAATCGCGATCGGATTCGAGAACTGCGCCACGTACGGCACCGTGTAGACCTCGAGCCGCTGCTTGTCGAACTTCTCGCGCACCGGGTTGGAGATGTTCAGCATCAGCGACGCGGGGTTGGCGGTCGGGTTGTAGGGGTCGTCATTGCTGTTCGACTCCCAGGTGCCGGGCACGGACAGCATGAAAACGTCCGGGCAGTCGGCGGATTGCGAGGTCGGCGGCTGCTCCCCGCCCGGCTTCCCGGGCTTGGGCAGGTGGAGCCGGCCGGCCAGCAGGTACCACAGCAGCAACGCCAGAATGATCACGATCACGATCACGGCGATGATCAGCAGGCAGCCTGCCGGTTTGGACCGGCGTCCGGAGCGGCGCGTCGACATTCGTCCCTACTTGCAGTAGCTACTGGAGGCGACTTCGTAATAGATCTTGCCCGCCTGCTCGACCGGCATCTTCGACTCGTCGAAGCTCGGATCGGAACCGGCGATGGCGGTCACGTACGTGATGATCTGATCCTCGGGCGCATTGCCCGCCTTGCCCTGGCACACCAGATTGCCCGCGGTGAGGGCGATATCGGTGGAGGCCGGGGTGATGCCCTTCTTCTTCAGCTCCTCCAGGAACGTCTTGTCCTTGTCGGTGAGCGGAGTGGCATTGCTGGGGGTGGTCACGTACTGGCTCGGGACCGGCTGCGGGCGCTCGACCGGGGCCGGGCTGGTCGGCGCGGCGGCCTCCGAGCTGCCGGACTGGCCGCCGGACGGGGCCTCGGCGGACGGGGTGGCGGGAGCGGACGCGGCTGCCTTGGACGTGGTCGGGGCCAGCGTGGGCGTGCTCTTGGCGGTCGAGTCGTTATTGCCGCAGGCGGCGAGCAGGCCGACGGCAGCCAGGGTGGCCACCACGCCGACAACCTTTCCACGGGTCCGATGCATTTATTCGTTTCCTTGATCTGTCTGCGGGCACAAGGTCGGACCCCAGGCTAGCGGTAACCGCTCGCGACGTCCCGGGCTCACAAACGAACCTCATCGACTTCTCAGCGTCCGGCACGCCCGTTGTGCTGGCGGGTCGCCTCAGTTGTTGGGCCGCACTTCAGGACCGAGTGCGGGGATGGGGAGGGGGAAGCCTTCGACCGGTTCCGGGGCGGCGGGCGTGGGAGCCGCCTGCTGTTCCGGCTTCGCCGCGGGGCGCTGTTCGGGCTTGTTCTCCACCGGTTTGGCGTCGGGTTTGGGGTCGACGACGCCGGGGAGGGCGATCGGCTTGCCGTCGTGAGTCAGGGCCTGGGGCTTGCCGTCTCGGACCACGATGGAGCCGAACTGGAAGGTCTGCTGGACGCCGCCGGGGACCTGGGTCTCGTCGGCCATCGGGAAGCCGAGGTTGCCGTTCTCGAAACCCAGTGCGCCCCAGGCATCCATGATCGGTCCGTTGCGCACGCCCCAGGCGCCGGAGAGCGGGCTCCAATAGATATTGCCGTTCTCGAAGGCGCTGTAGCGGCCGAAGTCCTTGAGCGGCTGCTCGTCCGCGACCGGGAAGCCGTACGGGCTGTTCTCGAAACCGAGCGCGGAGTACTTGCCCAGGATCAGGCCCTGCACCAGATGCGCGCCGGTCTTGGGGCTGAAGTACATCGGCCCGTTCTCGAAGCCCTGGACCACGCCGTCCCGGCTCGGGGTGCGCTGTTCGAGTCCGGTCGGATAGCCGGCCGGGCTGCGCTCGAAACCCTGTTTGCCCCAGGCGTCCAGAACCGCGCCGCGCACCGCCTGGGCGCCGGTCTGCGGGGTCCAGTAGATGGATCCGTTCTGGAAGGTCTGCCAGCGCCCGCGGCCGTCGGGCAGGCCGCCGTCGCCGGCCGTCGGGAAACCGAGACCGCTGGCCGCGCCGTTCAGGCCCGCGTAGCTGCCGCCGATGGCCCCACCGGTCGGCTGGGCGCCGGTGGCCGGGGAGAAGAACACCTGCCCGCCCCGGAAGTCCTGCGCCACACCGTTGTTGACGGGGTATTCGCCGGTCAGGCAGTCGCCGAGCCAGTTGTTGGCCTGTGCCACACCGGCGATGGCGCCGCCGAGCGTGCACTGCCCCGCGGTGGCGTCCACGCCGAGCGCGGCGGCGGTCTGCGGCCAGGACTGGCGCATTTCGAAGTCCCAGTACGGCCAGGTGTGAGTACCGGACGGGCGGTAGTTGACCTGTACCGGAATATTCAGCTTGTTCAGCTTGGCCACGAAGTTCTGGGTGCTCAAGCGGGACAGCACTTCCAGGCCCATGCCCGCGTAATTGCTGGTCAAGCCGGGCAGATCACCGGGCGGATCGGTGGCGCCCGCGGTGCCGCTGCCGCTGGAGACGTACAGGCTCAAACCCCGCAGCTTCTCGGCCAATTCGTAGGGGTCGTGCTCTTTCCACGCGTCGTTGCCGGGCGGGCCGAACATGGCGGTGGAGTCGAAACCGCCGGCGTCCTTCATGGCGAAATTGACCGCCTGCGGCATGCCGAGCGTGGTGAGGGTGAGAAAGCCGGAGTAGGAGGCGGCGTGCTTGACCCAGCCGGGATTGCGGGCCGCGAGCATCATGGCCGCGCTGCCGCCCATCGAAAGCCCGGCCACCGCACGCTGACTCGTGGCGCGCCACTGGCTCTCCAGCAGCGGCGGCAATTCCTTGGTGAGGAAGGTTTCCCACTTGTAGTTGCGGCCGTTGTTGGGCTCCAGCCAGTCCGCGTAGAAACTGGACTGACCGCCCACCGGCAGCACCACCAGGGTGTTCTTGTCGGCGAACCAGCCGGCCGCGCCCGCGTCCTTGGTCCAGCCGTTCTCGTCGTCGGTGGCGCGCAGGCCGTCGAGCATGAAGAGCACGGGGTACCGGGCGTCGGGGCGGGAATGCCAGTCCCGGGGCAGCAGCAGTTGCACCTCGACCGGCGCGCCGGTGGCGGGCGAGTTCACCCACAGCGACACGCGGCGGTCATTGAGCCACTGCGACTTCTGCACCGAGGCGGGGACGCCCCCGGTCTCGGGGGCGGCCGCGACCGGTCCGGCCGCGACGACAGCGCCTGCGGCCAGCGGGAATACCGCCGCGAGGGCGGCTATCGCGCCGCGCCGGCGCGCCCTTCTGGTCCCACGAACAACTCCAGCCACACAAGTGTTGTACCCCCGATCGGCCGCGGTTCCGGGTAGGACGCGCGGGAATCGGGGGCACTACAGCAAACGACCAGTTTTCAAGATCGGCTAGGCGACGCCCAGCGCGGCGAGTATCTCCGGGCGCGCCTGCTCCAGCTGATCCTGCCAATAGCCCCAGGAATGGGTGCCGTTCGTCGGCAGGCTGTAGTGCGCGCCGATGCCGAGCTGATTGAGCCGGGCCATGAACGAGACGGTATTGACCATCGACAGCGCCTCGAGGGCAATGGCATTGACGGTATTGAAGATGCCGACCGGACCGTCCGGATTGTCGTGCGGTCCGGGAATGCCCGCCGCCGCCGAGATGTACATGGGCAGGCCGCGCAGCTGCGGAGCGAACACGAACGGGTCCATGCGCAGCCACTGCGGGCTCCACGGCCAGGCCATCGAATCGACATTGAAGCGGCCCGCGTCGAGCATGGCGATGCGGATGGCCTCGCGCATACCGGGCGCGGAGATGTTGAGGTAGCCGGAGAACGAGGAGGCGTGCTTGAACTGGTCCCGGTGGTAGGCGGCCAGCGCCAGCGCGGCCGAACCGCCCATGGACAGGCCGGCCACCGCGTTCTTGGTGCGGGAGACGCCGTACCCCTCGAGGAAGGCGGGCAGTTCCTCGGTCAGGAAGGTCTCCCAGCGATAGGTGAACTTCTGGCCGTTGCCGCTGGAGGGCGCGCGCCAGTCGGTGTAGAAGCTGGACTGGCCGCCGACCGGCATCACCAGGGTGACATTGTCCTCGGCGAACATCTTCAGCGCGTTGGTCTCGAAGGACCAGGCGTTGAAGTCCTCGCGGGCGCGCAGGCCGTCGAGCAGATACAGCGCCGCGTCACCGCCGTGCCGGGCCCACTGCACCTGCACCTTCACCGGTCCCATGCTGGAGGGGACCATCAGTTCCTCGAAACCGCCCTCGGCCGTGCGATGCACGGGGGCGTGCGCCGGCAGGGCGAGCGCCGGGGCGGCGAGAACGGGCAGGGCGACAATCGCCGCGGCGGCCATGAGCGCGCGCCGAAAAACCTGTGATGCCATGAACATGAGCTCCTGAACCGCAGGGAAACGACACCATAGTGACCGGGCGTCACGGGACCCGGTGCACTTTACCGGTGCAGGAGCGATAACTGGTGGGTATCTACGTCCGAATGGCGTGTATAGGCGTTCAGCCCAGCTGAATTTCGGCCTTTCCATCCCGGAAGACAATGCGGCCGTGCTGGAATTTCTGTTCCGCTCCGCCCGAAATAGGAGTTTCGTCGGTTGTCGGAAAGCCCAGTGCCCCAGCGGGTCCCGCCGCACCCTGGTACGCACCGCCGATCAGGCCGCCCAGCGCGTGCGCGCCGGTGGCCGCCGACCACAGCACCCGGCCACCGCTGAAGTCCTGCGCCACGCCGCCCGCCTGCGGGAACTCCACCGTGAGACAGTCGCCGAGCCAGGACTTCGAAAGCGCCACCGGCAGAATGGCTCCCGCCGCGGCGCACTCGGGCTTGGCCGCCTCGACGCCCAGCGCGGCGGCGGCCTGCGGCCAGGACTGGCGCATCTCGAAATCCCAGTACGGCCAGGAATGAGTACCGGACGGACGGTAATTTACCGAGACCGGAATGCTCAGTTTGTTGAGTTTGGCGACGAATTGCTGGGACGAGAAACGCGCGAGCACTTCGAGCGCCATACCCATCCAGTTGGTACTGACGCCGGGAATACCGGCCGGAATGTCGTGCACGCCAGCCAGCCCGCTCCCACTGGAGACGTACAGGCTTGCGCCCTTGAGCTTTTCGGCGAGCGCGTACGGATCGTGCGAGGCCCATTCGGCATCGGTGGCCGGGCCCCACATGGCGTCGGAGTCGTAGCCGCCGGCGTCCCGCATCGAGTACTGGACGGCCTGCGGCATACCCAGGGTGGTGAGGGTGAGCAGACCGGAATAGGAGGCGACGAACTTGGCGAAGCCGGGATTGCGGCTGGAGAGCGTCATGGCCGCGGTGCCGCCCATGGACAGCCCCGCCACGCCGCGCACATTGGTGGTGCGCCAGTCCTTGTCCAGCAGCGGCGGTAATTCCTTGGTGAGGAAGGTTTCCCACCGGTAGGTCTTGCCGTTGTTCGGCTTCTTCCAGTCCGTATAGAAACTGGACATACCGCCGACCGGCAATACGACAGTGATGTTCTTGTCGGCGAAGAACGCCTGCGCGCCCGCGTCCTTGGTCCAGCCGCTCTCGTCGTCGCCGGCGCGCAGCCCGTCCAGCATGAGCAGCGTGGGAAATCTGCTGTCCGGCTTACTGTTCCAATCCCGGGCCAGCAGCAGCTGGACCTGGATCTGCGTACCCATCGCGGGTGAATCCACCCACAGGGCCACCCGTCTGTCGCTCAGCCACACCACTTTTCGAATCGCGGTGCTGCTCGGCGCGGTCGCCGGTCCGGGTTCCGCGGCCGCGGTGGTGCCGCCGACCAGGACCATCGAAGTGACTGCCACGAGCGTCGCCATACCGGCACGCCCGAGCCTCCCCCATCTAACACATGCCACACGTGTCACATTAGTTTTTGTACTCCGCCACGGCGAATCATGGGGCGCTACAAGGGAACCGGTGGTGAGCAACTCTCGCGACCCTCAGGGGCTGCGCCCCCGAACCCCCCGGAAATGGCGGTGAACGAAAAACACCGGCCGCCCCGTTATAGGGCGGCCGGTGTCGAATCACGGAACCGTTATCAGGCTCCGAGCGCGTTCAGGATGTCCGGACGCACCTTGACGAGTTCCTCGGCCCAGTACTTCCACTTGTGGGTACCGGTGCCCGGGAAATCGAACCGGGCCGGAATGCCGAGCGAGCTCAGGCGCGCCTCGAAGGCACGGGTGTTCACGATCGAGAGGGCTTCCAGGGCGATCGCATTGCCGGTGCCGAAATCGAAACCGTCGTAGCGGCCCGGGATTCCGGTCGACGAGGAGATGAACATGGGCAGGCCCTTGAGCTGCTGCGCGAACACGAAGGGGTCCATGCGCAGCCACTGCGGGCTCCACGGGGCGGCCATCGAGTCCACGTTGTAGCGGCCGGCGTCGAGCATGGCGATGCGGATGGCCTCGCGCATACCGGGCGCGGACAGGTTCAGGTAGCCCGAGAACGAGGAGGCGTGCTTGAACTGGTCCCGGTGGTAGGCGGCCAGCGCCAGCGCGGCCGAACCGCCCATGGACAGGCCGGCGACCGCGTTGTTGGTCTTGGAGACGCCGTAGTTGGCCAGGAAGTTGGGAAGTTCCTTGGTGAGGAAGGTTTCCCACTTGTAGGTGTACTTCTGGCCGTTGGTGTTGGAGGCCGAGGCCCAGTCCGTGTAGAAGCTGGACTGACCGCCGACCGGCATCACCACGGTGATGTTGTCCTCGGCGAAGGTGGCGAGGGCATTGCCCTCGTCCGGGTTCGACCAGGCGTTCTTGTCATCACCGGCGCGCATGCCGTCGAGCAGGTACAGCGCGGAGGTGCCGCCGTACTTGGCCCACTGCACCTGCACCTTGATCGGTCCCATGCTGGAGGGGACCATCAGTTCTTCGAAACCACCCGCGGGCGCGCGATGCACCGGGCTGAACACCGGAGCCGCCGACGCGATCGTCGGGGTCGCCACCATTGCGGCGGTCGGGATGGCCAGGGCCGCGGCACCCGCGGCGAAAAGTCGTGTGCGCCAGCCGGTGTTGCCGCGACGCAGTCCTGTCTGGGCCCCCTCCGGCATGGCGGACCTGCCGAAACGCATGGATACTGCTCCTCATCTGCTGCTGTGCATTAAGTTGTTCGTCCACGCGCGTCCGAGCCTGTAGAGGCTGCCTATCCGGACACGCGCGTTCGATACCCGCTGCGAATCCCGACAGTCCGAAGCGAGCTGCGCCACCAATGCGGCACTTGCGCTCGCTGGAGACTATTCGACCCCGTAAGGGGTTGGCAAGGTGCTCCATTCGGATGGCGGAAATCCACCGGTGCGCAAGCAGCCGAAATGGTGGCGTGACCATATCGTGAATCGCGAGCAGGCGCGCGGTAACCGGAAAAACCTTGCAGTGAGGGAAGTTTCACACTCGATTCAACCGAGATTCGCACTCAGGTCGGGAAGCATCTTGAAGACCTGGTCCTGCCAGTACTTCCAGGAGTGCACGCCCTCCGGGGTGTAGTCGAACACCGCATTGCACGGGCCGAGCGACTCCATCCGCGCCTGAAACGCCCGGGTATTGGCCAGCGCCACCGTCTCCAGCCCGGAGGCATTCGTCAGGTTGTAGGCGTCGATCGGCGTGATCACCACATCCCGGGTGCCCGGTATCCCGTTTCCGGTGGAGATCCACAGCCGGGTGCCGTTCTCGCGCAGCCGCGGCGCGAAGACCAAAGGATCATTGCGGAGCCACAATTCGCTCCACGGCGGGCCCCACATGGCGTCGATGTTGTAGCCGCCCGCATCCAGCAGCGCCGCCCGCAATGCCTCGCGCATACCAGGCGCCGAAATATTCAAATAACCGGAATACGATGCGGCATAACGGAACTGATCCGGGTGATAGGCGGCGAGCACCAGCGCCGCCGAACCGCCCATGGACAGGCCGAGTACGCCATTGCCGTGCGGGTTGAATCCCAGCCGGGCCGCCATCGCATTGCGCAGATCCCTGGTCAGGAAGGTTTCCCAGGCGTATGGGACAGTTTGGCCATTGGTATTACTGGGGGCCACCCAATCGGAATAGAAACTGGACTGTCCGCCGATCGGCATCACCACATTGATGTTCCACGCGGGCAGCACCCGGGAGATATCGGTGTCGATCTCCCAGCCGGAGAGATCGTTTCGGGCGCGCAGGCCGTCCAGCGCGTAGACCACGCGCTGGGTATTGCCGTCGTGGGCGCGGAAGATCCGCGTCTTGATCGGGCCCATGCTGGAATCGACCCAGAAATCGTGGCCCGCCGGATCGAACGAGGCTTGCGCGGGCGCGGCCGCCACGGTAAAAGCCAAGGGGAGCGCCAGTGCGCCCACCCCCACGGCCACCCAGCGCCGCAGCCACCCCGACCACTTTCCGCTTACTCGCGCCGACCGCATCGCTCGCCTTCCGCCGATCATCGTTGACCGCAACCGAAATGCTCAGGACTTCCGCTCTTCTATAGGCGCTCGTCCGGGGCCGGTCCGGCAGGCCACGCCGGAGATGCCGAAACGTGACTTGCGTCACGTTTCATGGCGATTCGCTCTCACTATCAAGAGAGATCAGGCTCACTGGTGAGTCACTCTCGGCCGGCCCCATCTGGACCGTCGTCCAGGTGCGAAACATGATTCCCGGCAATCGGACCCGATCGGTGTGGCATCCTCGCGGATATGTCGACCCACCTGCTCGTATGCCTCCCGTTCGCCGGTGCGGGCGCCTCGTTCTATCGCAATGAACAGGCACCCGCAGGGGTCGATCTGTTGCCGATCCAATTGCCCGGCCGCGAGGAGCGTTTCGCCGACGACGGGTATCCCGATCTGGCCGCCGCCGTGGCGGATATCGCCGCGCAGGTGCGGCGCAGCGCCGCGCCCGGGCAGCGCGTCCTGCTGCTCGGGCACAGCTTCGGCGCGATCCTGGCCTTCGAAGTGGCCCGGACCCTCGGCTCCGTCGTCGACCACGTGTACGTGAGCGGATCGCCGGACCCGTGGAATCCGCGCGCCGAACGCGCGGCCGGGCTGACCGACGACGAATTCGTCGCGCAGGTCGAGACTTTCGCCGGCTACACCCATCCCACGCTCGCGCATCCGGAGTTGCGGCAGATCATCCTGCCCGCGCTGCGCAGCGACGTGGCCATGCACGAGTCGTATCTGGCCGCACCCGACGCGGTCATCGCGGCGCCCATCACCGCGCTGCGCGGCGCCGACGACGTGCTGGTGGCGGAGGCGGATCTGAACGGCTGGAAGCGGGCGACCACGGGGGAGTTCTCGCTGCGAATGTTTCCCGGGGGGCACATGTATCTGGCCGACGGCTTGACCGAAACCCTGGAGTTCATCGCCGCGGCGGCGCGCGTCTCCCATGGCTGATGCGGAACATCTGGTCGCACTGGTCACCGGTGCGGCCCGCGGTATCGGACGAGCCTGCGCGCTGCGGCTCGCCGAAGCGAATTGCGCACTGGTACTGACGGATATCGGCCACGACGCCCCCGGCGTGCCGTATTCGCTCGGATCGGAAAGCCAGCTCGAGCACACCCGGCAGTTGTGTCTCGACGCCGGCGCGGACGCCGAACTGCTGCTCGGCGACGTCCGCTCCGAAGCCGATGTCGAAGCCATGATGAAGCTGGCGCTGCACCGCTTCGGGCGGCTCGACGTGGTGGTGAACTGCGCGGGCATCGTCGGCCCCTCCGGCAAGGGCGTCGACCAGGTGTCCGAACAGGATTGGGCGACCATGCTCGACATCAACCTGACCGGTCCCTTCCGCATCCTGTCCGCCGCCGCGCGCATCATGAAGCCGCAGGGTTCGGGCAGCATCGTGAACATCGCCTCCACCGCGGGGCTGGTGGGCTACCGCCACTTCGCCGGTTATGTCGCGTCCAAACACGGCCTGGTCGGGCTGACCAAGGCCGCCGCGCTGGATCTCGCCCCGCACGGCATCCGGGTGAACGCGGTATGCCCGGGCTCCGTACACGATTCGGCCGAACTCGAAGGCCGCATGCTGCGCGAGGTCGCCAACGCCCTCGACCTGGACGGCGACACCGAACAACTGTTCCTGCGCGATCAACCTTCGAACGCGCTCGTCGACGCCGCGGATATCGCCGAAACCGTCGCCTGGCTGGCCTCGGGCCGCAGCCGCAGCGTGGTCGGCGCGATCATCACCGTCGACGGCGGCTTCACCTCCCGATGATCGCCCCGCGCAGAGAAGGCCGGCCATGACGAAAACGCACCCCGCCCGCGCGGCCGTCGGCATCGCGGTGCGCCTACCCGCCGCGCCCACCGACGAGGAACTGACCGGCCTGGTCGCCGCCACCCTCGGATTACCACCCGCGGAGTTCGGAACCTGGTGCCGCAGCGTACCTTTCGATGCCGCCTCCGCCCCGGCCACGAAGCTGCTGCGACAGCAACTGCGGCACACGCTGGCAGGCGACCAGCACGCCAGGCTGACCTGCACCCGCTACCCCGACGGCACAGCGGACGTCCTACTGCTCTCGGCCACGGACCCGCGCCCGATGCTGGCCGAATTCGACCGGCGCGGTGCACAATCCATCGCCGCCCTCGCGGAAACCACTGGCGCGCATATCGATCTCCCCTGGGGCGCGGATCACCAGAGCGACGAACTGGCCGCCGCGATAGTCGCGACACTGGCCCGCTTCCTGGACACCTCGACGCTCGGCGTACACCTGCGCACAGCGAACGAACTGCTGGAATCCACGGCCCGGTCCGGCGACTCGGCCGGTGGAACCGCCTACGCCGCATGCGAAATCGACGGTCGCGGATCGCTCAAGGACGTGGTGTCGCGATTGGCTGCGGCCGAAGTACCGGCGGCGGGCGACGAGCCCGGCCGAGCGCTGCGGACGGTACGCATCACCGACTACACCACCGCACCGGCGCTCTACCTACCCGGCGCGGAATCGCCGCGCGACTTCGACATCGTCATCCGGCCCGTCGCGTCGCCGGACGCAGTCGGACCGGTCGGGAATGCCGACCCCATCCAGCTCCGCACCGACACCACCGAGCCTGGTGCGGATCCATACGCCGTCCGCCACAGTGCGGACTCGGGAGCCGTGCGGCTGTGGGTGCGCGGTCCGGCCGGGGAATCGGCGGAACGGCTGGAGCTGCTGGCGCGGGCCTTCGCCCACGTCTACACGCAGCTTCGGCAAGCCGGACCGGACCTGGCCGTCCGCGATCTCGAGTTCGCCAAGACTGCGCCTTTACCTGCGGAATTCGTTGTGCCTACGGCGGCAGAGCGGGTGGAGCGGCGGGTGGTGGGGCATGCTGTGGCGCGGCCCGACAGCGTCGCCGTGGTGCACGGGGGCGAGGTCATGTCGTTCCGGGAGTTGGACGAGTTGTCCGACACCGTTGCCGGTGGGCTGCTGGAGCTCGGGGTGCGGCCGGGGGATTTCGTGGTGGCGGCGGCGGTGAAGTCGGCGCGGTTGTTCGCGGTGATGGTGGGGATCTGGAAGTGCGGTGCGGCGTATGTGCCGGTGGATACCGAATTTCCGGTCGAGCGGGTGCATTACATCATCGAGGATTCGAAAGCTCGGGTCGCAGTGGTCGAGCCGGGGCTGATGGAAGCGCTGCCGGACGGTACCGCGGCGGTGTCGATCGCGGAGCTGGTGAGCGGGACGCCTGTTACACCTGAACTGCCGCAGCACCTTTCGGGCGAGTCGCCCGCGTACGCCATTTACACGTCGGGCACAACCGGACGGCCCAAGGGGACGGTCATCGCGCATCGCAGTGCGCTGGCTCTGATCGATGCGCTGACCGTGGAATACGGACTTACGCCCGCTGATCGCTGGAGCGTTTTCCATTCCCCCGCCTTCGATTTCTCGGTGTGGGAGATCTGGGGCGCGTTGGCCACCGGCGGCGCGGCGGTGGTCGTGGACAAGGACACGGCGCGTGATCCCGCGAAATTCCATGCGCTGCTGCGGGATTCCGGCGTCACGGTGCTGAATCAGACGCCGTCGGCCTTCGCGCATCTGGTGCATCAGGATGCCAAGGCGCCACTGCTGGAGGCGCTGCGGCTGGTGATCCTGGGCGGTGAAGCCTTGCAGGGCGGGAGTGCGTCGGCGTGGCTGGACCGCTATCCGGAGCGGCGCTGCCGGTTGGTGAACATGTACGGCATCACCGAGACCACCGTGCACGTCACGATTCAGCCGGTCACCAAGCAGGTCGCGTTGCGGGCCCCGAGCTCGGTCGGCCGGGACATACCCGGTTGGCGGACCGCGGTCTTCGGTCCGGATCTGCGGCCGGTCGCGCCGGGCTTTCCCGGCGAGATCTTCGTCGCCGGAGCGGGTTTGGCGCTCTACTACTCCGGCAATCCGGCGCTGACCGCCACCCGGTTCGTGGCGGGGCCGGACGGGCAGCGCTGGTATCGGAGCGGGGATCTGGGCCGGGTGCGCCCGGACGGGACGCTGGAGCATCTGGGGCGCATCGACCACCAGATCAAGATCAACGGCTATCGCATCGAACTGGACGAGATCCGCAACAGCATCCGGCGGCAGCCGGGCGTGCGCGACGCCATCGTGGTGTGTAATGCCAACGGCCGCTTCGCGACTCCGCGCCTGGACGCCTACGTGGTCGGCGATCTCGACCTCGCCGAACTGCGCGGCATGGTGGAACGCACGCTGCCCGCCTACATGCGCCCGGCGACCTACACGCCGCTGCCCGCCATTCCGCTCACCACCAATGGCAAAGCCGATACCGCGCGACTGCCGGATCCGCTCGCCGAGACCCGCCCGGCCGCCGCCGAAACGATCACCGAGATCATGAAAACATCAACGGCACAATCGATTCTGGCTTCGGCATGGCAGACTGTGCTGGGGGCGGAACCGAAGCCCGAGGACAATTTCTTCCTCTCGGGGGGCAATTCGCTGGCGGCAATCCATCTGAGCACCGAGCTGTCCGACAAAGGACTGCCGATGCAGTTGATGCTGCTCTACAAGCACCCGGTATTCCGGGACCTCGCCACCGTCCTCGACAACTGAAATCCGAACAATCGCAAGTCAGAAAGACAGGTCCACCATGATGGAAGTACTCGGCGTCCTCTTCAACCTCTTCGGACAGGGCGTGGGCATCATCTCGAACGGGTCCGCCGTCATGCAGAACCAGCGCTGACGCACCGATCGCACGGCGTCGGCCCCGTCCTCCGGGTCCGTCAGCCGATATTCGCGGACAGGTCCGGGATCATCCGGTATGCCTCGTCCTGCCAGTTCGTCCAGGCGTGCAGGCCGTAGGGCGGGAACGAGTAGACGACGTTCTGCGCGCCGAGGGTGCTCATGCGGACCTGGAAAGCACGGGTATTGGCCAGCGCCAAGGCTTCCAGCGGCGCGCCGCGGATCAATCGATCGGCGGCCGCGCCGAACGGGATGTCGAGATCCTGCTGCATGGGCAGACCGCTGCCCGCCGCGATCCACAGGCGGGTGTTGTTGGCGATCAGCGTCGGCGCGAACACGAACGGATCCATCCGCAGCCACTGCGGACCCCACGGCGGGGCCATGGAATCCACGTTGTAACCGCCGGCGTCGATCATGGCCGTGCGAATGGCCTCGCGCATACCGGGCGCGGAGATGTTCAGGTAGCCGGAGAAGGAACCGGCGAAACTGAACTGATCCGGGTGGTAGGCCGAAAGCGTCAGCGCCGCACTGCCGCCCATCGAGAGCCCGAACACGCCGTTGCGATACGGGTTGAAGCCCAGCCGATCCTTCAGTGCCCAGCGCAATTGGTTGGTGAGGAAGGTTTCCCAGTCGTACCGGTAGCTCTTGCCCGGTCCCCCGCCCAGCGCCTCGGTCGCGCCCGATCCGGTATTGGCCGCCGAGGAACCGGCGCCCGCCGGAATGCCGAAGAACGAACTCGGCGAATTCCAGTCGGCGTAGAAACTCGACTCGCCGCCGACCGGCATCACCACATTGATGTTCCAGGAGGTCAGCACCTGGGCGACATTGGTGTCGTTCTCCCAGCCGTTGAGGATCTCAGTGGCGCGCTGGCCGTCCAGGGCGTAGACGACGCGATTGGTATTGCCGTCGGCCGCGCGGAAGACGCGGGTCTTGATCGGCCCCATCACCGGGGAGTCGACCCAGAAGTCGAATCCGGACGGGTCGAAGGCCGCAGCGGCGGGTGGCGCTTGATACGCCGTGATCCCGGTCGGCAATAGCAGCGCCGCTGCCGCTATGCCCAATACCGCGCGTTTGACCCCACTACACCGCATCGACCTAGCCCTCTCGTCTGGAGCTTGGACACCGACCCTGCAGAACTGATCTTCGGTACAGAACGAGTATCGGACGCCCATCTCGGCGTGTTCAGCGTGTCGCCACCCGCGAGTCGGGTTGGAGATGGAAAAGAGGCCCCGCGCTCGAAGCGCGGGGCCTCTTCTATAGAGGTTTCGGAGCAGAGCTCCGCCGGGTTGGGTCTAGCCGATGTTCGCCGACAGATCGGGAACCATCCGGTTGACCTCCGCCTCCCAGTTCTGCCAGTTGTGCACACCGGTACCCGGGAAGTCGTAGGTCACGTTGTTCGCGCCCAGCGTCGCCATCCGGACCTGGAAAGCACGGGTGTTGGCCAGGGCGAGAGCCTCCAGCGGCACACCCTGGATCACCGACATGACGCCGGTGACGTCGCCCGCGCCCGGCACGCCGCTGGCCGCGGAGATCCACAGGCGGGTGTTGTTGTTCTTGAGGATCGGCGCGAACACGAACGGATCCATGCGCAACCACTGCTGGCCCCACGGCGGCGCCATCGAGTCGACGTTGTAGCCGCCGGCGTCGATCATGGCGATGCGCATGGCCTCACGCATACCCGGCGCGGAGATGTTCAGGTAGCCGGAGAACGAACCCGCGTAGCTGAACTGATCCGGGTGGTAGGCGGCCAGGGTCAGCGCGCCGGAACCACCCATGGACAGGCCGAACACGCCGTTGCGGTTCGGGTTGAAGCCGAGGCGGTCGCGCAGCGCGTTGCGCAGGTCCTGGGTGATGAAGGTTTCCCAGGTGTAGCGGTAAGACTTGCCCGGGCCGCCGTCGAACATCTGCAGCGCGCCCGAACCGGACGAGGAGCCGGTGCCCGACCCCGAGGCCGAACCCGAGGAGGAGCCGGCGGGCAGGTTCAGCAGCGCCGAGGGCGCGTTCCAGTCCGCGTAGAACGAGGACATGCCGCCGATGGGCATGACGACATTGATGTTCCAGCTGGTCAGCAGCTGCGCGACATTGGTGTCGATTTCCCAGCCGTTGAGGTTCTGGCCGGCGCGCATGCCGTCGAGGGCATAGACGACGCGAGAGGTATTGCCATCGGCCGCGCGGAAGATTCGCGATTTGACCGGGCCCATGGACGCGGAGTCCACGTAGAAGTCGAATCCTGATGGGTTGAAGGCCGCGTGTGCGGCTCCGGCTCCTGCCACCGACACCCCGAACGGCAGCATCGTCGCCAAAGCGACACCCAGCACCGATCTCTTGAGCCAACCGCTGCGGGATCTCAGACGTCTCTCGCCTCGCATGTTCTGTCCGGCCTTTCCTGTCGTTCTCTCACGCTGTTCCGGTCGTGTGCTCGTGACCACGGGCCGGAGGTCTCGGGGAGCCTATCGTGTGATGGCTAACGGGGCGTTATCAGATCGAGACAATAGTGACCCGCGCCACTCCGGTTCGGAAAAGTGGCGCAGACCTGCGGCTGGATACAAACCGAGGGACAAATCCCGCTTGTCGAATCTCGTCGAATCCATAGCGCCGGGGCATCAGCCGATGTGCGCGGAGAGGTCGGGGAGCATCTTGTAGAGCTGCGCTTCCCAGTTCTTCCAGTTGTGCACACCGAGCGCCGGATAGTCGTAGGTGACGTTCGAACCGCCCAGACTGGCGTAGCGGGACTGGAACGCCTTGGTGCCCATCAGGGATACGGCTTCGATGCCCATGCCCTGCAGGGTGGACATATTGAGCGCGTCGCTGGAGGTCGGCAGGCCGCTGCCCGCCGAGATCCACATGCGAGTTCCATTGGCCTTCAACTTGGGTGCGAAGGTGTAGGCGTCCAGGTGCTGCCACTGGGAGGTGGTCTTGGCCATGGACTCGACATTGAAACCGCCCGCGTCGAGCAGGGCGACGCGGACCGCATTGCGCATGATCGAGTCGGAGAGGTTCAGCGCGCCGGAAAACGAACCGGCATAGCAGAACTGGCCCGGGTAGAAGGCGGCCAGCATGAGCGCGGACGAACCGCTCATGGACAGGCCGAAGACGCCGTTGCGAGTCGTGCTGAAGCCCAGGCGATCCCGCAAGCCGGCCGGGAGTTCCTTGCTGAGGAAGGTCTCCCACTTGTAGGCGTAGGACTTGCCGGGGCCGCCGGCCAGGATCTGCGAGGAACCCGAATTGGTCCGGCCGGCATCGGTTCCGGCGGAGCTGCCCAGGAAGGTGCTGGCCGCGGCCCAGTCGGCGTAGAAGCTGGCCTGGCCGCCGACCGGCATGACCACATTGATGTTCTGTTTGACGAGTTCGCGCGAGACCTCGGTCTCGATCTCCCAGCCGTTCAGGTCGTCGCGGGCGCGCATACCGTCGAGCGCGTAGACCACGCGGTTCGTATTGCCGTCCGCCGCACGGAAGACGCGGGTCTTGATCGGTCCCATGGTCGCGGAATCGACATAGAAGTCGAAGCCGTCGGTATTCAGCGCCGCGCGCGCGGTGCCCGGGAAGGCCAACGCTCCGGCCAGCAGCGCCGTGCCCGCGAGCGATCCTTTGAGCAGTCCGCGCCTCGTGATCGCGCGTGCGCCGATCGACTGTCCCCCACCATTCACAGCTGCGCCCCGCATCCTTCATCGGCCTTTCGTCTGTTGCGACAACCTTTGCGGCACAAGATCACTCGAGCCGTCAAGAGATGTGTCCGCGAATGGTATCGCGGAAGATATGCCTTGGCGTTACCGAATCGAGACAGGAGCAGGAAAGCTGCGGGACAAACCGTGACAAACCTGTCAAACGTCCTTACGAACAAGGCAACCCCGCACCCGAGGGTGCGGGGTTGCCAATGTTCTACCCGATCTAGTTGCCCGGCAGGGTGGGATCCACCAATTGGCAACGCTCGATCTCGTATTTCGGCACCCGGTCGATGCGGTACTTGGCGAAGTCCAGGGATTGCTGGACATTGTGCCGCCAGCGATCGAAGGTCAGCGGCGCCCGGGTGGAGGCCAGTAGATCCTGGGTCGCGGGGCAGGACAGGGCGACTCGCGCCTGCGCCGTCCACCGGTCGTCCAGGTACCAGGGCATCCACGGATGCTTGTCCACCATGCCCGCGTCCACGACCACCCAGTCCGGGTACAGGTTCTTGTCGTGCCCGATGCGGCCGTCGGTGAGCCGTTCGGTATGCGCCGCAAGCGGATACGCCAGGCCCATCTGGTCGATGACGCGCACGTCCAGCGGCACGTTCATCGAGGTCATGCCCAGGTTCAGGAAGAACACCGTATGTCCCGCACCGCCGTCCGGGATGGGCTGCGGCGGCGGCGCGACGTACCAGAACATGAACGACGGCGAATTGAGCAGCAGGCCGCCGTCCGGGGTTTCGGCGATGTTCTTGACCATGGCCCGCATGCGCGGATAGTCCAGGTAGTCCTCGGCGCGAATCGGGTGATCGTGACCGGTGTTCAGCACGTAGTACACGCGCTCGTCCACGATGCCCGTCGAACTGATCTTGGTCCCGGTCTTGATGGCCGTGGTGTTGGCCGCGAACAGCGCCCATCCGGCGGTGCCCAGGAACGCCGCCAGTACCACCGCGAAAACCCAGTCCGGCTTGCGGTTCTCGGGCAGCCGCAGCGGAATCACCGCGACCGGGAGAATCAGGCAGAACAGCTGCGGCAGCAGCATGCGGCCGTGCATGAAGTCGCCGCCGACGCGGATCTCGTAGACGGTGAGCAGCAGACCGCTGCCGACCATCAGCGCCACCACGGCGGTGGGCGTGCGCAGCCAGAGGCTGAAACGGTGAATCCGGGTGCGCAGGTCCGGCTTTCCGCCGTCCGCGGTCCCGGCCGTGTCCAGTGCGTGCCGCCCGCCGCGCGGGGTCGAGCGCCGGGTCCAGGCCAGCGCGCCCGCGGTCACCGCGAGCAGCGCCAACGGCACCAGCAGCCAGTACGGGCCGACCAGGTTCCAGAAATAGACCAGGCCCTGCGACCATTTGGCCCCGCCCGCGTCCTTGGCGACCGCGGTGTTCGGGTAGGGCAGGCCGTAGTAGCCCATCCGCCAGATCTGGTACGCCACCGGCACGAGGCCCGCGACCGCCACGATCAGCGCGCGGAACACCCAGGGCCGCAACCGGGTCTCGGGCACCGGCGCCAGGAAGATCATCATCAGCGCCAGCGCGCCGACCAGCGTCATCTCCGGCCGGATCAGCGGCGACAGGCCGGCCCAGAAGACCAGCGCGAAAAAGCCTGGCAGGCGCACCTTCTCGGCCTGCGACCAGCGCACCAGCGCCCACCACAGCACCGCCAGCCAGAAGATGACCAGGCTCGATTCCAGCCCGGAGCTGGCGTAGTCGCGCGAAGGCGGCAGCGCGATGTAGACGAGCACGCCCGCTGGCAGCAGGAACTGCGAGGACGAACCGCCCCACAGCCGCGCCGCGCCCATCATGGCGAACACGACCGCCAGCACCGACAGCGTGAGCGCGATGCCGAGCACCACGTACTCGAGCCGGATCCGGGTGAGCCAGCTGAAGAACCAGACGATGTAGGTCCAGGCGGTGCTGGTGTTCGCCTCGACGCGCTCCCCGGCGTTGAAGACGGGACCGTTGCCCGCCAGCAGGTTTCGCACCGTGCGCAGCACGATGAGACCGTCGTCGGCGATCCAGCGGCGCTGCCAGCCACCGGCCGCGAAAAGGACCGCTGTCAGCACGATCCCACCGACGAAGGTAGCGCGGGATAGTCGAGACAGCCGTGCGTCGTTCGCACGGCGACGGGCGCGACCGACCGGCAACTGTGCCGTCGGCGCGCCCTCTACTCGCTCTTCTCCCTCTACCACGTCAGGTGAGATAGACAGCGACACCTACCGCTCCGATCCAGGCGATTGCGAGGAACTGGAGGATCCGGTCCCCCAGGGCGATCTCTTCCGGTTCACCGGCTTCGCCGCCATCGACATCGACGGCGTACCGGAGGATGGCGATGGTGAACGGGATCATCGACACCGCGAACCAGGTGTTGTTGGCGTGATCCGGTTCGAACGCCCACAGACCGTAGAACACCACCACGGCGGTGGCCGACAGGGTCCACACGAACCGCAGGTAGGTCGGCGTGTAGTACTCCAGCGACTTGCGGATCTTGGCGCCGGTGTCGAGCGCGATCTTCAACTCGGCGTAGCGCTTTCCGGCCGCCATGAACAGCGAGCCGAACGCCATGATCAGCAGGAACCACTTGGACAGCTTGATGTCGGCGGCCGCGCCACCGGCGACCGCGCGCAGCAGGAAGCCCGAGGACACGATGGCGATATCGAGCACGGCCTGATGCTTGAGGCCGAAGCAGTAGGCCAGCTGGATGGCGATGTACACGCCCATCACCACGGCCAGATGCCAGCTCGCGGTGAACGACAACAGGATCGAGCCCGCGAGCAGGACGAACGACAGCCCATAGGCCAGGTTCACCGGCACCACGCCGGCCGCGATGGGCCGGAAGCGCTTGGTCGGATGCGCCCGGTCGGCCTCCACGTCGAGGGCGTCGTTGACCAGGTAGATACCGGACGCGGCCAGGCAGAACACCAGGAACGCGATGGCCACGTGCCCGATGACGGTCCAGTTCGCGATGATGAAATCGCCGGTCGCGAGGTTCTTGCCGGCCACCATGGGCGCGGCCAGCACCAGCACGTTCTTGACCCACTGCCGCGGCCGCATGGCCTTGACGAGACCACCGGCGAGCGTCTTCGGCGGTCCCTTGATGACCGCCTCGTCTAGGTCGGTGCTGGTCGGCTCTTCGCTCATGTCAACAAGGGCTCTTTCCTGGGCGGTCAATTCGCGAGTCTCTTTTCGGCGGCAAGCACAGCGGCGGCTGATGCGGCACCCAGCGCCGAGCCGGCGAGCACGTCGGAGGGGTAGTGCACTCCGAGGACGAGCCGGGAGAGCAGCATCGGCGGGACGAGCACCGCAGGCAAGGGTAGCCCGGTGAGCCTGCCGAGCAACACAGCCGCCGCCGTGGTGGAGGTGGCGTGCGAGGACGGGAAGCTGAGCTTCGACGGCGTCGACACGTTGACCTGCACCGACGGGTGATGCGGGCGCTTGCGGCGGACGATCCGCTTGATCACCACGGACGCGGCGTGCGCGCCGAACGCGCCGACGGCGACGCCGGCCCACTCGCGGCGGCGCGGCTTGTCGACGAGCGCGCCGACCGCGGCGATGCCGATCCAGCCGAGCGAATGCTCACCGAAATGGGACATCCCGCGCGCGACCTTGGTCGCGCCGGGCTGCTGCCCGATGGTGCCCTGCACCAGATTGAGGATCTTGACCTCGCCGGTTGCGGGCGGCACGGTCTCGGGAGTCTCCGGGACGACGTGCAGCCCGCGGTCCGCGTTCGTCGCGGACTCTGCAGCGGTCATTTGCGCTCTTCTCCTGAAGTGGATTCGGTCGAGTCGATTCCGAAGACGTTCTCCCACGCCGACTTGCTCGTGAGATGCGCGTGCGCGCGACGATACTGCTCGCGCACTTCGGGGAAACGCTCGGCCAGCTCCCGGCGCAGGCGCATGGCCTCCTTGAACAGCTCGGCGGCCTTGCGCGGATCGCGCTTGCGGTAGACCACGCCCCGGCCGTCGGCGGTGGTGACGGTGACGCCGTCCACCTGCGACAGCAGGAACCAGCGGGCGTCCAGGGTGGGGACGTTCAGCTGCGGGGTCTCGTGGTGCGCGGGATCGGCCTTGCGGAAGTTGTGCAGCACGCCCTTACCCAGGCGCACCACCTTGGCGAGCGGATTGCCCGGTTCACCGACCGCGCCGACCGCGGCCCGGGAGGCCATGGGCAGTTCGGTGGAGGACGGGACGACCACGGCGTCCGGGTACTCCTTGCGCATGGCGTGGATCTTGCCGAGCGCGGTGGGGAGCAGGCCGAACAGCTGGTCCGGGCCGGCCAGGTAGTCGCGGATGGCCTCGTTCTGGATGGCCACCGTCGAATACTCCAGGCACAGCAGGTGTTTCAGCGTGGCCTTGACGGTGTTGACGACCATGGGGCGGCCGTCGTTGGGCAGGTGCAGGGAGGCGACGACCAGGCGGTTGCGCAGGTGGAAGTACGCCTGCCAGTCGATGGCGTCGTCCTTGTCGCTCCACGCCATGTGCCAGACCGCCGCGCCGGGGAGGGTGACGGTCGGATAGCCGGCGGCGCGGGCGCGCAGGCCGTATTCGACATCGTCCCACTTGAGGAACAGCGGCAGCGGCTGACCGATCTCCTCGGCCACCTGACGCGGGATGACGCAGGTCCACCAGCCGTTGAAGTCGACATCGATGCGGCGGTGCAGCAGCTTCGAATTGTCGCGGTCGCGCAGCGGATTCTTCGAGAAGTCGTGGTCGTATTCGACGTTCGGGGCCGCGGTCCACATGAAGATGGAGCGGTCCACGACCTCGCCCATGGTGTGCAGGTGCGAACGCTCCTGCAGGTTCAGCATCTGGCCGCCGGTCAGGATGGGCGACTTGGCGAAACGCGAGAACGCCAGCGCGCGCAGGATGCAGTCGGGCTCGATTTCGATGTCGTCGTCCATGTAGACGATGTACTCGGCATCGGTGGTCTTGAGCGCCTCGTACATGACGCGGCTGTACCCGCCCGAACCGCCCAGGTTGGGCTGGTTGTGGAAGGTGAGCCGATCACCCAGGGGCAGTGCGGCTTCCGCGAAACCGGGCTCGTCCACGACCTTGCGGGTGCCCTGGTCGGGGATGATGACGGCCTTGATCTTCTCCAGCACCAGCGGGTCGGAACCCAGTGCCGCAATGGTTTTCACGGCATCGGTGGGGCGGTTGAAGGTCGGCATGCCGACGGCGATGCTGCCTTCGCCCGGGGCCTCGATCGGCGCGTACCAACCGCCGCTGCGCATTTCGACGTGCGAGTCGGTGGTGATGTCGAACCAGATCCAGCCACCGTCCTCGAACGGCGCGAGCTCGACCTCGAATTCGATGAACGCCGCGGCCGCCGCGCCATCGCCCGGAGTGGTGAACTCGTTGCCCTGCACGTGGATTCGCGATCCATCGGCCTTGGACCGGTACACGTCCACCCGCCCGTGCCCGGACAGTTCCAGCCGCAGCACGACCGACTTCAGCACGCTCCAGCGCCGCCAGTAGCTGGCCGGGACCGCGTTGAAGTAGGTGCAGAACGACACCTCGGACTCGGCCCCGATGGCCAGCGCGGTGCGCGTGATGGCGTGCGCGCGCCGGGCATTGGTCTCGGATTCCTCCAGGTACAGCTTCCGTACGTCCAGCGGTTCGCCCGGCCGGGGCAGGATGATCCGCTGGAGCAGGGACTTGGCGCGGCTGTCGGTGCTCATGGCTTCCAGCTCGAGTTGGGCGGTCATTCGGCGGTGTCCACCAGCGCTGCTCCGGTTTCCAGGTGCGGGCGCAGCACATTGTCGAACATGCTCAGCGCCGCGCCGATCGCCATATGCATGTCGAGGTACTGGTAGGTGCCCAGGCGGCCACCGAAAAGCACCTTGGCGGAGGCGGTTTCGGCCTTGGCGCGCTCGCGGTAGGCGAGCACCTTGGCCCGGTCCTCCGGGGTGTTGATCGGGTAGTACGGCTCGTCGCCGGTCTGCGCGAAACGCGAGAATTCGCGCTGGATGACCGTCTTGTCCTTGGGGTAATCGCGTTCCGGGTGGAAATGCCGCGATTCGATGATGCGGGTGTAGGGCACGTCCGCGTCGTTGTAGTTCATCACCGAAGTGCCCTGGAAGTCACCGGTGTTCAAGACCTCGGTCTCGAAATCGATGGTGCGCCAGCCGAGTTCGCCTTCGGCGTAGTCGAAGTAGCGGTCCAGCGGGCCGGTGTAGACGATCGGCGCGTCCGGGTTCTGGGCGCGAATCTCCTCGCGCACCTCGAACCAATCGGTATTCAGCCGGACTTCGATGTTCTCGTGCTCGGCCATCTTGGTCAGCCACGCGGTGTAGCCGTTCTTGGGCAGGCCTTCGTAGCTGTCGTTGAAGTAGCGATTGTCGAAGTTGTAGCGGACCGGGAGCCGGGAAATGATGCTCGACGGCAGTTCCTTCGGATCGGTCTGCCACTGTTTGGCGGTGTAATCGCGGACGAACGCCTCGTAGAGCGGGCGGCCGATCAGCGAGACGGCCTTCTCCTCGAGGTTGGTGACGTCCTTGGAGTCGACCTCGGCGGACTGGTCGGCAATGAGTGCTTTGGCCTCGTCCGGGGTGAAATACCGGCCGAAGAATTGCGAGATGAGGCCCAGGCCCATGGGGAACTGGTACGCCTGGCCCTTGTGCATGGCGAAGACGCGATGCTGGTAGCCGGTGAATTCGGTGAACTGGTTCACGTAATCCCACACCCGCTTGTTCGAGGTGTGGAACAGGTGCGCCCCGTATTTGTGGACTTCGATACCCGTTTCGGGTTCCGCCTCCGAATACGCGTTGCCGCCGAGGTGGTAGCGGCGATCAATCACCAGCACGCGCTTACCGAGCTGGCTGGCAGTGCGTTCCGCGACGGTCAGTCCGAAGAAACCGGAGCCGACAACAATGAGATCGAAGGGGGATGCGACGGTCACGGCTGCCCAGACTACCGGCATCTCCGTTCGGCGCGCGTGGGCTCCGGGTGCTGCGGATTTCGGAGGATACGGCGGGACCGGGAGTTCGTCATCTCGCTCACCGGGACGGGCTCCAGAAATTTTGCTCAGAGTTCACCAAAGTGCTGACGGACACGTCATGAGAGCTGTATTACATAGCTGCGAACTGATCGTCCGACCAGTTTCTTACGCCGTGTTGCAGTTGCCCGCCCGCAGCCGACGCTCGACCCGGAAGACCTATCTACATGCGGTTTCATCGTCTCGCCCCGCTAGTCGGCGCGTTCACCCTGTCGGCCGTCCTCGGCTCGGCCGCCCTGATTCCCGCCGCCGCGCCCGCCCGCGCCGCCGAGGAATCTCTCGCCACCGTCGAGGTCGCCGACACCGTCGGCCTCTGTGGCGATGGTGCAGCAACCTTCGATGACATCGTCACCACGGCCGCCACCGCGATTCGCTCGGTGGTGCCGGCGGGTCAGCAGTCCGCCTACGACCGGCAGGTGAACGATTTCCGGCTGAGCATGGCGCAGGTCGGTGTGCACCGCCGCGGCCTGCCGGCCGATCCGGCCGATTCCGGCGGCCGCCTCCAGTTCCTGGACGACCCGATCGTCACCTACTTGGTCAACACCCTCGACGCGGTCCGCACCGGCAATATCGACAAGACCGTCTCGGTCTCGCAGCTGACCGTCAACGAGGTCGTCGAGATCTTCATCCTGGCCACCCGCATCGTGAAGATCCCCGCCCAGCTCGGCGCCAGCCTGGTCCCCACCGTCGGCTTCGTCCTCAAGCCCATCGTCGGCGCCCTCTTCAACGGCGTGAAGTCCCTGGCCCGCGCCGTCCAAGCCCAGGTGGCCCGCACCTGCAAGGCCCCCAACGCCTACGAAAAGCTCCAGCTGGACCTCCCCGACGAACACGTAGCGGTCCCCCAGCCCCTCCTCGACCTCGCCAACCAGCTGGTCAAGGCCGACGGCTCCTGCACTCCCCTGGCCGAACTCAGAACCTCCGACCTGGTCGAACGCACCCGCACCTTCCTCACCACCCACCCCGAACTCGGCATCGACACCCCCACCGTCCACACCAACGCCGAAGCCCTCCAAGCCTTCCTGCGCGACAACCGAGTAGCCGAAATCGTCACCCTCCGCCGCATCGAAGAACTGGGCCCCCTCGTCAACGCCATGGACTACGGCCCGCTGACCTTCCTGGCCAACCTCGGCTTCGACATCTACGAAGGCAAAGCCCTCAACACCGTCCCCCTCGGTGAAGTCAAGGTAGAGAACGCCTTCGACCTCATCACCCTCACCCTCGACACCACCAGCCTCCTCCTCACCCTAGGCACCACCATCGCCGGCTTCACCGGCGTAGCCTCCACCATCACCACCCCCTTGGGCATAGCCCAAACCCTCGCCTTCGCCCCCACCACCTACGGCATGCCGATCCTCCGCGGCATCATGCAATCCATGTGCGGGGCGTGACAGGGCTCAGCGGCGGCGCCGCAGCAGCAGGAACGCCGCGAGGAACAACGCGGCGGCCGGAATCGAAAGCATGAATCCGAGGATGAATCCGGCGAGCGGGCCGAGATCGTCGGCGTGTTGTTCCGCGTCCGATGGTTGTTCGGACATCGCGTCGATGTAGGCCAGCACTATGCAGACCACCGCTGGCGCTGCGAAAAGCGATCCGAACAGGCTAGCCAGGATGCCGCCTGCCAATTCGAACCCGCTGTGCTGACGCGGCGGGACCGGGTGCGGTGGATAGGGATTCATACCCTATTGATCATCGAACCCGGTCCCCGGCGTAAACACCGGCACTACAGGCGGACGGCGGCGTATGCGCGCATGGCGTCGCGGACGTAGGTGGTGGTGCCTTCGCCGTGCTTGTCGTAGTTGGCCGCGAAACGTGGGTCGGCTACGTACATTTCGCCGAGGCCGGTGAATTCTTCGGCGGTGGGGCGCTTGCCCTGCCAGCCGAGGGTCACCCAGTCGTAGTGGCGTTGGGCGATATTCAGGACTTCTTCGCTGTCGACGGGGAGGGCGGCGGTGTGGGCGCGGCCGTAGTCGGCGGCGATGTCGAGGTGGGTTTGGAGGTGGACCTTTTTGTCGGCCTCGGTCATGGAGCGCCACCAGCGGTCGCCGCGCTCGTAGGCATCCCTGCCCCACTTCTCGATTACTTCGTCCCTGTATTGCGTGTGGTCGAATCCGTCGAATACTTCATTGGCCATGAGTGGCTCACCTGCCTTCGTTTTGCGCAATGTGGTGCGTACCGAGGCGATCTGCCGCGCGAGGCGGGCCTGCTCCTGCTGGAGCAGTTCCAGGTGCGTGTGCAGGGCGGCGGCGGTATCCGTTTGGCCCGCGAGGATTTCGGCGATGGCCGGGAGGCCCAGGCCGAGTTCGCGGAGCAGCAGGATGCGCTGCAAGCGGACGAGCGAATCCTGGCCGTAGTAGCGGTAGCCGTTGTGGCCGATCCGGGTGGGCGGCAGCAAGCCGAGTTCACCGTAGTGCCGCAGGGTGCGGCTGGTGGTTCCGGCGGCTTTCGCCAGTTCCTGGATGGACCATTCGGTCGCCACTGTCGATCCTTTCTTCGCTCGTTCGCCTCGACGAATTCAGGATGCAAGTTGACGTAGCGTCAAGGTCAAGCCTGTTCAGTATGCGCCGGGCAAATCGGTCGACACATCGGTCACCGACCGGTCCGCTCTTGATTCTGGCTGGTTGCCGTGACAAGATCGCCCGGCACGTTGGGCTACAGCGGTTTTCGCTCGCCCGCGCGAATTCACCTTCTGTTCAACCTTTGGGGAAAAGGCAACACATGTTCACAGCGGGCCGTGCCCGAATTCTGTATCGGGCGGTCGCGCTGGTAGCGGCCATGACTGCGCCGATGCTGGTGCCCACCGGCGGTGCGCAGGCGGCCGGCCCGGCTGCCCTGGGCGGCGGCTCGGGCGTCTACGTCGAGGACCTCACCACCAAGGACCAGGTCTCCGAGTGCACGCTCACCGCCATCGGCTACGACCGGGAGAACCGGCTCGTCGCCATCACCGCCGGCCACTGCGGCGAGGTCGGGGCGCGCCTGCTCGCGGAGAAGTCCACCAAGTCGGGCGTGATCGGCGTGATCTCCGAGAAGAGCGACGACAACGACTGGGCCGTCGTCGAGCTCAATGCCGATCGCGTGGCCCCGGTCCGCAAGGTCGCCCAGTCGGTGATCAACGGGATCGGCTCGAACCCGCGGGTCGGCGACACGGTCTGCAAGAACGGCCGCACCACCGGCTACACCTGCGGTCTGGTCTGGGAGTCGAACCCGGAGTACTTCCGCTCCCAGGTGTGCGCCAACCACGGTGACTCGGGCGGGCCGGTGCTGATCGGCGATCGCCTGGTCGGCATGGTCGTGGCGGCCACCAACTTCACCGCCGGTCCGATCAATATCGAACTGCCGCTGTGCAAGGGCGCGGGCGACATCATCCACGAGCCGGAGCTGGCCACCAGCATCACCATGGTGCTCGCGGACATCGACGCGCACGGCAAGGTGGGCGCGGGCTTCCGGGTCTTCTGATCCGACAACGCAAAAGGGGCGCGGCCGGGATTCCCGGTCGCGCCCTTTCTTTTCTCTTCAGTATCCGACGGTGAACCGGGTCCGGTGATGCTTCGGCCGCTCCGCCTCGTCCAGCAGCGCGACCGCCATGTCCTCCATCGAAATCGCCGAATTGCCTTCGTCATCCACGATCAGCTCGTCGGCCCCGAGCCGGTAGGAACCGGTGCGCACCCCGGGCTCCAGCATGGCGGCCGGGCTCACATAGGCCCAATCCACGCTGCCCCCATCGGCCTGCCGCGCCGCGCCCTGGAACACCGCCAGCTGCCGGTTGCAAGCCTCCGCGATCGGCACCCAATCGGCCGGGAAGTCCGGCTGCTCGAGCACCGTCTTCCCGGTCCCCGGCACGGTGAGACTTCCCGCCCCACCGACCACCAGCAGCCGGATCTCGCTGTCCGCCAACCCTTCCAGCAGCGCTTCCGCCGCCCGCACCAGCTCGCTCTCCTGCCCGGCGACCGGGCGGGTGGCGCTGATGACCAGGTCACTGCCCGCGCTCAATTCCGCGACCTGCGCCGGATCGGACACGTCCCCGGTACGCCGTTCCGCGCTCGCGGGCAGGTCCACCAGCCCGGCGCGCTGCCGCGCCACCGCTACCACCTCGTGCCCCCGCTCGATCGCTTCCCGAACGGTCCGGCTGCCGACTCCACCCGATGCCCCGAAGATCGTGATACGCATGGCTTCTCGTGCTCCTTCGTGTTTCCGTATTGTGCGGTATCGCCAGCTCAGGCGGCGGTCTTGGCGTTCGAACGGTCCTGTGCGGCAGCATCATTCGTCACGGTGACGACCGCGGCCGGCTTGGGCGCGGCGGCCATCTGCCCGAGCAGCGTGCCGCCCAGCGCGATCACCATGCCCAGCATCTGCAGCGGGGTCAGCGACTGTCCCAGTGCGGCCCAGCCGATCACGGTGGCCGACAGCGGGCTCAGCAGGCCGAGGAAGGCGACCGAAGTGGCATCGGCCTTGGCCAGTCCGCGGAACCAGATGGCGTACGCGGCAGCGGTTCCGATCAGGCCGAGGTACAGGTAGCCGCCGATATTGGTGAGCGACAGCGCCGGCGGCATGCCCTCGACGGCCAGCGCCAGCGGCAGCAGCACGATGCCGCCCGCGGTGAGCTGCCAGCCGGTCATGGCCAGGGGGCCAACACCTTCCGGCCGTCCCCAGCGCTTGGTCATCACGGTGCCGGCGGCCATCGAAGCCGCGCCCAGCAGTCCCGCGATCACCCCGACCGTGTCCAGGGCCGCACTGGCCCGCAGCACCACCAACGCCACGCCCGTCATGCCGACGATGGCCGCCACGAGCTTCCGCGCGGTGATCTTCTCGTTCAGCGCGACCGTGGCCAGGCCCAGCGCGATCAGCGGAGCCGCGGCCCCGAGCACGCCCGCCACGCCGCCCGGCAGCCGGTAGGCCGCGAGGAACAGCAGCGGGAAGAAGGCGCCGATGTTCAGGACGCCGAGCACGCCGGCCTTCCAGATCCACTCGCCCTGCGGCAGTTTGCGGGTCACGGCCAGCAGCAGCAGGCCGGCGGGCAGGGCCCGCATGAGGGCGGTGAACAGCGGCCGGTCCGCGGGCAGGAACTCGGTGGTGACGGCGTAGGTGGATCCCCAGACCAGGGGCGCGAGGCCGGTCAGTGCCAGGGTTCCGGCGTATCCGGTGCGGCTGATGTTCATCGTTAGCTCCTCATTGATAATCTCAACGTTGAAATAAAAACATCCAAGTACTTCAGTGTCAAGTATCTTGATGTTGAGATTTTCAATCGTGAGAGGAGTCGCCGTGTCCGACGCCGTCGATCAGATCCGCGCCGCCTGGAGCCGCATCCACCCTGACGTGGACTGTTCCTATGTGGAGGTGACCGGGCGGGTCACCCGGATCGCCCGCATCATGGATCGCGAGTTCACCGAGTTCTTCAAGGGCCACGGCATGGAGTTCTGGGAGTTCGACCTGCTCTCCACGCTGCGCCGCAACGGCGGGAAGGATGGGCTGACCGCGGGCGCGCTGAACAAGGCGCTCATGGTGACCTCGGGGGCCGTCACCAATCGGATCGATCGGATGGCCGCGAAGGGGCTGGTGGTTCGTGTCGCCGATCCGTCGGATCGCCGTGCCGTGCGGGTGCAGCTCACCGATGCCGGGCGGGACCTGGTGGACAAGCTGCTGCCGCTGCATGCCGCCAATGCCGAACGGCTACTTGCCGATTTCGCCGGATCCGATCGCGAGGCCATCGTGCCCCTGCTGCGCGCGCTCGCCGAGGCGCTCGGGGACAAGTCGCTGTCCTGAGTACCTGCGCGTCAGCCACGCGCCGATGCCCGCGCCGGTCGCGTTCATCAGCACATCGTCGATGGAGGACCAGCGGCCGAGATCCAGCACGTATTGGGCGGTTTCGAGCCCGGCGGACAGCAGCGCGCCGACCGCGAGCATGCGCGGGACGGTGCCGAACCACGGAAATCGCAGGGGGAGAAGGAATCCCAGCGGAATGAACAGAATGGTGTTGGCCACCACCTGCACCACGGTGTTGGTCGACGCCTCGAGCAGGGTGTCGATCAGGTCGACCAGCGGGAACAGGATGACCTTGCGTTCGCCGGGACCGGGCGTGAGGATCATCCAGATCCAGGGCAGTGTGCCGAGCAGTATCCCCGCCTCGGCGATGGTCCAGCGCACGGCTTCGGTGCGTTCGCGCCCGCGCCGGATCCGCCACCGCGCCAGGCACCAGCCGCCCGCCGCGACCACGGGGACCGCCAGCGCCCACACCACGAGCACGGTCCCCCACGCATCCCACACCTGCCGCACCCCATCCAAGGTAGCGGCGGTTTCAGCCCGCGGCCGCCACGTCGAATCCGTCGTCGTCCGTATTCACCTCGAGCACACCGTGTTCCGTGGCCCACCCGCAGATGGCGGCCAGTGGCGCTTCGAGCGTGCGACCCAGCGCGGTCAGCTGGTATTCGACGTGCTGCGGCGCTGACTGCTTGTACACCTGCCGCTCCACCAGCCCGTCGGCTTCCATCCCGCGCAGGGTCTCGGTCAGCATCTTCTGCGTGATGTCCGGCAGTCGCCGGCGCAGCGCCGCATGCCGGTGCGGCCCGTCCATCAGCGCGTACACCAGCAGCACCCGCCATTTGGCCGCGAACCGTTCCAGCGCCTGCCGCGTCGCACAGGACTCCTCGAGAATGTCGGGAATGACGAGGCTCATCGAATCTCCACGGGAAGGGCACTTCGAAGTGCCTTCTATCGGCACCGAGCGCGGGCTCATACGGTCGTCCCTACCGTAACCACGAAAGGGAATCCGGACATGAGCAACGCCTTCCGCATCCACACCTACACCGCCGCCGAATCCGGCATCTTCGTCAACAGCTACCTGATCGAAACCCCCAACGGCGTGGTCCTCATCGACGCCAACCTCCTGGTCTCCGACGCCCACGCGCTGGCCGCCCGAGCCAAGGCCCTCGGCAAGCCCCTGCTGGCCGCCTTCGTCACCCATCCCCACCCCGACCACTTCAACGGCCTCCCCTACGTGGTCCCCGAGGACGCCCCCGTCTACTCCACGGCCGAGGTGGCCAAGGTGATCGCCGAATCCGCCGAACCCAAACGCGCCCAGTGGGGCCCGACCTACGGCGCCGAATGGCCCGACCGCTACCGCGTCCCCAACGTGCACCTGGCCGACGGCGAACCCATCGAAATCGACGGCGTCACCTACACCATCCACGAGGTAGGCCCCGCCGAAAGCCACGCCGACAGCTGGATTCTCGTCGAATCCGGCACCACCCGCGCCGCCTTCATCGGCGACCTCGCCTTCTTCGACGGCATGCACTCCTACCTCACCGACGGCCACTCCACCACCTGGCTCGAAGCCCTCGACACCCTCACCCCCACCCTCACCGGCCTCACCCTCTACCCCGGCCACGGCCCCGCCGGCACCATCGCCCTCCTCCACTCCCAGCGCCAATACCTCCTCATGTACCGCGAAACCGTAGCCCGCCTCCTCGGCGACGCCGACTCCCTCACGGACGCCCAAAAAGACGAACTCGCCACCCGCATGGCCGAATTCGCCCCCGAAGCCGCCCTCAACTGGCTCATCCCCCTCGGCGCCGACCCCGTCGCCGCCGAACTCACCACGGCTCACACCCACTGAGCCCGATTGCCGGTCACGACCGACCGTTATGGTGTCGGCCATGGGACGTATCGTCGGCGTGTACCTGGTCGACCTCGAAAAAGTCAGGGGCGCTGTCGGTTCCGGTGACGATTTGCTTCGGCGCCGCATCGAGGTCTGGTTCGGCGCCGACTTCGATCGCAGCGACAAGGAAGCAGGCAGCTCGGCGGACCCGACCGCGCGCGAATCCCTGCGAGCGGTCATCGATGGCGGGCCGTACCGGGACGGCCACGGGCATTGCTATGCGGCGGCCTATCAGAACATCTGTGGGTATTACGCGAGCTGGGAAAGCGCCCATGGCCCCTACCACCGGGATTGGCTGAGCGAAGTCGACGACGCCCTATACCGACTCGGTATCCATGACATCGGGTTGACGGCTTTCGAGGATGGACCGGCGACCCCGCTGCCCTGGATTTTCGATGGTGGATACGGGGAATGGTCGCATGACGACTGCGTCCGCGCCGCGATGGCGTCGGACGCGATGAGCGCAGGGGTGTATGCCGGACTCGATGGCGCCCTGCGGGAATGGGTCGATATCGCGCTCGAGTGGGCGCGGGTGGCGGCTGCTCGCCCGGGTTACGGTCTGGCCGGGTTCTTCACCATCTAGACGCGGCCAGGGTTCGAGAGTGCTCGCAGATCGCACCGGTGAGGTCCTTCGTCGGACCTCCCGGCCACGATCCGTAGCTCCGCGGGGCTCGCCACACCCATCACGTCGTGCAGGGCGTGCTTCACGTCCGCGACCACGGTGGCCAGCTCGTCCGCCGAGATCGGCACATCGATTTCGTAGCCCCAGTCCCGGATGTCGTCGGGCTCCTGCCAACCCCGTTCGATCAACCGACGTTCATCCTCTGCCGACAGCTCGAACTCCGGACTCAGCGAAAGATTCGATGCGACTTCGCAATTCAACGTCCCACTCCTGCTGAAGTGCGCGAATCGACCGCCGGTGGTCCTGAGTATCAGGAATTCGTCGTAGTTCAGGTCGAGCAGCACAGACGGCAGCGCCGAAGACAGCTGCGCCCAGTCCGGCACTGCGACATGGCAATCGGCGTGCACGACATGGCCCGGGTCTATCAGATCGAGCGCGATCGAACGGTCATCCATCGCCAGCCGGATGTCAACTAGCTTCCGGCTCCACACGCACTCTGTCACGCCCCAGATCGACAGCCCCTCCCGCTCGCCCAGTTCCCTCTCGATCCGTGCGACGATCCGCCCCCGCAACTCGTCCACTCGCACATCATCGTCGCAGGTGAGATCCACAAGCGGAAACGACAGGTACTCCAGCCGGATGTCCGAGTCCCGGCTCGGCACCCGCCCGAACGAAGCTATCCCACCGGCGCCGTCGGCCGAACCGCTCGCCGACAATCGTGCCCACCGTGGCCCCGCTTCGCGCACCTGCCACCCGATCGCCGTCAGGAATTCCGCCAGATCCGCTTCACCCCAGCGCCACTCGAACTCGGAGGCCACCGCGGCGATCCGCCCTGCCATCTCTACATCCACGTGCATACCCGAATGCTAGGAATACCGGTCCGCTACTTGCTCCGAATCAGCGCCGCGAACCCTCGCAGCGAACTTTGGATTCAAGCACTTGTGCTGCTGCGCGATGAACTCGCCGATCCACAAGGCCGGGAAGCCGCGGCCGCCGGTCGAGCCCTCGCCGAAAGGTTCGAAGTGCCTTTCTATTTCCCGAGCCCCGACAGCCCCGACTACAGCAGGCCGCGCTGGTGAGACGGACCGCGAGAACTCTGAGCTAGACGGCAACCACATGCCCGATGACGATGTTGCCGAAGGCGTTGTGGGCGTTGACCTGCACGATGTCGCCGGATTGCGGGTCGGTGGGGGCCATCTGGTTGTGCACGGTGCCGTTGGCGGCGTTGGTTTCGACGCGGGCCAGGCTGCCCGGGCGGATGCCGACTTCGATTTCGCCGGTGGAGGTTTCCAGGGTCAGGATGCCGCGGGATGCCTCGGCGATGCGGATGTCGCCCTTGGCGGTTTTGGCTTTGACGGAGCCGAGGGGGCGTTCTACGTGGATGTCGCCGGCGGAGATCTGGAGGTCGGATTCACCGATGGGGCCCAGGGCGATCAGGCGGCCGACGGCGGCGGTGGCGTTCAGGGTGGAGGCGGTCGGGATCTCGAGGGTTACCTGGATCGAGGGGGTGCCACCGAAGGCGGTCTTGGTGCGCCAGGTCTTCGGGGTCTGCACGGTCAGGACGCCGGCGGTGAAATCGACCTGGGTTTGTTCGGCGGCGCGGACGTCGGCCTTCTTGGCGGGGTCGGCGGGGCGGATGTGGACGATGGCGTCGGTGCGGTCGGTGGCGATGACGGTGACCTCGGCGGCGGCGACCTCGACGGTGGCGGTGATCGGGGACTGGGTGTCGAACTTCAGCATTTCGGTACTCCTTGACGCGGTGTGTTCCGGTTGGTGAGGAGTACTTTCACGGGTTCGGCTGATGCCGACCTGATATCGGCCTGACGTGGCTACTGATGCATAGTGTTTCGCCGAGGGCCTCCGGCCCGAGATCAATCAGGAGTACACCCAGTGACTTTCCGCAACACCGTCCGCACCGTGCTGACCAGCGCCGTCCTCATGTCCGCTGTCGCCGTGGGCGCGGCCACCCCCGCCGGCGCGGGCGTATCCCCCGCCCCCGTGGCAACCACTGCCGACTCCGGCTCGGCGTCCGGCAGCGCATCCGCCATGCAATCCCTGTTGGACGCGATCACCTGCCCCTTCGTGAAGTTGCACTGCTGAAAGAGGCGCGCCTGGCACCTTCACGGCTCCGTCGATGCCACGCCGCACCACAGATCGGTTGTCGTGAAGGTGTTGGAGAGTCTCACTTCAACGTTGCGTGCATCAGGTAGACGTTGTAGCTGTTCCAGGCGGACATGGTGAAGTACAGGTCTTTGCTGGTGGACCAGGGGTGGAGGAAGCCACCGTAGGCCGTCGGGTAGTCGTCGGTGTTCAGGAGCGGGGTGGGATCCGACCAGGCGCCTTGGGGTTCGGTGGCAGTGCGGAGGAGGAATTGGCCTCGGGTGGTGTCGAGATAGACCATTTGCCACCGGGAGGAGTCGGCGTCGTAGCGGATGGAGAGTTCGCTGGCGGTGCCGGAAACCAGTGGGGTGGCGTGGAATTCATTGGTGGCGTCGGCGGCGACCCAGGTGCCATCTATCCAGTATTGGTAGGCGGATTTGTTGAGGACCTGGGTGGAAGGGACTCGGGCCAGGCCGATTACGCCGATGCGGCCGTTGGGGGTGCCGAACATGTAGACGTAGTCGCCTTGCGGGACCATGGTGGCTACCTGGAAGCGGCCGAGACCGAAGAGGTTGTCCCATTGGGCCCATTGGGATTTGGTCCAGGTGCGACCGGCGTCGTCGGAGTAGGCGATGCCGCCATGGTTGGTCCACCACATGCCGGGAATGCGGCTCCAGTGGTTGATGGACATGTAGGTGAGGTATTGGCGGGAGCCAACGGCGAAGCCGGAAGTGGGGATGGTGGTCTGCTCGAAGTTCTTGATTTTGCGGCTGTTCAGGATTTCGGCGGCGTGGCAGCGGCGGTCCTGGGCGAAATCATCGAGGGTGAGGCCGTCGGTGAGGTCGCGGTCGGTGCTGTAGGCGATGACGTTGCTGCGCCAGTCCTGTTGATCGGTGCCGGCGCCGCCGGGTTTCCAGCCTTTGCCGAAGGTGTCGCCGAAGACGACGGCTATCTGACCGGGTGCGGATTCCCACATGAGCCCGAGGTCGGTGCCGTCCACCGACCAGCGCATATCGGTGCGGTTGGTGGAGCCGGGGCCGGTTATCTGGTTGACCAGGCGCAGCGAATCCAGTTGGGACGGTGCGGGGGCCGGGGCAAGCGGTGCGGGCGCGGCGGGCTGTGGATCCGCGATGGGGGCGGGCTGCGGTTCAGGTGTTTCACCGCCGGGCACCACGATCGGGATGGGCTCGGATTCGAGTTTCAGTTCGGGCAGCGTCAGGCTGCCGCCGCCGGGAACTACCGGCGATGCGGTGGCGGAATCGCGGACTTCGGGGCAGGGATTGGCACACGGGTTCTCCGGCAGGGCAGCCGATTCGATGCGGGTGTTGTCCTGCTTCGGCCCCGGAGTCTGAACGGTTACCACCTGTGGCACCGGAATCGGGATGGTCGGCGCCGATTGCGGTTGCGGCGACGCCGGATTGGATTGCCGGGCCAGCGGGTCGAGCCCCGTTTCGCCGCAACTGTTCACCGGCGCGGGCGCCCAGGGGTGCGTGGGGGCCGCCGTGGCGGGCGACGCGGGCAGCAGAGTCGCTCCGAGCAGCAGAACGCCGGAAATGCCGAGGGCGGCCGAGGTTTCGGCAGCGTATTGCGGGCGGCGGGGCCGAAATCCCATGGATGCGCGTCTCCTCCACGATCGAACCGCATCACCGTACCGTCCAGCAGGCGAATTCGAGCGCAGCCGACGCGTTTATCCGACCGTTTGTGAAGGTTTCGACACCGAAGGGGGGGCCGTGCGGCACGGGTGGGCTGCCGCTGCACGCCGGGGCTTGAAACCTCTACTTCAGCAGTTGAATCAGGGAAATGAGGTGGCCGGTGCGGAGGTGGTGAATGCTGGGTGCTGGGGTGCGGATGGTGGGGTGGGGGTGGAGGCGGTGCTGGGGGCGATGGTGTTGGGGAAGGGTGGTTTGGCGGTGGTTTCGGGGGTGGGGTCGGTGAATCGGTGTGAGTTCGCCAGGAGGCGCAGGGTGGTGGGGCCGGCGGGGAGGCCGGTGGAACCGGAGGGCGGGAGGGGATTGCGGACTCGGGTTCCTGGATTTTGGTGGGGGCGAATTTCGGTGGGGGTGTTGGATTCGATAGGGGGCGTGGGGGTTACGCCGTAAGAGTCTGTCTGGTCCGGATAGGTTTGATCGGAATAGGTGGGGTCGGTGTAGGTGGGGTCGGAGTAAGTGGGATCCGAGTAAGTGGGGGCGGTCGGATCCGATTCCGATGGTTCGGAGGGGTTCGGATTCAGCAGGTCCGGGAAGAGAGGGAAGGACGGGAGGGCGGGTTGGGCGGCGGGGAAATCGGATAGGGCGGGGCCTATTTCGAGGTTTTCCGCGGGGGTGCCGCCGTCGGGGGAGGCTGAATACTCGGCGCGCAGGACGTGGTTGTCGCGGGAGAGGACGCGACCGGAGGTGGCGAGGACGGCGTCGGTGGTGCGGGTGTCCTCTTTGTCGGTGCCGGGGTACATCTGGCAGTCGGTGGTGTCGCAGGTTTCGGCGTAGGCGTAGCGGTGTTCGGCGAGGGCGTAGGAGCGGGCCGCGATGGCTTGGGCGCGTAGGGCTTCCGAGCCGCCCTGGTCGGCCCAGTTGGGGACCATTTCGGCGGGGACCACGCCCATGAGGTAGTCGTCCACGTCGACGTCGTTGACGGTGCGGTACTTGCCGTTTTCGAGAGCTACGCCGAGGACGCCGCGGTAGGCGCTGCCGCCGCACAGCTGAAGGTGTTCGGCGGCGGGGCGATTCGTGCCTTCCATCGATGGGTAGGCCCACGGGTCGTCGGTGCTGCCCTCCCACAGGGTTTCGCCGTCGCAGCCCTGCGTGATGCGCACGTCGGCGCCGGTAGGGGTGGGGGTCAGCACCGCCGCCTGGCCGGGGATGACGCGGCGGCCGGCGACGAAGAAGACGGATTCGGAGATCACGTCCAGAGTGCTGTCGTCCTGGGCTTGCAGGCGGACGCGGACCGTGGTGGGGCCGATGTCGGCCAGCTCGGCGCCGGGGTAGTAGTGGGCCAGGATGGTGTCGGCGGTGTCGCCGCCGACCGAGCGGTCGAAGGCGCCGGTCTGGCTCATGCCGCGGCCGTGACCGGGACCCGCGGTGAAGGTGAAGGAGCCGTCGGGCCAAGCCCAGAGCAGGGCGGCGGTACCGCCGGCCGCGGTGGCGACGGTGACGGACAGGGCGATCAGGCTACGGCGTCTGCGGCGTGCGTGTAGGTACCCGTTCGGCATGTCATACCCGTTCTGTTTGGAGCTGAGGCTACATTCGAGTTACCCAAGGCTAAGCCTCAACCATACGTTCAGGGACTGTGACAGTTGGGACTAGTGTGATCGCTGAGACGCTCGGAAGCAACCTTGCAGGCCGGGTGCCGTTAGACAGATTTACCTGGAATGGGAGATGCACGTGCCGTACAGCAGAGCCAAACACTCGTATGTACTCCCCGTAGTCACCATACTGGCCATTACCGCACCGTTCGGGGTCCTGGCGCTGAGCGACTCCCCCGAAGTTCAACCCGCTGATCAGAGCAATCTGGCAGCTATACCTGCCAAGCTGGCCGAGGTGGCGCTGGCCTCCGCACCGGACGTGGTACTGCCGCTGCGACAGCTGACCGGATTGAACCTGCCCGACCTCCGCCTGTCGGACCTGCGAAAACTACCGCTGCCCAGGTCGATTCCGGTTCCGGCCGGACTACCCGTGCCGTCCGGGGTCCGACTACCCAGCGAGATACCGCTACCGAATCTCGGCGGTGTCTCGAAACCCAGCGGATCCCCCGGATTCATCGCCGAACCCGGACCCGAAGCGCCGGCGGAAACCCCGGCCGCAGCCCAGCTCGAAGGCGATCCGAACACTCCCGCACTGGCGCCCGGCGCCGTGCCCGGCGACCTGATCGACCAGGTCGGCGCCCAGGTCAAGGAACTCACCCGCGACACGCCGTTCAGCATGGTCGCACTCACCGCCGACAATCTGGCGGGCACCAGCTCCAAGATTCGCGCACAACGCGCCGACGGTACTTGGAGCCCTTGGTATTCCACCGACGAAGCGGACGGACGGCAGCGCGTCGCCGCGAAACGCACCGGCACCGAGCCGATCTACGTCGGCAGCACCAAGGCCGTGCAGGTGCTCACCACCCGCAAGCCGGTGTCCGAACCCGCGCCGCTCACCGACCATTCCGGCGATCCCGCGCAGATCAATTGGGAGAAACTGGCCGCGGTACTGATCGATCCGGGCCGGGGGGCCATCGACGAGAACCTCACCCAGGTCGCGGCGGCGCTGCCGGGCGGCGGGCCGAAGGTGATCACGCGCGCGCAATGGGGCGCCGACGAATCGCTGCGGTGCGAGGAACCCACCTACGACGATGCGGTGAATGCGATCACCGTGCACCACACCGCCGGGCGCAATGACTACTCCAAGGCGGAATCGGCGGGCATCGTGCGCGCCATCTACTCGTATCACGCGAAGACTTTGGGCTGGTGCGATATCGGATACAACGCACTGGTCGACAAATACGGGCAGATCTTCGAAGGCCGATACGGCGGGCTGGACCGCGCGGTCGAAGGCGCGCACGCGGGCGGATTCAATATCAATACCGCGGGCGTGGCATTCATGGGCAATCACGAGGAAGAACCGCCGACCGATATCGCCGTGCAAGCCATGGGTGATTTCATCGGCTGGCGCGCCAAGGTCGCGGGAATCCAGCCCGAAGGTTCGACCACCATGTATTCCGAAGGCAGCGATTACACGAAATACGCACTGGGACAAGCGGTCAAACTGCCGAATATCTTCGCGCACCGCGACGTCGGAAATACCTCCTGCCCCGGTGACGCCGCCTACGAATTGATGGACAAGATCCGCGCCATCGCCGAGAAGACCGCCGGCACGGTGCAGGGCGGTTCACGGGCGCCGTCCCGGCCGAAACCGGAACAGCAGGCCGGGAATCAGCACACCGCGCCGCAGACCCAGAACGACACCGAAGCCGATCTGGCCACGCTCGCCGATCTCACCGGCAAGCTGCTGGACATGGTCGGGCGGAATCCGGTGGCCGGGTATTGGAATCAGCAGGGCGCGGCGAACGGCCCACTGGGACAGGCGAAGTCGGAGCCGATCGCGACCGAGGACGGCGGGCAGTACGCCGAATTCGTGAACGGGTACGTGTATTCGACGCCGGACGGGCGGGTGTTCGCGGTGGTCGGGAAGATCCTGGAACGCTTCCGGCAGCTGGGGGCGGGGACCGGGATGCTGGGGTTGCCGGCCAGCAACGAATATCAGGTGCAGGACGGTGTGCGCGCCGACTTCCAGCGTGGGTCACTGATTTTCAACCGGCTCACCGGGATCGTCACCACCGTGCTGAAGAACTTCGGCAGCAATCCGGTCACGGTGCCGGGCGGGTCGCCCATCCCGGGCACGCTGCAGAACGCGCCCGCGGCCGGGTCCGAGATTCCCGCGCCGCTGCCCGAGGCCGCACCGCCGGCCCCAGCCGATCCCGCACCCGTCGAACCGGAACCGCTACCGGCCCAGTAGGACTCACGCCCACCAACGCTCGAGGACTTGCGCCACGCCGTCCTCGTGGTTGGGGGCGGCCACCTCGTCGGCGGCGTCCTTGGCCTCCTGATGCGCATTGCCCATGGCCACCCCGTGCCCGGCCAGGCGCAGCATCGGAACATCATTGGGCATATCGCCGAACGCGATCAGCGCCGAATGCTGCACGCCGAGCCGCTGCGCCACCGTCGCCAGCCCGGTGGCCTTGGTGACGCCCGGCGCGGACAGTTCGATCAGCCCGTGATCGGTCGAATAGGTGAGATCGGCGCGGCCGCCCAGGGCGGGCTCCAGCACGGCCCGCATATCGCCGCTCAGCGCCCCCGGCAGCCGGATCAGCATCTTGATGGCGGGCGAGGCGATCACTTCGGCCCGCGACACCCGGGTGTCGTCCGGGTTCAGCCAGGCGTGCTCGTACTCCGGCGAACTCACGAACTGCGTGGTAGCGGCATCGTGGGCGCTCTGCCCGATCCGCTCCGCCGCCAGCCCGCACCCGGGTAGTAGCCGTTCCGCCAGGTCCGCGGCCCAGGCCAGCGTCTCCACATCCAGGGTTCGCGCCGACAGAATCCGATCGGAGGCGCTGTCGTAGATGACGGCCCCGTTCGCGCACACGCACAACGGCGCGTAACCGAGACCGTCCACCACCGGATCGATCCAGCGGGGCGGTCGGCCGGTGGCGAGCACGAACGGCACACCGTCCGCGATAAGGGCGTCTACCGCGGCTTTCGTGCGCGTGCTCACCTGCTCACCATTGTCGATGAGCGTGCCATCGACATCCGTGGCGACCATCTTGGGTTTGGGCAGGTGAAAGAGAGTCACCGCTATGACTGTAGCGCGAATGAACGGTCCGTTACCGGGACTGCGATCGCCTCGTCACCACATCGGAAGCATTGCCGGACAATCGCGGGCTCGATGGCGCGGACCGGCGCGGAAAGCGGAGGAGAGCTAGCATCCGGCTGGTGGATGTACAGGTGATTCCCGGCCGGATGGTCGAAGTGCCGACGGCGGACGCGACCGGCATGGACCGGCGGGCGTTCGGCGAGTTCATCGGACCGCAAGGCGAGCTGGCGTCCTACGCGCTCGGATGGATCACCGGCGGCGACGAACAGGCCGGGCGGATGACCGTCGGCATCGGAGCCGGGAACGAAGGCGGCGGGACCTTTCACATCGTGGTGTTCCCGCACGACGGCACCCACGCGTACGGGCTCGTCGACACGCCGTTCGAATCGGTGCCGCAGGGCGGCCGGGACTTCACCCGCGCGGAAGGCCTCGCACACCAGGACCTGCCGTTCATCTGGTGGGTGGTGGATCGGGTGATGGAACGCGATCCGCGCGCCTGGTGGATGAAGCATTGGATCTGGCGCACCAATTGCATTCAGACCAAAGAGGTCTTCGAACAAGAGGAGCCGGTGCTGCTCGTCACCCACGACGCGGACGACGGCATGTGGCAGCTGATCGGCAGCTCCGATGCCGGGCCCGGCGCGAAGCTCGGGCACCTGTGGCATGCCATCGACGAGGACCCGACATTGATGGAGGTGCTCGACCTCGAAGCGGGGCAACGCGCCACGCGCGACGGTGCGGGGGAGCGATGGACACGCGGTACGGGGCAGTGGTCCCTATGATCTGGGGCTAAGACTCGACCCCGGAAGGGAATGATGGCCGGTTTTCTGCTGCGACGTGCGCTGAACTATGTCGTGCTGCTGGTGCTGGCGTCGTTCCTTACGTTCTCTCTCGCCTGTTGGACGTTCCACCCGCTGGAAAGCCTGGAGGCGCGGAATCCGCGGCCTCCGCAGTCGGTGATCGATGCCAAGCGGGAACAGCTGCACCTGGACGATCCCGTCCCGCAGCGGTACTTGAACTGGGTCAAGGGCGTGGTGACCGAGGGCGACTTCGGCACCACCCTGGCCGGACAGCCGGTGAGCGAGGAACTGCCGCGCCGGGTCGGAGTGAGCTTGCGGCTGTTGATCATCGGATCGGTACTGGGCACGCTGCTCGGCGTCCTGGTCGGTGCGGCGGGCGCGATACGCCAATACAAGTTCAGCGACTACTTCACCACCGTGTTGTCGCTGCTGATCTTGAGCACGCCGATCTTCCTGCTCGCCACGCTCTTGAAATACGGTGCGCTGGAGATCAATACGGCGACCGGCAAGCAGATCTTCCTCTACACCGGGGAGACCTCGGCGAACGCCGTGCACGGACTGTGGAACCAGATCGTCGATCGCGCCCAGCACATGGTGGTGCCGACCCTCGGCCTGGTCCTCGGCGCGATGGCGGGATACAGCCGCTACCAACGCAATGCGATGCTCGACGTGCTGCAGAGCGATTTCATCCGAACCGCCCGCGCCAAGGGCTTGACGAGACGGCAAGCGCTGTACAAACACGGCCTGCGTACCGCTCTCATCCCGATGGCCACCCTGTTCGCCTACAGCCTGGCGGGGCTCATCACCGGAGCCGCCTTCACGGAGAAGATCTTCGGCTGGCACGGCGTGGGTGAATGGCTGATCGATTCGATCAACCGCCAAGACCTGTACCCGGTCGTCACCATCGCGACCTTCAGCGGACTGATGGTGCTGATCGGCGGACTGCTGTCCGATATCGTCCTGGCCATCCTCGATCCCCGGGTGCGTACCGCATGACCGACACCGAGATCATCGTTCAGGGCGCCCCGGAACCCGCCGCGTCCGGCCGCGGCAAGCTGGTGCTGCGCCGCTTCCTGCGCAACAAGGTGGCCGTGACCTCGGCGCTGATCCTGCTGATCCTGCTGATCAGCAGTTTCGCGCTACCGCCGCTGCTGCCCTACGACTACCAGCAGCTCGACTACACCGCCCTGCTGAAGCCGCCCAGCTCCAAACATCCCTTCGGCACCAATCAGATCGGTCAGGACGTGCTCGCGCAGACGCTGCGCGGACTGCAGCGCTCGCTGATCATCGGATTCAGCGTGGCGTTCATCTCGGCCCTGATCGCGACCGTCGTGGGATCGCTGGCCGGGCTGCTCGGCGGCTGGACCGACCGGGCCCTGATGTGGGTGGTCGATCTGCTGCTGGTGGTGCCGAGCTTCATCGTGGTGGCCATCTTCGCGCCGCGCACCAAGGGCAACGGCTCGATCCTGCTGCTGATCGTCCTGCTCGCGGTCTTCGGCTGGATGATCAGCGCGCGTATCGTGCGCGGTCTCACCCTGAGCCTGCGGGAGCGCGAATTCGTCCGCGCGGCAAGGTACATGGGCGCACCGACGTGGAAGGTGATCGTCACGCACATCGTGCCGAACATCGCGTCCATCCTCATCATCGACACCACGCTGGCGATCGGCGCGGCCATCCTCGGCGAAACCGGACTCAGCTACCTGGGTTTCGGTGTGCAGGCCCCGGACGTGTCCCTGGGTTCGCTGATCGCCGCGGGCACCGCCTCCGCGCTCACCTACCCGTGGCTGTTCATGTTCGCCGGTGGCCTGCTGATCACGACCGTGCTCTGCGCGAATCTGATCGGTGACGGCCTGCGGGATGCCTTCGACCCCACGGCGCAGCGGGCGCGTTCCCGCCGCAAGGAACGCAAGGCAGCGGGCGCCGCTCCCGCCGGAAAGGCTCAGGCATGACTGACAATTCGGCCCCGAGCCTCCGTAAGACCACCACCGCGCCGCTGCTGGAAGTCTCGGATCTGCATGTTTCCTTCCCGAGCGAGGAAGGCCGGGTGGACGCCGTCCGGGGCGTCGGCTACACCGTGAACGACGGCGAAGTGCTGGCCATCGTCGGCGAATCCGGGTCGGGCAAATCGGTGTCGTCGCTGGCTGTGATGGGTTTGCTCCCGGAGCAGGCGCGCATTCGCGGCTCCATCCGGCTGCGTGGGCGAGAACTGCTGGGCTTGGGCGACAAGCAGATGTCCACGCTGCGCGGCAGCAGTGTGTCGATGGTCTTCCAGGACCCGCTTTCCGCACTGACCCCGGTCTACCGGGTAGGCGATCAGATCGCGGAAGCCCTGCTCGCCCACGGCAAGATGAGCAAGGCCGAGGCCGATGCGAAGGCCGTGGACCTGCTCGACCTGGTGGGTATCCCGGAACCCCGGCTACGGGCGCGCGCCTTCCCGCACGAGTTCTCGGGAGGTATGCGGCAGCGAGTCGTGATCGCCATCGCGATCGCCAACGATCCGGAACTCATCATCTGCGACGAGCCGACCACAGCGCTCGATGTGACCGTGCAGAAGCAGATCCTCGACCTGCTGCGGAAAGCGCGTGACATCACCGGCGCGGGCGTCGTCATGATCACCCACGATATGGGGATCGCGGCCACGCTGGCCGATCGGGTGGCGGTCATGTACGCCGGCCGCATTGTCGAAACCGCGCCGGCCGCAAAGCTTTTCGACGCACCCAGAATGCCCTACACGGTGGGTCTGCTTGGTTCCATTCCCCGGCTGGACGGTCCGCCGCGCACCCCGCTCATCCCCATCATCGGATCGCCGCCGGCCATGCACGCGTTGCCGGGCGGTTGCACCTTCGAACCGCGCTGCCCGATCTCGATCGACGACTGCCGGGCCGCCGAGCCGCCCCTGCAGGACACCGCACCCGGGCATCGCGCCGCCTGCATCCGGACCGCCGAAGTCGGTACGTCCGAGCTGTTCACGGCCTACCGCAAGGAGATCGAACAGCCGGACGAGGTCGCGGAGGTCGATACCCGCGAGGTCGTGATGAAGGTCAGCGACCTGCGCAAGACCTTCCCGCTCACCCGCGGTGTGGTGTTCAAGCGGCGCGTCGGCGAGGTGAAGGCCGTCGACGGCATCGGGTTCGAACTGCACGCCGGCCGGACGCTGGCCATCGTGGGCGAATCCGGTTCGGGGAAGTCGACCACGCTCACCCAGATCATGGAGCTGCTGCCGCCCGAGGCCGGCAGCATCGAGATCCTGGGCAAGAACGTCGCCACCCTCACCAAGTCGGACCGCCGGGACATCCGCCGCCGGATGCAGATCGTCTTCCAGGATCCGGCCTCCGCGCTGGATCCCCGGCTGCCGGTCTTCGACGCGATCGCCGAACCATTGCAGATCGATGGCCGGTCCCGCGACGAAATCCAGCGCCGGGTCCCGGAATTGCTGCGGCAGGTGGGCTTGCGGCCCGAACACGCGGACCGCTATCCGACCGACTTCTCCGGTGGCCAGAAGCAGCGCATCAGCATCGCGCGGGCGCTGGCGCTGGAGCCGGAGATCCTGGTGCTGGACGAGCCGGTCTCGTCACTGGACGTGTCCATTCAGGCCGGCGTGCTGAATCTGCTGCGCGACTTGCAGATCGAACGCGGCCTGTCGTATCTGTTCGTCTCCCACGATCTTTCGGTGGTGCGGAACCTCGCTCACGACGTCGCCGTCATGAAGGACGGCCGGATCGTCGAGCACGGCCGAGCGGAAGAGATCTTCGCCAACCCCAGCCATGTGTACACCCGCGCTCTCATCGACGCGGTGCCCGTCCCGGTCGTCGCCGGATAGCGGCCGACCATGCGGACAGCGCGAAACCCGAAGCGATCCGGTACAACTCCGACGGAAAGGGCGACCGAATGAGGACACGCTCGATAGGTATGCGGCTGACTATTCCTCTGGTCGCGGTGGCATTGGCGGCGGCGGGCTGCGGCGGCAGCGACTCCGAGGCGCCGGCCGGCTCCGCGGCCGCGCTGGGCACGACCAATGACATCAATCCGCACGATGTCGCCGATCTGAAGGACGGCGGCAATCTGCGGGTCGCGCTCACCGCACTGCCGGAGAACTGGAACGGCCTGCACAACGACGGCAACGACGGGGATACCGGGGCGGTCCTGAAACCGACCATGCCCCGGGCCTTCCGGGTGGACGCCGCCGGCAAGATGACGGTCAATACCGACTACTTCACCTCGGTCGAGCTGACCAAGACCAGCCCGCAGGAGGTCACCTACACCATCAACCCGAAGGCGGTCTGGTCCGACGGCACCCCCATCACCTGGGAGGACATCCAGTCCGAGGCCGCGGCGCTGAGCGGGAAGAACAAGGAATTCCTGATCGCGGCGAACAATGGCTTCGACCGGGTGGAGAAGGTCGAGCGCGGAGTGGACGACCGCCAGGCCATCATCACCTTCAACAAGCCCTACGCCTCGTGGCAGGGCCAATTCGCGGGTAACTCGTTCCTGTTCCCGAAGTCGGTGACCTCGACTCCGGAGGCTTTCAACAAGAGCCTCGTCAACGGACCGGGACCGAGCGCGGGGCCGTTCATCGTGCAGTCGGTAAACCGTGGCGAACCCCGGATCATTCTGGGGCACAACCCGACCTGGTGGGGTGACAAGCCGAAACTCGACACCATCACGATGAGCGTCTACGACAGCAAGGCGTTCATTCCCGCCCTGCAGAACAACGAGATCGATGCCGTGGGTGTCACCACCCGCGACGACCTCAAATCGGTGAAGAGCACACCCGGCGTGGTCATCCGGCGCGCGCCCGGGCCCCAGTGGGCGCACTTCACCTTCAACGGCGCGCCCGGCTCGATCCTGTCCGATGCCAAGCTCCGCGTGGCGATCGGCAAGGCGATCGATCGGCAGGGCATCGTGACCGCCGTGCAGAACGGCCTGGTCGAGGACCCCAAGCCGCTGAACAACCACATCTACCTGCAGGGCCAGGAGGGCTACCAGGACAACGCCCCGAAGTTCGACTCCGCCGCTGCGGCAAAGGAACTCGACGATCTGGGCTGGAAGCTCAATGGTGATGTGCGCGAGAAGGACGGCCGCAAGCTGGTCATCCGCGACGTGATGTACAACGACGACACCTGGGTGCAGGTCGCGCAGATCATCCAGCAGAATCTCTCCGCGATCGGCGTCAAGCTCGAGATCGTCACCAAGCCGGGCAAGGCTTACTTCACCGACGTGATCCAGCCGGGCGATTTCGATGTGGCGCAATGGGTGTGGCTCGGCGACCCGCAGCCGCTGGCCAGCATCAACCAGATCTGGGCCTACAACCCCGACGACCTGCAGGGCAACTACGGCCGCATCGGTTCGCCGGAGCTCAACGCGCTGATCGAGAAGACCCAGTCCGAGCTGGACCCGGCCGAAGCCATCAAGCTGGCCAACCAGGTAGACCAGGCGATCTTCGCCGAAGGCCACTCGCTGCCGCTGTGGCAGTCGCCCGGCAATGTCGCGGTGCGCGACAACCTGGCCAACTACGGTGCGGCGGGCATGGCTTCGCTCGACTACACCAAAATCGGCTTCCTGAAGTGATTCCCCGGATGGGTCACCCCCTGGCCTATCCGCTGCTCGTGACGATCGGCACCCTGGTGAGCATCCTCGCCTGGGTGCCGTTCGCCGATCCGGAGCAGTTCGGGATGCTGCTGGCGCTGATCGTTGTGGTGCTGGGGTACAGCGGAATTCGGTTCGCAACGGCGCTGGGCCGGCTGCCGTTCGGCATGCCGGCGGCGGAGCATCGGCATGTGGCGGTGCGGCGGGTGCGGCAGCGGTACCGGTTGACCAGCCGGAGCTGGCTGGAGTTCACCTTGGGTGGGAAGACCCGATGGCTGCCGGTGTATTTCGATCCGGCATTGACCACGCTGACCCAGGAGGATGCCGAATTGTCCTCGCGCAGTGTGCATATCGGCGGTGGACGGATCTATCCATCGGGGCGCGTGCGGGACCGGGAGCCGGTAGGCCGGTTGATCGACAATCCGACACGGCCGGATCCGCACGCGGTGGCGGTGGCAGGGCAAGCCGCTCGGGTGGGGCGCCGTCTACTGCTGGATGCGCAGTCCGCAGTGGTGGCGCCCATCGCGGCGTTGTTGTGGGTTTATGTGGCAGGTGGCGGGACCGGTGCTTTCGTCGCGGCGACGGTGGTGGCGGCGGCCACCGCGACTTGGCTGGCGGCCATTCGTGGGTCGGATCCCAGCTGAGCCCTGTCCTGAGCGAGGAGGCGACGACTCAGCTCGACAGTTCCGGACCATCGAACACATTGCGTTCACGCAGTTCGGTGGCCAGTCCCGCCGCGGTCACGAAGTCCTTGTCGTCGTGAACCACGACGAGTCCGTGATAGGCGGCCGTGGCGCAGATCTGCAGATCGACGGCTGAGAATGCCTGATGGCTGCCATTTTCGGCGGCACGCCATTGAAATCCGGCAATCCAGGTGCCGGCGGACTTCGGTACGGCGACCTCGTTGTAGAGGTCCTCGTACATCCGGCAGTACTCGGAGTACTCCTTCAGATTTCTTGCCGAGCGCAGGAATTCGATGCGCTGTGGATAGCAGTGATGCAGTTCGCCGTCGAGTGCCGGAGCACGCCACTGTTCGAATGCGGTGCGGTCTCGGAGAATCCGCCACAGAGCTGAGGAATCGAGCAGGTAGCCGATCACGGTTGCGGGGGCTCCTTTTCGGCTCGGTGTGCGGCTTCCGCGCCTTCCAGATCCCATGCCTGAGCGAGCTCGAAGTAGCGATCGTAGGCAGTTGCGCGGGACAGGCGCTGGTTGTATTCCCGCAGGGCGGCGGCGACGGCCGCGGTCTTGGTGCGGTGCCCGCCGAGCCGCTTGGCGGTTTCGAGTTCCTCGTCGTCGATCTCGATGTGCGTTAGGGACATGCCGCCTCCTTGTACATAAATCTGCTCGGTCTCTCGAAAAAATTGTACATGGATCCGAGTTCAGGATCACGGGTTGCCGATGTCCACTGTGAGGAAACGCGCCGATAGGATCGGGGGATGAGTGCTGGGGCCGAGGATCGGGAAGTGCCGGCGGATACGCCTACCGGGGTGGATCTGGAGCGGGTGATCGGGCGGCAGGTGCGGGCGCTGCGGGTGGCCAGTGGGTTGTCGGTGGGGGATATGGCGGCCAAGGTGGGGATTTCGAAGGCGATGCTTTCGAAGATCGAGAATGCGCAGACTTCTTGCAGTCTTTCCACTTTGGCGCGGCTGGCCGCGGGGTTGGATGTGCCGGTGACCTCGTTGTTCCGGGGGGCGGATACGAAGGGGGAGGCGGTTTTCACGCGGGCGGGGCACGGGTCGGCGATCGTGGGGCGGGGGTCTCGGGTCGGGCATCATTACGAGTTGCTGGGGGCTTTGCGGGGGCAGCACAAGCGGCTGGAGCCGGTGCTGGTGACGTTGACGGAGGCCAGTGAGACGTTTCCGCTGTTCCAGCATGCGGGGACGGAATTGCTGTACATGCTGGAGGGGGTGATGGTCTATGGGCACGGGGACGCGGAATACACGCTGCGGACGGGGGATTCGCTGTTGCTGGACGGGGAGAAGCCGCACGGGCCGCACGAATTGGTGCGGTTGCCGATCAGGTTCCTGGCCATCACGGCATATCCGGACAACTATGTGGAGGATTGAGTCACCCAGGCGGTCATGACATCGGCCAGGGCGGCCGCGCCGCGGTGACAGTCGATGGATTCGGCGTGTTCGGCGGGGGAATGCGAGACGCCGGTGGGGTTGCGGACGAAAAGCATGGCGGTGGGGACGATTTCGGAGAGGATGCCCGCGTCGTGACCGGCGGCGGTGGGGATGACGGGGAGCTCGCCCAGGTGGGATAGGGCTCGGGCCAATCGATTTCGGGGACCGTCGGGGAATTCGACTATGGGGGTGATGGATTCGGGGGTGACCGTCAAGGCCGTGCCCTCGGCGCGGGTGTGGTCGTGTGCGAGGGCGGTGATGCGGGCTACCAGTGCTTCCAGGGTGGGCTGATCGGCGGCGCGGGCGTCGAGCCAGGCCCGGACCCGGGAGGGGATGGCATTGGTGCCGTTGGGGGAGACCAGGACCTTGCCGAAGGTCGCGACCGCTTGCAAGGCGGCGGCTTCGGTACGGGCGGTGTGGACGGCGGCGGCGAAGGCCAGCATGGGGTCGCGGCGGTCGACGAGCCGGGTGGCGCCGGCGTGGTTCGCCTCGCCGGTGAAATCGAATTCCCAGCGGCCGTGCGGCCAGATGGACGAGGCCAGCGCCAGCGGATGATCGACCAGGTCGAGCGCTCGGCCCTGCTCGATGTGCAGTTCCACGAAGACGCCGACGCGATCGGCCAGGGCGGGGTCCGGGCCGAGCTGTGCGGGGTTGCGGCCCGCCCGGGTCAGCGCCTCCGCGAGGGTGATGCCGTCGATATCGCGCAGCCCCAGGGCGCGACCGGGATCGAGCACACCGGTACTCAGCTGCGAGCCGATGCAGGCTACGCCGAAGCGCGCGCCCTCCTCGTCCGAAAAGGCCACTACGGCAATGGGTACCGCCGGTTCGACACCCCGGACACGCAGCAGGTCCACGGCCGTGAACGCGGACACGATCCCCAGCGGGCCGTCGAACGCGCCGCCGTCCGGAACCGAATCCAGGTGCGATCCGGTGACGAACGCGCCTTTCGGATCACCCACCCAGCCGCGCGGGAGCCACCACGCCCACAGGTTCCCGTTCCGGTCCTCCTCCACCTCCATGGAGCGGGCCGCCGCACAGCCCCGGAACCATTCGCGCAGTGTGAGATCCGGGTCGGACCAGGCATAGCGGCGATAACCACCGGTGCCCGCCCGGCCGACATCCAGGATCTCCGTCCACAGCGGATCGAATGCCTTTGCCGCACCGCCGATATCGAGCACGTCGCTCATGCGACCGCTCCCGGAATCCAGCTGGTCCCGGCCAACGGCACCCGTGCCATGGCGGCCGCCTCCACGGTCAGCGCCACCAGATCCTCCGGTTCGAGATTGCGCAGATGCGATTTCCCGCAGGCCCGGGCCAGCGTCTGCGCTTCCATGGTGAGCACCCGCAGGTAGTTGGCCAGCCGCCGCCCGCCCTCGACCGGGTCCAAAGTGGCCGCCAGCTCCGGATTCTGGGTGGTGATGCCCGCCGGATCGCGTCCGTCCTGGAAGTCGTCGTAGAACCCGGCCGCCGAACCCAGGGCTTCGTACTGTGCGGCGAAACGCGGACTGTTGTCGCCCAGGGCGATGAGCGCCGCCGTGCCGATGGCCACCGCGTCCGCGCCCAGCGCCATCGCCTTGGCCACGTCCGCGCCGGTCCGGATACCGCCGGACACGATGAGCTGCACTTTGCGATGCATCCCCAGCTCCTGCAGCGCCCGCACCGCCTGTGGAATAGCGGCCAGCGTCGGAATACCCACGTGTTCGATGAAAACGTCCTGGGTGGCGGCGGTTCCGCCCTGCATGCCGTCCACCACCACGACATCGGCTCCGGCCTTCACCGCGAGTTTGACGTCGTAATAGGTCCGGGTAGCACCGATCTTGATGTAGATCGGCTTCTCCCACTGCGTGATCTCCCGCAATTCCAGGATCTTGATGGCCAGATCGTCCGGCCCGGTCCAGTCCGGATGCCGGCAGGCGCTGCGCTGATCGATGCCCTGCGGCAGGGTGCGCATGGCCGCCACCCGATCACTGATCTTCTGCCCCAGCAACATGCCGCCGCCGCCCGGCTTGGCCCCCTGCCCGAGCACGATCTCGATGGCATCCGCCTTGCGCAGATCGTCCGGATTCATGCCGTAACGTGACGGAAGATACTGGTACACAAGATACTTCGACTGCCCGCGCTCCTCGGGCGTCATGCCGCCGTCGCCGGTGGTGGTCGAGGTGCCGACGGCGCTCGCGCCCCGGCCCAGCGCCTCCTTGGCCTGCCCGGACAGCGCACCGAAGCTCATGCCGGCGATGGTCACCGGAATATCCAGGTGCAGTGGGTGTTTCGCGAACCGGTCGCCCAGCACCACATCGGTGTCGCAACGTTCCCGATAGCCCTCCAGGGGATAGCGGGACATGCTCGCGCCGAGGAACAGCAGGTCGTCGAAGTGCGGGAGGGGACGTTTCGCGCCCCAGCCGCGAATATCGTAGATGCCGGTGTCGGCGGCGCGCTGGATCTCGGCGATGGCCCGGCGGTCGAAGGTGGCCGATTCGCGTAGGGCGGGGTCGATCTGGGTCATGGTCAGTACGCTCCGGCATGGTCGACGTGGAAGTGATACAGCTTGCGCGCCGATCCGTACCGGGTGAAATCGGCGGGATCGGCGTCGAATCCGGCTGCTGACAACAGTTCTCGCAATTCCGCGAGATGCTCGGCGCGCATCGGTTTGCGCACGCAGTCCGCGCCCAGCGAGGCCACCGTGCCGCGCACGTAGATGCGCGCCTCGTACAGCGAATCCCCCAGCGCCTCACCGGCATTGCCGAGCACCACCAGGCGGCCGGCCTGCCCCATGAAGGCGCTCATATGCCCGATATCGCCGCCCACCACGATATCGACGCCCTTCATCGAAATCCCGCACCGCGCACCGGCATTGCCGTCGATGACCAGCAGGCCGCCGTGCGCGGTCGCGCCCGCGGACTGGGAGGCGTCCCCGTGCACCCGGACGGTGCCGGACATCATGTTCTCGGCCACGCCGACGCCCGCGCTGCCGTTGACGGTGACGTTCGCGTGCTGGTTCATGCCCGCGCAGTAGTAGCCGACATGCCCGTCGATGGTCACCTCGAGCTCGCGGTCCAGCCCGCAGGCCAGGGCGTGCGCACCGCGCGGATTCGTCAGGGTGACGGGGCCGGGCGCGGTCAGGAGCGCGGAATTGACCGCGCGCGTGCCGGATTCGGCCACATCCAGGATGGTGCGTTCGCTCACGATCGCCGCCATACGTACACCTCTTCCGGTTCGGGTTCGAAGATCCGGGCCTGTTCGATACCCGGCAGATCCGCCAGCGCGCGGTATTCGGAGGCCATGGCCACCCAGCGTTCGGTCTCGGCGATGATCGCGGGTTTGCAGGCGATGGCATCGCGGACAACGGCGAAGGAATCGCTGGTGGAGACGAGCAGGGTGTAGAAGCCGTCGAACACGTCGTTGAGCAGCAGCAGGGATTTCTCCAGGTCCGCGCCCTGCGCCAGCTGGCGGGCGACGAAGCGGGCGCCCACCTCGGTGTCGTTGGCGCTGTCGAATTCGACTCCGGCGCGCTCCAATTCGTGCTTGATGCTCATGTGATTGCTGAACGAGCCGTTGTGCACCAGGCATTGGCCCGGGCCGACGGAGAACGGGTGCGAGCCCTCGGCGGTCACGGCGGATTCGGTGGCCATCCGGGTGTGCGCCACACCCTGCCAGCCTTGGGCCTGGGGAAGGCCGAAGCCGTGAGCCAGGTCCGTCGGATTGCCGATGCCCTTGAGCACGGTGAGGGTTTCGCCGAAGCCGATCACCCGCACGCCCGGGACCAGGGCACGGATCGATTCCGCGAGCGCGTACGCCTGACCGTCGGCGCAGCTGCCGGCCTCGGCGGGGCCGTTGACCAGCATGGTGGGCGCGAATTCACGTGCGGTGATGGGCACGCCCAGCCCGGCCGTCAGCTTCTCCGCGAGTTCGCCCGCCGGCAACGGACTGTCCAGGAGCGTGACCGTGACGGTTCCCGGCGGCGACCACACCGGATCGCCGTATACCGCCATTCCGGCGGAATCCGGTCCCCGGTCACACATTTGATCCAGCATCCCGGTGAGCAGTTCACCCAGCCGGGGATACAGCGCGGGATCGCGCAGGTGCAGGCCGACTATGCCGCACATATTGTCCTCCGATACCTGTGGGTTTCAGGGGTTTCAGGGGCGAAGCCCCGGAGAGCCCCGAGAGTTGGAAACGATCAGAAAGCCGTCAGATAGTGCTCGATCTCCCAGGCGGAGACCGTGTTGTGCCAGGCGAAGAACTCCTCGCGCTTGCGGGCGGCGAAGTACTCGGCCACGCCCGGACCGGCGATATCGAGCGCACCGGTGAGGATCGGATCGGATTCCAGCGCGTCCATGGCGTGCACCAGCGTCATCGGCAGCATGTCGCCGCGCTGCTCGCCGGGCGCACCCGGATCGAGCGCACGATCGATGCCGTCCAGCCCCGCCGCGACCGACGCCGCAATCGCCAGATAGGGATTCGCCGAACCGTCCGCGCCGCGCAATTCCACCCGGTGCTGATCCGGCACCCGCAGGTAGTGCGTGCGGTCGTTCCCGCCGTAGGTGGCATAGCGCGGCGACCAGGTGGCACCGCTGGCAGTGCTGGTCGCGCCGATTCGCTTGTACGAGTTGACCGTCGGCGCGATCACCCCTTGGAGCGCGCAGGCATGCTCGAGCAGCCCGGCGAGGAATCCGTACGCCGTCGGCGACAATCCCAGCCCGCGCGGATCGGCCGCATCCGGGAACAATGCCCGGTCCCCGTCCCACAGCGACAGGTGCATGTGCATGCCCGACCCGGTCCGGTCGGTGAACGGCTTGGGCATGAAAGTGGCCTTCATCCCGCGCTTCTCGGCGATCACCGACAGCAGATAGCGCGCCGTGATCACCCGATCCGCGGTCACCATGGCGTCGGCGTAGTCGAAGTTCTGCTCGAACTGCCCGTTGCCGTCCTCGTGGTCGCTGGCGTAATTTCCCCAGCCCAGCGAGTTCATCGCCGTCGACACCTCGGCCAGATGGTCGTACATGCGGGTCACGTCGCGGGCGTCGTAACACGGTTGCAGGCTGACGTCGGCGGTATCGGCGGGCGTCAGGCCCCCGGCCGCCTTGTCCACCAGGAAGTATTCGATCTCCGCCCCGACGTTCACGGTGTAGCCGCGTTCGGCGGCGCGGGCCAGGGTGCGCTGCAGGATCACCCGCGGCGCGAACGGCCACGGCTCGCCTTCCACGTGCGGCGTGCAATGCACCATGGCCAGACCGGGTTTCACGAACGGGATCGGGGTGAAGGTCTCGGGATCGGGGATCGCGATCAGGTCCGGATCGCGCGGCTGCTGCCCGATCATCCCGGCCGCGTATCCGGCGAAACCGACGCCGTCGGCGGCCAGCTGCTCGACCGCCTGCACCGGAACCAGCTTGGCGCAGGGTTTTCCGGACAGGGTGGTGAAGACCGCCAGGATGAAGGTGGTGTCGGTGAGCCGGGCCTGTTCGGCCAGGCTGCGATGGGTTGCGATGGGGGTGACGGTGGCGGCGGTGTCTATGGCCATGTCGGCTCCTGGAGCAGGGATCGGATAGCGGTCAGCGCATTTCGCCCGCGCCCCGATAGGGGTGGGGGCTGAGCAGGGGTTTTCCTTCGGCGAAGCGTTCGTAGCGGAAGTCGGCGGGATCCACGTCCGGCAGTTCGGTGCGGCCGTGCAGCAGCAGGTCGGCGACCAGGCGGCCGACCGCGGGCGAGATCTTGAAGCCGTGGCCGGAGAAGCCGGTGGCCAGGAACAGGCCGGGCACGGGGGCGGGGCCGATGATCGGGTTGTAGTCGGGGGTGACGTCGTAGGCGCCGACATAGCTGCCGGTGACGCGCGGATCGGGCATATGCGGCAGGCGGTGCCCGAGTTTGGCGATGACCTTGTCGACGGCGTGTGCGTCGGCGCGGTTCACGAAATCGTCGGGGTCGAGGTATTCGGGGGCGGCGTGATCGCTGTTGCCCGCCAGCACTTCGCCGTTCGGTTCGCGGCACAGGTATTGCAGGCTCGCCAGATCCGACAGCACCGGGACCGGGCCGAGCGGTTCGCCCTGATCGATCAGGATCAGCTGCGCGCGTTGGGCTTTCACCTCCACCTCGACGCCGGCGGTGGCGGCCAGCTCCGGGGTCCACGGTCCGGCGGCCAGCACCACCGTGCCCGCGTGCACTTCCGTCCCGTCGGCCAGCTGTGCGCCGATGACCCGACCGGCATCGGTCAGCAGCTTCACCACCTTCGCCTGCTGCCGGATGCGCACGCCGCGCTGCCGGGCGGCGGCCGCGAAACCCATTCCGGTCAAATAGGCTTCGCCGCGCCCGCCGCGCGGTTCGTAGGCCATTCCGGCGAAGTCGTCGGTGCGCAGTCCGGGCCAGAGTTCGGCCATCTCGCCGGGGCCGATGAAATCCACCTCGATGCCCAGCGCGCGCTGCATGACCACGTTCGCGCGCAGCGGTTCCAGATTGTCCGCGCCCACGCCGACCACATAGCCGCACTGGCTGAATCCCAGGTCGTCGCCGAGGATTTCGCGGGCGTTCTCGAAGAACGGCACCGACCACCACGACATGGCGGCCAGCGACGGCGCGCCGTAGTGGCAGCGGACCACGCCGCTGGAATTGCCGGTCATGCCCGAGCACAGGGTGGCGCGTTCCAGCACCAGGATGTCGGTGGCGCCGCGCTCGGCCAGGGACCAGGCGATGGCCAGTCCCTCCAGGCCGCCCCCGATGATCAGGAACTCGGCGGTATCGGTCATGCGTGTCCTCGGTTTCCGATCTGTCTGCTGTGGTGAATCGCTGTTGATTGATAGGAAACCAAGGATTCGTGTCGGCGGCATTACGCGGGCATCACGCGACCGTGTCCAAGTCCGCACCGCGATGGCCTCGCCACGCCCGAGTCCAGGCGTTCGGGTTTACCCACCTTTCACAGCGGCGTACCCCGGCGCAATACGCGGGGTGGTTCACTGCGACGCAACGGTGATTCCTACGAAGGAACGCCGTTTGAATGGAATCTCTAAGTCAGGTGAACTATGGAGCAAGCAGTAGCCGCGGCCGATACCGCATGGATGCTCGCCGCCTTCGCCGCCGTGTCGATCATGGTGGCGGGGCTGGCGCTGTTCTACGGCGGCATGGTCAGCGTCAAGAACACACTCAATATGGCCATGATGGTCTTCGGAGCACTGGCCGTGGTGGGCGTGCTGTGGATCGTCGTCGGCTACTCGGCGTCCTTCGGCGATTCCCTCGGGGGCGCCGGATTATTGGGTGATCCGACCGAATACTTCGGATCGTCCAAATTGCTCGACGCACCGACCACGCCGGGCTTGCCGCCGGCCATCTTCTCGGCCTTCCAGCTGCTCTTCGCCGCCATCACGGTCGCGCTCATCGCGGGCGCGGTCGCCGATCGCATGAAGTTCGGCTCCTGGATGATCTTCGCCGGGGTGTGGGCGCTGCTGGTGTACTTCCCGGTCGCGCACTGGGTCTTCGCGTTCGACAGCAAGGACGGTTCGGTCCACGGCGGGTGGATCGCCAACAAGCTCAAGGCCATCGACTTCGCGGGCGGCACCGCCGTGCACATCAATGCCGGCGTCGCGGGCCTGGCGCTGGCGCTCATTCTCGGCAAGCGCAAGTCCTTCCCGAATCCGCCGCGGCCGCACAACCTTCCGCTCACCATGCTGGGCGCGGGCATCCTGTTCTTCGGCTGGTTCGGGTTCAACGGCGGTTCCGCGCTGTCGGCCGGCAATTCGGCGTCGGTGGTCGTGCTGAACACCATCGCGGCCTCCTGCGCCGGTATGTGCGGGTGGCTCGCGGTGGAGAAAGCCAAAGCGGGACACGCGACTTCGCTGGGCGCGGCGTCCGGTCTGATCGCGGCGCTGGTCGGCATCACCCCGGCCTGTGGGGCGGTCACCCCGATCGGCGCGCTGATCGTGGGCGGGCTCTGCGGTGCGGTGTGCTGCCTGGCGGTCTCGCTGAAATACCGCTTCGGGTTCGACGATTCGCTCGACGTGGTGGGCATTCACCTGGTGGGCGGCATCCTCGGTACCGTGCTGATCGGCTTCCTGGCCTCGGGCGCCGCGCCGAACGCGGTGTCGGGCCTGTTCTACGGCGGCGGCGTGGATCAGCTGTGGCGGCAGAGCGTGGCCGCGCTGGCGGTGCTGGTCTACACCTTCGTGATGACCATGATCATCGCCAAGGTGATGCAGCTGTTCGGCGGCATCCGCGCCGACGAGGATCACGAGGACACCGGGCTCGACCTGGCCGTGCACGGCGAGACCGCGTACGTGCTGGACCACAGCGAAATGCCCGCCGCCAAGCCGGAACCGGAAGACGCGGTGGCGGCGGCCGAAGCCATCACCACCCAGGCGGCGGTCGGCGTCGAATAACAGTGGCCCGCACCATCGTTCGGGTTGGTCCTCCTCATCGGCCCGAACGATCGGTGTGCAGGTCTGGGAGGGGTGTGATCAGCACGGGAATGCCGGACCGTGCCGGTCCGCCCCTTCCAGGTCACCGTTGTGACGAACCGGGGCTCGGGGGTCATACCCCCGGGCCCCCTTTTACTTGCGCGAAGCGGTCATTCGGGACGCTGGGCGCGGCGCGCGGCCTTCTCGGCCGCTTCCGCCTGATCGAGCGCGTTCGCCTCTTCGAGAGTCGGTGCACTGCCGCCCAATCGCGCGGGGACCCAGTACGCGCCCTGCTCGTGCTCGTAGTCCTTTTGCAGGTCGAGCAGCATTTCCTGCATGGTGCGGTGCAGCTCTTCGGTCAGCGCCGAGGACGGTTCGTACGGCTGGATCGGCTTGCCGACGGCGATCGAGATGGGAGTGTTGGTGCGGCCCAGTCGCTTCGGGAAGCCCTTGGTCCAGACCCGCTGCGCGCCCCAGATGGTCATCGGAATGATCGGCACCCCGGCCTCGATCGCCATCCGCGCCGCGCCCGACTTGAATTCCTTCAATTCGAAACTGCGGCTGATGGTGGCCTCCGGGTAGACGCCCACCAATTCGCCGGCGCGGAGCCGGTTCACGGCCTCGTGGTAGGAGTCGGCGCCCGCGGCGCGATCGACCGGAATATGCTTGAGCGCCCGCATGATCGGGCCGCCCACCGGATTGTCGAAGACCTCCTTCTTCGCCATGAACCGGATATAGCGCTTCGTCGTACGCGCGGGCAGGCCCGCGTACGTGAAGTCCATATAGCCGGTGTGATTGATGGCGATGACCGCGCCACCGGTCGCCGGAATGTTTTCGTCGCCCTTGACGGTGAACTTCAGGCCCTGCAGCGCGAAGACGGTGCGAGCCAGCCCGATGACGGGGAAGTAGACGGGTTCCACAAGTCCGCTAGCCTAGTCGCTGCTTCACCGCAGGCCAGTGACCCAGGCAACACCCGCACCCGGCTGTGAGTCCGACCGGCCATCAGGACACGAAAGAGGTTCGTACGAGTGGAGAATGCCCGGACTGCACGGCTCGGCCGCAGGCGCGGCGGATGGTTGGGCGGGGTGGCGGCGGTGGCCTGCCTGCTGGCGGGATGTGATGCGGCGGTCGGGGTGCCGGGCGAGGGATATGACAGCGCGCGGGCCGAGGCCGGCGCGAGCGCTACCGGCGGTCCGGCCCAGCCGCGGTACGGGGTGGCCATGTCGGAGGTGCGGGACAGCCCGGGGGCGGTGCGGGCCATCGCCGGGTTCGCCGTGCTGGTGCGGACGCAGAGCATCGCCGAATTGACCGAGCGCTGCTGGAACATGGCGCCCAAGAACGTGCGCGATATGTACGGCGATGCGCAGGCCATCATCGATGCGCTGGGCGTGCAGGGTGTAGCCGAGGATTCGACGGTGCGCTGGTACGGGGAGAAGGTCACCGTGGTCCTGCCGGATCGGGCCATCGCCACCGGGCAGACCGTGTGCCCCTATGTGTACAAGGCGGGCGCGCCGATCGCGGTGAACGATGCCGACGCGCGGCACACGGTGCGGCGCTTCCTGGCCCGGTCGATCGGGAAACCGCTGTCGCCGGAGGATCAGGAGAGCGCGTATCCGCTGGTGTGCGCCGCGGCACCCGGCTGGAATCCGAATCGGACCGGCGCGTCGGGCCTGCCGCCGCTGGCGGGCAATCCGGGGCGCACGACGGGGGTGGCGGCGTTCGTGGACGGCGCCATCGAATCCGAATGGCCGCGTGGGAAATACATCACCGTGACCGTTCCGGTCACCATCACCGCGGGAATTACGAAAAAACAGACATACACCCTCGAGTCGGGCGCCGAGGGTTACTGCATCGGCGACCTGTCGGGGTAGCCAGTAGTCTTGGTGGCTGGTAACGGTCAGGGAGGAAGAAGCTCGTGCAGATCACCAGCGTCGGACACGCCGGTTTCCACATCCGAACCGCGGCCGGGACGATCCTCTGCGATCCATGGGTCAACCCCGCGTATTTCGCCTCGTGGGTTCCCTTTCCGGACAATACCCAGCTCGACTGGGACGACTTGGGCAACTGCGATTTCCTCTACGTATCGCATCTGCACCGCGACCACTTCGATGCCGAGCATCTGAAGCGGCACGTCAACAAGGACGCGACGGTGCTGCTGCCGGACTATCCGGTGCCGGACCTCAAGCGCGAGCTGGAAGCGCTCGGGTTCCACAAGTTCTTCGAGACCGAGGACTCGGTCAAGCACACCGTGACCGGGCCGGGCGGCGACCTGGACGTCATGATCATCGCCCTGCGCGCGCCCGCGGACGGGCCGATCGGCGACTCCGGGCTGGTGGTCTCCGACGGGGAGACCGTGTGCTTCAACATGAACGACGCGCGGCCGGTCGACATGGATGTGCTGCACGACGCATTCGGGCACGTCGACATTCACCTGCTGCAGTACTCCGGGGCCATCTGGTACCCGATGGTGTACGACATCCCGGCCAAGACCAAGGCCAATTTCGGCAAGCAGAAGCGCCAGCGCGGCATGGACCGCTGTCGCTCCTATATCGAGCAGGTCGGGGCCACCTGGGTGGTGCCGTCCGCCGGGCCGCCGGTCTTCCTCGACGACGAGCTGCGCTACCTGAACGACGATCACGGGGACGAGGGCAATATCTTCCCCGACCAGATCGTGTTCCTGGAGCAGATGAGCATCCACGGCAATGACGGCGGACTGCTCATGATTCCGGGCTCGACGGTGGATCTGACCGGCAAGACGCTGAATTCGCTGTCGCATCCGGTGGTGCCGGACACCATCTACGGCGACAAGGCCGCTTATATCGAGGCCATGGCGCAGCGGTTCGCGCCGATCATCGCCGCCGAGAAGGCGACCTGGGCGAACGAGGACGACGGGCCGCTGCTGGGCCGGCTCAAGGACCTCTTCGAGCCGATCATGGCGCAGAGCGATCTCATCTGCGACGGCATCGGGTATCCGGTCGGGCTCGTCATGGGCGCGGAGACCGTGGTGCTGGACTTCCCCAAGCGGGTGGTGCGCGAGCCCATCGAGGGAGAAGGCAAGTACCGCTACGGGTTCCGGATCGATCCGGTGCTGGTGCGGACGGTGCTGCGCGACAACGAACCCGACTGGGTGAACACCATTTTCCTGTCCACCCGATTCACCACCTGGCGGATCGGCGGCTACAACGAATTCCTCTACACCTTCTTCAAATGCCTGACCGATGAGCGCATCGCGTACGCCGACGGCTGGTTCTCCGAAGCGCACGACGATTCCGCGTCCACCGAACTGGCGGGCTGGGAAGTACAGCGCCGCTGCCCGCACCTGAAGGCGGATCTGTCGAAATTCGGCGTGGTGGAAGGCAATACCCTCACCTGCAATCTGCACGGCTGGCAGTGGGATCTGGAATCGGGGCGTTGCAAGACGTCCAAGGGCCACGAACTGCGCTCGCGCAAGCTCTGATCACGCGACTCCGGCCGGCACAGGGCGTCGGCCGGAGGAATTCGTCGCCGCCGGGGGCTATTTCGCGGGTCGGACCGCCGCTACGGCTACCGCGATGAAGGTCAGTGTGCATCCGAGGACGGCGGTTACCGACAGGCCCGGGCCGGTCGGCACGATCAGGTCGAGCAGCAGCGACATGAACAGCTGACCGGCCACCGAGGTGAGGCCCAGCAGCAGTACGCCGATCCAGCGCACGGCCAGTACGGCGGCGGCAATGAAGACGACGCCGATCGAACCGCCCAGGTAGAGCCATGGTTCGGACGGGAATCGCATCGACCAGCCGGAGCGCGATCGCAACAGCGCTTCGGCCAGTAGTAGCGCCACCGTGCCCACGGCGAAATTCGTGAAGGTCGCCGAGAGCGGGCCGCCGACCGCGCCCACCCGGCCGTTCACCGCCTGCTGCCAGGCCAGACCGATACCGGCCAGGGCGGGCAGGATGATCAGGATCGCCGTGGGTGTGCCGCGCAGCAGGTCCGAAGCGGGCCCCGCCACGGCGTGACCCGCGCGGCCTGCCGCCGTCAGCGTGACCGCCGCCAGGGCCAGGATCGCGGCCACCAGTCGCCAGACCGTCACCGGGGTGCGCCCGGCCGGGCCCAAGCCCAGCCGATCCACCACCAGACTGCTCACCAACTGCCCGGAGACGGCCGCCACGGTGAAGACGGTGACGCCGAGCATGACCACCGTAAGTCCCTGGGACGCAACGAAGAACGCGCCGCACAGGCCGCCGAGCAGGTGCCACCAGTGCAGGCGCGGTTCAGCTCTGCCCGAATCGACCGAAGCCCGATCGGCGCTCAGGGCTGCGCGGACTTTACCCAGGCCGGCTCGCAGGTTCGGGCTGACGGACAGCAGCAGAAGCAGTACGGCCAGGCCGGAACCGAAGCTGATCGCCGCGGCCGCCACGCCGTCGCCCAGGCGCTCCCCCAATTCGCCGTTGACCCGGGCCTGCACCGCCACCCCCGCGCCGATCGACAGGCCCAGACCGAGCCCGGCCCAATAACGGCGGGGATCGGTCTGGGAACCGGGCAGTCTGGTCGAACCCATTGGTCGATTCTGCCCGGTTCGGTTCCGGGCTACTTGCTGGTGTCGATGATGTCGCCGGTGGACGCCCAGTGATCGCCCTCGAAACGCTGGATGCGGACGGCTTCCATCGGGAAGGCATCGCCGGGGCCGGTTTTCAGGGTGATGCCGGGGAGCAGGAGATCCACCGGGATGTCGGAGAGGGCGCGGACGGAATCGCGAAGTCCCTCGCGGGTCGGGCATTCGGCGGCGGCCATGGCCTTGTGGAAGCTTTCGGCGGCGGTCCAGCCGACCAGGGTGTACTGGTTCGTCGGGTCGGCGTCGGGGGCGTACTTGGCCAGCTTCTCGCGGTAGGCCTTCATGGCGGCGTCGTTCGCCCACTGGGGATCGGAGGGGTCCTTGGTGTAGGCGGCGCTGACCACGCCCTGCACGTTCTCGAAGCCGACCGGCTTCAGGACGGTGACCGCGTTGGCGACCATCGACACGATGTGCAGCGGGTTCCAGTCGGGGTTGCGCGAGTCGGCGGCCAGGGCCTGGGAGGCGAACTTCGGGGTGGAGAAGTTCAGCAGCACATCGGCTTTGGAGTTCGCGAGATTGCGGAGCTGGGGTTCGACGGTGGGGTCGGTGACCTCGTAGCTCTGCTTGGCGACCACCTGCACGCCGCTGCCCGCGATGGCCTGCTCGAAGTTCTCCAGCAGATCCTTGCCGAAATCGTCGTTCTGATAGAGCACGGCGACGGTGCCGGTGGGGCGCTGCTGTTTCACGTATTGCGCGAAGGCGCGGGCTTCGGCGCGGTAGCTGGGCTGCCAGCCGATGGTCCACGGATGGCCGGTGTCCGAACCCCATTTGGTCGCGCCGCCGGCCACGAAGACCTGCGGGACCTTGCGCTGGTTGAGGTAATCCCAGACGGCCGAAGAGGTTGGCGTGCCGAGGGTTTGGAAGAGGGCGAAGACCTGATCCTGTTCGACCAGGCGGCGGGCCTCCTCGACGGTCTTGGGCGGCTGGTAGCCGTCGTCGCGGACCAGGTATTCGACCTTGCGGCCGGAGATGCCGCCCTGTTCGGCGTTCAGGTAGTCGAAGTAGGCGCGGACGCCCTTGGGCAGTTCGCCGTACGCCGAGGCCGGACCCGACAGCGGGTAGACGCCGCCGAGTTTGATGCCGGTGGCGGTGATGCCGGTGGTCTGCTGACCGCCGCAGTCGCCCGAGCCGACGGTGCCGCCGGTATCGCCGCGGCCGCCGCACGCGGTGAGCCCGAGGACCACCGCCGCCGCCACGCCCACGGCGCGAATCGTCCTAGTGCGCATTGTTCTTCCCTTTCCGGAACAGGTGCGCCGACCGGCCGGGCAGCCCGGCCAATCCGGTCGGCGCGAGGTACATGACCGCGATGATGAACAGGCCGAACACCACGCCCGGCGCGGCCTGATTGACGTCCTGGGCCAGGCTCGGCACGTACATGACGAACAGGCCGCCCAGCAGCGGGCCCCACAGCGAGCCCAGGCCGCCGACCACCAGACCGGCCAGCAGCGCGGTGGCCAGGGCCAGGAAGTACAGCCACTGGTCCTCGGCCAGCCCGGACCAGGACGGCGGGGCGGGCTTGCTCAGGGTCAGGCCCATCGAGCCGCCGGTGACGGATTCGAAGCGCTTGAGCAGCGGGACCGTGAAGATGGCGATGGCCAGGGTCACCAAGGCCAGGTAGAGGCCGCGCAGCCGCAGCGCCGGGATGCCGAGGGCGAACCCGAGCACGAAGGCGACCAGGGCGGCGATCGGGAGGGTCGCGTAATGCGGTACGTCCCAGCGGTCCACGAGTACGGCGGCGGTGTACGCGCCGGCGGCGAAGAACGCGCCGTGCCCCAGCGAGATCTGACCCGCCTGTCCGACAAGCAGATTCAGGCCGAGCAGGGCGACCGCGTAGACCAGCGCCATGGCCAGCTGGAAGGTGCGGAAGGGCAGCAGTTGGAACGGGGCGTAGCAGGCCAGCGCGATCAGGACCGCGATGACGAGCGGCCGCCGGAACTCGCTCATTCTGGTGAATGTCATTGTGCTCATACGCGTTCCACCGCCGCCGTGCCGAAGAGGCCCTGCGGGCGCAGCAGCAGCACGCCCAGAATGATCGCCAGCGGCACCCCGATCTTGAGCTCGGTGCCGATGGCGTCGACGTACGCGCCGGCGAGGGTTTCGGCCACGCCGACGATCAGGCCGCCGGCGACCGCGCCGCCGGGACTGTCGAAGCCGCCCAGGGTGGCCGCCGCGAAGGCGTAGATCAGGACACCGCCCATCATGTTGGGTTCGAGGAAGAGCACCGGCGCGGAGAGCACGCCGGAGACCGCGCCGACCAGAGCGGCCAGGCCCCAGCCGAGCGCGAGCACCAGGCCGACCCGGATACCGACCAGTCGCGCCGATTGCGGATTCGCGGCCACGGCGCGCATGGCCAGGCCGACCGAGGTGTGCCGGAACAGCAGGTAGAGCGCGGCCATGACCAGGCCGACCACCACGATCACGCCCAGGCTGCGATAGCTCACCGTCACACCGGCGGTATGGAACGCACTGTCCGGGAAGGGGTTCGGGAACGCCTTCACCTGATACGACCAGATCCAGCCGGCCGCGGCATTGACGAAGAAGAACAGGCCGACGGTGACGATCACCAGGGTCAGTTCGGGCGCGCCCTCGACCGGGCGGATGATCACCCGTTCGATCAGCATGCCGCCCAGGAACGACACCGTCAGGGTCGCGAGCAGCGCCGCCCAGAACGGGAATCCGGCGGCGATGAACTGCCAGGCCAGGAAGGCCGCGAACATGGCCAGCTCGCCCTGCGCGAAATTCACTATGCCGGTGAAGCGGTAGATGAGCACCAGGGCCAGTGCGAGACCGCCGTAGATGGCGCCCGAGCTGACGCCTTCGATGAGCTGTTGCAGGAATTCGGTCATGGTCAGCCCCGGTATCCCAGATAGGAACGGGCGACCTGATCGTCCCGTTTGATCTCCTCCGCCGGACCCGACAGCACGATCCGGCCGGTCTCCAGCACATGCGCGTGGCCGGCGATGTCCAGCGCCAGCTGCGCGTTCTGTTCCACCACGAGCACGGTGAGCTGTTCCTCCCTGCTGACGGCGCGCACGATGCCGAACAGCTCCTGGGTCACCAAGGGCGACAAGCCCAATGACGGTTCGTCGAGCAGCAGCAGGCGCGGGCGCAGCATGAGCGCGCGGGCGATGGCCAGCATCTGCTGCTGACCGCCGGACAGCCCGGCGGCGGGTTCGTGCAGTTTCTCGCCGAGCACCGGGAAGAAATCGAGCATGCTCTCCAGATCGGCGGCGACGCCGCGGCGATCGCGGCGGGCGTACGCGCCCAGGCGCAGGTTCTCCTCGACGGTGAGCGGGCCGAAGGTGCCGCGACCCTCCGGGACGTGCGCGACGCCCAGGCGCGCAATGGCTTCCGGAGCGCGGCCGGCGATGTCGGCGTCACCCAACCGGACGCCGCCACGCACCCGCACCATGCCGCACAGGGCGCGCAGCAGGGTGGTCTTGCCCGCGCCATTGGGGCCGAGAATGGCGCACACCTCGCCGCGCGCGACCGAGAAGTCCAGGCCGTGCAGGACTTTCGCGCCGCCGTAGCCGGCGTGCAGGTCCCGCACCACGAGGAACGGTTCGGCCGTCATGCGGCCGCGCCCAGGTAGGCGGCGATCACGCGCGGATCGCGCTGCACCGCTTCGGGTTCGCCGTCGGCGATGACGCGGCCGAAGTCCAGGCAGATCACGCGATCGCAGGTGCCCATCACGAAGCCCATGTGATGTTCGACCACGAGCACCGTCAGATCCAGCTCGGCGCGGACCCGGCGCAGCCGCTCGGCGAATTCGCCGACCTCGCCGTGGCTGAGACCGTTGACCGGTTCGTCGAGCAGCAGCAGGCGGGGGCGCACGGCCAGCGCGCGGGCCAGTTCGACGCGTTTGAGGGTGCCGAAGGGCAGGCCGGTGGCCGGATGATCGGCGACGTCGGCGAGTTCCAGAAGTTCCAGCAGCGCATCGATTTCCGTGCGCAGGCGGCGTTCCTCGCCGCGCACCGCGGGCAGGCGCAAGGCCGATCCGAGGAAGCCCGCACGGGCCCGATGATGCGCGCCGACCAGGACGTTCTCGCGCACCGTCAGGCGCGGGAAGAGCGCCAGGTTCTGGAAGGTGCGGGCGATGCCGCGCGCCGCCAGGCCGTAGGGCGGGACGTCCAGCAGGGACGCGCCGTCGTAGACCAGTGCGCCCGAGGTCGGGGTGTAGCGGCGAGTGAGGCAATTGAACAGCGTCGTCTTGCCCGCGCCGTTCGGGCCGATCAGCCCGACCACACCGCCGGCCGCGACGGCGAACCCGACATCGTCCAGAGCGGTGATACCACCGAACCGGACCGTCAGATGGGATATCTCCAGCATGGGGGAAGCGTAAGAACGCAGGTCAGGGTGCACATCGGACGCGGAGGACCAACTTCGGCGGGCCGGTTTGTCCCCGGCGGACAGTCGCCGCGTTGACACATACCGCCAGTCATGGATTAATCCCGGGCTATGTCAGGTGGATCACAGTCACCGGTATCGGCAACGGTGCTGGCCGAGCGCGCCCGGATCGTCAGCAGGGTCTTCGACCACGCCGGCGAGATGGCGGACACCGGCATGCACGCGATCATGGCGCAGATCCCCGCGTACGCCGCGCGCGACGAAGCGCTGCGCGCCGACGTGCACGATCAGCTGACCCGGCTGTGCCGGACCGGGCTGGGGGCGCTGCTGGACAAGCGGCGGGTGACCGTCGCGGACGTCGCCTACACCCGGCGCGCCGCAGCCCGGCGCGCCCAGGCGGGGCTCACGTTGGTGGACTACATCAATGCCTTCCGGCTCGGGCAGCAGGCGCTGTGGAAGACGCTCATGGTCCACGCCGGGGACACCGAGGCGGGGCGCGAGGCGGCGCTGTCCATGGTCACGCCGCTCACCCGGTACTGCGATCTGATCAGCACGCAGGCCGCCAACGCGTATCTCGAATTCCAGCAGTATCTTTCGGCCGAGGCCAGCCGGGAGCATCTGGAGTTGATGGACAGCCTGCTCGCCGGGGAACTGCCGGGGCGCGGGCCATTGCTGGCCATGGCGCACGCGCACGGCATCGGAATGGAAGCCGATACTCCGGTCGTGGTGGTGGCCGGATCGATTCTGGATTCCGCCGGCGCCCTCGAAACCGACACCTGGCATACAGTCGCGGCGGCCCTGTCCCGCAGCGGAATACACGGGCACCGGCCGCTCACCGTGGTGCGCGGCGCGGAAGTCGTCGCCATTGCCGCGCTCGGGCGGTTCGGGACCGCGGAAGAATTCTGCGAAAGGCTCCGGCATACGCGGGAAAGTCTCGCCGCCCAGAGTATTTCGACGGCGCTCGGGGTGAGCACGGTGGCGACCGACGCGGGACAGCTGCCCAAGGCGTACCAGCAGGCGCGCGCTGCTCTCGAGCTACTGCCCGATACCGGCGGGGTCATGGCATTGCCGCAGCTCACGCCGTTTCGCTACCTGGTGCTGCGGGCCGACGACACCGCCCGGGCACTGGTGGACGCGCGGATCAGCACGGCGCTGGCCGACGATCGGGCGCGCGGCGGCGCGCTCGCGGAAACCATCCGGGCCTTCGCGGCCGCCGATATGAATCTGCGGGCCGCGGCGGAACAGCTTCGGGTGCACCACAACACGGCCAAATACCGGTTGCGGCGCATTCAGGAATTGACCGGGCGCAATGTGCGGGCCGTCGGAGACCTGGTGGAACTGCTGGTCGCCATCGAATTGCAGGAGACGCGGCGGGGCTAGCGCGAATGAAACGCATTGCCTCAGTACGGTTATGCCCGTGAGCGAAACGAGAACTTACGCACTCCACGGGGTCGCGACCTGGGACGCGCTCGATAACGCCTGGAATTCGTGGGGGCGCAAGGACCGCCGGGTCATCGCGCAGCAGAACAGCCCGGGTTTCATCGACGGACCGGAATGGCCCGCATTGCGCCAGGCGCATCTGATCGTGCGGCGCGAGGATGCGGTGATGGTGGCCAGCAGCGGGCTCTCCGATCCGGCTGAATGGGATAATTCACCTAATACCAACGGTTTCGAGCTCGAGGTCTACGCCATCTCCCCCGATGTGCCGGTCGACGCCACCACCGCCGAAGTGGCGGCGTCGTGGCTCGGGCAGACGGTCATGACGGTGTCGAACGTGGTGGCGCGGTATGGGTTTCAGGTGATTCAGATGCTCGAGCACTACGGGCTCATCACCATTCCGGTCGACAATGCCGTATTGCCGCGCGAGGCCGCCGATATCTATCTGGATGCGGACGGGCAGATGGTGGTCATGCTCGGGGTCACCGACCGGTCGGTCCCGACATTTGTCGAAGGACCGCTTTCCCGGATCCGGCTGGTCAATATCAAGGTTCTGACCGCCGCCGAGGGACAGTTCTGCGTCGACTCCGAACTGGGTGAGATCGAAGCGCAGCAGGAGTTAGCGCGGCGCTTCGCCGCCCAGGGCGATCCGCTCTGGTCCAGCCTGCACCGGCCCTCCGTCGCCTGAACCCCGCTCCCCCGCCGTCTCCTCGTGCTCCGGACGCGGCGGCAACCAGGCGGGGATCAGCAGGGCGATGAGCAGCAACGGGATACCGAGCACGGCCACCACGACCGGGATCGACAACCACGTGGACGCGACGCCCACGAACGCGAACACGATCAAGGCGATCACCTCGGTGACCACACCGGACACCGAGGTGACGGTGGCGCGCGCCGGGCCAGCGATGGCGTCCTGCAGGCGCGCCGCGGCGATCACCTCCGCGTTGTAGTCGATGCCGTAGGCGATGCCGATCGCCGAAAAGCCGGTCAGCGTCAGCACATACGTGAACTCCGGGGACGTGGTCGCGGCGCCGGCCACCAGCGCGCCGGTGATGAACAGCGCACCGGCCACCGCGACGGCGAGGGACACGGTGCGGGTACGCAATCCTTCGGTCCGGCCCGCCAGGGCGGCGCCGGCCAATGCGCCCGCAACCGTCAGACCGACCAGTAGTGCGGTGATCGATGGTGCGACGCCGGTGGAATCGGCCAGCAGCGCGAAATATTCGTCGTAAGCGGTAATACCGTTCAGCAGCGCGGCCAAGATGACGCCGCGGCGCACCATGCGAACCCGGAAGGCTTCGCGGACCCCGGTGCGCAACATGGTGAGGTACCGCGAACCGGCACTCCGCGGATCCGCCGTATTCGTGAAATCCCGCTCGGATTCCCCGATGCCGGAATCGAACTCGACGTCGGGGTCACTCGGCACGACATCCGCGCCCGGGCCGGCCGGCGCGGACTCGGCGCCTTCCAGTTCTTCTTCCAGGTCCTCGATATCGCCGGCGGACACCGCCTTCGGCGCGCTCGGCAGCGCGATCGCTGACAGCGTGTGCACAACCGCGATCAGCACGCTCACCCAGCCGACCAATGCGTAACCGCCCCAGGCATAGAGCGGTGCGGCGGCGAGAATGCCGACCAGCGCGGCGAATTCGCTCGCGGCGCGAATGTAGCCCGCGATACGGGGATATTCCGCCGTCGCGTGGCGCGCCGCGAGATCGTCGTAGAGCAAGGCTTCGAAGGTGCCGGAACGCAATGCGCCGGAGGTTCCCCACAGCACGAAGCCGGCGGCGAAACCCAGGTAGGACGGCAGCACGGTCCAGACCGCGAAGCCTGCCGCGAGCAGTACGCCGGACAGGATGAGCAGGCCGCGACGGGAGACGGTGTCGGCCCAGGCTCCGGACGGGATCTCGAGGATGAACGCGGTCGCCGACCAGATGGCCAGCAGCGAGGAGATCTGGGCGGTGCTCAGGCCGTGTTCGGCGAAGAGCAGCGCGTACAGCGCGTAGAGCGGGATGAGGTCGGCGGTGAGGGCGAACAGCACCGCGCTGACCGTGAGTGCGCGCACCGAATGCGCGCCACCGTTTTCAGGACGGCGGGCGGCGGTGCGAAGGGCGGTGAGGAATCAACAGCCGTAGACGAGCAAACGCATGCGGTCAGCGTCGCGCGCGCTCACTCGTCCGTCAAGGGGTTATCGATCGGGATCCAGCCGTTGGTGTTCGGCTCGTGGTCGGCCAGCGCCGCGCCGACCAGGCCGTGCCGGTCGTTGAGGTCGTTGATCAGCTCGGACACCGGGTGCGAATCGCTGTAGTGGTAGCCCTGGGCGAGCGCGAAACCGAGTTCGGTGAGCACCGCCGCCTGGTGTTCGGTCTCCACGCCCTCGGCGATGACCTGCAGGTCCAGGGACTTGCTCAGGGCGGCGATGACGCCCAGCAGCGGCGGGGCGGGGGAATCGGAGCGGATGGCGGCCACGAAGGACTGATCCACCTTGAGGATGTCCGACGGCAGCGTGGCCAGACGGCTCAGCGACGAGTAGCCGGTGCCGAAATCGTCGATGGCGATCCGGACGCCGCGCTCACGCAGCTTGTGCAGGTTGGCGATGGCGGTATCGGATTCGGCGGCCAGTTCGGACTCGGTCACCTCCAGCACCAACTGGTCGGCGGGCCAGCCGGTTTCGGTGAGGATGCCGGAAACCCGGTCCGCGTAATCGGTTTCGGCGAGCTCGAGACCGGACACATTGACGTTCAGGGTCAGGTCCAGCTGCGCGAAGGTCTCCTGCAGCCGGGCCGCGTCGGCGCAGGCGCGGCGCAGCACCAGCTCGTCCAGATCGGAGATGAGGTCGTATTCCTCGGCGACCCGGATCAGGCCCTCGGTGGTCACCTCCGGCTGCGCCTGCGAGGACCAGCGCAGCAGCGCCTCCACGCCGACCGCGCGGGTGGCGCCGTCGGTGAGCGAGACGATGGGCTGGTACTGCACGTCGAGGGTGCCGCGATCGATGGCCTCGCGCAGCTCGACCGCCAGCGGCAGCTGCCGCGAGGACTCCAGCACGGTGCGATTGCGGCCCGCCTGCTTGGCGCGGTACAGGCCGACATCGGCGCGCGAGACCAGCAGCGAACCGGATTCGCCCGGCTGCCAGGACGTCACGCCCGCCGAACAGCCGGTGGTGACGGCGGCCCGCAATTGCTCGGTGAGCAGGATCGCGGCCTGCTCGGTGGTGTTGGGCAGCAGCACCGCGAAAGCGTCACCGCCGTAGCGGGCCAGGCGCTGATCCGGGGAGAGCAGTCCGGCCCAGGTGTCGGCCACCCGCTGCAGCACCGCGTCGCCGGCGCGGTGGCCGAGGTGATCGTTGATCTTCTGGAAGCGATCGAGGTCGACCAGCACCAGCGCCATGCCCTGCCCGGTGCGGGTGGCATGGGCGATGGCATTGCTCAGCACCCGGTCGAAACCGCGCCGATTCAGCAATCCGGTGAGCACATCGATATCCGCATTCGACGCCATACGCGTCAAAATGCCGACCACAATGCCGATTCCGACGGTGATGCCCGCCGGAATCAGACCCGACCACCACGGCAGTCCGCGCGAAGGCACCACCCACAGGCAGCACACGATCGCGAATGCCAGATGGGCGCCGAGCCAACGCCAGGAGAAGAAAATGGCGGCATCACAGGCGACGAACACATAGAACGCCGCCAAACTGATGGCGCCCACGGTATTCGGAAACCAATGCACCGCAATGGTCACCAGCACGGTGGCGGTTCCCACATACAGGTGATGCGCCCAATGCGGCAGGCGTGGACCCCAGATGAGCAGACTGAGACCCAACAGCAGCGCCACGAACGCAGCCGAACCCACCAGCGGTCGATTGCCCTCATCACCTGGCGCGACAGCGGTGAGGATCAGCCCCAGCGCACCGCCCATGACGTAGAACGCCCCGGTGGTCCGAGCCATGACCATTGCCGTCGCCAGCGCCGATGCCGCCCGCACCCGCGTCCGGGTATCGCCGCGAGACCCGATTCCTCGCACGCTGCCTAGCCTAAACGGTCTGCTGATTTTTGCCTCCGCTTCGCTGCGGCCGGTGTCACCGGAACTCAGCGCGGTTCGAGAACTTCCGTACCCACGAAAGGCACCAGGGCGGCAGGGACTTTGACCGAACCGTCGGCCTGCTGGTGGTTTTCGAGAATGGAAACGATCCACCGCGTGGTAGCCAGGGTGCCGTTCAAAGTCGCGGCGGTCTGCGGTTTGTTGTTCTCGTCGCGGTAGCGCACATTCAGGCGGCGGCCCTGGAAAGTGGTGCAATTCGAGGTCGAGGTGAGCTCGCGGTAGGTCCGCTGGGTGGGGACCCAGCCCTCGCAGTCGAACTTGCGGGCGGCCGAGCTGCCCAGGTCGCCCGCGGCCACGTCGATGACGCGGTAGGGCACCTCGACGGCGGCCAGCATTTCCTTCTCCCAGGCCAGCAGGCGCTGGTGTTCGGCGGTGGCGTCCTCCGGCTTGGTGTAGACGAACATCTCCACCTTGTCGAACTGGTGCACGCGGATGATGCCGCGGGTGTCCTTGCCGTAGCTGCCCGCTTCCCGGCGGAAGCACGACGACCAGCCGGCGTAGCGCTTGGCGCCGCCGCTCAGGTCCAGGATCTCGTTCGAGTGGTAGCCGGCCAGGGGCACCTCCGAGGTGCCGACCAGGTACAGGTCGTCCTCTTCCAGGTGGTAGACCTCGGCGGCGTGCTGGCCCAGGAAGCCGGTGCCGGCCATGATCTCCGGGCGCACCAGCACCGGCGGGATCATCATGGTGAAACCGTTGGCGACCGCCTTCTGCGCGGCCAGCTGCAGCAGGCCGAGCTGCAGCAGGGCACCGTAGCCGGTGAGGAAGTAGAAGCGCGCGCCCGAGACCTTCGCGCCGCGTTCCATGTCGATGACGCCCAGCGATTCACCCAGTTCCAGGTGGTCCTTGGGCTCGAAATCGAATTCGCGCGGGGCGCCGACCGTTTCGAGCACGATGTAGTCGTCCTCGCCGCCGGCGGGCGCGCCCTCCTGCACCACGTTCGAGATGGCGCGCTGGGCGGTGTCCATGACGGCGTCGGCGGCGTTCTCCGCGGCCTCGGCTTCCTTGACCTTCGCCGACAGCTCCTGGCCGGTGGCCAGCAGGGCGGGGCGCTCCTCGGCGGACGCCTTGCCGACCTTCTTGCCGAGCGCCTTCTGCTCGGCGCGCAGACCGTCGGCCGTGGCGACCGCCGCGCGGCGGGCCACATCCGCCTCGAGCAGGGAGTCCACCAGGGCCGGGTCCTCGCCACGAGCGCGCTGCGAGGCGCGGACCACGTCTGGATTCTCCCGCAGGAATCGAAGGTCGATCATAGGTAAACAGCCTAATGGGCCGGGTCCACCGCATTTCCCATAGGTCGAACCTCGCGCACGACACGCCGGTCACGGACCGTGCGGGGCACCGCCGGTCACACCCATCCCATTTTCTCTCCGGATCCCGTCATTCCGAGGCGCGCGGACGCGAACACCGCCATAGTCTGTGGTCATGGGGACCGACGCGGGCGCTAGGACGACGGCCGCTGTCCCCGTTCAGCACCTCTCCGAGGAGTCATCATCATGCCGCAATACACCCCGAGCACAACGGATTTCGTCGTCGTCGGTGCCGGATCGGCGGGAGCCGCCGTCGCCGCACGGCTGAGCGATCGACCGGGCGTCAGTGTCGTCGTCCTGGAGGCGGGCGGTGAGGACAGCGACAAGATGGCGCATATCCCCGCCGCGTTCCACACCCTGTTCCAAGGGCCCAACGACTGGAACTACCGGACCGAGCCGCAGCCGGAACTGAGTGGGCGGCAAGTCTATTGGCCGCGCGGGAAGATGCTCGGCGGCTCGTCGTCCATGAACGCCATGATGTGGGTGCGCGGGTTCGCCGCCGACTACGACGAATGGGGTCGCTACGCCGGGCCCGAATGGTCGTTCGAGCAGGTGCTGCCGTATTTCCGGCGGATGGAGAGCGTCGAGCGGGCCAGCGGGCCGAGCGAGGGCACCGACGGGCCGCTGCACATCTCGGCGCAGCGCAGCCCGCGGCCCATCACCCACGAATACCTGCAGGCGGCCAGCCAGGCCGGTTATCCGCTGGAGCGCGCCAATCTCGATGAGCCGCAAGGGTTCACGCAGACCATGGTGAACCAGAAACGGGGGGCGCGCTGGAGTACGGCGGACGCCTACCTGCGACCGGCGCTGCAGCAGCACCGCGATCTCACCGTGGTCACCGACGCGCACGTGACGCGGGTGCTCTTCGAGGGCAAGCGGGCGGTCGGGGTGGAATTCCGGATCGGCGACGAGATCAAGACCATCAAGGCCAAGCGCGAGGTGGTGCTCTCCGGCGGGGCGATCAATACCCCGCAGCTGCTCATGCTGTCCGGCATCGGCGACGGGGACAAGCTGCGCGAACTGGGAATCGAGGTGCTGCAACATCTTCCGGAGGTCGGGCAGAACCTGCGCGATCACCTGGCGGCGCCGATCGTGTACCGCACCCGGGGCGGCAGCCTGTTCGGGGCCGACAAGAATCTGCTGGAACTCGGCAACTATCTGCTGCGGCGGCGCGGACAGCTCACCTCCAATGTCGGCGAGGCGTACGGATTCGTGCGCAGCCGTGAGGATCTGGACCTGCCGGATCTGGAGCTCATCTTCGGGCCCGCGCCCTATATCGGCGAGGGGCTGGGCGATCCGGACGGGCACGCGCTGACCTTCGCGGCGGTGCTGCTCAAGCCCAAGTCGATCGGCACCATCGCGCTGAACTCGCCGGATCCGTTCGAGGCGCCCCGGATCAATCCGTATTACTGCAGTGAGGCCGAGGATCGCGCGGCGCTGCTGGCGGGACTGCGGATCTGCGTGAACCTGGCCTCGCAGCCGGCGCTGAAGGAGCACATCGGCGAGCTCATGCAACCGGCGGTGCCGTCCAGCACGCCGATGGACGAGGTGCTGCGGCGCTGTCTGGAAGACCATTCGCACACGCTGTACCACCCGGTCGGAACCTGCCGGATGGCCACCGACGACAGCGGCGTGGTGGATCCGCAGCTGCGGGTGCGCGGGATCGAAGGACTGCGCATCGCCGACACCTCGGTCATGCCGGTGATCACCCGCGGGCACACCCACGCGCCGGCGGTGCTCATCGGCGAGAAGGCCGCGGATCTGATTCTGAACTGAGCTTTTCGGACGGCTCGACTCGTGAACCGTCACGTCGGATCGAAGTGCGCATCGATTCGGCGTGGCGTGCGCGAGGATCCGTAGCTCGTGGCGGCGGTGGCTCCTCGCTGCAATGATGGAGCGCGATGTCCGACGAACAGATGCCTCCGTCGCCCGAGTGGCCGTCCGACCGTCCCAAGTCCCGGGGCGGTAAATCCGGCGGTCTGCTCGGCCCGCTGCATGCCCTGCGCGCCAAGCTCGACACCAACAGCGCGCTGTCGGCCCCCACCATGCGCTGGGGTCTGCTCGCCGTCGCCGGCGGCGCGGTGCTCGCGGCCCTGCTCACCCTGGTCTTCACCGGATTCGACTCGAATCGCATCGAGGCGCACACGCCGGGCGCGGCCCAGCCCACCGGCGCGGTCGCGGGCGCGGCCTTCGGCACCGCCTCCCAGGGCGACTGCCTGAGCTGGAGCAAGCCGAACGCCAGCGACCTGGTGAAGGTGGACTGCTCCAACAAGCATCTGTTCGAGGTCACCGAGGACGTCGACCTGAGCAAGTACCCGGGCGTCGAATTCGGGCCCGGCTCCCGCTTTCCCGACTCGCTGCGCTTCACCGAACTGCGCGACGAGCACTGCGTCAGCGCCGCCCAGTCCTATCTCGGCGGCAAGCTGGACCCGCGCGGCAAGTTCGTGGTCGGCCTGATCAATCCGGGCGAGGCGGGCTGGAAGGCGGGCGAGCGCACGCTGCGCTGCGGCCTGCAGGTGGCCGGCAGCTCCGGCACCGCCACCCATCCGATCAGCGGCAGCGTGCGAGAGTCCAATCAGTCCAAGGTCTTCGACGCCGGCACCTGCGTGGGCATCAGCCGCAATCTGCCGACCGATCCGATCGACTGCGCCAAGTCGCACGCCTTCGAGATCGTCTCCACCGTGGATCTGGGCACCCGCTTCACCGGCGGCCCGCCGTCCAAGGACGAGCAGGACAAGTTCATGGAGGAGGCCTGCGCCAAGGACTCCACCGACTACCTCGGCTCCGCGGACGCGCTGCGCAACAAGACCCTCACCCTGTTCTGGGATTTCCTCGACACCCGCAGCTGGCTGGCCGGCAGCCGCAGCCTGAACTGCATGATCGGCAAGGGCGCGGACCAGGAGGGCTTCGCGGCCATCACCGGTTCGGCGCGCGGCGAGATCCTGATCGACGGCCAGGCCCCGGTGCCGCCGCCGAACAACGGCCGCTCCACGCCGTCGCCACTACCCGGCGCCGCCCCGCCCGTCATCCCGCAGCCGCGATGATCGACGGTTCGCCGGGGCGGAACGGATAGGCATGCCGGTCTTCATGTCCGACGACCGCTTCGAGGAGCTGGTCGGGGAATCGCTGGATCTGATTCCGCCGGAGCTGGCGCGGGCCATCGACAATGTGGTGGTGCTCATCGAGCCGCGCAGCGACGAGGACCCGCACCTGCTCGGGCTCTATCACGGGATAGCGCTCACCGACCGGGACTACAGCCACTATGCCGGGGCCTTGCCGGACACCATCACCATCTATCGCGAAGCCATCCTGGAGATGTGTCACAGCGAAGAAGAGGTGGTGGAGGAGGTGGCAATCACAGTGATTCACGAGATAGCGCACTATTTCGGGATTGACGACGACCGCCTTCATCAGCTGGGATGGGGCTGAAAGTCACGGCAGCTGAGAATTAGCTGGCGGGGGAATCGAAGGGAGTCCGCGCATGGTCGGCCACGTGCACGTACAGGCCGAGGTCGTCCTCGCCGCCGCTCTGGAGCTCGATCTGCTCGCCGAACGGCTGGCCGCCGCCGCTTCCTTCGCCGGACCCGCCACCCACGTGCTGCCCTCGGGCACCGAAGAGGTGTCGTTCCTGGCCGCCGGGCATTTCAATCAGGCCGCGCTGAGCCATGATCGGGCCGTCGCGCAGGGCATTCTCGAACTCCATCACGCCGCCGCCACGCTGCGCGGTCAGCTCGCGCAGTACATCGCGCAGGACGCCGTGCGCGCGGTCGGCATCGCCGCCGTCCAGGTCTAGAGGGGGAAACTCGCATGACGCTGGGAATCACCGGGGTGTTCTGGCTGCCCCGCATGGCCGAACTGAATTCCGTCTCGCTGAACGCGGGCGCGCACGCGATTCCGATCGCGGCCGCGGGCAGTTCGTGGGGCGTGCTGACCGCCGCCTGGGTGGACGCCACCGCGACCGTGGCCCGGGTCATGGCCGAACTGGGGGTCGGGCTGCAGGGCATCAACGGGCTCAATGTGCTCGGCCGGCTCACCGGGTTCAACCTGTGGGCCGAACAGCAGGGCGTGATGGCCGCGGTGATGGCGGGCAAGGCCGCGTTCAATGCCACCGCGTACACCGTGGCGTCCATCGCCATGCCGAGCCTGCCGGAGATCGCGCTGGTCGAGGCGGCGCGGGTGGCCGCGCACTCCACCGGCGGCGCGCTCAACGGGACCGCCGAAGCGGCCGAGGCGGCCAAGCTGGCCTTGGACATCCGGGCCGCGCTGGTCATGGAGACCTACGAGGCGGCGACCACGTTCATGGTCACCACGCCTGGCGAGTTCCTGATGCCGCCGCCCATCGCCATGGGCGCGGGGTCGGCGAACGGCGGGGACGCGTTCGGCACCGGGGGCGGGGATCCGATTCAGATGGCCGTGACGGCGGCGACCGCGCTGGCCAACAATCCGGCCGTGATGAGTGCGCTCTCGCAGGTCGGGCAGGTGGCGGGGACCGTGGTCACCACGGGTGCGTCCAGTGTCGGGCAAGTGGCGAGCAGTGCGGTCACGGCCATCACCAATGCGGTGACACAGACTTCCGCGGGCGGCGCGGCGCAGCTGCCGATGATGGCGGGCGCGAGCGTCGCCGCCGGTGGCGCGGCGTCGGTGAGCACGCGCGCGGCCTCCTTCGGTAGCGGCGGGGTGAGCATCGGAAACGGCGGCGGCACATTGAAACTGCCCGAGGGCTGGGGTGCGGGAGCTTCGATCGGCGGCGGTGCGCCGGCTGCCGCGCCGGTCACGGCCGTGGCGGAACCGGTCGCGGTGGCGGCGAACAACGGTGTGGCGCCGGTGCGGCCCGCGAGTTCGGGCAGTCCGCTGCTGGGTGCGCAGGCCGCCGACGACGAGGACGAAACGCACAGCGGCAATGGTTATGGGCGGTCGGTGGAGCACTTCGCCGACGGCCGGGCCATCGCGCCCGCGGTGATCGGCGGCGATCCGATGGATCAGCGGTGACGGTGCTCGGTGCGGGCCGCGGCCCGTCCCAGCTGCGGGCGGTCCTGCTGTCGCTCGACGAAATGCAGTATCTCCAGGAGGCTTTGGCGATCGACGAGCTGCCCGTGGTGTTGAATGCCATGGGGCGCTACGACAATGCGGCCGAGCACGACGCGGCCATGGTGGCGGCCGCCGCCGCGCTCACCGAACGCGGGCTGCTCGACGGTGCCGAGGTGCATCCGGAATTGGCCGAGCGGCTGCGGGTGCTGTACCGGCCGCATTGGGTGGTAGCGCTGCGCTGGTACGTGGACGGGCAGGTCAATCGGGGTTGTCTCGCCAAGGGGGACGATTTCGAGGTGATCGTGTTGCGCGGCACCGAGTCCTACATGCTCGACGAAGCCGGGCACGATCTGCCGGGCACGCTGCTGGCCGCGATCGGTCCGGCGGATCCGCTGGAGATCAGCGGCATGAACGCGCCCACGGCGGAGCTCGCGCCCATTTTCGATGCCGCCGGGGATGTCACCACCACCGCGAATCATCTTGCCCGGGTGGGCAATCCGGCGCGGGACGCGCAGACCTTGGCCGCCGCGCTGGTGCAGGTGCACGCGCACGCCGAGATCGTGGGCGTGGTCTATGCGGACGGTGCGCGCGAGGTCACCGACAATCACGTGGCCGTGTTCGATACCCGGCACGGGCGCTTGCTGGCCACCGCCAGCCGCGCCGACGACGGGGCCAAATGGACCTCGCTGGCGAGCGGCACACCGGGGCGGCTGCGCACGGCATTGCAGGACCTGATCACCTCGCTGCCGCTGCGCACCGAATTCCCTGGCGCACAAGAACCGTCAGCCCAGCGCTGACCGATCAGCCCATCGGGTCGTCGCCGGTCGGCGCGATGTCATCACCGAACGGCGGCAGGTAGCGACCCCAGCGGGTGCATTCCCAGCCACCGCCCGCGACCGGTAGCAGTTCGATCGTCTCGGTATTGTCGAGATGGTTGTTGGCGGCGAAACTGCGTGGCACGCCGGTCAATTCGCGCGAGACCAGCCGCATGGCGGCGCCGTGGCTGACCAGGATGACATCCGGGGCGTCCGGATCGGTCAGGTAGTCGGCGCGGATCCGTTCCAGCGCGGGCACATAGCGATCCAGCACGTCCCGCCCGGATTCCCCGCCCGGCACCCGCAGGCTCAGATCGTCGAAATGCCAAGCGTGATAGATGTCCTGGAACGTCTCGTGCGCGTCGCGGGTGTTCAGCCCCTCCAGGTCGCCGAGCTGTACTTCCTGCAATCCTTCGAGCGCCACCAGCGGCACGCCCGTCGCCGCTTCGATATAGCTACCGGTTTGCCGGGCTCGCAATGCCTCCGAGGAGAACAACCGCTGCGGTGGATCCACCAGGTTCGCCCCGAACGTCTTCGCCTGCGCCGCACCGCGTTCGGTCAGCGGCAGCCCCGGCAGCCGGGTGTCCAGGATCTTGGCCACATTGCCTTCGGTCTCACCGTGCCGCACCAGTATCAATTTGCCGGTCACAGATCAGCCACCCCCTTCTTGAGGTCGGTCAGCCAGACCGCCGCCGGTTCGTCGGGCGGCGGCGGGGTTCCGGTGGCCGAGGTCGCCGGCCAGGAACCCAGGAAGCGAATCCGGGCGGCGGTGCGGTGCAGGGCTTTCAGCGCCTCGGCGACCGCGGCATCGTCGATATGCCCGACACAGTCCAGATAGAAGCGATAGGTGCCCATCCCGGTGCGGGTGGGCCGCGATTCGATACGCGTGAGATCGATACCGCGGGTGGCGAATTCGGCGAACGCCCGCATCAGCGAGCCCGGCTCGTTGGCCAGCTCCAGCACGATGGAGGTGCGATCCGCCCCGGTCCGTGGCGGCGCCGGTTGCGGCGGGGTCACCAGCACGAACCGGGTCACCGCTTGATCATGGTCGGCCACACCCGAAGCCAGCACCGCCAGCCCGCGCCGCTCCCCCGCCAGCAAAGTCGACACCGCCGCATCCGCGTGCCCGGCGACCACATCGTCCGCCGCGGCCGCATTCGAAGCGGACGTATACATCTCGGCCTGCGGCATCCGGTGCGCCAGCCACATCCGCACCTGCGCGGCCGCCACCGGATAGGCCGCGACCCGTTTCACGTCGTCGAGCCCGATCCCCGCCCGCCCCACGATCGTGAACGCCACATCCAGCTCGGCCTCAGCGATGATCTGCAACCGCGGCCCCACCGCCAGCGCATCCAGGGTCGGCGCGATGGACCCCTCGACGGAACTCTCGATGGGCACTACCGCCCCTTCGACCTCCCCGGCCCGCACCAGCTCGATGGCCGCCCCCTGACTCGGCGCCGGCACACGCTCGACCGGCCCGCCGAACAATCCGGCGGACTCGAGTTTCGCGAGAGCCATCTCGGTAAAAGTTCCGGAGGGCCCGAAGTAGGCGATACGAGGCACGACAACGAGATTACTGTTCCGCCTCCCCGCGTACTTGGCGGACGGCTGAGAGCCGTAGGACTTCCCTGTCCGTGCCTGCGTCGAGTGCCGAACAAATTCTGGGCGTACCCCGGGAGTTACCCCGAATCTCACGAAATCAGTTGTCACCTTCGGCGAGCACGACCATGCGCGAGCGTCAAGCGAGGGCGGTGAGGGCGGCCGCCACGTCCGGATTGTCGGATTCGATGGCGAGCAGGACGGTGCGGAACGCCTCCACTGCGGGTGGCTTCAAGCCCTTCAGAAAGGCCAGATCCGGGGCGGCGAGCGCGGCGCGGATGTCTTCGCCGCAGAGGGCGGCCACCGTGGCGGCGACGATGGCGAGCGCGCGTTCGCCGGAATCGGTACGGGCGACGAAACCGGTGTCGGCGTGAGCGATTCGGACCAGGAACTCGGAGACGGCCTCGTCATCGGCGGTCAGGTCGAGTACTTCGGCGGCGGGCGCCGCACCGGTGGGGCGAACCAGATCCTCGGTGAGACCGCGCGCGGGGGCGGGCGGCATGGACAGCGAGAGCGCGACCGGCTCGGGCGCGGGAGGCAGATCGTGCGGCACCCGTCCACCGTAGCGAGCGCCTGCGCGGGCCTGAAGCGGGTGGGCGGCCGTTGCCCGGACGGAGTCGGCCGAACGTCCGACCCGTCGCGGCTGTTCGCATTCTGGTGGTGCCGAGCCATCCATGGCTTTGGCATCGCACCTCGCGAACCCCCAGCCGCAGGTGGCCACATACCCGGCAACGTGGGTGACGCGCCTTGGGATCGAACGCGCGAAGAGGCTGGTCGCGCGCACGGATCGGCCGCGCCCGCGGGGATTCGAGCGGTTGCGGGGTTGCGTGGGCGACTTGCGTCACTTAGCTTAGGTTTACCTAATTCACGATGGAGGTGTGTATGCCACCCGCGGCTGCCCCGGTTGCCTCACCCACTACCGCCGAGCGCGTGCACAGCGCGTGCAGTAATGCCGAGAGTTCGGTGCTGGCGCTGCCGGGGCTGGATCCGGTGCCGACCTCGGTGCATCGGCTGCGGTTGTGCGGCGACATGGTGATCGCGGTGCCGGCGGAGTCGACGGCGGCGATGCTGGTGGATCGGTGCGGGACGACCGGATCGCCGGCGGTGCTGGAGCTGACCGACAATGCGCCGCTGCCTTTGCGGGAGCCGGTGCGGGCGCTGGTGTGGTTGCGCGGATGGGTGCACGCGGTGCCCTCGCATGCGCAGCGGGCGCTGGCCACGGCGGTCGCGGAAGATCATCCGCATCCTAATCTGCTGGATGTGGGGCATACGTCGGTGCTGTTGCGGCTGGTCATCGACTCGGCGGTGGTGGCGGACACGGCGGGCGCGGATTCGGTGTCGCGGGAACAGCTTCGGGCCGCTCGGCCGGATCCGTTCTGCGGGATGGAGGCCGCCTGGCTGCAGCATCTGCATGCCGATCATGCCGATGTGATCGACCGCTTGGCCCGGCATCTGCCCGCCGACATCCGCCGGGGCGCGCTGGTGCATCCGCTGGCCATCGACCGGTACGGGGTCACGCTGCGGGTCGAGGCGATCGACCGCGATCACGACATCCGGCTGCCCTTCCACGCGCCGGCCGACGATGTGGAATCGCTGAGCCGCGCGGTACAGACCTTGGCGGGCAATCCCTTCCAGCGCGGCTTGCATCGCATCTGAATCCGGCTCGGCACGCCCGGACCGCCGAACCAGACGACTGCCCATAGATTGGCGGCATGGTTTCGGCTGATTCCGCGTCCGCGTGGCCCGCACCCGCGTCCTCCGAGGGCGAGCGGCGGGCGATCCGGATCGAGATCGCTATCGTCCTGGTCGTCACGTTCGGGCTGAGCGGGGCCAGTGCGGCGCTGTCGTTGATCGAGAGCGCGCTCTCGCCCGGTGGGGTGGGCGGGCAGACGGTCGCGCTGAATCCGTCGCGGGCCGCGCAATCCTTCCTGGACCTGCTGTTTCAGCTGTTGAGTGTGGGGCGGCTGCTGGGCTGGGCGGCGCTGGGGCTGTATCTGTTGTGGCGCAGCGGGATCGGACCGCGGGCGATCGGATTGGCGCGGCTGCGGTGGCGTTCGGACGTGCTGCCGGGCCTGGCGCTGGCGGCGGTGATCGGCATTCCGGGCCTCGGGCTGTATCTGATCGCGCACGCGCTGGGCGTGAGCGTCACCATCGTCCCGGGCTCACTGGAACATTGGTGGCGCCTGCCGATGCTGGTGCTCAACGCCTGGGCCAACTCGGCGGCCGAAGAAGTGCTGGTGGTGGCGTATCTGATCACCCGGTTGCGGGCGCTGGGCTGGTCGGAGCACAAATCGCTGCTGGCATCGGCGCTGCTGCGGGGCAGCTATCACCTGTATCAGGGCATCGGGGGCGGGCTCGGAAACCTGGTGATGGGGTTGGTGTTCGGGCGGTATTGGCAGCGGACCGACCGGTTGTGGCCGTTGCTGCTGGCGCACGCGCTCATCGACACCATCGCCTATCTCGGCTACGCCGCACTGCGCGGGCACGTGTCCTGGCTGCCGTAATCCCGGTCACGTCCACCGAAGTCCGATCACCGTAATGCGATTGGAATGAACCGCTCGAGCGCTTCCATCAGTAGGCTTTCCTTGATGAACGGCGACGACCCCCAGCAGTTTGCACGGATGCGCCGGGAGCCGCCGCCGAGACGTCCGGGCGAGCCTCCCGTGCCGCCGCGGCAACCACGAGCAAATCCCGTGCAACCCCAGCGCGGCAATCCCGGCGGCGCGGCGCGCGCGAACGGGAATCCACCGCCCGGCGCGCAGCCCGGCCGGCCGCAGCGCCCGAATGCCGCTCCGCCGCAACGCTCCAACGCCGTGCCCCCACAGCGCGGCAATGCGGCTCCCCCACCGCGCGGCAACGCGGCCCCAACGCAGCGCGGTAACCCGGCGCCGCCGCAGCGGGGTAACCCGGCCTCGCCGCAGCGCGGCAACGCGTCGCCGCAGCAGCGCGGCGGCGCCCCACAGCGATCCAATGCCGCTGCGCCGCAACGACAGCAGCGCCCGCCCGAGCGGACCCGGAAGATGTGGTCGGACGAGCAGAGTCCGCCGACAACATACGGGGAAGCCCGCGAGGCCGCGCCGGTCACGCACGCGCCGACCCAGCGCCCGGTCCCCTATCGCGAATCCACTCCCCCGCCGCCGCCCTCCCGGCCGGCCAAGCGCGGCGGCCGCGGCGAAGCGCCGCGACCGAAACGGCCCAAGCGCAAACGGCACTGGTTCCGCTGGATCCTGGTGTTGCTGCTGCTGATCCTGCTCATGCCGATCGGCGCGGCCATCTACGTGGACACCCACCTGACCCGGATCGACGCGCTCACCAGCTACTCCGGCCGGCCCGGCGACACGCCCGGGACGAACTGGCTACTGGTGGGTTCGGACAGCCGCGCCGGGCTCTCGACCGAGCAGGAACAGGAGCTGTCCACCGGCGGCGAGGTCGGGTCCGAACGGACCGACACCATCATCCTGGTGCACGTGCCGGAATCCGGTAAGCCGACGCTGGTCAGCCTGCCGCGCGACTCCTACGTGAGCATTCCGGGGCACGGAAAGGACAAGCTCAACGCCTCTTTCGCGTTCGGCGGCCCGCAATTGCTGGTGCAGACCGTGGAGGGTGCGACGGGGCTGCGCATCGACCATTACGCGCAGATCGGGTTCGGCGGCTTCGCCGGCATCGTGGACGCGGTGGGCGGTATCGACATGTGCCTGGACGAGGCCATCGACGATCCGCTGGCCGGCATCGACCTGAAGGCGGGCTGCCAGACGCTGAGCGGCAAGAACGCGCTCGGCTTCGTGCGCAGCCGCGCCACGCCGACCGCCGACCTGCAGCGCATGCTGAATCAGCGCAAGTTCCTGAGCGCACTACTGAAGAAGGCGTCCAGTCCGTCCACCCTGCTGAACCCCTTCCGGGCCTGGCCGCTCGTCACCGATACGACGGCCGCGCTCAAGGTCGACAATGGCGCGCACGTGTGGAATCTGGCCTCCCTCGGCCGGGCGTTGAGCGGGGATCCGGTGGCCACCACGGTCCCGGTCGGCGGCTTCACCGACGTCGACGGCAGCGGCAATGTGCTGCTGTGGGACAAGACCAAGGCGAGCAAGTTCTTCGAGGCGCTGGCGGCCGATCAGCAGATCCCGTCGGACCTGATCACCACGGTCCCGAATTAGCTGAAATTAGGCAATACTTGCCTCAATAAGGCTGGGCTCAATAAGGCTGCACTTGGATGACACGCGTTGTGACCAGGGCTAATGTCTTCTCCCATGGCCATCCGTACTCAAACCAAGCGCAGCAAGTTCCACGGTTTGCTGCAGGATCAGATCCGCAACGAATTCAATGCCGAACACCAGTACGTCGCGATCGCGACCTGGTTCGATCACGCGGATCTGCCGGTGCTCGCGAAGTACTTCTACAAGCAGGCCGTCGAAGAGCGCAATCACGCGATGATGATCGCGCAGTACCTGCTGGATCAGGATTTCGGCGTGGAAGTGCCGGCCGTCGATGCCGCGAAATCGCAATTCGAGAATGCCAAGGAGCCGATCGCCCTGGCCCTGGCCCAGGAGGAGACGGTCACCGAACAGATCGTCGCCCTCGCCCGCACCGCCCGGGAAGAAGGCGATTATCAGGGCGAGCAGTTCATGCAGTGGTTCCTGAAGGAGCAGGTCGAGGAAGTCGCCACCATGCGCACCCTCCTCACCGTCGCCGAGCGGGCCAGCGCGAACCTGTTCGATCTGGAGAATTACGTCTCGCGGGAAATGAGTTCCCCGAAGGACGCTTCCGGTTCGCCTTCCGCCGCCGGCGGTTCGCTGTAGTAAATACGAAATGGGCCCGATCCCTTGCGCTGGATCGGGCCCATTCGCATGTTATGAGCGAATTCCGCTCACTTGGCGGAGATGCTGGCGGACAGGGTGGAGACCAGGCCCTTGAGCATGGTGAGAATGGCTTCCATGATTTTCTCCTCATCTAACTCGGTGAGTCTTTCCCTCACCTCCCCCGACCTTCTGGGGTGAACCGAACTTAACCCCATCCCCGGACCGAAATGAGCATTTTTCAAAAAATTGACCGGGAAAAAATTTCGGGCCGTCCGGGGATGGTTGGAGACCACCCGCGAACGGCCCGGTAAGACCAGCTCAACGCCCCTTTCGAGGGCGGCGGATCAGCGCAGCGTGACCTGACGCGAACGCAGGCCGTCGCGCGAACGACGCTCGTCCGAGGACAGCGGGGCATCCGACTTCAGGGCAGCGGCCAGCTTGGCGCCGAACTCGCGCGCCGGGGCCTCCCATTCGGTGGCGTGCCGCTCCGGATCCAGGTCGAACACCGGGACCAGCAGGCCGTGGGTGCGGAACGAGCCCGCGAAGCGCGAACCCTCGCCCAGGTGCAGGTCACCGGCCGCGTGCAGGCGGGCCAGGGCCAGCATCAGCTGATCCTCGTCCTCCGGGCGCACCCAGCGCAGATGCGCCTTCTCGCCGGCGTCCACCCACCAGGCCGCGCCGATGGCGTCCGCGCCCAGCTCCAGGCGCGCCGACGGCATGATGGCCTGATTGGCCTGCTCGATGGTGGCGGCGACCTGCGGGTCCGGGGTGACGCCCGCGGGCACCCACCAGTTGAAGTCCTGGTGCACGGTCAGGTCCAGGGCGGCGCCGGGATCCAGCACCTCCGAAAGGCTCGGGGCGCCATCCACATTCGCGGCGTCCAGCGATTCGCCCGGCTCGGCGGCCTGGGTCCACAGAATGGCGCTCGCCAGATCGGCGGCCGGATTCGCGGACTGGTGCTGCACCTGGGTGCCGACGAAACCGATCGCCTCGTCCCCGGCCCGCACCAGCGCGGCCACCGCGCCCGGCAGCACCGTGGCCAGCGTGACCGCGCGTTCGGCGCCGACGCTCGGCGACAGCTTCAGCGTCGCGGTGGCGGACGGCACGAATTCGCGGAGCGCGACCAGATCGCATTCCGCGGCCAAGCCCTCGAACGGGCGGGTGACCGCCTGCGCGGCCTGCTCCTGCGCGGCCTTGCGCGCGGCCAGCTTCTGCGCCCGATTACTGTCCGGCTTCGGACTGTTGCGCTTGCTCTTACCCATGAGTGGCAAACCTACAGGGCCACTTACGCGGCAGGGAGCAAGCCCTTCGTACGGCCGGGGTGGTTGGTGGCGATCCAGCTGACGCCGAGGTCGGCGCAGAGGCGGACGTCTTCGGCGTCGTCGACGGTCCAGACGTAGGTGGCGCGGCCCGCGGCGGCGGCTTTGTCGACCAGGTCGGGGTGTTCGCGGAGGGTGCGGACCGAGGGGCCGATGGCGGTGGCGCCGACGGTGGTGGCCGCTCCGCCGGAGAGGTAGAGGGAGGATTCGCCGAGTAGGACGGTGGGGAGCAGCGGGGCGGCGCGGCGGATGCGCCAGACGGCCGTCGCGGCGAAGGAGATGACCACGGCGCGGGAGTGGTCGGCGGAGGCGGGGGCGGCGATGCCGTACTTCTGAAGTTGTTCCAGGAGGGTGGTTTCCACCTGTGCGCCGTAGCGGACGGGGTGCTTGGTCTCGATGAAGAGCTTGGTGGGGCGGCTCTTCCAGTCCAGGACCAGCTCGATGAGTTCGTCGAGGGTGAGGACCGAGGCGGGTTCGCCGTCGGCGCCGAAGTCCAAGGCCCGCAACTCGTCCAGGGTCATCTCGCTGACCGCGCCGGCACCGTTGGAGGTGCGGTCCACGGTGCGGTCGTGCACGCAGACCAGTACGCCGTCCTTGGTCAGCCGGACATCGCATTCGACGCCGTCGGCGCCCTCCTGCAGGGCGAGTTCGTATGCGGCGAGGGTGTGTTCGGGTCGCGCCGCCGACGCCCCCCGGTGCGCGACCACGAACGGCGCGCGACTGGCCCGGCTCACTTCGCCAATACCTCCTCATGTTCGGATTCCGGCGCCCGCTCGGAATCGGCGAGGCCGGATTCCGAATCGGATGCGGTGGCCTCATCATTCCCGACGGCGGCCCCGGGCGCGCGTCCGGTGGAATCCGATGCCCGATCGGCGGGCTGCACCGGTTCGATCACCGGCTGCGCCGGGGTGGTCGCGGGCAGCCAGCGGGTGACGGCGGTGGGGCGGCCGCGCAGATCCTGTCCGGCGAAGGCGCGCACCAGGCCCAGGGTCAGCACCGCGACGCCCGCCGCGACCAGGTTCGTCCACATGGCGACGAGGACGCCATCGGCCTTGACCTGCAGTGAGTCCGCAAAACGGTACAGCTGGGCGATCACGACCAGCAGACCGTTGAGAACCCAAGCCGCCCACCAGATCCGGACCGTGCGCAGCAGGCGCGGATCGGCCTCCGACTCCGTGCCGGGGTGCGCGGCAGCGGGACGGCGCGAAGCTCGGACGCCCTGCGGGGTCGCGGTGTCCGCGCCGAACCCGCGCAGCCGGGCGGCCTCGGTGAGGAAGACCCCCGGGAAGATCAGGTTCACGCCGGGGATCAAGCACCCCGCCGCGATCAGCCGCGGCGAACGCGGATCGTGTTGCCCCCGCGCGGCATACAGCGCGCCCCGGGTGCGCACCAGCCACCCCACCAGCGCCACGGCGGTGGCCAGGGCGAACACGAGGGACAGCACCGCGGTCGCGTACACGGCGATATCCGACGCCCACAGCACGGCCGGATGGATCAGCCGGGTGCGATTGCGCAGCAGTACCCCGTAGCGGCCCAGCTCGGCGACGGCGGCCAGCACGAACAGCGCGATGCTGGCGTACAGCAGCTGGTGCAGGCGATCGGTGAACGGCGACAGCGCGTTCCGGGGCTCCGGCGAGACCGCGGCCGGCCGGTCCCGCAGGCCCCAGCGCGGAATCTCGGTGTAGCGCGGCGTCTCCCGGCTCGCGGCGGCGCGCGCCGGACCACCCGCCGGATGACTCCTGCGGCCGGGCGGGCGCGCCACCCAGCGGTAGTTGCGCCGTTCGGCCGGCGCGTCCACCGGTGCGGGTGAGAGCAGCACGCCGTGGCAGCGGGGGCACCAGTGCAGCGGTTTGCCCTGCACGGCCCAGCGGGCGCCGCAGCGGGCACACGGCTGTACAACCGCGGATCGCGAGTCGGCCACTCGTCCCCCTGTCATCGGTGAGTCGTCGTCATCAGTAGATCTTGGCCTCGGCGCCCGCGCCGGTAAGCGGCCGCCCGGTCTGCTGCCAGGCCACCATGCCGCCGGTGACGTGCACGGCTTCGTAGCCGAGTTGTTCCAGGTACTGCACCGCGGTGATGGAACGCCCGCCCTGCCGGCAGATCACGTAGATCTGGGCGTCGATATCGAGCTCGTCGATCCGGGCCGGGACGTCCACGAGCGGGATGTGCACCGCGCCCGGCGCGTGCCCGAGCTGCCATTCGTCGTCCTCGCGCACATCGAGGAGCTGGGCGGGCAGGGGCTGCGCGCCGGCCCACGGCTCGGGTGTGTCGAACTCCGCCGGGACGGCGTCGACCGGCACCGAGGGGACATGGGGCATCGTCACACTTTCGATCCTGCCACGTGGTCAAGGGCGCCGTGGAGTCCTGTGCATAGCCGGACACCAGTTATCCACATAATCCACAACCTGATCCACAGCTTCAGAGTCGTCCGGAATGTCCGATCGGCCGATCCGGAAGTCCCCTCCACGTTCCGGAGCGGCCGACCGCACCGAGGGCCGCGACCCGGCCCTCATCTACTCTGACGCGCCCGCTCACGCCGCGGTTCCGTTCGCCTCCGAAAAAAACGACAACACTACCGAAAAACGGAAATCCTCGGCCCGGCCAGGCCGGATCGGTAGCCTGGCGCTATGACTGTGAGCAGGGGGCTACTCGACGGACTGGACATCACCGGACTCAGCACCGCGCTGTCCGAGGCGACCTGCCTCGGGATCGACGTCGACAAACAAGCCCGGACCCTACGGCTGGAGCTCGACGTCCTCACCCTCCCCGTCGACGGGCCGCCGCCGGCGGACTGCGACGTCTACCTCACCCTGACCGGCGTCAGCCGGGTCGCCGCCTCGCTGCGGCGGCAGCGCTGGGACGACCTGGAACCGGTCGTGCTGCCGCTCGAACTGGACGGCCTGCACGACGCCGTCAACAGCTTCGGCGGCGGCGCGCTGCACGGCTGGGAATTCATCGACCTCGACGAGAACGCCTGGAACCAGTGGCGCAAACTGCTCAGCTTCGACACCACGATCGGCGATGACCCCGCCTCGCACATGCTGGAGTTCTCGCAGGAAGAGGGCATCGATCCGCGCGAACTGGATGTGCGGGTGTGGTTCGACGGCCTCTTTGTGACCGATAAACAGGGCAATGACATTCCGCTCGACGAATTCATCGCGGGCGGGGTGCGCTGGTGGAAGGCGCACGACCTCGGCGACCCGCGCACCATGCGGCCGAATATCGTGCCGCCGCTGTAGCCCGAAAGCGGCTCGCGCAGATTCGAATCCGGCCCCGGCCCCGTTGAGGCGCCGGGGCCGGGGTATGCCCGGACCGGGAAGCCGCAGCCCGCAGCGGCCGGCGCCGGTCCATCCGCCCACTCCTCGAGACGATCGGGCCGGCGCCGGAATGTGGGGGCGAACGACCCGGTTGCACCCGAGCGGGTGTACGAATGATGGTTGGGTGCGCTCGATAGGAATCGAGGCACACAGCCCCGACACTGAGGAAGGGACATCGTGGCTGAGTACACGCTGCCGGAACTGGATTACGACTACGACGCTCTGGAGCCTTTCATCTCCGGGCAGATCAACGAGATCCACCACACCAAGCACCATGCCGCCTACGTCGCCGGCGCCAATGCCGCCGTCGAGAAGCTGGAAGCCGCCCGCGAGGCCGGCGACCACGCTGCCATCTTCCTGAACGAGAAGAACCTGGCCTTCCACCTGGGCGGCCACGTCAACCACTCCATCTGGTGGAAGAGCCTGTCCAAGGACGGCGGCGACAAGCCGGTCGGCGAGCTCGAGGCCGCCATCGACAACCAGTTCGGTTCGTTCGACAAGTTCCGCGCGCAGTTCTCCGCGGCCGCCAACGGCCTGCAGGGTTCGGGCTGGGCCTGGCTGGGCTGGGACACCCTGGGCGAGAAGCTGCTCACCTTCCAGCTCACCGACCAGCAGGGCAATGTGCCGCTCGGCATCATCCCGCTGCTCGGCCTGGACATGTGGGAGCACGCCTTCTACCTGCAGTACAAGAACGTGAAGGCGGACTACGTCAACGCGTTCTGGAACGTCGTGAACTGGGCCGAGGTGCAGGACCGCTTCGCCCGCGCCACCCAGCAGGGCAAAGGCCTGATCTTCGGCTGAGCCGAAGCAGAATTTCGTGGGGGCTGACGCCCCCACACCCCCGGGAGAGCGGGGAGGGGGCAAGCCCCCGGCGGGACGCCAGCCCGCACTCTCCGAGCGGTTAGCCCGCGAGCCGATTGGTTCGCGGGCTTTTCGCATTTCAGGGGTCCGACTGCTAGCAGTCTTTGGTACTTGTGTGCCAGTTACTTCGAGGTACAACCTGATGTTCCTACAACAGGATGGGCAGGGCGGCCCCGGATCGATCGGAGGCACGCGATGAGCGAGCAGATCGGCATCATGCCGTTTCATTCACGCGGGTCACTCTGCGGGTTCGTCATCTCCGGCCGGTGGCCGGATTCCACCAAGGAATGGGCACAACTGCTGGTCCTCGCCGTCCGCGTCGCCAGCCTGCCGGGATTGCTGCCGACCTCGACGGTGTTCGGGGCGCGCGAGGAACTTCCCGATGATCCCGATCCGGGGATGGTCGGCTTGGTGATCGCCGAAGGGACCGTACTGGGCGGGGAGGGCTTGCGGCCCGGGCAGTTTGCCGGACATGTGCCACCGGCATTGATCATGTTGCATCCGCCGCGCGAGACGCGGCCTTCGCTGCCCGAGTGCTCCGGCGCGGCATCGGGGTGCCTGCTGCTGCCGGGACTCCCCCATCTCGGGCTGGAGCATCGGGCGGCGTGGGTGGAAACCGACAGCGACGGCACCGTCACCTCGATGGTTTCGCGTGTGGGCGTCGATCCGATCAGCGATCCCGACACCGCGGTTCTGGCTATGCTGCTGGCCGCGTAAGGGTTCCCGAAACCTCGCGGCAGCGTGCCCAAACTTATTGCGCGCATTGCGATTTGGGCTACACGTGTTTGCGTGCGCCCGATTTGCCGGGTAGGGTGTGCAACAGCGAAGGGGAGTAGCCCGCAATCGCGTAGTCGACATACTGATCCGCTCTCGGGTCCGGCTGCGTGAACCGGAATCCGGTGGGCGAGACCTTCGGCCGATTGCAAACCAAACCGTTTTACCGGTGCGGTGTCGGCTGAAGCGCCCCCGCATTTCAGCCGACAGGCCGGAGACCTGGGAGCTGACCTTCATGATCGCCACGATATTGCTGAGCTTCGGCGTGCTCTTTCTCGCCGAACTGGGAGACAAATCCCAGCTCATGGCCCTGACTTTCGCCCTGCGCTACCGCTGGTGGGTGGTGCTGAGCGCCATCACCGCGGCGAGCGTGCTGGTCAATCTGATCGCGGTCGGGGTCGGTCATTTCCTCGGAGCGGCACTGCCCACCGAACTCATTTCCCTGTGCGCCGCGGCCACGCTCATCGGCGTCGGCCTGTGGACCCTGCGCGAGACGCTGCCGGGGGCGGGCGCGGAGGACGACGAAACGCCCGCGCCGCAGCCCAAGTCGCGGTCCGCGTTCCTGGTGGTGCTGTCCGCGTTCCTGCTCGCCGAGCTCGGCGACCGCACCATGTTCGCGACCATGGCCCTGGCCACCAAGAACGGCTGGGTGGCGGTGTGGATCGGTTCCGTCGTGGGCATGGTCGCGGCCGGCGGGCTGGCCATTCTGATCGGCGTGACGGTCGGCAAGCACATTCCGGAACGCTTCATCGCGGTCTGCTCGGGTCTGCTGTTCCTGTACTTCGGTGCGCTGACCCTGCTGGAGGCCTTCGCCACCGGCATCGGCACCCCGATCGCTGCGGTGCTCGCGGCCGGGCTGCCCGCGCTCGCCGGTGCGGCGCTGCTCGCACTGCGCCGCCGGACCCCCACCCGGGTCGATGCCTCAGCCGGCGAGCGGGACGTGGCCGAAGAGATCGCCGCTGCGCGCCACCAGGCCCAGTAGCGGCTCGCGCAAATTGCGCAGGCCGGTCACGTCACCGGTGGCGATGCGCGCGGTGACCATGGCGCTCATGGCCGCGACCAGGGTCTGGCAGGCGAAGCGCTGTTCCTCGGTGTCCGCGCCGAGAATGTCGGCGACCATGGCCGAGAAGGCTTCCTGCAGCGCGGCCCGGCGGGCGATGGCCTCCGGGCCGACCGCGTACACCTCGACCAGGAACAGCCGGGCGTAGGCGGGCTGGGAGGCGACCGCGTCCAGGTAGGAGCCGAGCACGCGTTCGATGCGCGCGGCCGGGGTCTCGCCCTCGAAGTCCGCGCCGGTGGCGGCGAAGATGCCGGTCAGCATGAGTTCCGCGGCCCGTTCGAAGGCGGCCTCGAAACAGTCCTCCTTGGAACGGAATTGCTCGTAGAAGGTTTCCCGGGAAACCCCGGCGCGTTTGATGACCGCCGCGACGGGTGTTCCGACATAACCGTTTTCGGCCATCGCCTCGGCCAGGGCGAGCAGGATGCGATCGCGCTGGGCGGCGATCACGGTTTCACGCGGTAGTCCGTGCCGGCCGCGGGGCAGCCGGGCGGCGGTGGTGGCCGATTCGGGCATGCGGTGAACTCCGTTGTGCCGTGGGAACTTTCAGGCGGGCTTGCGCAACCTGCGGGCCCGGGCCGGTTGGTCGGTGGTGTAGCGCGTCGCTTCGGTATCGGCGATGGCCAAGCCCGAGGCGACACCGTGCCGCAGGGTGTATTCGATCACCCGCTGGGCGAGTGGTCGCCACCACAGTACGGTGCCGACCCAGTACGGGGAGACCACTCGGCGCGAGCGGCGGGCCAGCGCGCGTTGCATGGCGTCGATGGCCGGGCCGAGGGGTGCGATGCCCGAGACGCTCGAGACGCCGCCGCCCTGGGCCTGGCCGAGAATGCTGCGCGCGGCCTCGGTGCCGAAACCGCGGCTGGTCATCTCGGTGTCGAGCTCGGCGAAATAGGCCAGGCCGACGCGGGCGCCGGTGTGCCGGAGTTCGATGCGCAGGGTTTGGCCGAGGGCTTCGACGGCGGCCTTGGAGGCGCTGTAGGCCCCGGCCAGGGGTAGGTGGACGGCGGCGGCCAGCGAGGACACCAGCAGCACGTAGCCGTCCGGGTGCGCGATGTGCGGGCCGGCGGCGCGCATGGTGTAGTACGCGCCGAGGACATTGACGGCGAGGGTTTCCTCGAGCACCTCGGGGTCGCCGGAGAGCAGGGCCAGCTGACGGGCGATGCCGGCGTTGACGACGACGGCGTCCAGGCCGCCCAGTTCGGTGACCAGGGATTGCACCGCGCGGTCCACCTGGGCCGGGTCGCCGATGTCGCAATAGCGCCAGGGAGCGTCCCCGCATTCGGCGGCGGTGTCGGCCAGCAGGGCTTCCTCGATGCCGAGCAGGGCCACGCGGGCGCCGCGGCTGTGCAGCTGGCGGGCCAGGGCCGCGCCGATGCCGCGGGCGGCGCCGGTGATCAGAATTCGCTTCCCGGCGACCTGGGGGGCCGGGCGGAAGAGACCACGGCGCGGTCGTTCGGCCGTGCTGGCGTTCATGTGACGACGGTACCACTAGGCGAACACTCGTGTTCGCAAACTCGACGGTCGTCTTCCGCGGACCCCGCGCGGGCACCATGATCGATCCGGATATCGTGCTTATTGACGGAGGGCCAGTGAGAGGGCCGTCCACGTTCGAGAGGACCAACCACCGTGGAGATTTCGGGCTCCGCCGCCATTGTCACCGGAGGCGCTTCCGGCCTGGGTGCGGCCACCGCCAAGCGCTTCGCCGACCTCGGCGCCACCGTGTTCGGCCTGGACCTGGCACAGTCGATCGAGCGTGCGGGCGACAGCGTCCCCGCCGGCGTCACCCTCATCCCGACCGACGTGACCAGCGCCGACGATGTCGCCGCCGCGGTCGCCAAGGTCGTGGAATCCGGTGTGCCGCTGCGCATCGTGGTCAACTGCGCGGGCGTGGGCTGGGCGGGACGCATCCTGTCCAAGAACGGGCCGCACGACCTCGAGCTGTTCCGGACCGTGATCACCGTGAACCTGCTCGGGTCCTTCAATGTGATGCGCCTGGCCGCCGACGCCATCGCCAAGACCGAACCGGTCGACGAGTACGGCCAGCGCGGCGTGGTCATCAACACCGCGTCCGTCGCGGCGTTCGAAGGCCAGATCGGGCAGATCGCCTACTCGGCGTCCAAGGGCGGCGTCGCCGGCATGACCATCCCGGCCGCTCGTGACCTGGCGCAGTTCGGCATTCGCGTCAACACCATCGCCCCCGGCATCATCGACACCCCGATGCTGGCCGGTGTCACCGAGGAATACCGCAAGGGCCTCGAGGCCGGCGTGCCGTTCCCGTCCCGCCTGGGCCGCCCGGACGAGTACGCGCAGCTCGCGCAGTACATCACCGAGCACGACTACCTCAACGGCGAGACCATCCGCATGGACGGCGCCCTCCGCATGGCTCCGCGCTAACGCTGGGTTTCGGGGGCTTCGCCCCCAAACCCCCTGTGGGAGGGGGAATCCGGGGGCCGAGCCCCCGGACCCCCAGGTGTGGCATGCGGGGGTTCGCCGCCACACCCCCGATACGACAAAACCCGCGCCGTTACCGGTGCGGGTTTTGTTATTTCGAAGCGGGGCGGCGCGCACTGTCAGGTGCGCGACGGACCAGTCTTACTGCGGGCGGACCGCAGCTGCCTGCGGGCCCTTCTTGCCCTCGGTGATCTCGAAGGAGACCGACTGGCCTTCCTCGAGCTGACGGTAGCCGTTGCCCTCGATCTCCGAGTAGTGGACGAAAACGTCGGGGCCGTCCTCGCGGGCGATGAAGCCGTAGCCCTTCTCCGCGTTGAACCACTTGACGGTGCCCTGAACCATTACCTTCTCCTGACGAGGTGTTTCTTTTATTGCGTGGTCACCCACTGGTGCGGTGACCGGGTCGATCAGAAGGCGGCTTGCAACTTGCCTGGCAAGGTGAAGCGACGCCCGCACGATGTTCAGCGCGAGCATGCGAAAAACACGAACACGAAAAACTTACGACCAAGACGTACAACGTACGCGTCTCGGAGGAGTTCCCGAAATCGCTCGAGGATGCCGGACGTCACATTTGCGCCACGGCGGGCATGACCGAAACCCGCCTTCGCGCAGGTAGCGAAGGCGGGTGATCGGTTCGGTCAGAGCGTGCGGGTCAGCCGATCGGCCAGGATGCGGGCGAAGTGCGCCGGATCCTTCAGCTCGCCGCCTTCGGCGAGAACCGCTGTGCCGTAGAGCAATTCGGCGGTCTCGCCCAGTTCGGCGGGCTTGTCCTCGGCATCCTTCACCCCCGCGTACGCGTCCCGCAGCCCGGTCACCAGCGGGTGCGCCGGGTTCAGTTCGAGAATCCGCTTGCTGTGCGGCAGGTCCTGCCCGGACGCGCGATACATACGTTCCAGCATCGGGGTGAAGTCGAACACGTCACCGACGATGCACGCCGGGGAGGTGGTGAGCCGGTTGGTCAGGCGCACCTCCTTGACGTCCGCGTCCAGGGTTTCCTTCAGCCAGCCCAGGACGTCGGCGAAATCCTTCTCCTGCTGCTCGCGCAGCTGCTCCGACGCCTGCTTCTCGTCCTCGGTCTCCAGGTCGATCTCGCCCTTGGCGATGGACTGGATCGGTTTGCCCTCGAACTCGGTGACCGCGCCGACCCACATCTCGTCGACCGGATCGGTCAGCACCAGCACCTCGAGGCCCTTGGCCTTGAAGGCCTCCATGTGCGGGGAGTTCTCGATCTGCTGCCGCGATTCGCCGGTCAGGTAGTAGATCCCCTGCTGACCCTCCTTCATGCGCTCCACGTATCCGGCGAGCGTGGTCAGCTCGGACTCGGAATTGGTGGAGGCGAAAGACGAGACCGCCAGGATGGTTTCGCGATTGTCGACGTCGGAGAGCAGGCCCTCCTTGAGCACCCGGCCGAACTCCGACCAGAAGGACTGGTACTTGGTCTGGTCCTCGGCGTTCTTGAGGTCCTTGACCGTGGACAGCACCTTCTTGACCAGCCGCTTACGAATGGCCCGGATCTGCCGGTCCTGCTGCAGGATCTCGCGGGAGACATTGAGCGACAGGTCCTGCGCGTCCACCACGCCCTTGACGAAGCGCAGGTACTCCGGCATCAGCTCTTCGCAGTTGTCCATGATGAACACCCGGCGCACGTAGAGCTGGACGCCGCGCTTGTGCTCACGCGCGAACAGGTCGAACGGCGCGTGCGCCGGAATGAACAGCAGCGCTTGATATTCGAAGGTGCCCTCGGCCTTCATCGGGATGATCTCCAGCGGATCGTCCCAGGCGTGGCTGACGTGCTTGTAGAACTCGGTGTACTCCTCGTCGCTGACCTCCGACCGGGGCCGGGTCCACAGCGCCTTCTGGGAGTTCAGGGTCTGGGTTTCGGTGAGTTCCTTCTCGACCTTGTCCTCGCCCTCGCCGTCCATGACCGTGCGGGTCACGTCCATGCGGATCGGCCAGGCGATGAAATCCGAGTACTTCTTGACGATTTCGCGGAGCTTCCACTCCTGCGTGTAATCGAAGAGGTGATCGTCCTCGTCGGCGGGCTTGAGGTGCAGGGTCACCGAGGTGCCCTGCGGGGCCTCGGCGAGCTCCTCGATGGAGTAGGTCGGGCTGCCTGCGGCGGATTCCCAACGGGTGCCGGTGGTTTCGCCCGCCTTGCGGGTGGTGAGCGCGACCTTGTCGGCCACCATGAAGGTGGAATAGAAACCGATGCCGAACTGGCCGATGAGTTCCTCGGCCGCCTGATCCGGCTTGGTCTCGAGCAGCTGCTTGCGCAATTGGGCGGTGCCCGACTTGGCGAGCGTGCCGATCAGATCCACCACTTCGGCGCGCGACATGCCGATGCCGTTGTCGCGCACGGTCAGCACCCGATTGTCGCGATCGACCTCGAGTTCGATGTGCAGATCGGAGATGTCGGCGGACAGATCCTTGTCACGGAACGACTCCAGGCGCAGCTTGTCCAGCGCGTCCGAGGCGTTCGAGATGAGTTCGCGAAGGAACGTGTCCTTGTTCGAATACACCGAGTGAATCATCAGCTCCAGCAGCTGATGGGTCTCGGCCTGAAACTCCAGGTGTTCGATGTGTTCGGTCACGACGCGATATTACGACGGGCGAAGTCGGCGATGGAGGGAACCTCGGCATCGGCGCGATCGGTCATCCAGTCCCGCAATGTCTTGGTGGCCAGCACATCGTCCTCGTTGTATTCGAGGATGCGGGTGCGCTGCGACAGGTCCGGCTCGCCGCCGTCGTAGGCGACCGCGAGGCGGTACCAGGCCATGGACGCCTCGCCGCCGGCCTCCGGATCGCGCCAGCCGAAACCGGCGACGGGGGCGATCTTCTTGAGGCCCTTGCCGTTCGGGCAGATGAACTGGTCGGAGACGGCCTGGAACATGTCCACCCATTGCGGGCCGTCGACGAACTGCTGGATCTGCTTCTCGGTGGGGATGCCGGGCATGCCGGCGAAGCGGCGGGCCGATTCATACAGCCATTTGTCTTCGGCCGTGCGCGAATAGCAGTAGGCGGCAAAGGTTTTGCCGTCGGCGGCGGCCTGCGCGCGGACTTCCATGAGCCAGTTCCAGAATTCGGCGAAGGAACGGCCCTCGTCCGTGGTGGGCAGCGGATCCCAGGTGACGAACGGGCGGTAGACGCCGTCCAGCAGGGTGCCCCACAGGTAGGCGCCGTGTTCCTGGTAGCTCTCCAGGTCCACGTCCACCTCGACGTCGGCGCGCTGCACCCGGATGGGCTCGACGCGGCGCACCAGCGGGGCGCCGGTGGCCCAGGCGCGGGCGGTCACCACGGTTTCGGTGAAGGGTTCGAAATGCCAGTCGTCCGGGTCGTCGCCGGTCCAGCCCGCCAGATCGTCGATGGTCTCCACGCCGTGCCGGCGCAGCACCTCGGCGCGCGCGCCCGGGGCGACCAGGCTGATGTCGCGGTGCGCGATCAGCCATTTCTCGCAGCTCAGGCCACCCTCTTCGGGAGCGCGGGTCCACCAGGGGCATTGGCGGCATTCGGGGACCTTGGAGGGGACGGTGGGCAGTTCGCCGCGCACCACGGCGATGCGGTCGGCGTAGCGGCGGTCGTAGTCGTCCAGGATCGGACCGAGGTCGTGCACCAGGATGCGGTCGAAGTGGTAGCCGATGGCGCCGCCGACCAGGGCGGGGCTGGCCATGCCGTGCCGCTGCAGCATGCGGTAGAGGTGCGCGAGGCGCTGCTGGTCACGCGGTTGCGGGCGGGTGCGGACGTGCTTGTCCGGCTTGGGATTCCATTCGTACAGACCGGTCGTCAGCGGGTGATAGTCCGCCGGGTCGGGCTGCCGCGGATCGGTCACCTTGTGGTTCACCACCACCACCGGGATGTATCCGCCCCGGTCGGTATCGCGCCACAGGATCTCGCAGCCGCCGCGCCGCCCGGTGTCGGTCTCCTGCGGCAGCAACCCGCCCCAGATCCGCTCCACGCCCGACTCCATGGCGGCCATGGTCGCCGCCGCCCGGTCCCGCGCCGGCTGCCCCGGCGGGATCACCACCCACTTGCCCGGATCGGCCCCCACCAGCGTGTCGCGCACATTCTGTCTGTGCGCCGCGGCCGCCTCCCGCCGCTGCTGCACGCCGGCGTCCTCGGCAACTCCGTGCAGCACCTCCGGGTGGGTGGCGTCCAGAAGCAGCCGGTGCCGGCACCCGATCAGCGCCCGCGCGTCCAGAAACGCGGCCCGCTCGCCATGGTCACCGATGCCCGAATACACGCCTAGCAGTATGGCCGTAACCCCCGACACCGTTGGCCCCGCACCCGCGCCGCGCCGAATCCCGCCACGCCCGAGACGTTTCGGATGGGCCGGAAAAGAAGGAAAAGGTGGCACGAAGCCGCGTCGAAACCGCCGGGTGCGGGCGGCCCGTGACGGGCAACGGTTAAGGTGATCGGCAAACTGTGTTTCATGGGCGGACAGGCATTCCCCCGGCCCTGTGCTGCCATGGCGAACCAGCATGACGGAGGCCATCAATGGGGTTGTTCACCAAGCGCAAGAAGCGGGTCAGCCGCCGAGCCGAGGCGAAAGCCCTCAAGCACAAGGCCGGTATGGAGGCCAAGCTCGGGGCGCGCAACGAGCGCAAGCGGAATCGGGCCGAGTCGCGGACCCAGGCCCGGGTGGCGAAGGCGGAGATCGCCAAATTGCAGGCCGAGGAGAAGGCGGCGCTGAAGCTGGCCGCCAAGGCGGAGCGGGATCCGTTCAGTGTGGCCTCGGTGCGCAAGTACCTGAGCGTGGCGCGGATTCTGGTGCCGGTGCTGGCGCCGCTCGCCTACCGGGGCGCGACCATCGTGCGCGGGCAGCTGGACCAGCGGCGGGCCCAGCAGCTGGGTATCGGCGTGAACCAGCTGGGCGACTTCTCCGGACCGGGCGCGAAGCTGCAGGCCCGCCTGACCAATGTGGAAGCCACGCTGGCCGAGGTGGAGAAGAAGAACTCCGACGCGGACACCAAGAAGTTCGCCACCGCCACCCGCGATCGCCTGGACAGCCTGGCCGCCGCGACCCGCACCGCCGCGCAGATGCCGGTGCAGCGCCGTCGCGCCGTGCACGCCTCCATCTCCAACGAGCTGTCGGGCATCGAATCCGACGTACTCGCGCGTCTCGGCGTGAACTGAGTTTCCGATGCACCGCCGCGCGTCCGCCCTCGGCCGGGGAACCGTCCCCGCAACCGGCGGTCCGCGTGTGCGCTCGACGGAGGCATCCCCCCGTCATTTCGAGGGGAATCGAGGCGGGAGCGATCGAACCGATTGGCTCCGTGGTGGTTTGACCGGAGTGCTGACAGCCGCCGTGGCGATCGCGGCGCACGGATCGGCGGGCGGCGGGCTACCCGGCTCGACCGGTGCGACGCTGCTATTGCTCGCGGCGGGTGTGATCGGGGTGCTGGCCTCGAACTTGCCGCGGGCGACCTCGCGCATCGCGCTGCCGGCGCTCATGGCGGTGGGGCAGCCGGTGTGCCATGTGGCGCTGAGCGGGCTGGCGCACGGCGGGCACGGTGCGGAGCCCGGCGGATTCGCTTCCGGCAGTGCCGAACTCGTCTCGGACGGGGCGATGGCGGCGGCGCATATGGTGGCCGCGATCGCCTGTGCGTTGCTGATCCTGACCGCCGAGCGGCTTTACGGGCTTGTCTCGCAGGCGATCCGGGTGGTGTGCGCCCGGCCGGGCGCGCTGCCGGTCCAGGTGTCGGTGACCGCGTGGACGGGTCCGCGCATCACATTGAAGGACCTGCTCACGGCGGGTGCGGCGGGGCCGCGCGCACCCCCGGTCACGGTGTGAGTTCCGCATTCACCCGTAAACCTTTGTGAGAAAAGGCCATTCATTCATGTACACCTCTATTTCGCGTGCGCTCACCGCGAGCGGCGCGGTCGTGGGTCTGACGCTGCTCGGCGCGGGCGTCGCATCCGCGCACGTGACCGTGGACGCGCCCGGCGCGGCGCAGGGCGGATACACCGTCGCCACCTTCAAGGTGCCGACCGAATCGAATACCGCGTCGACCACGAAACTGACCGTGGCGGTGCCGAATCTGAAGAGCATCCGCACCGAGCCGATGGCCGGTTGGTCGGAGAAGATCGATCGCAACGACAAGGGCGAGGCGGTGTCGGTGACCTGGGCCGTGGAGCCCGGGAACGCGGGCGTGGCGCCCGGCCAGTTCCAGCGGTTCGTGCTGTCGCTGGGCCCGCTGCCCAAGCAGGAGAAGCTGAGCTTCCCCGCCACCCAGACCTACAGTGACGGCAAGGTCGTGGAGTGGAATCAGCCGGAGAACTCCGACGGTTCCGAGCCCGAGCATCCCGCTCCCGCACTGTCTTTGGGCGAGGCCAAGGGCGACGCCGACGATCACAGCATCGCCGGGGCGGGCAAGGATGCCGACGCCGGCACCGACACCACCGCCCGCTGGCTCGGCGGCATCGGCCTGGCGCTGGGCGCGCTGGGCGCGGCGCTGGGTCTGGGCAGCGTGATCCGGGGTCGCCGGTCATGATGCGCAAGATCTTCGCCGGTGTGCTCACCGGCCTGCTGGTCACCGTGCTCGCCCTGCTCAGCGGCGGTGTCGCGAACGCGCATTCGGCCGCCATCGCGTCCTCGCCCGAGGACGGGGCCAAGATCGACGCCTCGCCCGCGCGGGTGACCGTCACCTTCAACGAGGACCTGCAGGCCTCGTTCCCGTCCATGACGGTGACCGGCCCGGACGGCAATCTGTGGTCCAAGGGCCAGCCGAAGGTGGAGGGCGCCACGGTCAGCGTCGAGGTGGGCGAACTGGGCCCGGCCGGCGAATACAAGATCGCCTACCGGGTGACGTCCGCCGACGGCCATCCGGTGAAGGGCACCCGCTCCTTCACGCTCACCAAGGCCGGCAACGGCACCCCCGGCGCCAAGGCCGACAGCTCGGCCAAATCCGGCGATTCCGATAACGGCGGCGTCCCGCTGTGGGTGTTCATCGCGGGCGCGGTGGTGCTGTTCGGCGGCGGTCTGGCGTTCGCACTGCTGGGCGGCCGGGGTAAGCAGCGTAAGTGAACCGGTCCGACCGCACCGATCGCCGCGACCGCGGGGCGACCGGCGACAGTAGAACGAGATGGCTACTGCTGCTGGTCGTTCCGTGCGGCCTGCTCGGCGCGCTGCTGGCCTGGATCCTCGCCGCGAACGACCCGGTGCAGCCCGAGGCCACCGCCCGGGTCTTCGCCGATTGCGCGGGCGCGACGGTGCTCGGCCTGGCCGCGCTCCCCCGCCTGCGCGATCGCCTCGACACGCCGTGGCGGCTGCTGACCGTGCTGGCGGGCCTGTGGGCGGCAATGGAATTCAGCATGCTGGTGCTGGAAGCCGCCGAAGTGCAGGGCGTTCCGGTGCGGCAGCTGAGCGCCGATCGCTTCGGCGAGTACCTGACCGATGTGAGCGGCGGCCAGATCGGTATCGCACTGCTGGTCGGCTGCGGTGCGGTGGCGATGTACAGCGCGTTCGGTTTCCGGAATCCGGAGCGCGCCACCGCGGATCTGGTGCTGGTGTTCACGGCGGTGACCATCGCGCTGCGGCCCATCACCGGGCATCTGTCGCAGCAGTTCCTCGGTTCGGTGCTGGGCGCGGTGCACGCGCTGGCGGCCTCGCTGTGGTTCGGGGCGCTGCTGGCGCTGGCGCTGGTGGTGCGCACCCGCGGCGAATGGGCGGTGCTGCTGCCGCGCTATTCGGGGTGGGCGCTGCCGCTCGCGGCCACCGTCACGGTGACCGGGTTGATCGACGGCCTGGTCCGGATCGGCGGGCTCGCACCGCTTTTCGACACCGGCTACGGCCGCATCCTGCTGGCGAAGACGGTGCTGCTGGCGGCGCTGCTGGGGCTGGGCTGGTGGTGGCGGCGCACCTGGGTGCCGCTGGCGACGGACCATCGAATGGACGCGGCGGGCTCGCTGCGGCGGTCGATTTTCGAAGTGCTGGCGATGGCGGTAGTCTTCGGGTTGGCCGCGACTCTGGCGGTCACGGCGTGATTCCGGCCCGTTCGGGCCATGTCATAGATGGCATGCATCACAAGAACTGCGACGAAAACTAGAACACGTTACAGTCGTGCCCATGACCGAAGTCAAGATCGTCGCGGATTGCGCCGCCTCGGCGGAATCCGCCTTCGCCTATGTCAACGATTACCGGCACCTGCCGCGCTTCATCAATGAGATCAGCGCATTCGAACCGCTCACCGAGCAGACCGAAGGCGTGGACGCCACCTTCGACGGCACCATCGGCCTCGGCCCGATCACGCTGCATTCGACCATCAAAATCGTGCGGCACGAACCGGGTAAAGCCATTGCCGTGAAGTCCATCAAGGGCTTCGAGATCGAATCCACCTTCCTGTTCCACGACCGGGGCGAGAACTCCTGCACCATCGACGCCATCGTCGATTACCGGGTGCCGGGCGGCATCGCGGGCAAACTGCTCGGCAAGACCATCGAGCCGTTCGTGAAATTGGCCGTGAAGAGCTCCACCCACAATCTGACCACCCAGGTCGCCGCCTTCCACGCCGAGCGCGAGAACGCCTGACCGCCCGGGGTCGCCAAAGCCGCCGGCCCCCTGAGTTGCCCTCGCACTCCCCCGCCGAGGATCCTGGGCACATGCCCGAACGCAGCACCCCGAACCCGGCCCAGCGGCTCGGCTACATCTGCGGCCGGACCCTGCCGCCCGCCATGCACGACTGGGTGCTGAACGATCTGACCGGCCCCGGTGCGACCCGGCGCTACATGTTGCGGATCCTGATCCCGATCATTCCGGTGCTCTGCGTCTTCCTGCTCGTCCCCGGCCCGAAATGGGTGGGCCTGGCCATGATGGCGCTGCTCTACCTGCCGCTCATCTATTTCACCGCGGCGCTCACCTACGTCTTCCGCCGCAATCGGCTCATCAAGCACGGCCTCGATCCGGCCCTCGCCGACGCCGACCGCCGCGCCCGCGAGAACGCCGACCGGCAGGCCTACGAACAGCGGCACGGACGCGCCTGAGGGAACGCTGTGGTTCCGGTCTCCATCCGGGCACACCGGCATTTCCGGGAATACGCTCGTAGGCAGCAGGATTCGGCACGGTTCGACGGGGAGCCCCATGCAACCTCACTGGGCAGGCGAGCATTTCCTCGCGAGTGACGCGGATCGGGAACGCACGGTCGAGGCACTCAAACAGAATTTCCAAGCCGGGCGGATCGGGGTGGACGAATTGTCCGAACGCATCGGACAGGCGCTCGCCGCACGGACTTTCGCGGATCTGGATATCGCCATGCGCGGGCTGCCGTCCATCCGGGCGAACATTCCGGTGTATCCGAATATGCCGGGGTATCCGGCGGCGCCGATGTTCTATCAACCGCCGCAGGCCAAACGGCAACGCGGTATGGGGATCACCGCGTTCGTGCTCAGCCTGTTCGGGGTGATCTGCGGTATCACCGCGGTGCCGGCGGTGGTGCTGGGATTGGTCGCGCTGGCCATCGATTCCGAACGCGACGACAAGGGGTTCGCGGTCGCCGGGGTGGCGGTCGGGATCATGTGGGCGGGGATCTTCGGGTTCTGGTTCCTCAGTTGAGCGGGGTGGACAGCGCGCGTTCGAAAGCGCGCAGATCCGCCTCCAATTGCCGGAACAGCCAATAGTTCCCGATGAAACCGAGCACGCCGAGCAGGCACAGCCAGCGGATCGGGGCCAGTACCAGCGACACCTCCTGCGAGTTCAGGAACATCAGGCTGACCACCACGCCGATCAATGGAATGGCCGCGGCGACAGCGAGATACAGGGTGCAGCGGCGGCCCAGAGCGCGCAGGGCCCGGCCGTCGTCGGCGGTCTCCCCGTGCGAGAGCAGCCGCGGATAGAAGCAGCGCACCACCGCGAAAGTCACCAGGAAGAACGGATACGCCGTGGCGATGGCGCCCGCGACCAGCAGCGTGGCGGTCAGATTCACGATGCGGTCGGCGGGCAGATCGGTGAGGACGATCAGGGCGATGGTGGACACGATCGCCGAGACCACCCACCACAGGAAGGCCAGCAGCGCCACCCGGTCGCCGTTGATCAGGGTGTCCCGGCGCGCCACGGCGAGGGCTTCCGGTTCGTAGGCACGGCCCTTGCGCAGGCCGCGCCAGACCAGGAACGCCTTGCGGCACAGATAGTTCGTGAGCGCGACCGCGGCCGGGGTGCTGATCAAGCCGAGCCACAGTCCGACCACCTGCAACTGCGCGTGTACTTCGGGCGTGAACCAGAGCGTGAACAGCGGGCCGTTGTGCAGGTTGGCGTACAGGATGCCGAGATAGTCGCCGATGAAGGTGGCGGCGGTGACCAGCAGGATCAGCGACCAGGGGCCGACGCGGGCGCGCAGGCTGCCGCTGGGCGGATCCACCAGATCGCGGGCGCGGTGGTCCAGGCACAGGTCCAGCTGCTGGGCCAGCGCCGCGCCGGTGGCCCAGCGGTCCTCACGCTGCGGGGCAAGGCATTTCAGCAGCACGCGGCGCAGGGTGGGCGGGGTGTCGGGCGGCAGTTCGGCCAGATGGCGCGGATCGACCTGGTGGCGGCGCAGGCGCAGCATGCGCTCCAGCGAGGATTCCGAATCGCCCGCGCGGGATTCGTCGTCGAAAGGGCGGCGGCCGGTGAGCAATTCCCACAGCACCACCCCGAGGGCGTAGATATCGCTGCGGCCGTCCAGCTGCTCGGCGGTGTCGGGCAGGCCGGGATGGCAGGCGGCCAGTTGCTCGGGCGACATGTAGGCCAGTGAGCCGCCGAAGTAGGCGAGCGGGCTGGTACCGGCCACGTGCAGGCTGAAACTGATATTGAAATCGGCGAGTTTCGGGATGCCGTCGGCGGTGAGCAGCACGTTCGCGGGTTTGATATCGCGATGCAGGACGCCGTTGGCGGCGGCGTAGTCCAGGGCGCGGGCCAGCCGGCTGCCCAGCCAGGCAACGGTTTCCGGCCAGGTGCGGGCGCGCATGGCGGTGCGGGTGGCCGATTCGCTGGGCACCAGGCCGCCCTTGTCGCGCATGGCGGCGTCGACCGCGTCCAGCAGCAGGCCGCCGTCGCGCTGCTCGGGCGGGCGCTCGCGGACCAGGCTCAGCACCTTCGACAGCGTGCCGCCGGGCAGGTACTGCATGTACATGAGCTTGAGTTCGCGGTCGGCCATCAGGCGCTGGTCGAAGACGCGGACGATGTTCTCGTGATCCAGCTGGGCCAGGGTCTCGGATTCGGTGCCGTGATTCTGCGAGATCTTCACCGCCACCAGGCGCTGCATGGAGCGCTGGCGGGCCAGGAAGACGCGGGCGAAGGCGCCGGCGCCCAGTTCCACCAGCAGATCGAAATCGTCCACCCGATCGCCGACCTCGATGCCGTCCAAGGCTTCCCGGGCCGCGGGGCGGGCGATCAGGGTGCTGCGGTAGTCGCGTTCGCCCCAGGCCGCGGTCGGGCCGGCCTCGGTCGGATAGCCGCTCTGGTCGATGCCGCGGCCGGAGCGGCGCAGGGCGTGGAACTCCTCGTAGGCCAGATCGAGCGGGAGCGGGCCGGAACGCAATTCGTCGAATTCCAGGCGGTATTCGGCCAGGCGTTTGGGGAAGTCGTAGCGGATCCAGCGGTATTCCAGATCCACCTTGATCAGCTCGATCAGGCACAGGCGGCGCAGTTCCGGGGTCGCCTCCGGCAGGAAGCGGACCAGGTCGGGCGGGGCGGCGGCCTGCTCCCAGGCGGCGGTGAAGCGGGCCGCTACGGCGGTGAGCAGGGATCGGGTCTCGTCGACCGCGCCCGAATCCACGGCTGGATCGACACTCATGAACTCCCCCCGATCGCCTAGCGGGTAATCGCCAGTATGCGCCGGGTTTCCGGAGCACACCGCCGAATCATTCGTCCCCTGTAGATCGTCGAGCGGCCCGGCAACGTATCGGGAACCCCGGTAAGTTACTCGGACATGAGTGAGCAGTTTCCGGACCGCATCTGGGGTTCGCGCACGGGAATCCTTAACCGCCTTGCCAGTTCGTTCGCCGCGAGCAAATTCGGCTCGCTGGTGGTCCGCAAGCTCACCCCACTGGATCGCCGGGTGCTCGAGCGCACCGCCGGCAAATACACCGTGCTCGGGCCGATCGGCGCGCCACTGATCCTGCTCACCACCACCGGGCGCAAATCCGGGCAGCCGCGGACCACTCCCCTGCTGTACGTGCACGACGGGGACACGCTGTACGTGATCGGCAGCAATTTCGGCCAGGCGCATCATCCGGCGTGGACCGGGAACCTGCTGGCCGACCCGCACGGTGAGGTGACCATCGCCGGGGAGCGGATTCCGGTGACGGCGACGCTCATCACCGATGAGGAGCGCAAGCGGGAGATCTTCGCGCGGTTCGAGGAGACCACCGAGGCGTACACGGCCTACCGCAATCGCACCACGCGCGACTTGCGCATTTTCGCCCTGACAAGATGATCTCGTGACCGAATCAGCAAACGTTGTGGCGACTGCCGACCTAGCCGATGAGATCGGCCCTGAGATCCGCAGCTGCGATACCCAGTTCATTCAATTCGGCGGTGTGGAGGCTTTCGCGGGCCGCATCGTGACGATCCGTTGCTTCCAGGACAATCTCCTGGTCAAGCAGACCCTCGGCGAGCCCGGCGCAGGGCGCGTGCTCGTCGTCGACGGCGGTGCCAGCGTGCACACCGCCCTGGTCGGCGACATCATCGCGGGCCGCGGCGTGGACAACGGCTGGGCCGGAGTCGTGGTGAACGGAGCCGTCCGCGACTCCGCGATCCTGCGCACCCTGCCAATCGGCATCAAGGCGCTGGGCACCAACCCCCGCAAGTCCACCCAGACCGGAACCGGCGACAAGGACGTGCCCGTCGAATTCGGCGGCATCACCTTCGTCCCCGGGGACATGCTCTACAGCGACTCCGACGGCGTCGTGGTGCGAGCCGAGAGTTAGACAACTCTCGTAACTCTCAGGGGCAAGCCCCTGAAACCCCATGGAAAGAGGGGCCGGCGCTCCGGGCAGCCTCCGAACCCACGGGGTTGCGGGGCGGACGGGCTTCGGCAGCACGCTTGCGGGCGAGCCGCGGAACTCTCGCCGACGGCCCGGTTTCCGCTGGGTTCGGGGGGTTCGGGGGCTTGCCCCCGAGAAACCCTTTATCCGGCGGAGACGCGGGCTTTGTGGCCGGCGAGGGTGACGATGTCTCCGGTTTGTAGCTGGCGGCCGCGACGGAGTTCTACTTCGTCGTTCACTCGGACCAGTCCTTCGGCGATGACGGTCTTGGCTTCCGCACCGGAATCGATGAGGTTCGCCAGTTTCAGGAACTGGCCGAGTCGAATTACATCGTCCGCGATCGGGACATCGATTGGCTCCGACATGGGTACATCCTCACCCGCGGGTCGCGAGAGACCAAATAGGGGCCCCGCAACCGGTCGGTAGACATACGCCACGCGGACACGAACAGGGTTCTGAGTGCACATGGGCGGCGGCAACATTCACACTGGTGCGGTGACTTCGACGCAGGACCGGCAACACCAGGACATCGAGCCCAGATCGGGCGCGCGAGAATCCGAGGTGCCGCATCGCGGACACGGGCGCTTCAGCGAGGTGCCGCATATCGCGGGCCTGGTCCTGGGCGTGTTCGCCACCTTCTGCGCACTGTGGAGCATCTCGCCGGGCCTGCGGTATCTGACCGCGGGACTGCGGCACTACGTCGACACCTACTACTTCGACGCGCCCGACACCTCGCTGGTGTGGGCGCTGGTGGTGGGCCTGCTCGCGGGCGCGACCGCCAGCCGCAAACGCATCGCCTGGTGGCTGCTGCTCGGCTACATGGCGGCGTACGCACTCGCCAACGCCCTCGACTTCGCCTCCGAAGGCGATACCAGCGCCCTGATGGCCCTGGTCGTGCACCTGCTGGTGATCGGCCTGCTGCTGGCCTCCTGGTCCGAGTTCTACACCCACGTGCAACGCGGCGCGGTGTGGCGGGCGCTGGGCGTGCTGGCCGGCGGCCTGGCGCTGGGCTGCCTGCTCGGCTGGGGACTGGTCGAACTGTTCCCCGGCAGCCTGCCCGGCGGCGCGCAACGACCGCTGTGGGCGGTCTCCCGGGTCACCGCCGCCATCCTGGTCAGCAACGACGACTTCGACGGGCATCCGCCGCATCCGGTGAACCTGCTGCTCGGCCTGTTCGGCGCCCTCGCGCTGCTGGCCGCGGTGATCGTGCTGTTCCGTTCGCAGCGGGCCTCCAACGCGCTCACCGGCATCGACGAATCCGCGCTGCGCGGCCTGATCGCCCGCTCCGACGTCGAGGACTCGCTCGCCTACTTCGCCACCCGCCGCGACAAGGCGGTGGTGTTCGCGCCCAGCGGCAAGGCCGCCGTCACCTATCGCGTGGAGATGGGCGTGTGCCTGGCCTCCGGCGACCCGATCGGCATGAAGGAGGCGTGGCCGCACGCCATCGACGCCTGGCTGCGGCTGGCAGACCAGTACGGCTGGGCCCCGGCCGTGATGGGCGCCAGCGAGATCGGCGCCACCGCCTACCGCCGCGCCGGCCTGTCCGCGCTGCGCCTGGGCGACGAGGCCATTCTGGAAACCCGCACCTTCTCCCTGGCCGGACCCGAGATGAAACAGGTCCGCCAGGCCGCCAACCGCCTTGCCAAACAGGGCATCTCGGTGCGGGTGCGGCGGCACAAGGAGCTCGAACCGGAGGAGATGCGCGAGGTCATGCGCCGCGCCGACGCCTGGCGCGACACCGAGACCGAACGCGGCTTCTCCATGGCGCTGGGCCGGCTCGGCGATCCGCTGGACGGCGACTGCCTGCTGGTCGAGGCGGTCGATTCCGGCGGCCGGGTGCTGGGCATGCTGTCGCTGGTCCCGTGGGGCCGCACCGGCGTCTCGCTGGATCTCATGCGCCGCGACCGCACCAGCCCCAACGGCATCATGGAATTGATGATCTCGCGGCTGGCGCTCACCTCCGAGCAGTACGGCATCACGCGAATCTCGTTGAACTTCGCGGTCTTCCGCTCGGTCTTCGAAGAGGGCGGCCGGATCGGCGCGGGCCCGGTGCTGCGGCTGTGGCGCGGCGTGCTCATGTTCTTCTCGCGCTGGTACCAGCTGGAAGCCCTGTACCGCTCCAATGTGAAATACCAGCCGGATTGGGTGCCGCGCTTCTCGATGTTCGAGGACCGCCGCCACCTGGTGCGGGTCGCCACCGCCAGCGCCATCGCCGAAGGCTTCCTGCCCCGCATCGGCAAGGAACCCGACGCCACCGCGCACACCGGCGTCCGCTCCTCGGTGCCCGACACCATGACCGGACTGCACGCCGACGGCAGCCTGCCCGACCTGCCGCCGGAGGAACTCGAGGAATCCGGCCCGCGCCGCCCCGAACAGGTGCGGGTGCGCATGGACAAGCTGGAGAAACTGAACGACGCGGGCATCGACGCCTACCCGGTCGCCTATCCCCCCACCCACACCGTCGCCGGGGCGCGCCGCGCACCGCAGGGCACCACGGTGCGAGTCTGCGGGCGGCTGTTGCGGATTCGCGATTACGGCGGCGTCGTGTTCGCCGTGGTGCGGGACTGGTCCGGGGAGATCCAGCTGGTCATCGACCGCGAACGGGTCGGGGCGAAGCGCAGCGACGAATTCCACGAGTTCTTCGATCTGGGCGATCTCATCGAGGTGAGCGGTCAGATCGGGCGCAGCCGCCGCGGCGAATTGTCTTTACTGGCCGCGGATTGGCGCATGCTCGGCAAGTGCCTGCACCCGCTGCCGGACAAGTGGAAGGGTCTGGCCGACCCGGAAGCCAAAGTGCGGCAACGCTACGTCGACATGGCCATCAACACCGATATCCGCGAGGTGATGGCCAAGCGCAGCGCCGTGGTGCGCTCCCTGCGCGACACCTTGCACGGCTGGGGCTTCCTGGAGGTGGAAACCCCGGTGCTGCAACAGGTCCACGGCGGCGCCAACGCCCTCCCGTTCACCACCCACATCAATGCCTACGATCTCGACCTCTACCTACGCATCGCGCCGGAACTGTATTTGAAGCGGCTGTGTGTGGGCGGGATGGAGAAGGTCTTCGAACTGGGCCGGGTGTTCCGCAACGAAGGCGTCGACTACAGCCACAATCCCGAGTTCACGATTCTGGAAGCCTATGAGGCGCACAGTGATTACGAGCGCATGATGCACGCCTGCCGCCAGCTCATCCAGGAGGCGGCGCTGGCGGCCAACGGCAAGATGGTGGCGCTGCGCACCGCCGAGGACGGCACCGTCACCGAGGTGGACATCTCCGGCGAATGGGCGGTCAAGACCGTGCACGGGGCGGTGTCGGAGAAACTGGGCGAGACCATCACCCCGGAGACCGGCGAGGACCGGCTGCGGGTGCTGTGCGACAAGGCCGGGGTGCCTTGCCAATTGGGCTGGGACGCCGGGCAGATCGTGCTGGAGATGTACGAGCACCTGGTGGAGGCGACCACCGAGGAGCCCACCTTCTACATCGACTTCCCCACCTCGGTGTCGCCGCTGACCCGCGCGCACCGGCATATCGCGGGCGTCACCGAACGCTGGGATCTGGTGGCCTGGGGCGTCGAACTCGCCACCGCCTACAGCGAATTGACCGATCCGGTCGAACAGCGGCGGCGGCTCACCGAGCAGTCCATGCTGGCGGCCGGCGGCGATCCGGAGGCGATGGAACTGGACGAGGACTTCCTGCAGGCCCTCGAACACGCCATGCCGCCGACCGGTGGGCTCGGCGTGGGCGTGGACCGGGTGGTCATGCTGATCACCGGCCGCAGCATTCGCGAGACGCTGCCCTTCCCGTTGGTGAAGCCGCGCAACACCTAGGGGTGAGAGTTCGCCACCTCGTAAAGAAGTTGTGCCGCAATACAGAACCGGCGGCTAACCTTTAAGACGGCCCCGGGAGGAGGCCGTCTTGCCGCTCGACCGATGGGGTTAACCATGTACCTGGAACTGATGTCCCAAGCCAACCTGCTGGACCACACCGTCTGGGCGAACCCCGACACCTGGACCACCGCCATGGAGTACACGGCGAAGAAGTCGAGCAAGAAGAAGGGCGGCAGTTTCTGGATCTTCGCCGCCGTCTGCTGCATCGGCATCGTCGCGCTGATCCTCGGCATCGTGTACCTGATGCAGAACAAGAAGAAGAACCAGGGCTGACGGGCCCGACCCGCCGCGCCAACTGATGGCACGGTGCGGCACAGTGGTGACGTGCAGTTGATCCTCGTTCGCCATGCCCAGCCGCGTCGTGTCACGGATGCCTCCGGCCCGGCCGACCCGGATCTCACCGAGATCGGATCCGAACAGGCCGGGCGGGTGCCGGCCGCGCTCGCCCACCACGCCATCGCGCGCGTGGTGAGCAGCCCGCAGCTGCGCGCCCGCGAAACCGCGCGACCCACCGCAGAAAAGCTGGGCCTGGACATCGAGGTGCTCGACGATCTCGCCGAGTACGACCGCGACCTGCCCGCCTACATTCCGATCGAGGACGCGCAGCGCGATTTCCAGGAGGTGTACGCGCGCATCAAGGCCGGGTACATTCCCGAGCCGATCGATGCCGGCGCGTTCACCACGCGCGTGCTGACCACGGTCGCCGAGATCGTGGCCGCCGCCGACCACACCGAGACCGTGGTCGTCTTCGCGCACGGCGGCGTGATCAATGTGCTGCTGCAGGACGTGCTCGGGCTGGCCCGGCCGCTGACTTTCCCGATCGACTACTGCTCGATCACCCGGATCCTGTACTCGCGCACCGGGACGCGCACCGCGGCCACCATCAACGAGAACGGGCACGTCTGGGACCTGCTGCCCCGCAATCGGGCGCCGCGCAGCTGAGCAGGCCGATCCGGCCTCCCAGCCAATTCCCAGCGCGATCGAACGACGTTCTCAGCGCCGGGTTCTTCGATGGGAACTCGTGAGCCCCTCCCCCCTCGCGGCTCACTCCCACGGAGAAAGGTTTCACGTTGAACACCATCTCGAAGCAGTCCCGGATCCGTCGCCTGACCGCCAGACTGACCGTCGCGGGTGCGCTCACCGCGATTCCGGTCGCGCTCATCGCGATTCCCGCCTCGGCCGCCACCCCCGACGATCCGGCGGCCATCGCCCCGGTCAGCGCGCCGGACTGGAACAACGCGCACGGCGGGCGGCCGCACGACGGCGACCATCACCGGCGCGACGGCGGACCGCGCAACAACAACCCGCTCCCGGGCCCTGGCGTGCTCCCGCCCACCGGCTCCTTCGGTAGCTGATCCCCAGGAATGCCGAGGGCCGCTCTCCATTCGGAGAGCGGCCCGGAGGTGCTTTCGCGAAGCTGCCCCTGCGAAAAGGGGTTTCAGGGGAAGCCCCTGAAACCCCTTTCGAACCTGAGTCCGTCGCGACTACGCGTTGGTCGCGATCCAGTTGTGCATCCAGGTGAGCGCGGTCTGCCCGCCGCCGACCGGGTAACTGCCGTAGCTGGTGTGCTTGCCGGTCTTGAAGAACTGGTCGAACTGCTTGACCCGCTCCTCGTTCGCGCCCTCGCTCAGCTGCGCCTGCAGGGTCGCAATACCGCCCTGAGCCATCAGGTCATTGATGATCGACCCGACCTCGAGCTGGTAGCGCCACAGGTTGAGCGGGTTCGGGTTGGAGGTCTGCGCCAGGAAACCCGCGAACCGGGTGATGAAATCGCTTTCCTCGGTGGAGCAGTAGAGGTCGCCGACGACGCACACGGTGCGCACCTTGTCGGCGACGAAACCGAAGCCGCCCATGCGCGCGCCGCCCGCACCCGCGCCGGGCGCGAACGGACCGACCTGGATGTCGCTGGGCGAACGCCGCGGATCGGAGATCAGCGCGACGGCGGCGATGCGATCCGGCGGCACCACGCCGAGGCCGGTGCCGATCTCGGCGGCGAGATCACCGGCGGCGTCGGCGCCCTGGCTGTAGCCGGTGATGGCGATCTTCGTCGAGCCGCAGCGGGCCGCGAAGTTCTGCACCGCGGCCCGGGCGTGCGTGAGCGCCTCGTTCTTGGAGGCGCCGTAAACGTCGCCCTCCCACGGGAATGCGGTCGCGGCGTAGGTGACGTACTCGACCTCGCCGGGTAGGCCATTGGTGACGGTCGACAACATGCCGGGCTGCGGCGTCTTGTCGTGACCGGTTTCCCAGGTGCCGGGGACTGCCACCGTGTAAAGCGACGGGCACCCCGGGTCCGCTGTAACGGGGCCGCTGCCGAGAACGACTCCCGACATGAGCACACTCGCCGCTGCCCCCGCAGCGGCGACAATATTCTTCAACCGCATACTGCTCCACTTCACACATGCCTGCCCGGGACCATCTTCTGTCCCAGTCCTCATCATGGTGATATCGCCTCGTGACCTCAGGGTGCACGCTGGGTTAACGCTGGTTACCCGCCCGTTATGAAATGCGCGAACCTCGCCTACCCGACGAGATCGGCGACACACCGTGCATAACAATAAAGGCACGTTGCCGCCGCTGCCACCGAGCCTCGGAAAACGTCCGAAATCATCCGATTTCCGTCCGATTCGGCGCTCACCGGACCAGCGCGGCCTCCAGGATCGGCCAGGAGCGGTGCAGGGCGTCCTGCCAGTACCGCCAGGAATGCGTTCCGCCGGACCGGAATTCGACCTGGGCCGGGATGCCGAGTTCGCTCAGGCGGTCGGCGAGCCGGTGGGTGCACAGATTGGTGGCCGCTTCGATCATGCCGCCGAGCACGATCTGATTGGCCAGCGTGCTGGTGCGGCCGGCGATGTTCGGGGCCTCGAGGGTGTCCTCGGTTCCGGGCAATCCGGTCGAGTTGGAGATGTACAGGGTGAGCCCCCGCAACTTCTCGGCATTCAGCACGGCGTCGTGCCGCGCCCAGGCCGGATCGTCGTCGGGGCCGAACATATTGCGCACGTCCGCGCCGGACCGTTCCATCACCAATCGCACGAAGGCGCGGCTGGTCTCGTCGTTCGTGGACGCGCAGCCGCTGTAGGAGCCGACCGCCCGATACAGACCGGGCGCCGCGATGGCCAGATTGAGCGCCGAGGTGGCCGCCATCGAGATGCCCGCGATGGCATTGGCTCCCGAGGTGTGCAGCGCCGCGTCGATGATGGGCGGCAGCTCCCGCGTCAGGAAGGTCTGCCACATATTGCGGCCGAGTTTGGGATCGTCGCGCTGCCAGTCGGTGTAATAGGAGAACTTGCCGCCGATCGGAATGACGACATTGACATTCTTGTCGGCGAAATACTGCACGATATCGGTCTGCTGGAACCAGGTGGCGGCATCCTCGCCACCGCCGGCGCCATTGAGCAGATACAGCGTCGGCCGCGGCGCGCTGTTGTCGGCGGGCAGGATCACCTGCAGCGTGATGGTCTTCTCCATGGCGGCGGAATACACGTGCAGCAATTGCACCCGGCCGCCGGAGCCGTCGACGTAGAGCAGTTGCGCGCCATCGGAATCGGCGCTCGCCGCACCGATGTCACCGGTCTGCCCGGCGAATGCCAGAGCCAGCGCGAGAGCGGAGAGCGCGGCCAGTCGCGACAGTTTTCGGATGAACATCGGTGCGGTCCTCATCGATTCCGGGAAAGCGGGGATCAGCTGCCGAGGAACTTCTTCAGCATGTCCGACAGGATGTCGCTGAAGGATCCGGTCGAGCTGAGCTGACCGTCGGCCGAACCGAGCCCGTTGTCGCCGAGGCTGCCCAGCACGGTCTCCCCGGCATTGGCGCCGCGGGCGGTGAAGCAGGAGGTCAGACCGGACATCTCATTGCTGACGCCGACCGTGCCGGCCACGCCGACGCCGCCGCTGGTGACCTGCTGACCCGCCTTGATGCTGTCGTTCAGCGGGTAGGTGATGGTCAGCGTGACCGGGTTGCCGGAGTTCACGAACCAGCCGGTGCTGGTGACCTTCCAGCCGCCGGCGTTCGGCACCGCGGTGACGTCCTCGGTGCGCTGGCCGGTGCCCGCGTGGTAGGCGGTGACCGAGGTCTTGATGGGCGCGCCGAGTCCGGCGGCCGGGAAATCGGTAATGGTGTTGACGTACGGATTTCCGATTCCGGTGGTGCCGACGACGATCTTGTAGGTCACCGTGGTGCCCACGCCGATGGAATCCGCGGTCGCGTACTTCTCGTACGTGTGCGTGATTCCGACCGTGCTGATGTCTTTCTTGGTCTCGAAACTCCGGACCTCGCAACCACTCGCGGCATTCGCCGTGGCGGCGTCCAATCCGACGGTCAATCCGGCAATAACCAGAGCGGCCGAGGCCGCGGCGGCAGTCGTCCGAGTCCGGAACATGGTTTCTCCTCCGAAGAGCCCGGAATTCGTTCCGGGACAAAAGAACAGCAAGCCGAGCTCTGCGGATACTCGGAGGTGATCCAGGCCACCCGAGCGCCTAGTAAACAGGTGTAACTGGTCTCCTGTCCAGGATTTCAGGAAATTGACTAGAACATGTTTCAGAACATGCTGGTCCGGGCCCTGAGCGCGGTTTTCTCGCTTTCGTCGAGCCACGCCGCGGCGATCCCGGCGGCCGTGAAACGCATCAACTGTTCGGGACCGTAGTCGAGCGCGCGCACCAGCGCGGCCAGATCCTCGGTCGGATCCGTGCCGAACATGGGCGGATCATCGCCGTCGATGGTCACCGCCAGCCCCGCGTCCACCATGGCCGCGATCACCGCGTGGGTGCCGTCGCCGGAACCCGAATAGCGGCCGATATCCGAACTCACCGGGGTGCAGGTGAACGGAATGCCCTCATCGCGGCAGCGCCGGGTCAGCTCCGGATCGGTGACCACGTGATAACCGTGATCGATGCGCTCGCAATCCAATACGTCCAGCAGCGTCACGATATTGCGCGGCGGGCCCGACTCCGAATGCGCGGTGCGGCGCAGACCGTTCCGCTTGGCCAGCGCGAACGCCTCCGCGAAACGCTCCGGCGGGCCGGTGACCTCCTCGTAGTCCAGCCCGATCCCCACGATGTCGTCGGTGCGGTGCGCGATCACCTGCCGCACCAGCTCCACCCCGTCGGCCGGATCGGCATTGCGATTCATGGCGAAGATCAGGCGGCACTTGATGCCGTGATCGGCCTCGGCATCGCGCAGTCCGGCGGTGATGCCCTCGATCATGGTCGAATAGGCCACCGTCGGATGCGACGGCGGACTGATGAACAGCTCCCGGTAGATGACATTGTGTTCGGCTGCGAGCGTGAGGGTTTCGTAGGTGGTGCGATGGAAGTCGTCCTGGTCGAGCATGACCGCGCCGACCAGGTCCAGCACCCGCAGGAACTCGCCGAGGTCCTCGTAGGACGCGTGATCGTAGAGGTTCTCCGCGGTCCGGCCGTCCGGCATGGGCACGCCGTGCTTGGCCGCCAGCTCGGCCACCGTGCGCGGCTGCAGGGTGCCGGTGAGGTGGCAGTGCAGGCTGACCTTGGGCATGGCGGCGGCGAAGGCCAGCTTCTCGTCGAGACTGGGATTTCCGGCAATGACGCTGTCAGGCAATGGAAGCCGCTTTCGCTCGTTCGGTCATGTAGTCGTGCGCGCGCACCGGCGGATAGTGCGCGCCGCCGCCGATCGGCGGGTCGAAGGGGACGATCTCCAGATCCATGTCGATCTCGTAGAAGCAGATCAGCGAGATCAGATCCTCGTCCGGCGCGACGGCGGGCGGCGGCAGCACCCGGTGCCGGGTGGAGCGCCAGCGGTCGCCGGTCCAGCGCGCCAGCATGTCGGCGATGTTCACGGTGAAAGCGCCGGGCACGTTCGGGGCGTCGGCCCAGTGCCCGTCCCGGGTCAGCACTTGCAGCCCGCCGTAACCGATTTCGCGATCCAGGATGGTCAGGGTGCCCCAGTCGGTGTGCGCGCCGACCCGGTACTGCCCCGCGGCGGCGGGGCCGGTCACCGTGATCGGCGGATAGCGGTTGATATTGATGGACTCCGCGGCCCGCCCGGCGCGGGAGACGAAATAGTCCGGTTCCAAGCCCAGCGCGACGGCGCACATCTCGAGCAGATCATGGAACAGCACGCGGACCTGCGCGGTGTAATCCAGCACCAGATCCCGCAATTCGGGCACCTCGGCCGGCCACACATTGGGCGGGAACCAGGCCGCGTCGAGCACCGGATCGCCGGTGCTGAGCTCCCGGCCCGCCGTGATGGTCTCCTTCAGATCCGGTTTGGCGGCATCCGGCGCTTCCCCGTAGTACGAATTGGCTTCCACGCCGGTGGCCAGCCAGCCACGCCCGCCGACCGTGGTCGCGTACGGCTGTTTCACCGTCGTGGGCAGGGTGAAGAACTTGCGTGCGGCGGTGCGGATCTCGGTCATCAGCGCGCGCTCGATGCCGTGCCCGGCGACCAGGAAGAATCCGGAATCCCGCATGGCGGTGTCCAGCCGGGCGGCCAGCGCGGCGCGCTGGGGCGGGGTCCCGGTGCGCCAGGCGGCGATATCGATGAGCGGGATATCGGGTGCGGTCACAGCGTGATTCCTTCCGTCGCTTCGGTATTCGGTACGCTCCGGACCGGCCGCGCGCGGCGCGCCAAGAGCAGGTAGGTGAGGCCGCCGACCGCGAGCCCGGCGAACACCGACAGGTCCAGCCCGCCCAGTGCCTGCGCCGCCCAGCCCGACCAGATGGTGGTCACCAGGCACAGGCCGGACGCGGCCATGCCCAGCGCCTGGGCGATCAGCCCGGGTGTTCCCCAGCGGGCGGGCCGCTCCAGTTCCGCGTCCGAGTAGCTCGCCCGGCGCAGGAAGTAGTCCACCACCAAGATGGCCGACCACGGGGCGAACCACACGATCATGAAGAGCAGGAAATTGCTGAGCGCGGTATTGAAATCGCCGGAGGCCAGCACGATTCCGGCCAGTACGGTGCAGGCCACCGAATCCAGCGCGACCGCCGCGACCCGGCCCAGCGGTACGCCGGCCGCCTGCAGGGTGAGACCCGAGGAGTACAGATTCAACCCGTTCAACGATCCCAGCTGCACGATGAGCAGCAGCAGGAACGGCACCGCGAACCAGGTCGGGAAGGCGGCGGGCAGCCCTGACACCACATCGCTCGCCGCCGGGGTCAGGAATCCGACGCCGACACCCACCAGCATGAGCAGGATCTGCGGTACGCCCGCGCCCAGCGCCACCGCGCCGACCACCCGCCGCCGGTCACTGCCGACCGGCAGGTAGCGCGCCACATCGGCGGCATTGGGGGTCCAGCCGAGCCCGGAACCACTGGCCACCAAGGCGATTCCGCCCAGGAACGCCGCCCAGCCCGCATCCGGCGCTTCCGGCACGGTGAGCCGATCGGCCGTCAGATACGCCAGCACCGCGAAACCGGCCGCGAACGGCACGATCAGGGTGCGCACCGTGCGCAGGATGGCGGCGTGGCCGAGCAGGGGCAGCGCGCTCTGGGCGAGCGAAAGCGCCACCATCACCAGTAGTTTCCCGGTGCCGCCGATTTCCACGCCGGCCATATCCAGCAGTGCCGTCACGGCCAGCACCATCAGCACCAGATCGAGCACCTCGTACCCGACCTGCATGAGCCAGTTGAGTAGTGCCAGCGGTCGATTGCCCCAGCGGCCCATGATCGAGCGGCTGACCACGAAGGTGGGCGTGCCGGCCGCCGGGCCGATCAGGCTGACCAGTCCGGTGGCGATCCAGGTCAGATTGCCGATCAGCACCGCCAGCAGGCATTGCAGCGGGGAGAGACCGAAGCTCACCAGCAGCGCGCCGTACACGACGGTCAACGGGTTGAGCACGATGCCGCCCCATAGACCGGCCAGGTGGAAGGGGGTTCCGCGCCGTTCTCCGACGGGGACGCGGTCGATGCCGCGTTGCTCGACGGTGAACCGCCGAGTCGTTGCCGTGCCTTGCATGATGGCAACTCCTGATTACTCGATAGGCTGTGGGCAATGCCCGGAGCTGATCGCTCTGAGCAATCAGAATTGCCATATCGAGTTACGACAGCAGTCGGTGACGGTTAAGGTCAGGTGAATCCGCCCGGTGGAATCCCTCGAAGAGGACCGAGTAGCCAGATCAGTCGGCGCGCTGCTGCGTGAGCTGCGCGAGAAGGCCGGGCTCTCCACCCGCGCCCTCGCCGCGAAAGCCGGTATCAGCCAGGCGTTCCTGTCGCAGCTGGAGCGCGGCGCTTCCACCCCTTCGGTTTTCACCATCTACCGATTGGCCGAAGCCCTTGGGGTATCCCCGGGAACGCTGCTCCCCGCCCCCTCCCCCGCCGCCGAACTGGTTCGCATCGTGCGCGCCGACGAAGGCGATCTGATCCCCGTGGCCGATCGCCCGGATTCCGCCATCGGCCGCTTCATGACCCTGGGCACCGATTCCCAGTTGGACATCAGTGAATACGTCATAGCCCCGGGGCAATACGCCTCCGAATGGTGGCAACTCGACAATGACGGCGAGGTGGCGATCTACGTCGTCCGCGGTCGCCTCGACATCGAATTCGAGGGCGTCGGCACGTACAGCTTCGGCCCCCGCGACGTCGTCGCCCACCCCGCCACCCTGCGCAATCGCTGGCTCCCGGTGGACGACAACCCGATTCACCTGACGGTGACTATGACTCGCCCGCAGCCGAGCTGAGGCTGAGAGGGGTTTGGGGGGCGGCCCCCAAACCCCCTCAAAATCGCGAAGCGCCCGTGGACCGTAAGGTCCACGGGCGCTTCATAGTTCCGTCTCAGCCCGGAGGCTGAATCAGCGCTGCGCCACCATGGTGGGGGTGATCGGCGACGGCAGGGCGGTCTCGCCCTCCAGGAACTTGTCCACGGCGGCGGCCGCGGCGCGACCCTCCGCGATGGCCCACACGATCAGCGACTGGCCGCGGCCCATGTCACCGGCGACGAAGACGCCGGGAACCGTGGTGGCCCAATCGTTGTCGCGCTTGACGTTGCCGCGCTGGTCGTAACCCACGCCCAGGCCCTCGAGCAGACCGTTCTTCTGCGGTCCGACGAAGCCCATGGCCAGCAGCACCAGGTCGGCCTCGAGGGTGAAGTCGGTGCCTTCGACCTTCTCGAAGCGGCCGTTCACCATCTTGACCTCGTGCGCCTGCAGGCCGGTGACCTTGCCGTCCGCACCGACGAAACGCTCGGTGTTGACGGAGAACACGCGCTCGCCGCCTTCCTCGTGGGCCGAGGAGACGCGGTACATGAGCGGGTAGGTCGGCCACGGGGTGGAACCCGCGCGCTCGGCCGGCGGCCGCGGCATGATCTCGAACTGGTGGACCGACTCCGCACCCTGGCGGTGCGAGGTGCCCAGGCAGTCCGCGCCGGTGTCGCCGCCGCCGATGATGACGACCTTCTTGCCGCGCGCGTTGATGCGCGGCAGGCCGTCCTCGTCGGTGATCTGATCGCCCAGCTGCACCCGGTTGGCCAGCGGCAGGAACTCCATGGCCTGGTGGATGCCGTCCAGGTCGCGACCCGGGATGGGCAGGTCACGCGCGATGGTCGCGCCACCGGCCAGCACCACGGCGTCGAACTGCGCGCGCAGCTCGTCGGCGGTGATGTCGACGCCCACGTTCACGCCGGTCTTGAAGATGGTGCCCTCGCCCTCCATCTGGGCGATGCGGCGGTCGATGAACCGCTTCTCCATCTTGAATTCCGGAATGCCGTAGCGCAGCAGGCCGCCGATGCGGTCGTCGCGCTCGAACACGGTCACGGTGTGACCGGCGCGGGTCAGCTGCTGGGCAGCCGCGAGGCCGGCCGGGCCGGAGCCCACCACGGCGACCTTCTTGCCGGTCAGGCGGGTCGGGTAGACCGGGGTGACCCAGCCCTCGTCGAAGCCGTTCTCGATGATCTCGACCTCGACCTGCTTGATCGTCACCGGATCCTGGTTGATGCCCAGGACGCAGGACGCCTCGCACGGAGCCGGGCACAGGCGGCCGGTGAACTCCGGGAAGTTGTTGGTCGCGTGCAGCCGATCGAACGACTCCTTCCACGCGCCCTTGTACACCAGGTCGTTCCACTCGGGAATCAGGTTCCCGAGCGGGCAGCCGTTGTGGCAGAAGGGGATACCGCAGTCCATGCAGCGGCTGGCCTGCTTCTGCAGGGTCTCGTGGGAGAACTTCTCCTCGTAGACCTCTTTCCAGTCCAGCAGTCGCAACTCGACCGGACGGCGCTTCGGCAGTTCCCGGGAAGTGTGCTTCAGGAAGCCTTGTGCGTCACCCATTTACGATCTCCTGACAATCGAACGTCATGTCAGCCACGAGCGGCCTCCATGATCGCCTCGTCCACGTTCCGGCCGGCCTTTTCGGCCTCGGAGATGGCGAGTAGAACCTTCTTGTAGTCGCGCGGCATGACCTTGACGAACTTGGTCACCTCCTGCGACCAGTCGCTCAGAATGCGTTCGGCCACAGCGGAACCGGTCTCGGCCTTGTGCTGGCCGATGGTGTCGCGCAGCCATGCGGCCTCGTCGGCCGACAGCGCCTCGAGATCGACCAGCTCGGTGTTGAGGTTCTTCTCGAAGGTCCCGTTCGGGTTGTAGACGAACGCGATACCGCCGGACATACCCGCACCGAAGTTGCGGCCGGTCTCACCGAGGATGACCACGCGGCCACCGGTCATGTACTCGCAGGCGTGGTCGCCCACGCCCTCGACGACCGCGGTCGCACCCGAGTTGCGCACCGAGAAGCGCTCGCCCGCGACACCGCGGATGAAGGCCTGGCCGCTGGTGGCGCCGAACAGGATCACGTTGCCCGCGATGATGTTCTGCTCCGCCACGTACGCCTCGGGCGCGGACTGCGCCGGGCGCACGATGATGCGGCCACCGGAAAGACCCTTGCCGACATAGTCGTTGGCGTCGCCGAAGACCCGCAGCGTGATGCCGGCCGGGACGAACGCACCGAACGAGTTACCGGCGGAACCGGTGAACGTGATGTCGATGGTGTCGTCGGGCAGGCCGACGCCGCCGTACAGCTTGGTCACTTCGTGGCCGAGCATGGTGCCGACGGTGCGGTTCACGTTGGTGATCTTGGTGTCGATCTTGACCGGCTTGCCCCGCTCGAGCGCGTCCGCGGCCTGCGCGATCAGCTCGTTGTCGAGGGCCTTGTCCAGACCGTGGTCCTGCGTCTTGGTGGCGCGGCGATCCTGGAACATGAACGCCGTCTCGACATCGTCGAGGATCGGCGACAGGTCCAGCTTGCTGGCCTTCCAGTGCGCCTTGGCCTCGGCGGTGTCGAGCAGGTCGACCCGGCCGATGGCCTCGTCCAGCGTGCGCAGACCCAGCGAAGCCAGCAGCTCACGCACCTCTTCGGCGATGAACAGCATGAAGTTCTCGACGAATTCCGGCTTGCCGGTGAAACGCTCACGGAGAACGGGGTTCTGGGTCGCGACGCCCACGGGGCAGGTGTCGAGATGGCAGACGCGCATCATGATGCAGCCCGAGACCACCAGCGGCGCGGTGGCGAAGCCGTACTCCTCCGCGCCCAACAGCGCGGCGATCATGACGTCGCGGCCGGTCTTCATCTGACCGTCCACCTGCACCACGATGCGGTCGCGCAGGCCGTTGAGCAGCAGGGTCTGCTGGGTCTCGGCCAGGCCGAGCTCCCAGGGGCCGCCCGCGTGCTTGAGCGAGGTCAGCGGCGAAGCGCCGGTGCCGCCGTCGTGGCCCGAGATGAGCACGACGTCCGCGTGCGCCTTCGACACACCCGCGGCGACGGTGCCGACGCCGGGCTCCGCGACCAGCTTCACGTGAATCCGCGCCTGCGGGTTCGCGTTCTTCAGGTCGTGGATCAGCTGCGCCAGATCCTCGATCGAGTAGATGTCGTGGTGCGGCGGCGGGGAGATCAGGCCGACGCCCGGGGTGGAGTGCCGGACCTCGGCGACCCACGGGTACACCTTGTGCGCCGGCAGCTGGCCGCCCTCGCCGGGCTTCGCGCCCTGCGCCATCTTGATCTGGATGTCGGTGCAGTTGGTCAGGTAGTGCGCGGTCACGCCGAAGCGGCCGGAAGCAACCTGCTTGATCGCACTGCGCCGCCAGTCGCCGTTCTCCTCCGGCTCGAAGCGCGCCGGGTGCTCGCCGCCCTCACCGGAGTTCGAGCGACCGCCCAGGCGGTTCATCGCGACCGCGAGGGTCTCGTGCGCCTCGGCCGAGATCGAGCCGTAGGACATGGCGCCGGTCGAGAACCGCTTCACGATCTCCGAGGCCGGTTCGACCTCTTCGATCGGAATCGGGTTGCGGCCCTTGGACTTGAACTTGAACAGGCCGCGCAGCGAGGCCAGGCGCTCGGACTGGTCGTCGACCAGCTTGGTGTACTCCTTGAAGATCGAGTACTGACCCGAGCGGGTCGCGTGCTGCAGCTTGAACACCGTGTCCGGGTTGAACAGGTGGTACTCGCCCTCACGACGCCACTGGTACTCGCCGCCGACCTCGAGCTCGCGGTGCGCGCGCTCGTTGCGGTTCTCCAGGAACGCGACCTTGTGGCGCTCGGCCACCTCGCCCGCGATGTCGTCCAGGCCGATGCCGTCCAGCGGCGACTTCAGGCCGGTGAAGTACTCGTCCACCAGCTCCTGGCCCAGGCCGACGACCTGGAACAGCTGCGCGCCGCGGTAGGAGGCGATGGTGGAGATGCCCATCTTGGACATCACCTTCAGCACGCCCTTGCCGGCGGCCTTGTTGTAGTTGTAGACGGCCTTCTTGTAGTCGGCCGCGAGATCGCCGGTGCTGCCGGGCATCTGCAGCGCGCCACGCTCCAGCATGTCCTCGATCGACTCGAAGGCCATGTAGGGGTTGATGGCGGCGGCGCCGAAGCCGATCAGCAGGGCCATGTGGTGCACCTCGCGGGCGTCACCGGCCTCCACCACCAGGCCGACCTTGGTCCGGGTGCGCTCGCGCACCAGGTGATGGTGCACGGCGGCGGTGAGCAGCAGCGACGGGATCGGCGCCAGCTTCTCGTTGGACTCGCGGTCGGACAGGATGATGATGCGCGCGCCACCGTCGATGGCGGCCGAAACCTGCTGCTGCACAGCGGCAATGGCCTTGCGCAGCCCCTTGCCGCCCTTCTTGACGGGGTACAGGCCGTGCACGACCACCGAACGCAGGCCCGGGTGCGAGCCGTCGTCGTTGATGTGGACCAGCTTGGACAGCTCGTCGTTGTCCAGGATCGGCTGGGTCAGGGTGATCTGACCGCAGGACTCCGGTCCCGGGTTCAGCAGATCGGCCTCGGGGCCGACCATGCTGCGCAGCGAGGTGACGACCTCTTCGCGGATGGCGTCCAGCGGCGGGTTGGTGACCTGCGCGAACAGCTGCGAGAAGTAGTCGAACAGCAGGCGCGGCCGCGACGACAGCACCGCGATCGGGGTGTCGGTGCCCATGGAGCCGAGCGCCTCGCCACCGGTCTGCGCCATCGGCGACATCAGGATGTTGAGCTCTTCGGTGCTGTACCCGAAAATCTGCTGGCGGATGAGCACGCGATCGTGCGACATGTGCACGTGCGGGCGATCCGGCAGGTCCGACAGCTTGGTCGGGCCGTTGTCCAGCCACTCCTGGTACGGGTGCTCGTTGGCGAGCGCCGACTTGACCTCGTCATCGCTGATGATGCGGCCCTGCTCGGTGTCCACCAGGAACATGCGGCCGGGCTTGAGGCGGGTCTTCTGGACCACGGTGGCCGGGTCGATGTCCAGGACGCCGACCTCGGAGGCCATCACGACCAGGCCGTCCTCGGTGACCCAGATGCGGCCGGGGCGCAGACCGTTGCGGTCCAGCACCGCGCCGACGTAGCGGCCGTCGGTGAAGCACACCGAGGCCGGGCCGTCCCACGGCTCCATCAGGAAGGAGTGGTAGCGGTAGAAGGCGCGCTGGGCCGGGTCCATGGACTCGTGCCGTTCCCACGCCTCGGGGATCATCATGAGCACCGCGTGCGGCAGGCTGCGGCCGCCCAGGTGCAGGAGCTCCAGGACCTCGTCGAAACGAGCGGTGTCCGAAGCCCCCGGGGTACAGACGGGGAAGATCTTCTCCAGGCGGTTGTTGCCCTCGGAGTCGGTGCCGAACACATCGGAGTTCAGCAGCGCCTCGCGCGCCCGCATCCAGTTCTCGTTACCGGAGACGGTGTTGATCTCGCCGTTGTGGGCGACGCGCCGGAAGGGGTGCGCCAGCGGCCACGACGGGAAGGTGTTGGTGGAGAAGCGGGAGTGCACGATGCCCAGCGCCGACTCCACGCGATCGTCCTGGAGGTCCAGGTAGAAGGCGCGCAGCTGCGGGGTGGTGAACATGCCCTTGTAGACGAAGGTCTCACCGGAAAGGCTCGGGAAGTAGACCGATTCCTTGCCGACGCTGCCCTCACCCGCACCCTGCTTACCGAGCTCGTGCTCGATGCGCTTGCGGATGACGTAGGCGCGCCGCTCCAGGTCCATGCCGGAGAGCTGCTCGGCCGCGTCCTTGGGCGAGGCGATGAAGATCTGCCGGAAGGTCGGCATGGCGTCGCGGGACAGTGCGCCCAGCGAGGAGCCGTCGATCGGCACCTCACGCCAGCCGAGGACCTCGAGGCCCTCTTCGCGGACGATCTTCTCCACGCCGTAACCGGCGCGGGCGGCCTCGCGGCGAGCCTGCGGCAGGAAGGCGATACCGGTGGCGTAGGAGCCCTCGGCGGGAAGATCGAAGTCGACCACTGCACGGAAGAACTTGTCCGGGAGCTGGATCAGGATGCCCGCGCCGTCGCCGGAGTTCGGCTCGGCACCGGCGGCACCACGGTGCTCCAGGTTCAGCAGGGCCGTGATGGCCTTGTCGACGATGTCGCGGCTGCGACGGCCGTGCATGTCGACGACGAATGCGACACCACAGGCGTCGTGTTCGTTCGCCGGGTCATAAAGCCCGCGGGGTCCAGGGGACCTGTGGCCAGGAAGTTGCGTCATGCCTCTGCCTTCACAAAAAACAGGCCTTCGGTTTTTTGTGGCCACATGAATGCGGCCGCCGTCGAATGCCTCCGTCTAGACTGCGCCCGGACGTTTCGGAGACCAGCCGCGCTGATGGCCTTCCCGTGCAGTCAACTCTCCAGTTGTCCACCCGCTTCGGTTCACGTACGTAGTCGGGTGCTCGGCGGTAACTCAGCCCTTACGTGCTGGCTACCTGCCGTGCCGTTCTCCACCGTTAGTCTGGGCACCGATCGGGTGCCCGCCTTATGGGGAGAATTGCCGAACTTGTCGCGTTCGGCGTAAGAGCAAACGATAAGTCAGGACTCGAGCCCAACCAACTTAGGTCGCACTAATAATCGTGCCTAGCTGGGCTTCTTCATCGATCCTCCACTACCTGCGCGTTCTCCAGTGTAAAGCAGGCCGGCGACGGTCCCTCAGTTGACTGCACCACTGAAGCGAACGCGGGGACTCGGCTTCCGAGACCTACCCGACGCAGCTCCGGTAGGGCCTCTCACCTGCAATGAAACAGATTTCCCCGCAAGGGGTTCCGGCAAACCGGGCAGAGGCGGGCTATTTCTCCGGACACTTCGGGCGGGTGCGCCGACGGTCCGGGCGACGTGCCCAGGCAACCTGCCGACCGTACGGAATCTTTCCTGGTTGTGGACTCGAGCACACGATCAGCAAACAGTGACTATGGCTCGAGTCACTGTTTTCGCAGGTATTCGCCCCGGTACGGGCGTGATCAAAGCCACGTCACGTGCCGGAAACAAGCTGATGTGAGCCTGGCCACATCCCAGCCGCCACAGGCGATGGAATTCATCCTCGCCTGTCACGCTGGGACAACGAATCAATGACGGTTAAGAGACCGAATCAGCCTGGGACTTAGAGGGATGTGAGCTCCCATGAGCGTTTTCACGGCGCTGCTGGTGTGGCTGGGCGGGGCGCAGACACAACTGTTGAAGCCTCACGATCGGGCCGGTTATACGGTGAGCGGCGCGGTAGTGGCCCTGTTCGCGGTCGTTTCCGGCACGGTCACCGCCATCGCCACGGGGGCCGCGGACTGGCCGTTGCTCGCCGTCATCGGCGCGGCGCTGCTGGTGACGGTGCTGATGGGGGCGGTATCGCGGGCGCTGGCCACCGCCGCCACCCCCGCACGCGATCGAAACCGCCGGGCGCGAGCCGAATTCGCGGGACGCATCGCGGTCGCGGTGGGCGCGGGACTGCTGATCGCCGAATTGGCCTGCACCGTACTGTTCGGCGGCAGCGTGAACCGGGTGCTGGACGAAACCGCCCAGCGCGGAGTCGAATCCGCGCCGGTGGTGACGAACGCGCGCACCGCGCTGGACCAAGCGCGCGGCGACAAGAGCAGCCTGGAACAGCAGATCACCAAGGCGCAGAACGACGTCGACACCGCGCTGGTGATCGCGCGCTGCGAATACAACCCGGCCGGTAACTGCGCGCAGGTGCCGATCACCAATGTGCCGGGACGCGGTCCCGAGGAGCGCACCGCCAACCAGATGCTCGACGAAGCCCGCACCCGGTTGTCCGGTTTGCAGGGCAAGGTCGATGGGCTCGACACGAACGTCAAGGACAAGGAGAAGGCGCTCGCCACCGCGCGCGCCGACGCCTATACCGCCGGCGATCGCGGGCTCGGCGCCCGCTGGGTCGCCATGAACGACTACACCACAAGCCATTTCGGGCCGGCCGTGCTGCGCCTCGGCGTCGCGCTGCTGCTGATCACGCTGGCCCTGCTGCCGCTGCTGCTGCGCCGGTGGCGCGGTGAGACCTCGTTCGATCGCGAGATCGAGGTGCGCACCGAGACCGACCGCATCGACCAGGCCACCACCGCGGCCATCGCGCTCAAGCAGGCCGAGGTGCGGGTGGAGACCGAGGCGCTGCGCGCCGAACAACAGCTCACGGCAGCCAAATTGGCCGCGCACGCCGATACCGCCATCGACCGGGAACAGCAGCGCCGCCGCATCATCGCCGCCATCGGCAATTTCGAGATCGGCATCACCGAGCCCGCCCAGCGCGCCGTGGCCGAATTCGACCGGGCCGCACAGCATGAACTACCGGCCGGAACGTCGGCCGGAGACCGAAAGGAAAGCTCCGTGTCCCAGGAGGGGATCGTGACACACACGCCGAACCTGCCCGCCCAGCTCGCCCCCGGCATGCTGGCTCCGGCGCAGCCCGGCGGAGCCCTCGTCCCGGCCGTGCCGGTGAGTCCCGCTCCCGCCCCCGCGAACAAGGGTGGCGGACTGGAACTCCCGATCATCGGCACCGTGCCGTTCACCGATACCGCCGCCCGCTGGATCCGGCCGCTGGTGCCGTCATTCGTGGCCAATGCCATCGATACCGCGACGCATCCGCTGCGCACCGTGCGGCAGGCGTTCGAGGAAGCCGAGGAAATCACCTTCACACTGCGCCGCACCCGCAAGGTGACCGTCGACTCCCAGGATTCGGCGGCCCCGCAACAACAGGTGTACGCGCCGCAGCCGCAATACGTTCCGCAACAGCAGTACGGCTACCAACTGCCGCCCGGCTCCCCCCAGCACGTCTACGCCGAGCGCATGGCGGCCTCGGTCAACCAGCCGTACCAGCAGTACCCCGCCTACGGCCAGCTCCAGCCCGGCCAGGTGGTCGAACCCGGCTATCCGCTCCCGCCCACCCCCCAGCAGGACGCCCTCTCCGGCCGCAACAACCCCGAACTGGAATACCGCGGCCCACGCGAACTCCCACCCGGCAAGAAGGACTAGGCCGTGTTTCGAAAGTGGGTGGGGGTGGCTGGCTCTCACCCGTGGCGGAGCCACTGGTTGATCGCGGCGATGCGGACGGTGGCCAGGTAGCGGACCGCGAGTTTGTCGAATCGTGTTGCCACCGCACGGTTTTCCTTGAGTTGCGCGATCCCGCACTCCACGGCATGGCGCAGCTTGTAGTCCTCGGCGTCGAAAGCGTGGAGACGGCCCCCGGCGGAACCCTTCTTCTTCCGGTGAGCGCGCTGGTCCCTCTTCTCGGGGATCGTCGCCTTGATTCCGCGTCGACGCAGGTGGGCACGGTTGGCGGCCGACGCGTACGCCTTGTCGCCGCGCACCCGGTCCGGGCGTGTGCGCGGGCGGCCCTTCCCGAGACGGGGCACGGCGATGCCGTCGAGCACCGCGGTGAACTGCGGGCTGTCCCCACACTGACCCGCGGTGATCACGATCGACAAGGTTTTGCGCCCCTGCTCGGTGGCCAGATGGGTTTTCGTGCTCCAGCCGCCCCGCGAACGGCCCAGGGCATGATCGTCGGGTTCGACCTCGACCCCACCGGGCGGTTCGACCTGGGCGGCACCGTCGCGGCGGGCACCCGCGGCGTGCCGGTGCGCGCGGGCGATGGTGGAGTCCACGCTCACCTCCCACACAATCGAACCGGCCGCGTCGGCGATCGCCTGCAGCCCTTTCAGGATCAACTCCCAGATCCCGGTGCGCTGCCAACGGCGCAACAACCCGTACACCGTCTGCCACGGTCCGTACTGTTCGGGCACGTCCCGCCACGGTGCGCCGACCCGCACCCGCCACCGAATCCCGTCGATGAGCTGTCGTTTCGTCCACTTCGGCGGGCGTCCCGCCTTCTTACCACGAGGCAGCAGCGGTGCCAACCGCGCCCATTGGGCGTCGGTCAGGTCCGCGCGCCTGGTCACCGCTACGCTGGGCACGAGGTCTCCGGTGTTCAGTTGCTTCTTGGTCGAACAACTTCAATACCGGAGACCTCACCCATTCGCCAACGCGGACAACACCTTCCAGCTCACACATTGAGACGTGCCACGAAGCGGCACCTCCCAACGGGCACCACTTTCGAAACACGGCCTAGCCCGCGACGACCGTGGCCCGCAATGTTTCACGTAGAACACGGAAACATGCGGGCCACAGGCTTTTTCACAGCATGACTGCGAGAGAATTCCCACTCCTGGGGTCCTCAGGGGCAAGCCCCTGAAACCCCGAGCCAAAAGGGGTGGGCCGCCGCCCGGGGAGAGGCCACATCAGGGGCTAGGCCACCGCCCGACCAGGCCACACCAGGGCACGATGCCGCTCGACAAGGCCGGCGGTCAACCGGGCTCTGGATCAGGCTGTGGGATGGCGCTTGGTTGCGGCGCGGTAGGCGACCACTGCCGTGATCAGGAGGATCAGGGTGGTGCCGGTGGCGGCCAGGTGGATGCCGCTGACGAAGGCGGAGTGCGCCGAGTTCAGTAGTTCACCGGATGCCGGTTGCGGGAGCGCCTTGGCGGTTTCGACCGCGCCGCCGAGGGATTCGCGGGCCGCGTCTACCCGGTCGGACGGGACGTGGGTCAGGTCCAGTCCGTTGCGGAAGGCGGCCATGACGGCGCTGCCGAGGACGGCGACGCCCAAGGCGATGCCCATTTCCATGGCGGTCTCCGAGATGGCGGCGGCGTTGCCGGCACGCGCTTCGGGGGCGGTGCTGACGATCATGTCGGACGAAACCGTCAGTGCCACACCCTCACCGAGGCCGATGAGCAGGAAGCCGACGATGAACGGGGTCACCGAACCGGACGGATCGGTGGGGAGCAACCAGTAGAGCGTCGCGCCCGTCGCCACCGTCACCAGGGAACCCGCGAGCACGGTGGCCGGACGCCACCAGCGCACCAGCCAGGCCGCCACCAGCGCGCCGACCATCGAACCGATGGTGCCGGGGATCAGCAGCAGGCCGGCCTCCAGCGGCGACTTGCCGAGCACCAACTGCAGGTACTGCGAACCGAAGAACAGCACGCCGGCCAGCGCGAACACCGACAGCAGGTTGGTGAACACGGCGGCCCGGAACTGCGGCAGCCGGAACAGGTCCAGGTCGATGAGCGGCGCCGCCAGCCCCTGCTGGCGGCGGATGAACACGTAACCCGACACCACGCCGACGCTCGCCGCGATGAGCAGGTTCAGGCTCGGGCCGTGGGCCGCGAACTCCTTGACCGCGTACACGATCGGGATCAGCGCCAGCATGGACAGCGCCGCGCTGGTCAGATCGAAACGGCCCGGGTTCGGGTCGCGCGATTCCGGCACCAGCAGCGGAGCCGCCAGCACCAGCACGGCCATGACCGGCAGGTTCACCAAAAATACGGAGCCCCACCAGAAGTGCTCCAGCATCCAGCCGCCGAGCAGCGGACCGAACGCCGCACCCGAGGCCGCCATGGCGCCCCACACCGAGATGGCGAGGGTGCGCTGGCGCGCGTTCTGGAACATCGACCGAATCAGGCCGAGGGTGGCGGGCATGAGCGTCGCACCCGCGACACCCTGCAGCACGCGGGCCGCGATGAGCATGGCCGGGCTGATCGCCCAGGCGGCCAGCGCCGAGGCCACCGCGAACCCGATCGCACCGATCAGCAACAGCTTCCGCCGCCCGATGCGATCGCCGAGCGTGCCCATGGTGACCAGCAGACCGGCCAGCACGAACGAGTACACGTCGATGATCCACAGCAGCTGCGGCGTGGTGGGCGCGAGATCGGCGGTGATGGACGGGACCGCCAGATCGAGCACGGTGGCGTCCACAGAAATAAGGAGAAGCGCGAGGGCGAGCACGCCGAGTCCGGCCCAATCCCGCGGCCGCGCCTTGGGTGCGGCGGCCGTTCCGAGGTGGAGGTGCTGGGCGGTGGGTGCGTGGGTGTCCGCCGGGGTCGTGGTTCCGGACCGGGCGGTGGGTTGGGTGGTCATCGACTTTCTCTCTCAGAGTTGAACCGTCCAGACGGTACAGTAACACAATTAACCGTCCGGACGGTACAGCTCACCGCTGGCGGTACAGTTCCGAGATGTGACGACGACCCGGGAGAAGATCCTCGACGCGCTCGAGAACCTGCTGCTCGACAAAGGCATGTCCCAGGTGACGCTGGAGAACGTGGCCGCCAAGGCCGGGGTGTCGAAGGGCGGCCTGCTCTATCACTTCAAGAGCAAGGACGCGCTGCTGGCGGGACTGCTGCGCCGGGTCGGCGAACGCGCCGACGATCAGGTGAAAACCGCCCAGGAACAAGGGCGTTCGGTGGCCGAGTGGTATCTCCAGGCCCCGCATCCGGACGACAATGCCGACGCCGTCGAACTCGCGCTGTATCGCTCGATGCTCGCGGCCATGCGCACCATCGACGGCTCGCAGGACACCGGGCATGCGGAAACCGATCGCGCCTTCACCGAAATCCTGGCGTCCTGGCGCGCGCCGCTGGACCGCGAGATCCCGGACCCGGTCCAGGCCGAGATCGTGCAATTGGTCGGCGACGGCGTCTACCTGCGCGCCCTGATCGGCCTGCCGCCCATCGACCCGGAGTTGTACAAGCAGGTCGTCGCGCGCCTGCTCGCCCGCGACTCCTGACGCCCCCGGAAAACAACGAGCGCCTGAACGGGCTGGTCAAGCTAAACTCGGCGGCGTGTTGCCAGCCGCCGCCGACTCTGTCGGTCCGCCGACCGGCTCGGTGGGGGAACCGATCGCAGATCCCGCGCCGGTGCCGTTCCGTCCATTGCAGTTCCGCGAACTGCTGGACCTGCCGTTCGGGTTGATCCAGACGCGGCTCAAGACGCTGCTGGCCTTGGCCGGTGTCGCCGCCACGGTGGCCGCGTTGCTCACCATCGGCGTGGCCGTGCTGGTCGCCGCCGCCACCGATGAGTCCGATGCCGGAACCTTCTGGGGCGCGCTGCTCGGCGGGCTGTTGTGCGCCTGGGCCATGCGGATGTTCGTGCGCGGCGTGACGGTGCCGGTCGTGCTGGCCGCGGTGCACGGTCAACCGCCGCTCACCTGGCGCGCGGCGCTGAATCGGCTTGCCGCGCAGGCGGGTCCGCTGTTCGCCTATTCGATCGTGTTCACCCTGGTCGCCCTCGGCGTGCTCGCACTCGGCACCCCGCTGATCGTCACCTTCCCGATGGCCGTCATCTGGCTGGCCTGGTTGCGCGGACGGCGCTTCACCACCGTGGTCGTCATCTTCGAGGAATCGGCCGCCTACCGTCCGGCCGCCGCCCGCGCGAAACTGCTTGCCGCCGGGTCGGAATGGCAGACCGTCGGCATCTGGCTCTATCACCGCTTCCTGCTCGCGCTGGTGATCGCGCTCCCGATCTTCACGCTGTGGGGTTTCCTGTCCGGCATCTTCGGCACCCATCGCTGGTCGGTCACCGTCGTATTGATCTGCCTGGCCATGTGCGTGCTCGCGTTCGGCGAAGTGGTCGAGTCGGCGACCCGGGTGGTCAGCTATGTCGACCGCCGCTGCCGCCGCGAGGGCTGGGATATCGCCGTACCGGTGGAGGGCGCCCGGTGACCGAACCGACCACTCCCCCCGGCCAGTTCGCCGCCCCGACGCCCCCGCCGCCCACGCTCGGCCCCGCCGCCGCGCATCTGGCCGCCGCCGAGGCCGCCGCCCAGCGCGCCGAATTCGGTGTCGCGCTGCGGGAACGCTATCGGGCCGTCTCGCGCGGACTCGAGCAGCGCGGCGTACTCGAGGTGGAGCCGGGCCGGACGGCGCAGGAGACCGCCCGCGCCGCGACCACCGCCATGCCCGCCGAGGCGGTCGAATTGCCGCCGGTGGCACACAGTTTCGACGAGATCGTCTACGGCGGCCGCCCCGCCACCGAGGCCGAGTACCGGCGCTTGGAGCACGCCGACCGGTTCTCGATCGCGCCGCCGCCGAAGTCCGAACCGGTCGAGGTCGGCGCGGAGAAACGCAAAGCCCGCAAGCGCCGCCCAGCCCGCAAGGGCAAAGGCGACCGCGAGCCTGTCGAATGGCCCGCGCTGCTGCGGGATTGGCGTTTCTGGGCCGCCATCCTCGGCGCGCTGCTGCTGTTCCTGTTCATCTACGCGCTCATGCATGTGAGCGCCCCGGACGTCCCCGACAAGCCGACAACGCCGCCGCCCAAACCGGAGACCCCGGACCAGCCCGATATCAACCCGGATTTCGGCGAGGGCGACGACTCCATCTTCGAAAGCCTGCCCGGCTGGCTGGCTTTCGGCGGCACCCAGTGGCTGCTGGTCTGGGTGATCGTCATCTGCTGGCGCGGCCGGCGGCGCGGCGCGGTGGTCGGCGAACCCCGTCCGGTGGAGGCGCCCGCCAACGAACTGCTGACCGGGCAGGCCGGGCTGTATCGCAAATCCCGCGATCACGATCATGTGGCGGCGAAACTGCGGGCGGCCGCGCTGCGCCGCCTGCGGCCCGCGCTGCACGTGACCGCGGACGCCCCACCGGAACTGGTGGTCGCCGCCATCGCCGGTCGCACCGGCGCGGACCCCGGTTCGGTCCGCGCCGCCCTCTACGACCCGGTCGCCGACCGGGCCACGCTGGAACTCGTGGCCGCACAACTCGAATGGATCGAAGCGGAGGTCTTGTGACCCAGTCTCAGCCCCTGGACAAGCTGAACACCGAAAAGCTGGACACCAACCACTCCCCCACCACCCAGCAGGCGCAACAGGCGCTGCTGGCGTTGCGCGGCGAGATCGGCAAGGCGGTCGTCGGCAACGACCACGCCGTCATGTACCTGGTGCTGGCGCTGCTGTGCCGCGGGCATGTGCTGCTGGAAGGCGTTCCGGGCGTGGCCAAGACGCTGCTGGTGCGCGCGCTGGCCGAGGCCCTGGATCTGGAGCACGCGCGCATCCAGTTCACCCCGGACCTGATGCCCGGCGATGTGACCGGTTCGCAGATCTACGATCCGCATTCGGCCGAGTTCACCTTCCGGCGCGGCCCGGTGTTCACCAATCTGCTGCTGGCCGACGAGATCAACCGCACGCCCCCGAAGACCCAGTCCTCGCTGCTGGAATCCATGGAGGAGCGGCAGGTTTCGGTGGACGGCGTGCCGCAGCCGCTGCCGGATCCGTTCGTGGTGATCGCCACCCAGAATCCGATCGAGCAGGAGGGCACCTATCCGCTGCCGGAGGCGCAGCTGGACCGGTTCCTGTTCAAGGTCGATATCCAATTGCCCGGCCGCGACGACGAATTCCGCATTCTGCAACGCCATGCCGCCGGTTTCGATCCGCGCGATCTGGCCGGGGCCGGCCTGCGCCCGGTGGCGAACGCCGCGCATCTGGCCGTCGCCCGTGCCGCCGTCGCCCAGGTGACGCTGAGCCCGGAAGTGCTGGCCTACATCGTGGATCTGTGCCGCGCCACCCGCACCTCCCCCGCCGTCGCGCACGGCGCGTCCACCCGCGGCGCGACCGCGCTGATGGCCGCCGCGCGCGCCTTCGCCTGGTTGAACGGGCGCGGCTACGTCACCCCCGACGATGTGAAAGCCGTTGCGACGGCGGTGCTCCGGCATCGGCTGCACCTCAAGCCCGAGCACGAGGTGGAGGGCGTGACCGCCGAGGGCGTGATGGCGTCGCTGCTGCTGTCCGTCCCCGTTCCGGTCTAGACCGTGGTCGTCACCGGCCGGCTGGCGCTCACCGCCGCCGTCGTGGCCCTGCTCGTCACCCTGGTGCTGCCGTCCTGGATCGGGGTGGCGGCGGGGACGGCCCTGCTGGCGCTGCTGGTACTGGTCGATCTGGCGGCGATGGGATCGCCCGCCGCCCTGGAGTTCTCGCGCGAACCGATCACCACCGTGCGTTCGGGCCGCAGCATCGAAGTGGAACTGGTCGCGGTCAATACCGGCACGCGGGGCCTGCGCGGGCGGCTGTGGGATGACTGGCCCGCCAGCGCGCACGCCGATCGACGCGCCCATCGGCTGCGGCTGCCGCCCAACAGCAAGATCCGGCTGCACACCGAGCTCACCCCCGCCTATCGCGGCGACCGGGTGGCGGGACCGGTGACGGTGCGGCTGTTCGGCCCGCTGGGCATGGCGGGCCGTCAGGTGCGCCGGGACGTTCCCGCCCGGCTGCGCGCGCTGCCGCCGTTCCGCAGCGAGAAACTGCTGGCATCCAAGGTCAAGCAGTTGCAGCATCTGGAGGGCCGCAACACCACCATCCTGCGCGGGCAGGGCACCGAATTCGATTCCTTCCGTGAGTATGTGGCCGGGGACGATGTCCGCACCATCGACTGGCGGGCCACCGCGCGCGCCAAGGACGTGCTGGTGCGCACCTGGCGGCCGGAACGCAATCGGCACGTGGTCATGCTGATGGATACCGGCCGGGTGAGCGCGGGCCGGGTCGGCGACGGCACCCGCCTGGACGCCACCATCGAAGCGGCGCTGCTGCTCGGCGGGCTGGCGGCGGCGGGCGGCGATTCGGTGGATCTGCTGGCCTACGACCGCCGGGTCCGCACCGAGGTGCGCGGTATCGGCGGAAAACGCCTGCAGCTCAAGCTCATGCACGCGCTGGCCGGGATCACCCCGGAACTGGTGGACACCGACTATCGCGGCCTGCTGCGCGCCACCTTGCAACGCGCCCGCCGCCGCAGCCTGGTGGTCTGGTTCACGCACCTGGATGCCGCGATCGTGACCGAAGGTCTGATGCCGGTCCTCCCGGTGCTCACCGACCGGCACCGCGTGCTGGTCGTCTCGGTCACCGATCCGGAGGTGGCGGCCGCCGCCTCCCGGCGCTCCGGGCTCGACGACCTCTACAACGCCGCCGCGGCGGAGAACATCATCGCCGAGCACGCGGTGGCCCGGGAAACCTTGCGCCGCATCGGCGTCCGCGTGATCGCGGCCGCTCCGGACCAGCTGCCGGGCGCACTCGCCGACGAGTACCTGGAGCTCAAGCAAACCGGGGCGCTCTGAGCCAGCGCTCGCCTTCGGGTCCGAGAATCAGGCCACGCGCTGGGGGAATTGAATAGGTGGGGCCGGGAGGTATTGCGGGACCGGGAGGGCCCGGCGCTGCCGTTCGGCGAGCACCGCGCCCAGGATGTGCAGGGGCGGATAGCCGTTCGGCGGCGGTACCCGCAGGCGCGCGCAGACGGTGAGGACCAGGGTGCGGCCCAGGTGGTCCTGGGCTGCGGGGGTCAGGGTGGGAAAGCGAATCAGGTAGCGGCGCACGGCGAGTGCGAGATCGTCGGGCAGGCCGGAGAGATCCAGCGAGCGCGCCCAGCCCGCCAGCCACGGCGGCGGCGCGGCGAGCGCGGCGAACGGAATGCGGCTGCGCTCGTGCACGACGACCGTGCCCGCGAGCGCGTCACCCACGCGGCGGGCGTTCGGGGAGCACAGCGAGGTGACGATGGCGACCAGTCCGGTGCCCAGCAGCCAGAAGTCGACGAGCCCGGACAGCGCGCGGGTGATGGCATGCCGGAAATCCACCGGCCCGCCGTCCGAGCGCACCACGCGCAGGCCGAACGCCATCTTGCCGAGCGACCTTCCGCTGGACAGGGTTTCGAAGATGGCCGGATATCCGATCAGCGCGAAAGCCACGCACACCACCCCGGCCGCGCTCCGCCAGGCATCGTCCGCGCCCCACCATTCCAGTAGTCCCTGGGTGAGCAGCACCAGCAGGAACCCGCCGATCAACTGCGTCAGCGCGTCGAGCAGGAACGCCGCGCCCCGGGTCGGGATGCGCGCGATCGGCAGCTCGACGGCGACGGCCTCGCCGGTGGTGAAAAGCGCCATGCTGGTTCGTCCCGTGAACTTGTCGGATTACCTGGCTAGCATTCTTTCAGCTGTAGCGCAGGAGGGCACCCTATGGATCTGGACGCGTACACGTTCGTGCACAAACCGGCCTGGGACCGACTCCAGCTGCTGGCGACCCGGCGTAAGCGCCTGTCCGGCGCGGAGGCCGACGAACTGGTGCGGCTGTATCGCCTCGCCTCGCAACAGCTGGCCGGTTTGCAGGCACGGTCGGCGGATCCGGATCTGATCGCGGGACTGTCGGTGGTGCTGACCCGGGCGCGCGGCCGGGTACTGGGCGCGCGGGTGGACACGGCCGCCGAGATCGGCCGGTTCTTCACCGTGCGGTTCCCGGCGGCGCTGTATCGCTCGTGGCCGTGGTGGGTGTCGGTGGCGGCGGTGTTCCTGCTCACATCGACGGCGATGGGCTGGTGGGTGGCCGTATCCGAGTCGGCGCGCAGGAAGCTGGGCATCGATGCCGACAACACCGCGCTGACCCGGCCCGGCGGCGAGTTCGAGAACTACTACTCCGAACATCCGCACGACGCGTTCGCCGCCAAGGTGTGGACCAACAATGCCGGGGTGGCCGCGGCCGCCCTCTTCACCGGCGTGCTCATCCTGCCCGCGCTCTACGTGCTGTTCATGAACGCGGTGAGCGTGGGCGTCAGCGGCGGGCTGATGGCCGAGGCCGGACGCCTGGACGCCTTCTTCGGTTTCATCCTGCCGCACGGAATGCTGGAGCTGACCGCCATTTTCGTGGCCGGCGGCGCGGGCCTGAAGCTGGGCTGGACGCTGATCGATCCGGGCCGCGAATCCCGGCCGCAGGCCATGGCCCGGCAGGGACGGGCGACCGCGGTGATCGCATTGGGCCTGGTGCTGGTGCTGCTGGTGTCGGGTTTCATCGAGGGCTTCGTGACGCCCAGCGGATTGCCGACGGCGGTGCGGATCGGGATCGGCGCGCTCGCCGAGATCGCTTTCCTGGCCTATGTGTTCGGTCACGGCCGGCGCGTGGTGCTGGATCAGGAGGCCGAGGCGGCCGGGGAAGCGGTGGAGCACATGCCGAGTTACTCGGCGCAGGGACACCCGGAAGTGGTTGCGGTAGGGGCGACTTCGTAGTCACCGGCAACCCGGGATTTGATTTCCACTGGCCGCAGCGAGTCCGGCTCAGCTGCGGCCAGCGTTGCCGACGACTCTACACAATCGTTATGGCTACGCAACCTCCGACTTGCCACCCGGGCGTATAACGCGACCAGGCGAAACACGCCGTCCCCGTGGGCAACACGCCACGATCGCTAATTGTCGGCATCCGCTTTGCGGGCGGTCTGCGGAAGCTCCGAAAACCTTCCGCCCGGCAGTATTCGAGCGCCCGTTTCGACCCCTTGCACGGAACTCGTCCAGACCCCTGCCGGACGGTTTGCCGAAAACTCGCGAGATTGCCGTCCATGATCGGTTCAACCCGCGTTCAACTGGCGTTTCACCCCAGCTGGCGACCTTTGCCTAGCGGTCGCCGACAGTCAAACAAACTCGAAGTTTGTTTAACCTAGATTTGCCTAAACTCGCATCAGGCATAACTGGATGAAAATCGGGCGCATACCCCACCCGATACCTTCCGGCAATCAATTTTCACCCCGCCGAGACCACTTCCGGGACCTTCGGCAACCGCCTTCCCGGCAGGTTCGGCAGCGCCCCTGAGATCCTCGTCACAAAAGGTTTCACCTGCGGTTTCGCATCGGAAATCACTTGGCGCGCAGTCCCACTCAGCGGACCCGCCCGGCCGGGCCCTCGGAACGTCCCCGGAAACGACAGAAGACCCGGTCCGAACGGACCGGGTCTTCTGTCTGGTGGGCGAAGGGGGACTTGAACCCCCACGTCCTTACGGACACTGGCACCTGAAGCCAGCGCGTCTGCCATTCCGCCACTCGCCCGAGCGACTTAAGAAACGTATCACGGGGTATCCACCAAAACGAAATCGCCTGGTTATCGACGGTGCGAGCAGTGGATCGCACCCCGGGAACCCGGAGCGGTCTTCAAGAGTTACAGGTGTGGACGATCGTGGATATCATGCAATCACCGTGTCCCTACGGCGACACGCCACGTTCGCGTGTCGGTGTTCCGGGGGCACACTGAGCACAACACCGCGCGATCCACGGCGTCACACCACCACCACGACACGACGCACGCTCACATAGGGAGCGTCGAGACCCGAGAGGAGGGGCGATGGGTATCGTTTCGCGATTCGAACGTCGCCTCCAGGGTGCCGTGGGTGACGTCTTCGCCCGGGTGTTCGGCGGCAGTGTGGTCGCCGCGGAGGTCGAAGCGGCCTTGCAGCGCGAAGCCGCCGACCACATCGAAGATCTCGGCGGCGGTCATCTCCTGGCCCCGAACAGCTATGTGATCACGGTCAACGAGTCGGATCTGGGCAAGCTCGTCCAGGGTGACGGACAGGCTGATCACGACCTCGCCATCCGCGCTTTCGCCAAACATCTACAGGACTACATCCGCGACCAAGGGTGGCAGACCTACGGCGAAGTGCACGTGGAGTTCGAGGCATCACCTACGCTGCACACCGGACAGTTCAGGACACGCGGTCGCGTCGACCCCGACGCAGCCGGCAGGGCAAGCCCGGCACGCAGACCTGAACGCCCACAACGAACCGACCCGCAACCAGGAGCTGGCCCCATGACGCAGAACTCAGGCTACGACCCAAGCCGTGAGCCCGCGGAGTCCGATCCCCGAAACCGCGGGTACGCGCCGCCGCCGGCGAGCCGTGGACAGCAGCAGGGCTACGACCAGTACGGCCGTGGCGGCTCGCAGTACCCGGAGCAGGGCGGCTACGGCGGCTCGGAGCAACAGGGCTACAGCGACTACCAGAACGGCTACGACTACAACCAGCAGGGCGGCGCCGGTTACGGCGGCGGCCAGCCGGGTGGTTACGCCGATCAGGGCTACGGGCAGCAGGGCGGCTACGGCGACCAGCAGGCGTACGGGCAGCAGCCCGGGTACGGCCAGCAGGGTTACGAGCAGCAGCCTGGCTACGGTCAGCCCGGGTACGACCAGGGCTACGCCGACCAGCAGGGCTACGGCCAGCAGGGTTACGCCGATCAGCAGGGCTACGCCGACCCGGGTTACGGACAGCAGCCGGGCTACGGCCAGCAGCAGCCCGGGTACGACCAGGGTTACGGCGATCAGCAGGGCTACGGCCAGCAGGGCGGCTACGGCGGCCAGTACCCCGAGCAGGGCGGTTACGCCGACGATCAGGGGTACGGACAGCAGCCGGGTTACGGCCAGCAGGGCGGCGGCTACGCGCCCGCGCGCGGCGGCTCCAGCTACTCGGCCACCCTGCAGCTGGACGACGGCTCGGGCCGCACCTACCAGTTGCGCGAAGGTTCCAACATCATCGGTCGCGGTCAGGACGCACACTTCCGCCTGCCCGATACCGGAGTTTCCCGGCGGCACATCGAAGTTCGCTGGGACGGCCAGACCGCGATGCTCTCGGACCTCGGTTCGACCAATGGCACGCTGGTCAACGGGTCGCCCGTCCAGGATTGGCAGCTGGCCGACGGGGATGTCATCCGCGCCGGGCATTCCGAGATCCTGATCCGGATCGTCTGATCCCGTAAGCTCGCGATGCAGGTCACGATATGGCTGACATTTCCTCGGTCGTATCGTGATCGCAACCGGTCGTCGGCCCTATGATGCTGCCAACACTCGCGGCGGAAACCCGAGCACAACACCGGTTGGGGGTCGGCGAGCCGTACCTACGACACGGTCCAACAGGAGGTGGAGCACCGTGCAGGGATTGATCCTGCAACTGACGCGCGCGGGGTTCCTGCTGCTGCTGTGGCTGTTCGTGTGGGCGGTGCTCCGTACCTTGCGCAGCGATATCTACGCGGCTTCCGGTCTCCGGGTCGCGCCGCGGGCCGCAGGCGGTTCCGCGGTGCTCCCGTCTTTCCGCCGGGGCCAGAAGGGCGCCAAATATCTCGTGGTGACTCAGGGTTCACTCGCCGGCACTCGCATCTCACTCGGCTCGCAGCCGGTGCTGATCGGGCGCGCGGACGACTCCACACTGGTCCTCACCGACGACTACGCATCCACCCGCCACGCGCGCCTGTCGCCGCGCGGGGAGGACTGGTACGTCGAGGATCTCGGTTCCACCAATGGGACCTACCTCGACCGGTCGAAGGTCACCACCCCGGTCCGAGTCCCGCTCGGTACCCCTGTCCGTGTCGGTAAGACAGTGATCGAGCTGCGATCGTGACACTTGTTCTCCGCTACGCAGCGCGTAGCGACCGCGGTCTCGTCCGAGCCAACAACGAGGACTCCGTCTACGCCGGTGCGCGGCTGCTCGCGCTCGCGGACGGCATGGGCGGCCACGCCGCCGGTGAAGTCGCCTCGCAGTTGATGATCGCGGCGCTGGCCCATCTCGACGACGACGAACCGGGCGACGATCTGCTCGGCAAGCTGGATCGCGCTGTCCACGAAGGCAATGCGTCCATCGCCGACCAGGTCGAGGAAGAGCCGGAACTGGACGGCATGGGCACCACGCTCACCGCCATCCTGTTCGCGGGCCGCAAACTCGGCCTGGCGCATATCGGCGACTCCCGCGCCTACATGCTCCGCAACGGCGAGCTCACCCAGATCACCCGCGACGACACCTTCGTGCAGTCGCTGGTCGACGAGGGGCGGATCACGCCGGAGCAGGCCCACACCCATCCGCAACGCTCGCTCATCATGCGCGCGCTCACCGGCAACGAGATCGAGCCGACCCTGGTCGTGCGCGAAGCCCGGGCCGGGGACCGCTATCTGCTGTGCTCGGACGGCCTGTCCGATGTGGTGAGCGACGAGACCATCGCCAACACCCTGCGCGAGGGCAGCACCGACGAGTCGGCGGACCGGCTCATCGAATTGGCTTTGCGCAGTGGCGGTCCCGACAATGTCACCGTCGTCGTCGCCGACGTCATCGATCTGGATTACGGGCAGTCGCATCCGATCGTGGCGGGCGCGGCCTCCGGCCAGGACGAGGACACGCCGCCGCCGAACACCGCAGCCGGCCGGGCCGCCGCCATGCGCCCGCCGCGCGCCGCACCGCGCAGACAGGTGCAGCCGGCCGAGCCCGAACCGCCCAAGAAGAGTCACAAGGTGCGCTGGATCGCACTCTCGGTGGCGCTGCTGGTGGCCATCGGCGCGGGATTGACGGTCGGCTACAACATGATTCGCAGCAACTACTACGTGGGCGCCGAGAGCGGCAAAGTGGTGATCCTGCGCGGCCTGCCCGGTTCGGTACTGGGCTATTCGATCCGCGATGTGGACCAGATCGGCTGCGTCACCAAGACCGGTGAACTCACCCTGGTCGCGCCCGGCACCTCCTTCCCGGGCGGATGCGCCGAACTCAAACTCACCGATCTGCGCCCCAGCGGCCGCGATTCGGTGGACAAGGGCCTGCCGCCGGGCTCGCGCGAGGAAGCCGTCAAGCAGATGCGCGCGCTCGCCGAGAAGGAACTGCTGCCGGTGTGCGACAAGCAGGCCGGCCAGCAGCCGACCAACCCCACCGGCACCACCGGCACCACCGGCACGGGTCAGCAGCCCACCGCCACCACCACGCCGGCGGCCCCGACCAGCACCGCGCCCGACGCGAACACGCCCGCGCCCGGGGGTGAAAAGCCGCTGTCTCCGGCCAAGTCCGATCAGCCCACCCCGCCGGTCACCACCACGACCGCACCGCAGACCCCGGGGCAGAACTGCAGGTGGACGGACTGATGTCCGCCCCGCCACCGCCGTCCGCTGGGGCTTTTCCCAGTCCCCCGGGCGGATTCGCTCCCGCGCCACCGCCGTCCACCCGGCGGAACGTGGAACTGCTGCTGCTGGGTTTGGCGGCGCTGATCACCACGGTGTCGCTGGTGCTGGTGGAGGCCAGCCAGGAACAGTCCATCACCTGGGACATCGCCAAACTCGGGGCGGCCTATCTGGCGCTGTTCGGGGTGGCGCACCTGGCGGTGCGGCGCTTCGCACCCTTCGCGGACCCGCTCCTACTACCGATCGTGGCGCTGCTCAACGGACTGGGGCTGGTGCTGATCCATCGCCTGGACCTGGCCGAGAAGCAGGATGCGATCTTCGCTTCCAAGCCCATCCCCTCCCCCGATGCCAATCAGCAGGTGCTGTGGACGGGGTTGGGGATGGTGGTTTTCATGGGCCTGTTGATCGTGCTGCGCGATTACCGCACCCTGGCCCGCTACGCCTACACGCTCGGACTCGTCGGTCTGGTGGCACTGGCCGTGCCCGCGTTGCTGCCCAGCGGCTTCTCCGAGGTGAACGGCGCCAAGATCTGGATCCGGTTGCCGGGCTTCAGCGTTCAGCCCGGCGAGTTCGCGAAGATCCTGCTGATCATATTTTTCGCCGGGGTGCTGGTCGCCAAGCGTGACCTGTTCACCGCCGCCGGCAAGCACGTCTTCGGGATGGAACTGCCGCGCGCCCGCGATATGGGCCCGATCCTGGCGGTCTGGGTGGTGTGCGTCGGCGTGCTGGTGCTGGAGAAGGACCTCGGCACCTCGCTGCTGATCTTCGCCACCGTGCTGGTCATGCTGTATATCGCGACCGAGCGGGTGGGCTGGGTGGCCATCGGCCTGGTGCTGCTGGGCATCGGATTCGTGTTCGCGTACCAGATGTTCGGGCACGTGCGGGTGCGCGTGGAGACCTGGCTGCACCCCTTCGACGACTTCAACAACACCGGTTACCAGATCTCGCAGTCGCTGTTCGGTTTGGCGACAGGCGGATTGGCGGGAACCGGACTCGGCAGCGGCCGGCCCTCGCAGGTGCCGTTCGCCAAGACCGACTTCATTATCACCACCATCGGCGAGGAGCTGGGCCTGATCGGGCTGGCCGCGGTGCTGATGCTGTTCACCATCTTCATCGTGCGCGGGCTGCGCACCGCGCTGGCCATTCGCGACAGCTTCGGCAAGCTGCTGGCCGCGGGCCTGGCCTTCACCATCGCCATCCAGTTGTTCGTGGTGGTCGGCGGCGTCACCAAGCTGATCCCGCTGACCGGCCTCACCACTCCCTTCGTCTCCTACGGTGGTTCCTCGCTGCTGGCCAACTACGCGCTGCTGGCCCTGTTGATCAAGATTTCGGACGCGGCCCGCGCGCCCATTCCGGCCCGGAAGCGAGTGGCGGAGCCGATCGCCGACGCGCCGACCGAAATGGTGCGCCGGCCCAAGGGGGGAGTCGCGTGAACACGCCGCTGCGCCGCGTCGCCATGGCCGTCATGGTGATGGTCGTCGCCCTACTGGCCAATGCCACCTACGTGCAGGTCTACAAGGCCGACGAACTGCGCAGCGACTCCCGCAACCGCCGGGTGCTGCTGGACGAGTACGCCCGCCAGCGCGGCCAGATCTCCGCGCAGGGCACCGTGCTCGCGAGTTCCGTCGAGACCGACGACCGCTACAAGTACCTGCGCACCTACCCGACCGATCCCTTCGCCTACGCGAACGTGACCGGCTTCTACTCGATGAACTACGGCAGCAACGGGATCGAGCGAGCCGAGGACTCGGTGCTCAACGGCTCCGACAATCAGCTGTTCGGGCGCCGGCTCATCGACATGATCTCCGGCCGGGATCCGCGCGGCGGCAATGTGATCACCACCATCAACCCGGTCATGCAGAAGGTCGCCTACGAGCAGCTCACGGCGAAGGGCTACACCGGTTCGGTGGTGGCCATCGAGCCGAGCACCGGGCGCATCCTGACCATGGTGTCCACGCCGTCCTACGATCCGAACCTGCTGGCCAGCCATGACGCCGCCACCGAGAAGCAGGCGTACACCTCGCTGGCCAACGATCCGAACGAGCCGATGATGAATCGCGCGGTGTCGCGGACCTATCCGCCCGGCTCGACCTTCAAGGTGGTGGTGACCGCCGCGGCGCTGTCCAACGGCATCGCCAAGCCGGACGACCAGCTCACCGCCGCCTCGCGAATCACCTTGCCGGGCACCGAGACCACGCTCGAGAACTACAACGGCAGCCACTGCGGGCCGGGCGACGGGCCGACCGCATCGCTCACCGAGGCGTTCAAGTACTCGTGTAACACCGCTTTCGTGGACCTCGGTATCAAGGTGGGGGCGGCGAAACTCAAGGACGAGGCGGCCGCGTTCGGCATCGGCGAGCATCCCTCCATTCCGATTCCCTGGGCCAACAGCACGGTCGGCACCATCGGCGACAACGCTGCCCTGGGGCAGAGCAGCATCGGGCAGCGGGATGTGGCCATCACGCCGCTGGACAACGCGGTCATCGCGGCCACCGTCGCCAATGGCGGGGTGCGCATGCAGCCGCACCTGGTCGATCAGCTGACGGCCCCCGATCTGAGCACGCTCGAGACCGTCAAGCCGATGTCGGTCGGGCAGGCGGTCAGTGCCCAGGTCGCGTCCCAGCTGACCGCGCTGATGATCGAATCGGAGAAGAACACGCAGGGCGGCACGGCGCCGCGCTCCTACCAGATCGCGTCGAAAACCGGGACCGCCGAACATGGTTCGGACCCGCGCAACACCCCGCCGCACGCCTGGTACATCGCCTTCGCGCCGGCACAGAACCCGAAGATCGCGATCGCGGTCATCGTCGAGAACGGCGGTGACCGGGCGCTGGCCGCCACCGGTGGCTCGGTGGCCGCGCCGGTCGCGCGCGCGGTGCTCGATGCCGGACTGGGGGGCTGAACGACATGAAGGTGCAAGGTAGACGGGGACTCGAATGCTGAACAACGGTGCGATGATCGCGGACCGGTACCGGCTGCAGCGGCTGATCGCCACCGGCGGCATGGGTCAGGTCTGGGAAGCGCTCGACACCCGGCTCGATCGCAGGGTCGCGGTGAAGGTGCTCAAGGCGGAGTTCTCCGCGGATCCGACCTTCCGGCATCGGTTCCGGACCGAGGCGCGGACGACGGCGCAGCTCAATCACCCCGGTATCGCGGGGATCTACGACTACGGCGAGACCCTGGACCCGTCCGGCGGCGAAACCGCCTATCTGGTCATGGAATTGGTGCAGGGCGAACCGCTGAACGCGGTGCTGAACCGATTGAACCGGCTCTCGGTCATGCAGGGCCTGGACATGCTGGAGCAGACCGGGCGCGCGCTGCAGGTGGCGCACGCCGCGGGCGTGGTGCACCGGGATGTGAAGCCCGGCAATATTCTCGTGACGCCGACCGGTCAGGTGAAGATCACCGACTTCGGCATCGCCAAGGCGGTGGACGCCTCCCCGGTGACCAAGACCGGCATGGTGATGGGCACCGCCCAGTACATCGCGCCCGAGCAGGCCACCGGTGAGGACGCGACCGCGGCGTCGGACGTGTACTCGCTGGGAGTGGTGGGCTACGAGGCGCTTTCGGGCGCGCGGCCGTTCACCGGCGACGGCGCGCTGACCGTCGCCATGAAGCATGTGCGCGACACCCCGCCGCCGCTGCCCGCGGATCTGCCGCCGAACGTGCGCGAGCTGATCGAGATCACCATGGCCAAGGATCCGGCCCAGCGCTACAGCAACGGCGGCGAATTCGCCGACGCGGTGGCCGCGGTGCGCTCGGGCCGCCGGCCGACCCCGCCCGGCGGGATTCCGGCGGTGCCGCCCACCGGCGCCACCCGGGTGCTGCCGCCCGGACCCACCATGATCATTCCGGGGATGCGGTCCGATCAGGCCACCACGCGCTATCCCACCCCTCCGCAGCCCATGCGGCAGCCCGGCCCGCCGCCGCAGTCCACCGGCGAGGGCCAGACGGTGCTGCTGTCCGGCGCGCAGCAACCGGTCGGTCCGGCCACCATCGCCCCGCTCGCCGGGGACGAGGGCGGCGGCCGGTTCACCAATAACCAGAAGGCCGTCGCGGGTCTCGGCGTGGGCGCGCTGATCCTCGGCGCCGCGGCCGCGTTCGTGCTGCTGTCCAGCAATACCTCCGACACGCCGACGCCCACCAAGTCCAGCGCCGTCGTGGTGCCGCCGGTGGTGCCGTCCACCACGACCACCGTGCCGCCCACCACCACCCGCGAGAAGCCGGTGGTGCCGACCTACGAGCCGCCGGTCACCACCTACGAACCGCCGCCGACCACGGTGCCGCCCACCACCGAGCCGCCGACCACGGTCCCCAAGACCACGACCAAGGCGCCGACCACCACGAAACCGGTCGAACCGACCACAACGGCCGGGGCGGGTTCGACCACCAAACCGAAGCCGCCCACAATCGAACTGCCCACCGGATTCCCGTTCCCGGGGGGCAACGGAATACGTGGTCAGAGCAACAACTCACTGCCCCTGCCCGAGCAAGGACTGCCATGACGACCCCGAAGAATCTCTCCTCCCGCTATGAGCTGGGCGAGATCATCGGGTTCGGCGGTATGTCCGAGGTGCACCGGGCGCGAGATCTGCGGCTCGGCCGGGACGTGGCGATCAAGGTGCTGCGCGCCGACCTGGCCCGCGACCCCACGTTCTATCTGCGCTTCAAGCGCGAGGCGCAGAACGCGGCGGCGCTGAACCATCCGGCCATCGTGGCCGTCTACGACACCGGCGAGGCCGAGGTCGACGGCGGACCGCTGCCGTACATCGTGATGGAGTACGTGGACGGCGACACGCTGCGCGATATCGTGCGCGGCAAGGGGCCGCTGGCGCCCCGCCGGGCCATGGAGATCATCGCCGATGTGTGTGCGGCGCTGGACTTCTCGCACCGCAACGGCATCGTGCACCGGGATATGAAGCCCGCCAACATCATGATCAATCGCGCGGGCGCGGTGAAGGTGATGGACTTCGGCATCGCGCGGGCCATCGCCGACAGCTCGAATCCGATGACCCAGACCGCCGCCGTCATCGGCACCGCCCAGTACCTCTCCCCCGAGCAGGCGCGCGGCGAGCAGGTGGACGCGCGCTCGGACGTGTACTCGGTCGGCTGCGTGCTCTACGAAATCCTCACCGGCGAACCGCCTTTCACCGGTGATTCGCCGGTCGCGGTCGCCTATCAGCACGTCCGGGAGGATCCGCGGCTGCCGTCGCACGTGCATCCGGGCGTGCCGCGCGAACTCGATTCGGTCGTGCTCAAGGCCATGAGCAAGAACCCGGCCAACCGGTATCAGACGGCGGCGGAGATGCGCGCCGACCTGATCCGGGTGCTGGGCGGGCAGAAGCCCACCGCGCCCATCGTGATGAGCGATCAGGATCGCAACGACTTCCTCGACGACGATCTGCCGCCGCCGCGCAGCTACCGCACCGTCGAGCGCCGCGACGACACCACCGAACAGGAGATCGTCGAACCCGGGCGCTCCCGCCGCACCGCGCTCATCGCGGGCGGGGCGGCGGCCGCGGTGGCCTTGATCGCCGCCCTGCTGTGGGTGCTGGTCGGACCCGGCGCGAGCCCCGACCAGGTGACGGTGCCGGAACTGTCAAACAAGAACTCGGCGCTGGCGCAACGGGATCTGGAGAAGGCCGGCTTCAGCGTGGCTATCCAGGAGAAACCGGACAGCAAAGTGGCGGCGGGCAATGTGATCGCCACCCAGCCGCTCGGCGGCTCACGCATCGACAAGGGCTCGACCGTCACCCTGCAGGTGTCCACCGGGCCCGCGCAGGTCGTGGTGCCGCGCCTGGCCGGGCTCAGCCAGCAGCAGGCCGAGCAGAAACTGAATTCCATCGGGCTGCAGATGAATCCGGATGTGAAGCGGGAAGCCTCCAGCGCCGAGGACAAGGACAAGGTCACCAGCCAGATTCCGGGCGAAGGTCAGAAGACCGACTCCGGCGGGCAGGTCACCGTCACCCTGGGCTCCGGGCCGGAGAAGGTCCGGGTGCCGGATGTGGTGGGGCAGAACATCGATGTGGCGCAACCGAATCTGGCCGACAGCGCCGGGTTCAAGGTGAACATCCAGGAAGTGCCGAACTCGCAGGCCAAGGGCACGGTCATCGCCACCAACCCGGCGGCGGGGACCATGGCGGACAAGGGTTCCACGGTGACCGTGCAGGTCTCCACCGGGGATCAGATCACCATGCCGAGCCTGATCGGGCTGACGCCGTCGCAGGCCGCGGACGCGCTCCGGCAGAAGGGCTGGAACGGGCAGATCACGCAGGGGCAGCAGAGCACGCTGAACACCGGCGAGGTCGGGCGGATCGTGAGCCAGCAGCCGACGGCGGGATCGTCCATCGGGAAGACGCAGACGGTGACGATCACGACCGGGGTGCTCTCGCTCGGCCCGCCGTGATCGGTCATACGTAAACGTGAAGGCCGCGTTCCCCACCGGGAGCGCGGCTTTCGTCGTTTCAGAGCTTCAGATGCCGGTTCATCGACATGGCCTCGTCGGCGAGGTCGGGTAGTTCCACGACCTCGACGCCGTGGTCCCGGAGTTTCTCCACGCCCACGCAATTGACCACGAAGGTGCCGGGTTCGCGCCAGGCGATGACCACGCGGCGGATGCCGGCCTGCAGGATGCGATCGGTGCAGGGCGTCCGGTCCGTGCTGCCGCGCACCGAACACGGTTCGAGGGTGCTGTAGATGGTGGCGTGGCGCAGCCGCGGATCGCCGGGTTCGAGCTTGTTCAGCGCCGATTCCTCGGCGTGCACCTTGTCATCGGTCTCCCGCGACCAGCCGTGGATGATCTCCACGCCATCCACGCCGACGATCACCGCGCCCACCGAGAAGGCGGTCTCACTCGGCGGGCACAGGCGCGCCAAGCCGATGGCGTGCCGCATCCAGCCACGGTCCGAACGCAATTCGTCAGACATCCGACTCCTCCTTCGGCAGATAGCGCAGCAGTGCGATGTCACCGATCCGGCTGACGTCGGCCAGGTGCATCCGATGGTTGGGGCCGCCGGGGAAGGCGCCGGGGCCGAGGAAGCGCGGGGCGGCCGGATCGCCGACCACCAAAGGGGCTACGGCCATTCGTATTTCGTCGGCCAGCCCGCCGGCGAGGAAAGCGGTGTGGATGGATCCGCCGCCCTCCACCATGAGCTGTCCGATATCGCGTTTGCCGAGGTCGTCGAGCAGCGCCCCGAAATCGATTGCCGCGCCCAGGGATACGACGTCCGCCAGGCCGACCAGGGCGTCGCCGAGCTTGGAGGCGCCGGAATCGGTGGTATAGACCAGTCTTTCGCCGCCGCTGTGCCAGAACTTCAGCCTGGTGTCGAGATCCCCGCGCGCCGTGACGATCACCCGCAGCGGATACGCGGGTTTACCGTCCGCGACTCGCCGCAAGCGCCGATCCGCGCTGTTGACCAGCAGCCGCGGATTGTCCCGGCGCAGGGTCTCCGCACCGATGAGGACGGCGTCGGACTCGGCGCGCAGGGCGTCCACGCGATCGAAATCCGCCGCGTTGGAGAGCAGCAAGCGGTCCGGGGACGCATCGTCGATATAGCCGTCGACGCTGACCGCCACCGACAGCAGCACGTGCGGACGCGCCGATCCGCTCATACCAGTGCCGCTACCTCCGCCTCGAGCGTCCGCACCAGGCCCTCGTCGGGCCGCTGCCCGCACACGCCCAGCCAGTTCGCGAGCATGCGGTGCCCGCCCTGGGTGAGCACCGATTCGGGATGGAACTGCACGCCGTGGATGGGCAGCGTGCGATGCCGCAGCGCCATCACGATGCCGGATTCGGTGCGGCCCAGCACTTCCAGCTCCGGCGGCATGGTCTCCTCGACCACGGTCAGCGAGTGGTACCGGGTGGCGGTGAACGGATCCGGCAGCCCCGCCAGCACGCCCGCGCCGATATGGAAGACGTCGCTGGTCTTGCCGTGCAGCAGTTCGGGCGCGCGGGTCACGGTGGCGCCGAACGCCTCTCCGATGGCCTGATGTCCCAGGCACACCCCGAGCAGGGGGGTCTCGTGCCGGGCGGCGGCGTGCACCAGATCGATGCTGCGGCCCGCGCGATCCGGCGAACCCGGACCGGGGCTGATCAGCACGCCGTCGAAGTCCTGGACGACCTGATCCACATCCGCGAGCTGTGCGTCGTCATTGCGCCAGACCACGGCTTCGGCTCCGAGCTGCCCGAGGTACTGGACCAGGTTGAACACGAAGCTGTCGTAGTTGTCGACGACGAGTACACGCATACGTCGAGAGTAGTTGGCTCCCCCGCCTCCCCGGAACTTCGGCGGGCAGTTTGCCGAGCGTCGCCGATCACGCGTCCGTACCGACGTCGTGTGCCGAAGCCAATTCGAGGGTCCCCGACGAGTTACCCGCGGCGGCGCGAGATCAGTCGTCACGAACGCTACGAGTGACCTGGGATAACCTTTACGCAGACTGCACGCCGAAACCGAGGACATAATGCCCAAGTCGAAGGTCCGGAAAAAGACCGATTACACGATCAACCCGGCCAGCCGCACGCCTGTACGCGTGAAGGCGGCCGGTCCGTCGCCGGTTTGGTACGTCACCATCATGCTGGGCTTCATGCTCGCGGGGCTGGCCTGGCTACTGGTCTACTACCTGGCCGCGGAGCACATCACCTGGATGAACGATCTGGGCGCGTGGAACTTCCTGATCGGATTCGGCCTGATGGTCGTGGGTCTGATCATGACCATGCGCTGGCGGTGAGTGCCTTACATCATTGTTATTCATACACACCTGTGGATGACCTTGTGGACAACTCGAGGAGAGAGTGGGGACAGTGACATCGACCGACTCCCGGCTCGCGTGGTCCACACCTCCCGCCGCCCTGATCGCCTGCGCGGTCGGCGGTGTGGTGCTGGCCGTGGCCGCCGTGCTGTCCAATGACAGCGCCGGAAAAGTACTGATCGGCCTGGCCGCGCTGGGTCTGCTGGCCCTGGCCGGGATGGGATTCCGGCAGCGACCGCGGCTCGCCGTCGAACCCGGCACGCCCGCCCCGCTGGTGATCGGCGGCCTGTCCGGGCCGCGCCGCTACACCGCCCAGCAGGTGCTGCGCGCCCGCGTGGTCTATTACCGCCGGCTCGGCCGCAAGATGCCCATGCTGGAACTGGATGTGAACCACGACGGGGACGAGAAGCTCATCGTCTTCGGCCGCTGGGATCTGGGCGAGCGCCCCGAGGAAGTCCTCGACACGCTCCGCGCCCACATCGGTTAGTTCACCAGCACGTTCGGGGCCGCCAGCACGATCACCAGCACCTCGAGCACGGCCACCGCGGCGACCGTCGCCCAGCCGATGATCGAAGCCGTGCGCAGGTCGCGCGCCTTCAGCCAGCCCGGCAGATAGAGAATCCCGGCGCTCGCGACGGTGCCCGCCAGCAGGCCGCCGAGATGTCCCCAGATGGAGATGCCCGGCACCGAGAAGGTGATCACCAGGTTTATCAACAGCAGAACCAGGATCTGGGTGAGGTTCTGCCGCGTCCGCAGCATGACGATGGCCACCGCGCCGAACAGGCCGTAGATCGCGCCCGACGCGCCGGCCGAGGCCGTCAGCGCGGATGAGAACAGCACGGTCGCGGCCGAACCGCCCAGCAGCGACACCAGATACACGGCCAGGAAGCGCACCCGGCCCAGCGCGATCTCGCAGTAGGGGCCGAGCACGTACAGCGCGAACATGTTCACGGCCAGGTGGATGATGCCGTAGTGCAGGAAGCCGGCGCCGAGCGCGCGCCACCACTCCCCCTCGATCAGGCCCGGGATCAGCACCCAGTCGAAGAACAACCGGGAGTTCTGGTTGTCCATGACGCTCTTGGCCTGGATCGCCGTCGCGGCGAAGACCAGCACATTGATCGCGATCAGCGCCCAGGTGACGTACGGCTGCGGGCGCTGCTGCCCGACCGCCATCCCCGCCGCGTTGCGCACCGGCCGCACGTCGTTGCGGCCCTGTTGATAACACTCCACACAGTGCTGCCCGACGGCCGCGGGGGTCAGGCATTCCGGGCAGGCCGGGCGCCCGCACCTAGTGCAGGCCAGACCGGTCGGCCGGTCCGGATGTCTGAAGCAGGTCGGTGCGGGCTGGTACGGATTCATGTGAATTCTCTTCGGGTCGGGCCGGATTCAGGAGATGGTGATCCCGGAGATCACGACCTCGTCCTTCGGGCGATCGTTGCGATCGACGGCGGTCGCCCCGATCTCGTCCACCACCTTGCGGGAATCCGGGTCGATGACCTCACCGAAAATGGTGTGCTTGCGATTCAGCGTCGGCTGCGGGGCCAGCGTGATGAAGAACTGCGAACCATTGGTCGCCGGCCCGGCGTTCGCCATGGCCAGCAGGTACGGCCGATCGAACCGCAGCTCCGGATGGAACTCGTCCTTGAACTCGTACCCCGGCCCGCCGCGCCCGGTCCCGGTCGGATCGCCGCCCTGAATGACGAATCCCTCGATCACCCGATGAAAGGTGCTGCCGTCGTAGAACGGCCCCGAATCGGTGCCCGACGCGTTCGGCTTCGTGTACGGCGCGGAGCCGTCCGCCAGACCCAGGAAGTTCCGGACCGTGCGGGGAGCGTGGTTACCGAAGAGCGAGATCTTGATGTCACCGTGGTTGGTGTGCAGCGTGGCCACGGCGGTCTGATTCGGTGAGGTCACGCGCACCAGCCTAGGTCCTGCCCAGCGGCCGCCTGCCACGGCAGGCCGACCGGTGGCCGTCACCCGGACTCGCAACCGGCCCGTTCCCGGGGACGTCGAGCGCGCCCCACTTCCACGTGCCGCGTCGGCTGGCCCCTCTTTCCTAGGGGTTTGGGGGCGTAGCCCCCAAGACCCAGCGTCAGCGTGTGACTTCTTGCCCGAATTCGGGCACAGAAGTTGTCGAAACGGCTCGGACAAGGCAGGCTCGACCGAGTGAATGACGGGGTTCCGGTCGATCTGGTCCGCCATGTCGCGGCCTCCACGGGATTACCCAGTGCGGTCGCGGCCCGGGTGGTCGCCGATATCGTCGGATACTTCGACGAGACCGCCGAGCAGTTCGTGCGCCGCAGACATGCCGAACTACAGGGACGTCAGCTCCGCAATGCCGAAATCTGGCAGCGGATCGCCGACGAACTCGCGCAACGCCCGGTAGCCGCCCCCGACTTCACCGAACGACAACTGCGACGCATCGTCTACGGGTGAGGAGTCCGTCCCGCAATGTGTGGAATCGTCGGATACATCGGGCATCGGGAAGCTGTTCCGGTCCTATTGGAGGGCCTGCACCGGCTCGAGTACCGCGGCTACGACTCCGCGGGCCTGGCCGTCCCGCACCGCGGCCGGCTGCGCATCACCAAAACCCAGGGCCGCGTCCAGGACCTGCGCAATCGCGTCGACGCCGAGGGCGCCCGCCTGCGCGGCAATGTCGGCATCGCGCACACCCGCTGGGCCACCCACGGTGAACCCAGCGACGCCAACGCCCACCCGCACACCGACGGCTCCGGCCGGATCGCCGTGGTGCACAACGGCATCGTGGAGAACGCCGAACAACTCCGGGCGGAACTCACCGCCGCCGGGGTGGAATTCCTCTCCGACACCGACACCGAGGCCATCGCGCATCTGATCGCCGCCGCCCTCGACGACGCCGAATCCCTGGAAGACGCCGTGCGCACCGCGCTGTACCGCGTCCAGGGCACCTACGGCCTGCTGGTGCTGGACGCCCGCCGCCCGGACGAACTGGTGGTGGCCCGCAACGGCTCCCCCATCGTGCTCGGCGTCGGCGACGGCGAGATGTTCGTGGCCTCCGACGTGGCCGCGCTGGTGCACCACACCCAGCGCGTGGTGTTCCTCGACGACGGCGAGCTCGCCACCGTGCGCGCGGGCGAATTCCGCACCAGCACACTGGGACTCGAGGCGCGCCGCACCGACAAGATCCCCACCACCATCGATATGGCGGCCGAGGACTACGCGCTCGGCGGCTACCCGGACTTCATGGCCAAGGAGATGGCCGAGCAGTCCGAGGCGGTGCGCCGGGCCCTGCGCGGCCGGCTGGACGAGCGTTTCGCCACCGCCGTGCTGGGCGGGCTCAATATGGACGCCCGCGAACTGCGCGGCATCACCAAGGTGGTCTTCCTGGGCTGCGGTTCGGCCTACTACGCCGGTCAGCTGGGCGCGCAGCTGATCGAGGAACTGGCCCGCATCCCCGCCACCGCCGAACCGGCCTCGGAATTCCGCTACCGCAATCCGGTGGTCGATCCGGATGCCCTGTACATCGCCATCAGCCAGTCCGGCGAGACCCTGGATACCCTTGCGGCCGTTCAGGAATTGCAGCGCAAGGGCGGCCGGGTGATCGGCGCGGTGAACGTGGTCGGCAGCGCCATCGCGCGCGAGTGCGGGGCGGGCGTGTTCCTGCACGCCGGACCGGAGGTCTCGGTGGCCTCGACCAAGGCGCTCACCAATATGACCGTGTCGTTCGCCATGCTGGCGCTGCTGCTGGGCCGGGTACGCGACCTGTCGGCGGCTTCGGGCGAGCGCATCGTGAACGGCCTGCGCGCGCTGCCCGGCGCCATCGAGGCGGTGCTCGCCGACGAGCGGCACATCGCCGACGTGGCGGCCCGATATGCCAAGGCGCGCAGCATGTTCTTCATCGGCCGGGTCCGCATGTGGCCGGTGGCGCGCGAGGGCGCGCAGAAGCTGAAGGAGATCTCCTACATTCACGCCGAGGCGTATCAGGGTTCGGAGCTGAAGCACGGTCCGCTCGCGCTGATCGACCCGGAGATGCCGAGCGTGGTGCTGGTGCCGGACGACGAACTGCTGCCCAAGAACATCACCACCATCGAGCAGATCAAGGCGCGCGGCGGGCCGGTCATCGCGGTCACCAATGCCGATATCCCGGATGGCTTGGCGGACGCGGTGATTCGCGTGCCCAAGGTGGGGACCGAGCTCGACCCGATCATCCTGACGATTCCGCTGCAGCTGCTGGCGTATCACACCGCGATCGCCCTGGGCCGCGATGTGGACAAGCCCCGCAATCTCGCCAAGAGCGTCACCGTCGAATAGTCGCGTTGATGCGCGAATTCCATTGCTGTGCCACAGTGGTCGGATGGAGCTGGGGACGTTTCGGAAATGGACAATCGCGGCGGCTCTAGTGGCGGCGGTGGGTGGCGTGGTGGCGATTTTCGTGAGTCGCCGACCCCAGCCACCCGCCCCGGCCGCGGAACCGCCGCGCCTGGGTTACTCGCGCAACGGTTCCGCACCGAGCTTGTCAGCGGCTCACTGATGGGGTCCGGGGGTCTAGCCCCCGAACTTCCCCGTCAGCGACTGACGGAACGCTTGTACTGACGCACCGCGAGCGGTACGAACACGACCAGGATGCCCACGACCCACATGAGGGTCGTGGCCACCGGATGCCGCATGGACCAGGTATCCGCGGGCGGGAAGGCCGGGCTGGTATTGCCGAACAATTGGCGGCACGCCTCGGTCAAGGCCGATACCGGATTCCACTCCGCGAACAGCTTCAAAGGCGCGGGCAGCTTGTCCAGCGGCACGAAGGTGTTCGCCAGGAAGGTCAGCGGGAAGATCACCATGAAGGTCGCGTTGTTGAAGACCTCGGGCGCCCGCACCATCAATCCGAAGACCGCCATGATCCACGAGATCGCGTAGGCGAACAGCAGGAGCAGCAGGTACGCCAGCACCGCGTCCAGGAACGACCCGCGAATCCGCCACCCCACCAGCAGCCCCGCCAGCGACATCACGACCAGGCTGACCACATTGATCACGACGTCGGCCGCGGTCCGCCCGATCAGCACGGCGGCCGGTTCCATGGGTAGCGACCGGAACCGGTCGATGATCCCCTTCTGCATATCCTCGGCCAGGCTGAGCCCGGTGAAGGTGCCGCCGAAGACCACGGTCTGCGCGAAGATGCCCGGCAGCAGGAACTCCCGGTAGCCGCCCTCCAGCCCCGGCACGTCGATGGCGGTACCGAACACGTACGCGAACAGCAGCACGAACATGATCGGCGAGAGCGTGGTGAAGATCAGCACGTCGGGTACGCGCTTGATCTTGATGACATTGCGTTTGGTGATGGTCAGGCTGTCGTTGACCAACATGACCGCGCGCTGGGTGAGCGACGGTTTGGTGGCGATGGCCATGGTCGCACTCATCGGTTCTGCCCCTCCTTCGCCAATTCGCCCTTCCCGGAACCGTTCACCAGCTCCTCGGCCTCGTGCCCGGTCAGCGACAGGAACACATCGTCGAGCGAGGGCCGGCGCAGGCCGACATCGTGAATGGCCACTTCGTGTTTGGTGAGCTGCCCGATGGCATCCACCAGCGCCTGCGATCCGTCGTTGACCGGCACGATGATCCGGCGCAGGCCCGGCTCCAGCCGGATCTCGCCCTGCGCCAGCCCCTCCAGGGCCTGCCGCGCCACCGGCAGCGAATCCACATGGTCCACAACGAGTTCGATGCGGTCGCCGCCGACCATGGCCTTGAGTTCGTCGGAGGTGCCCTCGGCGATGACCTTGCCGTGGTCGATGACGGCGATGGAGTCGGCCAGCCGGTCGGCCTCCTCCAGGTACTGGGTGGTGAGCAGCAGCGTGGTGCCGCCCGCGACCAGTTCCTCGATGACGTCCCAGAGATCCAGGCGCGCACGGGGATCCAGGCCGGTGGTGGGTTCGTCCAGGAACAGCACCGGCGGATTGGCGACCAGCGCGCCGGCCAGGTCGAGCCGGCGGCGCATACCGCCGGAGTAGCCCTTGACCGGGCGGTCCGCGGCATCGGAGAGCCGGAAGCGTTCCAGCAGCTCGCGGGCGCGTTCCTTACTGCGCGCCACCCCCATGTGGTACAGCCGCCCGACCATCTCCAAATTCTCGAAGCCGGTGAGGTATTCGTCGACCGCGGCGTACTGGCCGGAGGTGCCGATGCGGGAGCGCAGCAGCTGCGGATCCTTCAGGACGTCCACGCCCGCGACGGTGGCGCGGCCGGAGTCCGGGATGAGCAGGGTGGTGAGGACCCGCACGGTGGTGGTCTTACCCGCACCGTTGGGGCCGAGCAGGGCGGTGACGGTTCCTTCCGGAACGGTGAGATCGAGTCCGTCGAGTGCGACCAGACGGCCGTACTTCTTGACCAGACCCTCGGCGACTATTGCGTCGGGCATGACTCTCCTAGGGGCTTTGAACTGCGGAAATACTGCCGAACAAGACCGGACATCATGGGCCAGTATTGCCCAATTCGGGCAAAAAAGTCATGGGGTTTCCGCGAAGCGCGCACAGGCTTTCCGGTCACGCCCCGATCCTCGCACCGGGGTACGACACTTTTTCCGCTAAAAAATCTTGGAACGCCATGCCCCGATGGCCACACAAAAGGTCTTCGTCGCGTAGGATCGATTTCGTCGGCCCCTCCCCCCCGGGCCGACCTACGCGGGCCTCGGCTAACTCCCCCCCTTCGCCGAGGCCCGCCCCCATATCTAGACCAGGGGGCGAATCACATTGCGGCGCAACACATGCCCGTGCAGCCGGTTGATCCCCTTCACCCGCACGGTCGCCAGATGCCGCAGCTCGAATTCCGGATCCCCGGCGATGGCCTCGGCCGCGCCGTCGTCCACCAGCACCGTGCCCGGACGCGCCACACCGGTGAGCCGCGCGGCCACGTTCACCACCGACCCGTACAGGTCCCCGAACCGCTGCAGCACCTCGCCGTAGGCCAGTCCGACCCGCAGTTCCTGGGTGACGCCGTGCGAGGCGGTGGCGGCCTCCTGCACCGCCAGCGCGATGCGCGCGCCGTCCTCGGCGGTATGGGCCGCGAACATGACTTCGTCGCCGACGTTCTTGATGACCCAGCCGCCATTGGCCACGATGGCATTGCTGGTGGCCGTCTCGAACGCCTCCAGCAGGGCGGACAATTCGTCCGGCTCCAGGTGCCGGGTGAGACGGGTGTAGCCGACCATATCCGCGAATCCGATGGCCATCACCCGGATGGTGTCGCCCGCGACCGCGCCCTCGTCCAGCGACCGCGCCAGCGCCGCGTCCAGGTGCCGCCGCCACGCATACCGTTGCAGCGCTTCGAATTCGCCGATGACCGCCTCGGTGGCGTCCCGGGCCACCTGCTCGGGGTCGGCGCCCGGATTCGCGCGGGTGATGGTGGCGATGCGATCCAGGATCTCCTCGGCCACCAGATCCACCTGCCACTCCGCCAGCCGCGCCATGGACCGGCCCAGCGTGCGCGCGGCGGTGGTCTGCCGATGCATATCGGCGGAAGCCAGTACGTGCAATTTGCTGAACGTCTTGGCGGCCTCGATATCGGAGTCGCTGTATTCCAGCGCGTCGTCATCCGGATCGGCCGGGAAACCCAGCGACACCCACAGCCGGCGCGTCATGGAATTCGGCATACCGGTGAGCTCCGATACTTCCCGCCGGTTGTACTTGCGCGAACCACCGAGCAGGAACGGCTCCACCACGGACTGAACGAGTTTCGAGATCTCAGTGGACGCCATGATCGCCACCTTACGGGCAGATCCTGAGGGAAATCGGCGTGATGTTCCGTGTCACAGCCGAAAGAAGTGGAGCCTAGGGGAATCGAACCCCTAACCCCTGCCTTGCAAAGGCAGTGCTCTGCCAATTGAGCTAAGGCCCCTGATCCGGGAGAACCCGGAAGCGGAGAATCAGCGGGTGGTGACCTCGTGCCAGAGGTCGGCGTCGCTGCGCTGGCGAAGTTTGCTGATTCCGAAGATCACCGCGGCGACGAGGCCGATCGTGAGGAGAAATTTCATGAATCCCACCCTACTGTGATGTTCGGGAGTGGGCCTAGGAGGACTTGAACCTCCGACCTCTTCGTTATCAGCGAAGCGCTCTAACCGCCTGAGCTATAGGCCCTCATCGTCGGCTCGAGAGTTTCTCTCGGGCCGCGCAGAAGATTACCGCACCCGCACCACGATAACCAAAACGGCAGGTCAGCGGCCTGGTCCGGAAAAGGAAGGAGGGGTTTGCGGACACCGTCCGCAAACCCCTCTCCTACCGGCCGGAGGTTAGTCCGGGTCGGCCAAAGTCACCTGGATGCCGCCGACCAGGTCGGTGCACTGGTTGTAGACGAAGACGCCGACGGTCGACAGCGCGGTCAGCAGAACCACGTTGATCAGGCCGATGACACCGGCGTAGCCGAACACCGTGCCGGCATCGATGAGCGCAGAGGACGAGCTGTCCGAAACCATGTCCGTGAACGTGGAATTCAGCCGCTCCCACACGCCCATGCCCTCCAGCACGAGGTACAGCAGGCCGACCGCGAGCATCCACACGAAGAACATGGCGACGCTGATCACCAGCGACACCTTCAGCGTGGACCACGGATCGATATGGCGCAGTTGGACTGTCGCGCGCAGCGGCTCACCCGAAGCGGCGGCCTGGGCCACCGCGGCGGGCGCCGACGGCGACACCGGACCGGCCACCGGAATGGGCTCCGGCGGCGGCAGCGGATGCCGGATCTCGGACAGGTCGGGCAGGTCCTTCACCAGTTCAGGGCGCGCGATGCTGCGGGTCGGTCCGTCGATGCCGACGGACTTCACCATCGCGGCCTCCTTGCGCGCCGCCTTGGCCGCCAGGTCGGCGGTCGTACGCGCATTGGAGACACCGGCGTTCAGGCCGACGCCACCGGGCCGGCCGGTGGTCGGGGCCTGGCCGGGCCGGTACAGGTTGGACTGCGGTTCCCGCTGCGGCAGCTGGGACCAGCCACCGTCCTGGTACGGCGAAGCCGGTGCGGGCTCGGCCGTCTCGGACGCGGACACCTCGGTCTGATCGTTCAGCGGGGCCTGACCGAATTCACCGGCCTGGTCCGGCATTTCGGGCGATTGCGGCGCACCGCCCTCGCCGGCACCCGGCCGCGGAATAGGGCGCGGCGGAATCGGAGACGGGGCGATTCTCTCGGTCACGCCATTGGCATGACCGCGCTGGTCATTCGGCTGATTCGTGGTCAATGGTGAATCCTTCGATTCCTTGTGCCGCCGCTGCTGTGGTGAAACTACTGCTTCGCCGAACCGCTGGTGTCATCTTCGGCAACCTGGTCGGGCTCGTCCGCGTTACGCGCGATCGCGAGCAACGTATCGCCTTCTCCCAGGTTCATCAATCGCACGCCCTTGGTTTGGCGTCCCGCTTTGCGAACCTGATTCGCCGCGGTGCGAATGACACCGCCGCCGGAGGTGATCGCGTACAGCTCATCCTCGTCGTTGACGATGAGCGCACCGACCAGACTGCCACGTTTCTCGTCGTACTGAATGGTCAATACGCCCTTGCCGCCGCGGCCCTGCGCCGTGTACTCGTCGATGGCCGTGCGCTTGGAGTACCCGCCCGCCGTCGCGACAAGCAGATAGATGCCCTCTTCGTCGCGAACCACATTGAGCGACAACAGTTCGTCGTCGGCATTGAACCGCATGCCCTGCACGCCGGAGGTGGCGCGGCCCATGGGACGCAGCACCTCGTCATTGGCCGAGAAGCGGATGGACTGGCCGTGCGCCGAGACCAGCAGCAGGTCGTCCTCCGCCGAACACAGTGCCGCGCCGACCAATTCGTCACCATCGCGCAGATTCACCGCGACGATGCCGCCGGAGCGGTTGGAGTCGAAATCGGTCAGCTTGGACTTCTTGACCAGGCCCTTGCGGGTGGCCAGCACCAGGTACGGCGCGTCCTCGTAGGACTTGAGCTGGATGACCTGGGCGATCTTCTCGTCCGGCTGGAAGGCGAGCAGGTTGGCCACGTGCTGGCCGCGCGCGGTGCGCATGGCCTCGGGCAGCTCGTACGCCTTGGCCCGGTAGACGCGGCCGAGGTTGGTGAAGAAGAGCAGCCAGTCGTGGGTGGAGGTGATGAAGAAGTGCGACACGATGTCGTCCTGCTTCAGCCCCGCGCCCTGCACGCCCTTGCCGCCGCGCTTCTGCGACCGGTACAGATCGGTCTTGGTGCGCTTGGCGTAGCCGGTCTCGGTGATGGTGACGACCACGTCCTCGCGGGCGATCAGGTCCTCGTCCTGCACGTCGCCGTCGGCCGCGATGATCTTGGTGCGGCGGTCGTCGCCGTACTTGTCGACGATCTCCTGCAATTCGTCACGGACGATAGCGCGCTGACGTTCCGGCCGGGCCAGAATGTCCTTCAGGTCCGCGATCTCGGCCTCGATCTTGGCCAATTCGTCGAGGATCTTCTGCCGCTCCAGGGCGGACAGCCGGCGCAGCTGCATATCGAGAATGGCGGTGGCCTGGATCTCGTCGATATCCAGCAACTGCATCAGGCCGGTGCGCGCGGTCTCGGTATCGGCCGAACGGCGGATCAGGGCGATGACCTGGTCCAGCATGTCCAGGGCCTTGACCAGACCGCGCAGGATGTGGGCCCGCTCCTCGGCCTTGCGCAGCAGGTACTTGGTGCGCCGGACGATCACTTCGAGCTGGTGGGTCACATACAGCCGGATCATCTGGTCCAGGCGCAGCGTGCGCGGCACCCCGTCGACGATCGAGAGCATGTTGCAGCCGAAGGAGGTCTGCAGCTGGGTGTGCTTGTACAGGTTGTTCAGCACGACCTTGGCGATGGCGTCGCGCTTGACCGTCACCACGATGCGCAGGCCGACACGGTCGGAGGACTCGTCGTGGATGTCGGAGACGCCCGCGATCTTGCCGTCCTTCACCTGCTCGGCGATGGCATTGACGAAGTTGTCGGTATTGACCTGGTACGGCAGCTCGGTGATGACGATGGTGGTGCGGCCGCGGCTGTCTTCCTCGATCTCCACCACGCCGCGCATGCGCACCGAACCGCGGCCGGTGGTGTACGCGTCGTGGATGCCCTGGGTGCCGACGATCAGGCCGGCGGTCGGGAAGTCCGGACCCTTCACCCGCTCCATGCACGCCGCGAGGGTGGACTCCTCGTCCGCCTCGTGGTTGTCGAGCGCCCAGTAGATGGCCTCGGCCAGCTCGGTCAGGTTGTGCGGCGGGATGTTCGTGGCCATACCGACGGCGATGCCGTTGGAGCCGTTCATCAGCAGCGCGGGCACCCGGGCCGGCAGCACGACCGGTTCCTGGGTCTTGCCGTCATAGTTGGGGATGAAATCGACCGTCTCGTGGTCGATTTCGCGCAGCATCTCCATGGCCAGCGGCGTCAGGCGGCACTCGGTGTAACGCATGGCGGCCGCGCCGTCATTGCCGCGCGAACCGAAGTTGCCCTGGCCGTCGACCAGCGGGTACCGCAGCGCCCACGGCTGCGCCATACGCACCAAGGTGTCGTAGATGGCGGTGTCGCCGTGCGGGTGGTAGTTACCCATGGTGTCGGCGACCGGGCGCGCGGACTTCACGTAGCCGCGGTCGGGCCGGTACCCGTTGTCGTACATGGCGTAGAGGATCCGGCGGTGCACCGGCTTGAGGCCGTCGCGCACCTCGGGCAGGGCTCGTCCGACGATCACGCTCATGGCGTAGTCGATGTACGAGTTCTGCATCTCCTGCTGGATATCGACCGGCTCGATGCGGTCGCCACCCGACGGGGGAAGTTCGATCTCAGTCATGAATTGGTCTCCGTGGGAAGTCTTTTGGCGGGTCCTCGGGGGCGGGTCGGCCTCCGGGTGCTGCGGGTTCCGGGCTTATTCCGGGGCTCGGGGCGGAGCCCCCGGAATCTCTCGGGGGTTCGGGGGCGAAGCCCCTGAGAGTCCCGAGAGTTGGTCGACCCACTACACGTCGAGGAACCGCACGTCCTTGGCGTTCCGGGTGATGAAGCTGCGGCGCGCCTCGACGTCCTCACCCATCAGGATGGAGAACAGCTCGTCCGCCGCGGCGGCGTCATCGAGAGTGACCAGGCGAAGCACGCGGACGCTCGGGTCCATCGTGGTCTCCCACAGCTCCTTCGGGTTCATCTCACCGAGACCCTTGTAGCGCTGGATGCCGTCGTCCTTGTTGATCTTCTTGCCGGCCGCCAGGCCGCGCTCCAGCAGCCCGTCGCGCTCGCGGTCGGAGTACGCGAACTCCGGATCGGACCGCTGCCACTTGAGCTTGTACAGCGGCGGCATGGCGAGGTACACGTGCCCGTGCTCGACCAGCGGCCGCATGAAGCGGAACAGCAGGGTGAGCAGCAGCGTCGAGATGTGCTGGCCGTCCACGTCGGCGTCGGCCATCAGCACGATCTTGTGATACCGCAGCTTGGCGATATCGAACTCGTCGTGGATGCCGGTGCCGAAAGCCGTGATGATGGACTGGACTTCGGTGTTCTTCAGCACGCGGTCGATGCGCGCCTTCTCGACATTGATGATCTTGCCGCGCAGCGGCAGGATCGCCTGGTACATCGAGTCGCGGCCGGACTTGGCCGAACCACCGGCGGAGTCGCCCTCCACGATGTAGATCTCGGACTTGCTCGGATCCTTGGACCGGCAGTCGGCGAGCTTGCCGGGCAGGCCGCCCAGATCGGTAGCGCTCTTGCGCCGCACCAGCTCTCGCGCCTTACGCGCGGCCACTCGCGCCTGAGCGGACGAAACCGCCTTCTGCACAATGGTCTTCGCGTCGGCCGGGTTGGCCTCGAACCAGTGCGTCAGGTGCTCGTTGCAGGTGCGCTGCACGAAGCCCTTCACATCGGTATTGCCGAGCTTGGTCTTGGTCTGACCCTCGAACTGCGGGTCGGCGACCTTCACCGAGACGATGGCGGCCAGGCCCTCACGGATGTCGTCACCCGTCAGGTTGCCTTCCTTCTCCTTGAGGAGCTTCTTGTCCTTCGCGTACTTGTTCACCACCGTGGTGAGCGCGGCGCGGAAGCCCTCTTCGTGGGTGCCGCCCTCGTGGGTGTTGATGGTGTTGGCGAAGGTGTGCACGGACTCGGAGTAACCCGAGTTCCACTGCATGGCCACCTCGAGCTCGTGCCCGGTGCCCTTGCCGGTGAAGCCCACGATCGAATTGTGGATCGGGGTCTTGGTCCGGTTGATGTGCTTGACGTAGTCCTCGAGACCGCCCGGGTAGTGGTAGGTCCGGGTCTTCACCTTCGGCTCGGCGGCCGGGGCGTTCTCGTCGAGATGCTTGGGCGCCTCGGCGGTATCGCTCACCACCTCGTCGGTGATGTCGCCTTCGCTCACCCGCTGATCGGTCAGGGTGATGGTGAGTCCCTTGTTCAGGAACGCCATCTCCTGCAGGCGGCGCGCGACCGTCTCGAAGTTGTAGGTGGTGGTCTCGAAGATCTCCGGGTCGGCCCAGAAGCGGATGGTGGTACCGGTCCGCTTGGTGGGCTCGCCCTGGACGAGCTTGCCGGGCTTGGCGTCCTTGTACTCCTGGGTCCAGTGGTAGCCCGCGTGGTCCACCTCGGCCTCGAGGCGGGTGGAGAGCGCGTTCACCACGGAGATGCCGACGCCGTGCAGACCGCCTGACACCGCGTAGGAGTCGGAGTCGAACTTGCCGCCGGCGTGCAGCTGGGTCATGACCACCTCGATGGTGGGGATGCCCTGGGCGTGCATGCCGGTGGGGATACCGCGACCGTCGTCGACGACCTCGACGCCGCCGTCGGCGAGCAGGGTCACGTCGACCCGCGAGGCGTAGCCGGCCATCGCCTCGTCGACGGAGTTGTCGACGACCTCCCAGACCAGGTGGTGCAAGCCCCGCTCACCGGTGGAACCGATGTACATACCGGGACGCTTGCGCACCGCCTCGAGGCCCTCGAGCACGGTAATGGAGGAGGCGTCGTAATTGCCTGACTTCGACTGGGTCGCGCCGTCTTCGTTGGAGTCCATGGCAGCCACTGGTCGGTAGCTCTCCTTACTTGCTGATCCTCCGGGCATCGGGGCGGACGGCACACGTGGAGCCCCTCGGGAGTGTCTGCTCGAGAGTTACGGAGCCCACGGGCGACCTGTCGCTGAACGCGCCGGGAGGTATCGCCGCTAGTTACTCCCCCATCCTACTGGTACGACCGACACAGAATGCACCTATGACACCCCTGAGTGCGACGTACGTGCGTGAAATCGACCATCAATAAGTCCCGTCATGGGGATGGGGGGTCCCGAGACCTTCAGCGGCCGTTCACGCCGGTGCCCGAAACCCGTTTGCGACGGGGTTCGCGCGAGCGAGCACGTTCCACGTGAAACAGCGGCTATCCGTAGGTGTCGCGCGGTCCGCGGCCCTTGATGTGCCGCTCACCCTTGCGCCAGCTGGGCGCGGTCGGGCCGTTGATGCGCAATTGCGTCACCACGCCGTTGCCGACGGCCGCCGCGATCTTCGCCAGGATCTGGGACTGGAACATGCGCAGCTGGGTCGCCCAGGCGGTCGATTCCGCCTGCACGCTCAGAATGCCGTTCTCCAGCGAGATGGGCTGGGCATGGGAGGCGATGTCCTCCCCCACCACCGCGGCCCAGCGGCCGAACACGGTGCCCTCGGCGACCTTGCCCGACCAGCCTCGGCCCTTGGCCAGCTTCATCGTCAGTGACGAAAGGGACTGGGGGTCGCGTTCATCCGGATGCGCGCCCGACCAACCGCTGCGCCGGCGCAGTGCGCGCACCCCGCCCTTGCGCGGCGAAGCCCGCCCCTGCCCCACCGACTTGCCCGCCGCGCGCGCCGCGGCCCGGGCCTCCTCGAGTGCGCGGCGCGCCAGATCGACACCGCGCAGTTCGGGCTCGCCGCCCGGACCGGTGGCGCCGGGCGTGGCGGGAGGACTGGAATCGTGCGGTTCCGGCTGGTCGGCCATTCACTACACCTTTCCTCGGACCTGCGCGATACCGAGGATTCTGCCCCATCCCACCGACAACCTCACGGAGGGAAGTCAGCTCGCGATACGGGAGGCGCGATGGTCGGCTTCCCCGGTGGTCTCGATGCGCAGCGGCGCGGCCTCCAGTTCGGCCGGCACGTCCTCCGGCACCGCCGCGGTGATCAGCACCTGTTCGGCCGCGGCCGCGACGGCGGCCAGCGCGGCCCGTCGCCGCCGGTCCAGTTCGGCGAACACATCGTCGAGGATCAGCACCGGATCGGTGCCCGCGGACCGCAGCAGTTCGAACGCCCCGAGCCGCAAAGCCAGTGCGAAGGACCAGGATTCGCCGTGACTGGAGAAGCCCTTGGCGGGCGCGGAACCCAGCATCAGCTCCAGGTCGTCCCGGTGCGGGCCGACCAGGCAGACCCCGCGCTCGAGTTCCTTGCGCCGGGCATTCCCCAACTCCTGCAACAGGATCGCCTCCAGTTGCTCGGCATCCTCAGCCTGTGGAGTACGCATGGGATCGAGGAATTCCGTTGGGAGCGTGCTGCTTCGATAGCCGATCGAAGCCGGTCGGGACTCCGGCGCGATCGATCCATAGGCCTGTGCAAGATGTGGATAAAGTTCGTGGACGAGCCGCAGCCGCTGCGCCAGCAGTACCGCGCCGTGCGCCGCGAGATGCCCGTCCCATACGTCCAGGGTGCTCAGCTCCGCGCCCCGCGACCCGGAACGCGCTTGCCGCCCGGCGGTTTTCAACAGGGCCGAGCGCTGCCGCAGCACCTTCTCGTAATCCGCGCGCACCCCGGCCAGCCGCGGCAGCTGCGCGGTGGCCAGCTCGTCCAGGAAGCGCCGCCGCTCCCCCGGATCCCCGCGCACCAGCGACAGATCCTCCGGCGCGAACAGCACGGTCTGCAGAATCCCCAGGATCTCCCGGGTCCGCCGCACCGGCGAACGATTGATCTGGGCACGATTGGCCGAGCCCTGATTGAGCTCCATGTCCACCCGGAGCTCACGCCCGGAGTTCACCACGGTGGCCCCGATACGGGCCTTGGGCGCACCGATGCGAATGAGCGGCGCGTCGGCCGACACCCGGTGTGAGCCGAGTGTGGACAAGTAGCCGATGGCCTCGATCAGGTTGGTCTTGCCATTGCCGTTCGACCCCAGAAAGACCGTTCTGCCTGGTGATAACTCCAGTTCCACGGCTTCCCAGGAGCGGAAATCCCGCAGCGACAGCGCGCGCACATGCATGTGGATCAGCCCATCGTGGCTGGGGAAAACTCGGTGACGAACTGGGGAGAACCGCGAAAAAAGCGTGAATCTCCCAGCCGTCCCGAGTTTTTCACAGGTTTGTCAACACTGTGCACAGCACTCGGTCGACTTCCGTCGGATCAGCCCGGCAGGCGAACCGGCATGAGCAGGTAGATGAAGCTGCTCGACAGCGCCGGGAAGGCGCCCGAGTCCAGCGGCTCCAGTTCTTCCTCCGGTGCCGGCACGAACACCGCCGGACGGCTCGGCGTGGTGAAACCGAAGGTCACCCGGTCCGAATGCAGCGCGGACAGGCCGTCCAGCAGGTAGCCCGGGTTGAAGGCGATGGTCAGCGCCTCGCCGCGGAAGTCGGCGGTCAGCCATTCCTCGGCGCGACCCGCGTCGTCCCCACCGGCCGAGAGCAGCACGCCCTCCTCGGAGAACTCCATGCGCACCTGGGCGCCGCGCTCGGCCACCAGGGCCACACGCTTGATGGCCTCGGTCAGCGCGCTCACGGTCAGCGTGGCGATGGAGGTGTGCTCCTTGGGGAGCAACTGGCGGAACTTGGGGAATTCGGCATCGAGCAGACGCGTGGTGGTGCGGCGGCCGCCGTTCACGATGCCCAGCAGGCCGTCGGACCCGGTGCCGAAGGCCAATTGCACCGGCTGATCGGACGCTCCGAGCGTTTTACCGGCCTCGGACAGGGTGCGGGCTGGAACCAGCACCGCGGTCTCCACATCGGCGCGACCGGGCTGCCATTCCAGCTCGCGCACCGCGAGGCGGAAGCGGTCGGTGGCCGCGAGCACGACCTTGGGACCTTCGATCTCGACCCGGATGCCGGTGAGCATGGGGAGCGTGTCGTCTCGACCGGCCGCGACGGCCACCTGGCCGACCGCCTGGGAGAACAGATCCACGCCGAGTTCACCGGTCTGGGGAGGAAGTTCGGGAAGCTGGGGATAGTCCTCGACCGGCATGGTCGGGAGGCTGAACTTGGCGCTGCCACAGGCGATCAGCACGCGGGTGCCGTCCACGGACACGTCCACCGGCTTGTTGGAGAGCGCCTTGGTGATATCGGCGAGCAGCCGCCCGGAGACCAGCACCTGGCCCGGTCCGGCGACCTCGGCGGCCACCCGCATCTGCGCGGAGACCTCGTAGTCGAAACCGGAGACCGTCAGGCCGTCCTCGTCGGCAACGAGGAGAACGCCGCCCAGGACGGGCACCGGGGGCCGAGAGGGCAGGCTGCGAGCCACCCAGGCCACGGATTCGGCGAAGTCCTCGCGAGCAACTCGAAACTTCATGCTTGCAAGCTCCATCGCCCGGTCTGTCCTCTCCAGTGTCGTTCGTGGTCGGTGCGTCTCGATCGGCCGCCCACGCAGTGTGGCATAGCCGACCGACACCAAACCGTACCCGCGCACGGCCGCATTGCCTACGGCGACCCACCACTGATCTCACCGAGGGGCGAGCCCCGATCCCTTCGCGAGATGTGCACGGAAGCGGAGCCCACTCCTTCTTGTCGAGGCCTCGTTCGGATGGGGAGGAGCTACCCGTCGATCCGTTCACTCCCAGACCGACTTTCCACACACCTGTTTTAGAAGAAGGATTTATAGAGAGAGAAATGAAGTAGTAGTAGGTCCTGTTAGTTCTGTGGACTTCGGCCGTTTCCGCAGGTGGGGGCGTGCGGCGGCGTGGGGATGTAGCTGGGGTGTCTCGAGGATGAACGGGGAGCGACTGTGGAGACAACACGGCTGTGCACATCTGTCCTCGAGCCATCCTCGAGTTGCTCCCCCGTTCTGCACCCGGTAGCCAACATCTGAGCGAAACCGGGGACAACTCGAGGATTCCTCGAGGACCTGACAAGGACTCCTCGAGGAATCCACAGGGACAACTCGGCATCTCCCCTGGTCAGCCCTCGAGGATGAAGCAACCTGTGGGAACTGTGCACTACCGGTTGTGCACCGCTGTTAGCGGCGACCTGTGAGCGAACCGGTGGACAACAGTGGGAATCCTCGAGGAGTCCACAAGCATTCCTCGAGGACTCCTCGAGGAATCCACAACCCGGAAAACGAAAGACCCCCACGTCAGGGGACGTGAGGGCCTGTGGACTGTGGATCAGCGCGAACGCTGTTTGATTCGGGCTGTTAGTTCTTGAACCTGGTCGTACACGCGCCGGCGCTCGGTCATCTCCTTGCGCACTTTCTTCTCGGCGTACATGACCGTCGTGTGGTCGCGGCCGAAGGCCTGACCGATCTTGGGTAGGGATAGGTCCGTGAGCTCACGGCACAGGTACATGGCGATCTGCCGGGCCTGCGCCAGCGGCCGGGCCTTGCCGGGACCGGTCAGTTCTTCGAGGGTGGTGTTGAAGTACTCCGCGGTCACGGCCATGATCGTGGCCGCCGTTATCTCCAAGGTGGCGGTGTCGGGCATCAGATCCCGCAGCACCACCTCGGCCAGCGACAGATCCAGCGGCTGCCCGTTCAGCGACGCGAACGCGGTCACCCGGATCAGCGCGCCCTCGAGTTCCCGGATATTGCGCTCCACCCGGCTGGCGATGAGTTCCAGCACGTCGTGCGGCACATCCAGGCGATCCATCCGCGCCTTCTTGCGCAGGATCGCGATGCGGGTCTCCAGCTCCGGCGGCTGCACATCGGTGATCAGGCCCCACTCGAACCGCGTCCGCAGCCGCTCCTCCAGGGTGGCCAGCTGCTTGGGTGGCCGGTCCGAGGACACCACGATCTGCTTGTTGGCGTTGTGCAGGGTGTTGAAGGTGTGGAAGAACTCCTCCTGGATGCCTTCCTTGCCCTCGATGAACTGGATGTCGTCCACCAGCAGGATGTCGGTCTCCCGGTAGCGGCGCTTGAACGCCACCTTCCGGTCGTCACGCAGCGAGTTGATGAAGTCGTTGGTGAATTCCTCGGTCGAGACGTACTTCACCCGCATGCCCGGGAACAGCCGCTGGGCGTAGTGCCCGGCCGCGTGCAGCAGGTGCGTCTTGCCCAAACCCGAAGCGCCCCAGACGAACAGCGGGTTGTAAGCCCGCGCGGGCGCTTCCGCGATGGCCACCGCGGCGGCGTGCGCGAAGCGGTTCGAGGCGCCGATGACGAAGGTCTCGAAGGTGTACTTGGCGTTCAGGCTGCCCGAGGAGGACGGCGCGGGCTCGCGTTCGCGTTCCGGCGACTTGTTGAAATACGTCGGCCAGTTGTTGCGGACGTTCACCACCGGTTCGTCGTCGTGCTCGTCGTCCACCGGCCGGCGCGTGGTCGGGCCCGACGGCAGCGGCGGTTCGTCGTCCGGTTCCGGGGAGAACAGCGACTCCTGGCCGGGCGGCATGGCCGGGGCGCGATGGCTCTCCCGCCGCCGCGGCGGTTGCTGCGGCTCGGGAACGGGCGCCGGCAACTCTTCGGCCATCGGCGGCTGCCCGTAATCCACCGGTGGATAAGCTTCGCGCTCCCCGTACTCGGCGGGGTACTCCTGTGGAGGGCTGTACTCCGGCTGTGGAATGTGGCGCGGGGCCTGATATTCCGGCGGGGTCTGGTAATACGCCTGCTGACGCTCCGGCTGCGGGGGTGCCGGCTGGTAGCCGAGCGGGGCGTGTTCGGGTTCCCGCGGCCGTTCCGGGCGAGATGTCATGCGGGCATGACGCGGTGCGTTGGGCGAGCGGTCGACCGGGGCGTTCTGCTGTGCGCGGATGCGCACGCCCAAGCCCTCGACCTGCAGGCCACGCCGTCCCAGCGAGCGCAGAATGGGCTCCCGGAGATCGCGTTCCACAACCTCCTGCGCCATCGTCCCGGGCACCGAGAGCAGGGCGAATCCCTGTGCGAAGGTGATCGGTTCGATAATCCCGAGCCAGGCCTTGTGCGCCTTGCTGACCGGCTGGATCTCCCCGTCCGCGGAGCCGCTCGCGAGTTCGGCGATCACCTCCGGCCAGACAGCGGTCAGCACATTCTGCTCGTCGTCCACGTACGTGGTCCTCCCCGGTGTAGGTCGATGCGGAGCAGACGATGAGCACTGCTCGGCTTCCCCCGGTCGCGGGCGTCGGCGAGGCACCGTCGGCCTTACGAATATGCCACTCCAGGGGTCTTTCCACACAATTATCCACAGATGTGGACAACCTGGGGATGCGCGTGGAATCGCGGCGTTTCCCCCGAATCAGGCTCGGACCTGCGGCGTCTCAGCTAATCGCTGGCAAAATTCTCGCGGTCTCCGTATTGCCCGGATCAGGACGGTACACGACACCCGCCCCGCGACACGAACGCCCAGGCCGCGGCACGCGGTACTACACTCGAAACGGTCGCGACGTCGCTGATCAGCGGCGTGACGGGGAGAGCCGACCCCGAGTTTGATTCTCGTTCACTGGGTAAGTACCCTTCTACAGTCACCCTATGGTGCGGTGGCGGCTGTTTGCTGCCCGAGCCGATCAGGGTATTGCGCCGGAGAATCCATCTGGATTCACCGAGAGCACCGTTTCACCGAACAGACTTCGGGCGTCACCAGGCGTCCACCACTATGAGGAGTGTTGACCGTGGCCAAGGGCAAGCGGACGTTCCAGCCGAACAACCGTCGTCGGGCGCGCGTCCACGGCTTCCGTCTCCGGATGCGCACCCGTGCGGGCCGCGCCATCGTGTCGGCGCGCCGTGGCAAGGGCCGCGCCAAGCTGACCGCCTGATTCGGTTCATCCGAATGCGGCGCGAGACGCCCGGCTCGCCGAGGCGTCCACAGCTCGGCTCGCCGCTCGGTTCCCGAAACCGATCCCTCATCCAACCGATCGTCACCGGACGCTCAGGTGCTGCCTGAGCCGTACCGGCTGCATCGGCGCACCGACTTCTCCCGGACGGTTCGCCAAGGCCGGCGGATCGGGAGACGGGATCTCGTTGTGCACGTACTGCTACACGATGATCAGCCGAACCTCGCGGCACCATCCGTACGGGTGGGAGGTCCGCGCTTCGGCTTGATCGTCAGCAAGGCGGTGGGTCCAGCGGTGGTTCGCCACCGGGTGGCCCGCCGCCTGCGTCATATCTGCGCAAGCTTGGCGAACGAACTGCCGGACGGCGCGGACATCGTGCTGCGCGCACTGCCCGGTGCGGCCGAAGCGCCCGCCCCCGAATTGGAGCGGCAGCTGCGGGCCGGACTGCGCAAACTCGGCGCCCTCACCGCCGAACCTCATACTTCCGGCAGCGAGTCGTGAACGCCTTCCGCGCGGCGGTCCGCTTGCCGGCCAAAGCTCTGATATTTCTCATCGAGCTGTATCGGACCTACATCTCCCCCACCCGCATGCCGGTGTGCCGTTTCACCCCTACTTGCAGTGAGTACGCGGTGACCGCCCTGCGCACCCGCGGACTGTTCGTCGGGCTCGGACTGGCGACCGTCCGTTTGGCGAAATGTGCGCCCTGGCACCCTGGTGGGTGGGACCCCGTACCGGAGCCGCGTCGTGTTCGCGAAGAACAGGCGCGCCGGGACGCGGCATCAGCTTTTGAAGGGTCATCGCCCGCGGTGACCGGCGATACGAACGACGGGAGTGCATAGAGCCGTGCTCGACTTCATCTATTACCCGGTGTCGGCCATTCTGTGGTTCTGGCATCGAGCGTTCGGGTTCGTGCTGGGCAAGGACAGTGGATTCGCCTGGGCCCTGGCCGTGGTGTTCCTGGTGTTCACGCTCCGGCTCGTGCTCTACAAGCCGTTCGTGAAGCAGGTCCGCACCACGAAGCAGATGCAGGAACTGCAGCCGCAGATCAAGGAACTGCAGAAGAAGTACAAGAACGATCGTCAGCAGATGACGGTCGAGATGCAGAAGCTGCAGAAGGAACACGGCTTCAACCCGCTCATGGGTTGCCTCCCGGTGCTGTTGCAGGTGCCGGTGTTCCTCGGTCTGTTCCATGTGCTGCGGTCGTTCAACCGCACCGGCACCGGCATCGGCCAGCTGGGCATGACCCCGTACGACAACGCGCACACGCCGAACTACATCTTCTCCGCGGCCGACGTCCAGTCCTTCCTGACCGCACGGCTTTTCGGCGCTCCGCTCTCGGCCTACATCACCGAGCCGGCCAGCGTGCTGAACTCCTTCGCCGAATACGGCGGCGTGCCGAGCAAGGTGGCCATCGCGGCCGTCTCGATTCCGCTCATGATCATCGCGGGCCTGGCGACCCACTTCAACGCGCGCGCCTCCGTGGCCCGGCAGTCGCCCGAGGCGCTGGCCAACCCGCAGGCCGCCATGATGAACAAGCTGGCGCTGTGGGTGTTCCCGCTCGGCGTGCTCGTCGGTGGTCCGTTCCTTCCCGTCGCCATCCTGATCTACTGGGTGTCCAACAACATCTGGACCTACGCGCAGCAGCATCTGGTGTTCGGTCGCATGGCGCAGGAAGAGGAAGAGAAGAAGGCGGCGGCGCTGGAGAAGCGCGCGGCCAATGCGCCCAAGCCGGGCGTGAAGCCGGTCGACGTCCGCAAGAAGCAGACCACCGATACCGCCCAGAGCGACAGCGCCGAGACCTCGAAGCAGGACGCCCCGCAGGCGTCGCAGAACGGGTCCAAGCAGACCGCCAAGAAGCAGCAGCGCCCGGGGAACCGGGGGCGCGCGAACCAGAAGCGGCGGCGCTGAGCACTTCCCGGCCTTGTGCCGACAACTCCAGATGAAGGACACAACAATGACAGTTGAAACCGACGGAGGGGATCCCACTGTGACGGCTGCGCCGGCGGCGACCGAGTCCGCGAAGGCGACCGAGTCCGCGAACGCGAACGAGGCCGAGGAAGCGCTCATCGAAGAGGGCGAGATCGCGGGCGACTACCTGGAGCAGTTGCTCGATGTGCTCGATTTCGACGGCGATATCGACCTCGATGTGGAAGGCGATCGGGCGATCGTCAGCATCGACGGCGGCAAGGATCTGTCCAAGCTGGTCGGCCGGCGCGGCGAGGTCCTGGACGCGCTCCAGGAACTGACCCGGCTCGCCGTGCAGCAGTCGACCGGCGTGCGCAGCCGCCTGATGCTCGATGTGGCGGGCTGGCGCGCCAAGCGTCGTTCCGAGCTGAGCGCGATCGGCGCCGAGGCGGCCAAGCGGGTGCTGGAAACCGGTGAGCGCGAAGCCCTCTCCCCCATGACCCCGTTCGAGCGCAAGATCGTGCACGATGCGGTGGCCGCGGTCGACGGCGTCGTCTCCGAGAGCGAAGGCGTGGAGCCGAGCCGCCGCGTGGTGGTTCTCCCCGAGTGAGATTCGGGCGGCGCGGGACACGCGCCCAGTTTTGAAGGCAGGGCCCCCGGGTCGAATCGACCGGGGGCCCTACGCTTATCCGAAGACGGTTCGAGAGCAGGGAAGGATGTTTCACGTGGAACCAGCCACCGAGGTGACCCCTCCGGAACTCGTCGAGCCGCCCGCCGTCGCCGCGGTCGTTTTCGGGGACCGGTTGGAGATGGCCCGGAAGTACTACGCCGCGCTCGCCAGCGCCGGCGTGGAGCGCGGGTTGATCGGTCCGCGTGAAGTCCCCCGGCTCTGGGATCGGCACATTCTCAACTGCGCGGTGATCGGCGATCTGATGGCCGAGGGTGTGCGCGTGGTCGACATCGGCAGCGGCGCGGGCCTCCCGGGTATCCCCCTCGCGATCGCCCGTCCCGACCTCCGAATCACTCTGGTGGAGCCGCTGCTTCGCCGCACCGTCTTCCTCGCCGAGTTCGTCCAGTCGGTCGGACTCGACAACATCACCGTCGTCCGCGGCCGCGCCGAGCAGCCCGGCGTGAAGAAGGAAGCGGGCGGCGCGGATGTCGTCACCTCCCGCGCGGTCGCTCCCCTGGCGAAGCTCGCCGGTTGGTCCATGCCCCTCGTCCGCGACCACGGACGGATGCTGGCGCTCAAGGGAATCAGTGCCGCCGAAGAGTTGGAGCGCGATCGCGACGAACTCACCAAGGCGGGCGCCGGCCATGCCGAGGTTCTCGAATGCGGTGTGGGAGTGCTGGAGACGCCCACCTATGTGATCAGTGCCGAGAAGCTCCCCCGCGGCGAGCGCAAGGGCAAGTCCAAGCGCCGCTGAGTGTCCGACCCGATGGCTGCCGACTATCCGTCACTGTGACGGCATGTAGCGCCCCGCCTCTCGGAGGCGGGGCGCTCTTGTGTCTTCGGGTGCCGGGAGGTCTCGTGGTTCCTGGGGGTTCGGGGGCGAAGCCGCTGAGGGCCCCGGGAGTGGGTGCGGAGCTATGTTTCCCGTGAAACATGACCAAGATCGCCCGAATCCCTTCGGTATTCGTTTCAGGGTGGTTGAATTCGCGTGTCGCACCGAGTTCCTCGCGGTTCAACTTCCGTATTGTGTCCCGTACTGGCAAGCTAGTGACCGTCGAGCGTGAGCGCAGACTTGCGATGCCCGGCACCGGCTCGAAATCGGCTGGCACTCAGCTGGGAACGGCTTCGGAATGGGTATCGATCTAGCACCTCGCACCTTCTCGGTAACCACGCAGCGTCGCGCGCTGCTGCCAGAGTGCGCGGATTTCCGCTCGACCACGTGTCTTTGAGTTCTCGCGGTTAGGAGCCTGTATGTCCAACGGTCCGGCGAATGTTTCACGGGAAACAACGTCCCGGGTGCCCGGCATGCTCGATGGCGGCAACTTCGATGTGGAGGAATTCAGCCGGACGCCGTTCGGGAACATCTCCCCCACCGAGACCCCGATCGCGGCCGAGGCGCAGCGCGCCAGCCAGGTCCTGCACCCGGGCACCGCGACCATCCCGCGCCCGAAGGAACAGCGCATCTTCACCATCGCCAATCAGAAGGGCGGCGTGGGCAAGACCACCACGACCGTGAACCTGGCGGCGGCACTGGCGATCCAGGGCATGCGGGTGCTCGTCATCGATCTGGACCCGCAGGGCAATGCCAGCACCGCGCTGGGCATCCCCCACCACTCCGGCATCCCGTCCAGCTACGAACTGCTCATCGGCGAATGCTCGGTCTCCGACGCCATCCAGCAGAGCCCGCACAATGAGCGGTTGCTGTGCATCCCGGCCACCATCGATCTGGCCGGCGCCGAGATCGAACTCGTCTCCATGGTCGCCCGCGAGGGCCGGTTGAAGACCGCCATCCAGGAAGCCAACCTGGCCGGGTACGACATCGACTACGTGATGATCGACTGCCCGCCGTCCCTCGGCCTGCTCACCGTCAATGCGATGGTGGCGGCCAAGGAAGTTCTCATCCCCATCCAGTGCGAGTACTACGCGCTCGAAGGCGTGGGTCAGCTGCTCCGCAATATCGGTCTGGTGCAGGCGCACCTGAACCCCGAATTGCATGTCTCCACCGTCGTTCTCACCATGTACGACGGCCGCACCAAGCTCGCCGATCAGGTGGCCGAGGAAGTCCGCGGCCACTTCGGCGAAGCGGTACTGCGCTCGGTCATCCCCCGCAGCGTCAAGGTTTCCGAGGCGCCGGGCTACGGCATGACGGTCCTCGATTACGATCCGGGTTCACGTGGCGCCATGAGCTATTTGGATGCGGGACGTGAGATCGCGGCTCGTGCGGCGAGTCGTACCGCGTCCGGGGAGTCCCCGGACGCACAATCCGGTGTGTAGTGCTGAAGTGTCGCAGTGAGAATTCTCGGGTGCGGTGGACAAGGAAAGGCGGGTCGGTAAGCCGATGAGTCAGGCGAAGAAGGGTGGACTGGGGCGCGGCCTCGCGGCGCTGATCCCGACCGGACCCGCGACCACACCCGGCGGGCTCGGCAGTGCCGCCGCCAATGTCGTCATCGGCATCGACCCGATCGGTCCGACGCCGCCGTCCGCTTTCCTGCATCGCGTCCCGGATCCGGTCGAGGAGACCGATGCGGGCGCGGTGTACAAGGAGATCCCGCCGGCGCAGATCGAGCCGAATCCGAAGCAGCCGCGCGACTACTTCGACGATGAGGCGCTCGCCGAACTGGTGCACTCCATCAAGGAATTCGGCTTGATGCAGCCGATCGTGGTGCGCCAGATCTCCGCGCTGCCGGAGCCGCGCTATCAGCTCATCATGGGCGAGCGGCGCTGGCGGGCCAGCAAGGAGGCGGGGCTGGAGGCCATCCCCGCCATCGTGCGCGAGACCGCCGACGACGCCATGCTGCGAGATGCCCTGTTGGAGAACATCCATCGGGTGCAGTTGAATCCGCTCGAAGAGGCGGCGGCGTATCAGCAGCTGCTCGAAGAGTTCGACGTGACGCACGAGGAATTGGCCACCCGAATCGGCCGCTCCCGACCGGTCATCACGAATATGATTCGGCTGCTGAAACTTCCGATTCCGGTGCAGCGCCGGGTCGCGGCCGGCGTGCTCTCCGCCGGGCACGCCCGGGCCGTGCTCGCCCTGGAAGCCGGACCCGAAGCGCAGGAAGCTCTCGCGGCGCGCATCATCGCCGAAGGGTTGTCGGTTCGCTCCACCGAGGAAGCCGTGAAGCTGGCCAACTCGAATCCCGATACCGCCGCTCCCCCGGCGCCCAAGCGCAAGCCGATCCAGATGCCCGGTCTCCAGGATGTGGCGGAGCGGTTGTCGGAGTCGTTCGACACCCGCGTCACGGTGAGCCTCGGCAAGCGCAAGGGCAAGATCACAGTCGAGTTCGGATCGATCGACGATCTGGAACGAATTGTGAGCCTGATGGAGCAATCCAAGCTCTGACCTGGAACCCCGGGACGAAACGTCACTGTGACAGTGGCTGATTTCCGGGGACTCTCAGGGGCATCGCCATCGCATCCCGCGGACGGGATTTCGGTGGCGTGCCCCCTACCCCAAACTGGAATGAGGCACGATCCCTTGATCGCTTATTCTTGCTGGCGAGCCGATGTAGAAACCGATGCGGCTTGAGTGTGGATGAATCGGAAAGCTGGAGGCTGAGCAGAGCGGTGTCGACCAGCGTGACCGCACTTTCCCTCGGCGGACTCGACAAGCTTCCCGGCCACGCACGGCGGTGCGTGTTCTGGGAGATCGATCCGGCGGTGGCGGCGGACTGTCAGGATTTCAGCGACCCGGTCTTCGAGAAGGAGGCCTGGTTGTCGACCGTCATGCTGGAGTGGGGCTCCTGCGGGCAGGTCGCCATGGTGGACGGTCAGTCCGCCGGCTGCGCCCTGTACTCGCCGCCGAGCGCCGTGCCGCGCGCGGGACTGTTCCCCACTTCCCCGGTGAGCCCGGATGCGGTCCTGCTGACCACGCTGCGGTCCGAATTCCAGTACCACGACACCGATGTAGCCATTCAGCTCATTCAGGCCGTGGTGAACGATCTGGTGCGGCGTGGCGTGCGGGCCATCGAGGCCTTCGGATTGCGCTGGGATCCGCCGACCGCGCAGATGCCCGATCGCGAACTAGGTTCCATGACCCTGATGCAGCGCATCGCCCCCACTCCCCTGCGCACCACCGCGAGCCTGTCGCCCAATGGCCCGTGCTCGCCGGAGAACTGCATGATCGACGCGGACTTCCTGGAGGAGGTCGGCTTCAAAGTGGTTGCCGCGCATCACCGCTTCCCGCGGCTGCGGCTGGAGCTCGATCACGACCATCTGTGGAAGGAAGACGTGGAGCGCGCGCTGGATCAGCTGCTCGCCGCGGCGGCCATGACCGCACCGGGCCGCGTCGCCACCTTCTGACCTACCGGCAAACGAAAACCCCGCCTGCCCGATTCGGGAGGCGGGGTTTTTCTGTGACTCGTGAAATTCGTTGTTTCCCGTGAAACCAAGCGCTGTCGGCAGCCGCCTCAGAGGCGATCGGCGGCGGCCAGTTCCTCGGCCAGCAGTTCGGCGAAAGTGTAGGTGCCGGTGGGCTGATCGTCCTGGCCGAGCAGGTACAGCCGCTTGACCGAGATCAGGATGGCTTCGGCGATGACATCGCGCATGCGCGGGTTGGTGAGCACCGAGGCGTCGTAATCGTTTGTCAGGTAACCGATATCGACCTGCACGGTCGGCATCTTGGTGAGCCGCAGCAGATCCCAGGTGCGGGCGTGCGTGCGGCAGTCCTGCAGGGAGGTGCGGGCCACGATCTCGCGCTGGATGAACCCGGCCAGCACCTGGCCGATCATCGAGGTGGAGCCGTGCGAATTGCCGAAGTGGAAACTGGCCACGCCGCTGGCGGATTGGCTGTTGTTGCCCGCGCAGCGCAGCGAGATCATCAGATCGGCGTCGAAGGTATTGGAGGTCTCGGCGCGCTCGGCATCGGAGGGGTTGGCGCCCCACGGCCGGGAGAGGAAGGTCTCCATTCCCGTTGCGGCCATGCGGCCTTCGAGGCGGCTGGCCAGATCCCAGAGGATCTCCGATTCGTAGACGTCACCGAATTCGGTGGGCACGGGCGCGCCCTTGTCCGGTCCGCCCAGGCCCGGATCGATGACGATGCGCTTGCCGGTGAGCTGCGGGCCGGCCCGGTGCACGACCTCTTCCTCGGCGATGCGATGCGGGTTGCCGCCGGTGACGCGCGCGCCCAGCAGATCCAGCGAGCGCAGCGTGTCGGGACCGCAGATGCCGTCCGCGGACAGCCCGATCTCGCGCTGGAAGGAGGTGAGCCCCTCGTGGGTGTGCGGCCCGAAGTACCCGTCCACCCGGCCCACGTAGAAGCCCAGATCCTGCAGGCGGCGCTGCAGGGTGGCGACGTCGTCGCCGTAGAGCGGGGCCGAGAGCTGATAGATGAGCGTCCGCGCGCCGAGCCGGTAGGAGGCTTCCTTGAGCGCCCGGTAGGTGGCCGGTCCGACCACGCCGTCGACCAGCAGGCCGCGATGCTGCTGGAAAGCGCGCACCGCGGAGTCGAGATCGTGGTCGAAGGAGGCGTCGGCGTCCTTCCAGTACTCCCCGTTAAGACCCGACGGGTCGGTATGGGGGTGCGTATGCAGGAACCCGAGGCTTGCGAGGGTGCTCCGAACCTCTGCTACGGCTGGACCTGTATCGCCGTGACGAAGTCGGTGCATGCGTGAGAGCCCTTTCCTTCCGCCAACCCGGGTACCCACTCATGCGCAGGTTCAATCACCTTCGCACGACCGGAGCGTCGGTCGATTGTCTCAGACCCGGACCGAATTTCGGCAACTGTCGAGTGCAGGAATCCTAGCGTGGCGCTGCGGTAGAAGGCCGGAGGAGGAACCTGTCGGCTCCCGCTCCGGCCTCCGTCAGCGCGCAAATCCTACCCAGTGTGGTCAGAGAACACCCTCGAGTTCGCGCAAGAGGGCCGCTTTGCCCTTTGCGCCGACGATCCGCTTGACTTCCCTGCCCCCTTGGAACAGGACCATAGTAGGCAACGACAAGATGCCGTACGTCTTCGAGGACTCCGGATTGGCGTCGGCGTCCACCTTGGCGATGGTGATCTTGTCCGAATTGCCGGCCGCGATCTCCTCCAGCACGGGGGCGACCATCTTGCACGGACCGCACCAGGCCGCCCAGAAATCGACCAGTACCGGCTTCTCGCTGAGCAGCACGTCGTCGGCGAACGTCTTGTCGGTCACCGTCACGGTCGCGGTGGTCTTGGCGTCGGACATGTCGTACTCCTTAGTTGTTCACTTCGACCGGCGCACCGGCGTGATCGAGGGTATTGCTGGTGATGTCGCCCTGCTCGGCGAGCCAGCGTTCGGCGTCGATGGCCGAGCGGCAGCCGGTGCCCGCGGCGGTGATGGCCTGGCGATAGGTGTGGTCGACCAGGTCGCCGGCGGCGAAGACGCCGGGCACCGAGGTGTAGGTGCTCTGGCCCTGGACCTTCACGTAGCCCTCGTCGTCCAGCTCGACCTGCCCCCGCACCAGTTCGCTGCGCGGATCGTGGCCGATGGCGACGAACAGGCCGGTGGCCGCGAGCTCCGAGGTCTCGCCGGTGCGGGTGTCGCGCAGCGTCAGGCTGGTGACGCTCGTATCGCCGTGCACCTCAACGACTTCCGCGTTCAGGATGAAACGGATCTTCTCGTTGTTCTTGGCGCGCTCCAGCATGATGCGGGAGGCGCGGAACTCCTCGCGGCGGTGGATGACGGTGACGCTGGCCGCGAACTTGGTGAGGAAGGTCGCCTCCTCCATGGCCGAGTCGCCGCCGCCGACCACCACGATGTCCTGGCCCTTGAAGAAGAAGCCGTCGCAGGTGGCGCAGGCGCTGACGCCGCGGCCGAGCAGCTTCTGCTCACCGGGGACGTTCAGGTAGCGGGCGGCCGAGCCCATGGCGAGGATCACGGCGTAGGCCTCGTGGGTTTCGCCGCCCACGGTGACCTTCTTGATGGTGCCCGAGAGGTCGAGGGCGTCCACGTCCTCGGTGCGGATGTCCGCGCCGAATCGCTTGGCCTGCTCGCGCATCTCCTCCATGAGATCGGGACCCATGATGCCCTCGCGGAAACCGGGGAAGTTCTCGACCTCGGTGGTGGTCATGAGCGCGCCGCCGAACTGGGTGCCCTCGAAGAGCAGCGGTTCCAGCTCCGCACGCGCCGCGTAGACGGCTGCCGTGTAGCCGGCGGGACCGGAACCGACGATGATCAGGTCGCGTACAGGCGTACTCAAGAGGCCCTCCGAGGCAGTTGTGAAACGAGCGTGTGGGTCAACAACAGCGTAAACGCTGACATTCCCCGCTCTTCGTGGTGTGGGTTCGGCGGGCCCGCTCAGCCGATGTCGGTGTTGGCCAGGAGCTGGGGGTTGGCCGGGGTGCAGGTGTTGCCGAGGACGGCGGCGGTTATCTGCGGGGGTTTGGGGCCGGCCAGCAGGACCAGGACGGCCTGGGTGCCGGCGTAGGTGACGCTGCGGGTGCCTAGGACGGCGCGGCCGAGGCCGGCGGCTTCGAGGCAGTCGTCGAGGGCGGTGCCGCTGGCGAGGGGGCCGGTTATCTCGTGGCGGCCCATGGCGGTCAGTACCTCTGTGCTGGAGAAGTCGGGAGCCAGGGCGGGTGCGGCGGCGCTTTGTTCGGTGGCGGGGGCGCTGGTGCGGTTCTGCATGGCGTCCACGGCGACCACTCCCCCGGCGATGACGGCGGCGGCCGCGGCGGCGGCGGTGACCCAGCGCAGGTTGCGGGAGAGGTTCTCGTGGCGGACCGGTTCGGTGTCGTCCGGTTCCTCGCCGTGGTCGAGGTCGGGGTGGTCCAGGTCGCGGGGGTCTAGGCGACCGGTGTCGAAGATGGCGGCGGTGACGGCGGGCATGGGGGCCGTGGACGGCGGGACCGGCTGCGGGGTCCGGTCGGGGTGGAGCTGATGCACGGTGGCGACTCGTTCGGCGGTGTCGGTGAAATCGGCGGTGGCGAGATCGTCGATCATTCGTTCCAGGCGCGCGGAAACGGCATCGGGCATGGGGTGGACGATGCGGCCGGCGCGGCCGAGTTCGTGCAGCCGGTCGTTCACGCGGTCGAGCGAACGCAGGTAACGCACGGCGGCCGGGTCGCGGCGGACCTGTGGCCACAGCTGTTCGGATTCCGCGGCCGGGATGAGTCCGGCGTGCAGTTCACCGAGCAGTTCGGTGGAGAACCGCGGCGCGGCTGTCCCTCCGGTCTTCTCGTCCATTGCCCCTCCAGGGCCAGATGTGGGAATTCGCAGACCTTCTCGAGTATTCGACGTACCGGTGTGAATACCGGTTCCCGCTATCTTGCTGGATTTCGCGCGAAATCAGGAGTTCTCGGAGCCGAGATGTTCGACGAGTCGCCGCCGCCCCCGCGCGCACCTGCTCTTCACCGTTCCCTCCGGAATGCCGAGCAGCGCAGCGGTATCCGCGACGGAGTAGTTCTCCAGCTCGACCAGGACCAGCACGGTGCGCTGTTCGGCGGGCAGCCGGAAGAGCGCGTCGTCGAGTAGCAGGGTGGCGTCGAGGGCGGCGAAATCGTCTCGGGGATAAGCGGGTTCGTACGGCGAATCGTCGAGCAGCGGTTCGGTGCGGCGGAGTTTGTTGCGCCGGATCCGGTCCACGCACGCATTGAGCACGATGCGATGCAGCCAGCTGCTGACCTCGGAGTCGCCGCGGAAGTTCCGCGCGCCGCGGTGCGCCGACAGCATGGCTTCCTGGAGGCAGTCGTCGGCGTCTTCGGGCGAATAGGAGGCGCGCAGCGCGGTCTGCCAGAGATGGTCGCGATGCCGCCGCAATAGCTCCGCGAACGCGTGCCGTTCGCCGTGGGCGTGCGCGGCGAGCAGATCGCGATCGGAGGTCTCGGTGACGGGCGGCCGGGACCGGACGGCGTTTTCCTGCGCTGACGACAAATGCGACCCCTAGTGCCGGTGAGCTCTTGCCAGGGAATACGCAAGATCGTATCGAAGATAACGATTCGGTAGCAATGGATCGGCCGGAAAAAGCGCAGCTAGCGCGGCATTTTCGGGCGAATCCGACACCGCGACCGGTCCGTTTTGCGGGCTTCGGACCGAACGATGAAACCGCGGCATTGCGGTGATCGGCGAGCGGCTCCGCGGGATGCTCACGCGGGCGCGTCAGCGGGTACTACGGTGCGGCTTCGAAACGCAGTTCGGAGATATTGGACTGGTACTGTCCCCCGTTTTGGCCGAGCGCGGTGATCCAGACGAGCACGTAGCGGGCCGGCTGATCGGCCTGCACCGCGATCTCGGTGACCCCGTTGCCGAGCGTCGCCGCCCCGATCAGCTGGGTCTGATCGAGGGTCGGCGAGGCGGTCGGCGCGGTGCGGATCTCGACCTGGGTGCCGGGCGTGGTCGAGTCGATGATCACCTTGGTGAGCTTGCTCGGGCTGCCCAGCGTGGCCACCACCCCGACGCCCTTCTTGAGCGCCGGGAACTGCTGGAAGTACTGGTCGGTGCGCCACAGCGTGGTCGGATTGTTGTCCAGCACCGCCCCGATCTGGCCGATATTGTCCGGCGTCCCCTCGGGCGAGAACACCATGGCCCCGGTCACCGGCACCGGCACGCCGCCGGTGGCCGCGGCGGCCGGAGCCTCGGACGAGCCGGGCACCGCGGGTGCGGCGCTGGCCGTGGTGAGCCCGATATTGCGCTGTTCGTTGAGCGGCTGATCGGAGGCGCCGGGCGCGAACACGCTCAGCAGCCACCAGATGATCACGCCGACCACCAGCGCCGCGAGCACGCCGAGGCCGACCAGGATCCACATCATCCGCTGCGACCGTTCCTTCTCGGCCGCAAGCAGTTCCGGATCGGCCAGGGATTCGTCCGGCGCGCTCGGCGGGCGCTGGCCCAGCCGCAACACCGGAATGAAATCGGTCTTCTGGTCGACCACGGACGCCTGTTCCAGCACGTGCTGAACGGTCGCCGCGGTGCGCACGCCCTTGTTGGATTCCAGCGACCGCACCGCGACCGCCGAGATCTCGAAGGGCACCTCGGGCCGAATGGTCCTGGGCTCCACCGGAGTTCCGTCCGGGCCGAAATCGGCCAGCGGCAGCCCGCCGACGGTGGCGGCCGAACCGGTCACGCCGCCACTGCGAATGGGCCAGTGCGCGGTGATGAGCGCGTACAGCATGGCGCCCAGGCCGCGCACGTCCGATTGCGCGTCGGAGTCCGACAGCGTGCCCGGGAACGCCAGCACGGCGTCACCGGTGGCGCTGATCCGCACCCGGTCCGGATGGTCGATGGACAGCGATCCGCCGCCGCGGTGCGCCATTTCGGCCGCCGCCGCGAGCGCGCGAATGGCCCGCGCGGCTCCTATCGGCGACGGCACGGTATCGGCCATCTCCTTGAGCGAGCGGCCCGGCGTCCATTCCGCGACCACGATGCCGCCGGAGGATCCGCGCACCACGTCCAGCACGCGCGCCAGGCCGGGCGAGTTGATCCGCCCGAGCCGCAGCGTGCGGGACAGGATGGCCTGCGGCCCATCGTGTCCGGAGTTGTCGGCGTCCTTCTGGTCGGCGTCGACGAAGGTGAGCGCGACCTCGCGGTCGAGTTTGACGTCGAGGGCCTGCCAGAAGCGCAGTCCGCGCGCCCCGCCGTGCCCGGCCAGCAGCCGGTAGCGGCCGCCGGCGACGGACGCGCCGGGAATCAGCTTGGGCCCGCGCTGGACTCGCTTGGTCGGCGACTCCACCCGCATGGGCGGCATCTGGGGCGATATCGCCTCGTAGACGCCGGTTTCGGGGCCGGATTCGGGTTCGTCCTCCGGTAGGTTCTCCGGTTCGGAATCCACGAATTCGGCCTTGGCGCCCGGCTTTCCGCTCTGCTGCGCCGCGGTCGGGGGCACATCGGTGGACAGCCCGCCGCCCGCGTTCGCAGTAGAGTCGGCGGCCGGGACACCGCCCGCCGCGTCGTCGCTCACCCTCGCTCCTCCTTCGCCCTGGTATGCCGAGGTTCGCCGGGCCGGAACATCCTGTGACATGCGGACGGCATCGTCCTGCGCCTTTCTGACGTCGCTACCCGAGCTCGCGCGGGAATCGTCCGGCTCGGTCCGAGTTGTGGGCTCGTCCGGGCCGGTTCCGGCAGTTGCGCTTCTCTGCCGAACAGGGTACGGGAGTTCGCCCGTACCGGTGATGTCAACCGCATCGGGTCGGATGACGGGCAGCACCATGGTCTGCGCGTCGAGGTACGGATCGAAGCGGTAGTAGTACGGTGCGGCGCGCAGATCGGGCCGCGCCAGCACGGTGGTCTCGTGCATGTCCTCGACGACGCTGCCCTCGAGCCCGAGATCGGGTGCGGGCGGGGTGATGCCGAGGCGGCGGGAGACGGCGACGGTGATGGCCACGATCTCCGGGATGCCGGCCAGCCGCATGAGGCCGAAGGCGACGCCGAACATGACGATCGCGGTGAGGCCGACCCGGACCATGGAGCCGACGCCGCCGAAGGAATCCGAAAGCCGGTGCAGGCCCAGGATCTTGTCCACGATCAGCATGACCGCGCCGCCGGCCAGCGAGGCGCCGACCACCCGGCTGACGGTGCGGCCGACATTGGTCATGCGCAGATCGCCGAGGCTGCGATGCAGCAGCCAGCCGCCGATCACCGCGCCCGCCACGAAGCCGAGTCCGTTGGCCGCGCCCAGGGCGACGACCACCTGATCATCGGCGAAGAAGACCGGCGTCAGCAGCGACAGCACGATCTTGACGCCGGTGATGCCGAGGATGATCCAGGTCGGCGTCCACGCCTGCTCACGCGCGTAGAAGACCCGCAGGTGAATCAGCACCAGCGCGTAGGGGATCAGCGTGAACGCCGATCCGGACACCGCTTCGCCGAGCCGGTGCGCGTCGTTCTGGCCGAAGCGGCCGTAGGACAGCAGCGCGGCGCCGATCTGCGGTCCCGCCAAGGTCAGGAAGGTGACGATGGGTACCAGCGCGATCATGGTGAGGCGGGTCGCGGTGCCGAGATCGTCCACCACGGCCGGTGTGTCGTCGGCGGCGGCATTGCGGGACAGCCGCGGCATGATGGCCGTCAGCAGCGTCACGCCGATCACGCCGTACGGGAATTGCAGCAGCAGCCAGGCGAATTGATAGATGGCCGGGCCGGCGGTGTCGACGCTGGAGGACACGTGCGTGCTGACCATCCAGCCGACCTGGCTGATCCCCACGTACAGCAGGATGGCCGCGCCCATGCCCGCGAACTGCTTGAGCCGGTCGTCCACACCCCACAGCGGGCGCAGGTCGATGCCTTCGCGGCGGATGGCGGGCAGCAGGCAGGCCACCTGGACCACCACGCCCAGCGTGACGCCCACGCCGAGGAGCAGCAGTTTCGGCTCGCCCATCCGGACGGGATCGAGGGTGATCTCGCCGGGGGTGATCCAGTAGAGGAACAGCACCACCAGCACCACGACGTTGTTCCAAACCGGCGCCCAGGCACCGGGTTTGAACACCTGATGGGTGTTGAGGATGGCCATGATCAGCGCCGACATGCCGTACAGCAGGATCGCGGGCAGCAGCAGATACGACAGTGCCGTGGTGAGGCCGGAACTCACCTTGCCGCTGTCGGAGACGAGCAGCGAGGTCAGGATCGGCGCGATGGCGAGGGCGATGAGCGTGCCGATGCCGAGCACCGTGAACGCCACGGTGCACAGCCGCCGGACGAAGGCCGCCCCGCCGTCGGGGTCCTCTTTCTCCGCACGCACCAGGGTCGGCACCACGATGGCCGTGAGCACCGCGCCGAGCAGTAGTTCGGAGATCATGGCGGGCAGGGTGCTGGCGACGGTGAAGGCCGAGGCGATGGCCGGGCCGAGCACGGTCAGCAGCATGAGCTGTTTGCCGAAGCCGGTGATGCGGCTGATCAGGGTCGCGATGGCCATGGAGCCGGAGTCGCGCACCAGCCGCGCGTTGGAGTTCTCGGCCTTGGCGCTTTCGGGCAGCTGTCCGGTCGTGGTCGCGCCCGGCACCTTGCGCGGCAGCGATTGCGCTTGCCGCTGCACCGGATTCGAGGCGGGGCCGGCGGCGTAGCGTTGCGGGCCGGAAGCCGGACCGCCGGCCCGGCGTCCTTGCTGTCCCGAGGTGGGCCCACCCCGATAGCGGGGTTGCGCGCCGGAGGCGGGCCCGTCGGGATACCGCGGCTGTGCGCCGGAGGCCGGTCCGCTCGGGTAGCGCGGCGCACCGGGTTCGTCGGCGTAGCCGCGCGGATTCGATCGCGGCCCGCCGTACTGCGGATTCGATTGCGGCGGCGTCGAATACCGCCCCGCGTCGTAGCCCTGATCCTGATCGGACGGCGCGCCGTGTCCCCAGTGGTAGCGCTCCTCGGGCGCGATCCGGCCGTCCGGTCCGGGTCGCGCGGGCGCGGCTCGCGGCGGCT
>NZ_BDCD01000020.1 GCF_001613325.1 Nocardia yamanashiensis NBRC 100130 | reverse complement strand
AAACGCCCGGTCCCATTCCGAACCCGGAAGCTAAGGCCACCTGCGCCGATGGTACTGCACTCGACAGGGTGTGGGAGAGTAGGACACCGCCGGAACATCATTCGAAAAGGCCCCCAGCCAACGCTGGGGGCCTTTTTCGTTTCTCCTGCAATGATATTCACGTGCGAACGCTCCTCGTAATCCTCCTGGTCCTCACCGGCCTAGCAGTAGCAGCCGACTTCGGCGCCGCGGCCTACGCCGAAAAAGCCGCATCCGAATCCATGCGCAACACAGCCAACCTCGGCTCCGACCCCTCCGTCGACATCAAGGGCTTCCCAGTCCTCCTCCAAGCCGCCCAAGGCAAATACGACGAGGTAGTCGTCAAAGCCAACCACGTAGGCACCGAAAAGTTCGGATTCATAGACGTCGAAGCAACCCTGCACGGCCTGGAGCTCCCCATCAGCGACCTGGCCGAGCGTCAGCTCCACAAGATCCCAGTCGACCGCCTCGAAGCAACCGCCCGCTTCAACGCCCTACGCCCCATGGTCCTACTCGACGTAGCCGGCCTCCTCCCATTCGGCGTGGTCCCCACCGGAATCCGCATGGAAGGCACCACCGTCGTCGTAACCGGAAGCGGCACCAACGTCCTCGTCGACATCGACTCCCTGAAGGGCAAGTCCTGACCGTCGCTCAGGTATGCCGCGCCGCGGCCAGTATCCGATGTTCGGAAAGGTGAGCCAGGACTGACTGATTCGCCTCCCACCCATCAGGGAATTTGACCGCCACACCGAGATGAACAGGTTCGGTGGACGGATGTGCGTCGAGGAGTTCGGGGATGCCAGCGCGACCCACGACTATGCAGGCATGACGGTGGCGAGAGGTGAGAACGCAGAGACGACCGGTCTCCAGATGGAAGGCGGTGGCATCCCGGCGGCCCGAAAGCGGATGCAGGACCAGGGTTACGTCGTACTCGCGGCCTTGGAGCCGGTTGGCGGTATCGACTGTGACTGACTCCGCGACAGTGCCCTGAAGAGCGGTGCGGATGGCGGCGGCCTGGTCGCGGTGAGCGGTGCCGACGGCGACGCGGTCGGCGGTTACCGGATTGGAGCCGCGTTCGGAGTGGACTACGGCGCCGCGCTCCAGCAACCGAATGGTCAGGGCGGCAACGGCCGCCACCGCTTCGCTGTCGGTGCGAATGGTGTGCCGGGCGGGTAGTTCGTACCAAGCCCATCCGCTGAGTGCGGCTTCGTCGAGCGCGCTGTCCAGCGGTCCGCCCCATCCACCCGCGGTGGTGAATTCCATTCGGCGCTGGTCGGGTTCGGTGCCGGCGCGGAATTCGGTGAAGGGGTAGAAGGCTTTCGAGACGACGGCCGCCGCGGAGGCGGGTAGTCGCCAGGAGACGGGGAGGCGGTGGACGGGGATGTCGGGGTTGTGGGCGAGCAGGACGCTGACGGCGCTCATGGTGGGGTCCCAGGAGAGGCCGGCCCAGCGGGCGGTGTCGACCGTCGCGAAGGGGTCCAATTGGCCCGGGTCGCCGACGAAGAGGGCGCGTTCGAAGCGGCTGGAGATGCGTAGGAGCATGTCCGAGCGCATTTGGTACGCCTCGTCGACGATGGCCCAGGACCAGTTGCCGTCTTGTACGGTGGCCCATTTGGCGGCGGTGCCGATGAGGATGACGCGGTCGGTGAGATCGGCCGGACTCTTGGCGATCTTCACGTTGGCGTGGGCGAGGATGCGTTCGGCCGGCTCGTACGTCCCGGCGGAGACCCGCCCGATCAGCATCTCGGGATCTTCGCTCGCGAGCCGATCGATAAGGTCGTCGACCTGTTCGTTGGTCTGCGCCACGATGATCCGCTGATCGCCATCCTTGGTCAGATGCCGCGCCGCCCGCACCACCAGCGTGGACTTGCCCGCTCCAGGTGGCGAATCCACCACGACGGCCCGGTCGGCATTCCGGTCGAGATCCGCCAGCACCTCATTGACGACCTGATCGGCGGTCTTCACGCCCATTCCTCCTGCGGCTCAGCATTTTCCGGGGTCCATTCCGGTGGGGGACCGCCATGCGTCCACGGAGTCTCTTCGCGCGCAGGCAGTTTCGGCGGCGCCTGATAGTCGTCACCGAACGCGGCGAAGCACACCCGGTCGCCGGCCTCGGGGACGGACCCCGCTTCGGGAATCAGCTTGCGCCCCATACCACCCGACAGCTCGAGCGTGATCGCACCGTCCTCCACCGACACCACGGTGCCCTTTTGATTCCGCCGCTCGACACTGCACAGCTTGACCCCGGGCTCGGCCGTGAACGGATCCTCGGTCTCGACCACGATCCGCGGCCGCAACGTAGGCCGCTTCCCGCTGCTGTCAACGCGATTCGGATCGCTCATCACCACAACCCCGCGAAAAGCCTCCCCGTTCAACCGCCGCTCCGCCATCACCCGCGGATCGTCATACGCCCGTTGAGCTTCCAGCGCGTCAAGGGCCTGCTCCCGATCGAGCAACCGCCGCACCGCACTCACCGCGTGATCCCGCCGAGCCTGTGGCACCCCTTCTTCGATGCTGTCCATGAACCGCGAGAAACTCGCCCGATCCCGATCCCACCGCTTGCCCACGCTCGCACCCTCCGGCAACGTGCGCAGCAATTCCAGCCCCCGCCACATCAGGTGCCAAGTCGGCTCCACCTGCTGCCGCACCGAATGCTCGAGCCGCTCGATCGCCACCGTGAAGGAAGCCTCGTCGGCGGCATCGTTGAACGCCGAAATCAGCGGCGCCAGTTCCTCATTGTCGTATCCGGGGTCGGTAGCGGGCCCGGCCGGCGGCGACCGCAACGGATCTTCCGCAATGGCCGCCGCCTGCTGCCCGGTAAGCCCGTCGGGCGGATCGATCCACCCGAGCAACGCCGCCAGATTCCCATCCTCCAACGACGACTGCCCCGAAGCCCAATGCCCCGACAGCACACTGGTCATCGCGCAAAGCACCGAAGACCCAGGATGTTCGGCCCGATCCCCGAACCACGTCAACCACCGCCCCAGCAAAGGCACACTCTCCGGCAACGGATTCGGCCCATCCGCCTTCAAGAACCGCAGCCTGCGCCCCAGCTTCTGCAGCAGCGCGACTCCACCCGCATTCGGCACCCACACCTGCGGCGCATCGAGACACCGCCGAAAGGTCTCCCCGTCCTTCCCGACGATCTCCTCGGTATCCGCCAGAAACGACGAAAGATAAGGCAGCAGAACATCACTCAGCTCAGCCGCGAACTTCAACTGCAACACCCGGTCCCGAGGCTGCGGCACGAACAACAGCTTCGGCTCCGCCTCATCGAACCCCAGCATCACCGCCAACGGCGCCGCCGTCTCCCCGGCCATCCGCAATGGCACCATCACCAACGGCTGCAATGCCGAATGACAATGCCGCACATCGGCAATCCGTTGCGCCCGCCCCGCCCGCGTAGCCTCCAACCGCGCCAACGCAGTCAGCACGCTCACCCGGCAACCTCCTGCCGCAGCCGATGCGCATTCCGCAGCACCCGAGCGATATCCGCATGCTCCGGCCCGGCCGCCACCGACCCATCCGCCAGCCCGAGCACCGTTCCGATACTGTCGATCCCCCCGAGCTGATCACAAACACTGCGCCCCAGCATGTCCACCGACCCGCAAGCCCGCGCCTCATCCCGGCAGAAGAACGCCAGTTCACAACTCTGCATGCACTCCGGCGCATACCGCCCCTGCACCGCCCGCATGGCCTCACCCAGCCCCGCCCCGACGGTGAACGTCATCCCCTCCGGCAGCACACTGACGAGATCCTTGATCGAAGTAAGCCTCGATAGCTGACGCGAGATGACCGCCAACTGCTTCCGCACATCCACCAATTCCGCCGTAGGCCGGTTGGTGAAGTCCTTCGTGCAAACCAGAATCACATTGTGCGACACCCGATCCGGTGATTCCCCCAACTCCTCGACCAGCTGCCGCAAAGCCAGCACATACACCGCGGACTGCCGCGCCGCAGCCGCCACCTGAGCAGGATCCGCCTGCCCATCGATCACCGCGAACGCCTTGATCTCGACAATATGAAACTGCCCCTCGATCTGCACCGCCACCAGATCCGGCTCCAAGAACGCCGGCGCCCCCGCGATCTCCACCCGCAGCATCGGATGATCGAACATGGTCCCCTCACCCGTCCGCAACGCCCGCCCCACCAGCTGCCGAGTCCGCTGAAACCGCACACTGTTCCCGGTGTTCTCACCCACCGAGTTGAGATCGTCATAAGCGACTTCAGGAATCGTCAGCCCTAGTCGATCCCGCAACAACGCCACCAGCTCAGCACACCCGTTTGCCTTCACCATGGCCTCGAACGCATTCCCACGCGTAATCGCGAACTGCGACTGCCCAAACTGCGCCGGAAACCCGAGTCCCTGCGCCATAGCAGCCTTATCCACCCCCGCCGCATCCATCACAGCCCGCCGAGCACACCCCGGATTACTGGTCAACGCCGCGATAGTCCGCGCGTTGTGCCGGCAAGCCGGTGCGCCACCACGCAATTCATCCAGCCGCGCCAGCAGATCGTTCATCCCGCCGAGCCTCCTGCCCGCTTCTTCGCCGTCATACCGAACCGTGTGCCGAACAATTGCGCAGCGGGGTCGCTCAACTGGTTCGCTGCTCGCTGTGCAGCATCCCACCGCTGTACGACATCCGCGTCCCGATGCACCGCCAACTCGTTGCCGGCCGCTTCGATTACGGCGTCGGTATCGACTTCGAGACTGGTGTTCCGGACCCCCGGAATGGTCGATGACAACTGCCGAAGCACTCGATGCCCGGACGGACCGACCTTCCCGACCGCCGAAATATGTTCCGCTAGACGGATAACCCCCGTTAACAGATCGACCCGTGCACTCAGCGGTCCAACAACCCGCCGCTCCAATGGCCACGTGCTCAATGCCAGCAGCCCACGTGCGGGAGCGAGCAGATCGACTGTCAACGCTGAACAGACGTAATAGGGCCGCCCGAAAGGCGCCGCCCGAAAGGACCGTTCCTCATCCCGCCTCAGGCTCGTCAACCGCGCGGCCACCAGTTCGCCGGAGAAGAAGCCCTCGTGCACGGTGAGTACCAGCCGAGGCGCGGCGGGCACCGACAGCAGCGTGAGCGCCCGATGCACATGCTCACGTACCGGAACGGATGGTGAGGAACCGAATTCCTCCTCAGTCAGATCGTCGACGGTGCCGAGAACAGCTGCTTCCCAATCACTTTCAGCCTGGCGGAGTTGGGCTCGCACTTGTCGGGCCATCGTGCGATTCCCGCCGGATACAGCCCGCCGGACCGCGGCACGCAGCTCGGATATTCGCTCTTCCAATGCATCCGGTGAATCACTCACCGCGCTGACGATAGCTGGTCGTTCCAGTGTTTGCCAGTATTCTCCTGGGTTTACCTGTGACCGGCCGCTGCCACGGAAGCTGTTGGAGGACGGTGGTTCACTGCAGGCTTTCTGCTCGTCCATGGTCCAATTGATCTTGACGGCCCGCCGGGCACCGAGACCATCTCGTTGTTGCCCCCAACCCGTGCACGAATCCGGTTTGGGTAGGCGGGGGTATGTAGATGGCGTTAATGCGTGGAAGTGTGCGACAACTGCTGGAAATGGCAAGGTTCAACCGCTTGCCGGTGCAACTGCTGAAACTGGCGACGTCGGAGTGGGAGCAGGCCGTCGGGATGGGAGAGGTCCGCTCGTGGCGGAACAGCTTGAGTAGATTCCTCGACGAACTGGATCGGGCAGGCTTCGGCGATATCGAAGTACTGCTCGAACACAAGCTGCCGCACAGCCCGAAGCGGGTCGATGCGATCCTCTGCGGAGTCCGTCCGGGTACCGGGGCGCCAAGCTACGTGCTGGTGGAACTGAAGCAGTGGTCGAAGGCCGAACTGGTCGCCCGGGATCTGGTAAAGGTGCCCTACTACGCGGATTTGGTCCTGCATCCGGTCGCGCAGATTCGTGAGTATTGCCGCTATCTCATGGACTTCACGCCCGATCTCGAGCGGCGGCCTGACGTTCTTCGTGGCATCGCCTACATGCATAATGCCTCGTTCGCGGAGGTTGGCTCGCTGCTCGAATTCGAGCAGGGCGATTTCGGACAGCTGTTCTTGGCGGACGACGAGCCGCGTCTGCGAGACTTCCTCGCTTCGGTCCTGAACCGCGAGGCGAGCCGAGAATCGGCCTACGAAGCCGCCGATCAATTCCTGAGCTTCCCGAACCGGCCGACGAAGAAGCTTCTCGACCTAGCGGCCGAGGAGATAGCGCGGCGCGAGCGGTTCGTCCTGTTGGATGAGCAACGAGTCGCTTACGAGACGGTCGCGCTGGCGGTCAATCGTGCATGGAAGGCATACCGCGGGTGCGGAAGCGGTGCTCCGGAGAACCATCAGCAGACGGTGGTCGTAGTCGTCGGTGGCCCTGGTTCCGGCAAGAGCGTGATCGCCCTCAGTCTCATGGGACACCTCGCCCGGCGCGGAGCGAAGGTCAACCATGCGACCGGCTCGAGCGCCTTCACGAAAACGATGCAGAAGGTGGTGGGCACCGAGGATTCCCGAAGCGCGTCACTCTTCAAATATTTCAACAGCTATTCCGGATCGCGGGCGGACGAGCTCGAAGTGCTGATCTGTGACGAGGCGCATCGGATCCGGACGGTCGGCTCGTCGGCTCCGACGGGACAGAGCGGCGAGAGGCGTCGTCGGAGCCAATTGGAAGAGCTGATCGACGTTGCGATGGTTCCGGTCTTGTTCCTCGATGACAACCAGGTGGTCCGGCCCGGGGAAGCCGGTTCGCTCGCCGCGATCAGAGCGGGTGCCGAAGCTGTCGGCTGCCGCGTCGATGTGGTCCACTTGAGCAGTCAATTCCGTTGTGGTGGTTCAGATCTCTTCGAGGAATGGGTCGACCGACTACTCGGTCTCAGTTCGGAGCCGTCGATCGCTTGGTCTGAACTATCCGCGGACGTCGAGGATGAGTTCGTGGTCGCGGCCGCCGCAACGCCCCGTGCGCTGGAAGCATGGGTTCACGATCGTCACGACCGGACCGGCGGCACCGCTCGGCTGTCCGCTGGGTTCTGCTGGAAGTGGAGTGACAAACCGACAGGCTCCAACGCCGACAGGAGACTGGCGTCCGACGTCCGGATCGGGGACTGGAGCCGGCCGTGGAACGCGCCCCCGGGGTCGCACCTCACGGGCGTGCCCGATTCGTACTATTGGGCGTTCGAAGAAGGGGGTATCGGGCAGGTCGGCTGCATATACACCGCGCAAGGTTTCGAATATGACTGGGCCGGGGTGATTTTCGGTGACGATCTCGTTCGCCGTGGCGATCGTTGGCTGGCACAGCGAGAGCGTTCTCAGGACAGCGCGGTGCGGAAGGCCGATGACTCCACCTTCGCGGCGCTGATCCGGAATACCTACAAGGTGCTGGTTACCCGGGGCATGCGTGGCGCGTGTATCTATTCAGCCGACGCCGAGACTCAGAACTTCTTCGAGCGGATGGTCGGTGTCGTTCGCTAACCTCGACGTCGCGGCCCGCCGGGCACCGAGGACCACTTCGTTGTTGCCCCCACCCGCACGTCGGTTTCGCGCGCCCAGGTGGGGAAGGCAAAGTGGCTCTGGTTCGTGGAAGTGCAAAGTACCTGCTCGTCGAAGCCCAGGCGGATCGTTTGCCTGAGCTGTTGAGTGAGCAGGCCAAGTATCAGTGGGAGCACAGGGTAGGGCAGGGCGAAGTGTTGTCCTGGATGCGGAGCCTTCCACCGCTGCTGGCTCGGTTGGTCGATGCGGGTCTCGGGGATATCGAGGTGCTGCTCGAACACAAGCTCCCGCACAGCCCCAAGCGCGTCGACGCCATTCTCTGCGGGGTAGACCCCCGTGGCGGCGAGGTCAGCTACGTGCTGGTAGAGCTGAAACAATGGTCCAAGGTGGAACTTGTTGCCGCAGAACTGGTTTCGCTCGCCGCATATCCGAACCCTGTCCTGCATCCGGTGGAGCAGGTACGCGGCTACTGCCAATACCTCGTGGACTCCACACCGGCGCTTGCGGATCTACCGCATTCGGTGCACGGCCTGGCGTACCTGCACAACGCGAGTTCCAGCCAGATTCCCACGTTGATGAAGTATCGGCAGGACCGGTTCGGCCGTATGTTCACTCAGGATACCGAGGCCGAGTTGGTGGATCATCTTCGTTCGGTGCTCGACGTGGATGGCGGGCGTGACCGAGCACAGGAGTCGGCGGATCGCCTGCTGCGATTCGCTCATGGTCCGAGCAAACCGCTGTTGCGTCTGGCCGCCAAGGAGATTCAGGATCGCGAGCAGTTCGTGCTGCTCGATGAGCAGCGGGTCGCGTACAAACTGGTTGAGCAGGCTGTTGCGCGAGCTCGTGCCGAGCGCACCCAAACCGTGGTCGTGGTGCTCGGCGGACCCGGTTCGGGCAAGAGCGTGATCGCGCTCAGTCTGCTCGGCGAGCTGTCGCGGCAGGGGCGAAAAGTTCACCACGCCACAGGATCCAGCGCATTCACCAACACGATGCGCAAGGTCGCGGGTAGCCGCAACACCCGCGTCAAGACGATGTTCAAGTACTTCAACAACTATGTCGGCGCGGCACCGCGCGAACTCGATGTGCTCATCTGCGACGAGGCGCACCGCGTCCGGGAGAACAGTGTCAATCGGTGGACCGGAAAGGAAGCCCGGGCGTTGGCTCGTCGGCAGATCGACGAGCTGATCGATGTCGCGTGGGTGCCGGTGTTTCTGCTGGACGAGAATCAGATTGTGCGTCCCGGTGAGATGGGATCGCTAGGCGAGATCACGGCGGCGGCGATCGCGGCCGGCTGCAAGCTGGAAGAAGTACGCTTGGACGGCCAATTCCGCTGTGGCGGTTCGGATGCGTTCGACGAATGGGTACGCCGGCTGCTCGGCCTGGATCCACTGCCTCCGATCAGCTGGAGCCGATTGACGGCAGGCACCGACGACGACTATTCGGTCGCCAGCGCGGCAACACCGGACGCGCTGGAGGCATGGATCTCACGCCAGCGCGAAGAGCACAGCGGCACAGCGAGATTGACGGCCGGATACTGCTGGCCGTGGAGTGATCCCGTCGGTTCATCGGATACAACTCACCTGGTCGACGATGTCGCGATCGGTGATTGGAAACGGCCATGGAACGCCAAGCCGGGCAAGCGCATACCCAACGCGCCCGAGTCGTACTACTGGGCATCCGATGATCGAGGGTTCGGTCAGGTCGGCTGCATCTATACCGCCCAGGGATTCGAATACGACTGGTCGGGAGTGATCTTCGGTCCTGACTTCGTGCGGCGCGGCGATCGCTGGGTTGCGCGTCGCGAATTCTCCGAGGACCCAGCCGTCAAGAAGGCCGAGGAGGCGCACTTCGGTGCACTCATCCGCAACACCTACAAGGTGCTTCTCACGCGCGGCATGGAAGGAACCTGTCTCTACTCGACAGACTCCGAAACTCAGCGGTTCTTGGAGGATATGAGCCGCTAGCCGCGGACCGGCTCGGGTCGCGCCCCGCGCTACCCGAGTTCGGAGTACTTAGCTGCCCGTCCCCGCGCCAGATCCGCCGGATATCGGGCTTCGTTGAACTCCAGCTTTTTCGTCACCGCGGCGGCCAGGTCGATATCCAGCACGGTCGCAAGCCTCATCAGATAGATCAGCACATCGGCGACTTCATGCTCGACCTTGGTGCGGTCTTGTTCGTTTTCGCAGAGCGCCGCGCTTTCATCCGGGGTCAGCCATTGGAAGAGCTCTGCGAGTTCACCGACCTCGCCAGTCAGCGCCAATACCAAGTTCTTCGGAGTATGGAAGCGCTCCCAGTCGCGACGCCGGGAGAAGTCTGTCACCAGGTCCTGCAGCTCGTCGAGGGTCATGTGCATTGTCTACCAGGCGGGATTGGGCGCGGGCAGGTCGACTGGAAACCGCCGATCGCCGCTTGTCGCTCCGGGCGCGAGTCTGGCACCCACGAGTCTCGTGCACGAGCCGGTTTCGAATCTCGTCGACTGACCGACTCGATCGGCCACACGGAACGTGCTGAGCTCGGCGGGGGCCCGATGCGGTCCAGGCTGATAACGCCCCGATGCCGGCGCCGATGAACCAGCAGACAATTTCGCTGATCATCTCTCCTCCTTCCAGATTCGGCTAGCGAGCGGACCAGATGTTCCATGTCGAGCGGCCGTGTTCAGGTAAGGAACCAGCGCAGTGAAGTAGCGTTTTGCTTCGCAGTCGTCGGCGCAGTCACGGTGTCGGTTCAAACCATGCTGCGCCGCTTCGAGGTTGAGGATCGGGTAGTCCGGTACTTGATGGAAGATCGGGTTGTCGGCCATGGTTCAGCTCCCGATGTGCGGTGTGTCGGCTGGCACCAGCTTCCCCGCTGCAATCAGCAGTTGCTTGGCCTGCGCCTTGGCCGCGCAGACGGAGATCGGACAGTGCTTGTGGTGCTGCATGATTCGATGTGCGCGCGTGACCGTCAGTGACGATCGAGGTACAGCGTCGTGGCTGGCCGGCGGGAGGGAGAACATTTTCCGTCACCCTTCGATGAAACCCGATGTCGGGGAGGTGGTTTAGATGACGGATTCAGTAGACGCCGAGCGCCGGGCTGTAGGAAGATTCCAGAACCACAGCTTTCGGTTTTCCTTCTCATCTTCCAGAACTCAGGAAGAAATCATTCCAAAATGATGTAGCACCGATAGTGAGGCTAACGGAATGACTGGATCGACCGTTCCACGTCGGATGTTGGGTCGTCAACTCCGTCGTCTGCGCGAATCAGCGGGAGTCAGTGTGGCTCGGGCCTGTAAGGCCATTGAGGTTTCGCCACAGACGATGTGGCGAATGGAGGGTGGTCAGTCGGTCAAGTTGAAGGCGATCTACATCGAGGCGCTCTGCAGGCTCTACGAAGCATCCGATGACGACACCGCAGCGTTGCTCGGGTTGATCGAGGAAGCGCAGCGTTCGGGGTGGTGGCACTCCTACGGTGATTCTGTCCCAGCACATTTCGATCTCTATCTGGGGCTGGAGGAAGCGGCTCGGCGGCTCACGACCTGGCAGCTGACCTTGCTGCCGGGTTTGCTTCAGACTCCGGAGTATCGTCGCGCGATGCTTTGGACGGTGTTCCCGGGTACGCCGACGGCGGCGATCGAGCATCGTGTCGAAATGACAGTCAAGCGGCAGGAAAGGTTGCGGGACAAGGATTTCACGCTCGCGGCCATGGTCTCGGAGGCTGTGCTCCATCACCAGATCGGCGGAGCTGCCGTCATGGCTGATCAGCTCAGGCACTTGGCAGCGGTGGGGGAGGCGCGCAACATCTCGATTCGAGTCGTACCGCAGCAGGTCGGTTCGCATCTCGGATTGCAGACGGGACCGTTCGTCCTGTTGGAGTTCCCGGCGCACGCATCTCCTGACTCGCGGCTGAAGTGGATCGAACCGCCTGTCGTCTATGTCGAAGGTTTCACCGGTGCGCTCTACCTCGAGAAGGCCGGCGAGATCGACCGATACCGCGGCGCTCTTGTGGAAATCAGGCGACTTGCGTTGGATGAAACGGACACTCGGGACATGCTGGTTCGAGCAGCGAAGGAGTACGCCGTATGAGCAGCGGGTACGGTGCGAAGTGGTTCAAGAGCAGCCGGTCTGCGCAGCAGGACGCGTGCGTGGAAGTTGCGCACTTCGAGGACGGAACGGGTGTTCGTGACTCGAAATGTCCGGGAGGCCCCGAACTGATCTTCGGGGCTGAGGAGTGGGTCAACTTCAACGAAGCCGTCAAGGCTGGAGCGTTCGACCGGCCTTAGTGGTCGCATGCCGCCGGCACCTCTCGACGAACTCCGCCGCGCTGGTCGGTTCGTGCATGAACCGCCCGAAGGTCGACTGGTCGATCTCGAAGAACTTTTCGTAGTCCACGATCCCGGCACTAACGGGAATCGACAGGTAGTACGTTCCTGCGGTTCTTTCGATGCCCAGGGAGAACTGGAGCTCTCGGGAGAAATACCTGTCTTCGAACCTCAAGGTGTCGCCTTGACGTAGGGGAGGAAAAGCTTCGCCAGGTCGACACCGTGGGCGCAATTGTCGGCTGACCAATCAGTAGCGAAGAGCCCCTCCATCTTCAGCGTGCCTCCGGGTACGCCGATGAGAATCATGCAGGAGCGTCCCTCCAGGTCGCTTACATCCGCGAGCCTTCCATCGAAGGAGTTCGAGAGTGCTGTTCTGTCGGTCTTGGCCATGCCTGAGTATTGGTTCCGAACCCACTCGATGTTCCGATTTGTAACGGCCATACTGAAGGACTTGCCTCGTGCCGAGAGTTCCACCCAACACCCATTCGATGACGAATTGGGCAGTGTCTGATCATTGTCCGGATAGAGGGATACGGATTCCGGTTTCAGTCCTTGCTGCGCGAAGAGATCGGCGGGGATCGCATCACAGGGATTCCTCAACGCCACGCGCGAGTACGCCTCAGCCGCCGTTGTTGTCGTGCTCGGGCCATCTGAGCCGTCCGTCGCACTGCAAGCGCTCAGCGCACCCGCTATCGCCGCGCTCGTCAGCACAGTGCGAATGGCACGTATCGAAGGCGCCACGCCATGTCGGCGAGTCTGAGCCATCACCGGGATGTGACAGCGAGGTAAGGGAGGAATGTCCTCGCCAAATCCAGTGCGCGATCGCAATTCTTGACGGACGGGTCGGTGGTGAAGCGACCGTCCATCTTGAGAGTGCCGCCGGGGATTTCCACCGCGATCAGGCACCAATCTGGGCTCTGTTCGTTGACGATGGCCTTCTTGCCATCGAGTACGAGCTCTGGGTTCGGGCTGCCGGTTTTCGTGTTCTGCTGGTAGACGTGCTCAACCCAGGCGAAGTCTCGATTGGTGACCCCGAGATCGAAGTGTTGTGGCTGGCCGGGTGTCAGGAACTGCATCGAGCAGCCGTTCGATGACGAGTCGGGCAAGCTGGAATCCTTATCCGGATACAGCGTGGTCGGTTCTGATTGTATTTGCTGTTGTGCCAGCACCGCGGGTGGTATGGAGTCGCACGGATTCGCCAATGCCGCACGGACATACGGAGAGGCGCTGGTCGAGGTAACAGTGGGGCTTTCTGGTGACGATGTGGTGCCGCAGGCGCTTGCGACGCTCACCGCAACGGCAGTCACCAGCAGAGTGCGAACCGTGTTTGTCATCCTCGCCCTTCGAGCTATTTGGTTGGTTCGACGCCGCCGGTGAACCAGGACTTCAGTTTGTCCGTGTTCGTCACCAGACTGCTGCCGACCGTGTCGTTGTAGGCACCGCCGTAATCACCGACATATCCGTCCACTCTGGCGTCGGGCACGTTGGCGTGGCTCAGGTATTCCTTAAAGTTCTGATTCGCGGTCGCCTGAGAAGCGTACTGGAGTTTGTACCCTGCCGTCGTTCCGCCAGCACTGGTTCACAGACGTAGTGCAGGCTGGAATCCTCGACGTGCATTAGGGGGAGAGAACTCAGTCATCGACGCAAGGAGACGATGACGTCATGGTGAATTGGACGCCGACGGGGTAGTCGTCTCGATGGGCAGCGACGCTGAAGCCGCGGCCGTCGTGGTAGACGCGATTTACCGGGTCGTCGCCGGGGATCGGGTTGGGGGTGAGGGTGAAGCCGCGGGTCGTCATTGAATCCAGTTGGGCCAGAGCCCGTTCGACGAATTCAGGCGATGGGTTGGTGACGGTCTTCTCGTAGAGCGGCGTCCAGGGCGGGCCCTCACTCTTCAGCGTTTCGGGATTGGTGCGGCAACCATTGCCGCGGTTGACCATTGTCGTATCCACCTGAACCGGGTCCGGCCAGATGTGTTCGAAATTCTCGACGACAATCCGGGACGCTTCGGCGTAGTTCATGCTGGTGGACTCCTTGATGGAACCGTGGTCGTCAGCGGGTGACGACTGGTTGCAGGCGGCCAGAAGCGATACGGCTGCCAGCGTGGCGAGAGCGAGGACTTTTTTCATCGCACCTTGATCGTCGGGCCGAGCTGTGGATTGTCGGTGATGTGTGGGTTCGCGTACGGATTGATATGTGCGTAGGGGATTCTCGAGGCCGCGAAGCCTTCCGCGAAGTTGAATGTCTCCTTCGCGCCGTCACCGTCATCGCCCAAACCCACGTCGACGGCGGAGGACTCGATGCCGCGTTCAACATACTCGGTGACCTCGGTGCCGGCGATGACCCCCACGATGTTCTTGAAGGCCGTCGACTTCGGGTCGTCCCAGTATTTGCCATGCCCGTCGGGGCCGAAAACGACGTCACCAGGCTTGTGACCGTCTCTCTCGGAGCCGTAGAAGCCGGTGTCGAGTCGCGTTACGCCGGGGATCTCGTCGGGATCGCCATTCAAGGGATTGCCCGCGTGCGGATTTCCGGGGAGATGGAGGCCCGAGACGGTTAGCCCGTCTCGAGGGTAGGACTGCGCGATGCCGATGGGATCTGCGGGCGCGGTCATCGAAAACCGCTGCACAGCGGCATTCGGATCGTGCCATTCGGTGCTGTAGATGCCGGTGCCGGCCGATGACGCGAACAGGATCCGATCCGCACGCAGGCCGAGCTGTTCGGCGGTGCCGACGGTCGACCCACCATACGAATGCCCGACGTACGAGACCGGCGTCCCCGGGGCCTGTGCGGCAACTGCTCGATCTACCTCGTGCCCGAAATCCACCAGCCGCGGCGCCATATCAGCGGCGAATCGTGGGCTGGGCGCGCCATTGCCGAGATCGGATAGGCCCTGCGGGAAGTCGCCGTCCATATAGAGGAAGATCGGGCCGCCGGTTTTGTCCGCGAGATTCCACGTCGAATCATGGTTGGAGCCCGAACCGTTCAACGTCGTATTGGTGCCGGGAACGATCACGCCGACTCCGGGCACACCGGGCTTCAGCTCACCGATCATCTCGATCATGCGGCCATTGCCGGCGGGGTCGAACAGGACGAACTTCCGGTCGACCATATTGGTGCCCGGGGTCGCACCCGGACCGACCGACACCGGCTTCGTATCGGGGTTGTCGGTGACCGCGGGATCGGGCATGGGTGCGAGCATCGCCTCGAGTTGTTTGATGCGTGCCGGGTCCGGGGTCGGCTTCTGCTGCTCATCGAACAAAGCGGTCCGAATATTGATCTCGTTTGCCGAGATCCGCATGTCGAACGGAACACCGTTCATATTCCCGAGCTTTTCGGGCGCGGCGATCACCAATTGCCGCTGATCATCGGCACTGAGTCCGGCCAGGAATTCGGCCCGCTGGTCCGGAGTCATGGCGGCCAACCGAGTTACCACGGCATCGGGATCCAGGTGGCTGCCGTCGGGAAGGGCAATGTCCTGCTGGCCATCTCGGATGGCGGCCAAGTCGGACTGGGTATCCCGGAGGCTGTTGCCGAATGTCGTGTCCACTCGTTCGGCTTCGTCGAGGCCGCTTCCGATACTCAGCTGGAATACGGCAGCTTCGTCGGCCTTCTCCGAATCGTCGGACGAGACACTGCCGTCGTCGCCGACAGTGAATCCCTGGCCTTCCGCGAGCTTCTTCTGCTGAAGCACGTAGTCACGGGCATGTTGCAGGCCTTTGTACGCGTCATCCGCGTCGTCGGCCAACCGCAGCAACAGATTGCGGACCTCATAGCCGTGGTCCACCTCTTCGTCGATCCGCCGCGTCGCGGCGTCGCGGGTACGACCTCGCCAGTCTTGGGCGGCGGACAGGGCACGCGAGCAGTCGCTGACCGAGCTGTACAGGGCTCCGGCGTTATCGCGTGCCGCCGATGCGGCCTTACTCAACCCCTCCAGCTGCCAGCCCTCGAGCTGTGAAATCGACGGTCGCATCAGCGGGGACTCAGCCCGTCGATCGCACCGCCGATCTCGGCGTCCTTCTCCTGAATATCGGTGGCGAACCTGTCCACCAGGTCGGCGAGGGTGTTGAAGCGTGTCACTATCGACCCCATCGCCTGCGCTGCGGGGTCGGCCGAGTCTCGTACCGCGGCGAGCACGGCACTGCCCTCACCGGTAGCTTCCGCTAGCGCTGTCCACACCAGGTTGCCGATCTCGTCGGACTCTCTCCGCCACGTCGCAGTCATTCCCGTCAGCTGTGCTGGAAGTACACCGAGTATCGGAGCGCCGGTGGGGCAGGAGGTTGGCTGTGTGATTGTCGGTGGTGAAGACGGATCCGGACTCACTATTTCCCCTGTTGGATGCCTTCTCCGGCAAGATTCCGACCCGAAGGTACGTGCTGGAGCGAAGTAGCCAAAGGGTAGCCAAATAGCTGCGAAGATGCCAGCGGCCGTGGTTCTCGGCACAGCTCGAGACGCCGAGGATCAGCGTTCCAGCGACGCGGTCGATGGACTCGAAGCGGCGCTAATCGGAGCGGTGACGGGCGGGTCTGCTCAGCCCTGCACCCGGCACTCCCACACGTAATCCCGTGCCCGGCTCCGGGCCACCATGATCTGCCGCGCAGCCAGTTCCGGGTCGTCGGGAAGGGCGGATTCGCGGACTATGTGGAAGACGGCCGCGAAATCCATGCCCTTGGCTCGGTGGACGGTGCCTACTTTGATCCGGGTGTCGTCCGTGCCGTCGTAGTGCTCCAGGGACAGGGTGCGGAAGCGTTGGCGGGTCAGGAAGTCGCGGATGTGTTTCGCGTCGCGGTGGTTGGTGATGATGGCGATGTCGCCGGGGGCGAAGCCGCAGGTTCGGATTCGGTGGAGGAGGGCGGCTTCCAGGTCTTTGGCGGGGAGGGATTCGAGGGTGGCGGTGCCTTCGGGGAGGACGGCTTCGCTGTCGCGGAGGGTGTAGGCGGGGGAGCCGTCGAGGTCGTCGACGGTGTCGGTGGCGTTGATTTGCTGGGCGAAGGTGAGGATGGCCTCGCGGTTGCGGTAGTTGATGCGGAGTTTGGCGCCGCGGCCGACGATGGGGATGCCGGCGTCGCGCATGCGCCAGCCGCCGGGGTAGACCTGCTGTTGGCCGTCGCCTACGAGGAGCAAGGGGGAATCGGGGGTGCCGCCGGCGATTTGGTGGACCAGGCGTAGTTCTACGAAGGTGAAGTCTTGGACCTCGTCTACTACTACCAGGCCGTAGGGGTCGTCCAGCGGGGCGGCGCGGAGTTCTTCGGTGGCGGTGGTGATGAGGTCGTTGTAGTCGGAGAGGCCGCGGGCGGACAGGAGGGCTTGGTAAGGCTCGTACAGTTCGTGCCAGACGATTTCCTTGCGGCGGCCATCGAGGGTGATGCCGTGGCGGCTGGTGCGGTCTACGCGTTTGTATTCGGCCAGGGTGGTCAGGCCGAGTCCCTTGATGATGCGGTCGATTTCGTCTTGCCAGTAGGAGGGGCTGGGATGGATGGGGGTCAGCAGGTCGCGGGCGCCCCACCGCCAGATGTCGGCGAAAGCGGTCCTGAACTTGCCTTCCTCGGGATTGAGCGGCTTGCCGCGCTCTTTGAGGAATTCTCTTGCCCAGGAGTGCAATCCGATGAAGGTCGCGCGGTCCGCGGCGTGCGGAGCCAGTTGGGCGAACCCTGATCGATGGTAGGTCGGCAGGGTTTTCACGAAGCTGGTGAAGAGCAGGCGGCCGGGGTTGCGCTTCGCGAAATGCGCCATACGGTGCACGGCGACCACGGATTTGCCGGTGCCGGCGGGGCCGCTGAAGCGGGCCGGGCCGTTGAACTTCCGGTACACCAGGTCGAGCTGCTGGGGGTCGAGGAAGGTCATCCAGTCCTTGAACGGGCGGGTCAGCATGCGGTGGCGTTCGCTGTCGCGCAGGTCCGTGGAGTCGAAAAGCCCTTCGGTGACCGTTGTTTCGGCGCTCGGCGCGTCGTCGGCCGAGAGCAGTTCGAAATGGTCGGATCGGGCTGCCACTTCGAAGGCGATATCGCGGGCGCGCTGGCGCGTCAGTTGTGCGGCCTGGCTGAACAGGTGCTTCGGCAGGCTGGTCGGATCCAGGACGGTGTAGGAGCCGGAATCGGCTGGAGCGGCGGGTCGCTCGGACAGCACCAGCAGTTCGATCATGTGCGGCACGTACCGGTGTTGTCCCGCGGTCACATTCGCGAACAGCTCTTCGGCTTTCACCCGAATTCGCGTCAGGTGTTCACGTTCCGGGACGTGATCGGCGAAGACGAACGCGAACACCCCGGGCGGGCCGATCGCGAACGCTCCGGCCCGGCCTGTGGGCGGGAAGGTCTCGCCGCGGTGGACGAGCACATGCCATCCGCTCTGCATGAGCGGCGCGGACAGGAACAGCCGATGCGTGCGGGACAATGCCCGGAACGTGCCCAGCTGTTCCTCGACCCACTGCCGCCGCTTCTCGCGCCGCATGTCAACCATCGGATCAACCCCTCGATACCTTCGCGGCCCCCTGCGCCGCGAATCGAGTATGAGTGAGATGTCCGCAGAAAGACTGTGGTTCAAGGAGATTGGCGGGCTCGGCGCTGGCCGTTTAGTGCGAGCGGAGGCTCAGAGGACGTTGCGGAAGGGCTGCCAGGTGGCGTCGGAGGAGACGAACAGCTGGACGTTGGAGTCCGGGATGTTGGGGAGGGCTTTGGTGCCGGGGAACTCCGCGCGGCGCAGGGTGAGGCCGACTATGACGGGTTGCCAGGTGCGGTTCAGGGAGCGCATGTGCTTCTCGATCTCGGTGAGGGTGCCGATATCGCCGAAGACGTCATAGCTGATGCCGTCTTTCAGGGCCTTCCACTGCGTGAGAATGATCGGGTAGCTGTTCACGTCGGCTTCGGTCGCCGTGTTGTAGGCGATGTCGTAGCGGCGGCCGGGGGCGTTCCATTCGCGTTCGAAGTTCAGGCCCTGAGCGGCATTGCCTTGATGGAGTTGCCAGCGCAGGAACTGGACGACGCACCATTGTTCCCAGCCGCCGTTCTTGGAGAAGCTGACTACCTCGTTGAGGGCGACCGCTTCGGCGGCGGCCCATTGGGTGAGATCACTGAAGAGATTGTCGATCGTAAGTTTCCGCATCGTGTCCTCCGCGGTGCTCGTGTCCCCGAAATCATGGTAGGGCGGATGAAATTCGCAGGGACGCGGTTCATCTGACGGATCGTGCCATCCTTGGGCACGTCGGCGAGCCGGGTGGTCGGTCCGGTTATGTGTCCCAGCCGAGCCGGGCCGGGGGCCGTTCCGAATATCAGGTCATGAATGATCAGCCGTTGATTCCGGTGGGGGACATCTGGCGCATGACGGACGCGTTCGGCACCCGGATCGCGATCATCGCCGGATTCGGGCTCGGTGAGGAACAATCGGTGTATTGCCTCGATGTCGATGTGTGCGCTGAACCCGAGATATTGGGTGCGGGCGAGTTCGCCGCTCTCGAAGATGCCGTGCAGGCATGGCGATTCACCGTGGGCGATACCGCGGCCGACTCCCGCGCGGATGTCGTGAGTGATCCGCAGTGGCTGACAGGTGTACTCGAATACGCCGCAACAGATCTCGACAATGATGCCGACCGTGATGTATCAGATAGGGCTCAAGCGCTCACGCGGAGATGGCGGGACGAAGGCGTGCAGCCGAAATCGGATGAACCGCTGTCATTGTCGGACACTTCGCAGATCGTGGACGTCTTCATCCGATGGCATCGCGAACGCTTCAAAACCGCGGTCGACGTCTCCGCCGCTGTCGCCCTCGCCTGGCATTGGCACACGGTCGCGATTCGCGGCACCTGGGGCCGGATTTCACCCCACCGTGCCGCTCACCTCCGAGCCGTCATCCACGGCTGGGATCACAACGAGATGGTCCGCGCGGCAGCCCTCAAACTACTGCCGCGCTGGGTCCTTTTCCTCGGCGAATGCGGTAAATTGCCACCGTCACTGGTGCAGTCGGCCGTCGATGCGGCAGCCAAGGACGCCTGCGCGTCGTGTGCGCATCAGTGCTGCGACGACACCGAAGTCACGCCGACACCGAGTCCGGCCCTTCCAGAATCACCTTCCGAATCGCCTGCAACACAACGGCCCGATGCGGAATGACCAGATGTCCCGGCTTCGGCTCGCTGACCCAATGCCAATCCGCGGGATGATCCGAACTCGGCAACATCACCCGAGACCCGCGTGCCGGGAACGTAACCCCGTAGGCGGTAAGCAAACTCCGCATACGCACCGGCACCCCGTGATACGGCGTCGGCGCCGCCACCAGAAACGCCCATCGCCGATCCCGTGGATCAGCCACCGCCGGCGTCGCGGGCAATTCCGCGAGCCGATCTCGCACCTGCGCCCCCATTCCCGCCGGAATCTCGATCGCCTCCACCTGTTCCCCGCTGGTGAGATATAGGCGAGCGGCGAACATCTCCACGGGTAGCCCGAAGCGGGAATGCAACAGGTGTGCGGATTCGTGTGGCGAGCAGCATGATTCGAACATCGGAACCTCCGGAAGACGGTGTGGTGTGCACCCGGCGGCGGGGACGCGGCGGATATTTGCATGGACCGGACGCGAAGGCTGGAGAACTTCGCGTCGGATCCGCGGCGTGGGGCCCGAATGCGGAGGGTTGGGGCCCTTCGACCCGGCGCCGGGTGCAGAAATATTGTGCGCCCGGATGTTTGCCATCGGAGTGACGTCCTGATGGCTATCCGATGACCGGCTGTAACGTCGCGGTAGCCGAACGTGCCAGAGTGGCTGTGAGTTGATTCACCGTACTGGACGGCCTTGTTTTTAGTGTGAACCGCATTGGCACGTAACCGATTTGGTTGTCGGTGGGGTGCTCTACGGTGAATGCGGTCGATGCGTCGAACGGCATTGGAGCGGAATGAGCAACGCTGTCCTGTCCCTCGTGGTGGTGCTGAACAAAGTCGAGGATCGTCTTGCGGTGTGGCATGTGAATGTCGGGCGGCCGATCGGGCTATCGCGATTGTCCGGAGCTTGGGTGCTGGGGGCGGAACGGGAAGAGGTGGCGTCGTTGACCGCGGGGTATCGGGCGTTCGATTGCGGGGAAGGCTCGCTCGACGGGCTCGAAGTCGCCGGGGTGATCGATTTGGATGCCACCGTCGCGGCGGCCCGGGCGGAGGTTGCCGCGGTGGATGAGGCGTTCACCGCGCATCAGGAGCTAGGGAACAAGCTGGTTCGGCCGCAATGGCCGGAGATCGGTCATCCGCTCGAGACTCGGTTGCCTTCGAGCGAAATCGATGAGGCGGTGCGCCCGGTGCTGGCTGCCGCTCGGGGGATCGCGGACTTGGCGGATGCGTGGGCGGCGTTCGAGTCATTGCGGACGGCTCGATCGTTTCTCGCGGATCTGGGCGGGAAGGTTGCCCGGCCATTGCCACTCACGGTTCGGTGAGCCGATCGGCGGCGTAGTGGTCAGTCGGTGGGATACGAGTGGAAGGGGCGGGACCGATAAGCTCTGACGGGTGACCGACGAGAAGCTGCTGCAGGGACCCATTCATAACGTCCACGTTGAGTTGGGCGCCACCTTCGCACCGTTCGGGGGGTGGGAGATGCCGGTTTCCTATGCGGGGACCGTGGGGGAGCACACTGCCGTGCGCACCAATGTGGGACTTTTCGATGTCAGCCATTTGGGGAAGGCGACCGTCAAGGGCGCGGGGGCCGCGGCGTTCGTTAACTCGGCGCTGAGCAACGACCTGAATCGGATTCGCCCCGGGAAGGCGCAGTACACGCTGTGCTGCACGCCCGAGGGCGGGGTCATCGATGACTTGATCGCCTATTACGTGAGTGACGACGAGATTTTCCTCGTGCCCAACGCGGCGAATACCGCCACCGTGGTGGCCGAGCTGGTGAAGGCCGCGCCCGAGGGCATCACGGTGACCGATGAGCATCGGGAGTACGCGGTGTTCGCGGTGCAGGGGCCCAAGTCGGCGGAGGTGCTCGAGAAGCTGGGGCTGCCGACCGAGATGGAGTACATGGCGTACGCCGACGCCGAGTGGGAAGGGCGACCGGTTCGGGTTTGCCGGACGGGCTACACCGGCGAGCACGGGTACGAGTTGCTGCCGCGGTGGGCGGGTGCCGAGGCGGTGTTCCGGGGGATCCTGGCCCAGGTCGAGGCCGCCGGGGGACAGGCTGCCGGTCTGGGCGCCCGGGACACCCTGCGGACCGAGATGGGTTACCCGCTGCACGGACATGAACTGTCCGTTGATATTTCGCCGCTGGAAGCGCGCACCGGGTGGGCCGTCGGCTGGAAGAAGGACGAGTTCTGGGGCAAGGCCGCGCTGGAGCAGGAGAAGGCCGCAGGACCGAAGCGGATTCTGCTGGGGCTCAAGGCGATCGACAAGGGCGTGCTGCGGCAGGGCCAGACCGTGATGAAGGGGGACGCGAAGGTCGGGGAGACCACGTCCGGGACCTTCTCGCCCTCGCTGAAGATCGGTATCGCGCTCGCGCTGCTGGATACCGCGGCGGGGATCGAGCCCGGCGACGAGGTCGAGGTGGATGTGCGCGGCCGGCGCTTGCGCTGCGAGGTCATCCGCCCGCCGTTCGTTCAGGCCAAGACGGCGTAATCACTGAGATCGCCCGCCTGCCAGGGGTTTTCGGACCGGCGGGCGGGCGATCGTCGTTTCAGCACCAGGTGCCGACCACCGAATCGTCCTGCTTGCACTCGGCCTGCGAGAGATTCGCCGGACGCAGGGTCATGAACATCTGCCGCATGGTGTCCGCGGTGGCGGCGTCGGAGACGTCCTGGTCGGCATAGATCACCATCACAACCGACTGACCGTTATTCGCTGCGATGGCCACCGCGTGCAGCACCGCGCTGGCGGTGTTCTTGCAGTCGTAGGGCGCCGCATTGGCGATGGTCGCGGTGACATGCGCGGCCGGTCGGCCCTGGATGGTGAGCTCCTCGGTGCCGCTCAAGCTGATCTGACCGGCCACTTTGCCTTCATCGGAAGCCGCCACCTTGGCCCAGTTGTCGGCGACGGCGCGCGCCGCATCAGCCGGAATGCCCAGCCGGGAACCGGTCACCCCGGCGATAGCGCGCGGACTGTAATCGCCGCACGCCTTCTCCCTGAAGTTCGACGCCCCACTCATGACCACCCGATTCCCGCCGTCCTCGAACCCCACGATGGTGGTCGGCGTCCGGACATTCCAGTCGGCGGGCACATCGTACGCGGCATTGCGCGAGATCGAATACGCGGTCTGCCAGCCCGGGACCACGGCGGGGATGACCGCCTTGGGCGCGGTCGTCGTGGTCGGCGTGGTGGTTTTCGGTGCATGGGTCGCCGTGTCCTGCGGCCCGTAATTGTCTGCGGGAAGCGCGTTTCCATTGACCACATGATCAGGTTGCAACGCCGCCACGGCCAGCACCGCGATCAACGCCACCACCGACACCAGGATCAACGCGAGCAGCCACGGCCGGGTCGACCGGGGCGGTTCGGGTGTGGCGGCGTATTCGGTAGGCGGCTGCTGATACACGCCGTCAACCCTATCGGCGTGCCGACCGCCCGGCTCGATTCCCGGGTTTGCCGCCGGGTGCGGCGCGGCCCGGGATACCGGCTCCCACCTCGCGTGCCCGGCGATTTAGACTCCAAGCCATGACTGTTGCCGCGAAGTTCAGCCGTGTCTCGCATCCCGCACCGAGTTCTGCGGAGCGGCGGCAGGAGATTCTCGCGGCGCCCGGCTTCGGGCGGTTCTTCACCGACCACATGGTGTCCATCGATTACGTGGACGGGCAGTGGGTGAACCCGACCGTCGAGCCGTACGCGCCGATCTCCATGGACCCGGCGACGATGGTGTTCCACTACGGTCAGGCCATTTTCGAGGGGCTGAAGGCGTACCGGCAGGCGGACGGCAGCATCGCCACCTTCCGCGTCGACGCCAATGCCGCGCGCTTCCGCCGCTCGGCCGCCCGCATGGCGATGGCCGAGCTGCCCGACGAGCTGTTCATCGAATCCGTGCGCCAGCTGCTCGAGGCCGACGCCGACTGGGTGCCCGCCGCCGGCGGCGAGGACGCGCTGTACCTGCGGCCGTTCATGTTCTCCACCGAGGTCGGCCTGGGCGTCAAGCCCGCCTCCGGCTACAAGTACCTGCTGATGGGCTCCCCGGCCGGCGCCTACTTCGCGGGCGGGCTGAAGCCGGTCAAGGTGTGGCTGTCCACCGAATACGTGCGCGCCGCTCCGGGCGGTACCGGCGAGGCGAAGGTGGCGGGCAACTACGCCGCGTCGCTGCTCGCCCAGCGCCAGGCCGCCGAGAAGGGCTGCGATCAGGTGGTGTGGCTGGATGCCTGCGAGCACCGGTACGTCGAGGAAATGGGCACCAACAACCTGTTCTTCGTCTTCGGCAGCGGCTCCGACGCGCGCCTGGTGACGCCGGAACTGTCCGGTTCGCTGCTACCCGGCATCACCCGCGATTCGCTCATCACCCTCGCCGCCGACGCCGGCTACGCGGTCGAAGAGCGCAAGATCTCCGTCGACGAATGGCGCAAGGGCGTCGAATCCGGTGAGATCACCGAGGTTTTCGGCTGCGGCACCGCCGCCGTCGTCATCCCGGTCGGCTCGGTCCGCTCCGCCGAAGGTGAATTCACCATCGGCAACAATGGCGAACCGGGCGAGGTCACCATGGCCCTGCGCGACACCCTCACCGGCATCCAGCGCGGCACCTTCGCCGACACCCACGGGTGGATGCGCACGCTCGCCTGAGCTGACAGCAGAACGAAATCCGCCCGCCCCGAAAGTATTCGGGGCGGGCGGATTGCTGTGCGGGATGTGGGCGTACGGCTCGGCGTGCACCGCTGTCCAATTGGTCAGCTGGGCATGAACATCTGCCACTGTTCGAGGGTCTGTGGGCGCATCACGTAGTTGTGATCGCGGATGTGCGAGAGGGCGGCGGACGGTTCGTCGGAGTACCAGTGGCCGGGGTATACGACCGGATCTCCTTGCAGCCCAGCCAGATAGCGCAGGCTGCGGAACATGTCGTCGGAATTGCCGCCGGGGAAATCGGTGCGTCCGCAGCCGTCCACGAACAACGTGTCGCCGGCGATCAACCGGTTCTCGAACAGGAAGCACTGGCTGCCGGGGGTATGGCCGGGCGTGTGCAGCAGTTCGATCTCGAAGCCGCCGACCTTCACCTTGTCGCCGTGGGCGTGGCCGGTCAGCTCACTGGGGGCGATGCCGGTCACATTGGCGACCCACGGCAGCTCTTCGGCGTTCACGTGCACCGCCACATCGGTCTTCTCCAGCAGCTCCTTGACCCCGCGCAGCGTGAAGCCCAGCATGGTGCCGCCGACATGATCGGGGTGGTGGTGCGTGGCCAGCACCCCGGTCAGCCGCATATCGTCCGCGGCCGCGATATCGACCAGCTGGCTCGCCTCGTACGCCGGATCCACCACGACGGCTTCGCCGGTTTCGCGATCGCCGATCAGGTACGCGAAGTTCCGCATCTGCGTGGCGATCGGATCGCCGACTGCCCAGTCGCGCCCGGAGAGCAGCTGTCGAAAATACAAACGGTCGGAAGCCATGCGGTAAGAGTAGCTAGGCGGCAAGTTGCGTCCCCGCAGTACACCGCTCAGTGACCGTGCGCAGCCAATTGGCAAAGAACAGGCGGGAGTGGGCGGACCAGTCGGCGGCGATCTCGGTGTAGTCGGCGGGCAGCGGCAGCTCGTCGAGCAGGCTCGGGTCACGCTGGGTGCGAACCAGTTCGGCGTGCGCGGTCAGCCGGGCATACACGTCGGCGGGGAAATAGCCGCGCGGAATGTCGGGGAATGACAATGTGGGATCGGCCAGCCAGCGCCGCAGATCGCGCCGGTATTCGCGAGCCATGGTGTCGCACAGGTACTCGGGATGACCCTGGATGAACAGCATCCCGTCGGGGCCGGCGGCGAGCTGCCATTCGGCTTCGGCGGAATCCAGCAGGATGGGCACCCCGGCGGCGCGCAGGTCCGCGGAAAGCATTGCGTTCCAGCGGGAATGGGGCACGAACACGGTCTCGGGCAGATCCGCGGTCAAGGGATCGGCCACCACCCGATGCTCGAAACACCCGTGCTGCCGCCGCGTCAACCGCTGCCGCTCCAGCCCGTACAGCAGATGCAGGGCGGCGTGCGCGGACTGGCAGGAGAACAGCAGGGACGCCCCGGCGCACTCGCGCAGCATGGCGTCGATGATCCGCAGGCACGGTTCGTCCGCGATATCGGCGGTGGTGGGTTCGCTGCCGCTGACGATCAGCGCGTCCATGGCGGCCAGCCCGGCCCAATCCACATCCTCGACCGGTCCGCGCGGATCCACCCCGAAAACCGTTGTCTCGAAATGGAATCCACCGGGGCCTAAATACTGGGCGGCCCCTTCCAGAGCCTCCAGGAATACCCGGCGAGTCATGCTCTCGGGTCGCAGCGAGATCAAGTCGACAATGCCGACCCGCACCACCATCATCAGGTCCTTCGAAATAAAAGAGTGTGCGCGCAGAAAACCGCACGCTGATCAACGAGGATCAGCGTGCGGGATGAACTTTTCAGGCAGGTGTCAGCGAAGAATACTTTCGATCTCGGCCGCCGCCTCCGAACCGTACGCTTCGCGCAGGCGCTTCAGAGCGACGTCGTGATCGAGGGTCCATTCCTGGGTGCCGACGGTTTCCAGGATGTGCACGGCGATGAGCGAACCCAGCTGCGCCGAACGCTCCAGCGACAGGCCGGCGGTGTGGCCGGTGAGGAAGCCGGCGCGGAAACCGTCGCCGACGCCGGTCGGATCGACCTTGGCGGTGTCGGGGACCACGTCCACGTGCAGCTCGGTGCCGTCGCGGTCGACGATCTTCGCGCCCTTGGAGCCGAGGGTGGTGACCCGGATGCCCACGCGCTCAGCTACTTCGGCTTCGGTGAGGCCGGTCTTGGACAGCAGCAGGCCCCACTCGTATTCGTTGGTGAACAGGTAGGCGGCGCCGTCGATGAGCTTCAGCGCCTGCTCGCCGTCGAGGCGGGCCAGCTGCTGGGAGGGGTCGGCGGCGAAGGGGATGCCGGCGGCGCGGCACTGCTCGGTGTGCAGGACCATCGCGTCGGGGTCGTTGGCGCCGACCAGAACCAGGGAGATCTCACGGTCCGCGGCGAGATCACCGATATTGATGTCGCGGGCCTCGCTCATCGCGCCCGGGTAGAAGGAAGCGATCTGGGCCATGGACTCGTCGGTGGTGCAGACGAAGCGCGCGGTGTGGGCTTCGGTGGAGACCTTGACGGCCGAGCAGTCGACGCCGTTGTCCTGCAACCAGTTCCGGTAGTCGGCGAAGTCGGGGCCGACCGCGCCGACCAGCAGCGGGGTCTGGCCGAGCAGGCCCATGGCGTAGGCGATGTTGCCCGCCACGCCGCCGCGACGGATGACCAGGTCGTCGACGAGGAAGCTCAACGAGACGTGCTGCAGCTGGTCGGCCAGCAGCACATCGGAGAATTTCCCGGGGAATCGCATCAGATGGTCGGTCGCGATGGAGGCGGACACGGCGATGGTCACGGCTGTGGATCCTTCGGTGACATGCGCGCACACCAACATTCGACGTGCGGACGCGGGGGCCGGGTAGGGGAGGGCAGCCGAGAGTGGCCGCACTTAGAAAATACAACGCCCGTTCCCGGAAAAGAACTGTCCGGGACGGTTTGTGTTCAACTCTCGAAGGTTGGTTCAACTCTCGAGACTCTCAGGGGCTTCGCCCCCGAACCCCCAGGGGCATGCTCCGGGGGTTCGCTCTCGAGCCTCCAGGGGCATGCTCCGGGGGTTCGCTCTCCGAGCCTCCAGGGGCAGGCTCCGCGGGCTCGCCCCGGGAAACCCCGGGCCGGAGCGCTGGAGGTTGCGGCTGGCGCCGCTGAGCACGAGTGGGCGTTGGACACACAACAGCGCGGAACCTCCGAAGGGATGTTCCGCGCTGGATGCGTTATGTCAGTTGAAGCTGTCGCCGCAGGCGCAGGAGCCGGTGGCGTTCGGGTTGTCGATGGTGAAACCCTGCTTCTCGATGGTGTCGACGAAGTCGATCGAGGCGCCCTGGATGTAGGGGGCGCTCATGCGGTCGACGGCCAGCTTGACGCCGCCGAACTCGACGACCAGGTCGCCGTCGAGCGAACGATCGTCGAAGAAGAGCTGGTAGCGCAGGCCCGCACAGCCACCCGGCTGGACGGCGATGCGCAGCGCCAGATCGTCGCGGCCCTCCTGGTCGAGCAGCGCCTTAGCCTTGGCCGCGGCAGCATCGGTCAGAGTTGCACCGTGAGTGGTGGGCTCGTTCTGCACAGTCATGGACTCTCCTAAAAGGACCTGTTTTCAACCCGTGAAATGCGCACGGCTCGGTGGCTGTCAACGCCGCTTCGCGGGCGACTATTCCCAATCCTACGCGGGAGTGATTCGGCAGGAAGGACCAGGGATTGCGGTCGCCACGCGATAGCCGGTGGGGTGGGCGACACAACAATCGGACGGACCAGGTTTTTCCGGCGGGCGTGCCATCGAATAGCCTGGTCGGCGTGAAGTTCTTGCGCCGCGAGTCCAATCCCGCATCCGAGTCCGTCAGTGCCGACGCCGGTGGTGCCGCGACGGTCGCGGACAAGCCGGTCACCCTCGGTAAAGGGCGGCCGACCCCGAAGCGCCGCGAGGCCGAGGGCCGCCGTCGTGGCCCGGTCGCGCCCGCGCCCAAGACCTCGAAGGAGGCGCGTGACCGCCGCAAGGCGCTACGTGGGTCCAAGGAGGATCGCAAGGCCGCGTCGGCCGAGCGCAAGGCGAGCATGCAGGATCGCCGCGCTCGCATGCTCGCCGGTGAGGAGCAGTTCCTGCTGCCCCGCGACAAGGGCCCGGTGAAGGGCTACGTGCGCGATATCGTCGACGCCCGCCGCAATCTGCTCGGCCTGTTCATGCCGCTGGCGCTGGTGCTCATCGTGAGCATGATCCTGTCGCCGGCGCTGCAGGCTATCGTCACGCTGGCCATGCTGGTCATGATGCTGTTCATGATCATCGAGGGCTTCGTGCTCGGGCGCATCGTGAATCGCCGGGTGCGCGAGCGCTTCCCCGAGCACACCGATTCCAGCTTCTCGCTCGGCTGGTACGCCTTCGTGCGCGCCTCGCAGGTGCGCCGGATGCGCGCGCCCAAGCCGCGGGTCAGTGCTGGCGACAGCGTCTAGTCCCCAGGACAGCCGGAGGCCGGGTGAGCGGAGTTGCTCACCCGGCCTTCGTGTTTCCCGGACCTCATTGGGGGATGAGGGTGTTCTGGCGGGCGGCGGTGTACCAGCGGCCGTCCTGCTTGACCAGCACGTAGAGCGCGATCATGGCGGGATCCTGGTCGATGAGCTCGCCGGTCGGCGTCGTCGCTCGCGCCACCTTGTGCGCGATCGCCACATCCGGGCGCAGGAAGGTGAGGTCCTGGATGTCGTAGCGGACGTACTCGTCCTTCAGGAACCCCGCCAGCCCCGCGGTATTCGCCGCCAGCAGCGCGTCGTAACCGGTCATGAGCGTGCCGACGGCATTGACGACGCCCGCGTTGGCGGTGAAGTCGGCGGTCATCAGCTCGGGATCGTTGGTGTTGTAACCGGTTTCGACATTGGCGATGATCTGCCGGATGGCGGCGATATCCGCCTCGTGATCGACGGTGGCGTCGGCGACGATCGGTGCCTGAATGTTCGCTGTGCTCATGACATTCAGGATTGATCCTCAACCATTATTGAGGTCAATGCCTTTCGCTGTGCGGCCGGTCACGTGCCGGTTCAGCCGTGCTCGCGCATCCCGGCGATTGCCCGGATGTCGTGTGCCGCGCGTTCGCGGTCCCGATCCTGGAAATTGGTGGAACCGGCCAGGTCCCAGCTGCTTTCGCGGTGGAAGGGGACCGCGCGGCCGGCGGCGGCGAACAGGGCGGTGAGGCGTGCGAGCCTGGCGTTGATGCGCGAGAACATGGCGGGTACATGCGATTCGGTAGTGGCGATGCGGAATTCGCGATTGCCGGAGAGGGTTGTCATGGCTACACCTCGAGGTCGTCGGTGGGGTGGGATTCGCCGCCGGCCATGGCGGCGCAGGTCAGAAAGCCCAGGGCGCTCATTGCGGTGCCGGCGGTGACGATTGCGGTCAGTGCGTCCATGGCAGTAAGTTTTCTCCAAGGAACTTTCTGCCAACAGTGGCTGTAATGACATTGTTCGCAAAAATCCAGCCAGGTAGGGTGGAGCCCATGCTGTCGAAGGTCGCCGTCGTACTCAACGACCGCCTCGCCATGTTCGAATTCGGCGTCGTCTGCGAAGTATTCGGCCTGGACCGGACTGCCGACGGACTGCCGGCATTCGACTTCCGGGTCTGCGGCGCCGAACCGGGCAAGCCGCTGACCACCAGTTCACCGGGGATCGCGGTGACACCGCAATACAGTCTCGCGGAATTGCGCGACGCGGATCTGGTGGCGATTCCGGCGTTCCCGTTCTCCGCGCAGATTCCCCTGGATCCGCGGGTGGTGGAAGCCGTGCGCGATGCCTCCGAGAACGGGGCCACCGTGCTGACCGTGTGCTCCGGGGCGTTCCTGGCGGGTGAGGCCGGGCTGCTGGACGGTCGCAAATGCACCACGCACTGGCGGTATGTCGAGCAACTGGCGGAACGGTTTCCGCACGCCACCGTGGACCCGGACGTGCTTTTCGTGGACGAGGGGAACCTGATCACCAGTGCGGGGACGGCGGCCGGGATCGACGCCTGCCTGCATCTGGTGCGGCGCGAACTGGGCAGCAGCGTGGCCAATGCCATCGCGCGGCGCATGGTGGTGCCGCCGCAGCGGGACGGCGGGCAGCGGCAGTTCATCGAACGGCCGGTGGTGGATTGCAGCTCCGATTCGCTCAGCGACACCCTGCACTGGATGGGGGAGCATCTCGAAATGCCGCACACCATCGATTCATTGGCGGCGCGCACCGCCATGTCCACCCGCACCTTCGCGCGCAAGTTCGCCGCCGAGACCGGGACCACGCCGGTGAAATGGCTGACCGGGCAACGGATTCTGCTGGCCAAACAGCTGCTCGAGGAGACCGATCTGGATCTGGAATCGCTCGCGGCGCGCTGCGGATTCGGGTCGGGGGCTTTGCTGCGGCACCACTTTCAGCGGCTGGTCGGCATCGCGCCGGTGGAATACCGGCGCCGATTCGGGGCGCGGGTGTCGTAGGGGGCGGTTAGCGTGTGGGGGATGAGTATCGAGTTTCTGCTGACGACGCTCGTGATCGTGGCGACGCCGGGCACGGGGGTGTTGTTCACGCTCGCGGCCGGGCTCTCGCGCGGGGTGAAAGCCAGTGTGATCGCGGCCTTCGGGTGCACGCTCGGCATCGTGCCGCACATGATCGCCGCCGTCACCGGGCTGGCGGCGCTGTTGAACGCGAGTGCCGTCGCTTTCCAGACGTTGAAGTACCTAGGTGTGGCGTATCTGCTCTACATGGCGTGGAACACCTTGCGGGACAAGGGCGCGCTGGCCGTGCCGGAGGAGACCACCGAAGCCGCGCCGTCCGCCGGTCGGGTCATCGCGTCCGCGATCCTGCTGAACGTGCTCAACCCGAAGCTGACCATCTTCTTCTTCGCGTTCCTGCCCCAGTTCGTGCCCACCGGATCGGCCGACGCGCTACCCCGCATGCTCGAACTGAGCGGGCTGTTCATGCTCGCCACCTTCGTGGTGTTCGCCGTCTACGGCGCGTGCGCGGCCGCCGTCCGCAGCCACATCATCTCGCGCCCGGTGGTGGTGGCCTGGATGCGCCGGGTCTTCGGGGTCTCGTTCATCGCCCTGGCCGGACGGCTGGCGGTGCAGAACCAGTAGGCATCGCCCGGGCCGGATCCGGGCCGCGGGACAGCCGTTTCGGGCGCGGTCCCGCGTCGCCGGGTGTCCGCGGTCCGGTCGTTTCGCGGCTGGATCACCGCTGCGGCCGTGCCGACTCCGCCGCCGTCCGGCTCCGGTTGATACCGTGCTGACGTGTCGCACACTGCTCAAACATCCGATCGGCCGCTCCGGACGCTGGTGCTCGGTGGAGCCCGCTCCGGAAAGTCGGCTTTCGCGGAACAGTTGGTCGCCTCGGAAGCGGTGCGGTACATCGCCACCGCCGTCCCCGACCCCTCCGACACCGACTTCGCGGAACGGATCGCGGCCCACCGCACCCGCCGCCCCGCCGACTGGACCGTCATCGAAGGCGATGCGGCCGCCGCCCTGACCGAGATCACCGCGCGCACCAGCGCCCAGGTCGCGGCAGCGCCGGCCGACGGCACGCAGCCCTCCGACTCGATCCCCGCAACACTGATCGACGACCTCGGCACCTGGCTCGCCGCCCGCATCGACGCCCGCGCCGCCTGGGAATCCCCCCGCGGCACCGTGGCCCCCGACGTCGACGCCCTCGTCGCCGCGGTCACCTCCTACGAGCACCGCCTCGTCCTCGTCAGCCCCGAAACCGGCCTCGGCGTCATCCCCGCCACACCCGTCGGCCGCCTGTTCCGCGACGAACTCGGCACCATCAACCAGCGCCTGGCCGCCGTCTGCGACGAGGTCTACCTCGTAGTCGCCGGCCAAGCCCTCCAGATCAAGCCCGACCGCGCCACCACCTCGGCCGCCCTCTCCGACGCCGTAGCCACCGCCTCCCTCGGCGCCCTCACCCAGATCCCGGCAGACGCCGCAGTAGCTCCCGCAACGCTCGATTCGACTCCGGCACGAGTCACCGGGGACGCGTCGGCGACGGCAAGTGCCGTGGCGGCAGCTGGTGCAACGGCGGCCGTCGGCACCGTCTCCGGCGGTGCCTCCGCCGATGTGGAAGCAGGCGGCGACTCGGCCTTCGCGGGTGCAGCGCGTACCGAATCGACTTCGGGCACGGGTGATTCGACCACGGCTCCCGGTCCGTACGGCGTTGCCGTGCCGCCGGCTTTCACGGCGGAGGCGGGCACCGGGGGAGCAGCGGCTGCCGACGGTGAGGTCGCTGCCGGCGGTGCGACTGTGGCCGGCGAGTTCGGATCTTCCAGCGCGACACCAGCAGTCGGCGAGGGCGCAGGTTCCGGCGCGACCCCGGTGGCAGGTTCGGTGGCCGGGGGTGTGGCTGCGAATCTCTCGAAGGGGCCTGCGGTGCGGGTGCGGTTCGGGCCGGTGGATGGGCCGGACGCGGTGGTGCGTAAGGGGGCGGAGGAGCGGCAGGGGCAGTTGACCAAGCCGGCGGGGGCGTTGGGAAGGTTGGAGGCGCTGGGGAATTGGGTGGCGGCGTGTCAGGGGGTGGTGCCGCCCAAGCAGTTCGAGCGGGCTCGGGTGGTGGTGTTCGCGGGGGATCATGGGGTCGCGAAGCATGGGGTGTCGGCGTATCCGAGTGAGGTGACCGGGCAGATGGTCGCCAACTTCCGGAACGGCGGCGCGGCGGTGAATGTGCTGGCGCGGCTGGCCGATGCCACGGTGCGGGTGGAAGACATTGCGGTCGAAGGGGATACGGCTGCCGAGATTTCGCGGTTCAAGGTGCGGCGCTCGAGTGGGTCGATCGATCGCGAGGATGCGCTGAGCGAGACCGAGGTGCAGGCGGCGCTCGCCGCGGGCGCGGCCATCGCGGATGAGGAGATCGATTCCGGGGCGGATCTGCTCATCGCGGGTGAGATGGGAATCGGGAATACGACCCCGGCGACCGTGCTGATCGCCACCCTCACCGATACCGAACCGGTGGTCGCCGTCGGCCGCGGCACCGGCGTCGACGATGCCGGCTGGATCCGCAAGACCGCCGCCATCCGCGACGCCATGTGGCGCGCCCGCCCGCACGTCAAGGATCCGGTCGCCTTGCTGCGCACCGCATCCGGCGCGGATCTCGCCGCCATGGCGGGCTTCCTCGCCCGTGCGGCCGCCCGCCGCACCCCGGTCATCCTCGACGGCGTCGTGGTCACCGCCGCCGCCCTGGTCGCCGACCTGCTCGCGCCCGGCGCCCGCGACTGGTGGATCGCCGGTCACCGCTCCAGCGAACCGGCCCACACCATCGCCCTCACCCGGCTGAACCAGGAACCGCTGCTGGACATGGAAATGCGCCTCGGCGAAGGCTCCGGCGCCCTCACCGCGCTCCCCATCCTCCGCGCCGCCGTCGCCACCCTCGCCGATATGGCGACCTTCGCCGAAGCGGGCGTCAGCACCGCCGAACCGGGTGCGACAGCCGAGGAGGCCAGCACTGCCGACGTCGGTGCGTGATGGCACACGGGTCCGCGCCGGCTCCAGGACGATGACGGCGCGGCCCGAGGCATGTTCGCGCCGAGACGCAAGTCGGCGATTTCCGTCGGCAGGCCGGCAGCTCGCGAGGGTGCGGTTGGTACGCATGGCTTATCAGCAGCTCGGCAGCAGGTCGGCAGGAGCGTCGAACTTCCAGAAGCGTTCGTGTCGGGCGATATTCGATGGTGAAGGACTCGACAGCGCGGCGGGAATCCACGTCATCGTGCGGTCCACGTTGCTGCTCGGTCATAGCGTCGCAGCAGGCGGGCGGGTGGCCCGCTTGGGAACAGCGGAATGCCCGCACCGAGCAATCAAGGGGAATCGTGGGACCGGTGGCAACCTGAGCGGGCGATCGGCTGGATCGGCCCGGGCGAGGGCGCGCTCGCTGTGGTTCGTCTCGAGGGAGTTGCGGTCATGAACGGTGTGCGGCTGGCTGTTTCGTGGTTGACCGTATTGCCGGTGCGCGGGCCCGACGAGGTGGACCGGAAGGCGGCCGGGCGGGCTATCGGCTGGGCGCCCGTGGTCGGGGTACTGCTGGGGTTGGGTGCGGCCGCGGTTCTCTGGGCGGTCGGTGCCGCCGGCGGTTCCTGGCTGCTGGCTGGGTTCGTCGCGGTGGCCGGGCTGGCGTTGATCACGCGCGGCATGCATATCGACGGCCTGGCCGACACGATGGACGGGCTGGGAAGTTACGGGCCGCCGGAACGGGCTCGGGAGATCATGAAAAGTGGTGGGGCAGGGCCGTTCGGGGTGGCTGCGCTGATCTTCGTGATCGGGATTCAAGCGGTGTCGTTCGCCGTGCTGGCGGAGGCCGGGCGGTGGGTTGCGGTGGTGCTGGCGGTGGCCGTCGGCCGGGCGGCCGTTGTGCTGGCTTGCCGGAAGGGGATTGCGGCGGCCCCCGGGGCGGGGTTCGGGGCGTTGGTCGCGGGGACGCAATCTCTGGCCGCGGGAGCGCTTTGGACTGTGGCAGCGGTCGCCGCTGGTGTCTGGGCTACCGGCGACTGGCGAGGCCCGCTGGGTGTGGTTGCGGCTTTGGGAATTTCGGCGCTGCTCGTGCGGCATTGTGTGCGCCGGTTCGGTGGATTGAACGGCGACGTGCTGGGCGCGGCGCTGGAGGTCGCGGTCACGGTGTCGGTTGGGATTGCTTCGCTCGCGGTGTGAGCTGCGGGTGCGGTGGAGTTTTGCTCCACTTTTGGCGCCCTGAATCAGTTTCCCGACGAATCAGCCCGAAAGTGGAGCAAAAGTCTCATGATCACTTTGGCACCAGTTGGCCGACCGCCGCTTGCACGAACTCGAGCAGGCGCTCGAGCGGGAAACGTTCCGGGTCGGTGAGTGCGGAGCGCAGCAGCTGCTCGCCGACCGCGAGCAGGGCGATGGCCAGGATTTCCGGGTCCAGGCCGCGCGGGCCGTCGGAGCGTTCGGCGGCCCAGGCGATGAGGGCGCGCAGGTTCGACAGGGCGAATTCGCGGGCGCGGGCGGTGTATTCGCGGACTTCGGCGGGGGCGTCGTCGGCGGGAAGGATCAGCAAGCTCGCCGAATCGCGGTGATGGGTGGCGGCGCGGAGCATATTGGCGGCGGCGGTGGCCAGGGTGGTGGCGAAGTCGGTGCGGTCTGCGGGGGCGGGCATAGCGGTGTCGAGTTGGGAGAGGACTCGGCGTTGCTCGCGTTCCAGCAGGGCCAGCAGAAGCGGGCCGCGGCCCGGGTATGCCGCATAGACACGCGGTTTCGCGAGCTGGACTTCCCGGGCGATGGCCTCCATGGTGGTGGCCGCGTAGCCGTCGCGGGTGACCAGGCGCAAGGTGGCGTCGAGGATCTGTTCGCGGCGGACCTCGAGATCCATGCGGGGCTGGCGGGGGCGGCGTTCGGCGGGCACGGGTTTCACGCTAGGGGACCGGCGTTGTGCCCCGCCGAGCGGATGGGGCCGAAATTCGATTGCTGGGTGGGGTGGGAGTTTCTAGGGTGGGCGGCATGTCATGTACCTGTTTCATGCGTTTGCGGCTGCGCCGGGCTCTGGCCCGCTAGCGGACGCAGGCGTCTGAATACGCGCGTCCGCAGGCGCGCCCAGGGCCCTTCGAGTGTTCCATTCCTCGAAGACCCGGAAGGGCAACTGCTGTGGCGCAGAACTTTTCATTTCAGGACAAGGTCGGGGTCGGTGGGCGGAGCCCACGGGATCGGGCCAGGCGGGAGTTGTCCCAGAATCTCCTCGTCGATGGCGAGGCGGTGGAATCGCTGCTGGCGGTAGCGGATCCGGGCGGGCGGGTGCTCGAACCGGGTGCTGGTGACGGGGCGCTGACCCGGGCGCTCGCGGCGCGTGGGGCGGCGGTCACCGCGTACGAGATCGATCCGGTGATGGCCAGGAAGCTGGCGGCGCGTACCCGCGCGGAGGCCGGAATCACGGTCGTGCGAGGCGATTTCACCAAGGCGCGGCCGCCGGGCGAACCGTTCGCAGTGGTCGGGAACATTCCGTTCTCGGCGACGGCGGCGATCGTGGATTGGTGTGTGCGGGCGCCCGCGCTCACCTCGGCGACCTTGCTCACCCAGCTGGAGTACGCCCGCAAACGCACCGGCGATTACGGGCGGTGGAGCCTGGTCACCGCGCGCAGCTGGCCGTGGTTCAGCTGGGAACTGGCCGGTCGGGTGGATCGGAGCAGTTTCCGGCCGATTCCGTCGGTCGATGCCGGCATCCTGCGGATCGACCGGCGCGCGAAACCGCTGGTGCGAGACCGGCGTAGCTACACCGAGCTGGTGGAGCTCGGGTTCTCCGGTGTCGGTGGTTCGGTGCGCGCGTCGCTGCGGACCCGGTATCGGGCCGTGGACGACGCGTTGGCGGCGGCCGGGATCGCGCCTGACACTCTGGTCGGATACGTGCATCCGGACCAATGGGTCAGATTGCATCACGAGCTCGCGTACCTGTCGTAATCAGCTGCGACAGTCCGTATCCGCGGTCGGCGTACCTGTTGTGATCAGCTGCGACAGTGCGCATCCGCGATCGTCCTATCTGGCAGCGCGGCGGCCGATCAGTACAGATCCGTGCTGCCCAGCCGGGGCGGAGTGAGCTGGATCGGTCCATTGGCGAGCCAGGCCCCGGCGGGCGGGCAGACGGGCGCGAGTCGCGCGGCGAGCGTGCGGCGGCGGCGCACGGCGGGATCGGTGGCGCGCATGATGCGGAGCGCCCGGGAGGACACATCGCGATTGTGTAGCCCCCAGGCGCGCCGGTCGGCGGCGCAGCGGGTGATGACCCGGTGCGCCTCCGCGCGGTCGGCTGAATGCACTGCGGCGGCAATGGCTTTCGCCGCATCGGTAGCGTCCAGCGCCCCGGAATTGAGCCCCCGCCCACCCCACGGCGCGAAGAGGTGCGCGGCCTCGCCAGCCAGCAGGACGCGGCGGTGCGGATCGGTGTAGGTGTCCGCGACGACCTGATGGAAGCGGTAGGTGGACACCCAGGTGATGTGGTCGGCGTACCAGGGCGAGACGATCGGCGCGGTCCAGTCCCGGATGCCGTCGCGGGTAGCGAGCTGTTCGGCATCGTCGCCGGGCAGGCATTGCAGGTCGATGCGCATGCCGCCGCGGAACGGCATGTGCATGACATTGCGGCCGTTCAGCTCGGGATGCCGATAGTGGAAGTGACCGGGCGTATTCGATGTCGAACCGTCGGGCAGTTCTTCGACGTCGACGATGATGAAGGGGGTGTCATCGGTATGGCCGATCATGGTCGCGCCGATGGCCTTGCGCACGACGGACCGGGCACCGTCCGCGCCGATCACATAGTCCGCGTCGAGAACACCCCCGGATCGCAAGGCGACACGCACCCCATCGGGATGGGATTCCAGGCCGGAAACGCCGCTCTCCCAGTGGAATTCCACCCCGGCTCGAACGCAGGCCTCGTACAGGTGCCGCTCGGTGACGCGCTGCGGCAAGCTGGTGACCAGCCGGTCGGCGCGCGCCACCCGGCCCAGCACTCCACTCCCGCTGCGGTAGTGAAAGATTCGCCGCCCCTCGTAATACGCGTCGTACCCGGTCACCCCGATGCCGTCCGCCGCGATGGCGCGCCCCAACCCGGGCAGCACCGATTCGAACCGCCGCAATGTCGGCCAAGCCAGCGCGATCGCCCGGCTGCCGGGCCGAATCCGTTGCAGCGGTTCCGATTCCAGCACCAGCGTGGGCAGTCCGCGCCGGGCCAGCCCGAGGGCGGCGATGAGCCCGACCGGCCCCGCGCCCACGACTACGCAAGGGTCTCCGGTGGATCGAATGTGCGGATTCATGACGTCCTCTCGCGCGGGCACCGCCGGACGGGCTCGATCATGAGCGGACCGCGGTGGCAATATCCGTACGGTAGCGTAACTACGACACCGTAACTAGCCTTCGGCCGAATCCCGCCGCACCCCAACACACCTGCGACGCGCCGCACGGAAACCTCCCGCGTAACAGATTGTTTGCGCTTCGCAATCCGACCGCCCCGTGGCAGCGAATACCTTCCGATCGAATCTGCCCGGGTCTGGAGATGGAGTCGCGCTATGGCTTTGCGTATGGGCGTGCTCGTGTTGTTCGCGGTCGTCGCGGTGGTGGTGTTCCTCGTCGGCGACAAGCTGCGGCCCAAATCGTGGCGGCATTCCGATGACGAGGCGTCCAGCACGATGGTGCTGGATCTGGTCAATATGTTCTTCGCGGCCATCGTCGCGTTCGTGGTGGTCATTCTGTGGCAGCAGTACGACACCGCGCACGCGCACACCGTGTCCGAGGCCAAAGGGCTGGTGACGGTATACGAAGCGGCCAATGATCTGCCCGACGACTACCGCATCCAGATCCAGGGATTGACGCGGGAGTACACCAAGCAGGTGGTCGGGGACGAGTGGGACGTGATGGATTCCGAGCGGCGGCTGAGCCCGGACGCGCAGGACACCTTCGACGATCTGCGGTCCACCGTGTCGGCGATTCCCGGCACCGATCCGGATGTGAAAGCGTTGCAGGACAAGGCGGATACCGCGCTGGACGCGGTCGCGGAGGCGCGCTACGACCGGGCGCTCGACGCCGAGTACAAGCTGCCGGGGTTCCTGTACGTCGCGCTCTGGTTCGGCACCGGCATGCTGCTGCTGGGCACCGTGCTGTCCGGGGTGATGGTCACCAAGCGCAGCGTGCTCATGACCGCGCTGTTCGGACTGGTGATCGGCGGCGTGATCGTGGCGATCTACCAGCTCGACCAGCCGTTCGCGGGCGGCAACACCGTGTCCAAAGAGGCCTACGAGCTGGCGATGTCGCGCTTCCAGCAGATCACGTCCTCCAGTACCGTCGGCGCGCTGCTGCCGCGCTGAGAATCGCACGCACGGAGGGATCCGCCCATGGCGCCCGCAACCAGGGATGGCCGAAACCGCAAGGCCGCGAAGGGAATCGCGATGGCAACGGCGGTGCCGATCGCCGCCGCCCTCATCGCCACCGGCCCCGCCACCGCCGACCCGGACCTGCCCGAACTACCCTTCCTCGGTGAAATCGTCACCGGCAGTGGGGGTTCGGACGGACCGGGAGCAGTGGCCGCACCATCCGGCAGCGGACTGGGACTGGGAACCGGCAGTTCCTACTCCGGCAGTGGAGACGGCGGAGCCAACAGCGGAAGCTCGCTGGGCCTCGGCCCGAGCGGTGCGGCGGCCGGCACCGGCAGTTCGATGGGCAACCCCGGGCAGGTCGCCGGAAACGGCAGTGGCAGTGCCGGGAATCCGGTGGCAGTACCCGCGACAGGCAGCGCTCTTGGCCTCGGACCGAGTGCGGCGGATATCGAAGGCGGGGCGTACATCAAAACCGGCAGCAGCTTGACCGGTAGCTCCGGCACCGAGGCGGGCGGCAAGCTCGGTCGCGACTTCGGCGGTACCCCCGTGGCCGGTCCGAGCACGCTGGGCGAACTGCTGGGCCTCGAATCCGGCAGTGTGCTCACCGCTTGCGCGGGTAGCGCGGTAGTTGGCGTCGGCGCGATTCTGCTCGGCCTCGCCACCGGCAGCGGCTTCGGATCCGGTCTGATCGGACCGGGATTCGTTCCCGGATCCAGCGGCCTGGTCGGCCCCGGCTCCTCCGGCGCGGGCAGTGTGGTGGTCGGCAGCGCGGTCACCGGCAGCGCCCTGATCACCTGCCTTCTCCTCATCCCCGTCCCACCCACCCCCGAACCCGGCATCCCCCTGGAGATTCCGACCGCCGTCGCCCCGGCCGCCGCGCCCATAGCCCCGGTGCCCGCTCCGGAAGTGGCGCCCCCGGCGCCCGTTGTCGTCCCGCCGCCCCCGCCCCCACACGTGTATCCCATTGCCGCCGCGCCACTTCCGGAAGAACCCACCAACTGGACCGCGCTCCAGATGATGACCGTCATCGTCATCACCATCATCGCCGCCGCCCGCGTCAAGACCAGCCGCGGCCGCGACTGAGCGATGCCGCCGGCGGCGTATCGCCCAGCGCCAGACCTGGTGCTCCGCAGGGCGAGCGGGTGGTTGACCCACCGTGGAGAGTCGCGATCCGGCGATGGCATTCGCAAGGTTCGGCTGCGGTTGTTCTTCGCGTTCATAGGGCCGCGCGGAACCGGCCGAACAACCCGAAGCCGTCCGGGTACTCGCCTTCCGCGCCGCGGCATGCCGTCGACGTTTCGCCTCGCTCGCTCGGTCGGTGGCGTTGATGCGAACCTGTTGGCGGCCGGCTGGGATCGGCAGGTTCGTGCACGTCGGCCACGACCGGGGATCTTCTGAACGTAGTATGGCGGCGACGCAGGTGACCGTTGGGCGAGGGTGTGAGGTGGATGGTGGGCGACCGAGAGGACGGGACGGAGGTTCCGACGCGGACGCTGGTCGAGAGCATGATTCGCGAGGATTCCACCATCGATGCGGGGGAGTTGTATGCCGTGGGCAATGCCCTCGGGATGAGTGATCAGCAGGTGCGGTTGTGTGTGCGGCGACTGGTCGCGGATGGGCAGTTCACGCAGGAGGGGCGCGGGCGGAAAGCGGTGCTGCGGGCCGGCGACAAGATGCGGCGGTCGATCGAGCCGGAGCTGGAATACCTGCGGTACATGTATGCGCAGGATCGGGGGGACGCGCCGTGGGACGGCGTGTGGCATGTGGTGGCGTTCGCGGTGCCGGAGACCGAGCGGCAGGGGCGCGATGCCATGCGGGATGCGATCGGGTACTTGGGCGGGGCCGCGATTCAGGGTGGGCTGTATGTGTCGCCGAATGCGTGGGAAGCCCGGATCGCCGATGCCGCAGGGGAATTCGGGGTCGGGGAGTACATCAGCACCATGACGACCACGGATCTGCGGATCGGCGGGACGGACGGGGCGCGGGAACTGGCCGCGCGGCTGTGGCCGCTGGATCGGCTGGCGGCCGAGCACAATCGATTGCTGCGGTTCGCACGGCGGCAACTGGATCGGCTCCACGATGTGCAGGCGCTGACGGACACCGAACGCACCACTATCGCGGTCGAGCTGGCCGCCGAATTCAGCCGGGTCATGGATCCCGACCCCCTGCTCCCGCCCGAACTGCTGCCTGCCCCGTGGATCGGAGCCGAGGCGAGAGCCGTTGTGGCCCAATGCTGGTCGGAACTGCTGCGCGCCGAACAGCCCGGCGCGATCCGCTTGTTCCGCGTGTACTCCGACGTGTTGCGCGAAGCCGCCGCGCGCTGACCCGTCATGCGCGCGGTGCCGACGTGCCGTATACCTGGCCCCGGCTCAACCAATCCGCACCTGGTTTCGTAGATCCGTCCCGCTCCCGCTCGTAGCTCTGGCCTGCTCCCGGTCGTAGCTCTGGCCTGCTCCCGCTTGTAGCCCGGGTCCGCCGCCACCTACCGCCCGCCGCCCGTGGCTCGGCCCGCCCGCTGCCGACAGCTGTCCTCCGCGGCGTATGCCCACCGCGAAATCTCTCAGCACGATTTCAGAATCGTTCAGCTACGATTCGATCGTAGAAGAAATGAACGATTTGATCGATCGGAGGCTGTAATGAGGGTGCTGGCACTGGGTGGAGCCGGGGCGATGGGGGCGGCGGCGGTGCGGGTCGCGGCGGACTTTCCGGATGTGGACGAGATCGTCATCGCGGATCGGGATATCGGTGCGGCGCGGGTGTTGGCGGCGGAATTGTCCGATGCCACGGTGCCGCTGCGGGCGGCGCAGGTCGATGTCACCGATGCGGATGGCCTGCGTGAGGCGCTGGAAGAGGCCGATGTGGTGCTCAATACCGTTGGGCCGTACTACGAATTCGGGCTCACCGTGCTGCGGGCCGCCATCGAGACCGGCACCGACTACCTCGACATCTGCGATGACTGGGAGCCGACCCTGGACATGCTGGCCCTGGACGCGGCGGCGCGGGCGGCCGGGGTGTGCGCCATCGTCGGGATGGGGGCGAGCCCCGGGGTGAGCAATCTGCTCGCCTGGTCGGCGGCCCGCGATCTGGATTCGGTGCGCGATGTCTACACCGCGTGGCCGGTGGATGCGGCTGGGGCGGACGATGATCGCGCCCAGTTGCTCGGCCCGGACGGCCGCCCCTCCGCGGCGGCCGTGCACTGGATGCAGCAGATCAGCGGCACCATCGCCACGGTCGGAGACGGCCGGCTGGTACGGCAGCGCCCGCTGCGGCCGGTGCGGATGCTGCTGCCCGGAGACCGGCGCGGCACCGCCTACACCGTCGGCCATCCCGAGCCGGTGACCTTGCATCGCAGCCTCGAAATCACCGGCGACGCAGTCAATCTCATGGTGATCAAGGCCGCCACCGTCGCCTATCTGGACGACCTGCGGCGGGATATCGATGCCGGTGCGTTGAGCAACCAGCGGGCCGCCGCCCTGCTCGCCGAACCCGGCGCGTGGCGCGGCATCCGCTCACTCCTCGCGGCACCCCTTTTCCGATCGCCGGGCACGCTGCCGCCGTTCTTCGCCGTCGCGACCGGAACGCGCGCCGGACGTCCCGAGACCGTGCTGGCGCGCTTGTCCGGCGGCCTGGAGAGTTTCGCGATCTCCACCGATATGGCCACCGCCACCGGAATTCCCTTGGCGCTCGGCTTATCTCAGCTCGTGGCAGGCCGGATCCGGCGACCGGGCGTACACCCACCCGAGACGATCATCGACCCCGATCGCTTCTTCACCGGCCTGCTCGCCCACCTCGGCGACGCCGACGCCGAATCCGGCATTGTCCTCGAACGATCCCCCCTCGCCCCGGTCACCGACCGCTGACCCGTCTGGAAGAGGAAATCATGCGATCAACTCGTACCGCCGAGTTCGCGGTCGTCGCCACCGTCGCCGGCCTTGCCACCGGGGCCGCCGCCTGGCTCGCCGCCACCGCGCCGGAGCTGACCTCCGCGGTCGTCCAGGTGGCCGTATCGACCCCGGTGCGCGCACCGAGCCCGGCCGCGACCTGGACGTCACTACGAATCATGGCCGGTGACAACGGAATCCGGCTGGTGGGAAACGACGCCGACGCGCACCTGGATCCACGCCCGAACGGTGAGCGGTACGACCGGCATCGCAATCACCACGGGCCGGGCCGCACCAACTCCGACGGGAACGGCGATCAGCCGCGCTGGACCGTCCAACCCCGCCCCGACGGCAGAGGCTGGACGGTTTGCCGTCCGCACGCCGCCTCCTGCTGAATGTCACTCGCCGGGATGACGAGTGATCGATTCCGCCGCTACTTGCGGAACTTGGCTTCGAGTTCGGTAGCGGTCGCCTGGAGGTCGGCAGGGGTGTTGGTCTTGAAGATGCCGTCGTAGCCCGCTTCGGCTCGGATGGCCGCCTCGACTTCCGGATCGTGGTAGAGCTGAGCCAGTTTCAGGTAGGTGGGGTTGTCCTTGTCGGCGGCTCGGGCGGCGAAGATGTTGATGTATTGCTTGAGGTCGGCGCGGTTGGGGTCGTCGGTGTAGATGGTTTCCTTCTTGGTCAGGCCGGCGGGGATGGCGAAGGTGTCATCCACGAATGCCGCGTCCACGCTTTCCAGCGATTGGGCGGTGAGCGTCGGATCGATCGGGGTCAGCCGGACCTTGGAGGCCGACTTGTCGACGTCCTCGAGTTTGGAATCCCAGCTCGCGCCGCCCTTGAGCGTGATCAGGCCGGCCGCGGCGAGGCTGAGCAGCGGGCGGACTTGGTTCGCCGGATTGTTGCTCAGGGTGATTTCGCTGCCCTGCGGGATATCGGCGACGGCCTTGTGCTTTTTGGAGTACAGGGTCAAGGCAAAGATCTCGGTCGCGCCGATGGGCACCAGCGTGTCGTTGTTGCGGGCGTTGTAGTTGGCCAGGTAGCGCACGTGCTGGAACTTGTTGAGGTCCACGCGGCCCTGCGACAACGCCGGATTGGGCTGGTTGTAATCGGTGAAATTGGTGAATTCGACCGTGATGCCCGCTTCGGCGGCCTTGCGCTTGTACACGTCCCAGTGTGGGAGAGCGAGATCGTTCACACCGATGCGCACCACATCGGCGGGGTGGTCCTTGCCACAGGCAGCGGCGGTGAACAGCGCTAACAGGAGAGGAATCACCAGCAGACGGCGCATTTTTCGCATTTCACGCAAGATAGGCGGCCGACCGGCCGCCGGGCGAGCCTTTCACTCCGCCGGATCGCAACCATTGCCGGTGGATTGCCGCAACGGTTCCATTGCCGGGTTCTGTTTCGACGAATCATGCGGGAGCACGAGTGAAATTCCATCGGGTACTGGCGATCCCGGTCCTGGTAGCGGCAGTCGCGGGCCTCACCCTCACGGCCACGGCGTGCGGCAAGAACGAGAGTACCGACGCGAACACGGTGCGCATCGGCACCACCGAGAGCGACCCGCAGTGGGACGTCTTCGCGGAGAAGGCCAAGGAGCAGGGGATCACGCTGAAGATCACCCACTACTCGGACTACTCGCAGCCGAACACGGCGCTGGCGCAGCAGCAGATCGATGTGAATCTGTTCCAGCACCTGCAGTTCCTGGGTCAATACAACGTGGCCAACAATCAGGACTTGACGCCGATCGGGGCGACGCAGGTGGTGCCGCTGGGGCTGTACTCCAAGAAGCACAAGTCGGTGGCCGAGATTCCGCAGGGCGGTGAGATCGCCATTCCGAACGATCCGACCAACCAGGCGCGGGCGCTGTTCGTGCTGCAGGCCGCCGGACTGCTGAAGCTGTCCTCCGCCGATGTCCGCCAGCCCACCGCGGCCGATATCGACAAGGGCGCGTCCAAGGTCAAGGTCACCACGGTGGACGCCGCGCAGACCGCGCTGTCGCTGGAATCGGTGGACGGATCCGTCGTCAACAACACCTTCCTGCAGAAATCCGGCATCGACCCGAAATCCGCGCTGTTCAAGGATGATCCGAAGAGCCCGGGCGCGGAACCGTACATCAACGCGTTCGTCACCCGCGCGGCCGACAAGACCAATCCGACCTATCTGAAGCTGGTCGAGATCTGGCACAGCGCCGAGGTGCAGAAGGCGGTCCAGGAGAACACCAAGGGCACCGCGGTCGAGGTGCAGCGCGCCGGGCCGGAACTGGAGACCATTCTGGCCAAGGTGCAGCAGACCCTGCGCGAGAAGAAGTGAGCGACGAAAGCGCGGCGGTCGAATTCCGTTCGGTCACCAAGGTTTTCGAAGCCGGCAAGCAGCGGCACACCGCACTGTCGGAGATCGATCTGCGCATCGAGCGCGGGGAGATCTTCGGCGTGATCGGCTACTCCGGGGCGGGCAAGAGCACGCTCGTGCGGCTCATCAACGCCCTGGAGAAGCCGTCGTCGGGCACGGTGCTCATCGGCGGCGAGCCCATCACCGGGGTGCCGGAATCGCGGGTGCGGCAGCTGCGCCGCGATATCGGGATGGTGTTCCAGCAGTTCAACCTGTTCCGATCCCGCACCGCCGCAGGCAATATCGAGTATCCGCTCAAGGTGGCGGGCTGGCCGCGCGCTCGGCGCAAGGAGCGCGTGGCCGAACTGCTGGAGTTCGTGGGCCTGACCGACAAGGCGCGCAGCTATCCGGATCAGCTGTCCGGCGGGCAGAAACAGCGGGTGGGCATCGCGCGAGCGCTGGCCACCTCGCCGTCGCTGCTGCTGGCCGACGAGGCGACCTCGGCGCTGGACCCGGAGACCACCGGGGAGGTGCTGCGGCTGCTGAAGAAGGTGAACCGGGAACTCGGGGTCACCATCGTGGTGATCACGCACGAAATGGATGTGATCCGGTCGGTGGCCGATCGGGTCGCGGTGCTGGCCGAGGGCCGGATCGTGGAATTGGCAAAGACTTTCGACGTTTTCGCCGCGCCGCAGGCCGCGCCCACGCGCTCGTTCGTGGAGACGGTGCTGCACAATCGCCCGACCGCCGAGGAACTGCGCAGGCTGCGGGAGCGGCATGCCGGGCGATTGGTGACGGTGGATATCGGCGACGAACGGGGCGTGGGTGCGGTGCTGGCCACCGCCGCTCGCGCCGGGGTCGGCTTCGAGATCGTGTTCGGCGGCGTGAGTTCGTTGCAGGACAAGACCTTCGGGAGTATCACGGTGGCGCTGGACGGGCCGGAAGAGGCCGTGGAGCAGGTCGCGGCGGAGCTGGCGGCGTACGGTGGCGGGCGGGCGGACTCCGCCCCGGATGCCGTCGCGGACGACGCGGTGCGAAGTGACGCGGTCGAGTCCGAGCGGAGGTCCGCGTGAATATCGCAGCCGTGCAAACGGATTGGGACAAGCTCCGGCCGGTCTTGAGCGAGGCCGTCGGCACCACCGTCTACCTGGTGCTGCTCACCTTCGTGGTGGGCGGGCTCATCGGCCTCGGCCTGGGCACCCTGCTCTACACCACCCGCAAGGGCGGTCTGCTCGCCAACGCGCCCATCAACCTGGTGCTGAACTTCCTGGTGAACGTGGTGCGCCCGATCCCGTTCATCATCCTGCTGGCGGCGCTCGGCCCGATCACGCTGGAGGTCGTCGGCACCACCATCGGCACCGATGCGGCGGCCTTCGTCATGATCGTCGCGGCCTCGTTCGGCATCGCGCGCATCGTGGAGCAGAACCTGGTCACCGTCGATCCGGGCGTGATCGAGGCGGCGCGGTCCATGGGCGCGGGCCCGCTGCGCATCATCCTGACCCTGCTCATCCCGGAAGCCCTGGGCCCCTTGGTGCTCGGCTACACCTTCGTGGTGATCGCCATCGTCGACATGTCGGCCATGGCGGGCACGGTCGGCGGCGGCGGGCTCGGCGATTTCGCGCTGGTGTACGGCTACCAGCGTTTCGACTGGCAGGTCACCCTGGTGGCGACGCTGATCATCATCGCCGGGGTGCAGGTGATCCAGTTCGTCGGCAACTATCTGGCCCGGAAGGTGTTGCGGCGCTGATGGTTCAGTCGGTGTTGTCGGCGGATGCGGTGGCGGGGGCCCGCATCAGCACGGCCACGCCGGCTGCCGCGAGCAGCATGAGCACGGTGGTGACGGCCATTGCGACGGTGAAGCCGTGGAAGTAGGCGGTGGAGGTGCCGCGCGGGGCGCTTCCCGGGAACGCGCCGATGATCGGTGTCATCGCACCCAGCCCCAGCCCGAAACCCAGTTGTCCCACCACGGTTTTCACCGCGCCGACCGACCCCACCATGCCGGGCGGGGCGGCGGACATGATCACCGCGGACTGCGGATTCTGCGCGCACATGACGCCGAAACCGATGAAACCGCCCGCGAGCGCGTAGTAGTCCAGGCCGGTGTGCGGAGTGACCAGGCACAGCAGGAGGGTGCCGAGGGCGCAGCAGAGCAGACCGGCGACGAACAGCGTGCGCGGGGCGGTGCCCTGCTGCTGAGCGCGGCCGGCCAGCACCGCACCGGCGATCATGCCGAAACACGCTGGGATGGTGACCAGTACGACCGTGAACGCGGATTTGCCGAGATAGTTCTCCAGCAGGGCCGCGGTCTGCAGGATGACGGCGGCGTGGCCGAAATTGAACACGACGCCGGTGAGGCAGGCGGCGCTGAACGCGGGGGAGCGGAACAGCGCGACCGGGAAACCCGGCTCGGGCGTGTGCTGCTCCCACCAGTAGAAGCCGGCCAGCAACACCACGGCGACGATCACCCCGCCGAGCACCAGCGGACTGCCCCAGCCGCGGGCGGACGCCTGCCCGATGCCGCCGATCAGGGTCACCAGGGCGGCCGCCGCCAGCAGTACGCCGATCAGGTCGAAGCGGCGGGCCCGCGCGGCGCGGGAATCCGGGATGACGAACCAGCCCGCCGCGGCGACCGCCAGCGCCGCGGCCGCGGTCAGCAGATAGCCTGCGCGCCAGCCGAATTCGGTGATCAGCAGACCGCCGCCCAGATCCGCTGCCAGCAGGATCACCGACTGCACGCCCAGCCACAATCCGAAGGCCCTGGGCAGTTCGCGCGGGAAGAACAGGGTCGGCAGCAATGCCAGGCTCATACCGAAGCCGGCCGCCGTGCCCGCCCCGGTCAGCGCCCGGCCGAGCAGGAAGACGGCGGTGTTCGGGGCGGCGGCGGTGAGCAGGCAGCCCAGCGCCGTGCCCAGGGTGCCGTAGAGCAGGACCCGGCGGCGGCCGGTGTGATCGCCGAGCATGCCCGTGCCGAGCATGCACGCCGCCATCAGCAGGGTGCCGACACTGGCCGCGAGCGCCAGCGCGCCATCGCTCATGCCCAGGTCGGCGCCCGCCAGAGGCATTGCCAGGGAATGGATCGCGAGGTCGATGCCCTGCGGGCACGACAGCAGGGCGGCGGCCCACAGCGCCCGGCCGCGACGATCGGCCCGGGCCGCCACGGCCGCCGGCCACGCCTGGGCGATGGGAGTGTCGGAGGGAACGGACGTTTCGGTCATCGGTGGCCGAACCCGGTGACGTTCGGGGTGGATCCGGACAGAACGGTCAAGACCTGCACGCAACACCGCCTCACGAGATCGCCGCATTGTGACTCGCTAGAGATTAGCGAATCATCAGCTATTCAGCGGGTGTCGCATATTCTGAGCCATACCGCCGGTCGGCGCGGTCGATTCCCGGATTGTGAGTTATGGCCGGAAGGTCCGGGCGGAAGCGCGGAGGCGGTTACCCGGTCCGGATCGATTACGCCCGAAAAGTTCGCGGATCTAGTTGTCTTGGATAACGATCCGCGTCGCGCGGACCCGGATACGTGGTACGACATCGGTATACACACCACCTACCTCGCGGGGCAGCCGACCTATCAGGCGTGATTCGGAACGGCCCGCACTCTCATGAGGGGGAGTGCGGGCCGTTCGCTCTCTCGCACTAGGCGGGCCGGGCCTCGTGCTCGATGCCCGCGTGCTCCGCTCCGCGCCGGAAGCGCAAGAGGCGCAGGGCGTTCGCCACCACGATCAGTGTCGAGCCCTCGTGGACGAAGACCGCCGGGCCGATGGGCAGGCCCAGCAGGGTGGCGGGGACCAGGATGGACACGATCACCAGGGCGAAGGCGAGGTTCTGGCGGATGATGCGCGCGGTCCGGCGGCTCAGGGCTACCGCGAAGGGGAGGCGGCCGATGTCGTCGCTCATCAGGGCCACGTCGGCGGTTTCCAGGGCGACGGCGGAACCGCCTGTGCCCATGGCGATTCCGACCGAGGAGTTGACCATGGCGGGGGCATCGTTGACGCCGTCGCCGACCATGGCGGTGCCGCCGCGGGCAGTCAGGCAGCCGATCATGGTGACCTTGTCCTCGGGCAGCAGGTTGCCGTGCGCGGCGTCCAGGCCGAGGCCGTCGGCGACCGCGTCGGCCACCCGCTGATGATCGCCGGAGATCACCACCATGTCGGTGATGCCGAGTTCACGCAGCCGGGCGATGACGGGTGCGGCCTCGGCGCGCGGGGCATCCATGACGCCGATGACCCCGAGATAGATCCCGGCGCGGCGCACGATCATGGTGGTGCGGCCGCGGGCGTGCAGGTCGTCCACCGCCGCGACGATCGGCGCGGGCAGGCCGTCCGGATCGAGTTCGGTGAACATGGTGACATTGCCGATCTCGGTGGGCTGACCGGAGACCAGGGCGGTCACGCCGCGTCCGGTCACCGAATTCACCTCGGTCGCTTCGGTTTCGGTGCCGGCGGGCACCTGCTGGGCCAGATCGCGGGTGATGGCGGCGGCCAGCGGGTGGTCGCTGTAGGACTCGACCGCGAACACCGTCTCGATCAGCTCGTCGCGCACGTCCTCGAGGACCGGCACGATATCGGTGACGCGAGGGCGGCCCCAGGTGAGAGTGCCGGTCTTGTCGAAGGCGATGGCCTTGACCCGGCCCAGTGATTCGAGCGGCCCGCCGCCCTTGGCCAGCACCCCGGCCTGCGCGGCGCGCGCGATACCCGCCAGCACGGCGCTGGGCGTGGCGATGGCCAGCGCGCAGGGGCTGGCCGCCACCAGCACCACCATGCCGCGATAGAAGCTGTCGCCGAAGGGCTCGTTCAGCAGCAGCACGCCGAAGCCGACGACGGCCAGCACGCCGGCGAGAACCGCTGGGACATAGAAGACTTGGAAGCGGTCGATGAAGCGCTGGGTGGGGGACTTGGTGGCATCGGCATCGCGCACCATGGCGATGACCCGCGCCAGGGTCGAGTCCTCGGCCCGGCTGGTCACCATAACCTCCAGCGCGCCGGAGCCGTTCAGCGTGCCCGCGAACACCCGGTGTTCCTCGGGCACCACCCGTGCCCCGGTCAGTGCGGCCGGATCAGCGGCGGCCCGCTTCTCGACCGGGATGCTCTCACCGGTGACCGAGGATTCGTCCAGCGCGCTGCTGCCCGCGATCACGATGCCGTCCGCGGCGGGCCGCGAATTCGGCAGCACCACAACCACATCGCCGACCTCGAGCTCGTCGACCGGCACCTCCGCGACCGGACCGCTGCCGCGCCGCACCAGCGCGGTGCGCGGGGCCAGCTCGCCGAGGGCCTCGATGGACCGCTGCGCCCGGCTCATGGCGTACTCCTCGAGCGCGTGCCCGAGGCTGAACAGGAACAGCAGCACCGAGCCCTCGGCCCATTTGCCGACCGCCGCCGCGCCGGCCGCCGCGACCAGCATCAGGAAGTCCACCTCGAACCGCGCGCGCCGGATCGACTCGTAGGCCGCGCGCACGGTGAAGAAGCCGCCGAAGAAACAGGTCGCCACGAACAGCGCCGTCGACACCGCCCCCGGGGCGTGCACCACGTACCGCGCGATCATGCCCGCCGCATAGGTGACGCCGGAGGTGATGGCGAACCCCATCTCCATGCGCGCGCCCGAGAGCGGGCCGCCGTGTGCGTGATCGTCCCGCGTGCGCTCTTTCGCCTTGGTCTCCATACCTCCGAGAATACATCAACACATGCGTATCTATGCATGTGTTATGCCTGAGGAAACGGCGACCGCCCCCTGACCTGGGGGTTGCCGCCGTTCTCTGTAACTAGAGACTGACCGGGTAGACCGGTTCCTGGATTTCGGGCTTGATGCGGTGCTCGACGAAGATGCCGTGCCACACCATGAAGCAGATCAGCGTCCACAACCGGCGGCTGTGGTCGATCGGGCCGGTGCGGTGCGCCTCCAGCATGGCCAGGATCGCGGGCTTGTCGAGGAGGTGATCGGTGCCGGACTCGGTGATCTGGGTACGCGCCCAGTCGAAGAGCTCCGGTCCGCGCAGCCAGTGCCGCAGCGGCACCGGGAAACCCAGCTTGGCGCGGTGCAGGACGTGCCCGGGCACGATGCCCTCCAGCGCCTGCCGCAGCGCGTACTTGGTGGTCTCCTTGGTGATCTTCTGGTCGTAGGGCAGCTTCTCGGCCACCTTGAAGACCTCGGCATCCAGGAACGGCACCCGCAGTTCCAGGGAATTGGCCATGGTCACCTTGTCGGCCTTGACCAGGATGTCGCCGCGCAGCCAGGTGAACAGGTCCAGATGCTGCATGCGGGTCACCGGATCCCAGTGATAGCCCTGCATGCCGTAGATGGGACCGGTCACGTCCTGATGCGTCCACTCCGGGCGGAATTCCCGCAGCACCGAACGCAATTGGGCGTCGTTGAAGCTGCGCGCATTGCCGTAGTAGCGCTCTTCCAGGGTCATCGAACCGCGATTGAGCAGGCTCTTGCCGCGGGTGCCCTCCGGAATGCGCTCGGACAGCTTGCCCGCCAGCTTGCGCACCCGCTTGGGCAGGTATTCGAAAGGCTTGAGCGACAGCGGTTCCCGGTAGATGGTGTAGCCGCCGAACAGCTCGTCCGCGCCCTCGCCCGACAGCACCACCTTGACGTGCTTGCGGGCTTCCTTGGCCACGAAGTACAGCGGCACCAGCGCCGGGTCGGCGACCGGATCGTCCAGGTACCAGATGATCTCGGGGATCGAGGCCGCGAACTCCTCCGGGCCCACCACGCGCACCACGTGCCGGGCGCCGATGGCCGCCGCGGACTCGGCCGCCACGTCCACCTCCGAGTAGCCCTCGCGCTCGAAACCGGTGGTGAAGGTGATCAGGTTCGGGTTGTGCCGCATGGCCAGGGCCGCGATCGCCGTGGAGTCGATGCCGCCGGACAGGAAGGAGCCGACGGTGACATCGGCGCGCATGTGCTTGGCGACCGAGTCCTCGAGCGCCTCGGCGATCTCCTTGTACCGATTGGCCGGGGTGTTCGGGCGCTGTGCGGCCGGACGCGGGCGGGTGGTCGGCGCGTGCACGGTCACGTCGTCGGGCTTGCCGAACGGGACGATGCGGAACTGCGGGTTGAAGTAGCGGGTGACGCGGGGCGCCTCGCCGGGCTCGACCCAGGCGTAGCAGCCGGATTCGAGGCGGCGGATGTCCTTGTGCAGGGTTTCCGGCTCGGGCACGTACTGCAGCACCGTGTAGTGCTCGAGGGCGCGCGGGTCCAGGTCGTGGGTGAGCTGCAGGTCGTCCAGCAGCTCCAGGATCGACTTCTTCTCCGAGGAGAAGGCGGTGCCGCCGGGGCCGGTGGCCAGGAACAGCGGCTTGATGCCGAACGGGTCGCGGGCGATGAAGAGCTTGTTCAGCTCGGTGTCCCACACCGCGAAGGCGAACATGCCGCGCAGCCGGCTCGCGGCCTTGGCGCCCCAGTAGTGGAACGCGGCGACGATGGTCTCCGAGTCGCCCTCGGTCCGGAACATGGGCTGATCGCCGAACTCGGCCCCGTGCTCGGCCTGCAACTCCTCGCGCAGTTCCAGGTAGTTGTAGATCTCGCCGTTGAAGGTGAGCGCGTACCGCTCGGGATTCTCCGGTGGGCCCCAGCGCAGCGGCTGATGCGAGTGCTCGATATCGATGATCGACAGGCGATTGAATCCGAAGATCATCCGCTCGTCGTTCCAGGTGCCCTTCTCATCCGGGCCACGATGGCGCTGGCAGTGCAGCGCCTCGTACACCTGCGCCGCGGTGGTTTCCACCGTCCGTCCATCCGGAGTTGAAGCCGTCTGTGCTGTCAGAAATCCGAGCAGGCCACACACTGCGCCGAGAACCTCGTTTCCGGAGTCGGGGATGGTCGCGCCGCGTCACGGGCGTGAGCGGGGCGTGGGGGACGCGAAACGTACTGTCCGAGTATGCCGCACGCGGGTGGATCTCGCCGCGAGAGGCTCTGTCCTCTGTGTATGCGATTGCCGGAGTGTCGAAAGCGACCCCGGCACAACGTGGCCGGGGGTTTGGTCTACGCTGCGTAGTACTTGGGAAACTCTCAGGGTCGGTTGTGCGTTCGCGTACGGCCTTCTCAGAATTCCCAGAACGTGCTGTAGTTGCGTCGCCCGGCGGTAGGGAGTCCGGGCGATGCCGAGTCGGATAGACGACCAGGAAGGCGTTGAGCGTGGCGCACAAGGCGAGCGAGGCGATAGGGGCACGACCCGCCCAGGGTCGGCGAGGCCGTATCCTTCGGCGGGCCGGGCTGGCGGTGTCCTTGGGGATGACCGCGATGCTCGTCTCCGGTTGCTCGATCGACAACCCGTGGCTTCGGTTCGGTTGGCCCTCGGGCGTCACGCCGCAGGCCACCCGGATGCGTGAACTGTGGACCTGGTCCGTCATCGCCGCGCTGGCGATGGGCGTGCTGGTGTGGGGTCTGACCTTCTGGACCATCGCGTTCCACCGCAAGAAGGCGAATTCGCCGGAGTTCCCGCGTCAGACCGGTTACAACGTGCCGCTTGAGCTCAGCTACACGGCCATCCCGTTCGTGATCATCGCGGTGCTGTTCTACTTCACCGTGGTGGTGCAGAACTACGTGCACGAGAAGGTCGCCGACCCGGACGTCACCGTGGATGTGACCGCCTTCCAGTGGAACTGGAAGTTCGGCTACCAGAAGGTCGACCTCAAGGACGGCAGCGCGATCTACGACGGCGTCGATCACGATCGCCAGGAGATGAACACCGAGATCGACGAGCGCTACAAGGAGCGCACCGAGGACGGTCACCCGCAGCCCGGCCCGAACAACGGCAAGCCCGCGAACGACATCTCCTACCTGCACTACGACAAGATCGAGACCGTCGGCACCTCCAACGAGATCCCGATCCTGGTGCTGCCGACCGGCAAGAACATCGAGTTCCAGCTGGCCGCCGCGGACGTCATCCACTCCTTCTGGGTGCCGGAGTTCCTGTTCAAGCGCGACGTGATGCCGAACCCGAAGGAAAACAACTCGGACAACGTCTTCCAGATCACCAAGATCGAGAAGGAAGGCGCGTTCGTCGGCCGTTGCGCCGAGATGTGCGGCACCTTCCACTCGATGATGAACTTCGAGGTCCGCGCGGTCTCGCCGGAGAAGTTCAAGCAGTACCTGGACGCCCGCAAGGCCGGCAAGACCAATGCCGAGTCCCTGGAGAGCATCGGCGAGTCCCCGGTCGCCATCACCACCAAGCCGTTCAATACCGACCGGACTGCCCGCGGTAATGAGCGCGCGGAAGCCAAGTGAGGACTGAACTGATATGAAGGTCGAAGCTCGCATCTTCGAACTGATCACGGTCTTCTTCGTGATCGTGGCCGTCGTGTACGGCTACTTCACCGGCCAGTCCCGGACCGGCGTCGAATGGGCGGGCACCACCGCCATCGTCCTGTCCGCGGGCCTGGCCCTGATCGTGGCCACCTACTTCCGCTTCGTGGCCCGCCGCCTGGACCTGCGTCCCGAGGACTACGAAGAAGCCGAAATCGTGGACGGCGCCGGCGACCTGGGCTTCTTCTCGCCCGGCTCGTTCTGGCCCATCCTGCTGGCCGCCGCGGGCTCCATCACCGCCCTCGGCTTCGCCTTCTTCGAATTCTGGCTCATCGGCACCGGCGTCGTCTGCGTGCTCATCGCCGCCGGCGGCCTGGTCTTCGAGTACCACCTCGGCCCGGAAAAGCACTGAGCTGACGCTCGGCCGAGCAAACTGAACGAAGCGCCCCACCCGAATCCGGGTGGGGCGCTTCGCTGTTCCAGTAGTAAGTCGCGATCGGTCGGCGCGCGCGTCATTCGGTATCCCAGGTCACGGAGTCGGTGAGTCGTCGTGCGAGATGTGCGAATGCCTCCGCTGTTTCTCGGGCGGAGTCGCGCGATCGTGTCCGTACTCGGCGCCGGGAACCAGCCGTAGCGCGTAGAGCGAGTTCCAGCGCGACCGAACGGCCGGCACTGAGATCGACCATCACCACGCTGAATTCGGCGGCCAGCGAGTTCAACAGCGCGATACAGCGTTCCACGATCATGTCGTCGGCGACGAGGAACTCCGCGCCGCCCGCATCGCCCGGAACGAGCAGCAGCTTCCCTGCTCCGGGTGGCATGTCGCGCAACTGCCGACGGTCGGTGGTCCGGCCGACGTCGAGTCGTGCGGCAGCACCGATTTCGCCGAGCAGATAGGAATGCAGGCCGGTCCCCGCTTTCACTCCGTGTTCCGCCGTACCGATCTCGAATACCGTCCCAGCCGTCGGCGAGCCGAAATCGGAGTCCACGTAGGCCACATCATGGCCGTGCAGGCACAGCCGGTAGGCGATGTTGGCGGTGGTTACCGTTCGGCCCGCGCCTCCCTTGTCGGAAGTCGCGAACACGAGAATCGGGTCGCTGCCGCGGAAACTCATCGGGGCACCTCCTCCCCGGCGTAGGCCGGCGATCCCCGCACCACCAGTGTGAACGCAGGGCGATGACCTTGTCATCGGTTGTGCGGGAATATGTTTCGCGACGTGAAAAGGCGGGTCGCCCCGGCCGCGGGCGACCCGCCTCCCCTCATCGGATTACCGAAAGTCAGATGCCGAGGGCGTGTTTCAGGCGGGTGGTGCGGGGGGCCATGTTGGCCAGGCCGAGGAGGGCGCGGGGGAAGCGGGGGTGGATTTGGGTGGGGCGGGTGCGGATGGCGGTTTCGATCCAGCGGGCGGCTTCTTCGGGGTTCAAAAGGGGTTGTTCGGTGAAGGCGGTGGGGGTGGTCGCGTCGGGGCGGAAGGCGGGGTAGTGGACGGCGGTGACGTGGATGCCGCGGGGGGAGAGTTCGGCGTCGGCGCATTGGCCGAAGGTGGTCCAGGCGGCTTGGGAGCTGGCGTAGGAGGCGTAGTTGGGGGCGGCGCCGGTGGTGGGGTTCCAGGGGCCTACGTTGACCACGTGGCCGGAGCCGCCGGCGAGCATGGCGGGGAGCAGGCCCAGGGTGAGGCGGAGGGGGCCGAAGTAGTTGGCGGCCATGGTGCGCTGGTAGTCGCGGAAGCGGTCCAGGGATTGCAGGACGGGGCGGCGGGTGGGACGGGCCGCGTTGTTGACCAGGACGTCGATGCTGTCGAATTCGGTGAGCAGCCATTCGACGAGCTGGTCGACGTCGCCGAGGGCGGACAGGTCGCAGCGGTACCAGTGCGCGCGGCCACCGGATTCGATGAGCTGGGCGCAGTCTTCGACGAGTTGAGCGCCGTTGCGGGCCACCAGGATCACCTCGGCGTCCTGGCTGGTGAGCAGGCGGGCGGTGGCGCGGCCGATATCGGAGCAGGCGTCGGTGATGACCACCCGCTTACCGGCTATGGGTTGTTTGCCGGGTAGGGCGGCGGGTCTGGGACGGCGGGCAGCACGGAATTCGATCATGGGACAGGCAACCTTCGCTGGAAAGAATGAGCTGAACCATGCACCGGCACCCCGCCGACAGTACCGATACCGCCGCACCGCTCCCGGCTGCTAACCGGTTGCTGGGAGTGCGGCGGAACACATTCTAATCGGTCGGGTCATAACGCCGGGCGCGTTCGGAGACGCAGATCTCGTCGATCGAGGAAACGATGTCCCGCAACAGTTCCGAGGGCAGCGCGGCCGGGCGCAGCCGGCAGGTGAAGGTGATGAAGGCGTGGTCTTCGTTATCGAGTTCGTGCAGGTAGCGGGACCGCACACCATAGGTCATGGCCGAGATGACGGTGAAGCACCCGGTGCGTTCGCGATGCCCGGAGAACAGATCGTGCAGCCGGTGGAACACCCGCGTATAGGACGTCATGGGCGCGAAAAGCGAGACGCGATAGGCCGGTCCGCGCTCCGAGGAGCTGATGACGGTATCGGCCAGGTACTCCGCATCGCGCAGCGTCAGCACCTTCGGAGCGAACATGAGGGCGCCGGCCGCGGCATTGCGCACGGGCATGCCGGCGCGCCCGCTGGCCGAGGAGGCGATGGCGCCCAGCGATTTACGGGCACGCGCACCGACCTCGCGGCGGGCGCGCAGCGACAGGTTGGGGGTGGTGGGGTGCAGGCTGGACCACTGGCCGAAGCGGACGGTGCCGAGCTGCACATGACCGGTACCGACCGGTCGCGACACTTTCAGGGGCGCGGTATCGACCCAGCGGCCGGACTGCAGCAGCGAATCGCCCGGCGACTGAATCGCTTTGAACGACTGCTCGACGAAGGTGTCGAAATCCAGGAAGCGATGCGCGTCCGAGGTCAGCCAGGTGCGGTCCTTGTCGACCGTGTTCACTTCGAGCGTCAGCGCGGTGATGATCCCGGTGCGCCCGCCCCCGCCCAGGATCTTGCGGAACCGCTCCACATGATGCGTGCGCCCGCAGGTGCCGAAACGCCCGTCCTGATCGACGTATTCGAGCTCCACCACATTGTCGCTGAACATGCCGTACTTGTGCGAGGCCGCCGAGAGCCCGCCCACGGCCGCGAACCCGCCCGCCGTGATGTCCCGATGGTCGCCGACCACCGGCAGCCCGAGCCCGTGCGCCGCAAGGGTTCTGTCGATATCGGACAATTTGGCGCCCGCCTGCACCCGCACCGTGCGCGCGTCCGCATCCACCACCTGGACCCGGTTCATCTTGCGCAGCGAGAGCACCTGCCCGTGATCGGGCACCGCCAGTTCCTCGTCCGGCCGTTCCCCACCCCGGATGATCAGGGGTTTCGTATTCTTGCGTGAATCCCGCACGGTGCGAACCACATCCGCGGTATCGCGGGGCAGGAATTCTTCGGGGAGCGTGGAGACGGGCGTGCTCATGGCGCTACAGCTAACCATAGTCGCGCCCGTCGCGCTCGTAGTTGGACAGCCGTCTCAGTGTGCGGGGGTGAGACGCTGCGTGAACAGCACGTTCCCCGTCGCGTCACACAGGTTCACCGTGAGTTCGCGGGACTTGCCGTCGATGCGCACTTCACCGAAGTGCTGGAAGGCGCCATCCAGCGGCGATGCGTTCTGAACCGGCGGCGCGTGCACGAAAACGGCCTCCGGGCCGAAGGTTCCGTCCAGGTCGTTCGGGCCGAACGCACCGGCGTTGAGCGGCCCGGAGACGAACTCCCAGAATTCATCGAAGTCCTTGAAGGCGGCGCGCTCGGGGGAATAGCGATGCGCGGCCGTGTAGTGCACGTCGGCGGTCAGCCACACCACGCCGCTCACCTTGTTCGCCTTGATGGAGCTGAGCACCTTGGCGATCTCGACCTCGCGACCGGACGGCATCCCCGGATCGGCATTGGCCGGGCCCTCGAAGGCGGTGCGATCCTTCTGTTCGCCGTCCTTGACCACCAGGCCCAGCGGCAGATCATTGGCGACGATCTTCCAGGTGGCCTTGGAGTCGCGCAAACCGTCCATCAGCCATTGGGTTTGGGCCGGGCCGAAGATCTTCCCGTCGGGGGAGCGGTTCTCGTTGTTCTCGTCCTTGTAGGCGCGCATGTCGAGCACGAACACGTCCAGCAACGGGCCGTAGGAGATCTTGCGGTAGAGGCGGCCGTCGACGGCTTCCTTGGGCTCCAACGGCATCCATTCGTGGAAGGCCTGCCAGGAGCGGGTGGCGAGGGTGTCCATGCTGCGCTCGGTGTAACCCTTGGATTCGGCGACCAGGCCGCCGTGGTACCAGTTGTTGACCGTTTCGTGGTCGTCCCATTGGACGATCTGCGCCACCGAGGAGTTGAACTTCCGATAGTGCTCGTCGGTCAGGTTGTAGGCGTAGTTGCCGCGGAACTGGTCCAGGGTCTGGGCGACAGCGCTTTTCGCCTGCGAGACGGTATTGCGCCAGACGCGGCCGTCGGGCAGCGTGACCGATTCCTGCAACGGCCCGTCGGCATAGATGGAATCGCCGGAGTGAATGAAGAAGTGCGGGTCGCGTGCGGCCATGGCGGAGAAGATCTTCATACCGCCGAGATCCGGGTTGATGCCGTAGCCCTGCCCGACCACATCGCCGGACCAGAGCAGCGTGATATCGGATGCCGACGAGGGCACGGTGCGGAAGACGCCGGTGACCGCCTCGGAGGTAGCGCCGCCCTCGCCTTCCAAGGTCACCCGGTAGTGCACCTGTGAACCGGCGGGCAGCCCGTTGACCCGCACCCGCCCGGTCCCGTCACTGTCCGGCGTCAGCATCGGCCCCTCGAAACGCTTGGCGTCCTTGAAGGATTCGGTCGCCGCGGTCTCCACGATCAGCTTGGCCGGCTGATCCGACCGCGCCCAGATGAGCGCCCCGTCACCGCGCGGATCGCCGACCGCCACGCCGTGGGTCAGCGTAGGACGCTGACGCACCAGCGCCGGGCCGTTGTCCTTGGAACACGCGACCAGACCGGGTGCGATGACCAGTCCGGCCGCGGTGGTGCGCAACAGGGTGCGGCGCGAGAAACCGGATTGCCGAGGTGTCGAATGCGGTGCCATGCCCCGACCTTTCATCAGCCGCCTCAACATCAGCTGAACTGTGCCGGACAGGTCAGCGAATGCTCGGCTACACCGCGGCGTGTCGCCAGAGCGCCGGATACCCAGCGGACGTCGTCACCCGGTTCCACTAATGTCGGGCGACGTGGACAGGGCGCAGCTGACAGCCGAGATGGCGGACGGATCCAGACCGGAATTCCTCTACTTCTGGGGACACACCCGGACTCCGGGGCACGAAGTGGGGAAGTGGGTGCTCAGCCAGTGGTGGCCGGTGGAGTTCACCGTCGACGGTCAGAATTACCACAGCGCCGAACATTTCATGATGGGTGAGAAGGCGCGGCTCTTCGGCGACGAGGAGATGCGGGGGAAGGTGCTGGCGAGCGAGACGCCCGCCGATGCGAAGCGGATCGGGCGAGCGGTCCGCGGCTTCGACCAGGACGCCTGGGTGGCGCATCGGTACGACATCGTGCTGCGGGGGAGTATCGCCAAATTCGGGCAACATGCGGCGCTCCGTGAATTCCTGTTGGCGACCGGTGAGAAGGTGCTGGTGGAAGCCGCGCCGCGGGACACCATTTGGGGGATCGGGTTGGGGGCGGAGCATCCGGACGCAGCGCACCCGGCGACGTGGCGGGGCGAGAATTTGCTGGGGTTCGCGTTGATGGATGCGCGAGCTGCGTTGGGCTGACCGGTGATTGGAGTTTTGCTCCACTTTCACCCGTGATCTGTCGGAAACCCGACGGCGGGGGCCTGAAAGTGGAGCAAAACTCCAGGTTCAGCGGTTGGCTAGTTCGGCCAGGCGGAAGGTGATCGCCTTCCGCACCGCTGGAATGCGGGTGACGTTGCTGATGAGCAAGTTCCGTATCGCGCGAGCGGGGCGTGCGCGCAGCGTCGCCATACGGGTGATGCGGTCGGTGAAAGCGACGACCCCCAACGCCACGGGGCGGCGCTTCGTCTCGTACTCGTCGAGCAGAACGGCTGCTTCGCCGTTGAGCACACGCCCGAGCAGAGTGCCCAGCAGTGCGGCGTCCTGAATACCGGTGTTCATGCCCTGCCCGCCGGCGGGGCTGTGCACATGGGCGGCGTCGCCGGCGAGGAAGAGGCGGCCGGCGCGGTAGGCGTCGGCGACGCGGTGGTGGATGCGGAAGCGGCTGCTCCACAGCACTTCCTGGACCTTGACGTGCGCGCCGGGGCGGCGGGCGTCGATGATCGCCTGGATATCGGCGAGGGTCGGGTGCTCGGGGGCTTCCGCAACGGTGGCGACCACGCGGTAACGAGTGCCGGTCTCGTCGGGGAGCGGGGCGACGACGGTGACGCCTTCGGGTGAAAGATGCAGGGAGACCTGGGTGCGCGGGTCCGGCCACGCCATGTGGACGTCGGCGAGGACGAAGGACTCCTGGTAGGTGGAGCCGGTGAAGCCGATGCCGGCGGCGTCGCGGACCCGGCTGTGCATGCCGTCGGCGCCGATCACGTAATCGGCTCGGACGGAACCGGTCTCGCCTGCGGCGTCACGGTATTCGACGGTTGCGCCGTCGCCGTCCTGGATGACCCCGGTGACCTCGTAGGGGCGATGCACCTGCCCGCCCGCCTTCTCCAGCCGCGCCAGCAGCAGCGCCTCGGTGGTCTCCTGGCCGAGCATGAGCGTGTACGGGTAGTCGGTGGGCAGGCCCGAGAAGCCGAGGTGCGCCAGGGCCCGGTCACCGTCCCACAGCACGAAATCCGGTACCACGACGCCACGTTCACGCAGCTGAGCGGTAACCCCATACTCCTCCAGCACTTCCAACGTGCGCGCGTGGATCACGGCGGCCCGGGAAGTGTTCGCGCCCTCGGCCAGACGGTCCAGCAGCAGCACGTCCACGCCCGCGTCGGCGAGCGCGATGCCGGCGGTGAGACCGGCGGGCCCGGCGCCGACGATGACGACCTGGGCGGAGGCGGGGAGGGCGTTCATGGTGACTCCTAAAGCGTCGGAAGTGACGTGGAACAGGCTGGCATCGCGGCGGTGCGCGGGACAGTGCGTGCGCCACCTGTTGCAGGTGCGGTATCACCTGGCGGCACCGTGCAATCTGCATGAGCGCCAGGGGAATCGGTGTGGTCAACATTTGTTGGCCAACGGACGTTGACATAAAGATAGGTCCCCCGTGCGCGACTGTCAACACTTGTTGGCCTACAGTTGTTGGCATGACCGCATCGCTGGAACCCGACCCCGCGCAGACCCCGGCGCCGCGCCGCTCCGACGCCACGCGCGCCGTGATTCTCGAGGCCGCGCGCCGCCGATTCGCCGAGGACGGCTTCCGCAAGGCCACCATTCGCGCCATCGCCACCGACGCCGGGATCGATCCGGCCATGGTCATGCGCTATTACGGCAGCAAGGACGGACTGTTCGCCGCCGCCGTGGATATCGAGCTGGGATTGCCGGATCTGTCCGCGGTCCCCTCGGATTCGATCGGCGAGGTGCTGGTCCGGCGGTTCCTGGAACTGTGGGAGACCGCGCCGGGCGACGAGATCCTGTTGACGCTGCTGCGGTCCGCGGTGACCGACGACGCCGTGGCGGCCCGGGTGCGCGAGGTGTTCGCCGGGCAGGTGATGCCCGCGGTGCTGCGCTTCGGTGCGCCCGCGGACGCGCTGCGGCGGGCGGCGCTGGTGGTGTCGCAGATGCTGGGAATCGCCTTGTGCCGCTACGTGCTTCGCATTCCGCCGGTCGTCGCGCTCACGCACGAAGAACTACTGGCCGAGGTAGCGCCGGCCATCCAGCGCTACCTGTCCTCCGAACCCGCCGCCTGACCGGCGAGCGAATGGAAGACCGCCGCGGTGCGCGAACCCGGTGCGGGGCAGTAGACGATCAGCCGCTGATCGGTGTCGGAGATGTGCAGCACCTGGCATTCGAATTCCAGCCGGCCGAGCTCGGGATGCTGCAAGCGTTTGTGATACCCGCGCCGCACCTCGACATCGTGCGCCCGCCACATCTCGGCGAAACGCGGTGCGGTGCCCAGCAGTTCGGTGACCAGCCCGGCCAGCGCGGGATTGCCGGGATAGCGGGCGTAGGCGGCGCGCAGATCGGCGACGGTGGACTGGGCGAAACGTTGCACGTCCTCCTCCGACCATTGCGGATGGTCGGCGGCCTGCTGGAACATCCAGCGCACCATATTGCGTTCGTGGCCGGGCACCCGTTCCAGATCGCCGATGAACGGCACCGCGGCGCGATTCCAGGCCAGCACCTCGTAGGTGGCGTCCACCAGATAGGCGGGCGTGGTGAGGCTGTCCAGGATCACCCGCGCCGAGGCCGGCACCGTGCGATCCGGCCCGGTCACGGCCGGCGGCTGCTCGCCCGCGATCCGGTACAGGTATTCGCGTTCGTCGGCGGTCAGCATGAGCGCCCGCGCCACCGCGCCCAGCACCTGCCGGGACGGCCGGGCGCCGCGCGCCTGCTCCAGCCGGATGTAGTAGTCGACCGAGATCCCGGCCAGCTGGGCGACCTCCTGCCGGCGCAGCCCGGGCGCGCGCCGGTTCAATCCGTCGGGCAGCCCGACATCGCTGGGCTGCAATCGATTTCGCCGGGTGCGTAGGAAATCCGCGAGTTCGCTCCGATCCGCCATACCTCAAGTGTCGGCCCTGTGGGCGATTCGCGGGTGGTACAACTTGTTCCTCCCCGTGGATTTCATCCGATGTCAGGGTGAATGTCATGACCATCGCACTCATCACCGGAGCCAACAAGGGCATCGGATTCGAAACCGCGCGGCAGCTCGCCGCGCGCGGCACGACCGTGCTCGCGGCGGCCCGCGACGCCGAATTGGGGCGGGCCGCGGTCGAGAAGCTGAAAGCCGAAGGGGCGCAGGCGCATTTCGTGCACTTGGATGTGACGGACGCGGAATCCATCGACCGGGCCGCCGCGTGGATCGACGCCGAGTTCGGCAGGCTCGACATCCTGATCAACAACGCGGGTATCACCGGGGGCTTCGACGGGGACGGTAAACCGTCCTCGACCTCGCTCGCCAATCTGCGGAACGTGTACGAGACCAATGTCTTCGGGGTGGTGGCGGTGACCAATGCGCTGCTGCCGCTGCTGCGCCGCGCCGAGGCCGCCCGCATCGTGAACGTGTCCAGTGAGGTCGGTTCGCTCGCGGGCATGAGCGACCAGGCCGGGCCCATGTGGCCGATGGTCTCGGTGCCGTACCCGTCGTCCAAGACGGCGCTGAACATGGTCACCGTCATGTACGCCAAGGAACTGTGGGACACCCCGATCAAGGTCAATGCCGCGAATCCGGGTTACTGCGCCACCGACCTCAATCGCAATACCGGCTTCCGCACCGCCGAGCAGGGTGCGGAACCGTCGGTGTATCTGGCCACGCTGCCCGCCGACGGGCCCACCGGCGAACTGTGGGGTTACCTCTGGGGTGCGGAGGGCGGGGCCGAATACGGGCGTCTGGCTTGGTGATTCACTCGCCGCCGCGTTCGTGCAGCAGCAGCATGCCGTAGGCGGCGACGGTATCGGCGTCCAGGATCTCGCCCGCGCGGATCATCCGCTCCAGTTCCGCCCGGGTGAACCAGCGCGACACCATGTCCTGCTCCGAGGGTTCGCGTTCGTGCGCGCCCTCGGTCAGGTGGGTGGCCAGGAAGACGTGCCCCGAATGGCTGCACACCGACGGGGCGACCGCCAGCTTGCCCAGGAAGGTCATGCGCCCCGCACGCAGCCCGGTCTCCTCGCGCAGTTCCTGCCGCGCCACCGCCTCGGCGTCGAACACCTCGTCGGCGACGGTGCCCGCCGGGAACTCCCAGCTGCGCTGGTCGATCGGGTACCGGTACTGCTCGACCAGGTGGAACCGTTCCCCGTCGAACGGGATCACGACCGCGAAATCGGACTTCTCCACCACCGAGTACAGCGACGGCTGCCCGTCCCAGCCGGGAATGTAGTCCTCCCGCACCGTAATCCATCGATTCGAATAGACCTCGCGCGAGGAAAGGGCGTCCATTCCTCCGATCCTGCCCTATGACCAGCGCTGTTGCCGCTCTCCCGGAGGTGCGCGGGTGCGATTCGGTGCTTACGATGCGCTTCGAGCGGTAGGGAGAACACCGGAATGTGGATGATCGTGTCGGTCGCGGCCGTGATGGCGGGGATGACCGCGGTGTTCTGGCAGACGGATCACCTGGTCGCGCTGTCGCCCTGGTTCGCGGCGAGCTACCTGATCGTGTCGCTGGTGCTGCACGAGCTCGGTCACCTGGCGGCCGGCCGGTTGCTCGGGGTGCGTGCGACGGCGGTGTACCTCGGCGCCCAGCCCGGGCAGTCCGGGATCCGGGAAATCCGGATCGGCGGCCTCCCGGTGTATTTCGGCCTGCACCCGACCGCGCGCGTGGAACTGCCGGTGCACCGCGCGAGATGGCCCCGGCTGATCTATTTCGCCGGTCCGGCCGCGAACCTGCTCCAGGTGGCGGTGGTAGCCGTGCCCGCCCCGATCGTGGTGCGTGTCGTGCTCGTGATGGTGCCGCTCTCCCTTGCTGTCGGCAACCTCATCCCGATGCGGGACCGGACTGGAATGTGGAGCGACGGAGCCCGCATCTTCGGCTTCGCCTCACCGACCGAGGGCCGCGAGATCGAGCAGCGTCAGCGCGTCCTGACCACCGCCTTCGGCCTGCCCGCCCCCGTATCCCCGGCCCCGCGCGCGGATCTCGCGCCGACCGTGATCACCGTCTGCCGCCGCACCCTCACTGGCCCCACCCCTACCGAAGCCGACCTGGAACTCACCGCGAAACGTCTGCAATGGTTGATCGAGAACACTCCGCGCACACCGCGATTGATCGGCCTGCTCGCCCTCGCCGCGCTGCGCTCCGGTGACCCGGGCCGGGCGGAGAGTCTGAGCGTCGAAGCCTTGTCGTACGGCCGGAGCTCCGCTGAAGGCGAGGAGGCCGAGTCCGGCGACGGCCGCGACTCCAGCAGCGGTGCAGCGCTTCCCGGCGATCCAACCTCCGCCGAACTGGCCGACATCCACGCCGTCCGCGCGCTCGCGGCGCACGTCCTCGGCGGCGATGGCCGAAACCACCTACGTGCTGCGATCGCCCTCGACCGCAGCGGCGACCTCGTCCGAGAAGCCGTGCGCGCCATAGCCGTTCAGCCCGACCCGATCCAGCACTGATCATGCCGGGATGACGAGGGGGCGCGTCCGAGTCGGGGAGAGTCGAGCTGTGCCTTCGGATTCAGCGGGCGCGGGTCACGGTGTCTGCGGCGGCGACGGTGGCGGCTGCCAGTGCTTCCAGGTCGGCGGCGGAGAGCTGGCTGTCGGGGCAGGCGACTATCGAGGCGGTGACCGCGCCCTGGGGGGAGAAGATCGGGGCGGAGACCGAGACGACGGCGTTGTGGTCGGTGAGTTCGTCGGGGAGGTAGTCGATGGTGATCAAGTCGGCGATCAGGGCGCTGAGGCGGTGGCGGAGGGGGTCGGTGACGGGGGAATTGCGCAGGGCGGCCAGGGCTTCCAGCATGGGGCCGGAGTCGTCGGCGAGGCGTTCGACGGTGTAGCCGCGGGTGCGGATGGCGTCGAGGACCGATTCCAGGCGGGCGCGATGGGTGGGATCGGCGGCGGCCAGCCAGGATTCGCGTTCGGCGGCATCGGCCCAGGCGATGTATTCGCGGGTCACCGGGGGCGCGAGGGGGAGGCGGCGGCCGGTGCGGATCCACGGGACCGACGGGGTGCCGAGGACCTCGGTGATGACGATGGTGTCCTGCTGGCGTTCGGACAGGAAGACCGGGACGCCGAACCGCTCGTGCAGGGCGCGCATGGGGGCCAGGGCCAATTGGTGCAGGGGGAAGGCGGATTCGGCGCGGCGCGCGACGGCCAGCAGTGAGAGGCCCAGGGCGTAGTTGCCGGCGTCGTCGCGGGTGGTCCAGCCGTCGGCGGTGAGCTGGGTGAGCACGGCGTGCGCGGTGGCGCGGGACATGCCGGTGGCCCGGACTATGCGGGCCAGGGACAGCCGTTCGGCGGGGTGCCGGGAGAGCAGTTCGACGGCCTGCACCACGCGGCGGGTCGGCGGCGAGGTCGCGGCGTCGGGGGCGGCCTCGGAAGTCGATGCGGCGGTGGTCATTCGGGCGGGTCCATCCCTACTGGTCGGGGGTGCGGCGAAGCAATTATCCGTGGTCGGTGCCGGTGGGGCATGTCCGGCGGTCGAGGCGGCCGATGGCCCGCGGCTGCCGGCCGTTCGGCGGGGTGCGTATTCGGGTGTACGGGCGTGCTGTTCGCGATGCGGTGGACGGCCGCACCGCCCGCCGGGCCTTTGGCTGGACGGCCGTGAACAGGCCGGACACCGGAATGCGCGGCGGGGTATTGACCGCTGCTGGTCGGCCGACCTATCGTCGGTGTCACATTATCGAACGATAGCGTCGAATATTCGACAACGCAAGTTGGGTGGATCGGCGCGGCGAGTGAGTGACGTTGATGCGTGCGGGATACGAGTTGTCGCACCTGTCCGCCCTGGAGGCGGAATCGGTGCACATCATCAGGGAGGTGGCGGCCACCTTCGAACGGCCGGTGCTGCTGTTCTCCGGCGGCAAGGATTCGGCGGTGATGCTGGAGCTGGCGCGGCGGGCGTTCTGGCCCGCGCCGCTGCCTTTTCCGTTGCTGCACATCGACACCGGGCACAATTTCGACGAAGTGATCGACTTCCGGGACCGCACCGCCGCCGAACTCGGCGCGCAATTGCTCATCGGCAGCGTGCAGGAGGACATCGACGCCGGGCGCGCGGTGGAGAAGCCGGGCGAGACCCGGAATCGCCTGCAAACCACCACTTTGCTGCGCACCATCAAGGAACACCGCTTCGACGCCGTGTTCGGCGGCGCGCGTCGCGACGAGGAGAAGGCCCGCGCCAAGGAGCGGGTGTTCAGCTTCCGCGACGAATACGGCAGCTGGGATCCGCGCGCGCAGCGCCCCGAGGTGTGGAACCTGTACAACGGCCGGCACGCCAAGGGCGAGCACATCCGGGTCTTCCCGCTCTCGAACTGGACCGAGCTGGATATCTGGGAGTACATCGATCAGGCCGGCGTGCAGCTGCCTTCGCTGTACTACGCGCACCGCCGCACCGTGCTCGAACGCGACGGCATGCTGCTGGCGGACAATCGCTTCCTGACCGTCGGCCCGGACGAGAAACCGTTCGAGACCACCGTGCGCTTCCGCACCGTCGGCGACGCCACCTGCACCGGCTGCGTGGAATCCACCGCCGCCACCCCGGCCGAGGTGATCGCCGAAACCGCCGTCACCCGCCTCACCGAACGCGGCGCCACCCGCGCCGACGACCGCATCTCCGACTCCGGCATGGAGGATCGCAAGCGAGAGGGCTACTTCTGATGCGCCGCAACCTTTTACGCCTCGCGACCGCGGGCAGCGTGGACGACGGCAAGTCGACGCTCATCGGGCGGCTGCTGTTCGATTCCAAGGCGCTGTTCAGCGATCAGCTCGACGCCATCGAGAAGGCGAGCGTGGCGCGCGGAGCCGGGCAGCCGGACCTGTCGCTGGTCACCGACGGACTGCGGGCCGAGCGGGAGCAGGGCATCACCATCGATGTCGCGTACCGCTATTTCGCCACGCCGCGTAGGAAATTCATCATCGCCGACACCCCGGGGCACGTGCAGTACACCCGGAACATGGTGACCGGCGCCTCCACCGCGGACCTGGCGCTCATCCTGGTCGACGCGCGCAAGGGCGTCTCCGAGCAGACCCGCCGCCACGCCTTCCTGTCCTCGCTGCTGGGCGTGGGCCACCTGGTGCTGTGCGTGAACAAGATGGATCTCGTCGACTACTCCGAACAGCGGTTCGAGGAAATCCGTTCGGAATTCGCCGATTTCGCCACCAAGCTGGATGTCGGCGACCTGAGTTTCGTGCCGGTGTCGGCGCTGCTCGGCGACAATGTGGTGGACACCTCCGAGCGCATGAGCGACTGGTATCCGGGCCCGCCGCTGCTGCGGCATCTGGAAGAAGTGCACGTGGCCTCCGACCGGAACCTCATCGACACCCGGCTGCCGGTGCAGTACGTGATCCGGCCGCACGGGGATTCGCAGCGCAGTTACGCGGGCACCGTCGCGGGCGGCATCTTCAAACCGGGCGACGATGTGGTGGTGCTGCCGTCCGGGCGCACCAGCAAGGTCGCCCAGATCTGGGGACCGGGCGGCGGCAAGGTGGAGGAGGCCTTCACCGGGATGGCCGTCTCGCTCACCCTGGACGACGAAATCGATATCGGCCGTGGGGATATGCTCGCGCGGCCCGGCAATCAGCCGCATCAGGACCGGGAACTGGACGCCATGGTGTGCTGGTTCTCCGACGACACCGAGCTGCGGGCCGGTAATTCCTATTCGATTCGCACGGCCGCGCAGACCTCCAAGGTCGAGGTGAGCGAGCTGGACTATCGCCTGGACGTCAACACCCTGCACCGGCAGACGGACGCGGATCGGCTGGGGCTCAACGATATCGGGCGCGTGATCCTGAAGGCGCGGCAGCCGCTGCTGTTCGATCCGTATCGCGCCAATCGGTCGACGGGCAGTTTCATCCTGGTCGACGACGCCACCAATCAGACCGTCGCGGCGGGCATGATCACCGGGCGGTCGACGGGTGCGCCGAAGGTGGAGCACAAGGCGTCCAATGTGGTGTGGCATCGGTCCGCCGTGGAGCGCACGCAGCGCCTGAGCACCGGTGCGACCGTGTGGATGACCGGGCTGTCCGGATCCGGGAAGTCCACCATCGCGGTGGAATTGGAGCGGCAGCTGATCGCCGCCGGACAGCCCGCCTATCTGCTCGACGGCGACAATCTGCGGCACGGGCTCAATCGCAATCTCGGCTTCACCGACGACGACCGGCGCGAGAACATCCGCCGCGTGGCCGAGGTCGCGGCGTTGTTCGCGGATGCGGGCATGATCGCCATCGTCTCGCTGATCAGCCCGTTCCGGGCGCAGCGGCGCGAGGCGCGGAAGTTGCACGACGAGAAGCACCTGCCGTTCCGCGAGGTATTCATCGACACTCCGCTCGAGGAATGCGAACTGCGCGACCCCAAGGGGCTGTACAAGAAGGCCCGCGCCGGGGAACTGCGCGAATTCACCGGCATCGACTCGCCGTACGAGCGACCGGAATTCGCCGAATTGACCATTACCCCGTCGGCCGGAACCCCGGCCGATATCGCCCGACTCATTCGCACCGAACTAGGGATCACCGATAGCTGATGAACCAGCCGAATATCGAACAGGCCGAGCTACCGCTCACCGAGCCGTTCCTGGCGGCCGTTGCCGAAGCCGAGAAGCTCATCGCGGCAGCCGATTTCATTCGTGACGAGCACGACCTGGCGGAGGGGTACGACTACCTCCAGGGCAGTATCGCCGCGGTCTTGCAGCTGTCGCGGGCGCACGGGACCTCGCACCCGTACTTCGTGACCTCCACCGGGCCTTACACCAAGATGGGCCTGGATAATCCGGACACGCTGTACTACCACGCGAATATCGAACCCGGTGCGGAGTACCTGCTCACCGGGGTGCGCGGGAGCACCGTCGATCTCAGCTTCCAGGTGCTCAAGGGCGATTACACCGCCACCGATGTGCCGGGCGGTGAGGACGCGTTCGACGATCGCCGGCTGGAGATCGCCGAAGACGGCAGTTACACACTGCGATTCGGGCCGCCCAAGGAGAACCCGGAGCCGAACTACTTCCAGCTCGGCGAAGGCGCGTCCATGCTCGCGGTGCGCGAGGTTTATGGGGATTGGGCGAACGAGCGCAAGGGGCGGATCCGGATCGAGCGGGTCGACACCATCGGCACCGCGCCGGTGGAAGCCGATGCGGCGCAGCTGCGTAAGCGGTATCGCGCGGCGGGGCGGATGCTGCTGACGCGGGTGCACACCTGGTTCAACTTTCCGAAGTGGTTCTATCTGAATCTGCCGGTCAATACGCTGACCGAGCCGCGGCTCACGCCGGGTGGGTTGAGCACGCAGTACTCGTCGGTGGGGCATTACGAGCTGGCGGATGATCAGGCGTTGATCATCACCGTGCCGAAATCCGATGCGCCGTATCAGGGTTTCCAGCTGGGCAACCGCTGGTACACGTCACTGGATTACGTAAACCACCAGACCTCGCTGAATTCGGCGCAGTCGCAGGTGGATCCGGACGGGAACATTCGCCTGGTCGTGTCGGCGCGCAACCCCGGCGTCACCAACTGGATCGAGACCACCGGCCGCAAGCTGGGGATCCTCCAGTTCCGCTGGCAGCGGGTCGCCCGGGCCATCACCGAAGCCGATGGACCGACCATCGAACTCGTCCCCTTCGACAAGGTCGCCGAACGGCTGCCCCACTACGAGACAAACAAGATCGACGAAACCGCTTGGCGCGCACGCATCGCCGACCGCCAGCGGGCTTTCGCTGAAAGGATGCTGGGCTGATGAGTGAGGACAACTCTCGTAACTCTCAGGGGCAAGCCCCTGAAACCCCGGACCAGCGCCTGCGGACCGCTCTGCTCGCCGACAAGGTCGTCGTGGTCAGCGGCGTGGGGCCGGGGCTCGGTCGCTCCGTCTGCCTGGAAGCCGCCGCCGCCGGCGCCAAGGTCGTGCTCGCCGCGCGCACCGAATCGCGGTTGAAGGAGGTCGCCGCCGAGATCGAGGCCATGGGCGGCACCACGCTGTGCGTGCCCACCGACATCACCGATGACGCGGCCGTGCGGAACCTGGTGGAACGCACCCTTGCCGAATTCGGGCGGGTCGACGCGCTGATCAACAATGCGTTCGCGGTGCCGTCCATGAAGCCGTTCGCGCGCACCGACTTCAAGCAGATCACCGACAGCCTGGAGCTGACCGTGCTCGGCAATCTGCGCATGACGCAGGCGTTCACCGATGCGCTGGCCGAGACCAAAGGCGCTGTGGTGATGGTGAACTCGGCGGTGCTGCGGCACTCCGAACCCCGCTACGGCAGCTACAAGGTCGCCAAGTCGGCGCTGCTCGCCATGTCGCAGACCCTCGCGACCGAGCTGGGGGAGAAGGGGATTCGCGTCAATACCGTCGCCCCCGGCTACATTCACACCGATCAGCTCAAGTGGTACTTCGGCGAGGTCGCCAAGAAGTACGGCATCACCGCCGAGCAGGTGTACCAGACCACCGCCGCCAAATCCGACCTCAAGCGGCTGCCCGAACCCGACGAGATCGCCAACTCGGTCATCTTCCTGGCGTCGCCGTGGGCCAATGCCATCACCGGGCAGACCCTCGACGTCAACTGCGGCGAGTACCACGTTTAAGGAGAACGCATGAGCGGGCGTACCAACGTCGGCACCGTCGAGGATCTGCACGCCTCGGCCACCAAGCTCACCGGGCTCGACGACTTCGGGTCCGATGATCACCTCGAGGGTTTGAGCGTGCTGCTCGAGTCCTACCAGCGCGACGCCGAGCTCACCGAGCTCGGCTCGAAGATGAGCCGGTACTTCCTGCGCGGGGCGCTGGTCGCCCGCGCGCTCAGCGAAGCGTCCTGGAAGGCCAACCCGGGCTATGCCGAAACCTCGGTCGCCCGGCCGATTTTCGTGACCGGGCTGCCGCGCACCGGCACCACCGCGCTGCACCGGCTGCTCGCGGCCGACCCGCAGCATCAGGCCCTCGAAATGTGGCTGGCGGAATTCCCGCAGCCGCGCCCGCCGCGCGAGAGCTGGGCGAGCAATCCGGTGTACCAGGGCATCGACGCCGGATTCGCGCAGCATCGGGTGGAGAACCCGGACTTCATGGGCGTGCACTACATGAGCGCCGCCGATGTGGAGGAGTGCTGGCAGCTGCTGCGGCAGACGGCCAAATCCATCTCCTACGAATCGCTGGCCTATCTGCCGACCTATTCGCAGTGGCTGCGCAAGCAGGATTGGACCAATGCCTATGAGCGGCACAAGAAGAATTTGCAGCTGATCGGGCTGGGTGATCAGCGGCGCTGGGTGCTGAAGAACCCGAGCCATCTGTTCGCCCTCGACGCGCTGATGGAGGTGTACCCGGACGCGCTGATCATCCAGACCCATCGCGATCCGGTGACCATCGTCGGATCCTCGTGCAGTCTGTCCGAGCACGCCGCCCGCGGCTGGTCCACCGGGTTCACCCGGGAACGGATCGGGGAGACCCAGCTGGAACTGTGGTCGCGGGGGCTGCGCGAGTTCGATACGGCGCGGGCCAAGTACAACCCGGACCAGTTCCTGGACATCCAGTTCGAGGATCTGCGGGCGGATCCGCTGGGCACGGTCGAGCGCATCTACTCCGCGTTCGGATTGACCTTCGACGAGCCCGCCCGGCAGGCCATGACGGCGCTGGACGAGGAGAGTAAATCCGGCGATCGGAAACCGACCCACACGTATTCTCTGGCCGATTACGGACTGACCGAAGACCAGGTCAAGGCGGAATTCCGGGTGTCCTGACCCGACCGAAAATCCTTCCAGCTATGGTTAGCATCACCTAACGCCATCGTGGGCGTTGAGTTGGAAGGACCAAGGCAATGAACGGACGCTGGAACGGGATGCCGTCGCTGCGCAAGAACGCTCTGCGCGCGACGGCACTCGGCGCGGCGCTGATGGTCGCCGCTGCCTGCAGCAGCACCTCGTCGGACACCGACGACGTGAAGGCCATCGACGGCAATACCTACGCGCAGACCAATCTGGCGGCCAATGCCGACAAGTACAAGGCCCAGTTCACCTTCCCCGACATGGTGAACGCCTGGGGCATCGCGGATCGCCCCAAGGGCGCCGGCGGCCACTTCTGGGTCGGCGGCGGCGGTTACTCCTTCCAATTCGTCGGCGATGTCACCGCTTCGCCGGATCCCAAGCTGCAGAAGCTGTTCCAGGATCCGCTTAAGCTGGTCACCGTGCCCGGCGCGGATTCCGACACCTCGGACAAGAGCATCGGCAAGACCACCGGCGTGGTGTTCAACGGCGCGCCCATCACCTCGGATCTGTTCGTGGTGAAGGATCAGCCGGTCAGCTACGACGGCAAGGACGAGAAGCTCACCGGTTCGGCGCGTTTCATCTTCGCCACCGACTCCGGCAAGATCTCCGCGTGGACCGAGCAGGGCCCGGGCGGCTCCATCGTGCGGCACGACGGCCCCGCGCCGCTCATGTTCGACGGCTCGGATCAGAAGATGCAGTTCTTCGGCATCGCTCTCACCCCGTCCGGTGACAAGCTGCTCGCCGCCGATTTCGGCGAGAACTCGCAGATCCGCACCTTCGACAAGAACTGGAAGCTGGTGCCCACCACCGGTTTCGCCAACCCCTTCGCCACCGGTGACGCGATCGACGCCGCCGATGCCTCGAAGGGCAAGAAGGTCAAGCCCGGCGATCCGGCCCCTTGGAACGTGACCACCCTGGGCCAGCGCGTCTTCGTCTCCTACGCCGCCACCAAGCCCGGCGAGGAAGACCCGTCGAAGATCGATGCGGGCGAAGAGGATTCGCTCGACGCGGCCGCCGAGAAGGAAGCCAAGTTCAAGCCCGGCAAGGGCAAGATCGCCGAATTCGACGCCACCGGCAAACTGGTCCGCACCCTCGACGGCGCCGACCGCTTCAACGCCCCCTGGGGCGTCGTGGTCGCCCCCGACAACTTCGGCCCGCTCTCCGGCAAGCTCCTGGTCGGCAACTTCGGCGGCGCCGGCCGCATCGTCGTCCTCGACGACAAGACCGGCGAATTCGTCGACTACCTGCGCAACACCGTCAACCAGCCGGTCGAGATCGGCGGCCTGTGGGGCCTGATGTTCGGCAACGGCGAAAGCCTCGGCGACGCCAACGCCCTCTACTTCACCGCGGGCCCCGAGGACGAGAAGGAAGGCCTCTTCGGCAGCCTCCGCCTGAAGTAATCCGTCACCCACGAGAGCCCCGAGCCGATTCCGGTTCGGGGCTCTCGTGTTTCGCGGGCTGCGGCTAGTGCGCGAGGGCGGCCTGCTGGCGGCGGAGGGCGGCGTCGAGGGCGAGGGTGTCCTCGAGGACGAGGTCGTCGGTGAGGCGCCCCCAGCGCAGGGTGAGCCATTGGATCGCGGTGTTGCGGTAGGGGGTTCCGTCGGCGAGGGTGCCGGTTACTCGGAGGCGGGCGGCGACGGTGGTGTTCCAGGGCCAGCCGTTGGCTACGACGTCTTCGAGTTCGAGGCGGATGCCGGGGAGGTGTTGTTCGAAGGTGTCGAACCAGGCGCGGAAGGCGTCGCGGCCGTGCAGGTCCGCGCCGAGCGGGGAGTCGCCGAGGAAGCGGAAGTGGACGTCCGGGGCGGCCATGCCGACGGCGGCGTCGAAATCGCCCGCGCCGGCGCGACGCCAGGTTTTCCGGACCAGGTAACGCACGATAGCGTGGTACATATAATGACGTTAACCTGCTGACTTGCTTCTAGCAAGGGACTCTCGGGAAGGGTGGGCCGTGGCTCGGACGGATTTCGGGGCGATCGCGTGCTCGATCGCGCGGTCGGCGGCCATCGTGGGGGATCCGTGGGCGCTGCTCGTGGTGCGGGATGTGGCGGTGGGGCTGCATCGGTTCGACGAGTTGCAGCGGGATCTCGGGGTGGCCACCAACGTGCTCAGCGACCGGTTGCAGCGGCTGGTGGATGCCGGTGTGCTGCAACGGGATCGGTATGCGACGCAGCCGGATCGGTTCGAGTACCGGCTCACCGCGAAGGGGCGGGATCTGGTGCCGGCGCTACTGGCATTGATGGCGTGGGGTGACCGGTGGGAGGCGGGGGCGGACGGGCCGCCGTTGCTGGTGCGCCACCACGACTGCGCGCACGTCACGGCGGCGGCGGTCAGCTGCGCGCACTGCGGGGAGTCCCTGGACGCGGGGGCCGTGGAATACCTGCCCGGTCCGGGTGGTCGCGGGGGACCGGGCGCGGCCTTGATCGGCGGATACCTCAGCCCGCCTGCGTGACCGGGATCGGCAGGGCCGCAGCCCATTCGCGGGCCATGTCCTTCGGCTTCACTTCGCTGGAACCGTCGTGGCGGGCGTGTTCGCCGATCTGGATCGCGCCGCGTTCGGTCAGCTTCTCGGCCGCGATCTCGCCGCCGCGGTTGAAGGTGTCGCCGTAGACGCTGTCGCCGAGGCCGAAGACCGCGAAGCGCAGGCCGGTGAGATCGGGGCGGGTGGCGTCCAGGGCGTCGAAGAAAGGCTCTGCGCCGGTGGGCAGGTCGCCGTCGCCGTAGGTGGAGCAGACGACCACCAGGAGTTCTTCCGCGGTCAGGTCGGCGGGATCGAAATCCATCATGTCGTAGATCGACACATCGCAGCCCGAGAGTTCGTCGGCGATGCAATCGGCGACGGTTTCGGCGGTGCCCATTTCGGTTCCGAACAAGATGACGACGCGCACACGGCTCCCTTCGATAGGTAAGTAAGCCTATCCTAACCAACGGGTTTGCCGAGCTCCACGGCTTCCCGCGCAGTAGCGGGGCTACTTGCGGCGCTTCTTCTTCGAGAACGGCTCGAAGCGCAGCGACAACCCGTCCACGAACGCGGTGAGCGCGAGTTCGAAACTCTCCGAATCGATTTCGTCGGCCTTGGCGCGCAGTAGATGCGCCTGCTCGAGGTGTGGGTACCGGTCCCGGTAGACCTGTACGTCATCGACGAAGCCGCGCGAGAACGAGCCGATGGTCGCGCCCATGACCAGGTAACGCGTGGCGGCGCCGATCATGGTCGCCTCGCGCGGCGGCCAGCCCGCGCCGACCAGTCCGCCGTGCACGGCGTCGGCGTGGCGCAGGTTCTCTTCGCGCTTGCCGGGGCCGGTGGCCAGGTATGGGACGAAATTGGGGTGTGCGACCAGTGCGTCGCGATAGGACCGGGCCCAGGACATGAGCCCGGCGCGCCAATCGCCGGACTCGAAACCCGAGGTGTCGACGGTCGCCATGATGGCCCCGGCGATCTCGTCGTACAGATCGTCCTTGGTCGGGTAGTGCCCGTATAGCGAGGCCGCCTGCACGCCCAGTTCGGTGGCCAGCTTGCGCATGGACAGCTCCGCCAGCCCGTCCCGGTCGATGAGTTCGACCGCCGCGTCGCGTATGCGATCACGGCTCAGCAGTGGCACTTTCGGCCTGGCCATGGCACCTCCCTCGGCTGTCCCGGGTGAAGTTATCACCTCGCCCTTGATAAACCGAACAGCGTTAGGATAGCGTGGGTCACATAAACCTAACAACGTTTGGTTAAGGAGCATTCGCTCATGGACTTCGAACTCGGCGAATCCCAGCGCGAGCTGCGCGACCTCGCGCGCGCCTGGGTGGACAAAGAGGTGGTTCCGTTCGCCGCGGCATGGGATCGGGCCGAATCGGTGGATACCGCCATCGTCGGCAAGCTGGGGGAGATGGGGTTCCTCGGCATCGAGATCCCCGAGGAGTACGGCGGTTCGGGCGGCACCGCCACCGACTACTGCCTGCTGCTGGAAGAGCTCGGGCGCGGCGACTCCTCGGTGCGCGGCATCGTCTCGGTCTCGCTGGGACTGGTCGGCAAGTCGATCAAGACCTACGGCACCGAGGAACAGAAGCGGCAGTGGCTGCCCCGGCTGTGCGCCGGCGAGGCGCTGGGCTGCTTCGCGCTGACCGAACCCGGCACCGGATCCGACGCGGGCAATCTGACCGCCAAAGCCGTTCGGGACGGCGATGATTGGCTGCTCTCCGGCACCAAGATCTTCATCACCAACGGCACCTGGGCCGATGTCGCGATCGTGTTCGCGCGCAGCGGCGGGCCGGGACCGAAGGGCGTCACCGCCTACCTGGTCCCCACCGACGCACCCGGCTTCACCCGCACCGAGATCAAGGGCAAGCTCGGGCTGCGCGGACAGGCGACCGCCGAACTCGTGCTGGACAACGTCCGCGTCCCCGACAGCGCCCGGCTGGGCGCCGAGGGCCAGGGCTTCAAGATCGCCATGGCCGCGCTGGACAAGGGCCGCATGGGCGTCGCGGCCGGCTGCGTCGGCGTCGCCAGGGGCTGCCTGGAAGCCGCGGTGAAATACGCTCAGGAGCGCGAGCAGTTCGGCAAGCCCATCGCCTCCTACCAGCTGGTTCAGGAACTGCTCGCCGATATCGCCGTCGATGTGGAGGCGGCGCGGCTGCTCACCTGGCGGGTGGCCGATCTGGTGGAGCGCGGCAAACCGTTCGGCACCGAAGCCTCGGTGGCGAAGCTGTTCGCGAGCGAAGCGGCGGTCAAGGCCGCCAACAATGCCATTCAGGTCTTCGGCGGGTACGGGTACATCGACGAGTTCCCGGCCGCCAAATACCTGCGCGACGCGCGCGTGCTGACCCTGTACGAGGGCACCAGCCAGATCCAGAAACTGCTCATCGGCCGCGCCCTCACCGGCGTCAACGCCTTCCTCTGAAACCCCTCTCGGACAAGGAGAATCGAATGTCGAAAGTTGCCTTCGTGACCGGTGCGGCGCGCGGGATCGGCGCGGCCACCGCCGCCCGGCTGGCCGCCGACGGGTTCACCGTCGCCATCGCCGATCTGGACCCGGCCGCTTGCGCGGACGCGGTGGCCAAGATCGAGGCCGACGGCGGCAAGGCGATCGCGGTGGCCTGCAATGTGACCGACGAGGCCCAGGTGGACGCGGCCGTCGACGGGGTGGTGGCGCAGCTGGGTTCGCTCGACGTACTGGTCAACAACGCGGGCGTACTGCGCGACAACCTGCTGTTCAAGATGTCGGTCGAGGACTGGGACATCGTGATGGGCGTGCATCTCAAGGGCGCGTTCCTGTGCTCGCGGGCGGCGCAGCGGCACATGGTGAAGCAGAAGTCGGGCAAGATCGTGAACACCTCCAGCGTGTCGGCGCTGGGTGCGCGCGGGCAGGCCAACTACAGCGCCGCCAAGATGGGGATTCAGGGGCTGACCCGCACGCTCGCAATGGAATTGGGGCCGTTCGGGATCAATGTGAACGCGGTTGCGCCGGGGTTCATCGTCACCGAGATGACCGATGCGACGGCCGCTCGCGTGGGTGCGACCCCGGAGCAGTTCCGTGAGGAAGCCGCCAAGATCACCCCGCTGCGCCGGGTCGGCAAGCCGGAGGACATCGCGAACGTTGTCTCGTTCCTGGTCTCCGATGACGCGTCGTTCGTGACCGGCCAGACCATCTACGTCGACGGCGGACGCCGGCTCTGACGCCTGCGGTCCATGACCCACCCCGCGCGCCGTCAGATCGGCGCGCGGGCGCACTGAGAGTTGGTTCACCCATGCAGAGAACAGTTTTCGACGCCGACCACGATGCCTTCCGCAAGACGGTGCGCGCGTTCATCGAAGCGGAAGTCGCCCCCGTCTACGACGAGTGGTACGCGGCGGGCATCGTGCCGCGCGAGTTCTATTACAAGCTGGCCGAACTCGGCGTCTTCGGCATCGAGGTGCCGGAGGAGTTCGGCGGCGCGGGCATCGAGTCCTTCAAGTTCCAGGCCATTCTGCTGGAGGAGACCGCCCGCGCGGGCGTGTCCTTCGGCGGCTCCGGCGTGCACGTCGGGCTCTGCCTGCCCTACATCAAGCACCTGGCCACCCAGGAACAGAAGCAGCGCTGGCTGCCCGGCTTCGCGGCGGGCGAGATCATGTTCGCCATCGCCATGACCGAACCCGGCACCGGCTCCGACCTGGCCGGAATGCGCACCACCGCAAAGCTTTCCGAGGACGGCACGCACTACGTGCTGAACGGGTCCAAGACCTTCATCACCGGCGGCGTGCACGCCGACCGCGTCATCGTGTGCGCCCGCACCGCCGCACCGTCGGAAAGCGATCGCCGCCACGGCATCTCGCTGTTCGTGGTGGACACCAAGTCCCCGGGGTACACCGTCGGCCGCAAGCTCGACAAGCTCGGCCTCAAGACCTCCGATACCGCCGAACTCAACTTCACCGACGTGAAGGTGCCGGTCGCGGACCTGCTCGGCGAGGAGCACAAGGGCTTCTCCTACCTGGGCCAGAACCTGCCGCAGGAGCGGCTGTCCATCGCGGTCGGCGCGTACGCGCAGGCCAAGGCGGCCATCCGGTTCGCCAAGGAATACACCCAGCAGCGCAATGTGTTCGGGCAGCCGGTCGCGTCCTTCCAGAACTCCAAGTTCGAGCTCGCCGCCTGCCAGGCCGAGACGGACGCCGCCGAAGCCGTGGTGGACCGCGCCCTGGAGGCCCTGGACGCCGGCACGCTGACCCCCGCCGACGCCGCCTCGGCCAAGCTGTTCTGCTCCGAGGTCGCCGCCCGCGTCATCGACCGCTGCCTGCAGCTGCACGGCGGCTACGGGTTCATCAACGAGTACCCGATCGCCCGCCTGTACGCCGACAACCGGGTCAATCGCATCTACGGCGGCACCAACGAGGTGATGAAGATGATCATCGCCAAGGACATGGGCCTCTAGGCGCTCGGAACGAAGGAGTTCTCATGACCGCGACTCTCTCCCTGGCCAGCATTCTCGCCGAACCGGCGCGCCGGCGGCCCGACCACCTCGCGCTCATCGAAGGGGCGCAACGGATCACCTTCGCGCAGCTGTGGCGGCAGGCGCGCGAACAGGCCGCGGCGCTCATCGAACTCGGGGTGCGGCCCGGGGATCGGGTCGCGCTCATGGGACCCAATACCGCCGACTTCCCGCGCGCCTACTTCGCGATCCTGGCGGCGGGCGCGACCGTGGTGCCGGTGCATCTGCTGCTCACCGCCGACGAAGCCGAATACGTGCTGCGCGACAGCGGGGCGAAACTGCTGGTCTGCCATGAGATGGTGACCGCGGTCGGAACGGAAGCGGCGGCGCGCGTGGGGATTCCGTGCGTGAACCCGAAAGAGCTGACGGCGGAACCGATTCCGGCGTTCGTCACGCGCGGACCGCTCGACACCGCGGTGGTGTTCTACACCAGCGGCACCACCGGGCGGCCCAAGGGCGCGGAGCTGAGCCATCTCAATATGGTCATGTGCGCCACCGTGAACGCCTTCGACGCCAATGAAGTGCATCGCGACGATATCGCGCTGGGGGCGCTGCCGCTGTTCCACGTGTTCGGCCAGACCGTCTCCATGAACTCGCACTGGCGGGTCGGGGCGACGCTGGTGCTGCTGCCGAGATTCGATGCGGCGGAAGCGATCCGGCTGATGAACGCCGAAGGGGTCAACACCTTCCACGGCGTCCCGACCATGTACCTCGGGCTGCTGGAAGCCGCTCGTACGGCCGAGACGTTGCCCAAGCTGAAGTTGTGTATCAGCGGCGGCGCGGCGCTGCCGCCGTCGGTGCTGGAAGAGTTCGAGCGCGTCTACGGCGCGTACATCCTGGAAGGCTACGGCCTGTCCGAGACCTCGCCGACCGCCTCGGTGAACCAGCCGGAGCTCGGCCCCAAGGCGGGCACGGTGGGCCATCCGGTGTGGGGCGTGGATGTCGAGATCGCCGATCCGGCGGTGCGTGACGCCATCGCACTGCTGCCGGTGGACACCGTCGGCGAGGTGGTGGTGCGCGGGCACAATGTGTTCGGCGGCTACACCGGAAAACCCGAAGCCACCGCCGAAGTCATGACCGACGGCTGGTTCCGCACCGGCGACCTCGGCAGCAAGGATGCCGCCGGGTATCTGCGGATCGTCGACCGGATCAAGGAAATGATCATTCGCGGCGGGTTCAACGTGTACCCGACCGAGGTCGAGGCGGCGCTGCTGCGGCATCCGAACATCGCCCAGGTGGCGGTGATCGGCGTACCGGACGAGAACTACGGCGAGGAGATCCTGGCGGTGGTGGTGCCGTCGGGTCCGCTCGGCGCCGAGGAAGTCGTCGACTTCGCGAAAGAGCATGTGGCACGGTACAAGTACCCGCGCCGCGTCGAGTTCGTCACCGAGCTGCCGCTCGGCCCGACGCACAAGGTCCTCAAGCGAGAATTGAAGGAGCGGTACTCATGATCGACTTCGAGAGCTTCGATCAGCTGCGGGCGGCGGCGGGCACCGAGATCGGCGTCAGCGACTGGATCACGGTGGACCAGAAGCGCATCGACACCTTCGCCGATGCCACCGACGACCATCAGTGGATTCACGTGGACGCCGAGCGGGCGGCGGCGGGGCCGTACGGGCGCACCATCGCGCACGGGTTCCTGACGCTGTCGCTGGTGGTGCCGCTGACCGCGCAGGTGATGACCTTCAGCTGCGCGAGCATGGCGATCAACTACGGGCTCAACAAGGTTCGCTTCATCACCCCGGTGAAGGTGGACTCGCGCATTCGGGCCCGCTTCACCCTCGATTCCGTCACCGACATCCCCGGCGGCGTGCAAGCCGTCCGCACCGTCACCGTCGAGATCGAGGGCGAGGCGAAACCGGCCTGCGTGGCCGAGAGCATCGCCCGCTACCTGGCCTGAGTCACGGCTGCCAGGAGTCCGCGTCGGCGATGGGCGTTCCGTAGCCGGCCCGGCCCGACTGGTCGATGCCGTGCGCGGCCCAGGTGTAGAGGTGCAGTTCCAGGCCGTCCGGGTCGTTGAACACCAGCAGCCAGCCGATGGACGCCTCGATGATCGGCGAATGCGCGATGCCCAGCTCGTCCAGCCGTGCGGCCCACCCCGCGAGGTCCGCACGGTCCCGGGCGGCGAAGCTCACCGGGTCGAAACCCTTGCAGCCGCGCGCCGCGACCTCGTTCACCCGCAGGCACAGCTCGGTCGGGCCGAGCCCGGGCACCGAGCCCGCGACCCCGCCCACCGAGCCGTCGGCATCGCGGAACTCGTACTCCGGGCGGAAATCGAAGACCTCGCGATACCAGCGCACCGACCGCGGCATATCGGTGACCGGGAGCTTGACGTGATGAATGCCGGCGACTTCGGGCATCGGGATCACCTTCTCCTGATTTCACCGCAGTGGCACTGCGGCGGATATTGATAGAATCCTCTCCATGACCGACGCCGTCAAGAGGCCGTATCGCGCCGCCAAACGCGCCGAGACCGCCGCGGCGACCCGCGCCGCCATCCGCCGGGCGGCGACCGAGCTGTTCGTCGAAAAGGGGTATGTGGCAACGCCGTTGCGCGAGGTGGCGAAGCGTGCCGGGGTGGGCGAACGCACCCTCTACGACGCGTTCCCCACCAAACTGGATCTCTTCCAGCACACCTTGAACGTGGCCACGGTCGGTGACGAGGAACCGATCGCCGTAGCCGACCGTCCCGAAGTCCTGGCCGCCCTCGACGACCCCGACCCGCGCGCCGCCCTGACCGGCCTGACCGGCTACACCGCCGAATTGTTCGAGCGCGCAGGCGATCTCATCATGGTGGGCGTGGACGCGGCCGCTGCCGACCCCGCCATGCGCGCGGGTGACGAAGCGGGCGCGAACGCCACCCGCGCCCTGTGGCTCACCTGCACCGGCAAGCTCGCCGAGCGCGGCAGCCTGCGTGCGGGACTCGACCCCGAGACCGCCGCCGACATCCTGTTCGCGCTCGGCTCCCCGCACATCTTCCGGCTGCTACGCCGCCGCCGCGCCTGGTCTGCCGATCGCTACCGAAACTGGTTGCGGGACAGTTTGATCGCTCAAGTTCTCTGACCGACGGGGCCAGGGATAGGCGGCTACCAGTTGACGACGCCCGGGCCGAAGGGTTCGGCGTTCAGGGGCGTGCGGTCGGGGGTCATCGTCGCGACCACGGCGATACCGGCGGCGCGGAAGTTGTTGAGGGCGCGGCCGATATGGTCCGCGGAGGTGATGAGGAGCGCGGCGTGCGCGCCGATGGCGTTCATCAACTCCGCGGAGAAGGCGGCGTTCTGGACGGTGGAATTGGCCTTGGTCTCGGTGAAGATGCGGGAGGCGGCGATGCCGCGCTCGATCAGCCAGTCGGCCATGGCCTGCGCCTCGGTGACGCCGGCCTGCGGATTGCCGCCGGTGACGATCACCGGGGCGGTGGGGGAGAGCAGGGCCGAGACATAGCCCGCGTGCAGGCGGTTGACGAGCTCGGGACGCATCTCGCCGTCTTCCTGGAGCCCGTAGCCGAGCACCACGATCGCGGTGTCGGGGGAGAACAGGGCGGGCAGATCCAGGCCTGGGAGGGTGAACGTGGTGAACGAATTGATGGTCGCGAGCACGTCATTGGTGACGCCGGAGACCGCGTCGGGCTGGGTGTCGGCGTGCGCGGGCACGGCCGCGGCGGTGCCGATCATGGTGACCGCGGCGCCGGTGGCGAGCACGCGGGCGGCATAGATCCGGAACCAGTTCGGCTCCGACTTGCGATGGCGTCCCGCGCCCGACCGCCACTGCCAGGTGGGCAGCTGCCACTCGGCGCGCAGGCTCTGCCAGTCCGGGCGCAGGCTCGGCAGGTTGATGCGGGCCGCCGCGCGCCGGCGATGCCGGCCCGAGACGCCCGACCGGGAGGCGAGTGCGAGGGTGCGCGGCGCCGAAGCGGACGCGCGGTGACGGACGGATTTGGATGAACGGAGCTGTGCGAACATCGCGACCCCCTGGGCAGTCAACATTGTGACCACTAGCCGGTTCACATTTCGGTCAATGATGGCGTGAAACGGCCCGTCAGGTACGTGATTTCACAAAATCAAGATCCGAATCGTCCCGCTGGCCGGACACCGGCGACCCGGGCCGATCCCCTAGAGTTGGCCCCATGATTACTGCCATCGTCCTGATTCACGCCGAGTCCGCCGCCATCCCGGAGACCGCGCAGGCGGTGGCCGATATCGACGGCGTGGCCGAGGTCTTCTCGTGCGCGGGCGACGTCGACCTGATCGCCAAGGTCCGGGTGCGCGACCACGAACAGATCGCCGAGGTGGTGACCGGACGGATCAACAAGACCCCCGGCGTGATTCGCACCGACACCCACATCGCGTTCAAGTCCTACTCGCGCGCCGACGTGGAAGCCGGTTTCTCCATCGGCGAATAGACGGTTACTCCGGCTGGAACGAGGCCCCGAGTGGATTGGCGCTGTGCCCCGGGTCCACCACATTGGTGACGCCGCCCTTGCAACCGGGCAGCAGATACACCCGGACCGCCTTGCCGGTGTTGTTGGTGACCGACAGGCGCCGGGGCACCTTGCGCACCGTCATGCACCCGGTCGGATCCGGATAGTCCTCGCCGTCCACCACCACGGTCCCGCCCTCGGCGGCCTGGCGGACCGGATGCGTCGAACTCTGGGCCCCGGCGGGGACCCCGGCGATCAGCAATGCCGCCGCCGCGACCACACCGGTCACCATCAGTCCGGCGCGTAGTCCGGGCTTCCACAAGACGGCTCGCATAAGGCCGAACTGTAGCCCGCTACCAGGCTTTTCAGGGCGGAACAACACACCTGGCCGGAATCCGGCCGGTGCGTCGCCGCCCATCGCTCAGTTGTCGCCGAGCTTGTTGGTGACCTCGACCCAGCGCTCCAGCAGCGCCGCGGCCGCACCGGTGTCGATGGCCGCGGCCACCCGCTCCAGCGCCGCGGCCAGCTTGTCGTGAATATCGGCGGCGGGGTCGGCGCCGGGCAGTTCGTAGGCCACCACGGCGGCGGCCGAATTCAGCAGCACCGCATCGCGGACCGGCCCGCGGTCGCCGGCCAGCATATTCCGGGCGATCACCGCATTGAGGGAGGCGTCGCCGCCCTTGAGGGCCTCCGGCGCCACCCGCTCGATGCCGAGTCGCGTTGGGTCGATGGTGGTTTCGGAGCGCTCGCCGCCCACCACCACCCAGGCATCGGTGGTATCCGCGGTGGTGATCTCGTCCAAGCCGTCGTTACCCCGCACCACCAGCGCCGATGCCCCGCGCTCGGCGAACGCGCCCGCGATCACCGGCAGTAGATCCGGGAAGGCGCAGCCGATCAGCCCCGCGCCCGGCTGGGCCGGATTGGTCAGTGGCCCGAGGATATTGAAGACGGTGGGAATGCCGATCTCACCGCGCGCCTGGCTGGCGAAGCGCAGCGAGGGATGGAAGACGGGCGCGAAACAGAAGCCGATGCCGACCCGGCGCACGCATTCGGCCACCGATTCCGGGCCGAGGGCGATCTTCACGCCCAGCGCTTCCAGCACATCCGCGCCGCCGCTCTTGGAGGAAGCCGCGCGATTGCCGTGCTTGACCACGGGAATCCCGGTGGCGGCCACCACGATCGAGGACATGGTGGAGATGTTCACGGTGCCGGAGCGGTCGCCGCCGGTGCCGACGATGTCCACGGCCGGAGTTTCGACGTGCACGCGGCGCGCGTGCGAGAGCATGCCGGAAGCCAGACCGCCCAGTTCGGCGGGCGTCGGGCCCTTCATCTTCATGGCCACGCCGAACGCCGCGATCTGCGCGGAGGTGGCGCTGTCGGTGAAGATCTCGTTCATGGCCCACGCGGCCTCGTCCTCGGACAGATCATTGCCGTCGGTGAGGATGCCGAGGATTTCTCGCCAGCTGCGCGCGCTCATTGCTCTGCCTTCCGGGTGTTGTTGCCGCAAGCCTAGTGCGACGGGCCTAATTCTTTACGCCTGGTTCGCGACCCGCCGGTTGCAGGGCGTCCCAGCCGAGCACGTCGCCCTCGTGCCGCTGGGCGATGGCGGCCATCCGGGAGCGCTCCTGCGAACAGTGCAGGGCATCGAGCACCTGCACGCGCTGCAGCACCAGCTTGGCCGGATCCGACTCGTCGACCGACCCGGTGTCATAGCCGAGCTGCCCGGCGATGATCTGTACCTCATTCACCCGCACCGTGGGTATGCGCAGGTGATGCCGGAGAACGACCGGTTGGTCCGGAGTCCAGTTCAGGGCCTTCCCCAAGGCGGCCGAACACGCTTCCGCGTCATCGAAACTCGACGCCACCACGACCAGATCCGGGCGCCGGGCATCCAGTTCCGTTGTCCCGCCGCGCTTGAACAGTCCGCGCCACCACGCCATCGACCCACACTCCCTCGAAATCCGGCTCAGGTTCCTCTTACCTGGGCAATCTAGGCTGCTCCGTGACACGCCGAGCGGTCCCTGAGAGACCCGCTCGCCCTGCGGTTTCCGACACGTACGACAAAGTTTCGTACCCGCCTACTCCTGTCGTACTACGACAAGTCATACTTACCGGCGTGACGACCGCAGTAGGGACCCCAGGATCGGCCATTACCCAGCGTGTGCATTCGCTGAACCGGCCCAACATGGTCAGCGTCGGTACCATCATCTGGCTGTCGAGCGAGCTGATGTTCTTCGCCGGCCTGTTCGCCATGTACTTTGTCGCCCGCGCTCAGGCCCACGGGAACTGGCCGCCGGAGCCGACCGAGCTGAACCTGAAGCTCGCCGTGCCGGTGACCGCCGTCCTGGTCGCTTCGTCCTTCACCTGCCAGATGGGCGTGTTCGCGGCGGAGAAGGGCGACGTCTTCGGTCTGCGTCGCTGGTACCTGATCACGCTGATCATGGGTGCGTTCTTCGTCGGTGGCCAGGGCTACGAGTACTACCACCTGGTCGCCGAGGGCACCTCGATCTCCAGCTCCGTGTACGGCTCGGTGTTCTACATCACCACCGGCTTCCACGGCCTGCACGTGATCGGCGGTCTCATCGCGTTCGTGTTCCTGCTGATCCGCACCACGCTCAGTAAGTTCACCCCGGCGCAGGCCACCGCGGCCATCGTCGTGTCCTACTACTGGCACTTCGTCGACATCGTCTGGATCGGGCTCTTCGCCACGATCTACTTCGTCCGCTAACCCCGGGCGAAGCGCTTCGACGGCAGCCAGCCCCCGCCGTCGGCACCAACACTTTTTGTACAAGTCGGTTCCGTCTACTCCAAAGGGACACAGATGAGTTCATCTCCCCCGTCAGCGCCAGATCCCAGCGAAGGGAACGGCGAGGCCACCAAGACCCGGAAGCAGCGTCGTATGCGGCGCAAGCTGGCCGGCGGTCTGGTTCTTCTGATGGGCCTCGTCGGAGCCGGCTTCGCGGCCGCGGCCCTGACCCCGCAGGCGCAGGTCGCAACCGCGCACGAGGACCAGTCCGCGCTGATCCGCGAGGGCAAGCAGATCTACGACACCTCCTGTGTCACCTGCCACGGTGTCAACCTGCAGGGTGTCCAGGATCGCGGCCCCAGCCTGATCGGCGTCGGTGAGGCCGCCGTCTACTTCCAGGTCTCCTCCGGCCGTATGCCGGCCGCGCGCAACGAGGCTCAGATCGAGCGCAAGCCCCCGAAGTTCGATGCCCGCCAGACCGACGCCCTGGGTGCCTACATCCAGGCCAACGGTGGCGGCCCGACCGTGCTGCGCGACGCCAACGGCGAGATCGCCCAGGAGTCGATCATCGAAGGCGCCGACCTCGGCCGCGGTGGCGAGCTGTTCCGCATGAACTGCGCCTCCTGCCACAACTTCACCGGCAAGGGCGGCGCGCTGTCCTCCGGCAAGTACGCGCCGCCGCTGGAGGAAGCCTCCGAGCAGCAGATCTACCTCGCGATGCTGACCGGCCCGCAGAACATGCCGAAGTTCTCCGACCGGCAGCTGACGCCGGAGGAGAAGAAGGACATCGTCGCGTACATCAAGGACCGTATGGAGACCAAGTCCGAGGGCGGCTGGGGCCTGGGTGGCTTCGGTCCCGCCACCGAAGGTCTCGCCATGTGGCTGATCGGCATCGTGGCCCTGGTCGGTTCCGCGATGTGGATCGGATCCCGGTCATGAGCGAACAGGAGCGAAACAGCATGGGGGCCAACCCCACCGAACCCACCGATGAGCAGCTCGACGCCATGTCGCGCGACGAGCTGGTCAAGCTCGGTACCGAGCTGGACGGCGTCGACGTCGCCTACCGCGCCCCGCGCTGGCCGGTGCCCGGCACCAAGGCCGAGAAGCGCGCCGAGCGCAAGGTCGCGCTGTGGTTCGCCATCTCCGCGCTCGCGGGTGCGGCGCTCATCGGCGTCTACCTGTTCTGGCCCTGGGAGTACAAGGGCCGCAACGACGAAGGCAATGCCGCCTACACGTGGACCACTCCGCTGTACGGCCTGACGCTGGGTATCTCCATCCTGGCCATCGGCATCGCCGTGGTGCTCATCCGCAAGCACTTCATCCCCGCCGAGATCTCCGTGCAGGATCGCCACGACGGCGCATCCTCCGAGGTCAACCGGCGCACCCTGGTCGCTCAGCTGCAGGACGCCGCCGAGACCTCGACCCTGGGCCGCCGCAAGCTCATCACCCGCACCGCGGGCCTGGGCGCGGGCATGTTCGGCATCGGCGCGCTGTTCGTCTTCGCCGGCGGCATGATCAAGAACCCGTGGGCCAAGGGCGACAAGTCGCCGCTGTGGGTCTCCGGCTGGACCCCCGACTACGAGGGCCAGACCATCTACCTGCGTCGCGACACCGGCCGCCCCGAGGACGTCGTCCTGGTGCGCCCGGAGGACCTGGACGCCGGCGCCATGGAAACCGTCTTCCCCTGGAAGGAAGAATGGCGCGGTAACGAGCACGCGACCCTGGAGTCGCTGCGCGGTATCCGCAACGCGGTCATGCTGATCCGCTTGCGCACCAAGGACGCCGAGCACGCCATCAAGCGCAAGGGCCAGGAGAGCTTCAACTACGGCGACTACTTCGCCTACTCGAAGATCTGCACCCACCTCGGCTGCCCCACCTCGCTGTTCGAGCAGCAGACCAACCGGATCCTGTGCCCCTGCCACCAGTCGCAGTTCTCCGCGACCGAATGGGGTAAGCCGGTCTTCGGTCCCGCCGCCCGCGCGCTGCCGCAGCTGCCGATCACCGTCAATGCCGAGGGCTACCTGGTGGCCGTCCACGACTTCGTCGAAGCCCTCGGCCCGGCCTTCTGGGAGCGTCGTTCATGAGCCCGAGCAAAGCCGCCGTCCAGGCGAACGAAATGGACGAGCGCTACCACCTGGCCGCGTTCGCCAAGCGCTCGATCAACAAGGTCTTCCCGACCCACTGGTCGTTCCTGCTGGGTGAGATCGCGCTGTACGCGTTCATCATCCTGCTGCTGTCGGGTGTGTACCTGACGCTGTACTTCGACCCGTCCATGTCGGAGACCGTCTACAACGGCGCTTACCAGCCGTTGCGCGGTGTCACCATGTCGCGGGCCTACGAGACCGCGCTCGACATCTCCTTCGAGGTGCGCGGCGGTCTGTTCGTGCGCCAGGTGCACCACTGGGCGGCGCTGCTGTTCGCGGCGTCGATCATCATCCACCTGTTCCGCATCTTCTTCACCGGCGCGTTCCGCAAGCCGCGTGAGGCGAACTGGGTGATCGGCTCGCTGCTGCTCATCCTGGCGATGTTCGAAGGCTTCTTCGGTTACTCGCTGCCGGACGACCTGCTCTCGGGTACCGGTCTGCGCGCGGCCTTCTCGGGCATCACCATCGGCGTGCCGGTGGTGGGCACCTGGCTGCACTGGCTGATCTTCGCCGGTGACTTCCCGGGCCACATCATCATCCCGCGTCTGTACATCGCGCACGTGCTGCTGCTGCCGGGCATCATCCTGGCCCTGATCGCCGCCCACGTGGCGCTGGTCTGGTACCAGAAGCACACGCAGTTCCCCGGACCGGGCCGCACCGAGAAGAACGTCGTCGGCGCCCGCATCGTCCCGGTGTTCGCCGCCGACCAGGGTGCGTTCTTCGCCTTCACCCTCGGCGTGGTCGCCATCATGGGCGGCGTGCTGCAGATCAACCCGATCTGGAACCTGGGTCCCTACAACCCGTCTCAGGTCTCCGCGGGTTCGCAGCCCGACTTCTACATGATGTGGACCGACGGCATGGCGCGTCTCATGCCGCCGTGGGAGCTGTACCTGGGCCGCTACACGGTCCCGGCGCCGTTCTGGGTCGCGTTGATCATGGGTCTGGTGTTCACCGTGCTGGTGGCCTACCCGTGGATCGAGAAGCGCCTCACCGGCGACACCGCCCGCCACAACCTGCTCCAGCGTCCGCGCGACGTGCCGGTCCGCACCGCCATCGGCGCCATGGCCATCGCGTTCTACCTGGTGCTGACGCTGGCCTGTGTCAACGACATCATCTCGCTGAAGTTCTCGATCTCGCTGAACGCGACGACCTGGTTCTTCCGCATCGCCCTGCTGGTCGCCCCGCCGCTCGCCTACTTCGTGGCCTACCGCTTCTGCATCGGCCTGCAGCGCTCGGACCGCGCGGTGCTCGAGCACGGCGTCGAAACCGGTGTGATCAAGCGGCTCCCGCACGGCGAGTACATCGAAATCCACCAGCCCCTGGGCGGCGTGGACTCGCACGGCCACGCCATCCCGCTGGAATACCAGGGCGCCCCGGTGCCCAAGAAGATGTCCAAGCTCGGCTCCGCCGGCAAGCCCGGCACCGGTTCCTTCCTCTTCGCCGACCCCCCGGCGCAGCAGGAGAAGAACGTCGAGCTCGCCCACGAGGAAGAGCACGCCATGCTCGAAGCCCTCGAGGCGCAGCAGCCGTCCGGTGGCAAGAGCAGCCACTGATCCGGTCGTTGAAAAGGGAAGGCCCCGAGTCGAATCAGACTCGGGGCCTTCCCCGTTTTCCGGGCCCTTCCATTCAAGGCCTGCAGCTCGGCTTGGTCCAGGTGAGGGCGTAGCGCCAGAGGAGGAGGCGGCGGTAGTGGGCGCCGGGGAGGTGGGATTCGGCGAGGGTTCGCATTTGGGAATAGGTTTCGGGTGGGGGCCAGGCTACGGGGGAGGGGTGGGTCCATTGGGTGCGGATGATGCGGTGCCAGGTGCTGGCCAGGAGGGTGGCGGCTTCGAGGGGGAGGTCGCGGGGGAGGTCGGGGCGGGCCATGCCGAGGATGGCGAGGGTGCCGCCGGGGCGTAGGAGGTCGCGGATGCGGGTCAGGGCGGTGGGGGCGTCCATGTGGTGGAGGGTGGCGACCGAGACTATGCCGTCGAAGGAATCGGGGGTGAAGGGGTGGGTTAGGAAATCGGCTTGGAGGTAGGTGATTTCGCCGTCGGGGGATTGGGCGCGGGCCAGGTCTATGCCGTGTGCGTCCAGGTCTATGCCGGTGACCCGGTGGCCTTCGGCGTGCAGGCGGCGGGCCAGCATGCCTTCGCCGCAACCGATGTCGAGGACGGCGCCGCCTGCGGGGAGGGCGTCCGCGAGCAGGCGGTGGTAGTGGATGTTGTGGTTCCAGCGCTCGGCGTCCGGGACGTGCATGGGGTCCATTGTGGCCGAGATGATCGGTGTGGGGACCGCCCCGGCCGGAGCCGGGGCGGGAGCGGTGTCAGGCTTTGTCCGGCAGCACCTCGATCAGGGCGAAATCCAAAGGCAGGGTGTGCGTTCGGCCGATGGTCAAGCCGGCGTCGGCTGCCAGCTCGGCGTAATGGGCCAGGGTGCGTTCGCGGCCGCCGACATTGCAGAGCATGTGGATGTCCCAGGCGGGTGCGAGGGAGGGCAGATCGGTATCGGGGAGGAGGCGTTCGATGATGTAGAGGCGGGAGTGAGCGGGCATGGCGGCGGCGCAGCGGGACAGGATGGTGCGGCAGCGTGCGTCGTCCCAGTCGTGCAGGACGCGGGACAGTAGGTAGATGTCGCCGCCGCCCGGGACCTCGGACGTGAAATCGCCTTCCAGTAAATGGCATTGGTGCAGACAGCCTGCTTGCTCGAGTGCGGTGCGCGCGGTGATCAAAGCGGAGGCGCGTTCCAGCAGAACGCCTTTCGCCTGTGGCGCGGTACGGAGCAGGGCGGCCAGCAAAGTGCCGTTGCCGCCTGCGATATCGACGATGGTCTCGGCGCCGGTGAGTTCGATCAGTTCGCCGACCTGGCCGAAGATGGCGGCGCTGGCGGCCATGGCATTGTCGAAAAGTTCGGCGCCGGAGGGTGTTCCGGAGAAGTACTCGAAATGGTGCCGGCCGAAATGATGGTCGAATCCGGCTGTGCCCGTCCGCACCGCGTGATCGAGATGGGCGAAGGATTCGTAGAACGCTCCGCCGTACAACTGCGCCAAGGGCTGCAACGATTGGGCGGCGGCGCTCGAGAGCAGCGCCCCGGAATCGGTGAGCTCGTATCCGTCCCCGCGCGGCCGCACGATATCGAGTTCGGCGAGGTAGCGAAGCAATCGGGCCAGGCTGTCCGGGTCGGTGGCGGTCAGTTCGGCCAGGTAGGCGACCGAAGCGCCCGGGGCGGCGGCCAATCGGTCGGCGACGCCGAGGGTCGCGGTGACGGCGAGCGCCTGGGTCGCCCACGCGCCGGTCATCAGGCGGAGCAGGCGGGTGGGTGCGTCGTGCGAGGCATGGCAGTGCGCGGTCAGGATCGGCGAATGCCTGCCTGCCACATGCAATTCCAGGCGGCGGTAGGGGCGGTCCGTGGCGGTGGTGCGGAAGTAGAGGACGGTCGCGTTCTCGTGGCTGTTGTATCCGCCGCCGTCGGCGTGCATGCGGCCGCGACGCAACAGCAGGGTGCGCAGTCCGGTCAATTCGACCGGGTCGGTGCTCTCGACCTCCAGCGCCAGATGCGATTCGTTCCCGGCGGCGCGTTCGGCGGCCGCGATCTCGGTCTGATCACCGATCAGCGCGAAGATCTCCAGCAGGCGCGGATCGCCGTCCGGGCTGGGTAGCGCGACCCGGACGATCCGAACATCCAGTCTGTCCGCTGATCTCCCGTAACGGGTAGCCAGCCGCGCCCGCACCACCATGGACGGCGTGGCCGGCCCGGCGGTCATCCCGCGCTGCGCCAAGGCGGCAACGAGGGTCTCCGGATCCGGCGGGAACACCAGTACAGCGGTGTGCGCGAAGCGGCACCGGGCCACGATCGCGGCCCGCTCGCCCGCGGTCAGACCGGGCAGCATGGCGTTCAGCACGGCCTCGGTGTCGTAGGTCGTGGCGAATCTCGCCGCGGCGTCCAACTGGTGGAGATCGAACGAATCGAGCTCGGCAGGCGCTGCCAGCGCGGGGGTCACGCGTCCTCCTGAGGGGATGGCGAAATAGGTTGTTCAGTTGTGGGACAGGGAGTTCAGAGTCCGACGTAGTTGTCGGCGAAGAAGTCCTGATGCGCCCGGGAGGTCGCCAGGTCGCGCAGGCGGGAACGACGCAGTACGCGTTGATAGTCGGCATGCGGATCGCCGGCGGCCGGGGGATGCAGCAGGTCGATCATCCAGTGCGAGAACTCTTGGGCACGTTCGATTATCGGCGTGTAGTCGGCCGTATATCGGTCGAGGCCGTCGAGGTCGCCGTACCGCACCGCGCTGGTGAGTGCCCGTGACAGGAGTTCGGCGCCCAGGATCGCGAGGTTTGCGCCCTTGGCTGCCGATGGGCTGATCGCGGTGGCGGCGTCTCCGGCGAGCAGCAGGGCGCCGTATCGCAGCTGATCGCGGATCTCCGAACGCAGACGCACCAGCCCGCGCTCGATGATCGGGCCCTGCGTGAGCGGTCCGTGCCTCGCGCTGTCCAGGCGCTGGTTCAACGCGGCCCATACGCGCGCGTCATCCCAGTCCTCGGGCGTATCGGCCGGATCGCATTGCAGGTAGTAGCGGGTGATTTCGGGGGTGCGCGGCATCTGCCCCGCGAAGCCGTCGGGGTGGACGCCGTACAGCACATTCGGCGAACTCGGCGGCGCTTGCACCAGCAATGCCAGCCAGGTGATCCCGTGATCGCGCACCGCCCGTGACCCCGGAACCGCGGCGGCCCCCACCCCGCGCCCGCCATCGCAGCCCGCCACATACCGCCCGGTTATCCTCCGCTCCCGCCCGTCGCGGTCACGAACCAGCACCCACGGCCGCTCGCTCTCCAGCCCGCCGACGTGTTCGGCCGCGGTCTCGAAATGCACTGTGCCACCGTGCCGCAGAAATTCTGCGACCAAATCGGAAACCAGCGCCTGCTGTGGGTACACCGTATGTACCCGGCGCGAACCCCTTCGCCCATAACGCAATTCGAACCCGCCGTCGGGCCCCCGGAATTCGCACACATCATGCTCGCGACCGCGCCGAAGCAGCCCCTCGGCCAGCCCGTGCGTACGCAGTACCCGCACCGCGTCGGGCGCCAAAAACCCTGCTCGAGCGCGGTTCTCGATCCAATGGCGAGACTGCCGCTCCACCACTGCGCACTCGATCCCCGCCGCCCGGAGCAGGTTCGCCAGCACCAACCCGGCCGGCCCCGCACCCAAAACGACGACCTCGGTGTCGATCTCGCCATCCCGGCGATCCATCGACTCCACGTTGCTCACGAAACCGTCCTAACCGAAAGGAAAGTGGTGACGCGGAAGTGTGTTCGGCGGCAGATGTTACTGGCCTTGACAAGTCCAACCCGGGATTGCTTCACAAACCGTGTGGCGGCGTGGCGGACCTGCCTTTATGCCGACAAATCGCCCGTAAAAGACAAACCACGCACCGCGTCCTTCGGGGTGTCAGCACACCTGTCAGCCCGCTGTCAGCGCGATATCAGCGAGCCCGGCGAAAGTGTGTACATCGAACAAAGCGACCGGATCCCCGGTCCACCAAAACCCAAGGAGCACAACAAATGTCCACCGTCGCCCTCACCGCCGAAGCCACCTCCACCCTCCGCACCGCCGCCTACGGCGCCGTCTCCCTCCTCGCCGCCGCCGGCGCGCCCCACAAGTCCGTCGCCCAAGCCACCATCGCCCTCACCTCCGCCACCGGCCTCGTCGGCCACGTCCTGTCCACCAAGTCCCGCGACATCCACCTCCCCGGCAAGTCCGTAGCCGAACTCGCCGACCACGTCCTCCCCGCCCTGACCTCCGCCACCCACCTCCTGAACGCCCAGTCCCCGACCGAATCTGCCAACTTCCGCACCACCATCCTGGTAGCCGTCGAAACCGCCACCACCGCCAAAGGCCAGCCCACCCCCGCCGTAAATGCCATGGCCCGCAAAATCATCGAGTCCCTCGACGCCGCCTGATGCGGCCCGCCGGCGGCGCGTCGCCCACCCGGCGCCGCGCCGCCCGAACCCCGAATCGCCTCGACCATAACCGATCCTGAAGACTCGAAGAGCATGTCAGCACCCTCCTGGTCGGCCCTCAGTGGCGCAGACGGGCTCGTTGTTCGGGCCATCCCGGCGTCGCGTCGGAATCGCGCGGGAAACGTTGGAGCTCTTCCTGATACGCATCGACTGCTGGAGGGATGCCTTCCCAGCGCGGCTCTCTGGTCCAGTCGAAGCCGATGTCGAGTCGAGTCGGATAGGTGAACCGAACCTTGGCGCTGAACCAGGTGCCTATCCCAGGTCGGTACATGCCGACTCTGAGCCGATCCAGCATCTCGAACAACTCGCCCGGTGGAGTCCAGGCGAGTCGTTCGTTGAACAGATTCAGTGTGCTGCAACGGAAGTCGAAATAGCTGCCGACAGAGTGGAAATTCAGATGGAGGATGTTGTAACAGGGCGGCAAGGTGTCGACGAGCAACGCACTGATCTCATCGGCCAGGCGGCCCTAGACTGCGGCGTCCGTCTGTCCTTCTGCGGCAAGTGCATTGGCGCGCGGCAAGAGCTTCTCGGTCGACGGAGGATGCCGATCGGACCTGTGATGGAAGTTGTACCCAGCCGAATACGTGAAATTGGTTCCTGTGAAACCCGTCTCGGGCGTATCCAGCCACAAGCGCATCGAGTACCACGTGCCACCATCCTGTAGACACGTGGCTTGTCGTAATTGTGTGAGCAGCACAATGATCTGGGCGCACGTCTCCGGGTCGGCTGCGACCGGGTCGGAAATAGTGGTGGTCCCGTCATCCATCACGGTCGTCAGCCGTAGCCGGTAGTCATCCACGGTCACCGCCGCATACAGCTCCACCTGCGCCCAACCGTTTTCGGGTGCGAGCCGGCCCAGCGCTGCTCCGATTCTGCCTTCGAGTGTCAGCCGTTGGCTGCGGCTGGAGTCGGGTCCGATGCTGATCGCTGCCCCCGTTCGAGTCGGATTCGTGCCAGGCTCGACGGTAGTGCCGGGTGCCGGTGCGGGCAAACGTGGTTCCGGGCTGATCAGTCGGTGACCGGGTCGGTGGCTGCGGCTTCGGCGCGGGCCAGCCAGGTGAGCCAGGGGCCGGCGCCGAGGCGGGGTTCGTGGTAGGCGTCGGTGGTTCGGACTATGCGGGTGCCGGGTTGTTCGAGCCAGCGGGCGAGGAGGGCGGCTTCTTCGGGGAGGGCGCCGCGGAGGGGTGGGTAGGGGGCGTGGGGGTGGGCTGCCGGTGTTAATGCGGTGTCGTCGAGGGGTGGTTCGGCTTCGGTTGGGTTCAGGCGGGTGGGGATTACGGTTTCGGCGGAGGCGGCTAGGTGGTCGACTATGTGCATGGGGGCGGTGCCGCGGGGTGCGTTGCCGGCGGCGGCTAGGCGGGCGTGGCGGATTACGGCGAAGTGCCAGCCGCCGGCGCCGTCGGGGTGGGCGGCTATCAGTTCGGGGATGCGGGCGAGGGCTGCCAGGCGCTGGGTGCGGCGGAGGGCGCGGACGATGGGGACGGTGCGGTCTCGGAGGCGGGCGGCGGCTTCGAAATGCTCTGCGGCGGACAGGGATTCGAGCTTCGCGTTGATGGCGTGGAGAAGCGCGTCATCGGCGCCGGTGAAGAGGGCGCGGATCGCTTCGGGGGCGTGACTGTATTCCTTTATATATAGGGGGCTGTTTTCAGTGGCCGCGGGGCAACCGCCGACGATGGCTGGCTGGCAATCGTGGCGGCCGGTGCGGGGGATGCGGGTGGTGCAGGTGCGCAGGCCGGCGGTTTCGGCGAGGGTGATCGAGATCTCCTGGGCTTCGGTGCGGGAATTGAAGGGGCCCAGGGCATCTCGGGTGGGGGTGCGGGAGACCGTGAAACGGGGGAAGGGTTCGTCGGTGAGGGTGAGCCACCAGGCGCGCTGCGGGAATTTGGAGCGGCGGTTGTAGGGCGGGGTGTGGGCGAGCAGGAGCCGGAGTTCGCGGACGCCCGCCTCCAAGCCGTGGGCGCACTCGACGTGGTCGACTCGGGTTGCCAGCTGGACCATTTCGCGCATGCGAGGGCGAGTGTCGGAACCGGTGAAGTAGTTGCGGACACGGCGGCGCAGATTCACGGCCGTCCCTATATAGAGGACTTCGTCGGAGGGGCCGCGGAAGAGATAGACGCCGGGGGTGGCCGGGAGGTCGGTGGCGAGAACGCGTTTGGCGCGCTGGCGGCGCGTGACTTCGGGGAGATAGTCGAGGAGTTCGGTGAGGCTGTGCACGCCCTGATTGCCGACGCGGGCGATGAGGGCGTGCAGCACGTCCACGGTGGCGCGGGCGTCGTCCAGGGCGCGGTGCGTGGGGCGGGTTTCCGCGCCGAGCAGCTGTGCGAGAAACCAGAGCTTCGCCGACGGCGCTTCGTCCTTGGGCAGCACGCGGCGGGCCAGCTGCACCGTGCACACCACTTGGAAGGCGGGCCACGGGAGTTCGAGGCGGTGCGCGGCGGCGCGCAGGAAGCCGGTGTCGAAGCGGGCGTTGTGGGCCACCAGCACCGCGCCTTTGGCGAACTCCAGGAAACCGGGCAGTACTTCTTCTATGCGGGGCGCGTCCATGACCATGGCGGTGGTGATGCCGGTGATGTGGACGATCTGCGGCGGGATGGCGCAACCGGGGTTGATGAGGGTGGCGAACTCGCCGAGCACCTCGCCGCCGCGCACCTTCACCGCCCCGATCTCGGTGATGGCGTCCCCTTCGGGGCTGGTACCGGTGGTTTCCAGGTCGACGACCACGAATGTGGTGTCGTACAGCGGGGTTTCGAGTTCGTCGAAGGCCAGCTGCTGGGACACGGACAGCAAGCGTAGGCGCGAGGTCCGACAAGATTCGCGTGTCGCGCGGGACGGCCGCGGCCGTCCCGGACCCCGCCGTTGACCTTGTTGGGCTCCGCCGCAGGTCAGCGACTCGAGGCCGGTGGTGCCATCGAGTCGCGCGCCATGGGATTTCCGGGGGAAATGTCTGGATATCGCATCGAGATACTCGAGATGAGAACTCCGAATTGCAGAAATATGCCGAAATGTGGTCAGGGTCACATTGATTCATGATGTGTATCAATTCGGGCGGACCGGCCGGATGGTTCGGCTCGGTGCCGACCGCGTGCTGCTGGCTCCCCGCGCGGTCGGGCGTGTCGCTCGAGGTCAACCGTCCAGCCCAGGTCGCGGGGTTAGGTGCTGAGCTGGTGTTATACGGAATCCGTCGAGCTCGAGCGCGTTTCACGGGCGTGTCGGCTACCGGCGGGTAGCCGCCGGGAAGCTCCCGGCAAAACCGGCGTCGTTATCGTTTCGTGATTGCTGTGACGTTTGTCGCACCGAAATACGAGCGCGTAACTATTTCCGATCACCGAGCGTTCGTCTCGGCTTTACAAGCCACCGTTATGTCCTCGTAATCTTCCTGAGACCTCGCGGAGTCCGACGCACCACCCGGTGCGACGCTGCGGGGCAGATTGGAAGTACCTCATCATGGCGACCAACACCGTCAAGCGGGTCCGGGGCATGCAGCGCGGCGCGCAGCGTGCTGTCGCGGCCGGCGCCGTCGGCGCTGCCACGCTGAGCGCGCTGCTGCTGCCCGCCGCCCCCGCGTCGGCCCAGCCGGTGACCATCCCCGGCGTCGGCACCTTCGACGTACCGGACCAGATCCAGCTGCCGGCCGGCATTCCCGGTGTGCCGGAATCGATTCCGGTGACCATCCCCGCCATCCCCGGCGTCGAGACCCCCGGCGCGCCCGCCGCCCCGGCTCCGCAGACGAGCCCGCGCGCGGAGGCTGTGAACGCCGCGCTGAGCAAGGTCGGCTCCCCGTACGTGTACGGCGCCGCCGGCCCGAACGCCTTCGACTGCTCCGGCCTGGTGCAGTGGTCCTACGCGCAGGCCGGCGTGAGCCTGCCGCGCACCAGCTACGAGCAGCTCAATGCCGGCTACGCGGTGTCCGAGGATGCCCTCGAGCCCGGCGACGTGGTCTCGTTCTACGGCGGCAGCCACTCCGGCATCTACGTCGGCGACGGCAATGTGGTGCACGCCTCGACCTCCGGCCAGCCGGTCAAGGTCGCGCCGATCTCGTCCATGCCGTTCGCGGGCGCGCGCCGCATCTGAGGCTCGAACCGCAGGTCGTGACCTGCAAACGAAGCGGCGGCCGTAATGATTTCGTGGCCTGCTGGACACAAGCGGTCGCCGTTTCGTAATCTTATCGAGACCTTCTTTTCCAGCTCGGGGTAAGAGAACGGGACAGGCCGACGGTGGCAGCGCAGCAGCATCGAACACGGCGGGATCGGGTGCGGGACCATCGCACCGCGAAACTGGTGGGAGCGGCCCTGACCGCGGGGGTCATCGCGGTAGCCGCGGGGGCCGGACCCGCGACAGCCGATCCGGTCGCCGCACCGGCATCCGCGGGGGAAGCGGTGCAGCGGCTGGTGGATCTGTCGCGGCAGTCCGAACAGCTCAATCAGCAGGCGCTCGACGCGCAGACGGACTTGGACAACAAGCTCACCGTCGCCCGGGACGCCGACGCCAAGGCCGGCAGCGCCGCCGCCGCCCTCGAAGCGGCCCGCGGCGAGATCAAGAAGTATCAGCCGGTCATCGATCGCGCCGCCACCTCCAGCCTGCTCGGCGGGCGCACCAATCGGCTCAGTTCGCTGCTGGTCAGCAGCTCCCCGCAGCAGTTGCTGGATCAGATGTCCATCGTGGATCTGGTCGGGGCGCGCACCAATGAGCAACTGAGCCAATACAAACAGGTGAGCGACGCCGCCACCGCCGCCGAGAAGACCGCGCGCGCCACCGCCGAGGAGGCGCGCGCCGCCAGCAATCAGGCCGACGCCTTGCGTGCCGAGCTGGAACGCAAGCGCTCGGATCTGCAAGGTTCCATCGCCGGTGTGATCGCCGCCTGGGGTCAGCTCTCGGCCGGTGACAAGTCCGCGCTGGCCGGTTCCATGTTCCCGCCCGGCTTCGATCGGGATTCGTTGCTGCGCGGGCTGGTTCCCGGCAGCGGCACCAGCGCCCTCGCCGCCGGGCTGACCCGGGTCGGCGCGCCCTACGTCTGGGGCGCGGTCGGTCCCGACCAGTTCGATTGCTCGGGACTGGTGCAGTGGGCTTTTCACCAGGTCGGCAAGAACGTGCCGCGTACCAGCCAGCAGCAGTCCAACTTCGGCACGCCCGTGGACCAGAAGGACCTCCAGCCCGGCGATGTGGTGTTCTTCTACTCTGAGGTCTCGCACGTGGGCATCTACGCCGGCAACGGATTGATGCTGCACGCTTCGACTTTCGGCGTACCGGTCCAGGTCGCGCCGATGGGATCCACCCCGTTCCATTCCGCGCGCCGGTTCTGACCGCGCCGCACCCGGAGGAGGCAGCATGCGTACCCACGGTCCGGCCTGCGTCCCGCCGCGTACGGAGCTGCCATGACGGGATTGCGGCGACTGCGCGGGTGGTGGCTGGCGAAACGGCGGTTCCAGTTCGCGCTCACCCTGGTCACGGTCAGCGCGCTGACCGCCGCGTGCGGGGCGCTGCTCATGCTGCCCAATTCGGTACTGCCGAAACTGCGTGCGGTGGCGCCGGCTTCGGATGCACTGACCGTCACCGATCCGCAGCTCGCCGAGCTGCGCCGGACCATGGAGTCCTACGGCAAGCTCGTGATCGAACCCGTGCCCACCGGAGCCGGGAAGGTGGGCGCGGTGGTCGGGCATCCCGCGCGGCAGAGCGATATCGACGTGCTGGCCGGGGAACTCGCGGCGGCGACCACTGCGGTCAGCTCGCTGTGGGGATCGGACTGGTCGCAGGCTCCGGTCGTGGTGGTCGCGTCCTCGCCCGCCGAATTCGCCGCGCTCACCCATGAAACCGGAACCGTGCCCGCCGAAGTGGCGGCCGCGACGGTGGCCGATCCGTTCCATCCGGGCACACAGCCGAAGGGGCAGCGGGTCGTTTTCGGATCCGAGGCCGGGCGGCGGCTGGGCGCGGACGGACTGCGGGTGACGCTGCGGCACGAGCTCACGCATGTGGCGACACGGGCCGTCACCGTCGATGGTTCGCCGCAGTGGATGCTCGAAGGCTTCCCCGAATACTCCGCCTATCGCGGGCTGCGGCGGCCGATCACCGAGACCGCGCCGACGCTGACCCATCGCGCTCGCGCCGGGGAACTGCCCGCCGAGCTGCCGTCCGACGCGCTCTTCGCACCCGGCGGGCAGCCCGCGCTGGCCTACGAACAGGGCTGGGCCGCCTGCGCTTTCATCGCCGATCGATTCGGTGAACAGCAGCTCGTGGCGCTGTACCGGCAGCTGGCCACCGGGGCCAAGGATCGGGCCGCGGTGGACGGCATCTTCCAGAAGACGCTGGGCACACCGTATTCCGCCTTCGTCGCGGACTGGCGGGCGTGGATCACCTCCCGCACCGCCGAAGGCGCGTGACCAGCGCGGTCACTGATCGTGCGGGCCGCCGGACTCCGCGAGATCGCGCAGGCGGTGCAGGTCGCGGCGCAGATTCCGTTGCAGCAGACCGCCGAACAGCAAAGCCACCACGCGGTCGGCGCCACGCGCGCGCAGCAGCGTTTCCAACCGGACCTCGCAGCGGTCCGCGCCGAGCGGCGTGACCGTGCGCGTTCCGGTCGCATCGACGCCGCTGGTGGTGCGCCATTCGAACCGCACACCCGGTTCGACCGCCACCACCTCGCCGTCATTGCGATAGGTGCGCCCGGCGAACCGCAGCTCCTCGGCGGTGCGCGTGCCGACCTTGACCGGGCCTTCCGGGTCCGGAGCCATGGTGCGCACACCCTCCCGCCATTTCGGATCATTGCCGTAATCGGCCAGCAGCGCCCACACCGCGGCGGCCGGCCGGGCGATCTCGGTCTGCGCGGACAAACGGGTCGTCATCGATTCCCTCCCTCAACCTCGAGATTCGATGGTCGCGCCGGCTGGGCGCCCGATGCCATAGTCGTAGGAGATATGGAGAGGAATCGGCCATGGGATTCGGAAAACCCGGCCGGCCCAAGGAGGATCGGCTCGCCCGGCAGCAGGAGATATTCCTGGCTGTCCGCCCGCTGCTGACCCCCGGCCGCACCCGGCAACTCACCATGGCCCAGGCCGCCCGGCAGGCGCATCTCTCGGTCGGCGGGCTCTACCACTACTTTCCTTCCAAACGCGACCTCGTGCTCTTCGGCATCGACCCCGAGAATCTGGGCCGGGTCTGCACGGATTTCCGGGCCGAGCACGCACGCGCCGGCACCGACGCCCGCGGTCTGCTCACCGCCAGCCTGGACATGTTGGCTTGGGCCGCACTGCATTACGTACAGCCCTCGGTGCTGGCGGCGGTCGAACTCGGCCTCGACACTTTCCGCGCCGCCCTCGACGAGGTGCTGACCACCGAGCTCATCGGCCTGATGGAGACCGTCGGCCGCGCCTATCCGGCGCTCACTCCGGAGGGCGCCGCCGCGCTGCAACTCACCCTGCGTCGCATCTGCACCCTCGCCTTCGTCGATCCGTCCATGACCCGGGCGCAGCTGCGCGACCAGTTGCGCGCCACGGTCGATGGAACCCTCGCGCACGCGGGCTGACGTCCGTCCGTCGATGACTCCCCTGCTTCGCGCGAGGGCGCCGGAGTTCGGCGGCTCATCGTGCGCGAAGGTCGGGCGTCTTCTCGGGCGGAGTCCGTCCGCACCGGCGCGTCGTGCGCGAGGATTCGGGCTGGGACGGGGATCGGGGGGCGGTGCAGTAGGTTTGTGGGATGGGGCGAACTCTGCTGGTTACCAATGATTTCCCGCCGCGACCGGGAGGTATCCAGTCCTATGTGCATTCGCTGGCCATGCAGCTGCCGCCGGACGAGCTGGTGGTGTACGCGCCGCGGTGGAAGGGCGACAGCCACTGGAAGTTCGATGCCGATCAGCCGTTCCAGGTGGTCCGGCATCCCACCACCTTGATGCTGCCGACGCCGCTGGTGGCGCGGCGGGCGCGCAAGCTCATGCGGGACGAAGGCTGTGACCGGGTGTGGTTCGGCGCCGCCGCGCCGCTCGCGCTCATGTCGCCCTACCTGCGCAAACACGGCGCCCAGCGGATTCTCGCCTCCACCCACGGGCACGAGGTGGGATGGTCCATGCTGCCCGGGGCGCGCCAAGCCCTGCGCGTCATCGGCGATCACACCGATGTGGTGACCTACGTCAGCAAATACACCCGCCGCCGGTTCGCGCCCGCGTTCGGCGCGCAGGCCGCCCTGGAATATCTGCCGCCCGCCGTGGATTCCGAAGTGTTCAAACCGGATCCGGCCGCGCGCGCGGAACTGCGCGAACGCTACGGGCTGGGCGAACGCCCCACCATCCTGTGCCTGTCCCGGCTCATGCCGCGCAAGGGCCAGGACGCCTTGATCGTGGCCATGCGCGAGATCCGCAAGAAGATCGACGGTGCGGTCCTGGTCATCGCGGGCGGCGGCCCCTACGAGGGCAAACTCCGCGAACTCACCAAGATCATGGAGGTCGAGAACGACGTGGTCTTCGCGGGCCGCGTCGCGTCCAAGGAACTGGCGGCGCACTACACCTTGGCCGATGTCTTCGCCATGCCCTCCCGCACCCGCGGCTTCGGCCTGGACGTCGAGGGCCTGGGCATCGTCTACCTGGAAGCCTCCGCCGCGGGGATCCCGGTGGTCGCGGGCACCTCCGGCGGCGCCCCCGAAACCGTGCGCGAGGGCGAAACCGGCCTGGTTGTGAACGGCCGCTCCGGCGCGGCCATCACCGAGGCCATCGTTTCCATCCTCTCCGATCGCGATGCCGCCGCCCGTATGGGTTCGGCCGGTCGTGCCTGGGTACAGCAGCAATGGAGGTGGGATCTGATGGGAGAGCGACTACGTGAACTCCTCGACCCGGGCGTCGCGCAGGCTCTGCGCTAGGCTCAGCGCCGTGAGCAGTATCCAGGTTGCCGATCAGACCTTCGTCGCCGCGCCGGGCACGGCCGTGGCCGAGGTGCTGGCGGATCGTGGCCGGTGGCGCCGGTGGTGGCCGGACCTGACGATTCAGGTGCGGGAAGACCGGGGCGACAAGGGGATTCGCTGGACCGTGGAAGGCCCGGTGAACGGGACCATGGAGGTGTGGCTGGAGCCCATGCTGGACGGGGTGATCATGCATTACTTCATGCACGCCGAACCGCAGGGCCTGTCGGGGATGTCGGCGCGGGACCTGCTGGCCGCCAACCGGGTGCGCCGGATCGCCGGGAAGAAGATGACGTTCGAGGTGAAGGCCCGGCTGGAGGCCGGTCGCAAGGCCGGCGTCGCGCCCGCCGCGCGCTAGTTCGCCACCATCGTGGCGGTCCGCCCGCCGCGTCCAGAAAGGAAGCGTTGCCACCCATGGCCGATCGCACTCAACGGTCGATCGTGATCGCCGCCCCGTCGGATCGGGTGATGGCCGTGATCGCCGACCTGGAGTCGTATCCGGAATGGGTCGCCGCGGCCCGCTCGGTCGAGGTGCTGGAGAAGTACCCGGACGGCCGCGCCCGCACCGCGCGCTTCGTCTTGGACGCCGGAGTCGTCAAGGACACTTACACGCTGTCCTACACCTGGCGGCCCGACGGCAAGGCGGTCAGCTGGACGCTGGTGGGCGGTGACCTGCAGAAAGCGCAGGACGGCACCTACGAATTGATCGCCCTGCCGGACGGCACCACCCAGGTGGTCTACGAACTCACCGTCGACCTGAACATTCCGATGATCGGCATGTTCAAGCGCAAAGCCGAGAAGGTCATCACCGATACGGCCTTGAAGGAACTCAAGAAACGGGTCGAAGGCTGACCGCGAGCACACAGGGGAGCCCGCCGCGGCCCACCACCCGGGTGGAGCTTTTCGTCGGCAAGGGCGGAGTGGGGAAGACGACGCTGGCCTGCGCGACCGCGCTCGCCTACGCGCGTGACGGCCGGCGGGTGCTGCTGGCCTCGCTGGATCAGGCGCATTCACTCGGCGACGCGCTGGGTTTCCGGTTCCGGCGCGAACCCGGCGGGGTGGCCTCGGTCGCCACCGGGCTCGATGTGATCGAAGTGGATTCGCTTGCGCTGCTGGAGGATCGGTTCCGGTCGGTGGCGCTGATGCTGTCCGGTGCCGGACACGATCACGGCGTCGACGTCGGGGCGCTGGATCCGGCCGAACTCACCGGGCTGCCCGGCGTGCAGGAGATCCTGGCGCTACTGGAGATCACCCAGTTCGCCGCGCGCGCCCGCTGGGACGTGATCGTGGTGGACTGCCCGCCGTCGGCGGACATGCTGCGCATCGTCACCACGCCCGACACGCTGCTGGGTTACCTGGAGCGGGTGTGGCCGGCGCACGCGCGCACGCTGAGCGCGGCGGGCGGGGACTTCCGGCGCGCCGTGCTGGCCGTCAGCGTCGAGCAGATCGCGTCCGCGGTGGCGGGCGCGCGGGATCTGATCGCCGATCGGGAGCGCACCGGCGCTCGCCTGGTGACCGCGCCGGAACGGGTCGCGGTCGCCGAATCCGCGCGGGTGCGATCCGCCGCGGCCCTGCTCGGACTGCGCCTGGATTCCATCCTGGTCAACCGGGTACTGCCGGAAATGCCTGCTCCCGCAGACAATGCGGACCCGCACCCCGCGGTGCGCTGGTACTTCGATCGCCGCGGCGAACAACTTGACGTGGTGGCCGAACTCCGCAAGCGAATGACCGGTATTCCCGTCCAAGTGGTCGGGCACGCCGGGGCCGAACCGATCGGTCTGGCCGCGCTTTCCGCGCTGTCCTACCAGGTCGACGCGAGTGGTAACTGGGTGGGAACGGGTCCGGTACCTATGCTTGGCACAGACGTGGACGCCGGGACGTCCGTTCCGACCGGGCCGGACGTGCGGCTCGAGTCGGGAACAGGGCTGCAGTCGGTGTTCGCGATGCGCATGCATCTGCCGGTGGTCGACGCGTCGACCCTGCAGCTGGGACGAGTGGAGGACGATTTGATCGTGGGAGCGGACGGCGTCAGGCGGCGCCTGCGCCTGGCACCGGTATTGCGGCGGTGCACGGTCGACGCCGCCGAACTCGACGGCGACCAACTCGTCATCCGATTCCGTCCCGACCCGCAGGTGTGGCCGAAATGACCAGTACGCACGATGGCACTGCGGCGCCCGGCCCGGCCGAGGTCAATTTCGCCGAATTCGCCGAGGAACTGCGGCTGCTCGCCGAGGCCGTGCTCGAACGGGTCGAACCGGTGCTGCGCCGCACCGCTTCCGACGGACGCGCCAACTGGGACAACTGCAGCTGGTGCCCGGTGTGCGCGGCCGCGGCCATCGTGCGCGGGGAGCATCACGATGTGGTGGCCGCCATCGCCGATCATGGGACCGCCATCGTCACGGTATTGCGCGAAGCGCTGGCCGGGGTGCCGGTGGATCCGGTGATCCCGCCGGATCTGGACCCCGAATCGGCCGAATTCCATGCCCACCACCAGCATTCGAGCCAGCGGGCGGGCATTCCGCCCGAGGCTCCGGAGGCCGCGGCCGAGGGCGCACCGGATGCCGAGCGCCGCAGGCGTTTCGGGCGCGGACCCGGGACGGCGCGCCGTCCCGGCGCCGAGAATGCCGGAGCGCCCGCGGATTCCGCGCCGGGCGGCCGCCAATCGGGGGAGCGAGGGCGGTCGAAGCCGGGTTACGTGCCCATCAACGTCACCATCAAGGCATGAACGGCGGTGGGAACGTGCCGTTGACAGTCGGAATCGATGTGGGCGGCACGAATATTCGCGCGTCGGTGGTGGACGGGGCCGGTGAGGTCCTCGACACCGTGACCGCGCCGACCCCGCAATCCGCGCGGGCGCTGGAGGACGGTCTGGCGCGCGCGGTGCGTGAGCTGTGCGCTCGGCATCCCATCGGCGCGGTGGGGCTGGCGGTGGCCGGTTTCGTCGACGAGGACCGCGCCACCGTGCGTTTCGCGCCGCACCTGCCATGGGAGGACGCGCCGGTCGCGCAACGCCTCACCGATCGCTTGGGCTTGCCCGTCATTCTCGAACACGATGCCAACGCCGCGCTCTGGGCCGAATATCGTTTCGGCGCAGCCGCGGGCGGCCGCAATGTCGTTCTCGTGGCGATCGGTACCGGCATCGGCGCGGCTCTGCTCATCAGCGGCCAGCTGTATCGCGGAAGCTACGGCGTGGCACCCGAACTCGGCCACATCCAGGTCGTCCCCCAGGGCCGCGCCTGTGCCTGCGGCAAACGCGGCTGCTGGGAACGCTATTGCAGCGGAACAGCTCTCGTGGACACCGCCCTGGAGATGCTGGCCACCGACCCCCAGCGCTCCAAAGTCCTTGCCCGCGAAGCCCTCCGCGACCCCGGCTCCCTGACCGGCCGCCGCGTAGCGGGCGCGGCCCAGGACGGCGACCCCGTAGCCCAGGAAGTAATGGCCGACTTCGCCCGCTGGCTAGGTCTCGGCCTGGCCGCCGTCAGCGACATCTTCGACCCCGACCTGATCGTGGTCGCGGGCGGCGTCAGCACCTCGGCCCCCCTCTTCCTCGACGACGCCCGCGAGCACTACGCCGCCTCCATCACCGGCGCCCGCCACCGCCGCCTAGCCCGCATCCGCACCGCCCAACTGGGCGAAGCCGCCGGCATGATCGGCGCCGCCGAGCTCGCCCGAGCCGCCCTCGAAGCCCCCCAAGACGCCATCCCCGCCCACCACTGATCCGCCACGCCCACGTCTCAACCAACCTTCAGCTCGTAAAAGGTGGATGAACCGATCACATTGGGCGGGGGAGAGGTTGGTCACCGATCGGTCTCAGCGGTAGGGTGGGCATTTGAGTGTGGTGCCCGCAACGAGGCCGGTCCCGGGTATCGAAACAGGGGAAAGGACGCAATGTTCTACTGGCTGCTGAAGTTCGTCTTCGTGGGACCGCTGATCCAGTTGCTGAACCGGCCCAAGGTCGAAGGCGTCGAGAACATACCGGCCGAGGGTGCGGCGATTCTCGCCGGTAATCACCTGTCGTTCACCGACTGGTTGTTCACCCCGCTTGCCAGCCCCCGGCGCATCACCTACCTGGCCAAGGCCGAGTACTTCACCACCCCGGGCCTCAAGGGGCGGCTGCAGAAGTTCTTCTTCTCCGGCACCGGCCAGTACCCGATCGACCGTTCGGGCGCGAGCGCTGCCGAAAGTGCGCTGAACACCGCGCGCAAGCTGCTCGAGGAAGGCCGCCTGGTCGGCCTGTACCCCGAGGGCACCCGTTCCCCGGACGGCCGCCTGTACAAGGGCAAGACCGGTGTGGCACGCCTCGCCCTGGAGACCGGTGTCCCGGTGATCCCGGTGGCCCTGATCGGCACCGACGAGGTGTGCCCGCCCGGACCGTTCCGCTGGCGCCCGCGCAAGGTGACCGTGAAGTTCGGCAAGCCGATCGACTTCTCCCGCTACGAGGGCATGGGCGGCAACCGTTTCGTCGAGCGGGCCGTCACCGACGAGATCATGTACGAGCTCATGACCATGGCCGGCCAGGAGTACGTGGACGTGTACGCCGCCAGCCTGAAGGAAGGCGTGCCCTCGGGTTCGCGCCCGGACGCCGACCGCGTCCCGCAGACCATGGCCGGCTGAGTCCGAGCCTGGCGCAAAGCAGAGAACCCCGGGAGCGATTCCCGGGGTTCTGTCGTTTCAGCGGTCCTGCGGATTCAGAACGCCTTCATCCGCCGATGCGCCTCGATGGCCTCGAACTTGGCCAGGTTGTGCCGGGCGTCGGCGAGCGCGTCGTGCGCGTCCTTCGGCACCGGCGGCAGCGCGGGCCGGCCGTGCTGATCCCAATGCTGGCGCAGCTCATTGGTGTAGCGCGGCAACGCGTTCGGCAGATCGACCATCGAGCCCCACAGCTGGCACAGCGCGACGTGGTCGTAGGCGCCCACCCACGCCCACAGCTCGGGCTCCACGCCCGGGCGCGGCACCAGGAACTTGTACAGGTCGTCGCGGATCCTCTCCCGGCTCCGCCACAGCGGCGAGGAGGGCGGCGGCAGCTTGGGCAGCACGTTGCGGCGGACGAACGGGCCGGCTTTCTCCGCATCGAATTCGGTGGAGACGGCGTAATATTCGCGCCCGTCCTCGCAGACGACGGCGATCGACACCAGGTCGATGGTGGTCCCGTCCTCGATGAATTCCGAGTCGTAAAAATACCGGATGGTTCTCTCCTCAGTTCGTCGCCGCTGACCGCCGCCACCGACAAGCTCGCCGATCCGCGCGGATCGTCCGATGTGCCAGCCTAGGCAACCGCGCCCGGCTCCCGCCCGGCAGGCGCAGACCATCCGGCACGGTGTGAGTCATCCTCACCCTGGGGGTGGTCCAAGTCACCGATAGCGGTCCGTATTCTGAACGGGTGAACTGGACCGTCGACGTACCGATCGATCGCTTGCCCGAGCTGCCCCCGTTGCCCGCCGAGCTGCGTCGGCGTCTGGACGACGCCCTGGCCCGACCGGCGCTGCAGCAGCCTTCGTGGGATCCCGAGCAGGCCGCCAAGATGCGCACCGTGCTCGAATCCGTGCCGCCCATCTGCGTGCCCGCCGAGGTCGAGGAACTCAAGCTACGACTGGCCGAGGTCGCCCGCGGCGAGGCCTTCCTCATGCAGGGCGGCGACTGCGCGGAAACCTTCGCCGACAACACCGAACCGCATATCCGCGGCAATATCCGCACCCTGCTGCAGATGGCCGTGGTGCTCACCTACGGCGCCAGCCTGCCGGTGGTCAAGGTCGCGCGCATCGCCGGCCAGTACGCCAAGCCGCGGTCCTCCGACACCGACGCGCTGGGCCTCAAGTCCTACCGCGGCGACATGGTCAACTCGCTGACCGCCGATGCCGGTCTGCGCGAACATGATCCCTCGCGCCTGGTGCGCGCCTACGCCAATGCCTCGGCCGCCATGAACCTGGTGCGCGCGCTGACCTCCGCCGGCATGGCCGACCTGCACAAGGTGCACGACTGGAACCGCGAATTCGTCGCCCAGTCCCCGGCCGGCGCCCGCTACGAGGCCATGGCCACCGAGATCGATCGCGCGCTGGCGTTCATGAACGCCTGCCGGGTCAACGATCCCAACCTGTCCAGCGCCCGCCTGTACGCCAGTCACGAAGCGCTGGTGCTGGATTACGAGCGCGCCATGCTGCGGCTGGCCGAGCATCCGGTGACCGGTGAGCCGTCGCTGTACGACCTGTCGGCGCACTTCCTGTGGATCGGCGAGCGCACCCGCGGGCTCGACGGCGCGCACATCGCCTTCGCCGAACTGCTGGCCAACCCCATCGGCCTGAAGATCGGTCCCACCACCACGCCGGAGATGGCCGTGGAGTACGTGGAGCGCCTGGACCCGAACAACGAGCCCGGCCGGCTGACCCTGGTGGCGCGCATGGGCAATGGCAAGGTGCGCGATGTGCTGCCCGCCATCATCGAGAAGGTGCAGGCCACCGGACATCAGGTGATCTGGCAGTGTGATCCCATGCACGGCAACACCCACGAGGCGTCGACCGGTTACAAGACCCGGCATTTCGATCGCATCGTGGACGAGGTGCAGGGCTTCTTCGAGGTGCATCACGCGCTGGGCACCCATCCGGGCGGCCTGCACATCGAGCTCACCGGTGAGAACGTCACCGAATGCCTCGGCGGCGCGCAGGACATCTCGGACCTCAACCTCGAAGAGCGCTACGAGACCGCTTGCGATCCGCGCCTGAACACTCAGCAGTCCCTCGAACTGGCCTTCCTGGTCGCGGAAATGCTGCGCTGATCATCCCTGCGCGACAAGCGAATACGTACGGCCCGATCGGAATCCGATCGGGCCGTACGTATTTCCTATGGGAGTTAGCGATCAGGGCAACGCGACCAGCGTGATATTGGCGCCCGGCTCCACGTTCGCGGTGGGCGCGACACTCTGCGAGATGACGATCGAGGAATCGTTGGAGGCCAGCTGCCGCACCGTGACGGTCAGCCCCATACCCTCCAGTTTGGCGCGCGCGGTGGCGACGCTGTTGCCGAGCACCGAGGGCATCTCGAGCGCGTTGTTGACCAGCAGCACCACGCCGTTGCCGGAGTCCACAGTGGTGCCGGACGCGGGATCGGTGCCGATGACCTGCCCGGACTTCACCTTGCCGTCGTATTCGCTGCGGGTGGAGCTGACGGTCAGCCCGGCCTTCTGCAGGGCCGTGCGCGCCTCTTCCTCGGTCTTGCCGCTCACATCGGGCACCTTGACCGGCTGCGAGCCCTTGCTGCGGTAGACCTTCACCTGCGCGTTGGCGGGCAGCACGGTGCCGGGGCCCGGATCGACCTTGGCCACACTGCCTTTGGGCGCGGTGCTGCCGACCTCGCCGGCGTCCACGGGCGTCAATCCGGCCTCGCGAATGGCCTTGTTGACAGCGTCCACGGCCTGTCCGGGCTGGATGTCGGGGACCTTGGGCTTACCACTGGACACCAGCACGGCGATGGTCGCGCCCTTGAGGACCTTGCTGCCGGCGGACGGATCGGTGCCGACCACATTGCCGGCCGGCACCGTATCGGAAGCCTTGTTGCGGATCTCGGTTTCGAAACCGGCGGACTGCAGGGTGCTGACCGCCTTCTGCTGATCCATGCCCGCGATCGACGGGACCGCGTCGTAGCGGCCCACCCCGAGCCACCAGCCGCCGATGCCGAGCAGCAGTGCGAGGGTGATCACGATGCCCAGCCAGATCATCACCCGCCGCCGGGACTTGCCGCGATCCTCGATGAAATCGCCGCGCCCGGGCGGCTGCTGCTGGGTGGGCGGGGCGCTGGGCGGTGCGTAATCGGGGGCGAGTTCGCGCGCGGCGGTCATCACCCGGGTCTGCTGATGCGGCGGCTGCACGAATTCGGTGGGCGGGTCCACCGGGAGTCTGGTGGTGAGATCGGTTGCGCCGGGCGGGCTCTGGCGCGCGCCGGCGGCCTGCGGGGCGTGGCGAGCGGGGGCGTGCCGAACCGGGGCGGGGGTGTGCGGGGCCCGGGCGGGCATCTGCGGCGTCGGGCCGCCGACCTGGTAGCGGGCGCTGAGGTGTTCGGCCGATTCCTGCGGCGCGGGCACCCGGTAGTCGGGTAGCTGCAGTTCGCGGGCGATCCGGCGTAGCTCATTGGCCATCGAAGTGGCGTCGGGGAAGCGGTGCGACGGTTCGCGGGCGGTGGCGTGCGCGACCAGTTCGTCGATCTCCGGCGGGACGCCGCCGATGAACCGGCTCGGGCTGGGCACGTCCTTCTCGGTGCGCTGCAGGGCGATCGAGAGCGAATTGTCGCCGGTGAAAGGCGTACGGCCGGTGAGCATTTCGAAGATGAGAATGCCGGCCGAGTACACGTCGCTGCGGGCGTCGGCATCGCCGGTGGTGACCTGTTCGGGCGAAAGATAGGCGGCCGTGCCGAGAATCACGCTGTCGGCGGTGATCTTGGCTTCGGCGACGGCGCGCACCAGGCCGAAATCGGCGATCTTCACCTCGCCGGAATCGGAGATGAGCACGTTCTCGGGCTTGATATCGCGATGCACCAGACCTGCTGCGTGCGCCACCCCGATGGCCTGCAGCACCGGTTCGGCTACCGCGCGCACCGCGTGCGGCGGCATCGGGCCGCGTTCGCGCAGCAGCTCGCGCAGCGTGCCGCCCTCCACCAATTCCATGATCAGGAAGGGGTGGTCGCCGTCCACGCCCTGGTCGTACACCGCGACCAGCGACGGGTGCTTGAGCTTGGCGACCGCGCGCGCCTCCAGTTCGAATCGCGTCAGGAATTGGGGATCGGAGGCGAATTTCGGATCCATCACCTTGATCGCGACCGGTCGGTCCAACCGGGTGTCCACCCCCCGGAACACCATGGACATACCGCCACGCGCGATCGGCGCGTCGATGCGGTAGCGCCCTTCCAGCATCTCGCCGATCAACTGAGTATTGCCCTTCCACGTCCCAGGCCGCCCGGTGCGGCTCACCCGATGGTAGTCGCGTCGGGGTGTGATGCGACCGTGGCGACGCGAGCGACTACCGTTATCGCCGTGAGTGCCTTTCCTTGCAGCGAAGACGTCCTGCCGGACTCGGTGACCCTGATCCCGCTGCCCGACGTGGCAGAACAGCTGGGCATGGTGGTCACCCGGGTGCATCAGATGCTGCGCGACCACCAGATCATCGCGGTCCGCCGCGACGGCGTGGCCGGCATCCCCAAGGAGTTCTTCGACTCCACCGGGGCCGTCGCCAAGCATGTGACCCCGCTGATCACCGTCATGCGTGACGGTAAATACACCGACGAAGAGATCCTGGAATGGATCTACAAAGAGGACGACTCGCTCCCGGGTCGCCCCATCGACGCCCTGCACGGGCCCCTGGCGCGTGAGGTCATTCGCCGCGCGGCCGCGGACCCGTTCTGAGCGGAAGTTGATCCGCACCCCGGCATTGACATGCCGGGGTGCGTGAAAGCGGGGGTGCGGGAAATGTCCCGCACCCCCACTTGTTTCGGCCGCCGTGGCCGGTCAGTGGGGGGTGGTGCCGCGGAATGGGCGGGAGGCGGCGAATTCTTTTGCGGCGACGCGGATTCGGCGGTGGGCGGGGACTACCGCGCGGCGGGTGAAGATGGTGTAGTCGTTGCGCTCGATCTCGTCGAGGATGCCGCTGTAGAGGGTGGCCGCGGTGCGGATGCCGGGGCGGACGCGGGGGGTCAGCAGGTCGATACCGGGGACGGCGCGGCGGTAGATGCCGCGGTTGACGGCGATCAGGTGGGCCAGGGCGCGGCGGACGCGTTCGTCGGTGCGGCCGGTGCGGCGGCAGTGGTGGAGCAGGTCGGCGTCGACGTCGAAGGCGGAGAGTTCGTCGGTGGGGAGGTAGATGCGGCCGCGGTCGAGGTCTTCGGCGACGTCGCGCAGGAAGTTGGTGAGCTGGAAGGCTTCGCCGAGGGCGGCGGCCGCGGGTTCGGCTTCGGCGCGGGGGACGACGGTACCGAGGACCGGGAGCAGTTGCAGGCCGATGGCGGCGGCCGAACCGCGCATGTATTCGCGCAGGGCGGCCATCGACGGGTAGCGGTCGCGGTATTGCGGGCCGCCCGGAATGTCCATGCGCATGGAGTCGAGGAACACCCAGAAGTGTTCCGGCGCAATCTCATAGCGCCGGATGGTGTCGGAGACGGCCAGCAGGATCCGGTCTTCGTCGTTCGCCGGGGCGACGGCCGGCGTGTGCACCAGCCGCCCGCGTAGTTCGTATTCGATGCGATCCAGCGCCCGCGTCGATTCGGCGGCGTGCGCGGGGGCGTCCGCGGCATCGACGATGTCGTCCACCATGCGCGCGAACGCGTACAGCGCGTGCACGGCCGGTCTTCGCTCCGCCTCCAGCAGACGCGTGGCCAGGAAATACGTCCGCCCGTGCGCCGCGGCGACCCGGCGGCAGTCCCGGTAGGCGCGCGCGAGCTGAGCCTCCTCCGCCGATCCGCCGATGCTGGTCAGGTGGGCGCCGGTCATGTGGTGGCGGCGTGGCCGACGCCGTCCGCCCGTGCCGCCTCGCGTTGCGGGTGGTGGGCGCTGAGCTTCAGCGGGTCCGCGTTCTTCAGCGCGAGGGCCGCGACGACGGCGGCGAAGGTGGCCAGGGCCACGTGCACGAAGTTGTACAGGCCGATGGAGCCGTCGGGCTGGAAGACCAGCATGAGCCAGGTGCACAGGCCGACCAGCCATTGCAATGTCCTGGTGGACAGGGCGAATCCGGCGGCCAGGGCCAGCGGCCAGGAGTAGTACCAGGGCAGCGCGGCGGGGGAGAGGATGACGATCGCGACGAATGCGACCAGGATGCCCATCACCGCTTCGCGTTCGGTGCTCTTGAACCGCCACCAGGCCCAGACGAGCACCGCGACCATGGCGATCGCGCAGATGGTGCGGGTCACCGACAGCACCGATTCCAGGCGCAGCGGCGTCACCCAGGTGACCATGTGCGCCATCACGGTCGGCAGCGACAGCCAGTTGATGATCTTCTTCGAGCCGGAGAGCGCGGTCAGCCAGCCGACCCCGTCACGCCCCAGCCCCGTCAGCCAGGTGGCCACCGCGAACACCACCACGAACACGGCCACGCCCAGCCCGCTGATCTTGGCGAAAGTCCGTACCGGATGCGGCAGTTCGCCTTCGTTCTGCGCGGCCCGGCGCTCGCGTTCGTGAATCATCCAGATCCACACCAGGAACGGCAGCGCCACGCCCGCGGTCGCCTTCACCGCCACGCCGATCGCCACCACCACGATGCCCGCCGCGTGATGGTGTTCGAGCACCAGCGCGATACCGGCGGTCATCAGCCCGACCATGAGCATCTCGTTGTGCACGCCGCCGATCAGATGGATCAGCACCAGCGGATTGAGCACCGCCAGCCACACCGCCACGGTCGGCTTGCCGCCCAGATGCTTGGTCAGATGCGGTACCGCCCAGAGCATCAGCGCCAGACCGGGCAGCATGACCAGCCGCAGCGCGATGGTCCCCGCCACCACGTTGTCGCCGGTGATGGTGGTGATGCCGCGCGCCATGAGCAGGAAGATCGGCCCGTAGGGCGCGGTGGTGGTGGTCCAGACCGGGCTGACATTGTCGAGCAGGATGCCCGGGTTCTGCACCGGCCCGACCAGGTACGGGTTGAAGCCGTCGCGCAGCAGCGCGCCCTGGGCGAGATACGAGTAGGCGTCGCGGCTGAACATGGGCACCGCGAACAGCAGCGGGAAGATCCAGATGCCGACGATGGCGCGCAGCTCGTTCAAGCTCACCGTCGCGCCCGGCTGATTGCCGATGACGATGCGCCCCAAGCGCACCCACGCGGTGATCATGGCGAGCACGCCGATCCAGACGAACACCGTCGACAGCGCGTACCCGTGCCCGAACCGCAGCCACGACAGGTGCGCGGCCTCGAGCAGCGGATCGGTGCGGCGCACGCTGCCCGCGCCGAAACCGCCGAAGGTGATCAGCAGCGCGCCGAAGAACCCGAGCGCCGCGGCATGCCCTTCCGGGCTGCGCGCGAAATCGGCGGCATTGTGCAGCGGGTGATGCGACGGGGTCCGATGGTCCGGGCGCGGCGTCGCGACAGCGCGGGCGCGGGTGGCGTCCGGGGCGATGGCGGCGTCCGTATCGGGGGTCGGCATAAGGCGGTCGTTCCCCCCGGAAAGGTCGGCGGCGGTCGGCCGCGCTGGATTCAGGACGCCGGTCAGTCTAGTGCTTCGCGGCCGGTGCTACCGCCCCGGTGCGGGGTGATCGGGTCCGGGCATGTCGGAGATCACCCTGTGATGCGTGCCGCGGCCAGTTTTCCGGACAGCAGCACGGTCGGCACGCCGACGCCGGGAACGGTTCCCGAGCCTGCCAGGACCACGTTTTCGCGCCCGCGCACCAGGTTCCGGGTACGGAACGGGCCGGTTTGCCGGAACAGGTGTGCGGCGGAGAACGGGGTGCCCGCGAGCATGCCCTGGCGGGCCCAGGTGCGTGGGGTGTCGATGTGGTCGACGGTGAACGCGGTCGAAATGCCTTGGTAGCCGCGGGCTTCCAGGGTCTCCAGGAGTTCGCGCAGGTAGTAGGGGGTGAGGCGGTCCCAGTCCAGCGGCGCCGCATCCAGATTCGGGCACGGGGCCAGGAGTGAGAAAGGTTCGTAGCGCCGGGTCTCACCCAACCGACCGGTCGCGTCGATGTGCGGTTCGGTGCGATCGAGGTACAGGTTCGGGTCGGTCAGCGCCGGCCGGGTCAGCAGCAGCGACGGATCGCTCATCAGCTGACCGCGCCCGCGCCGCGCCGCGATCTCGGCGAACGTCCGCGTCCACTCCTGCCCGAAGTCGATGGTGTGATGCGCCTGCACGGGCCAGCTCGCCGCCACGTCCGCGGGCACGGTGCCGTGTGCGACCACCGCCGACGGTGAGGCGCGCAACCAGCGGCGTCGGCGCAGCCCGAAGCGGGCGAGCGAGCCGATATCGGCGGTTACCACCACGGCATCGCAGGGCAGGGCGCGCCCGTCGGCGGTGTGCACGGCGGTCGCCCGCTTGCCCTCGTAATTGATCCCGGCGACTTCGGCGTTCAGCTCGAGCGTGCCTCCGGCCTCGGTGAACGCCTTCGCCATGGCCTCGGCGATGGCCCGCATGCCGCCCTCGGGGTACGAAACCCCCAGGCAGGTGTCCATATACGGGATAGCTCCGTAAACAGCGAGCGCCTGATCCGGCGAGGTCCCCGCGAACAATGCCTGGAAACTGAACAGCCGGGCGAGCTGCTCATCGCCCATGATCTTCCGCACCCGCGGCCCGAGCCGTCCGAACCCGCCCAGCCGCACCAGCTTCAGCAGCGCCCGCCGCTTCTCCGGAATCCGCACCATGTCCAGGGGCGAATCGAAATTGGTGTCCATGAACTGCCCGAACTCGGCCTCGTACACCCCGCCCAGCCAGCCCCGCAGTCGCCGATACCGTTGCGCCGCACCGGAACCCCGCACCCGCTCCACCTCGGCCGCCATGGCCTTCGGATCCGAGTAGACCCCGACATCGCTCCCGTCGGCGAACCGCGCCCGATACGCGGGCTCCATCTCGATGATCCGCAACCCCACGCTCTCCCGGGTCTGCCCGACCGCGCCCAGCGCCTCGTCGATCAGCTGCGGAACAGTCAGAATCGTCGCCCCGGAGTCGATCTCGTAATCCGGCCCCCGGTACCGCCCGACCCGGCCGCCCGGATGATCCGCGCGCTCGAGCACGGTAACCCGCCGTCCCGCTCCGATCAGATGCAGCGCGGCAGCCAGCCCCGACAGTCCGGCCCCGACGACCACGACCCGATCAGTCGCTCCCGCAACCGTTTTCATCACGCGCCCGCTCTCCCGCCCCTACCGGAGCCGTCATCCGTCTCACGCGCCCGTCACGCGCTCGCCGCCCTGCCCGCACCTGTCCGGCCGCACACCATTCGCATGCGCGAACCGAGTCCGGTGGTCAGCGTGCCGGGACCGGCGAGCGGGACGGACCCGGTCATCGCCCGGCGGCTGTCGCTGTGCGAGCCTGCCGCAGCGGACAATTCGCCTGGTGGCTGGACCGTATCAGTGCACCGCGCGGGCGCGATCAGGAGGCCCGCGCGGTCGTGATCAGTGCGCCCTAACGGTCGTGGTCAGTAGGCCCGCGCGGTGGCGGCGAGGGCCATGGCGCGCAGCTGCTGCTTTGCGTCGGTGGTGGCGGTGCTGGCGTCCAGGGCCGTCAGGGCCTGTTCGGTGAGGCCGGTGATGCGCTGCTCGACGGCGTCGGCCGCGCCCAGTTCGGTGAGGACGGCGCGCAGTTCGGTGACCTGCTCGGGCGTCACGTCGGTGCCCAGGCTGGTGCGGATCAGCGTGGCGGCGGCCGGGTTCGAGTGGTCGGCGCGCTGGAGGGCCTCGGCGATGAGGACCGTGCGCTTGCCTTCGCGCAGATCGTCGCCGGACGGTTTCCCGGTCACAGCGGGATCGCCGAAGACGCCCAGCAGGTCGTCGCGGAGCTGGAAGGCAATGCCGATATCGGTGCCGAATTCGCGATAGGCGGCGATCAGGTCGGCGTCGGCGCCGGCCAGGGCCGCGCCCATGTGCAGCGGACGTTCGATGGTGTAGGCGGCGGTCTTGTACCGGTTGATGCGCAGTGCCGCCGCCACGGTCTCGTCGCCGCTGACCTCGCCGTAGATGTCGAGCAGCTGCCCGCCCAGCACCTCGGTGCGCATGCCCGCCCACACGGGGGCGAAGCGGGCGGCGGCCGCGGCGGGCAGGCCCGCGTCGCGGACCATATCGTCGGCCCAGGCCAGCGCCAGATCGCCGATCAGGATGGCGACGCTCTCGCCGTAGTGAGCGGAATCACCCGCCCAGCTCCGATTCCGGTGCCGCTCTTCGTAATCCACGTGCACGGTCGGGAAGCCGCGCCGGGTGCGCGAGGAATCGATGATGTCGTCGTGGATGAGCGCGCACGCCTGCACCAGCTCCAGCGCGGAGCAGGCGGTCAGCACGGCATCGGCCTCCGGCTCCGCCGCATCGCGGCCCGCGCCCAGCCAGCCGGTCCACGCGAAGGCCGGGCGGGTGCGCTTGCCGCCGCGCAGCACGAAGTCCCGCAGCGCCGCGGCGGCGTCCACGAACACGGGTCCGAGCGGTTCCACGAGCTCGGCGCGGGTCGCGAAGAACCCCTCGAGTCGTTCCTCCACGGCGGCGACGACTGCGCCCGCACCGACCGGATTGCGGGTCGGAGTACCAGGTCCGGCGGACAGAGGAACCTCCTGTGGTGTGGCCGCGCTCCCCGCGCGACGCCGAAAAATCCCCGCCGCCGACTGTACCGAGCGCCCGGTCGCCCCACGGAATCGGTCGGCCGGGAGCGCACGGCCCGGCGATCCGCCCGCCGTAGCGCCCGATTCCCCGGGTCCGAGCGGGAATTCCAGGTCGCGCGCGCACCCGGGGAGCGGCGCGGCGCGGCTTCCGGCCCGGGGCCCGCGTGGAGCGCGCTTGCCGCCCCTTAAAATGGCCGGGTGAGTTTCGACAATGTACGGGGATATTCGACCCCTGGCCGAGTTTCCCGCACACCGCAAGTGTCCGGAACTCGCTCCGTGGTGCAGCAGCTGGGCCCGCGGCCCGATGGGTCGGTTCCGTTCTCGGTCGAGTTCAATCCGCCGCGTGACGCGGCCGGTGAGGCTCGGTTGTGGCGGGCGGCGCGGGAGTTCGAGCGGCTGCATCCGGCGTTCGTGTCGATGACCTACGGTGCGGGCGGTTCCACCCGCGATCGCACCATCCGGGTGACCGGGCAGCTGGCGCGCGAGACCACGCTGCTGACGGTGGCGCATCTGACCGCCGTGGATCACAGTGTCGCCGAACTGCGTTCGATCGTCGGCGCGTACGCGGATTCCGGCATCCGGAATCTGCTGGTGCTGCGCGGCGATCCGCCGGGCGATCCGCTGGGGGAGTGGGTGCGGCATCCCGAAGGCGTCGAGTACGCCGACGAACTGGTGCGCATGGTGCGCGACCTCGGCGACTTCCATGTCGGCGTGGCCTCGTTCCCGCAGGGGCATCCGCGCTCCACCAGCCTCGAGCACGACACCGCGCACCTGACCGCGAAACTGCGTGCGGGCGCGGAGTACTCGATCACGCAGATGTTCTTCGACGTCGATCACTACCTGCGCCTGCGCGATCGGGTGGTCAAGCACGATCCGGTCGAGGGCGACAAGCCGATCATTCCCGAGCTGATGCCGATCACCTCGCTGCGCACCGTGCAGCGCGCGGTCGAACTGTCGGGCCGCGAACTGCCGGCGGCGGTGCTGGAACGGTTGCAGAAGGCCGCCGGCGACGGGCCGGAGGAGGATCGCGCCGCGGTGCGCGCCGCCGGTATCGAGATCGCCACCGAGATGGCGCAGCGGCTCATCGACGAGGGCGCGCCGTGCCTGCACTTCATCACCCTGAATTTCGCCAAGGCCACCAGCGAAGTGCTGGCGAACCTCGGTTACACCGTGTCGGCGGCTCCCGCCTCGGCCTGATTCCAGTGCGCACGCCGGGGTTCCGCACCCCGGCGTGCCGAGTGGAATGCCGGGATTTCGCTGGTAGGCGGAGTACCGTCGCCCTCGGACCATGATTTCGAGGGGAGCAAGCGAATGCCTGTGAGGACCGATCTCATCCGTTTCGCGGGCGTACTCGGTGCCTGCGCCCTGCTCACCGCCACCGGTCCGGCAACCGCCGCGCCATCGGGTGAGACCCAAGCCATCGCCCCCGGAGCCGGCCAATTCGCCGCCCCCGCAACCGGTACCGCAGAGGCCGCCGCCATGCTCGCTGCGATCAATCGCGCCAACCAGGCCGCCGCGCCCTCCGACTGGTTCTCCGCCTACGGGCAGACCCTCGACGGTCTCCAGGCTCTGGGCGTCGAACCGTTCCTCTACCCGACCGCCTCCCCGTTCTGCCTGGGCGGCACCGTGCTCGGTCTCGCGCCCGCCGTCGCCGGCGCCATCCCCGGGCCATGGCCGCGCTACGCGGTCTCCATCCCCGGGCTCGACCTGTCCGCGGTCAAGGCGGGCCAGACCATGTACGCCTTCGTCCCCTACGGCCTCAACGCCGACGGCGCGGATACCTCGGGCATGCAGGTCATCTGGCTCAACCTGACCACCGGCCGGGGCGGCGCGGCGCCCATGGGCTCGCTGGCCCAGGTCGTCAGCGGCATGATCCCGCCCCAGGTGCCCAGCGAACTGCGCCCGGTCGTCGAACAGGCCGTCAGCGATTTCTTCACCAGCGCCCTCCCGCGCGGCGGCGTGCGCGCCGTACCGGTCGACACCGGCTCGGGCACGGTCCTGGCGACCATGTTCGGCGTGGTCCGCAACGGCCAGAGCTCCTGCTTCTTCTTCCCGACGGTGGGAATCACCCCCGTTCCCTGAATCCGTTCGGACCCAACGGGTCTCGGCGGTCCAGCGGGGATACTTGGTCGGTGGCCTGGTGAGCGTGGGGGAGAAGTGGCCCGGTTCGCCGACGTGGGTGTTCTGCCTGGTTCACCGATCGGTGGGGAGAGCTCGGCCTTTCCAGGACAGCGCACGGTCGCGGTGCGCGCGATGGGAGCGCGCCGACAGGCGTGCGTATGCCGCGATCGACACCGGATGTGCCAGCGCCGCAACCATATCGGCGCGCGTAATAGGCCCGCCGTTCTCGGTGGAGCGCGCGAGGAGCCGCCCAGCCACGCCCGCCGCATATCCCAGCGCCCCGATCCGCCGAACCCTGCCGCGTCCGCCCAGCGCGGCGATCGGCGGCACCCAATAGGCGAGCGCGGCGAACACACCGACAGCCAGACTGCCCACCGGACCGCCGTAAGCCGACCACAGCCAGCGCGTATACCCGGCCTCGACTTCGCCTGCGCCCCGGTACATCCGGGTCGCCGCGACCCGCCCGCCACCGACCAGCACGGTCCGCCGCCCCGCCCGCCGCAGCTCCCGGGCGATCGCCAGATCCTCGGTCACCTCACCGGCCACCGCCGCATGTCCGCCGATCGCACGATAAGCCTCGGCATCGAACACCAGGAACTGCCCGCACGCCACCGCCATCGACGGCCGCAGACTCCGATTCCCCACCGCCACCGGCAAAGTCGATGCCCACGACCAAGCCAGCAGCGGCTGTACCAGCCACTCGGCAATCGACCCGGCCCGCTGCCGTGGCCACGGACAGACCAGCGCCGCCCCCGACCGCCGCAGCTCACCGACCGCCGCCGCCAGCGCCCGTGGCGTCAATCGCACATCGGCATCCAGGAATACGAGCGTGCCTGCGTCGCAACCGGATTCGTGCCGATTTGTGCCGGTCTCCCGGTCGCGCTGGGTTTTCGCGAAGGCGGCAGGCTCCTCGGGGCGATCGATGGGATCATCCGTTCCACCCGGCCCGCCGCCGTCCGCCCGCGATTTGCTCCGATCGCGAGGGGGCGGTGAGGCCCCGGCCAGGGCGGCCAGGAGATCGCACGCGGCGGTCTTGCCGTTCCAGCCCGCCGGCGGCTCGGTTTCGTTGCGTACCAGGGTGAATCGGGAGTCGCGGCTGATTGCGGCGGCGGCCGCGGCGTGAGTGCCGTCGATGGACGCGTCGTCGAGGACTATGACGCGAAGGTGCGGAAGTCCTTGCTGGGCAAGCAGATCAGCAATCAGCGCGGGGAGGCGGTCGGCCTCGTCGCGAGCCGGCACGCAGACGGTGACCGGTTCGGTCACCGTTTCGGCGTGATCGCGGAGCTGCCGCATGGTGAGGCGATTGCCCAGGGCGGCAACGGCTCCGGCGACGGCGAGGCCGGTGCCCGCCCGCACCAGGCGGGCGGCGATCATTCGCGGGTGTCGGTGAAGGTCTTGTCGGGGCGGATCCAGCGGGCGGCGCGGACGTAGGCCGGCGGGTCGGGGTTGCGGCTCATGTAGGCGAGGACGGCGACCACGGCGGCCACGGCCAGGGTGATGCCGCCGACGATGCCCGCCCAGCCCGCGAAGGAGCGCGTATTCGGGTCGGAGTAGCCGACTTCGGCGTTCAGGTTGGTGACCTCGCCGGCGGGCAGCTTCCACGTCACCACGGAATCGCCCTCGCGGGTGCCGTTGGTGGTGGCCACGCGGGCCGGGAAGGCGATGGTGAACTGGACGTCGGAACCGCGCGGCGGCAGGCTCTTGAGATCGACGCGGCCGGTCAGCGTGACCAGGTCGCCGGAGCGGCTGAACTGCAGGGTGAACATGCCCTGGGTCTGGTCGGACAGGCTGCCCAGCTGCTGCACCTCACCGAAGGTGAGATCGTCGAAATAGACCTGGCTGCCGACGTACCCGTCCTGGGAGTAGGAGTCCACGCGCACCTTGGACGAGAGCGCGTCGGGCGCTTTCAGCTGCGGGCCCTTGTCCTGGTTGTTCTGCGGCACGGCCGCGGCGATGATGCGCCCGGACACCCGGTCGTTGGACGACACGCCCATCGAGACCTGTACGCGCAGGCACCCGGTCAGCATTACCGCCAGCGCCGCGAAAAGTACGGCCGCCGCGACCCGCACCCAACGGCGCGGTCGCCGCACAACCGGCGCGGATTCGAGCGTTTCCCCTGCGATGGCGATGATCGGACTCGGCTGCACGGCTCACATCGTGCCATGACCCCCGGGCCCCAGCGTGATTCGACGGGCGCGTAACGCGCGAACCAGCGGAAACCCGAGCGCGCCGAGCCCGAGAAACCCGTAGATCGCCGACACCGGCAGCCCCAGGAACACCGCGTGCGCCAGCGCCGACCCCAGCCAAGTCCACCCGAACACCGCGACCGGAACGACACGCGCGACCCCGCTATCGGGCGCGGTCCGATCCCACAGCTGCAGCAGCCCCGCCATCACCGCCGCCACGCCCAGCCAGCCCACATAGTTCGTCACCGGAATATCCGGCAACCCCGGCAGCCCCGCGACACTCGAGCACCACGTCCACTGCCCATCGGCCACCATCTGCGGATCCAGGAACAGATCCCACCCCACCGCCCCCACCGCCGTCATCGAAACCCGCTGCCACGCGCGGGGATACAACATCCCGGCCACGATCCACACCGGATACAACCCACCGGTCCAAGCCAGCGGCACGATCAACGGCACCCCGGCCAGCTCCGGCCCGATCCGCCCGCTCGCATAGTCATAGCAACCGAACGGCACACCACTCGCCGTCCCGATCATCTCGGCGACGAACCCGACCCCCGACACGATCACCAGAAACCCGGCCGCCCACAGCGCCCCGCGCGTGAGCGCCGCGTGCGTCAGCGCCGTAGCGGCCGAAAGCAGGACCACTGCCACGGTCACCCCATCGCGGGCGGAGCCGTGCGTGAGCGGATAACTGATTTGCACCAGCACCAGCAACACCGCTGGCAACGCCGCGATTGCAGTCGGCCTGCTCAACATGACGCCAGCCCTGGACCACCCGAGCACCTCTGTTCTTGTCCGCCGCGCGCTCCTGCCGTCGGAACGCCCCGGCAGTCCGGCGAATCCGCCGTCGCCCAGCTCGGAGGGTTCAGGTTGTTCACCGGCGCAGGAAGCTTGGTCGGCGTGAGCGCAGGTCGCGTTCGACGAGCCGGGCGACGCTGCGGCCGCTCGCGCCGGAGACGCCGCCGCCGGGATGGGTCGACGCGCCGGTCAGGTACAGGCCCGGTGCACCCGGGACGCGGTGCCCGGCCATTTCCGGCAGCGGTCGCCACATGAACATCTGGTCTATGGACATCTCGACGTGCATGACATTGCCGCCGATCAATCCCATCTCGCGTTCCAGGTCTGCGGGGGTCTGGACGAAGCGGTCGAGCACGGCGCCGGCGAATCCCGGTGCGTGGGCGTCTACTTCGGCGATGATGCGGTCGCCCTCGTGGTCGGCGTGTGCAACCCACGAGCTACCGTCGGCGAGTTCGTAGGGATGCCATTGGGCCCACAGGGAGAGTTGATGTTGCCCGGGCGGGGCGAGGGTGGGGTCCAGGGCGCTGAAGCTCATGGCCAGCACCACCGGGCGCGGCGGCAGATCGCCGGCCATGGCCGCGCCGTGTGCCCGCCGCAGCTGGCGCCGGTCGCTCACCAGGAGTTGCAGACCGTGCGCCGACTCTTCGGGTTTCGCGCCCGGATACTGCGGCAGCGCGCTGGTCGCCGCCCGCACCACCATGCCGATGCCCGGCCCGACGCGGATCCGCCGCCGCCAGTCCGCGATCGTGCCCGCGTCGAATCCGCCCTGCTCCAACAACTCCAGCGTGGTCAGGATGTGACTGCCCGCGATCACGGTGTCCGCGTGCAGGTTCCGCCCGCTCGCGGTGCGCACCCGCCAGCCGTTTCCGGCGCGTGCGACGGAAATCACGGCGTCACCGGGGCTTACGGTTCCGCCATCACTCCGCAAACGCGCCACCAGGGCTTCGCTCAACGCGCCGCTGCCGCCGACCGCGCGCCCGGGCGGCAGCGTGTGCATGAGCGCCGCGAACCCCACCATGGGCGCGGACCCGGGTTCGGACATGGGCGGGCCGGACTGCGCGCCGAACCAGGCCAGCGCCGCCTTCAGCCGCTCGCTGTCGAAAAGGCTGTCCAGCAGCGCGTCCCCGGTCTGCATCATCTCCCGCGAGAGCGCGTTCCCGCTGCCGCGCCCGGTCGCGCCCGCCGCCTCCCGCGCGTCCAGCCCCCAGAACGACCGCAGCAGGTTCCCGCCGGTCGGCGCGCCCCCGAACGCCCGCATCACCCGCGCGCTCCGCTCGCCCCACACCTTCACGAACCGCCGGTACGCCACCGCATCCCGCTCTCCGCAGGCCGCGGCGATGGACGCGCACGTGCGGTCCACGTCCCGGTGGAACACGATCGGCGGCAGGTCGGCGCCCGGCGGCGCGGGCGCGAAAGCCCAAGGATCACAGTCGATATACCGCAGCCCGAACCGCGCGAGCTCCAGCTCCTCGATGATCCCCGTGTGCCGCACCATGATGTGCGCCGACGACCCGCGATCCACCCGATGCCCCGGGAACCGCTCCACCGTCGACACGGCTCCACCGAGCACCGTGTCCCGCTCGAGTACCTCGACCGCATGCCCCGCCCGGGCGAGATAGCACGCCGCGACCAGCGCATTGTGCCCCGAGCCGATGATCACCACGCTCATGCGACGACCTCGCGGCGTCGGATTCCCTGCACTGCGCATCCCTTTCGTCCCGCGCTCGAAGCGGCAACCGCCACGCGCTGTGTAGTGAGTCCTCGGGGCCGGTCGTGTCGAAGCGGCGCCCCGGCTCCGACCGGCGTCCTGCCGTCTCGATCGGGCGATCCGGTGGCCGTGGTGATCTCCCGGTGCGGCGGGACGCCGTTCGCCGCCGCTGGACGTGACCGCCGCGAAGCGCCGCCCGGCATTCGCCGCATCACAGCGGCAGCTGGCGTCCGAGTACCGCGAAGCGGCGGGTGTCGCCGGAGAAGATGAAGTGGCGCACGATATCGCCGAAACCCTGGCGGCGGTACAGCTTCCAGGCCCGATTGGCTTCCTGGTCCACCTCGGGGGTGGAGAGCAGGACCATGCGCTCGGGGCGGTTCTGCAGCAGCCGGGTGAGCAGGATCTCGCCGATGCCGCGGCCCTGGGCGCTGGGGTGCACGTGCAGTTCGGTGAGCTCGAAGTAGTCCGAAAGCAGGTCGCGCGCCGCGTGTTCGGGCCAGCCGGTGCGGCGCATCCCGCTGTAGACCTGCTGATGCCACCACTGGTGCGGCGCGCCGCGATACCCGTAGGCGATGGCCACGATGGGCGCGGTGCGCAGGTCGAGACGGCCGTCGTCGTCGGGGAGCAGCGCCGCCACGGCCTGCCAGCCGGGCCGCGTGGTGTGCTCGGTCCACATGGGCGCGCGCTGGTGTTCGGTGCCGCGCGGGTAGTCCATGGCCGCGACGTAGACCGACAGGGCGTCGTGCAGCCGGGCGCGCAGGGTCGCGGCCGAGAGATCGACGACGACGGGTGCGGGCGTGGTGTTCGGAGTGACTGCGGTCATCGGTTGGGCGCGGCTCTCGTTCGCGGCGGGCGGATGGATCCGACAGTAGCCCGGATGCGGGCCGTGGAACTTGTCGGTGGGTCTCTCTATATTCAATCCCAAGTGAAACCTTCGAATACTTGTTCGATCTTCATCGCCTGTGCTGGGGAATCGGGACGCCGTCCCGGACCCGGCGGGGGAATACCGGTGAGGTCCGGACGGGTAGACGAGTGGGGAGGTACCGATGACCGGCAAAACCGAACGCCCGCCGCATTCCGGCCGGGCCGGAGATCTGTTGCGCAAGGCCGACAACCTGCTCATACAGTCGGCGGGGGAGAAGGACCCGGCCGAGCGCTTCCGCACCGCGTACCTCGCCGCCCTCCGCGGCGCCGGCGCGGTCCTGGCTCTCACCGGCGCGGATCGCGCACCCCGGGCCCGATCCCGCAATGCCTGGGTGCTGATGCAGCGTGCCGCACCGGAATTCACCATGTGGGCGGACTACTTCACCGGGCAGTCCGAAACCCGGGCCGCGCTGGAGGCCGGCCTGCCCCGGCCGGTCGATGATCGGCGCGCCGACGAGTTCGCTTCGCGGGTAGGCGCATTCCTGCACGACGTGGAAGATCTGCTGGCCGCGGCGGCCCGGCAACGTCCCAGCACGGGGTGGGTCGCGGGAATGCTGGCCTGAGTATCGGCGAGTAGGTGGTAGCGCTCTGATCGAACTCGTATTATTGGTGGCAGACAGCCGCCAAGGTCGGCTATCCGTCGCCTACCCGGAGGCGACAGCCACTACCTAGTGCCGGGGGAGGTACCGTGCCACTCTCCGAGCACGAGCAGCGCATGCTCGAACAGATCGAGAGCGCGCTCTATGCTGAGGATCCGAAGTTCGCCTCGACCGTTCGGGGCGGACGGTTACGTTCTGCCACGGGACGACGCAGACTCCAAGCGGCGGCTTTGTTCGCCCTCGGGCTGTTTCTGTTGGTGGCGGGCATTGCCGCTCCGTTCAAGCCGGGCGGTTTCCCGATCATCAGTTTGATCGGTTTCGCTGTGATGTTCGGCGCGGGCGTGCTGTTGCTGATCGGTGGCCCCCGGATGTCTTCCGGTGGCGGCCGCGGCACGGACGCCGTTCCGGGCGCGAGCAGCGGTCCGGGCGCCCAGCGCGCCAAGCCGAAGAAGCAGGGCGGCTTCTCCTCCCGTATGGAGGATCGTTTCCGCCGCAGATTCGAACAGGACAACTGAACCGGTCGGTCGTGCAGCCCTTTTCGGGGCGACGCACGGGCCAGGGTTGCTCCAATAACTGAAGACAGCGCGACACGCCGTGACGCCACACCGATTTGAGGTGTGGCGTCACGGCGTTTCCTGTAGGTCGCCGAACGGCGTGTCGCCCCCTTTCCGCTTCTCCCCACCACCCCCCACACGCATCCCCCACCCCGCCCCACGGCCGCCGGATATGCGCGCTATCTGCGGGTTTGCTGGCAGTTCCCGGGGCCCCGCCGGCGCGCGTCGCGCGTGTCGGGGGAACTGCGGCGAAAGTTCCCCACCCTCGTGATAGCTGGTGTGACCTGCGAAGTTCGCCAAGCGGGGACCGAGATCACCGCCGCTTTCGATTGAAAGTGGGGGAAAGTGGGGTAATGTGGAGCGCGCACTACAGGAGGCCGAACAGTCGAGAGGGTGATCCGGTAGGAGGTGTCGAGGCTTGTTTCTCGGTACCTATACCCCTCGGTTGGACGACAAAGGGCGACTGACGTTGCCTGCGAAGTTTCGCGACGAGCTGGCGGGAGGGTTGATGGTCACGAAGGGACAGGACCACAGCCTTGCCGTTTACCCGAAGGACGAGTTCACCGCCTTGGCGCGGCGAGCCGCCGCGGCGTCGAGAAGCAATCCGCAGGCCCGTGCGTTCGTCCGGGCGCTGGCGGCTTCCACCGATGAGCAGCGTCCCGATGCTCAAGGCCGTATCACGTTGTCGATCGAGCACCGCCGCTACGCGAACCTGACCAAGGACTGCGTGGTCATCGGCTCGGTCGACTTCCTCGAAATTTGGGACAAGACGGCGTGGGATTCCTACCTCGCCGAGCACGAGGAGGACTACTCGCAGGCCAGAGACGAGTCGCTGGGCGGGATCTTCTAGCCCGCAGCGAGGCGAGTGCCCTGCGGCCTCTGCCCGACACCGACCCTGACGTACTTCCCCAACGCCAGGTGCGGTGCTTCGGTCAGAGACCACGGGGCATTGGCCACCGCAGAGTCAGAATCGCAAGCGACCCGCCACGGCGGCCGTGCGACGTACGTGAGGCAGGAAATCCGGGAGGTCGAGGTGCACCGAAGCAGTGACGGCCCCCGCCATGTTCCGGTTCTCCTCCATCGCGCAGACGAAATCCTCGGTCCCGCACTGGAATCCGTCGACGGCGCGGTCTATGTGGACTGCACGCTCGGGCTCGGCGGTCATGCCGAGTACTTTCTGCGGACCTATCCGAACATTCGTCTCGTCGGACTCGATCGCGACACCAATGCGTTGAAGCTGGCCGGTGAACGACTACAACCGTTCGCGGACCGGATCACCCTGGTGCACACCACCTATGACGGCATCGCCGGCGCGCTGGAACAGGCCGGGCTGTCCGCCAAAGGTTCGGTGCGCGGCATTCTGATGGACCTGGGTGTCTCCTCCATGCAGCTCGACGAGGCCGATCGCGGATTCGCCTATTCGATCGACGCGCCCCTGGATATGCGCATGGACGCCACCACCGGTCCCACCGCCGCGGATGTGCTCAACAACTACAGCCACGGTGACCTGGCCCGGGTGCTGAAAATCTATGGCGAGGAACGCTTCGCGGGGAAAATCGCCTCCGAGGTGCTGCGCCGCCGCCAGCGCACGCCCTTCACCACCAGCGCGCAACTGGTGGAACTGCTCTACGACACCATCCCCGCCGCCGCCCGCCGCACCGGCGGGCATCCGGCCAAGCGCACCTTCCAGGCGCTGCGGGTCGAGGTGAACCGGGAGCTGGAATCGCTGGAGGCGGCCATGCCCGCGGCGCTGGACGCGCTCGCGCCGGGCGGCCGCATCGTGATCATGAGCTACCAGTCCCTCGAGGATCGGGTGGTCAAGTCGGAGCTGGCGAAGCGTTCGGTCTCGCGCACGCCGCTGGACCTGCCCGTCGAACTTCCCGGCATGGGACCGGAATTCAAGATTCTGACCCGGGGCGCGGAGAAGGCCACCGAGCAGGAGATCGAGGAGAACCCGCGGGCCGCTCCGGTGCGCATGCGGGCCGCGGAACGCATCGCAGGGGAGGACGCGCAGTGAGGTTCCGGACGCGAGTTCGTTTGCGGGAGGGGATCTTCCTCCGGTACACCGGCGCGCAGGCGGCCGGGACCGATCGGGCCAGGGGGAGCGGGGGCGCTGTTCCCTCCGGGATCGGGGCCGCCCTATGACGATCCGGACGCAGGCGGCGGGCCGGGGGGCTCGCCGGGTGCAAGCGGCGGACCGGGTGAAATCCGGTGCGGCGCAGCGGGCTTACGCCAAGCGCAAGAACCGTGCGGGCCGTACCGAACTGCCGCCCATGCTGCGGCGCACCGGGGATCCGATGCCGCGCGGGCGCATGTACTTCGTGGCGACCATCATCGCCCTGCTCGGTTGCGGGCTGGCCATGACGCTGCTGCTCACCACCCGCGCCACCGAGGACAGCTATCAGCTCGGCGCCGCGCGCCGGCACAATACCCAGCTCGCCGATGAGAAGGCCGCGCTCCAGCGTGAGGTGGAAGCCGCCGACTCCGCGCCCGAATTGGCCCAGCGCGCCGCCGAACTCGGCATGATCCCGGCCAAGGATCCCGCGCGCCTGGTGATCGGCCCCGACGGCCAGGTCATCGTGGTCGGCACCCCGACGCCCGCCCAGGGCTCCCCGGCCGCACCTCTGAACACCACCCCGTCCGCGCCCTCGACCGCACCGAAACTGTCGCAGGCACAAGGGGAGCGTGTGGTCCCGGTGACCACCACCCCGAACGCACCCACCACCCCCGCCGCTCCCGCCGCCCCGCAAAACCTTGCCGGACAGCAGAACCCGGCCGGGCAGAATGCCGGAACCCGGAATCCCGCCGCCCAGAACGCGGGCGCGCAGAACACGGGTGGCCAGAACCCCGGTCCGCAGAACGCCGGTGTGCAGAACCAGGCCGGGCAGACGCCCGGCACGCAGAACGCGGCGGCGCAGGTTCCCGGTGCGCAGAACGGGGCCGGGCAGAACGCCGGCGCACCCGACACAGGCACCCAGAACCCGGCCGTGCAGGCCGCGCCGGGAGCAGGTCGGTGAGCCCGTCCCGCGCCGCGCGCGGGCGTGACTCGGGCCGGGGCCGAACGGATTCCGGACGGGTGCGGGCCGCCGCTGGGCGGGGCCGGGCCGGTTCCGGCCGGGCGAGTTCGGGGCCGGGACGGCAGTCGAGACCGCGGCCCACCCCGGGGATGGACGGGGCGACGCGGTTCCGGTTCGGGGTGGGCCGGGTGGTCATGCTGGTCGCGCTGCTGGTGGCGGCCATTCAATTGCTGTGGGTGCAGAGCTTTTCCGCGCCGAAGCTGTCGGCGGAGGCGGCCAGTCAGCGCACCGTGCGGCTGCCGGATGTGGCGGCGCGCGGGACCATCACCGATCGCAACGGGAAGTCGCTGGCCTACACGATTTCGGCGAAACAGCTGACCTTTCAGCCGGTGAAGGTGCGCAAGGATCTGGCCGACGCGCACGAGAAGAAGCCGACCGCACCGGAACCGGACGCGCGGCTGCAGGCCATCGCCAAATACATTCACGAGAAGCTGGGCGCCGCGGCTCCCGAGAAGGACGTGCTGGCCAAGCTGCGCAGTGACGAGCCGTTCGTCTACCTGGTGCGCAATGTCGATCCGCGGGTCGCCTCGGATATCAGCCTGCAGTTCCCGGAGGTCGGCTCGGATCCGCAGGAGCTGCGCGAATATCCGGGCGGCTCGCTGGCCGCCAATATCATCGGCGCGACCGGCTGGGACGGGCACGGGCAGATCGGCCTGGAGTCCTCGATGGACGCCATCCTCGCCGGTTCCGACGGTTCGCTGACCTACGACCGCGGCTCCGACGGCGCGGTCATCCCGGGTTCGTGGCGCGACCGCCAGCCCGCCGTGAACGGCAACGGCGTCGAACTCACCATCGACTCGGACCTGCAGTACTACGTGCAGCAGCAGGTGCAGCAGGCCAAGGAGCTCTCCGGCGCGCAGGCCGCCTCGGCGGTGGTGCTGGACGCGCACACCGGCCAGGTGCTGGCCATGGCCAACGACTCCACCTTCAATCCGAAACTGGGACCGCAGTATTGGTCGCAATCCGACCTCGGCAACCCGTCGGTGCAGGAGGTGTACGAGCCCGGTTCGGTGAACAAGATCGTCACCGCGGCCGCGGCCATCGAATACGGGCTCACCAATCCCGATGAGGTGCTCCAGGTTCCGGGCAGCATCTCCCTCGGCGGCGTCACCGTGCACGACGCCTGGGATCACGGCGTCGCTCCGTACACCACCACCGGCGTCTTCGGTAAGTCCTCCAATGTGGGCACCCTGATGCTGGCCCAGCGGGTCGGCGAGGACCGCTACTTCGACATGCTCAAGAAGTTCGGCCTGGGCCAGCGCACCGGCGTCGGCCTGCCGGGCGAGAGCGCGGGCGTGCTGCCCACCCGCGACCAGTGGTCGGGTTCCACCTTCGCGAACCTGCCCATCGGCCAGGGCCTTTCGATGACCACGCTGCAGATGACCGCCATGTACCAGGCGATCGCCAATGACGGGGTGCGGATTCCGCCGCGCATCGTCAAGGCCAAGATCGCCCCGGACGGCGCCCGCACCGAGGAGGAGCAGCCCGAGGGCGTGAAGGTGGTCAGCCCGCAGACCGCGGCCACGCTGCGCCAGATGTTCCAGTCGGTGGTGCAGAAGGACCCGCGCGGCGTGCAGACCGGCACCGGCGGCCCGGCGGCCATCGAGGGCTACCAGGTGGCCGGAAAGACCGGTACGGCGCAGCAGATCGACGCCAAATGCCGTTGCTATTCCAGCGATCGGTACTGGATCACCTTCGCCGGGATGGCGCCCGCCGACAATCCGCGCTACGTGATCGGCATGATGCTGGACGCGCCGGTGCGCAGCTCCGACGGCAGCGGCGGCGGATCGGCCGCGCCGCTGTTCCACAGCATCGCCTCCTGGGCCTTGCAACGGGACCGGGTGCCGCCGTCGCCGCCCGCGAAACAGCTGATTCTGCAGGCGAGTTAGAGCAGGTAGGCGATGGATGTGACCCCCGCCGCGCTCGCCGTGGGGACGGGCGGGCGACCGAACTGCGCCGTGCCGACTGCGCGGCGATCGAACACAGGTAACCTGACACGTCGATCCGAGTCCCAATACTCGGAATCGGCATAAGACCACCATCCCGGAGAGGAGCTTCGTGCCCGCGCAGTCGCCGCCCCGCGGAGATTCGGCAGAGTCGCCCCGCGGAAACTCGAGCGAGCCGCAGGTGCTCCGGCCCGCCACCCCGCAGCCGACCGGCTTGCCCACGGTGGCCGAGCTGACGGGAGCCCGCCTCGCGTCGTCGCAGGTGACAGCGTGGGAGGAGGTGGTGGTCACCGGTATCGAGCAGCGTTCCAACGCGGTTCGGCCGGGTGACCTGTTCGCCGGACTGGCGGGCGCGAAGGCCCACGGCGCGCGGTTCGCCCGCGATGCGGTGGCGCGCGGTGCGGTCGCGGTGTTCACCGATCCGGCCGGCGCCGAGATCGCCGGCGAACTCGGCGTGCCGGTGCTGGTGCACGACACGCCGCGCGCGGTGCTCGGCGAGTTGTCCTCCGCTCTTTACGGTGATCCCTCTCGCAAACTGCGCATCGTGGGCATCACCGGCACCTCGGGCAAGACCACCACGTCGTACCTGGTCGAGGCCGGGCTGGCCGCCGCCGGGCTGCGCACCGCGCTCATCGGCACCATCGAGACCCGTATCGGCGGGGTCCGGGTGCCCTCGGCGCTCACCACCCCCGAGGCCCCGCAACTGCACGCCATGTTCGCGCTCATGGTCGAGCAGGGCGTGGACGCCGTGGTCATGGAGGTCTCCAGCCACGCCCTCGCACTGGGCCGGGTGGACGGCGTGGACTTCACCGTCGGCGCGTTCACCAACCTCTCGCAGGATCACCTCGACTTCCACTCCGACTTCGAGGACTACTTCGCCGCCAAGCGCCGCCTCTTCATCCCCGATGGCCCGGACAGCGCCGCCTCGCCCCGCCCGTCGGTGGCCGCGCGCACCTCGGTGATCTGCGTGGACGATCAGTGGGGCCGCCGCCTGGCCGGGGAGATCGCCGGCGATCTGCCGTCCGACGCCGCCTTGCCGACCGCGGCCGATCCCGCCGCCGGGGAGGCACCGCGCCGGCTGCTGACCGTTGCGACTACTGTTGGCGCACAGGCTGATTGGACCGTCACCGCATCGGCCGAGGGGCCCGGCGGCACCCAGGAGTTCACCGCCGCGGGCCCGCACGGCAAGGTGGATGTGCGCCTGCGGCTGCCGGGGGCGTACAACATCGCCAACGGCCTGCTGGCCGTCGCCGTGTGCGCGGCGGCGGGCGTGGACGAGACTTCCGCTGCGGCGGCGCTGGGCGCGGTCGACGTGCCCGGTCGCATGCAGCGGGTGGACCAGGGGCAGGATTTTCTGGCCGTGGTGGATTACGCGCACAAGCCGGCCGCGATCGAATCGGTCGTGGCCACGCTGCGTGCGTTGCTCACGGAGAAGGGGGAGGGGAGGTTGGCGGTGGTGGTCGGCGCGGGCGGCGACCGCGATGCCGGGAAGCGTCCTTTGATGGGCGCGGCCGCGGCGCGCGGAGCGGACCTGCTGATCATCACCGACGACAATCCGCGCAGCGAGGATCCGGCGAGCATTCGCGCCGCGGTCCGGTCCGGGGCCGTCGAGCTCCCGGACGGCGAGCGCGGGGAGGTCCGGGAAGTCGGGGATCGGGCCGCCGCGATCGAAACCGCCGTCGACTGGGCCCGCCCCGGTGACGTGGTGCTGGTCGCGGGCAAGGGACATGAGACAGGGCAGGAGATTTCAGGCGTGAAGTATCCGTTCGACGACCGCGAGGTGCTCGTGGCAGCCCTGTCGCGAAAGACGAGGGACCTGACGCATTCATGATCGAGATGACTCTGCGGGAGCTCGCGGAGGTCGTGGGCGGCACGCTGCACGACGTCCCCGACCCCGAGGCGAAGGTCACCGGACAGGCCGAATTCGATTCGCGCCGTGTGGGTTCCGGTGATCTGTTCCTGGCGCTGCCGGGGGAACGCGTCGACGGCCACGAGTTCGCGGCCAAGGCGATCGAACAGGGCGCGGTGGCGGTGCTGGCCGCGCGCCCGGTCGGGGTGCCCGCCGTGGTGGTCGCGCCGCGCCCGCACGCCAGCCGCGCCATCGCGCTGGCCGCCGATACCGATGGTTCCGGGGCCGCGGTCCTGGAAGCGCTCGCCAAGCTGGCCCGCGCGAGCGTGGACCGCCTGGTGGCCGGCGGCCTGACCGTGGTCGGCGTGACCGGATCCTCCGGTAAGACCTCCACCAAGGATCTGCTCGCGGCTGTACTGGCCCCGCTGGGACCCGTGGTGGCCCCGCCGGGCTCGTTCAACAACGAGCTGGGCCATCCGTGGACGGCCCTGCGCGCCGATGCCGAGACCAAGTTCCTGGTGCTGGAGCTGTCGGCCCGCGCACCCGGAAACATCAAGGCGCTCACCGAGATCGCGCCGCCGCGCGCCGGTGTGGTGCTGAACGTGGGCACCGCGCACCTGGGCGAGTTCGGCAGCCAGGAGGTGATCGCGCAGACCAAAGGCGAACTGGTGGAAGCCCTTCCGGCCGACGGCCTGGCGGTGCTGAACCTCGACGATCACCTGGTCGCCAAGATGGCCGAGCGAACGAAGGCCCGCGTGGTCACCGTCGGTCTGGCCGCCAACGCCGATATCCGCGCCACCGACGTCACCCTGGACGAGCAGGCTCGCGCGCGATTCACCTTGCACGCCAACGGCGAATCCATCGCGGTTCAGCTGGCCGTGCACGGCGAACACCAGGTCGGCAATGCCCTCTCCGCCGCCGCGGTCGCCATCGACCAGGGCGCGGATCTCGCCACCGTGGCCGCCGCCCTGGCCGGCGCCAAGCCGGTCTCCGCGCGCCGCATGGACGTGCGAACCCGCGCCGACGGCGTCACCGTCGTCAACGACTCCTACAACGCCAACCCGGATTCGGTGCGCGCCGCCCTCAAGGCGCTGGTCACCATGTCCAAGGCCGGTACCGAACCGCGCCGCAGCTGGGCCGTGCTCGGCGAAATGGGCGAACTCGGCGACGAATCCGTCCTCGAACACGACAAGATCGGCCGCCTGGCCGTGCGCCTGGATGTCGACCGCGTGGTCGTCGTCGGCGCCGGCCGTCCCGTGCGCGCCCTCTTCCAAGGCACCGTGCAGGAAGGCTCGTGGGGCGACGAAGCCGTCCACGTGCCGGATATCGCGTCCGCCATCGAACTGCTCGACGAAGAACTCGAACCCGGTGACGTGGTGCTGGTGAAAGCCTCCAAGTCCGTTGGACTGTGGGCGGTCGCCGAACATTTGACCGGTGCGGAGCAGGAGGCCGCCCGATGACCCAGATTCTGCTCTCGGCCGCGATCGCGCTGGCCGTTTCGATTCTGCTCACGCCCGCCGTGATCAGCTACTTCGCCAAACAGGGCTTCGGCCAGGAGATCCGGGTCGACGGCCCGGAGAGCCACAAGGCCAAGCGCGGCACCCCGACCATGGGCGGCGTGGCCATCCTGGCCGGTATGTGGGCGGGTTACCTGGGCTCGCACCTGATCTCGATGAGCTACGGCGAGCCCGGCCCCTCGGCCTCGGGTCTGCTGGTGATGGGCCTGGCCACCGCGCTGGGCGGCGTCGGCTTCCTGGACGACATGATCAAGCTGCGCAAGCAGCGCAATCTGGGCCTGACCGCGGCGGGCAAGTACATCGGCCAGCTGGGTTCGGCCATCATCTTCGGTGTGCTGGCGCTGCAATTCCGGAACGCGGACGGGCTCACCCCCGCGAGCCGGAAGCTGTCCTACGCCCGCGATATCACCACCCTGTCCATGGGCGTGATCATCTTCCTGCTGTTCGTGTCGCTGGTCGTGGTGGCCTGGTCCAACGCGGTCAACCTCACCGACGGCTTGGACGGCCTGGCCGCCGGTTCGATGAGCCTGGTGCTGGGCGCGTACATGATCATCACCTTCTGGCAGTGGCGCAATGCCTGCTCCACCCACGTGGCCGGCGGCTGCTACAACGTGCGCGATCCGCTGGACCTGGCGCTGGTGTGCGCCGCGGGCGGCGCCGCGTGTATCGGCTTCCTATGGTGGAATGCCGCGCCCGCCAAGATCTTCATGGGCGATACCGGTTCCCTCGCGCTGGGCGGTCTGCTCGCGGGCCTGTCCATCACCACCCGCACCGAACTGCTGATGATCGTGATCGGCGCGCTGTTCGTGGCCGAGGCCGCGTCGGTGATCCTGCAGGTGGCGGTGTTCCGGACCACCCGCAATCGATTGTTCAAGATGGCGCCCTTCCACCACCACTTCGAGTTAAGTGGCTGGGCCGAAACCACGGTGATCATCAGGTTCTGGTTGCTGGCCGGTATGGCATCGGCGATCGGCCTGGGCCTGTTCTACAGCGAATACCTCTCAGCGGTCGGGTGATAGGACGATGGTCGAACATGCTCCGCGGGTCCTGCGTTCGCCGGGACCCATGCTCGAATTCCTGCGCGGCCGTGATGTTCTCGTGGCCGGCTGGGGTGTTTCCGGGCGCTCGCTGATCGAGCCGCTCCAGGACATCGGCGCGCGCCCGGTGGTGACCGACGGCGGCGGCAAGGCCCTGGCCGAGGCCGCCGAACTCGGGCTGGCCACCGCCACCGCCCAGGACCTGCTGGAACCCGATGCGCTGCAACGCTTCGCGCTGGTCATCACCAGCCCGGGCTGGCGGCCGGATTCGCCGGTGCTGGTTTCCGCCGTCACCGAGGGCATTCCGGTCTGGGGTGACGTGGAATTCGCGTGGTGGGTGGATCAGGCGCGCATCTACGGGCCGGTCCGCAAGTGGCTGGTGATCACCGGCACCAACGGCAAGACCACCACCACCCAGATGACGCACTCGATTCTGCGTGCGGCCGGGATTCCCAGCGTGGCCTGCGGCAATATCGGGCTGCCCATCCTGGACGCGCTGCGCCGCAATCCCGGACCGCAGGTGCTGGCCGTGGAACTGTCCTCGTTCCAGCTGCACTGGGCGCCGTCGGTGCGCCCGGAAGCGGGCGTGGTGCTGAATGTGGCCGAGGATCACCTGGATTGGCACGGCGGGCTGGACGCCTACGCCGCCGCCAAGGCCCGGGCGCTGACCGGTCGCGTCGGCGTCGTCGGCCTCGACGATCAGGTGGCCGCCGCGCTGGCGCGTAAGTCCAAGGCGCGCCGCACGGTCGGTTTCCGCATCGGCGTGCCCGCTGACGGCGAACTGGGCGTGGTGGACGGCAAGCTGCTGGATCGCGCCTTCACCAAGGCCGCCATCCTGGCCGAGACCGGCGATATCAGCCCGCAGGGTCCGGCCGGTGTGGCCGACGCCCTGGCCGCCGCCGCGCTCACCCGCTCCATCGACGTGGCCCCGCAGTTCGTGAAAGAGGGGCTGCAGGAGCACAAGGTCGGCCCGCATCGCGCCGCCTTCGTGCGCGAACTCGCCGGCGTCGAATTCGTCGACGACTCCAAGGCCACCAACCCGCACGCCGCCCGTTCCTCGATCCTGGCGCACCAGTCGGTGATCTGGGTGGCGGGCGGACAGCTCAAGGGCGCGGGCGTGGAAGACCTCGTCGAAGAGGTGCGCGAGCATCTCGTCGCCGCCGTGCTCTTCGGCGCGGACGCCGCCGTGATCGCCGCCGCACTCGCGCGACACGCGCCGGATGTCCCCGTGGTGGAGCTGAATTCGGGGGACGATGCTCGGATGGGTGATCCCTTCACCGAAGTCGAACCCGAAGCGGTGATGGCCCGCGCCGTGCGCGTGGCCGCAGGATACGCCACTCGCGGCGACACCGTGCTGCTGGCTCCGGCCGCGGCCTCGTTGGACATGTTCGCCGACTACACGCACCGCGGCCGCAGCTTCGCGGCGGCGGTGCAGGCCCTGGACGAGAAGGACATCGGGAGACCGCAATGACCGCATCACGGCACGCCGGGAGTTCCACGCCGCGGCGTGCCGTGAAAACGGCCTCGGGTCCGGCCGCGCGCCGCACCGGCATGAGCTGGTTCGGGGCCTGGCTGGCCCGCCCCCTCGCCTCCTTCCACCTGGTGGTGGCGATCGCGGTGCTGCTCACCGTGCTCGGGCTGGTCATGGTGCTCTCGGCGTCCAGCGTCGAATCGTATGCCGGTGGCGGATCGGCGTATTCGCTGTTCATCCAGCAGGCCATGTTCGCGGTGTTCGGCGCGGTGCTGTTCTACATCGCGCTGCGGATTCCGTTGCGGGTGATGCGGCGGCTGTCGTTCCCGGTGTTCGCGCTGTCGGTGGTGGCGCTGGTGCTGGTGCTCATCCCCGGCATCGGCTCGGAGGTGCAGGGTTCGCGGCGCTGGTTCGACTTCGGGCTGGTGTCGGTGCAGCCGTCGGAGCTGGTGAAGATCACGCTCGTGGTGTGGGGGTCGCATCTGCTGGCCTCGCGGCAGAGCGAAAAGGCCGGGTACAAGGAAATTCTCATGCCATTGGTGCCCGCGGGCCTGCTGGTGTGTTTCCTGGTCGTGCTCGAGCCCAACCTGTCCACCACCATCGCGCTCGGCATCGTGCTGTCCTCGCTGCTGTGGTTCGGCGGGCTGCCGCTGCGCATGTTCGTGACCATCGCGGCCTCGGGCGCGGTGGCGGCGGCCATCCTGGCCTTGTCGGCCGGGTACCGGTCCGATCGCATGCGCGCCTTCTTCAATCCGGGTGAGGATCCGCAGGGCATCGGGTATCAGTCGCGGCAGGCGCTGTATTCGCTTGCCGACGGCGGGATCTGGGGCCGCGGGCTCGGGCAGTCCCGGGCCAAGTGGAGCTATCTGCCCAATGCGCACAACGATTTCATCTTCGCGATCATCGGCGAGGAACTCGGCTTCCTCGGATGTGCGCTGGTGCTCGGCCTTTTCGCGCTGTTCGTCTACACCGGCCTGCGCATCTCCACCCGCTCGGTGGACCCGTTCCTGCGGCTGCTGACCGCCTCGGCCACCACCTGGATCACCGGCCAGGCGCTGATCAACGTCGGCTACGTGGTCGGCCTGCTGCCCGTCACCGGCCTGCAGCTGCCGCTGGTCTCGGCCGGCGGTTCCTCGCTGGCCATCACCCTGTTCATGTTCGGCATCATCGCCAATGCCGCCCGCCACGAACCCGAGGCGGTGGCGGCGTTGCACGCCGGGCAGGACGGCCGGGTCAGCCGCATGCTCCGGCTGCCCAAGCCCGAAATGTATTCCCCCGCACGGGCCCAGGCCTCCCGCGCCCGCGCCAAGGCCAAAGCCAAGCCCAAGGTCAAAGCGGCTCCGCAACGCCGCGCGCTGCCGCCCACCGGACGCGGCCGGGGCGGATCGGACAACGGCGGCCGCCGCTCGATAGATTCGGATTCGGCCCGCCGTTCCAGCCGCTCCACCGAATCCTGGCGCAGCACCCGGGCCTGGGAACCCAGCTATCCGGTCAATCACGCGAGAGAACGAGGTAATTCGAGGTGACGGCGGCCGGCCTCCCGATGCACACGACCCGGCCACTGTCTGTGATCGTGGCCGGCGGGGGCACCGCGGGCCACATCGAACCCGCCCTCGCCGTGGCCGACGCGCTGCGCCGCCGCGACCCCGCCATCCGGGTCACCGCACTCGGCACCCACCGCGGCCTCGAGACCACCCTTGTCCCCGCCCGCGGCTACCCCCTCGAACTCATTCCGCCGATTCCCTTGCCCCGCACACTCACCGCCGACCTGCTGCGGCTGCCGGGCCGCATCCGCGCCGCGGTCCGCCGCACCCGCGAGGTGATCGACGCGGTGGACGCCGACGTGGTGATCGGCTTCGGCGGCTACGTCTCGCTCCCGGTCTACCTGGCCGCCGGACGCGGTCTGCGCGGTACTCGTAAGCGGGTTCCCGTGGTGCTGCACGAGGCCAATGCCATGGCGGGCATCGCCAACCGGGTCGGCGCGCGCCTGGCCACCCGGGTACTGGCCGCCGCACCCGATTCCGGTGTCCGCGCCGCGGGCCGCGCCGACGCCGAAATCATCGGCATCCCGGTGCGTTCCACCATCACCACCCTCGACCGCGCCGCCCTGCGCGCCGAAGCCCGCGCCCACTTCGGCCTGCCCGCCGACGGCCCGGTACTGCTCGCCTTCGGCGGCTCCCAGGGCGCCCGCTCCATCAACGAAGCCGTCTCCGGCGCGGCCCCGCAGCTGGCCGCCGCCGGGATCTCGGTGCTGCACGCGCACGGCCCCAAGCACACCCGCACGGCCGACCCGCGCGCGACACCCGGAGCCGGTGCCGCCAAATACCTTGCCGTGCCCTACCTTTCCCGTATGGACCTGGCCTATGCCGCCGCCGACGCGGTGATCTGCCGCTCCGGCGCGATGACCGTGGCCGAGGTGTCCGCGGTCGGCCTGCCCGCGTGGTATGTCCCGCTCCCGCACGGCAACGGCGAACAGGAGTTCAACGCCCGTCCGGTGGTCGCCGCCGGCGGTGGCAGAATCGTCGCGGACGCGGAGCTGACTCCGAAATACGTGATCGACGAGGTGATACCGCTGCTCATGGATCCTGACCGGCTGACCACGATGGGCCGTGCCGCCGCCGACGCGGGCCACCGCGACGCCGCCGACGCGGTCGCGCGCATCGCGATGGAGGTGGCGGGCCTATGACCACGGGAACCCTGCGAGTAATGGAGGTGGAGGGTCGATGACCGACGCGGCCGATATCGAGCGGACGGCGGTCGATCAGCAGACCGATCTGCCGGAGTTGTTGCAGCGCGTGCACATGATCGGGATCGGCGGGGCCGGCATGTCCGGTATCGCGCGGATCCTGTTGTCGCGCGGCGGGCTGGTGTCCGGATCGGACGCCAAGGAGAGCCGGGGCGTGCTGGCGCTGCGGGCGCGCGGGGCGCAGGTGCGGATCGGGCACGACGGGAGTGCGCTGGATCTGCTGCCGGGCGGGCCGACCGCGGTGGTGACCACCTACGCCGCCATCCCGAAGACGAATCCCGAACTGGTGGAAGCGCACAAGCGCGGGCTGCCGGTGCTCCTGCGCCCGGCCGTGCTGGCCGAACTCATGCAGGGGCACAAGACGTTGCTGGTGTCGGGCACGCACGGTAAGACGTCGACGACCTCCATGCTGGTCGTGGCGCTGCAGCACTGCGGGCTGGATCCGTCGTTCGCGGTGGGCGGCGAGCTGAACGAGGCGGGCACCAATGCCCATCACGGAACCGGCGGGATCTTCGTGGCCGAGGCCGACGAGAGCGACGGCTCGCTGCTGCAGTACGCGCCGGACGTCGCGGTGGTGACCAATATCGAATCCGATCACCTGGACTTCTTCGGGACCGACGAGGCGTACGTGCAGGTCTTCGACGATTTCGTGGACCGGCTCGAACCGGGCGGCAAACTGGTGGTGTGCCTGGACGATCCGGGTTCGCTGGGGCTGGCGCGGCGCTCGGCGGCGCGGTTGGCCGGCGATCCGCGCGGCATCGAGGTGATCGGTTACGGCTCGGGCGATTTCGCCGAAGCCGGCATCACCGTCGGTGCGCGGCTGCTGTCCTGGGAGCCGCGCGATGTGGGCGGCAATGCGGTGTTCCAGCTCTCGGACGAGGCCGCGCCGCGCGGGCTGCGGCTGTCGGTGCCGGGGCGGCACATGGCGCTCAACGCGCTCGCGGCACTGCTGGCCGCCCGCGCCACCGGAGCCGATATCGACGAAATCATCCAGGGCCTGGAGGGTTTCGGCGGCGTGCACCGGCGCTTCCAGCTCACCGGGCGCGAGAACGGCGTGCGCGTGTTCGACGATTACGCGCACCATCCGACCGAGGTGCGCGCGGTGCTGTCCGCCGCCGCCGAACTGGTCGCGCAGGAAGCCCGGGACGGTGCGCGGTCGCGGCCGGGCCGGGTGATCGTGGTCTTCCAGCCGCACTTGTACAGCCGCACCGCCACTTTCGCGACCGAGTTCGGCGCGGCCCTCTCGCTCGCCGACGAGGTCGTGGTGCTCGACGTGTACGGCGCGCGCGAGGAACCGCTGCCGGGCGTGAACGGCGCGCTGGTGGCCAATGCGGTCACCAAACCCGTGCACTATCAGCCGGATATGTCGCGCGTCGGCAAACAGGTCGGTTCGCTGGCCCGGCCCGGCGATGTGGTGATCACCATGGGCGCGGGCGATGTGACCATGCTGGGCAGCCAGATTCTGGACGGGCTGCGGGCGCGAACCTCACACGGGCGGTGACCGATGAGCCCGGGTGGGGGAGCGGACGGCAAATCCGGTCACGAGGACGATTGGGACGAAACGGATTCCGGGCGCGCGGGGGTCGCGGACTCCGCTGACGCCGCCGCGGCCGAATCCGCGGCGGCCCGGCGCGCCCGCTTGCGCCGGGGCCGCGCGCCCCGAGAATCGCGGCTCGGCAATGCCTTACGGTCCGGGCGGGTGCGCCTGGGCATCGCCGCGGGTGTCGTGGCGGTCATCGCGCTCGGACTGGTCGCCTGGTTCACGCCGGTGATCTCGGTCAGCACGGTCCGCGTCACCGGCCTGTCCACGGTTCCGGAACAGGAAGTGCTGACCGCGCTTCAGGTTCCGGAGGGCCTGTCCATGCTGCGCCTGGACACCAATGCCATGGCCGAACGCGTCGCCGCCCTGCCCAAGGTCCGGTCCGCCCGCGTGCAGCGGGTCTTTCCGTCCAGTGTCGAAGTGACGGTGGACGAACGAGTCGCGGTAGCCTATTTCGACAGCCCCGACGGCACCCATCTGCTCGATCGTGACAGCGTGGAATTCGCCATCGAACCGCCCTCGCCGAGCCTGCCCAAACTGGTCACCGAGCATCCCGGCGGCACCGACCCGGTGACCGAGGCGGCCGTGGCCGTGATCGCCGCCGCCCCACCGGATCTGCGCGTCCTGGTGGAACGGATCATCGCGCGCTCGGCCTCCGATATTGCTCTCGAGTTGCGCGACGGGCGTACCGTGCTGTGGGGTGGGGTGGCGGACTCGGCGCGCAAGGCGGCGGTCGTAATGCCGGTGCTGACCCAGGACGGCAAGGTGTTCGACATTTCGAGTCCGAATCTGGTCACGGTAAAGTGAGCGATACCCATTGGGCCGCCGGAAATTTCGGCGGCTTGCCGGAATGTCACCGCTGGTTCCGATCCCGGCACCGGAGGGCAACCGTCCACGATACGATGCGCAAGTGGGCCGGACGAGCCGAATCACACAAGATTCTGGTACTGCGTTCGGCGCGCCTGCGCCCGTAACGCGGTGGCTGCGAATACCGTTCGGCACCAGTCGGATACTTGACATAACGCTGAACCTATGGTTGAGGGTTTACCGGACCGAGACCAAACGGGTCGCGTAACGGCGAGTATCCGAAGACGACAAGCTTTTTGGATCGAAGGAAGGCGAACGCGAATGACGCCCCCGCACAACTACCTTGCTGTGATCAAGGTCGTCGGTATCGGCGGCGGCGGCGTGAACGCCGTCAACCGAATGATCGAACAGGGACTCAAGGGAGTCGAGTTCATCGCGGTCAATACCGACGCGCAGGCTCTGCTGATGTCCGATGCCGACGTCAAGCTCGACGTCGGCCGGGAACTCACCCGTGGTCTCGGCGCCGGCGCCGATCCGGAGGTGGGCCGCAAGGCCGCCGAGGACCACAAGGACGAGATCGAAGAGGTGCTCAAGGGCGCCGACATGGTCTTCGTGACCGCCGGTGAAGGCGGCGGCACGGGCACCGGCGGCGCGCCGGTGGTGGCCAGCATCGCCCGCAAGCTCGGCGCGCTCACCATCGGTGTGGTCACCCGCCCGTTCTCCTTCGAAGGCAAGCGCCGCAGCAATCAGGCCGAGGCCGGTATCCAGGCGCTGCGCGAATCCTGCGACACCCTCATCGTCATCCCCAACGACCGCCTGCTGCAGCTGGGCGATGCGGCCGTCTCGCTGATGGACGCCTTCCGCTCGGCGGACGAGGTGCTGCTCAACGGTGTGCAGGGCATCACCGACCTGATCACCACCCCCGGCCTGATCAACGTCGACTTCGCGGACGTCAAGTCCGTCATGTCCGGCGCGGGTTCGGCCCTGATGGGCATCGGCTCCGCCCGCGGCGAGGGCCGCTCGGTGAAAGCCGCCGAGGCCGCGATCAATTCGCCCCTCCTCGAGGCCTCCATGGACGGCGCCCACGGCGTGCTGCTCTCCATCGCCGGCGGCTCCGACCTCGGCCTCTTCGAAATCAACGAGGCGGCCTCCCTGGTGCAGGAAGCCGCGCACATCGAAGCCAACATCATCTTCGGTACCGTCATCGACGACTCCCTCGGCGACGAGGTGCGGGTAACCGTCATCGCCGCCGGTTTCGACGGCAGCGGCCCCGCCCGCCGCATCGAACCCGCCGTCGGCCGCCTGCCCTCCTCCTCGACGAGCACCGCCCGCGCCGTCGCCGGCGAGGTCGGCTCCGCGCGCACCGAATTCACCTCGCGCACCCCGGAACCGGCCCCCGTCCGCGCCCCGGAGCCCGCCCCGGCCCCGGTCTCCCGCATCCCGGCCCCGTCCTACGAACCGGCCCGCCCGGTCGAGCCGACGGTCCAGCACAACTCCCGCGAGCACATCCAGCCCTCCGACGATGACGACGAGGTGGACGTCCCGCCCTTCATGCGCCGGTAAGTTCCAGCGCCCATAGGGATTTCACATCGACCGTGCCCGCCCCGTCACCCCGGGGCGGGCACGGTCGTTTCACCGGTGAGCACGCCCCGCGCATGACATGTGCCACGCCCGCCAGGTGGGAGTTGCCCGGAGTTCACCACTACCCTCGTAGGTATGACTTCAGCGGCACCGGTTTTCCGGACCAGACGAGTGGTGACGTCCCGGACGGGCGGGTTCTCGCAGGCTCCCTACGACTCGTTCAATCTCGGTGATCACGTGGGGGACGATCCGGAGGCGGTGCGGCGCAATAGGGTTCGGCTGGCCGAGAGTATCGGGCTGCCGTTCGAGCGGCTGGTGTGGATGGAGCAGATCCACGGGCGGAATGTGGAGATCGTGGACGGGCCGCGGGCGGAGCCGGTTCCTGCCACGGATGCGCTGGTGACCACGCAGCGGGATCTGGCGTTGGTGGTGCTCACCGCGGATTGCGTGCCGATTCTTTTGTCGGACGACGAGGCGGGGGTGATCGCGGCGGTGCACGCGGGGCGGATCGGGGCGCGGATCGGGATCGTGCCGCGAGTGCTGGAGGCGATGGTTTCGGTGGGGGCGAAGCCCGAGCGGATCGGCGCGTTCCTGGGACCGGCGGCCAGCGGTCGCCAGTACGAGGTGCCCGCCGCCATGCGCGCGGACGTGGAGGCGCATCTGCCGGGGAGCGCGACCACCACGGCGAAGGGGACGCCGGGACTGGATCTGCGGGCCGGGATCCGGCGGCAGCTGGAGGCGGCGGGCGTGGCGGCGGTGGCCATGGATCCGCGGTGCACCATCGAGGACAAGACGCTGTTCAGCCATCGGCGCGGCGCGCCGACTGGAAGACTCGCCGGTGTGATTTGGATGGCATCGGAAGGAACCGCAGAATGACCGAAAACGGAGTCACCGCAAGGGGTTCCGAAATGGCGAACGAGGCGCAGGTCACTTTCGAAGGGGAAAGGGCCGAGCAACTGGCCGGTTCGCTGCGCGCCCTCACCGCTCGCATCGACGCTGCGTGCCGGGCCGCCGGGCGTGCACCCGGCGAGGTCCGGCTGCTGCCGGTCACCAAGTTCCACCCCGCTTCGGATATCGAGATCCTCTATGGCCTGGGGCTGCGTGAGTTCGGGGAGTCCCGTGAGCAGGAGGCATCGGGCAAGGTGGCGCAGTTGCGCCATCTGTCTCGAGTGCGCTGGGAATTTATCGGGCGCTTGCAGCGTAACAAGGCGAAATCCGTTGCACGCTGGGCAAATACGGTCTATTCGGTCGATTCCGACCGGTTGGCAAGTGCCCTGGACGCCGGCGCCCGGGCGGCCCTGGACGCGGGGGAGCGCGATACCCCGCTGCGGGTGCTGCTGCAAGTCAGCCTCGATGCCGACCCGGCCCGCGGCGGCGCCTACGAAGCGGAGTTGCTGGCCCTCGCCGATCAGGTGGAGACCGCCGCATCGTTGCAGCTCGGAGGCTTGATGGCGATCCCGCCGCTGGATGCCGAGCCGGACGCGGCGTTCGCGCAACTCGCCCGGCTCCATACCTCTCTTTTGGCGGAACATCCCCAGGCCACGGAGCTGTCGGCGGGTATGTCGAACGATTTGGAGGCCGCGATCCGCCACGGATCGACGTGCGTGCGTGTCGGAACCGCGTTGATGGGCGCGCGACCGATAACCTCGGCGTAGCAAAGAAACCTCATCAGTCACATTTGAAACATATGCTTGGTGACAGACGAGGTCTGAGCAGGACAACACCCCAGGCCAACCGGGGCCGAAGGAAGGTCGACCAGATGAGCGAGCGCAGCGAGCGGGAAAAGTACGCAGCCACGAGCGTGCTCGTGCTGGAAACGAGCGCCAGCGAGGTGGAAGCATGAGCACGCTGCATAAGTTCAAGGCGTACTTCGGGATGGTTCCGCTCGAGGATTACGAAGACGATTACGTCGACGACCGCGGAGTGAGTGGACCCGCCCGGAGTGCCGACGAGCGTGGCCAGCGTCGTGCCCCCCGTTCCTACGCAGATCGCGAGTACGACCGGTACTCCGACGAGCGCTACGACGACGAGCCGGCGTACGCCGAGCCGTCCTACAAGGCGCCGTACAAGCCGGGTTACAGCGTGTCCCGCCGGGACGACTACGCGGACGAGCGCGAGCGCGGCTACGACGCCGACGACCGCTACGAGCCGCCGCGCCGCCCCACCCGCATCGACACCGCGCCCTCCAGCCGCACCCGCAGCATGGGCGGCAGCGCGCCGAGCATGCGCGGCGCGACCCGCGGCGCCCTGGCCGTCGACACCGAGGCCGAGCGGCGCATGGAAGAGCTGCGGATGGAGGAGCGCCGGCTGGAGCAGCCCGCGCCGCGCCGTTCGCAGATCTTCGAGGACGGAGGCCCCTTGTCCAAGATCACGACACTGCGCCCGCGCACCTACGCCGAGGCCGCCATCATCGGCGAGCGGTTCCGCGACGGCACCCCGGTGATCATGGATCTGGTCGAGATGAGCAACTCCGACGCCCGCCGCCTGGTCGACTTCGCCGCGGGACTTGCCTTCGCCCTGCGTGGTTCGTTCGACAAGGTCGCCACCAAGGTGTTCCTGCTCTCGCCCGCCGACGTCGACGTCTCCGCCGAGGAGCGCCGCCGCATCGCCGAAAACGGTTTCTACAACCAGAAGTAACCAGCTGTACCGGTTCGGGAGTTATCGGTTGCGGTGGCGCGTGGGGGCGAGCCGCGACCAAAAGTAAACGGCGGCAACGAATTGCCGTTCGTCAACGGGGGTTGCGAAGAAGTCGCTGTCGCGCGGCTGACCGATTCAACGGCCGATTCGGCATGCGGGGGAAGCGATCATAGCGGGGGAATCTTACTGTGACCGGCACGATCCGTGTTTCTGTTTTGCTGATCATGGATTCTGAGGCAGAGTGGTCGGGTGGCCCTCTTCCAGGTGTTGTACTTGCTGCTCTTCGTCTTCTGGCTGCTGTTGATCGCCAGGGTCATCGTGGAGTTCATTCGCAGCTTCGCCCGGGACTGGCGACCCGCCGGGATCCTGGTGGTCATCCTGGAGGTGATCTTCACGATCACCGACCCACCGGTGAAACTTCTGAGGCGTTTGATACCCCCAGTGAATCTTGGGGGAATTCGGCTCGATCTGTCGATTATGGTGCTGCTGTTTATCGTCTTCATCCTGATGACGATCACGGGCTCGCTCGGGCAGTCGGTAGCTCAGGTGTGACAGAATGGGCCGAAAGAATGCTTGCCCAGATCTACCGCTAGATCTCCATACGAAGCGTGAAGGGATCGTTCCATGCCGCTGACCCCCGCCGATGTTCATAACGTCGCGTTCAGCAAACCACCGATCGGGAAGCGCGGCTACAACGAGGATGAAGTCGACGCCTTCCTCGACCTGGTCGAGCAGGAGCTCTCACGCCTCATCGAAGAGAACGCCGATCTGCGCCAGCGGGTCGCCGAGCTGGATGCCGAACTGGCCGACGCCAAGAAGAACCGCGGCCCGGTACAGGCGGTGAAGGGCCCGCAGGTCCCCGAGCCGGTCAAGGCCGCGCCGGTGGCCCCGCCGCCGCCCATGCCGGCTCCCGCGCCGGTCGCCCAGGTCAAGGCCGAGGCCCCGTCCGCGGACGCGAATCTGCAGGCCGCCAAGGTGCTTTCGCTGGCCCAGGAGATGGCCGACCGCCTCACCTCCGACGCCAAGACCGAGGCCGAGCAGCTCCTGGCGAATGCCAGAGCGAACTCCGAGCGCCTGGTCAGCGACGCCCGCACCCGCTCCGAAGCGATGATCGCCGACGCCCGCCAGAAGGCCGAGGCCATGCTGTCGGACGCGCAGAACCGCTCGGATTCCCAGCTCCGCCAGGCCAAGGAGAAGGCCGACGCCCTGCAGGCCGACGCCGAGCGCAAGCACACCGAGATCATGGCCACCATCACCCAGCAGCGCAGCGTGCTGGAGAGCCGGATCGAGCAGCTCAAGACCTTCGAGCGCGAGTACCGCGTGCGCCTGAAGTCCTACCTGGAATCGCAGCTGGAAGAGCTGGAGAACCGCGGCTCCGCGGTGCCGGTCGACGGCGGCGAGTTCGGCGAGGGCGCGTCCGGCAACGGCGCACTCCTGAAGGGCGGCAAGTAAACTCGTAACTACGGACATCGGTGTCGCATTGCCCGGTCCTGACGGCCGGGCGGCGCGGTACCTCCACCGCCGCTATCGACACAGCGCTAGGGGTTGGTGCTCTTGCTCGTAGTGACGCTCGTTCTCGCGGCCATCGGCTTCGGCTTGCTGGTAACCGCGCTGACCACCGGTTCGGTGATCTGGGCGTGGGGCTGCATCGTGGTGTGTGTGATCGGCGCGGTGCTGCTGCTGGTGAGCGCGTTGTCGCTGCGTGACGGTGACGAGGACGCCGAGTCTCATCCCGGCGGCAGGCACGCCAGGCATTAGGTCTCCCGGCACCAGGTTTCGGCAAGCGACCTGGACGGGCGGGCCGGGGGAATATCCACTGGACGCGCCCCGCTAGAATCGGACACAGCAGTTCGGCGTCGATCCGGCCATCACCGGGGAGCCTTCGGAAGAACGGCGCGGGATTTCCGCGCTCACTAGAACCGAACGGGTGAGCCCGTCACAGCTCGCAATGAAGTGGTTCGGCCGCAGGAGTCTCGTCACGGCCGGGCAAGCGGGGTGGTACCGCGGTCACGGCGCACCGAGCGCCGGGATTCGTCCCCGTGCCTACCAGGTGATGGCACGAGGAGACGAGAGGCCGCGATGGCGGACGAGACGACCACCCGAAACGCGTACCCCCGGGTCGAACTGGCCGCGACCGGCGGTCCGGTGTCGTTCCCGGACTTGGAGCAGCGCGTGCTCGAGTACTGGAGCGCCGACGACACCTTCCGGGCCAGCATCGAGAACCGTTCCGATGCAGAGGAATTCGTCTTCTACGACGGCCCGCCGTTCGCGAATGGCCTGCCGCACTACGGTCATCTGCTGACCGGATACGTCAAGGATTTGATCCCGCGTTTCCAAACCATGCGCGGTAAGAAGGTCGAACGGCGATTCGGCTGGGATACTCACGGGCTGCCCGCGGAAATCGAAGCTGAGAAGCAGCTGGGTATCACGGACAAATCACAGATCGATGCCATGGGGCTCGCGGAATTCAATGCCGCGTGTAAATCCTCGGTGCTTCGCTACACCAACGAGTGGCGCAACTATGTGACCCGTCAGGCCCGCTGGGTCGACTTCGACAACGACTACAAAACCCTCGACCTGGACTTCATGGAATCGGTCATGTGGGCGTTCAAGTCGTTGTACGACAAGGGTTTGATCTATCAGGGCTTCCGGGTGCTGCCCTACAGCTGGTACGAGCAGACCCCGCTGTCCAATCAGGAAGCGCGCCTGGACGACGCCTACCGCATGCGCCAGGATCCCGCGGTCACCGTGGATATGGTGCTGTCGGTGCCGGCGGATCATCCGCTGTCGGCCCTGGACGGCGCGAACGCGCTCATCTGGACCACCACGCCGTGGACGCTGCCGTCCAACCTCGCCATCGCCGTGCACCCGGACGTCACCTACGCGCACGTCGAGGGCAAGGACGGCAAGCGCTACCTGCTTGCCGCCGAGCGCGTCTCGCACTACACGCGCGAGCTGGGCGACGAACCGGTCGTGCTGTCCGAGCACACCGGCGCGGCGCTGGCCGATCTGCGCTACGCCCCGCCGTTCGACTTCTTCCTCGGCCACCCGAACGCGCACCGCGTGCTGAACGCCGACTATGTCACCACCGACTCCGGCACCGGCATCGTCCATCTCGCACCGGCTTTCGGTGAGGAGGATATGGACGTCGCCACCGCGGCCGGCATCGAACTGGTGCAGCCGCTGGACGCGGGCGGCAAGTTCACCTCGATGGTGCCGCCGTACGAGGGCCTGATGGTCTTCGACGCCAACCCGGTCATCATCAAGGACCTCAAGGCGGCCGGAAAGCTGCTGCGGCACGAGACCATCGAGCACTCCTACCCGCACAGCTGGCGTTCCGGGCAGCCGCTCATCTATATGGCGGTGCCGTCCTGGTTCGTGGCCGTCACCAAGTTCCGCGATCGCATGGTCGAGCTCAACAAGGAGATCACCTGGGTTCCGGAGCACATCCGCGACGGCCAGTTCGGCAAGTGGCTGGAGAACGCGCGCGACTGGAACATCAGCCGCAACCGCTACTGGGGCGCGCCCATCCCGGTGTGGGTGTCGGACAACCCCGAATACCCGCGCGTGGACGTGTACGGCTCGCTCGATCAGCTCGAGCACGACTTCGGCGCGCGTCCGGAAGACCTGCACCGGCCGATGATCGACGAGCTGGTGCGCCCGAATCCCGATGACCCGACCGGGAAGTCGATGATGCGGCGCGTGCCCGAGGTCCTGGACTGCTGGTTCGAGTCCGGTTCCATGCCGTATGCCCAGGTGCACTACCCGTTCGAGAACAAGGAATGGTTCGAGGGCACCGCCGACGCGGCCCCGCACTCGCCGGGCGATTTCATCGTCGAGTACAACGGCCAGACTCGCGGCTGGTTCTACAACCTGCACGTGCTCTCGACCGCGCTCTTCGACCGCCCGGCGTTCAAATCGGTGGTGGCGCACGGCATCGTGCTCGGCGACGACGGCATGAAGATGTCGAAGTCCAAGGGCAACTACCCGAACGTCAACGAGGTCTTCGACCGCGACGGCTCGGACGCCATGCGCTGGTTCCTGATGGCGTCCCCGGTCCTGCGCGGCGGCAACCTGATCGTCACCGAGCGCGGCATCCGCGAAGGCGTCAGCCATGCGCTGCGCCCGCTGTGGAACGCGTGGACCTTCCTGCAGCTGTACGCCTCGACGCCCGGCACCTGGCGCACCGACTCCAGCAATGTGCTGGACCGGTACATCCTGGCCAAGCTGGCGCAGACCCGCGACGTCATGACCGAGGCGCTCGAGGTCTTCGACATCGCCGGGGCCTGTGACGAGCTGCGCTCGTTCGCCGACGCGCTCACCAACTGGTATGTGCGCCGGTCGCGTTCGCGCTTCTGGGAGGAGGACCGCGACGCCATCGACACCCTGCACACGGTCCTCGAGGTGACCACGCGGCTGGCGGCCCCGCTGTTGCCGCTGCTCACCGAGGTGATCTGGCGGGGCCTGACCGGCGGCCGTTCGGTGCATCTGACCGATTGGCCGGCCGCGACCGATCTGCCCGCCGATCCGGACCTGGTCTCGGCCATGGACGAGGTGCGCACGGTGTGCTCGACGGTGCTGAGCCTGCGCAAGGCGCAGAACCTGCGGGTGCGGCTGCCGCTGTCGGAGGTGACCGTGGCCGCCGCCGACGCGGAACGACTGCGCGAGTTCGCCGAGCTGATCGCCGACGAGGTGAACGTCAAGAAGGTCGACCTCACCACCGATGTGGCCTCGCACGGCCGCTTCGAGCTGGTCGTGAACGCCCGGGCCGCCGGTCCGCGCCTGGGCAAGCAGGTGCAGACGGTCATCAAGGCGGTCAAGGCCGGCGAGTGGAGCGAGGCCGCCGACGGCACCGTGACCGCGGCGGGCATCGCGCTGCTGCCCGAGGAGTACACCCAGCGCCTGGTCGCCGCCGAACCCGAATCCACCGCCGCGCTGCCCGGCAATAGCGGTCTGGTGGTGCTGGATTCGGTGGTCACCGAGGAATTGGAGGCCGAGGGCTGGGCCCGCGACCTGATCCGCGATCTGCAGGAGACCCGCAAGTCCCTGGGCTTGGACGTCTCCGACCGCATCACCGTGGTCCTCGAGGTGCCGGCCGAGCGGCTGGGCTGGGCGGAGACGCACCGCGAGCTGATCGCCGGTGAGATCCTGGCGACCGCACTCACCTTCGGGGATGCGGGCGCGGGGGCGGCCGAGATCGTCGGCGGTGTGAAGGCGGCGGTCACCAAGGCGTGAGCGCAGCCGTCGCCACGGCGGCGGGTGTGAGGTGAGGCAGGGGCGGGATCCGTACGGGTCCCGCCCCTGTCGCACGCTGTGATGTCGAGACCGTGGCCGTTTCCGTCATGTCGCTCCCGCGGCAGCGCGCTTGCGGCGACTAGCATAGCCATTTGCTATGTCCGATTGATCCTTTTGTCGAAAGGTTCAGCATGCGGGGCAAGCGGTTGGCGGTGCTGCTGGTGCTGTGCGCGGCGGGTTGCGCGGTGCGGCAGGGGGATATCGAAGTTCCGGGCACCACGACCGCCGACGGTAATGCCGCGGTGACGGCCCCGGCCCCGGTGGCGAAAACCGCGGTCCTCGAGGGGTTCTCGGCCCCGGAATCGGTGTACTTCGTGGGCGATCGGGTGTTCGTGTCCAATTTGGGCACCGCCGATCGGTCCGCGAAGGACGGTGACGGCTTCCTTTCCGAACTCACCCCGGCGGGCGCGGTGGTGGAGCCGAAAGCCTTGCCGCGCGAGGGTGATCCGGTGCTCGACGCCCCGAAGGGCATGGCGCACATCGGCAATCGGCTGTACGTGGCCGATGTGGACCGAATCGTCGGCTACGACATGGACACTCGTGAGCAGGTGTTCGAAGCGACCATGAGCACCGCCCGGCTGCTCAACGGGCTGGCGGTGCTGAACCCGACCACGCTGCTGGTGACCGACACCCTGGCCTCGTCGCTGTATCGGCTGGATCTGGACTCGCGGCAGTTCGCCCTCGTCGCCGACGGCATGTCCGGCGCGAACGGCATCGCCCTCGATCCCGCAGGTCAGGTGGCGTACGTGGCCGCTATGGGCGTGGATTTCGGCGGCGGCAATGTGTACCGCCTCGACCTGGCCGCGGCCCCGGTGACCCCGGTCCGGGTGGGCACCTTGTTCGGCATCCACGACGGCATGGCGGTGCGCCCCAACGGCGATCTGGTTGTCTCCGACTGGGTTTCGACGCCCGGCGACGAGCCCGGCACGGTCACCGTCTACGACCCGGAGGGCATCGCGCTGGCTCCGGTCGCGGTCTCCGCGCCCCTGCACGGCCCCACCGGTTTCGCCCTCGACCCCGACGGCCTGAGCATCTGGATTCCCTCGCAGGCCGATAACCGCGTGGTGCTCGCCCCGCTTCCCGCGACGGCCACGTGACCTGGATCTCGAGACACGCCCGGTTTGTACCCCTTGTGGCCAGTGTGGCCGATGCGATAGAACAGCTAATTGATAGCAATCGAGTTGTTCGCGGCATTACCTGATGCAAGGGGCAAGTGCATGACACGCAGACTGCTACGCCGATTAGCCGTATCCCTACTCTCGATCGCAACGTTGACGGTGCCGAATGCGGTACTGGCGAGCTCCGCCTCGGCGGATTCCGGTTCTGCTTCGGGCTCTGCCTCGGGTAGTGCGAGTGGTTCCGCCTCGGGCAGTGCCAGTGGTTCAGCAAATCTCCCGCTAGCCAGCCCGCGCGCCATGGTCGCGCTCACCCTGGCCACCACCCAGACCGGCAAGCCGTATCTGTGGGGCGGCACCGGCCCCGATGCCTGGGACTGCTCCGGGCTGGTGCAGTGGGCCTTCCGCAGCGTCGGCATCGATATGCCGCGCACCACCTGGCAGCAGGCGGACGCGGGGCTCGAAGTCCCTTACGGCGCACTGCAACCCGGCGACATCATCATCCTGAACGGCGACGCCTCCCACGTCGGCATCTACGCGGGAGGCGGCAATGTGTTCAATGCCCACAGTCCGGGCGTGCCGGTCGGCCTTACCCCGCTGTCGGACTTCGAGATCTACGACATTCGCCGTTTCTACTGAATCCCGTTACTCCACAACCAGTTCCACCGGGATATTGCCCCGGGTGGCGTTCGAGTACGGGCACACCTGGTGCGTGGTCTCGACGAGCTGCTTGCCGGTCTCGTTGTGCAGATGCTCGGGCAGTTCCACGCGCAGCACGACCGAGAGCGAGAAACCGCCGCCCTCCTGGGCGTTCAGCCCGACCTCGGCCGTCACCGCCGCGTCCTCGGCCTCGATCTTCATGCGCTTGGCGACCAGCTGCAGCGCGCTGGCGAAACAGGCCGAGTAGCCGGCCGCGAACAGCTGTTCGGGATTGGTGCCCTGGCCGTCGCCGCCGAGCTCCTTCGGTCGCGCGAGGGTCAGATCGAGAATGCCGTCATCGCTGACCGAGCGGCCTTCGCGGCCGACCGAGGTGGCTACTGCGGTGTACATGGGGGCCATGATTCCTCCTAGACAGACTTGTCTGTTCACTTCGTGCTCGAGGGTAGACAGATCTGTCTGCTATCGTCAACAGTGAGATTCCGATTCGGAAGGAAGTGCAGGTCAGCGATGAGCGAAGCGCGTGAGCGGCTGCTCGACACCGCCACCCGGCTGTTCTACGCCGAGGGCATTCACACGGTGGGCATCGACCGCATCATCGCCGAGGCCGGCATCGCCAAGGCCACCTTCTACCGGCATTTCAAGACCAAGGAGGACTTGGTCGTGGCCTATCTGATCCGCGAGTACGAGCGACAGCGCGGCGTGCTGGAAGCGGTGCCCGGCGACGGCGTCGACAGCATCGCGGCGATCTTCGAGCGGCTCGGCGAGCTGAGCTGCGGGCCCGGCTTCCGGGGTTGCCCATTTCTGAATGCGGCCGTGGAGTTTCCGGATCCCGGCCATACCGTGCGCAAGGTGGTGGACGACTACCGCGCCTGGTTCCGCGACCTGATGGCCGACCGGCTGGCCGCGGCCGGGCACGGCGATCCGGAGGGGACGGCGCGCGCGCTGCTGCTGACCCGCGACGGCGTGGCCGTCAGCGGCGGGGTGGGCGATGCCGAGACGGTGCGGGCCGGTGTGCGAACCGCCTTGGCGCACTTGGATTCCCGGCGCTGATGCCGGTGCGCTGACTTCGGTTCAGCCGCGCGGGCGCAGGCCGTCGAGGACCTGCTCGACCAGGGCGGGGGAGTCGGCGACGTCGGCGACGCCGAGCAGGAAGCGGAAATAGACCGGGCCGTAGAGCAGCTGGACCATGGTCGCGGTGGGCAGATCGGCGCGCAATTGCCCGGCGGCGACGGCGATGTCGAGGCGGGCCCGGCACTGGGCGGCGCGCGGTTCGATGATCGTCGCGCGCACCGCCTCGGCCAGGCGCGGATCGGTCTGGGCCTCGGCGATCACGCCGCGATAGACCCCGCCCACCTCGCCCGCGAGGGCTTTCGACAGGCCCGCGAACTGGGTTCGCAGGTCGGCCGCGATATCGCCGGTGTCGGGAAAGTCGGTGGCGCTGCCGAGCTGTTCGTTGATGGTGTCCAGGGCCAGCGCGCCCTTGGACGGCCACCAGCGGTAGATGGTCTGCTTGCCGACCCCGGCCCGCGCGGCGATCGCCTCGATGGTGAGTTTGCCGTAGCCATTGCGCACGGCCAGGTCCCAGGTGGCGTCCAGAATGGCCTGGTGGGAGCGTGGACTGCGCAATTCCGGATTCGGGGGTGGGGTCACGGGGTACATCCTAGCGTGGAACGAGACGCAACGTCTCGTCTTGACAGTCCATCCGGCCCGGGGCTAGCGTCATGACACGAGACGGACCGTCTCGTTCGCTGAGGTAGATCCCCGCACATCGTCGAAGGAAGCCGCCATGAGCACGCACGCCGAGCACTCCGAGACCGCCGCCGCCCGCTTCGAGCGCGGGCTCACCGTCCTGGATCGGGTCGGCGGGCCGAACGGCCGGGCCGTCGTCGAATCGCTCGCCGATATCGCCCCCGACCTCGGCCGCTATGTCGTCGAATTCGGTTACGGCGACATCTATTCGCGTCCCGGCCTCACCCTGCCGCAGCGTCAGGCCGTCAATGTCGCCGCGCTCACCGCGCTCGGCTTCGCCGCCCCGCAGCTGCGCTGGCACATCGACGGCGCGCTCAATGTCGGCCTCACGCCCGCCGAAATCGTCGAGATCATCGTGCACACCGCGATCTACGCGGGCTTCCCGGCCGCGCTCAACGGCCTCACCGTCGCCCGGGCCGCCTTCGCCGATCGGCCCGAGGCCGGAAACCCGGTGTCCGCCAGCACTATCCGGCCCGGGGAGACCACCGAACAGCGCTACGAACGCGGCCTGGCCAAACTCGCCGAGGTCGATGGCGCGGCCGCCGACCACGTCCTGGCCGCCCTCGCCGATATCGCCCCGGACCTGGCGCGCTACCTCATCGAATTCTGTTTCGGCGACGTCTATTCGCGCCCCGGTCTGGACCTGAAGACCCGCGAACTGGCCACCGTCGCCGCCTGCACAGTGCTCGGCACCGCCGGCCCGCAATTGCGCGTCCACCTGCACGGGCTGCTCAATGTGGGCGGCACCGAGCAGGAAGCCGTGGAGACCATCATCCAGATGGCGGGCTACGGCGGGTTCCCGGCCGCCATCAATGCCATCGGGGCGGCCCGCGAGGTGTTCGCCGAGCGCAAGCCGGAGTGAAACCCCGGGCCCGGCGCCGCCGTCCGTGCGAACATGGCCGCGCCCTTGCTGTTCGACTTCGACGCGCGACAGGATACGCATGGACGATGTGACCGCGGTGGGACGGGCGGCGGCCCCGGTGAATTCGGGGCGGCGGATCGCGGTGGCGAGCTTCATCGGCACCGCCATCGAGTACTACGACTACTACATCTACGGCACCGCGGCGGCGCTGGTGCTGAACAAGCTGTTCTTCCCCACCTTGTCGGCCTTCGCGGGCACGCTCGCGGCGCTGGCCACCTTCGCCATCGGGTTCATCGCCCGGCCGCTCGGCGCGGTGCTCTTCGGTCATTTCGGGGACCGGATCGGGCGCAAGGCCACGCTGGTGGTTTCGCTGCTGCTCATGGGATTGTCCACGGCCGCAGTGGGTTTGCTGCCCGGTTACGGCACGCTCGGCATCGCCGCGCCGTTCCTGCTGGTGGTGCTGCGGGTATTGCAGGGCGTCGGGCTCGGCGGTGAATGGGGCGGCGCCGCACTGCTTTCCACCGAACACGCACCGCCCGGGCGACGGGGACTGTTCGCGGCGGCCGCCCAGATGGGCGCGCCCGTAGGGTTTTTCGCCGCCACCGCGATCTTCTGGGCGTTGTCGAGCGGGCTGTCCGATGCCGCCTTCGAATCCTGGGGCTGGCGGATCCCGTTCCTGCTGTCTTTCGCCCTGGTCTTCGTCGGACTGCGGATTCGCTTGCGAGTGGCGGAGACTCCGGTTTTCGCCGCCCTCGTCGCGGACCGGGAAGCGCGGCGCGCACCGCTGATCTCGGTCGTCCGCCGCTATCCGCGCGAACTGCTGCTGGGCGCGGGCGGGATCGTGGTGTCCTACGTGCTGTTCTACACGGTGGCCACCTACTGCCTGAGCTATGCCACCAAGACCCTGCACGTCCCGCGGAACACCATGCTGGCAAGTACTTCGGTGGCCGTCGTGGTGCTGGGCGTGACGACCTTGCTGGTGGCCCGGCAATCGGATCGCATCGGCCGCCGGGTGCTGCTGCTCGGCGGTGCGGCGCTCGCCATGGTGTTCAGCCCGGCGCTGTTTCCCTTGCTGGACACCAGGAATCCGGTGCTGATCACGGTCGGGCTCTCCGGTGCGCTGCTGTGCATGGGCATTGTCTACGGTCCGCTCGGCGCGTTCCTGCCGGAGCTGTTCGGCACCGATGTCCGCTACACCGGCGCGGGCATCGCCTACAACCTGGGCGGCGTATTGGGCGGCGGCATCGCGCCTTTGGTGATCGCGCAACTGGGGGAGAGCCATGGTTCGGGGGCCATCGGGTGGTTCATGAGCGCGATGGCGCTGTGCTCCCTGCTGTGCCTCGTCGCACTGCCGGAGACGCGCCATCGCGCCCTGGATCGGGTCTGATCAGACGCCGACCGCTTCTTCCATCTCCTCCTCGGCCTCTTCCCGGGCCTCGTGCCGCGCCGCGGGATCCGGGCTCACGGCGGCGGGGCGCTGCTGCCGCTCGCGCAGCGCCGCCAGGCCGATGAGCACGAAACCGGCTGCCAGCCAGGCGATCAGGGTCGCCAGGTGCCCGGTGAATCCGGTGCGGCCGAAGTACAGCAGGCTGCGCGCGCCCTCGACGAACCCGGCGCCGTTCCAGAAGGAATGCAGCACACCGAAGAAGTCGTGCTGCAACCACGGGCTGTACACGCCGCCGGAGGTGGTGAAGTTGAGCATGACGAACAGCACCATCATGACCAGGGTGGTCCAGCGCTGCAGGAAGGTGTGCAGCCCGATGCCGATGGTGAGAATGCCCGCCGAGTAGATCCACGACATGGCCCAGATGCCGGCGTAATCGTGGTCGATGATGTGAAAGACCGGACCGGCCAGCACGATTCCGATAATGCTGACCGCCAGCGAGGTCCCGATGGCGAACAAAGCGCGAATCCGCATGGACAGCCCCGCCCCCGCCGCGCCGATGGCGGCCACGCTGCCGTACGAGCCGATGGACAACGCCACCAGCAGAAAGAACAAGCCCTGTGCGGTCGGATCACCCGAACTCGGCGGCGCCACATCGGTAATGGTCAGCGGCACGCCCTGCTGCGCCGCCACCGGTGTGAAGACCAGTTCGGTGGCCATGGCCGTGGTGTCGGATCCGGCCTTGGCGACCAGCAGTTCGGGATGCTGCGGATCCGGCAGGTAGGCCCCGGCCAGCTTGCGATCCATCAGTTCGCCGACGGCGCCGTCGCGGCTGGGCAGGGTGACGACGTCGAGTTTGTCGCCGCCCTTGTCCTTCAGCGTCTGCGCCAGCACCTTGACCTGTGGGGCGTCGCCGACCACCGCCACCGCGAGCCGATTGGGCTCGGGCTGGTGGAACGCGCCCAGGTAGGCGAGGCCCATGCCGACGCACATCAGCAGGGGGGTGAGCAGATGGGTGGCGACATGCCGGATCTGATGCGAGGCCATGGAATCTCCGAACAGTTGGTAAATGCAACTATATGAGGTTGTACTATACAACTATGAGCGGCGAAACGGTATTCCCCGGCGGCGAACCCGGTCGTGACCAGGCCATCGAGGTGATTCAGCGCGAGCTCACCGCCTTCGCGCGCCGGGCCCGCGGCCGGGCCGCCGAACTACACCCGGAGCTGTCGCTGGTCGCCTCCAGCGTGCTCGACCTGGTCATCGAGCGCGACGGCTGCCTGGCCGCCGATCTGGCCGGGCACTTCCACCTGGACAAATCCACCGTGAGCCGCCAGGTGTCGGCCCTCGAACAACTCGGCTACCTGGTCCGCGAGGTCGATCCGGCCAATCGCCGCAACCACATCCTGCGGGCGACCCCGGAAGGGCGGCGGGTAGCACGCGCGGCCGCCCGCAGCCGCGCCGACGCCTTCACCGAGCGCTTCCAGGACTGGGACGACGCCGATGTGGCACGGCTGGCGGCGTACCTGGTCCGCTACAACGCCGCCGACGAATAGACCGGGCCCCAGGCTGGCACCGGTTCGCTCGCCATCCGCCGCTCCCGCGCGGCCGGCGGCCGATCAGGACTCCGGCAACTCCAGTCCCTTGGCCAGGACCGGCCACGAACTGCGCAGCGCGTCCTGCCAATACCCCCACGAGTGCGTGCCCGCCTGGCTGATGTCGAAGGTGGCCGGAATCTGCAACTGCTGCAACCGTACCTGCATGTTGCGCGCGCACCAGTCGCTGGCCGCCTCCAGCACGCCACCGACCAGCAACTGCTGCATCAGGCCGCCGTCGTTGGGTCCGAGCGTCCGCACATCGGTGAGGGTGTCGTGGCGGCCCGGCAGGCCGCTGCCGTTGGAGATGTAGAGCCCGAGGCCCCGCAAACCCTCGGCATGCACGTACGGATCATTGGCTGCCCACATCGGATCCTCCGGCGGCCCATACATATTCGCCGGATTGCCGCCGCCGATCGACACCACCAGCTCGGCGAACTGCCGCCCGATCGGATCGCTGATCTGCGCGCACCCGCTGTAGGCCGCCACCGCCCGGTACAGTCCCGGCTTGGCCAGCGGCAGCTGCAGCACCGACGTCCCCGACATGGACATCCCGGCAATGGCATTGACCCCGTTGGTGTCCAGGGCCCCGTCGATGATCGGCGGCAGCTCCTCGGTGAGGAAGGTCTTCCACTTGTTCACGCCGAGCTTGGGGTCGCTGGTCTGCCAATCGGTGTAGTAGCTGAACGCGCCGCCGATGGGCATCACCACGTTCACGTTCTTGTCGGCGAAGAACTGCACCGAATCGGTATTGCGCTTCCAGGTGGCGGTGTCCTGCCCGCCGCCGGCGCCGTTGAGCAGGTACAGCACCGGCCGCGGTTCGGTGGCGTCGGCGGGCCGCTGCACTTCCACCCGCACCTCGGTGTTCATGGCCGCCGAACGCACCCGCAGGGTGAGGTTGTGCGCGTCCACGATCTCGAAACCGGCGATGGCCGAGCCGTCCTCGGAGACCGGGGTATCGGCGAGCGTCGCGGTGCTGGTGATGGGATCCCGTGGCGCCGCCGCGGCTTCGGCGCCCCACCACGTGGTCGGCGAACTCCCGAGCAAACACACAGCGGCAGCGAGCGCCGACGCTCGTGCACCATATCCACTACGCAAGATCCAAACCTCTTGTACATCCATACGTGATTCGAGAGAGCTAATCGCGAATCCGTTATGAGTGTTTCAGATTTGCCGGGATCTTGGGGAGACTCATAGGTGGCACCCGGCCCATGTGTGCCGGACCACCTTGTGGAACAGGGCCGTTACATTCGGACTACTCCTCGACGAGACCGCGCAGCACCGGTCCGTAGTCCGGATGCGCCAGCGCCGAGGCGAACTGGGCCACCAGATAGTCGGCCGGATTGCCGGTGTCGTACCAGCGCCCGCGAATCACCTGGCCGTACACCGGGTTAGCGGCCGCGAACAGGTTGATGGCATCGGTCAGATACACCTCGCCGGTGCGATGGGTGTACCAGTTGTCCACCTGCGCACGCAGTTCGGCGATGATGCCGGGCGTCACCACATAACCGCCGATGGCGGCATATGAGGACGGCGCGTCCGCGGGCTTCGGCTTCTCCTTCAGCCCGCTGATCCGCATCAGGCCCGCACCGACGGTGTCCTCGACGACCGGCACGCCGTAGCGCTGGGATTCGGCCGGGTCCATCGGCATCAGCGCCAGCACCGGCGCATCGGTTTTCACATAGGCGTCGATGAGTTGCTGGGCGCGCGGCACCTCGGCCACGAACACGTCGTCGGGCCACAGCACCAGCATGGGTTCGTCGCCCAGATTGCGGGCGGCGTTCAGCACCGGGGTGCCGTTGCCGTAGGGGCCGTGCTGATCCAGATAGGTGATGTGGCCCTGCCGGCTCAGCTCGCCGACCTCCTCGACGGCGTCGGCGTAGGCCGCCTTGCCGTCGGCGCGCAATTGCGCGACCAGGGCCGGATTGGGGCGGAAGTGGTCCTGGATCAACGACTTTCCGCCGCTGACCACGATGGTGATGTCGGTGATGCCGGAGGCGACCAGCTCGCGGACCGTGTGTTCGATGACCGGTTTGTCGCCGACCGGGAGCATCTCCTTGGGGATCGCCTTGGTCAGCGGTAGCAGGCGGGAACCGATGCCGGCGGCGGGGATCACGGCCTTGCGAATCGTCATTACCCGATCATCACACACCGGCGCTTACGTACCTGTCGGTAGCCGCGCGTAGATTCCCGATTGTGAACCCCCCTGCCCGAAATCCGAGCGAGCGTATCGTGCCTGGTCACGGCTCTGCAGCCGGTGCGGACGGGTTAGCCGGGGCGATGCTGCACCCGGATTCGCGCCCGGGCCGGCGCTGGGTGCTGCACATCGATATGGACGCCTTCTTCGCCTCGGTGGAACAGCTCACCAGGCCGACCCTGCGCGGGCGGCCGGTGCTGGTGGGCGGCATGGGCGGGCGCGGGGTGGTGGCCGGGGCCAGCTACGAGGCGCGGGTGTTCGGGGCGCGGTCGGCCATGCCCATGCATATGGCGCGGCGGCTGGTGGGCGGCGGCGCGGTGGTGGTGCCGCCGCGCGGCGCGGTGTACGGGGAGCTGAGCGGGCAGGTGTTCGAGGCGCTGCGCTCGCGGATTCCGGTGCTGGAGACGTTGTCCTTCGACGAGGCGTTCGGCGAGCCGGCCGAGCTGGTCGGGCGGCCGGCCGCGGCGGTGCTCGAATTCTGCGAGGAATTGCGGGCGTTGGTGCGCGAGCGCACCGGCCTGGTCGCGTCGGTGGGCGCGGGCAGCGGCAAACAGCTCGCCAAGATCGCCTCCGGGCTCGCGAAACCCGATGGCGTGCGGGTGATTTCCCCCGCCGAACAGCAGGGTTTCCTGGCGGCGCTGCCGGTCGGCAAGCTGTGGGGCGTCGGGCCGGTCACCCAAAGCCGTTTGCGCTCATTGGGTATCGAGACGGTGGGCGCGCTGGCGGCGCTGCCGGAAACCGAGGTCACCTCGATTCTCGGCAATGCCATGGGCATCGCATTGCACCGGCTGGCGCGCGGCATCGACGACCGGCCAGTGGCCGAACGCGCCGAGGCCAAGCAGATCAGCGCCGAAACCACCTACGAGACCGACATTCTCACCCTCGCGCAGCTGCGCCCGGCCATCGACGCCATGGCGGTGTCGGCGCACCGGCGGCTCACCGAGGACGGCCGGGCAGCGCGCACGGTGGTGCTCAAACTCAAGAAGTCCGACATGTCCATCGTGACCAGATCGTCCACCCTGCCTTACGCCACCGAGGATTTGACGACGCTGACCGCCGCCGCGCAGCGCTCGGCCATCGACCCCGCGGAACTGGGCCCGATCCGCCTGGTGGGCGTCGGTTTCGCGGGTTTGTCGGAGATTCGCCAGGAATCGTTGTTCCCGGAGCTGGATCAGACCGTCGAGACCGCCGAATCGGTCTCGGAGGAACCGACTCTCGGCCTCGCCGAAGTCCCCGGACCGCCGCCGGTGCCGCCGCCGACCAGGTCCTACACCACCCAGATCTGGTATCCCGGCCTGGATGTCGAGCATCCGGAGTACGGTCATGGCTGGGTGCAGGGCGCGGGCCACGGCGTGGTGACGGTCCGCTTCGAGACTCGTTCCAGCGGACCGGGTCCGGCACGCACCTTCGCCACCGAAGATCCGCAGCTGAGACGCGCTGATCCGCTCGGCAGCCTCGCGTGAACCCACGGGATTCCCGCTCTAAGGGGCAAATCGCCGAATTATGAGGATTCGGACTGAAAGTGCCGCGGCACCGCTTCCGGAGTCGGTTTCGCAGCCGACTCGTTGGTAGTCTCGGCCCTCGTGCAGCGTCGCCGGTCGGGTGCTCGGCTGTCATGTTGTCGTAACGGACCTACTCGAACGCAAAGGACGAGCAGTTGAAGCTTCAGAAGACTGGACGAATCGCGGTCGCCACCCTCGCCGTCGTAGCCGCTCTCGGGCTGACGGCGTGCGGCAGCGGTGACAAGAAGGAAACCACCAAGCCCAAGGTGAGCACCTCCAAGACCACGAGCGCGGCCCAGAACTACCCGGCGGCCCCGACCGTCGCGGATCTCAACGCGGAACTGCAGAAGGCCCTGGACCCGAACGTCCCGAACGCGCAGAAGCTGGACATGATGCAGGGCGTGCAGGCCGACCCGAACCTGCCGCAGCTGCTCAGCGACGCCTACAAGGCGAACAACGCCAGCATCACCGTCACCGGCGTCACCGACCTCGGCAACGGCACCCTGACCGCCGACGCCCAGGTCGCCGTCAACGGCGGCGCGCCGCAGAACGCCGTGGTGCCGTTCGTGGCCGAGGACGGCAAGTGGAAGGTCCAGAAGGAATGGATCTGCAACATGCTGTCGCTGGGCAACCAGACCTCGCCCGCCTGCAGCTAGCGCTTTTCCGGCGGGCCGGGCCTCCCACCAGGGCGGACCGGTCCGCTGGTGGACCGGGCCAAATCTGCTTGCCGGACGCGGGGGAGCGCGTTCCCAGGAACGCCGCCTAATATCTCCGGTCGTGACCGACGTGTTGGAGAGAGCCGGGCAAGGCCCGGCCGGGAGTGCAGGTACCGCCGCAGTAGAACGGACTCCCGGTGGCTGGCAACGGCCGCTCGCTCTGATCGCCGGCTTGATCGCGATCCTCTCCGCGATCGCCGTGCCGCTGCTGCCGGTGCGGGTCGACGCCGCCACCATCTCGTGGCCGCAGGACAACTCGACCCGCAGCATCGAAGCGCCGCTGGTGTCCTACGCGCCTTTGACTTTCGACGCCACCATCCCGTGTTCGGCTGTGGCGCAATTGGCTTCGACCGGCGGGACGCTGGTCGCCACCGCGCCCAACGGCGCCCCGGACCTGGAGCGCTACGGGTTCACCGCCCGGGTCAAGGCCGCGAGCACCGCCTCCGACGGGACCGTGACGCCCGCCAAATTCGAAGCGGTACTGCAGAATCAGGCCCTGGTCAGCGTGCCGGTCGAGCAGCTCGCCGCCGGCTGCGCCTTCACCGTGCACTCGGGCATGACCCAGACCACGGCGGTGCTGACCGGATCCACCCTCGCACCGGTCACGCTGTCCGGGGACTACCGGCCGCAGCTGGTCGGCATCTTCAGTGATCTCCCGGTCGCCGACGGCACCGAGGTCAGCGCCGATATCGACAGCCGGTTCTCCTCGCATCCGAGCCTGATCAAGACCGTCGCCATCTGGACGGCCGTGCTCGCCACCCTGGTCGCGCTGTTCGCCCTCTACCGCCTGGACCGGCTCGACGGCCGCCGGGTGCGCCGCTTCCTGCCGCAGCGCTGGTGGACCTTGCGGCCCGTGGACGCCGCGGTGCTGGGCACGCTGGTGCTGTGGCATTTCATCGGCGCCACCACCGCCGACGACGGCTACCTGTTCGGGATGGCCCGCACCGCCGGTCACGCGGGCTACATGGCCAACTACTTCGGTTACTTCGGCGTCCCCGAAACCCCGGTCGGCACACCGTATTACGACCTGCTGGGCCGGATGGCCGACATCAGCACCGCCAGCCCGTGGATGCGGCTGCCCGCGCTGCTGGCCGGCATCGTCATGTGGCTGGTGCTCAGCCGCGAGGTGATTCCCCGCCTCGGCGCGCGCATCCGCCACGACAAGCTGGCCCTGTGGACCGGCGCGCTGGGCTTCCTGGCCGTCTGGCTGCCCTACTGCAACGGCCTGCGCCCCGAGCCCATGGTGGCCCTCGGCGTGCTGCTGACCTGGGTGTCGGTGGAGCGTTCGATCGCCACCCGGCGGCTGCTGCCCTACGCGGTGGCCATTCTGATCGGCGCGTTCGCCTGTACCGTCGGCCCGTCCGGCATCATCTGCGTCGCGCCGCTGCTGGCCGGCGTCCGCCCGCTGTGGCGCACCATCGACCAGCGGGCCAAGGCCATGAGCGCCGCGGTCGCGCCGGGCGCGGGCCTGTTCCCGGCGCTGCGCGCCCGCTGGGTCTCCTACCTGGCGCTGGGCCTGCCGCTGCTGGCCGCCGGCGCGGTGGTGCTCGCGATCATGTTCAACGATCAGCCCATCTCGGCCATGTTCGAGATGCGCCGGGTGCACGACCTGGTCGGCCCGAACGTGCACTGGGACGGCGAATACATTCGCTACCAGTACCTGTTCATGCCCACCATCGACGGCTCCATGGCGCGCCGCTTCGGCATGCTCATGCTGTGGCTGGGCATGGCGGTGTGCGCGTTCGTGCTGCTGCGCAAGGGCGGCCGAATCCCGTTCGCGGCCGCCGGCCCGGCCCGGCGCCTGCTGGGCAGCTGCGTCGGCGTCATCCTGCTCATGATGACCACCCCCACCAAGTGGACCCACCACAACGGCATCTACGCCGGGCTGGCGGGCGCGGTGGCGGTGCTGGCCGCGGTCGCGGTCGGGCCCAAGGTGCTGCGCTCGCCGCGCAATCGGGCGCTGTTCGCCGCCGTGGTGTCGTTCGTACTGGCCATCTGCTTCGCCAGCATCAACGGCTGGTGGTACGTGTCGAACTATTCGATCCCGTTCAACGACAAGTCGATTCAGGTCGCCGGGTTCGAGCTGAGCAAGGCGTGGCTGGGGCTGGCGCTGCTGTTCCTGGCGCTGGCCGGCTGGTTCCATGTGCGCGCGCCCGAACCGGGTGCGCCGCACCGCATCTCGAAACGCGGCTGGCGGCTGGTGGCGCTGCCGCCGCTGACCGTGGCCGCGGCGCTCATGGTGATGCTCGAGGTGGCGTCGCTGGCCAAGGGCGCGGTGGCGCAGTACCCGGCGTTCTCGCTCGCCCGCTCCAATGTGGATGCGGTGCTGGGCAAGTCCGGCGGGCTGGCGCGCGACGTGCTGGTCGAGGTGGACCCCAACAAGGGCATGCTGAAGCCGGTGAACGGCGACGTGTTCGGCACCTTCACCGCGGACGCGACCGGCTTCACCGCCGACGGCGTATCGAAGGATCTGCGCGCCGACGACGAGATCGACACCGGCGGCGGCATGTCCAGCCAGGTCAGCAATCGCTCCGATCACACCGTGGACGGAACCACCACCACCGCACTGCCATTCCGGTTGAACCCCGGGACGACGCCGGTGCTCGGCAGCTACGGCAGTTCGGGCGTGTCCGCGCTGACCACCGGCTGGTACGCGCTGCCCAAGGCCGACGAGCGGTCGGGGATCATCGCCGTCACCGCGGCCGGGCGCATTCGCTCGGTCAACAAGGACGGCATCGTCACGCCGGGGCAGTCGGTGGAAATCGAGTACGGGACAACCGGTCCCGACGGCACCATGCAGCCGCAGGGGCGGGTCACCCCGATCGATATCGGTCCCGCGCCGACCTGGCGCAACCTGCGGGTGCCGCTGTCGGAGATTCCGGGCGCTGCCACCGCCGTGCGGATCGTCGCCGAGGATCGCAATGGCGATGCCAAGCAGTGGGTGGCGCTGACGCCGCCGCGCATTCCGCAGACCCGCACCCTCGATGCGCTGGTCGGCTCCGAGACGCCGGTCCTCACGGACTGGGAAGTGGGCCTGCAGTTCCCGAACCAGCGGCCGTTCAACCACCGGTACGGCATCGCCGAAGTGCCCGAGTACCGCATCCTGCCGGATCGCGGCGGCGCGGGCATGACCACGCTGTGGCAGAGCCACGACGGCGGCGGCGCGCTCGGCTGGAGCTCGATGCTGTTGCGCCCCTACACCCTGGCCACCTACGCCAAGGACGACTGGCGCAACGACTGGGGCGAGCTCCAGCAGCTCGCGCCCATCGACCCCACGGCGGTCCCGGCCAAGGCCGCGATCACCACCGAAACCCGTTCGGGGCGATGGACTCCCGGGCCGATCAATGTGACCGGCTGGCGCTGAGAGGGACAACTCTCGTACCTCTCAGGGGCAAGCCCCTGAAACCCACGTGGAATCGACGAGGCGGTTCAGCCCTGCATCATCTCGGCCATGCGTTTCTCCATCTCCTCGGGACTGACGTCCTCGACGTGGGTGGCGACGGTCCAGCGGTGGCCGAAGGGGTCTTCGAAGGCGGAGGTGCGGTCGCCGTAGAACTGGAGTGCCGGGGCCTGCATCTCCTTGGCTCCGGCGGCCAGGGCGGCCGCGTGGGCGGCATCCACGTCCTCTACATAGGTGTAGAGGTTGACGGGGGTGCCGCCGACCGCTTTCGGATCCAGGAAGCCGAGGGCCGGGGCCGGGTCGCCGAGCATGACCACGGAATTGCCGAACTGCATTTCGCAGTGGGCGATCTTGCCGTCCGGTCCAGGCATGCGCACGCGCTCGTCGGCGCCGAACACGTGTTTGTAGAAATCGATCGCGGCGGCCGCGCCGTCCACCGCGAGCGCGGGGGAGACGACCGGGTAACCCTCGGGAATGTGTTTGACATCGGACATCGGAAATCTCCGATCGAGGTTGTTGTCGGACACCCCAGATGCTAGGCCGGGGCACCGACAACGATCGCCGGAATCTTCGATGCTCTAGGGTCCGGTGGCGCCGCTGAGTTTGCGCACCTGCGCCGCCGTCAGGGCGCTGAGCTGCTGCGAATCCGGTTCGCTCGCACCGGACATATTGATTTGCACGACCGTGGCGCCCACCAGAATCACGCTTACCGCCGAATACAACGTGACGCCCTGGCTGGTGGTGTGAACGCGGAACGCGATCGACGCGTCACCCGCGTTCGGCTGTTCCAAACCGCCCAGCCGGAATTCGACTTTGGTATTGTCCGCGTCCGTTCCGGAGTATTTCGTGCATTCGCGCAACAGTGATTGCACCGCCGAGAAGGCTTGCGCCGCTCCGCCGTTCGCATAGGACGCGGCATCGATATCGACGCTGGCGAAATTCGGCCCGCCGAATTCGGCCACCGCCGACGCCGCCGCACCCGGCGCCTGATCCGCCACGGGCGCCAGCACCCGCGCGCACCGCGCCGGATCGGTCGTCGAACCCGCCCCGCTGGTACTGCCCGGCGCGGGATCCGGGAAAGCCGTATAGCCGCTGGGCAATTGGCCCGCGTCGAGCAGATCGTTGCGCAGGGTCACCTGGTCCAGCGCGGTCGCCGGCCCGGACCCGGCCGGCGGCGTCACCGACGGCCCGAGACTCGGCAGCGGCGACCCGGAATCCTTGGCGCCGCAGCCGCTCACCGCCAGGGTCACCGCCGCGGTGAGGGACAGCAGCGCGATCGTCCGCCGGATCATGCGCCCCACTGCACCTGGGTGCGCAGCGTCTGCCGCAGCACGACCGAACTGTGCGGGTCGCGATAGGTCTGATTGCCGCCGACCTCCACCGCGCCCGAAACCGGCAGCGGCAGGCCCAGATCCACGGTCACATCGCCGGTGCCGTGCATCAGGTAGTCCACGATCTCCAGCTGCCCCGCCTCGTTGGGCAGATGCCACACCGTCGATTTCGGCGTCTGCACCACGTTCAGCGCGATGGTCAGCAGATTGCCCTCGCGATGGGTCAGCGTCGCGGTGGTCACCTGCTCCAGCGGCACGCTGCCCGAGATCTGCTGGCGCACCGTCCACACCGCGCCCACGCCGACCGGTTCGTCCGGGAACGCGATGGACTGGTACACCGCCTGATAGAAGGCCTGCTCCAGCGCCGCGCGCGCCACATCGGTGGTGGCGGGCTTGGGCGAGAGCCGCAATGCCGTGATCGCGCCCAGATCGCTGATGTCGAACCCGACCTGCGAGCCGTCGGCGGGCAGCAGCGCCTTGGCCATCGCCGGATCCGGTGAGGTCACTGAACCCAGGGTCAGATTCACCCGATCGTTGCCGGCCTGCGCCGTCAGCGGAATGGTCACCGCCGGCGGGGAGAAGTCCCGCACCGCTTGGCTGTTGATCTGCTGCTCGATGTGATGATCGGTGCTCAAGGTCACCTGTTGGGTGGTGCCCTCCGCGACCGCGGGACGCAAGGCCGCGCGGGGTTCGGCGCCCGGTTCGATGACCGTGGTGGTCATCGTGGATATCGGCACCGTCACCTCTTTGCCGAGCCCGACCGGTTCGGTGCCGTCGGCCTCGGCCGAGGTTTCCGACCGGCTGCTGCATCCGGCTCCGAACGCCGACAACGCGACCGCGAGCGCCAGCAGCAGGACTCCGGAGCGAGCACCGCGCTGGAACCCCGGACGCGCTCGGCCGGGTGAACCGGTACAGCGTGCGGTGGCGTGCGCCGAGCTGGGGGATGAAGACAACACCGTCACGTCGAACAGGTTACGGCTCGTTCCTGATAATCAGCTTGGGATCGCGCCCGCGCCCGGGCAACCCATTGCCATAAGGAATGATGTGTCGGGTGAGTACCGACCGGCCGCGCGACCCCGACGCAGATGAAGCCGACGTTCCCGTCATCGCAGAGACGTCCGGAGCGGACGCAGCCGACCTGGCGAAGACCGATCCGGCCGCCCCCGCGCAGCCGAACGGCAACAGCGGAAGCGCCGATATCGCCGGTGCCGCGCGAGCCGAGCACGACAGCGAAAAGGCCGGTGCCGCAGCCGATACGCGGGCTGCCGGTGACGGCGAAGCAGCTGAACAGGCTGTTGCCGGGCGCAAACGCCTGCCGTTGCTGCTGACGCTCGCGGCCGTGCTGCTCGGCCTGGATCTGCTGACCAAGACCATCGTGGTGGCGCAGCTGAAGCCGGGGCAGCCCATCTATCTCATCGGCGACTTCGTGCGCCTGAGCCTGGTGCGCAATCCCGGCGCGGCCTTCTCCATGGCCACCGGCATGACCTGGCTGCTCACCCTGATCGCCACCGCGGTGGTGATCGGCGTGATCCGGATCGGGCGCACGCTGCGGTCGGTGCCGTGGGCCATCGGGCTGGGCATGGTGCTGGGCGGTGCGCTGGGCAATCTGATCGACCGGCTGTTCCGCGCGCCCGGCCCGCTGCAGGGTCACGTGGTGGATTTCGTGGCGGTCGGCTGGTGGCCGGTGTTCAATGTGGCCGATTCGGCCATCGTGTGCGGCGCCATCCTGCTGGTCGCGCTGACGGTATTCGGTTTCGAGCCGGACGGCACCCGGGCCGGCCGGAAAGAGGAGGACGAGATCGCGGAGGAGAAGACGGTATGAGGGAAACCCGGAGCATGCCCGTGCCCGACGGCCTGGACGGCATGCGGGTCGATGCCGGCCTGTCGCGGCTGCTCGGCCTGTCGCGCACCGCGGTGGTGGCGCTGACCGAGGAGGGCGCGGTCCAGCTGGACGGGGTGGCGGCGGGCAAGTCCGACCGGCTCACCGGCGGCGCCTGGCTGGAGGTCGAATTCCCCGAGCCCAAGCGCGAACTCACCGTCGAGGCCACGCCCGTCGAGGGCATGAAGATCCTCTACGCCGACGATGACATCGTGGCGGTGGACAAGCCGGTGGGCGTGGCCGCGCACACCGGCGTCGGCTGGACCGGACCCACCGTGGTGGGCGGGCTGGCGGCCATGGGCTACCGCATCTCCACCTCCGGCGCGCACGAACGGCAGGGCATCGTGCACCGGCTGGACGTCGGCACCTCGGGGGTGATGGTGGTGGCGCAGTCCGAGCACGCCTACACCCAGCTCAAGCGGGCGTTCAAGTACCGGACGGTCGAGAAGCGCTATCACGCGCTGGTGCAGGGACATCCGGATCCGAGCTCGGGCACCATCGACGCCCCGATCGGCCGGGCGCGCGGCAACGACTGGAAGTTCGCGGTCACCGCCGACGGACGGCCCTCGATCACGCACTACGACACCGTCGAGGCGTTCCAGTCCGCGAGCCTGCTCGACATCCATCTGGAAACCGGTCGCACGCATCAGATCCGGGTGCATTTCTCGGCGGTGCGGCATCCCTGCTGCGGTGATCTCACCTACGGCGCGGACCCGCGGCTGGCCGAACGGCTGGGCCTGGAACGGCAGTGGCTGCACGCCCGGCAGCTGGGTTTCAACCATCCGGCCGACGGGCGCTGGATCGAGATCACCAGTGCATATCCGGCCGACCTCGAGCACGCCCTGGATGTACTCCGTAGCGTGTAGCCGGTGAAACGTGCCGTAATCGCCGCGATCGCCGGGCTTCTGGTCCTGCTCGACATCGTCGTCGGGGTGGCGATCCCGCCCCGCGCGGGCGTCATCGCCACCGACCGGCTGGGCCCGGACTACGGCGAGCGGATCGACGATTACCTGCTGCGCGCACGGAACTCCTTGCAGGGCAACGACACCGGCGCGCACTGGGCGCTGCTCTCCTTCACGGCGGCGGTCACGGCCGACAGCGTGCCGGGATACGCTGCCGGGCACCGTATTTCGGAGGTCGACTATCACGTGGCCATCGACCGGGTGGCCACGCCCATCGTGTCGATCGGCGTCCCGGCCGGTGAAGCGGTGGCGGTGAAGTCCATCGACGCGGCCGGTTATCTGGTCACCGCCAACCCGTCCTACGACGAGCGTTCGGCCCGCGTCCAGCAGGTGGTGGCCGCGCGCCTGCACGCGCACTGCGCCTGCGTGGTCGGCGTCGTCGTGCACGCCCCGCTGCCCGATTTGCGGAACATGGCGGACCGTCCCGGCATCCGCGCGATCGAGGCCCTGCCCGCCGACGCCTCGGCCGGCGTGTTCGCGGTATCGCCGCTGCTCCCGGAGTATTCGGCCACGGTGACGGCGTCCCCCGACGACGGCCCGGTGCCCGCGAACTGACCCGTCCCGCGCCCGCAGTTCTAGAACGTGTTCTAATTACGGGGAGATCTTGGAGCGGAAAGGGATCGAACGAGATGGTCGCATTCTTCACGCCGGTGGACGGCAGCCTGGTACCGACCGCGATGTCGGTCAGCGCCTGGTCGCCGACCAATCTGGCCGGAACCGCCGTCTGCGGCCTGCTGGCCCGCGAACTGGAAATCCACGGTCCCGCCGCCGATTTCATCCCGGCCCGCTTCACCGTCGATCTGTTCCGCCCGGTGCTGAACGAGCCGATCACGCTGCGCGGCGAGGTGGTCCGCGACGGCACCCGGGTCCGGGTGGTCGACGCCGCCCTCGTGCAGCGCGACGAGGTCCGCGCCCGCGCCTCGGTCATGTACCTGGCGGTCGGCGAGCAGCCGCCCGGCGAGGTCTGGCAGGCCGGGCACGACCTGCCCGTCCCCGAATACGTACTCGACTCGCCATACGGCGAGGCCCCGCATTTCAAATCCGGCGACCAGGGCTGGACCCCTGACTTCGGGTCGGGCGCCAACAACCTGCGCAAAGCCGTCTGGCAGAACCTCCCGGCCCTGGTCGAAGGCGAACCCCTCACCCCCTTCCAGCGCGCCGCCTTCGTCGCCGACTGCACGAACATGGTCTGCAACTGGGGCACCGCCGGCGTCGGCTTCATCAACAGCGACGTCACCCTCACCCTGGCCCGCCTGCCCATCGGTCACGAGGTGGGCCTGCACGCCCAGGATCACATCTCCGCGGCGGGCGTCATGGTCGCCACCGCCACCCTCTACGACCGCACCGGCCCGCTCGGCGCCACCGTCATCACCGGCCTGTCCAACGCTCGCCGTCAGGTCGACCTGGCCGCCTTCGCCGAGGGCCGGTCCCTCCCCGTCACCGCGAACTGAGTTCGCCGCGACTCAGCGGAAGCGCCAGCGGGTCGCGCCGTGCGGGTCGGTGAGGCCGAGGGCGACCGCGGTATCGGGCTCGAAACGGTAGAGGTACCAGGGGGCGGGGCCGGCGCTCTGGGCGCTGTACGGAGCGGTGACCGCGTCGCCGTCGCGGGTCGCGGGCCAGCCGCCGGCGGCGAAAACGGCGGCCACCCGGTCGAGTTCGGCGTGATCGACGACGCGGGTGGCCGTGCCTTCGAAGATCAGGTCGGATTCGGGGAAACGGAACGAGAGGGTGCAGGCCGGGTTCGCGGCCAGGTTCCGGGACTTGCGGGTGCCCGGGCCGCTGGTGAAGTAGATGAAGCCCTGGGTTTCCACGGGGCCGATGCCGGTGGAATGCGGGCGGCCGTCGGGGCCGACCGTGCCGAGGAAGGCGGGGGTCTCGGGCAGGCCGATGCCCGCTTCGAAATGCTTGCGCACCAAGCTCCACGGCAGTTCGGCGGGCTCGTAGATATTGAGATCGGTGGCTTCGACGGGGTCGGGCAGCATGATTCCTCCTCGGGTCGGTGATACGAGTCGAGACGGGCGGCGCGGCGCGGATTCATCGGTCCGGTCCGGCAAGTATGTCCCGGGCCGGGTGCCTGTCGGAGGACTGTGCAAGATTGGAGGGAGCTCAGCTGAGGAGAGGGGTCGGGAACCGATGGTTTTGACTGCCGAACAGGCCGATCGGGCCAGGGGCGTGCTGCTCGGGACGGCGGCGGGGGACGCGCTGGGGGCGGGATACGAGTTCACGCATCCCAAACCGGACGTGGTCATCCGGATGAAGGGCGGCGGCGCGTTCGACTGGGCGCCGGGGGAGTGGACCGACGATACGGCGATGGCCATCGCGGTGGCGCGCGCGGCGGCCGAGGCCGGGAACCTGCACGAGGAATCCGGATTGGACGCGGTGGCGCGGGAATTCGTGGTCTGGTGGGACACCCGCCCGAAAGACGTGGGCGCGCAGACCAGCCAGGTGCTGCGGCACCGCGATCTGTCGGGGCGCGAGATGCAGATCCACGCGCACGAACTCGGCGGCCTGAAGGCGGGCAACGGCTCGCTCATGCGCACCGCGCCGGTGGCCCTGGTGTACCTGGACGACGAACCGATCAAATGCGCCAAGGCGGCCGCGGTGGTCAGCTCGCTCACGCACTACGACCCGCAGGCCATGCAGGCGTGCAAGATCTGGTCCCTGGCCATCCGGCACGCGGTGCTGCACGGCACGTACGACGGTGTGCGGGAAGCGCTTTCGATCGTGGACGCCGGATTCTGGGGGCCGCTGCTGGACACCGCGGAACACGGTGCGCCGGAAGACTTCCCGAAGAACGGCTGGGTGGTGCACGCCCTGCAGACGGCGTGGTGGGCCATCACCCACACCGATTCCCTGCCCGCCGCACTGGAAGCGGCGGTGCGGGCCGGCGGCGACACCGACACCACCGCGGCCATCGCGGGCGGGCTGCTGGGCGCGCGCTGGGGCGCCGCGGCGATTCCGGCGGAATGGCTGGAACTGCTGCACGGCTACCCGGGCTATCGCGCGGACGATCTGGACAAGCTGACCGAACGGATCCTCGAGCGCTGACGCGGGGCGCGCCCCGGAAAGGGGCGCGAAAGCCTCAGTCCGGCAGCCGGACCACGCCGTCGAGATACCGGCGGCACCGCCCCGACAGCCGTACCCGTTCCCCGGTGAGCGTGCATCGCAGGGCCCCGCCGCGCGGCGAGAGCTGGCGGGCCGACATGGTGGTGCGGCCGAGTTCCTTGGCCCACAACGGGGCCAGCTGCGCGTGCGCGGAACCGGTCACCGGATCCTCGGGGATGCCGACCCCGGGCGCGAACACCCGCGAGACGAAATCGATCTCGTCGCCGGTGGCGGTGAGAATGGCGGCGCGGCTGAGTTTCGGGAAGATCGAGAAGTTGGGCCGGGCGTCGGCCACCTCGTGCTCGGCGGTGACCACCAGCACGATGTCGGTGCCCTCGTAGGCGCGCAGCGGCCGCACCCCCAGCGCCTTGGCGAGCGCCTGCGGAATGTCCTCGTGCACATCGATTTCGACCGACGACACCACCGGCAGATCCAGCACCAGATCGTCGCGGTCGCGGTCCACCCGCAACCAGCCGCTGCGCGTGTAGAAGTGGACCCGGTCCGCGCCCGGATGCATATCGTCGAGGATCTGCGCGGCGGCGGCCAGGGTGGCGTGCCCGCACAGGTCCACCTCGACCGCGGGGGTGAACCAGCGCAGGTGGAAGGCCGGCGAATTGTCCGGCGGCGCACCGGCGTCCACGGGTAGCGCGGAGGTGTAGAAGGCGGTTTCGGCGAGGTTGTTCTCCTCGGCCAGGTGTTGCAGCAGCTCGTCCGGGAGCCAGTTCAGCAGTGGCATGACGGCTGCCGGATTGCCCGAGAACGGTGCGTCGGCGAACGCGTCGATCTGGTGCAGGAGGACCTCCATGAGGCCCAAGGTACCCGGGGATTCAATGCCTGCCCAGGACAAGGCAGTTCACGGCGAGCCAAACCATGCGACCAGTTTGGATGTAAAGCAGCGGCGGCGGGCCGTGAGGCCCGCCGCCGCGTACCGGCTCCGAATTCCGCTGAGATCAGCGCTTTTCGATCACTTCCTCGGGGGCGGTGGGCAGCAGGTGCGGCGTCTCGCCCTGCAGGCGCGCCTGCAACCACCACGCGGCCTCCACCAGCACCACGCCGATCGCCCCGCACACGATCGCCGAGGTCGTCAGCGCGACATTGGACGGATCGAGTTTGAAGAAGTGCCGGGTGAACGGGACGCTGAACAGGATCAGGTATCCCGCAACGGAACCCGCGACCAGCAGGATCTTCCACCAGTTCCACGGCCGCGCCACGATCGCCAGCACCCACACCGCGATGATCAGCAGTGTGATCAGCGCCGTGGTCCCGGCCTGCACCTTCTCGGTCTCCCCGGCATCGGGGCCCTGGTAGGCGATCAGGTAGGAGATGAACGTCATCACGCCGATGACCACGCCGGACGGGATCGCCAATCGCATGACGCGCCCGACGAATCCGGTGCGCGCCCGCTCGTTGTTGGGCGCGAGGGACAGGATGAACGCCGGAATGCCGATGGTGAACCAGGCCGCGATGGTCACGTGCCGCGGCAGGAACGGATAGCCGATCGCCTTGTAATGGAAGATCTGCGAACCGATTCCGGCGATGCCGATCAGGAACGCCAGCACCACCGAGTACACCGTCTTGGTGAGGAACAGGTTGGAGACCCGTTCGATATTGCCGATCACTCGGCGGCCCTCGGCCACCACGTAGGGCAGGGTGGCGAACTTGTTGTCCAGCAGCACGATCTGCGCGACCGACCGGGTGGCCGGGCTGCCCGAACCCATGGCGACGCCGATATCGGCGTCCTTGAGCGCGAGCACGTCGTTGACGCCGTCGCCGGTCATGGCGACGGTGTGGCCGCGCGATTGCAGGGCGCCGACCATGGCGCGCTTCTGATCCGGGCGCACCCGGCCGAAGACGGTCTGTTCCTCCAGCACGTCCGCCAGCTCGTTCTGGTCGGTCGGCAACTTGCGGGCGTCGACGGCGTGCGCACCGGCCGCCAGGCCCAGCGATTCGGCCACCGCGCCCACCGACACCGCATTGTCGCCGGAGATCACCTTGGTCGAAACGTGCTGGGAGGCGAAGTATTCCAGGGTGCCCTTGGCGTCGGGTCGCACCTTCTGCTCGAGCACGACCAGCGCCGCGGGGGTCACCTGGCCGGGCGCGTCCTTGGCGTCGACCGACCGGTCGCTACTGGCCAGCAGCAGGACCCGCAGGCCCTTGGCGCCGATCTCCTGTGCGACAGCGGCGGTTTCGGAGTCCGGATCCAGCAGCACATCGGGCGCGCCGAGCAGCCAGTTGCCGTGCTCGCCGTAGGAGAAGCCGCTCCACTTCTTGGCCGAGGTGAACGGCGCGATCCCGCTGACCTGCCAGCCGGGCGCGTCGGTGAGCGCCTCGGCGATCGCGGTGACCGAGGCGTTCGGCCGCGGATCATCGGAGGCCATGGCGGCCAGCACGGTGCGCAGTTCGGCTTCCGGAACCTCGCCCACCGGACGGACTTCCGCGAGCCGCATGCCGTTCTCGGTGAGCGTGCCGGTCTTGTCGGCGCACACCACGTCCACCCGGGCCAGGCCCTCGATGGCGGGCAGTTCCTGCACCAGGCACTGCCGTCGCCCCAGTCGCACCACGCCGACGGCGAAGGCGATGGAGGTCATCAGCACCAGGCCCTCGGGCACCATCGGCACCAGGGCGGCGACCATGCCGTTGACGGCGGGCCGCCAGGATTCCTTGGACGACACCAGCTGGTTGTAGATGGACAGCAGGCCCGCCGGAATCAGCAGGTAGGTAATGACTTTCAGAATGGTGTCGATGCCGTTGCGCAGCTCGGACTTGACCAGCGTGAACTTACTCGCCTCGTCCGCCAGCTTGGCCGCATAGGCGTCCTTGCCGACCTTGGTGGCCCGGTATGCCCCGCTGCCGGACACCACGAAGCTGCCCGACATGACCTGCGCCGCAACGCCTTTGTCGATCGGGTCGGCCTCACCGGTGAGCAGCGACTCGTCCACCTCGAGGAGTTCGGCCTCGACCACCTCGCCGTCGACCACGATCTGATCGCCGGGCCCCAGCTCGATGATGTCGTCGAGTACGACCTCCTGCGGCGCGACCGCGCTGGCCTTGCCCTCGCGCCGCACCACCGGCTGCGCCTGCCCGACGATGGCCAGCTTGTCCAGGGTGTTCTTGGCCCGGATCTCCTGGATGATGCCGACCGCGCTGTTCGCGACGATCAGCAGCCCGAACATCCCGTCGATGATCGAGCCGGTGGCCAGCACCAGAATGAACAGCACACCCAGGATGGCATTGATCCGGGTGAAGACGTTCGCCTTGACGATGTCCCGGACCGACCGGCTGGCGCGCTCGGGCACATCATTGGTCAACCCATCCCGTCGCCGCTGCTCCACCTCGGCTGTACTCAGCCCTAATGTGGGTGGACTGGGCGCACTCGACTCCTGCGTCGTGATCGACATGCCGAACAGCCTAGATGGCTGTCCGGAAAACGCAGGTGAGCGGCGCTCGGCCGACGTCAGCGGGTCGCCGGCCCGCTTCGGGGAATTCGTTTCGTCTGGTAATAACCGCGCGCTACGGTAGTTCGGTGAGCGAACGATCCCAGCAGGAACTAGGTGTCAGCTTCGGCGTCGGCGCGTACCTGCTCTGGGGATTGTTCCCGGCCTTCTTCGGTTTGCTGGCGTTCGCGAGCGCGGGCGAGGTGCTGGCCGAGCGGATTCTGTGGACGCTGGTGGTCTCGCTGGCGCTGCTGACGGTCTCCGGCCGGATCGGGGAATTGCGGCGGATCGACGCGCGGACCTGGCGGCTGGCGTTCGTGGCCTCGGCGGCGATCTCGATGAACTGGGGCGTGTACGTCTACGGCGTCATCTCCGGGCAGGTGGTGGAGTGCGCGCTCGGGTACTTCATCAATCCGCTGGTGACGGTGGCGTTCGGGGTGCTGATCTTCCGGGAGCGATTGCGCCGGACGCAGTGGGCCGCACTGGCGTTGGGCGCGGCGGCCGTGGTGGTGCTGACCGTCGACTACGGGCGGCCGCCGTGGATCGCCTTGATCCTCGCGTGCTCGTTCGCCACCTACGGGCTGGTCAAGAAGGTGATCAAGCTCGACCCGCTGCGGGGGCTGGCGGCCGAGGGGCTGGTGGCCGCGCCGTTCGCGCTCACCGCGGTGATCGCGCTCGGGGTGACCGGTCAGGCCACCTTCGGGTCGAGCGTGTCGCATACCGCGCTGCTCATGTCGACCGGGCCGGTGACGCTGGTGCCGCTGCTGCTGTTCGCGCTGGCCGCGCCGCGAGTTCCGTTGTCCACCATGGGGATCCTGCAGTATCTGACGCCCGCGTTGCAGCTGACCTGGGGCGTGGCCGTGGTGCACGAGGACATGCCCGCTTCGCGCTGGGCCGGATTCGCCTTGATCTGGCTGGCTCTGGCCGTATTCACCGTCGATGCCCTGCGGCGGTCCCGGAAGACGGTCGCCACTCCGGTCACCGTGCCGGAATAGCGCGGAACCGCGCACCCCTCATCAGATGCGCGGTTCCGGCGGGCTGGCTCAGGGTTGCTTCGTACCCTGCGCCTTTTCTACGAACTGGTTGGTATAGGTCGCGTCCAGGTCGATGCGATCGCGGACCGGTTTCACATTGCGCGAGTACTGGCCCAGGATGCGCAGGACGTTCTCCGCGCCTTCGCGTTTCATCAGGCCGTCGCCGTTGAACATGCTGATGGAATCGCGCACCGACTTCACGTACAGGTCCGGATTGCCGCCCGCGTACTGCGACGGCATCTTCGCGGCGATCTCCTCGGGGGAGTGCTGCTTGATCCACTGCAGGGTCTGCACGAACGCGGTGGCCAGCTTCTGCACGATATCCGGATGCGATTCGACCGTCTCGCAGCGCATGTAGAGCGAGGCCGCCGGGTAGAGGCCGCCGAGCGCCTTGCGGGTGCCCTCCTCGTTGCGCATATCGATGAGGATCTGCGCCTCGCCCGAGGTCACCATCTTGGCCACGGTCGGGTCGGTGGTCATGCCCGCGTCGATGCCGTTGTGGTTCATGCCGGCGATGAAGGTCTGTCCCGCACCGACTTTCACCCGGGTGTAGTCGGAGGTGCTCAGGCCCGCCTGACCGGCCAGGCCCTGGGTGAGGAAGTCGGTCGAGGAACCGAGCGAGGTGACGCCCAGGTTCCGTCCCTTGAAGTCGGCGGGCGATGTGATGGTCGCCGCGTCCTCCTTCGACACCAGCTCCACCTCGCCGGGCACATCGGCGAACTGCACGACGGTCTGGATGCACTGATCCTTGGCCTGCAGATCGATGGTGTGGTCGTAGAACCCCACCACCGCCTGCACATCGCCGGTGAGCAGCGCGGTTTCGGCGTTCGCGCCGGACTGTTCGCCCAGCAGCTGCACGTCGATGTCATTGCGTTCGAAATTGCCCAGCTGCTGGGTGAGCATGGCGGGCAGGTAGATGACCTTCTCCAGGCCGCCGACCATGATGGTGATCTGCGGGCGGCCGTTCTCGGTCGGGATGGCGCGCGAATCGCGGCAGCCGGTGGCCAGCAGCAGCGAGGCGGCGAGGGCGAGCAGCGCGAAAGGCTTGCGGTACTTCATGCCTCACACCCCGTGGCCCGAGCCGGACTGCGCCGGACGCCATTTCAGCAGGCGGTTCTCCGCGATGCCGATCAGCCATTCCGCCACCAGCGCCACCACCGTGATGATGATCATGCCCGCGTAGATGCCGGCCGCGTCGAAGGTGCCCTGGGCGTTGGAGATGAGCAGGCCCAGACCCTTGCTGGCGCCGGCGTATTCACCGACCACCGCGCCGATCAGGGCGAAGCCGAAGGCCGTGTGCAGGGAGGACAGGATCCAGGTGGTGGCGCTGGGCAGCACGATGGTGCCCAGGATCTGGGTGCGGCTCGCGCCCAGGATGCGGGCGTTGTTGATGACGTTGCCGTCGACTTCGCGGGCGCCGGTGAAGGCATTGAAGAACACCGCGAAGAACACCAGCACCACCACGGTCGCGACCTTGGAGCTCAGGCCCAGGCCGAACCAGATGATGAACAGCGACGCGAGCACGATGCGCGGAACCGCGTTGAGCGCCTTGATGAACGGCGCGAGGACATCGGCCCAGTAGCGGGAGCGGCCCAGCAGCACGCCGAGCACCACGCCGGCCACGGTGCCGATCACGAAGCCCAGCACGGCTTCCTGCACGGTGGTGTACAGCTGCAGCCAGATGGAGCCGAATTGCGTGCCGTCGGTGAACCATTCGACCAGGCGATCCCAGATGAGCGACGGCTTGGAGTAGAAGAACGGGTCGATCCACAGCGTGGCGGTCAGCTCCCACGAACCCAGCCACAGCGCCACCAGCAGGGCGCGCAGGCCCCAGGTGCGGGCCTTGGCCTTACGGGCGTTGTTGCGCACCCGCGCCAGAATCTGCTCCTCGGTCTCCACCTCGAATTCCGGTGCGCTCTTGGCGGTTTCGGCCATCACATCAAGCGACACGGGAGGCTCCCTTCTTGCGCGCCGCATCGACCTGATCGCGCAGCGTCTCCCAGATTTCCTTGTAGAGGTCGCGGAACTCCTCGGTGAGCCGCACCTCCTCGACATCGCGCGGGCGCTCCAGGGTGACGGTGAAATCACCGCAGACCGTGGCCGGGCTCGCCGTCATCACCACCACCCGGTCGGCCAGCACGATGGCCTCCTCCAGGTCGTGGGTGACGAAGATGACCGCCGCCCCGGTGCCCGACCACACCCGCAGCAGTTCGTCCTGCATGAGCTGGCGGGTCTGCACGTCCAGGGCGCTGAACGGCTCGTCCATCAGGATGATCTCGGGCTCGTTGACCAGGGTCTGGGCCAGGGCCACACGCTTGCGCATACCGCCGGACAGCTGATGCGGGTAGTACTTCTCGAACCCGGCCAGCCCGACCTTGGTCACCCATTCCTGGGCGCGCTCGCGGGCCTCGCCCTTGGCCTTGCCGCGGAAGCGCGGGCCCAGCGCCACATTGTCGATGACCGTGCGCCACGGCAGCACCGCGTCCTGCTGGAACATGTAGCCGACGCCGTCCGGGATGCCGCGCACGTCCTTGCCGTGCACCAGGGTCCGGCCCGCGGAGGCCGGTTCCAGGCCGGAGACGAGCGACAGCGTGGTCGACTTGCCGCAGCCGGTCGGCCCGACCACAGCGACGAATTCGCCCGGCGCGACCGTGAAATTCAGATCCCGCACGGCGGTGTGGATACCGCCGCCGGTGCCCGGGAAACGCTTCGTCGCGCCCCGCAGCTCGATCAGTGGGGAGTTCATTGACAGCTCCTGTTGTCCTGCGTCGCACGGGAGTGACGTGCAACCGATGTGGGTACGGTAAGTGCCCTGGGTCACACGGCCCGGGATTGTGCGCACAACCCGCGCAAGCGGCAATAGCGGCATTGTGCGCATTGTGCTCACGCCGGTGTGCTTTGATGGCCGGGTGAGCGTGTTCGGCCGCCGCGCGTTTCCCGTGCGGTTGCGGACACAGATCGTTCTGCTGCAGGTGGTACTCGTCGCGTTGACCCTCGGCATAGCGTTCGGGGTGTTCGCCTACGTCAGTGACCAGCGCCTGTCCGGCGAATACGGGCAACGCGCGCTGGCCGTCGCGCGCACCGTCGCCTCGGATCCCGAGGTGCGTTCCGAGGTCTCCCGCTACTCCGACGCAAACCTGAAATCCGGCCCGGCCCTCACCGCGGAACTGTCTTCGGGCGAGCTGCAGCAACTGGCGGTAGCCGCCGGCCAGCGCACCGCCGCCCTCTTCGTCGTCATCACCGACGACGCCGGCATCCGCCTGGCCCACCCCGACCCCACCCGTCTCGGTGAACGCGTCAGCACCGACCCCTCCCGCGCCCTGGCCGGCTCCGAAGTGGTGATCCGAGAACGCGGCACCCTCGGCGAATCCGTCCGCGCCAAAGTCCCCGTCCTCCGCCCCAACGGCGAATCCGTAGTAGGCGAAGTGAGCGTCGGCATCTCCACCGAGGCGGTCCGCGACCAACTCCTCCGCGACCTCCGCCGCGCCGGCCTCCTGGTCGGCCTCGCCCTCCTGGCCGGCGTAGCCGGCTCCCTCCTGCTGGCCCGCCGCTGGCACGGCCTCACCCTCGGCCTCGAACCCCAAGACCTCGCAGAACTGGTCCGCGAACAAGACGCCGTCCTGCACGGCATCGGCGAAGGCGTAGTAGCCGTCGACCCCCACTGGCGAGTCACCGTCGTCAACGACGAAGCCCGCCGCCTCCTCGGACTACCGGAGATCGACGGCGGAGCCGCCATCCAGAGGGGCGGCGCCAGCGAACTCACCGGTCGCGCCATCGACGACATCGGCCTCACTCCCCGTGTGCTGCAAGCCTTCCGGGCGGCGGACGGCGTGCCGGTGCAGGCCGCGGTCGGTGATCGCATCGTGGTGATCACCGCTCGCATGGTGCGGCGCGACGGGCGGGAGTTGGGTGCCGTGCTCTCCGTCCGGGACCGCACCGACGTCGAATCGCTCACTCGCCAACTCGACGCGGTCCGTTCCATGAGCACGGTGCTGCGCGCGCAGCGTCACGAGTTCGCCAACCGCCTCCATCTGCTCAACGGACTGCTGCACGACGACCGCGCATCCGAAGCCACCCAATACATTTCGGAACTCCTCGGCTCCGGTCCACTCGGCGCGGCACTGCCCGGCATGGACGCCGTCCACGACCCCTACTTGCAGGCCTTCCTCGCCGCCAAGGCCGCCCATGCCCGGGAAAGCGGTGTCACGCTGCGCCTCGGCCCCAATACCTGGGTGGACGCCAGTCTCGTGCTCCCCGTGGATGTCACCACCGTGCTGGGGAATCTCCTCGACAATGCGATCGAAGCGGCCCGTATCGGTGATAGCCCGCGCGAGGTCGAAGTCGAACTGCTGCAGGAGAACTCGACTCTGCATCTGGCGGTGTCCGACAGTGGCCCGGGCATCGACCCGGGCCTGGCCGAAGCGATCTTCACCGAAGGCGTCTCCACTCGCCCCGACACCGGTCTGCCGGGCGGTCGCGGCGTGGGGCTGGCGCTGGCTCGCCAGATCGCTCGCGCGTTGGGTGGTGAGGTCCGCCTGGCGCATACCGGTGGTGGTCGGGTCGAGAACTCGGGTGATACCGAGGCCGCGCCGTTGGGTGGAGCCGAGTTCATAGCGCGACTGCCGGGGGTATTGGTGGAAGGAGAATCGGCGTGGGCCGAACGGATTTGACGGTGCTGGTGGTCGATGACGATTTCCGGGTGGCGAATCTGCATGCCGGAATCGTCACGGCGCTGCCGGGTTTCACGGTCGGGGGCACCGCGAATTCGCTGGCTGCGGCGCGGGAGGTGCTCGGTGGTGCGACGGTGGATCTGGCGTTGGTCGACGTGTATCTGCCGGACGGGTCCGGGATCGATCTGGTGCGTGAGATGCGTTGCGACGCCATGATGCTCACCGCGGCCACCGAGGCGGAGACGGTGCGTGCGGCGTTGTCGGCGGGCGCGCTGGGGTATCTGGTGAAGCCGTTCGACCATGCCACGCTGGCCGCCCGGCTGGCTGGCTACGCGCGCTATCGCCGGATTCTGTCCGCGTCCGAGGTCACCGCCCGCGATGTCGATCACGCGCTCGAAGCGTTGCGGCCCGGGAGCGGCGGTGGGTCGGCGGCCGGCGTCGCTGCCGTGGCCTCGCCGACCAAAACGCTGGTGCTGGAAGCGATTCGGGCCGCGACCGCCTCGTTGTCGGCCGCTGAGGTGGCGGCCGCGACCGGCATGTCACGCGCCACCGCGCAGCGCCATCTGGCGGCTCTGGTCGGGTCCGGCGAACTGCGGATGCAATTGCGCTACGGCAGCACCGGGCGTCCCGAACAGGAGTACTCGCTGCCGCGCCGGTCCTGAGCGCTCACGGGGCGGTGGACATGACGGCACGGACGGTGTCGCGGAGCCAGATGTGGGCGGGGTCGGCGTCTTGGCGCGGGTGCCAGGCCATGGCGAAGGGGAGCGGTGCGAGGTCGAAGGGGAGGGGGAAGGTCACCAGGCCGAATCGTTCGGCTACCGGGCTGAGGCGGTGCGGGAAGTGGCCGACGAGGTCGCTGCCGTGCAGGAGGAACAGGGATGAGGTGAAGGTGCTGGTGGTGGCGGCCACGGTGCGGCGCAGGCCCTGCTTCTCCAGTTCGGTGTCGATGGGGCTGTGCGAGCGGCCGCGCCGGGAGACGATCAGATGTCTTGCGCGGGCGAAGGTTTCGGGAGTGACCGGAGCTTCGAGGAGCGGGTGATCGGGGCGGGCCAGACCGACCATGTGGTCGTCGAAGAGGGGCTCGGTGAGGATTTCCGGGGCACGGGTGTCGATGATGCCGACCTCGAGGTCGGCCTCGCCATCGCGCAGAACGGGCAGGTCGATGTGGCTTTCCTGGAGGAAGCCCAAGCGGAGACCGGGCGCTTCGGCCGCGGCGCGTGCGAGCAAGGCGGGACCGTAGGCCGCCGCGATGACGTCGGGCATGAGCAGGGTCATACCGCGCACCAGGGTGCGCAGATCCGTCGAAGTCGCCGCGGCGAACAGGGCTTGAACGCGTTCGACCAGGTCGCGAACCTCGGCTTCGATGGCGAGCGCGTGCGGGGTCGGGACCATCACGCGGCCCGCGCGCACCAGCACCGGATCGCCCAGCGCCTTCCGGATCCGGCCCAGGGCGCGGCTGACGGCCGGTTCGGACAGGTGCAGGCGGTCGGCCGCGCCGGTCACGCTGCGCTCGGAGAGCAGGGCGTCGAGGGTGACCAGCAGGTTGAAGTCCAGATTGCGCGGGTGCCCGGTTGATTGCGCCTGATGCATTTATTACTTTCCTGGATTGCATTTGAGTAATTAATGCAGGCAGCATACCGTCGAAGACGTCGCGACACCGATAACCACCATGACGCTCTCGTCAGGAGTTTCCGTGTCATCCCATTCCTCCGACGCCGTGCTGGACACGGCGTCCATCCCTGTCGAACACGCACCGCCGCAACGAATTCCGCGTGCGATCGTGCTCACGCTGTGCGCCTGCGTGGCGCTGGCGCAGAGCATGGTGGCCTCGGTCAATCTGGCCATCCCGCTGCTCACCAGCTCCCCGCTGCATCCCGGCGGCGAGCAGCTGCTGTGGACCGTGGACGCCTACGTCATCGTGTTCGCCGGGCTGCTCATCCCGGCCGGTGCGCTCGGTGACCGGTACGGGCGCAAAGGCGCGCTGCTGACCGGCCTGGCGCTGTTCGCGGCCGGTTCGCTGCTCAGCGCGGCCGCACCGAACATGGCGCTGCTCATTGCGGGCCGGGCGGTGTCCGGCGCGGGGGCGGCGTTCATCATGCCCGCCACCATGTCCATCCTGGTCGGCCTGGCCCCGGATGCGATGGCCCGCGCCAAGGCGCTCGCGGCCTGGACGCTCGCGGTCGGTCTGGGCGGCACGCTGGGCAATATCGGCGGCGGGCTGTTGCAGCAGTACCTGTCCTGGAGAGCGCTGTTCTGGGTCGTGGTGCCGCTGGCCGCGCTGCTGGCGCTCACCGTCCTCCGGGTCGTGCCGCGTACCCCGCGTCGCGCGGCGGCCCCCGATCCGTTCGGCGCGCTCCTGCTCACCCTGGGCGCGACGGCGATCCTGTACGGCATCATCGAAGGTCCCGGCCGGGGCTGGGGCGCACCGGAAGTGCTCGCCGGATTCGCGCTCGGCGCGGTGCTGCTCGCGGTGCTCGTCGCTTACCTGCTGCGGGCCGCGCATCCGCTCGTCGATCCGCGCGTATTCCGTTCGCGCCCTTTGCGAATCGCCCTGCTGGGCACCGCGGCCAGTTTCTTCGGCATGTTCGCGCTGTTCTACGTGAACGCCCAGTATCTGCAATACGCCAAGGGCTACTCGCCCGCGCTCACCGGCCTGGGCATCACACCGGCCGCCCTCGGCATGATGGTCATGCCCCGCTACGCCGTCCGCATCCAAATGCGTTACGGGCCGCGGCTTCCCGCCGCCGGCGGCTTGGCGCTCATCGCCCTGGGCCTGCTGGCGATGGCCACCGCCACACCGGGCACCCCGTACCCGCTCTACGCCCTGTACCTGATCGTGCTCTCCTCGGGCATGGGGTTGTGCGCGCCCGTGCTGACCACCGGCGTGATCGCCGGCCTCCCCGCCGAACAGGCCGGAATGGGCGCCGGATTGAACACCGCCGCACGGGAATTCGGCGCCGCGCTGGGCGTCGCGGTGGTCGGCACCGCGCTCGCGGGCCATGCGCACGCGGTCGCCGATCCGGCTGCTTTCGCCGACGCCATGGGCACCGGCCTGGCTCTGGTCGGCTCGGTGGTACTGCTGGCCGCGGCCACGGTGGCCCTGGGCTATCGCACCGCGCGAGCGTGAGAACGGCTCGTCAGCAGTGGTTTCCGGGAGTATTCAGCCCGGCCGGCGGCCGTCGATCAGCGTGCCGCCGGGAACCGCTGTTGCAACCACCCGGTCACATACCCCAGCACCTGCGGATCGATGGTGGTCTCGATCTTGGCGTACTCGTCCGGCAGCCCGGTGCCGGCGGGTTGCATCAGATGGTTCAGCCCGTCGAACACCACCACGGTCGCATCCGGATCCGTGCTCAGCAGCGCCCGCGCCGGACCTTCGTTCTGCTTGGCGGGCACCTGCAAATCCTTGCCGCCGTAGAAGGCCAGCACCGGAATTCGCATGGCGGACAACGCCGGAACCGGATCGTAGGTGAAGAGCCCGGCCATGTACTGCGTCACGGAGGCGTCGATCTCCGCGCTGGTCGCGCGTTCCTCGGCGGGCAGCGAATCATTGTGCTGGTAGGCGAAGTCCCGGGCGGCCGCCATATCCCCGATCCGGAAGATATTGGCCAGCCCCGACAGGAACCCGATCTGCGAGCTGAGCTGTTCGGAACTCGCGCCCTTGGCCCGCAGGATCAGGTCGTTCTGTTCCAGCACCACTTCGGAACCGGTCACCGACGGCCCCGCCATCAGGATCGCGAACGCCACCCCGCTGTCGGGTCGCGACGCGTACAGCGGCGCCAGATACCCGCCCTCGCTGTGCCCCAGCAATCCGATTCGCGCCCGGTCGATTTCGGCCCGCCCGCGCAGGAAGCTCACGCCCGCCCCCACATCGTCGGCGAGTTCCTGATAGGTGGAGGTGTCGAGATTCCCGCCGGTCCCGCCCACCCCGCGGTCGTCGGTGCGCAGCACCGCGTACCCGGCCCGGGTGAGCGTATCGGCGAGCAGCAGGAAGGGCTGATGCCCCAGCAGGCTCTCGTTGCGATCCTGCGGCCCGCTGCCGGTGATCAGCACCACCGCCGGGAACGGCCCGGTCCCGTTCGGCACGGTCAGCGTGCCCGCGACGGTGATCTCCCCGCTGCGATAGCCGACCTCCTCGGACCGGTACGGCCACGGCGGCTTCGGCTCCTGCGGCCGGGCCCCGGCGGGTTTCTCCGGCGCGGGCCGCTCGGCGCTGGTCACGGGCGGCGGAGCCGTCGCCGGCGGCTCGGAATCGGCACATCCCGAGGCGACCAGGGCGACGAGCAGGGCGGGCACTAACGACCGCGGCAGGCGCACGATCTCCAGCCTACGCGCGTCCTGTGACTCCAGTCACAGGACTGTTGGCGGATCCGGCGGCGATTCGCTAATTTCGAACGAGTGGCGGTGCTCCTGTCGGCCGACTTGTACCGGTCCAGGGTCGGGATCGCCACGGACACAGGAGAAATCCGATAACTATTCAGTTCAACCACACCATCGTCGGCTGCAACGACCACCGGGAATCCGCCCAATTCTGGGGCGACATACTCGGATTGGAGGTGGGGGAGCAATGGGGTCCGTTCATTCCGGTCAAAGTCGCGAATGACGTCACCTTCGATTTCGCGAACGTTCCCCCCGATCTTCCCGGTGGTATTCAGCCGCAGCACTACGCCTTCCTGGTTTCCGAAGCCGAATTCGATTCCGGCTACGCGAAAATCGTCGAACGCGGGCTCACCTACTGGGCGGACCCGCGCGGACAGGCGGAAGGCCAGATCAACCACAATGACGGCGGCCGCGGCATCTACTTCCGCGATCCCGCCGGTCACTACCTGGAAATGATCACCGTCCCGTACGGCGGCTGGCCGCAATAGCCGGCGTCAGGGCGTGACCGCCACGCCCAGGGTCAGCGCGCCATAGCTTTTCGGCGTGTGCGCTTCGTAGAAGACGTCGAGGTCGCGGATTTCGAACCCCGCGGCCTCGACCAGCCCGCGAATATCCCGATTCAGATGACAGCCGCCGGCGATGACCTTCTGAATCGGATTCAAACGGTTCTGCCAGGTCCGCACTTTCGCATCCGGCGCGCGCCCGTGCTCGACGAAATGAAAAGTCCCGCCGGGGGCCAGCACCCGCTGCACTTCGGCCAGCGCGGCCGCCACATCGGGAATGGTGCACAAGGTCCAGGTGGACAGCGCCGAATCGAAGGAATCGTCCGGGAACGGCAGCGACTGCCCGTCCAGTCCGGCGCGTTCCACCGGCGCCGTGGCCGCGGCGACGCGTTCGGCCGCCATCTTCCAGCCCAGGTCGGCGGGTTCCACGGCGCTCACCGATTTCACGGCCGCCGGATAGAACGGCACATTGCGGCCGGAGCCGAAGCCGATCTCGACCACCCGCCCGTGCAGTCCCGCGCAGGTCCGCTCCCGGGTCGCATCCAGGAACTTGGATCCGCACGTCAGGTCGACCAGGTGCGGCAGGAGCCGGTCTTCGTAGATGCCCACGTACCCATAATGCCCCCGTTTCACACCGCCGTCGCCATAACGCTCGCGTCACCACTCGGCAAACCGGAATAACCTCTCGGCCAACGGGAATAACTCTGGCGAGCGGGTCATTGCCCGCCGCGAGAAGGGACTCGTACCGTGGAACCCGTGAGCAATGACGCTTCCTCCCCGGGCCTATCGCACCTACCGGCCGGTGTCGGCGGTTACGCCGTCCCCGAATTAGGGCCGCTGGTACGGACTTTCGCACGACGCATGGGCGGGCGGCCCGGATCGGGGGGCGCCGTCACGGTGCGGCGGCACGGTGAAACCCTCGCCGAGATCTGGGTGGGGGAGCGCTCCGGCGGGAACGCCTGGACCGCGGACACCGGGTCGATCGTCTTCTCCGCCACCAAAGGCGTGGCCGCCACGGTCATTCATCGCCTGGCCGACCGGGGGCTGATCGATTACGACGCGCCCGTCGCCGCCTATTGGCCGGAGTTCGCGGCGGGCGGTAAGCAGGCCATCACCGTGCGGCAGGTGCTGACGCATCGGGCCGGGCTGTCCGGGCTGCCGTCGATCGCCCGCGGCCTGGACGACGTGCTCGATCACCGGTTGATGGAGGCGCAGCTGGCCGCCGCGAAACCCGATCGCCTGCTGGGTGTTCCGGCCTATCACGCGCTGACCTTCGGCTGGTTGCTGGCCGGGCTGGCGCGGGCGGTCACCGGGCGCGGCATGGCCGAACTGTTCCGCACCGAGGTGGCCGAACCGCTCGGCACCGACGGCATTCACCTGGGCCGGCCGCCCGCGAGTTCGGCGACCATCCCCGCGAACCTGGACGGCAACCGGCTCGCCCCGGTCGGCAGCACCTATGCCTCGATGTTCCTGGGCCGCGCCTACGGTTTCCCGGCCGTGCTCGGCACGCTCGCCCGCTGCCTGTTCCTGCCCGGGCTCGAAGGTCTGGTGGACGGTGACGAACCGCCGGTGCTCGACACCGAGATGCCCGCCGGGAACGGCGTCTGCACCGCCTCCGGCCTGGCCACCCTCTACGGGGCGATCGCGAACGGCGGCATGCACGAGGGCCGCCGCTACCTCTCGCCCGGCACCATCAAGGCCATGCGCCGCATCGAGACCTATCAGCTCGATCACGCCCTCGGCTACGCGCCGATGATGTGGCATCTGGGCTATCACTCGCTGCCGATGCCGGGCGCGCGCGGCGGTTTCGGGCATGTCGGGCTCGGCGGTTCGCTCGGCTGGGCCGATCCGAATTCCGGCGTGTCCATCGGTTTCGTGCACAACCGGCTCGGGATGGCCGCGCTGGTCAACGAGCAACTCGCGTCGGCATGGGTGCTGCCGCTGGCGGTCCGGGGCGCGCGTGCCGTGCGCCGTACCGCCGACCTCGTTCCGGTGCGCGAGGTAGCTTGACCGGAAGACGCAGGGCCCGGCCGGATTTCCCGGCCGGGCCCTGCGCCGCGGGTGGATCAGCGGCGGGCGATGGCTTCGAACACGGTGGGGTCCACCAGGGTCGAGGTATCGCCGAGCTCGCGGCCTTCGGCCACATCGCGCAGCAGGCGGCGCATGATCTTGCCGGAACGGGTCTTGGGCAGCTCCGGGACCACATGAATATCGCGCGGCCGGGCGATGGGTGAGATCTCCCGGGAGACTTCGGCTTTCAGCTCCGCCACCAGCGCGGAGCCGGTATCGGTGGCCTCGGCGGTCAGGATCACGAAGGCCACGATGCCCTGGCCGGTGGTGGCGTCGGACGCGCCGACCACGGCTGCTTCGGCCACGCCTGAGTGCCCGACCAGTGCGGATTCGACCTCGGCGGTGGAGATGCGGTGGCCGGAGACGTTCATGACGTCGTCGACGCGGCCCATCACCCAGAGATCGCCGTCGGCATCGAGGCGGGCGCCGTCACCGGCGAAATACCAACCGCTGGAAGCGAATCGATCCCAGTAGGTTTCCTGGAACCGCTGCATATCGCCCCAGATGCCGCGGGCCATGGCGGGCCAGGGCTGATCCAGGACCAGCAGACCGTCGGCGTCCTTGTCGCCCAGATCGTTCCCGTCCTCGTCCACGATCTTGGCGGAAATACCCGGCAGCGGGGTCATGGCCGCGCCGGGCTTGGCGGCGGTCACGCCCGGGAGCGGGGAGATCATGATGGCGCCGGTTTCGGTCTGCCACCAGGTGTCCACGATGGGGGTTTTGTTGCCGCCGACGACTTCGCGGTACCAGCGCCAGGCTTCGGGGTTGATCGGCTCGCCGACGGAGCCGAGCAGGCGCAGGCTCGACAGGTTGTGGGATTCGGGGATTTCGCGGCCCCATTTCATGAACGTGCGCACCAGGGTGGGGGCGGTGTAATAGATGCTGACCCCGTACTTTTCGATGATTTCCCAGTGGCGGTGCTCGTTGGGGAAGTTCGGGGTGCCTTCGTAGACGACCTGGGTGACGCGGTTGGAGAGGGGTCCGTAGACGATGTAGGAGTGTCCGGTGACCCAGCCGATGTCGGCGGTGCACCAGTAGACGTCCTGTCCGGCCTTGTGGTCGAAGACGTAGTGGTGGGTGTAGGAGGCTTGGGTGAGGTAGCCGCCGGAGGTGTGCAGGATGCCTTTGGGTTTTCCGGTGGTGCCGGAGGTGTAGAGGATGAACAGCGGGTGCTCGGCGTCGAAGGCCTGCGCCTCGTGCTCGGGCGAGGCGAGGGAGACGGTTTCGTCCCACCACAGGTCGCGCCCTGCGGTCCACTCCGTCTCGATCCCCGTGCGCCGCACCACCAGCACGTGTTCGACGGTGGCGGCGGCGGTCGAATCGCCTTGCGCGGCAAGCGCTTCGTCCACCGCCGCCTTGAGCGGGGCCGCCGTGCCCCGCCGCCACTGGCCATCGGAGGTGATGACCAGCCGGGCCTGTGCGTCGTCCACCCGCTGCCGTAGCGCGCTCGCCGAGAACCCGGCGAACACCACCGAGTGCACCAGCCCGAGCCGCGCGCACGCCAGCATGGACACGATCGCCTCGGGAATCATCGGCATGTAGATGGCCACCCGATCCCCGGCCCGCAAGCCGAGTCCGGTGAGAACGTTCGCCGCCCTGCACACTTCGGCCAGCAGGTCGGCGTAGGTGAGGTCGCGCGCATCCCCGGGCTCACCCTCCCAGTGGATCGCGACCTGATCCCCGTGCCCCGCCTCGACATGCCGATCCACGCAGTTGTAGGCCACATTCAGCTGCCCGTCCGCGAACCACTTCGCGACCGGCGCGCCGGACCAGTCCAGCACCGAGGTGAACGGCCGATGCCAGTGCAAGCGCCCGGCCTGCTCCGCCCAGAACGCGTCCCGGTCGGCGGCCGCCCGGTCGTACAGGGCGGCGCCGGTATTCGCCTGCGCCGCGAAGCCGGCACTCGGCGGGTAGGCGGCGAGACGGTCGTGCACGATGCTGGTCACTGCGTAATCTCCTGTCGAAAAGTCATGCGGGGCACGGGGATTGCCGATCAGTGCGCGATGGCCTGCTCGGCGCCGACGCCCGTGAGGGAACGGACTTCCATCTCCGCGGCCTTGCCCGGATCCTCCTTGCCGCGGCCGGCGAAGGTGCCGGCGATACCGAGCACGAAGGCCAGCGGGATGGACACGATGCCCGGGTTGGACAACGGGAACCAGTCGAAGTCCATGCTGGGCAGCATGGCCGTCTTGGAACCGGACACGGCGGGGGAGAAGACGATCAGCACGATGGTGGAGATCAGGCCGCCGTACATGCTCCACAGCGCGCCGGTGGTGTTGAAGCGCTTCCAGAACAGCGAGTACAGGATGGTCGGCAGGTTCGCCGAGGCCGCCACCGCGAACGCCAGGGCCACCAGGAAGGCGATGTTCTGGCCATTGGCGAGAATGCCCAGGCCGATGGCCATGATGCCGACCACCACGGCGGTGATCCGGGAGACCTTCACCTGCTCGGCGTCGGAAACCTTGCCGCGCTTGATGACTCCGGCGTAGATGTCGTGCGCGAAGGACGCCGACGCGGTGATGGTCAGACCGGCGACCACGGCCAGGATGGTCGCGAACGCCACCGCCGAGATGATGCCCAGCAGCAGCACGCCGCCCAGTTCGAACGCCAGCAGCGGGGCCGCCGCGTTCTGCCCGCCGGCCGCGGCCAGGATCTTGTCCGGGCCCACGATGGCCGCCGCGCCGTAGCCGAGCACCAGGGTGAACAGGTAGAACGCGCCGATCAGGCCGATCGCCCACACCACCGAACGGCGCGCTTCCTTGGCGGTCGGGACCGTGTAGAAGCGCATCAGCACGTGCGGCAGACCGGCGGTGCCGAGCACCAGCGCCAGGCCCAGCGAGACGAAGTTCAGCTTGGAGGTGCCGCTGCCGCCGTACTGCGCGCCGGGCGCGAGGACGTCACGCTTGGCGACCGCCTTGGTGGCCGATTCGGACACATGCTGCTGCGCCGAACCGAGGATCTCGGAGAAGTTGAACCCGAACTTGCCCAGCACCAGCACCGTCATGAACGCCGCGCCGGCGATGAGCAGCACGGCCTTGATGATCTGCACCCAGGTGGTGCCCTTCATACCGCCGATCAGCACGTACGCGATCATGAGCACGCCGACCACGGCGATCACCACGGACTGGCCGGTGCGGCTCTTGATATCCAGCAGCAGCGCCACCAGGCCGCCCGCGCCGGCCATCTGCGCCAGCAGATAGAACAGCGACACCGCGAGGGTGGTGAGGGCGGCCGCGGTGCGCACCGGGCCCTGCTTCAAACGGAAGCTGAGCACATCGGCCATGGTGAATTTGCCGGTGTTCCTGAGCATTTCGGCCACCAGCAGCAGCGCTACCAGCCAGGCCACCAGGAAGCCGATGGAGTACAGGAAGCCGTCGTAGCCGTAGACGGCGATGGCGCCCGCGATGCCGAGAAAGCTTGCGGCGGAAAGGTAATCGCCCGCGATGGCGATGCCGTTCTGCGGGCCGGAGAACCCGCGCCCGCCGGTGAAGAAGTCGGCCGCGCTGGCATTGTTGCGGCTGGCCTTGATCACCACCACCATGGTGACGGCGACGAACAGCGCGAAGATCGCGATATTGGCGGCCGGATTGCCGACGGTCGCGGCGGCGGCATAGGTCACGGTGCTCACGCCCGGCCCTCCATCTCATTGCGAATGGCCGCGGCGCGCGGATCCAGCTCCCGGTTGGCGAACCGCACGTACAGGCCGGTGATCAGGAACGTCGACACGAACTGCCCGAGTCCCAGCACCAGGCCGACGTTGATGTTCCCGACGACCTTGGTGGCCATGAAGTCGTGGGCGTACGCGCCGAGCAGCACGTACACCAGGTACCAGGTGAGGAACAGCGCCGTCATCGGGAAGACGTACCGGCGCAGCCGATTCCGCAGCTCCTGAAACTCGGGGCTGGCCTGCACCGCGGCGAATTCCGCCGCCGTGGGCGTGTGCGGCGGGGTGGATCCGCCGACCTCTGTCGTACTCATCGAACGTCCTAGCGTGTGACGTGGCTTACTTGCCGCAGACCGTATCCAGCCGACCGTGACCGGACCATGATGTGGGCTGGGTCACTCGCTGAACGCCCGCGGTCGTGCGCCGAACGGTCGATCCCGCGCGACGAACGGTTACGCCAATGGTCATCGCGGCAGGCTTGCAGCCGGGATTCACACGCCCACCGCATGGAACATGCCGGAATGACCGGGGGCGGTCAGCGGGCGCGCTGACCCGGTTCGCGATCCGCGCCCAATCCGAGCCGTTCGGGGGCGTGTAGCCGCACGAAGATTCGCGCGACCTCCGGCACCGTCTGGCCGCGCGTCACCCGGCTCACGAGGATCATGACGGCGAAGGCGAGTGGAACACTCACCGCCGCTGGATAACTCAGCACCGCCTCCAGCCAACCCCCGGCCAGCCGCTCCGACACACCCCCGGTCACCGACACCACGGTCGCACCGCCGGAGACCAGTCCGCCCGCGATCAACCCGGCTGCCGCACCGGCCGCCGTGAGCCGTCGCCACCAGATGCCCAGCACCAGCAGCGGGCACAGGGTCGAGGCCGCGACGGCGAACGCCAGTCCGACGGTGCGAGAAAGGTCCAGGGAGGCCACGGTCAGTGAAAGTCCCAGCGGGACCAGTCCGGACACCAGCGCGGCCAGCCGGAAGTCGCGAATTCGGCCGGGCAGCATATCCGTTCCGATCACGCCCGCGAGGCTGACCAGCAGGCCCGAGGAGGTGGACAGGAAGGCCGCGATCGCGCCCGCCGCGACGAGCGCGCCCAGCAGTTCACCGGGCAGCCCGTCGAGTACGGAACCGGGGAGCAGCAGCACGGCCGCGTCGGAGGCGTCACCGAGCTGCCGGGCCGGTACGTACAGGCGCGCGAAGACGCCCAGCAGGATCGGGAAAAGGTAGAACAATCCGACCAGCCCGATCACCGTCGATGCGGTCGTGCGCGCGGCCCGGCCGTCCGGGTTGGTGTAGAACCGCACCAGCACGTGCGGCAATCCCATGGTCCCGAGGAATGTCGCCACCATCAGCGAATACACCTGGAACAGCGGATGCGCCCCGCCCAATCCGCCACCGGGCGCGAGCCATTCGGCCGGCAGCGGTTCGGGCGCGTGTGCTCCGCGCAGGAAGTGCGCGGCCAGCACCAGTGCGGGAATCGCGATGGCGGTGAGCTTCAGCCAGTACTGAAACGCCTGCACGAAGGTGATGGACCGCATCCCGCCGCCCGCCACCGTCCCGATCACGATGGCCCCCACCGCGATCGCGCCCACCCAGTCCGGTACGCCCAGCAGAATCCGCAAGGTCAGTCCCGCGCCCTGGAACTGCGGAATCAGGTACACCCCGCACACCAGCACCACCACCAGCGCCGCGAGCCGCCGCAAACGCACCGAGCCCAGCCGGAATTCGGCGAAGTCCGGCACGGTGTAGGCCCCCGAGCGCCGCAGCGGAGCCGCCACGAACAGCAGCAGTCCGAGATATCCGGCGGTGAACCCCACCGGATACCACAGCGCGTCCGCGCCGTACTTCGCGATCAGTCCGGCGACGCCGAGAAAGCTTGCCGCCGAGAGATATTCACCCGAGATCGCAGCCGCATTCCACCGCGCCCCCACACTGCGTGACGCCACCAGGAAGTCGGAAGTGGTGCGCGCCAGCCGAACCCCGTACGCCCCGATCCCCACCGTCGCGACCGCCGCCAGCAGCAGCGCCGCCCAGGTGAACCCCGATGCCCGCGAATCCACCTCAGTCCCCGGTCAATTCGGCGAAGTCCTGCTCGTTCCGCTCCGACCAGCGCACATAAACCCGCCCCACCCCGTACAACAGCGGAAAAGCCAGCACCCCCAACAGCAACCACGGCAACCGCACCCCCAACACCTCCGCCCGCCCCACCGGCCCGAGAAACAGCACCGGCAAAACCCCGAGCAGCACCACCGTCCCCACCCCCAGCCGCGCCGCCAACCCGAACTGCGCCCGAATCAACCCACCGATCAACGCCGCCCCGACCTCGGTCTGCTCGGCCACCTCCACCCGCGTCCGCACCGTCCGCGCCCCACGGCGCTCGGCCAGCACCACACGCTCCCGCACAGGTCGCCGCTGCTCGGCATTCACCGGCTCATCCTACGAGCGCCCGACCGGAATCCGGCTCGGCTGCAACACCGAGTCGGGGTACGCCGTCAGGCCGGGAAGTAGCTGGGGTCGGGGTGGCAGGTCAGGTCGGTGGCGGGGAGGGCGCCGGTGGCGAGGTAGTCGTTGACGGCGGCGGTGACGCAGGGGCTGAGGCCGACGCGGAAGGCGCCGTGGATTCGGGCGCCGGCCAAGGTGACCAGGCGGGAGGCGGTCAGGTCCGCGTGCAGGGCGAGGCCTTCCTGGTAGGCGGTGCGGGTGTCGTGTTCGGAGACGAGAATGAGCGCCGGGGCGTCGTTGCGGACCGCGGTGGCGGGTTCGACCGGGTCGGGCCAGTAGGCGCAGGCGGTGATGTTGTTGGCGAACGCGCCGAATACGGGCTGGTCGGCGCGGGTGCGTTCGATATTGGCCTGGTAGTAGGCGGGGTCCTGCGGGGCGCGGTTGTCGCCGCACAGGACGGCGGCCAGGCTCGCCGCTTCCAGCGGAACCGCCGCGGTCACTTTGGCTTTGAGGTCGTCGAGGTCCAGGGGGAGACCGTCGACGCCGTCGGAGATCATGCGGACGACGGTGGCCAGGCGGGCGTTCCACTGCGGGTTGGCCAGCAGCGCGAAGATCATCAACGGGACGGTGTGCTCGTCGACCAGGTAGACCGAGCTGATGCTGGCGACGGGATGCGCGGCGGCCCGGCGGATCATGTCCTCGATGAAGGCGCGGACCGCGGGCGCAGTGGCGCCGAAATGGTATTCGTCGTCGTGTCGCGCCGCCCAGGCTGCCCAGTCGTCGAGGGCGTACTCGTTGATCGCGCCCATGTCCTGGTAGTGGCGGGTCCACACCTTGTCGGGATCCACGGCGCTGTCGAGTACGAAGCGGTCGGTTCGGCCCGGGAACATCTGCATGTAGACGGAGCCGAGGTAGGTGCCGTACGACGCCCCGAAGTAGCTGACCGTCTGCTCGTCGAGCGCGCTGCGGACGATATCCATATCGCGAGCGGTATTGCGGGTGGTGATGTTCCGGATCTTCTCGGCGTCGGGCGTGGTGCACGCGGTGGCGAGCGCGGCCGCGAGGGTGGTGTCGCGGGCGTAGCCGAGGGCGTCGAATCCGGCCGAGTAGAGGATGCTCGGCACGGGGAAGGCGCAGCTCACCTTGTCCGAGCGCCCGATGCCGCGCGGGTCCATGCCGATCAGGTCGTATTGCGCGCGTACCGAATCCGACAGGTTCTTCTGCGTGGCCACCATGTACCGCAGCCCGCTGCCGCCCGGCCCGCCCGGATTCGACAGCAGCACCCCGCGCCGCCGGGCCGGATCGGTGGCGGCGATCCGCGAGATCGCGATGCTCAGCGTGCGACCGTCGGGCTTGGTGTAGTCCAGCGGCACAGTGACATTCGCGCACAGTGCGCCCGCGTCGTCGAGGGTGGCGTCCTCGCACGACCGCCAGTCCAGCCGCTGCCCGTAGTACCGATCGAGGCCCGCCGGAATATCGGAGCCGGTCGCGCCCGCCACGGGTGTGGCCGCCGCCAGCAGCGTCACACTCAGCGCGATCCGTCGAATCCACCCGGCGGGCATGGTCTCTCCTTGCGGTCACTGGTCGGCCGTTGACATGACACCATCCGTCAGCGGAGCGTTCCAGCCCCGACTTCCGGGAGCCGCCAACGGTGCTCACGCGACGGATCGGCGTTCACCGTAGGCCCTTGCCGCGCGGCGGGACCAGCTTTTGCTTGAGCTCGCGCACCTGACGCCGCGCCACCGGCAATTCGACGGCGGGCGCGTCGCCCTCGGCGCGCAAGCGCACCACCGTCGCGGTCCCCGCTGTGCGCAATCCGGTGACCTCCCGCAGCGCCACCAGGTACGACCGGTGCACCCGCACGAAACCGGCCTCGCGCCACCGATTCTCCAACTCGGACAGCGGAATCCGCACCAGATGCGAACCGTCGCGAGTGTGCAGCCGGGCATAGTCGCCGTCCGCCTCCACCCAGCTCACGTCCGCGCGATCGACCAGCGTGGTGACGCCGCCGAGCTCGACCGGAATGACCTCGTGCGGATCCGATTGCCCCGGCGCGGGCGCGGCGACCGTGCGCGCGGCCACGATCCGCCGCACCGATTCCGCCAGCCGCGCCTCCCGCAACGGCTTCAGCAGATAGTCGACCGCCCCGAGATCGAACGCCGCGACCGCCTTGTCGTCGTGCGCGGTCACGAACACCACCGCGGGCGGATGCGCGAATTCGCTCAGCACGCCCGCGAGTTCGAGCCCGTCCAGCCCCGGCATATTGATATCGAGGAACACCGCGTCGACCGGATGCGCCCGCAGCACCCGCAGCGCCGAGGTCGCGTCCCCGGCCTGATGGATATCGCCCACCTCGGCCTGCGCGCGCAACAGGAACACCAGCTCGTCCAGAGCCGGCTTCTCGTCGTCTACGGCCAGCACCCGCAGCGTGCCGGGTCCGGTGTCGGTGGTCTGAGTCACAGCCGGACTATCGTACGGTGAAAGCTCCGAGCAGGACGGTGAGCGTCTCCCGCAGCTGTCCGGCATCCAGCGAATCCGCGCCCGCACCGGCCAGCTGATCGAACATCAACCCGTCGACGCAGCCCACGAACCCGAGCGCGCGCGCCTCCGCGTCCGGTGCACCCAATCCGGCGAGCAGTTCCGCCGCGAGCGCCCGGAATCGCGCCCCGCTGTCGGCGAGGGCGCGCCGCAGTTCCGGCCGCCGCGTGGATTCCAGGGCGAGTTCGTAGCGGGCGAGCATCCGTTTCCGATCCGGTCCCAGCCAGCGCGTCATGAGCGTGCACAGCAGCTCGGCGACCTGCTCGATACTGCCGAGTTCCAGTGCCCGCGAAGGCAACTCGCCACTGTCGCGCTCGGCCAGCCGGTCGACCGTGCCGGTGAGCAGCGCCTCGCGGGTGCGAAACAGATTGGAGCACGACCCTTCCGGCAGCCCCGCGGCCTGATCGACCGCCCGGTGGGTGAGCCCGCGCAACCCGCTGCGCGCCAGCACCGTGATGGCGGCATCGGCGAGTACGGCGCGGCGGTCCGTGGTGTCGGTCACGGTGTCTTCCTCTTTCCGCTCGGTCGGACTACAACTGTAGTGACGGCAAACTACAGCTGTAGTGGAGGATATCGTGAGCGAATCACGAACGGCGATCGTGGTGGGCGGCGGCATCGGCGGTCTCGCGACCGCCATCGCCCTGAGCCGGCGCGGCTGGCAGGTCGAAGTGCTCGAGCAGGCGGCCGAAATCGGCGAGGTCGGATCGGGTATCTCCCTGTGGCCCAACGGCCTTCGCGCCCTGGACGCACTCGGCATTGGCGACCGGGTACGCGCCGCCGGCCGCGTCGAACTGGACGCCGGCATCCGCGACCGAACCGGCCGCTGGCTGTCCACCACCGACAGCGCCGAACTCGAGCGCCGCTACGGATCGCTGGTGGTGCTACCCCGCGCCGAACTGTTCGCGATCCTGTCCGACGCCCTGCCCGCCGGCGCGCTGCGGCTCGGCACCACCGTCACCGGGATCGAGAACGGACCTGTCCTGCGACAGAACCTGAACGCGCGGCAGGGTTCGGTAGCGCGGCAGGAGTCGGTAACGCGGCAGGACCTGGCAGCGGGGATGGACGCGGCGGCGGACCAGGGACCGGCCGCGGCGCCGGGGTCGGCTGCGCTGAAGCTCGTGCATACGGGTGGTGTCTCGGAAGCGGATCTGATCGTCGGCGCGGACGGCATTCGCAGTGTGATTCGCGCGGCGTTGTGGCCGGACGCGCCCGCGCCCCGATACGCGGGCTACACCGTGTGGCGGGCGATCACCGCGCCGCTGGACTTCGCGTTCAGCAGCGGTGAGACCTGGGGGCGCGGTGAGCGTTTCGGTATCGCCGCATTGTCCGACGGTGGCGCCTATGTTTTCGGTTGTGCGAACGCGCCTGCGGGGGAGCGGCGGCCGGGGCGGGAATTCGAGGAGCTTTCGCGGCGGTTCGGTGACTGGGCGGATCCGATACCCGGCGCGCTGGCGGCCATCGATCCGAAAAGCGTGCTCCGGCATGACATCTACGATCTGCCGCCGTTGGACACCTTCGTCCGTGCGGGCGTGGCGTTGGTCGGGGACGCGGCGCATGCCATGACGCCGAATCTGGGGCAGGGGGCCAATCAGGCGATCGAGGATGCGGTCACTTTGGCGGCGGTGCTGGACGGGGTGCCGGTGGGGGAGGGGCTGGCGGAGTACGACCGGGTGCGGCGGCCGCGGACGCAGGCGATCGCGCGGCGGTCCCGGGTGATCGGCGCGGTCGCGCATTGGACGTTCCCCGGCGGAACTCGGTTGCGGGACATGCTCGTTCGGCTGACCTCGTCGCGTTCGATGCTGGACAGTCTCGACTCGGTGCTCTCCTGGGAGCCGCCTCAGACCTGAATTCCGGCGCGGAACTTGGGTATGCGCATACTCACCTTCGTGCCGGCGCCCACCGCGGTGTCGACGACCAATCCGTAGTCGTCGCCGAACGCGGCCCGCAATCGATCGTCGACATTGCCCAGCCCCACGTGCGCCCCCTCGGCGGCGTCGAGGCCGCCGGATCGCAGCAGTTCCGGATCCATGCCCACCCCGTCGTCCTCGACGCTCACCACGCAATCGGTGCCCTCGTCGACCGCGGTGATGACGATTGTCCCGCCGCCCGCTTTGGCCGCGAGCCCGTGCCGCACAGCGTTTTCCACCAGCGGCTGCAAGGCCAGGAACGGCAGCACCACGTTCAATACCTCGGGGGCGATCTGCAGGCGCACCTGCAGAGCATCGCCGAAGCGGGCGCGCTCCAGAATCAGATACCGGTCGATGTTCTTCAGTTCGTCGGCGAGGACGGTGAATTCTCCGGCGCTCCGGAACGAATATCGGGTGAAGTCCGCGAAATCCAGAATCAATTCGCGAGCGCGCACCGGATCCGTGCGCACGAACGAGGCGATGGTATTCAATGCGTTGTAAATGAAATGCGGTGAGATCTGGGCGCGCAATGCCCGCACTTCCGCCCGATCCAAGCGGGCCCGCGAGGCATCCAGTTCCGCGAGTTCGATTTGCCCGCAGGCGTATCGCGCCACCTCGGCCACCGCCCCCAGCATGCCCGGATCCGGGCGCTCGGAGGTGACCGCGCCGAGCACCCCGACCATACCGTTGTATTCGGTGACCATCGGCTGCGCCAGCAGGGTCCGTCCTTCGGTGCCCGCCCCCGAGACCAGCACCGGCCGCCCGGTTTCCACGGCCCGCCGCGCCGCATCGGCGAAGACCGGTTCGAGCGCTCCGTACGGACCGTCCCAGGCCAGCAACGCACCCGAGGAATCGGACAAACCGAGCGCCTCGGCTCCGGTCAGCGCCCGCAGCGAGGGCGCGGCCTCCCGGGCCGACTCGGCCGTGAGCCCGCGCCGCAACGGCTTCGCGGCCAGGGACGCGGTGTGCAGCGCCATGTGCACCGCCCGCTCGGCCGGCGTGGTGACGGTCCGGCGAAACCATCTCATCGCCCGATTATCACTGTGCCGCTCCCGCAGTGACATTCGCCACGGCCGAACCGGGGACGCAACGCGACACGCGAGGACGCCACGCCGATCTTCGCGCTCGGCTCCGCGTGGCTTCGAAACCCGTCGGTGGGGGCGCTTAGTATGTCTGGGTGTCAGCCTCGTCGGGATCATTCGTCCATCTCCATAACCACACCGAGTACTCGATGCTCGACGGCGCGGCGAAGATCACGCCTCTGTTCAAAGAGGCGAACCGGCTGGGTATGACCGCTGTCGGCATGTCCGACCACGGCAATATGTACGGCGCCTCCGAGTTCTACAACTCGGCCAAGAAGATGGACATCAAGCCCATCATCGGTATCGAGGCCTACATCGCCCCCGAGTCCCGGTTCAACACCAAGCGCGTGCTGTGGGGCGACCCGTCGCAGAAGAGCGACGACGTCTCGGGTTCGGGTTCCTACACCCACATGACCATGGTCGCGGAGAACGCCACCGGTTTGCGGAACCTGTTCAAACTGTCCAGCCTCGCCTCCATCGAAGGCCAGCTGGGCAAGTGGGCGCGCATGGACGCGGAGATCATCGCCGAGCACGCCGAGGGCATCATCGCCACCACCGGCTGCCCGTCCGGCGAGGTGCAGACCCGCCTGCGCCTGGGCCACGAACGCGAAGCCCTCGAGGCCGCCGCCAAGTGGCAGGAGATCTTCGGCAAGGACAACTTCTTCCTCGAGATCATGGACCACGGGCTGTCCATCGAGCGCCGGGTGCGCGAGGGACTGCTCGACGTCGGCCGCAAGCTCGGCATCCCGCCGCTGGCCACCAACGACTGCCACTACGTGCACGAGAGCGATTCGGCCAACCACGAGGCGCTGCTCTGCATCCAGACCGGCAAGACGCTCTCCGACCCGACCCGCTTCAAGTTCGACGGCTCCGGCTACTACCTGAAGTCGGCCGAGGAGATGCGCGCCATCTGGGACGCGGAAGTGCCTGGGGCCTGCGACAATACGGTGCTCATCGGCGAACGCGTGCAGTCCTACGACGATGTCTGGGCGCACCGCGACCGGATGCCGATCTTCCCGGTGCCCGAGGGCTACACCCAGGCCACCTGGCTCGAGCACGAGGTGATGGCCGGCCTGGACCGCCGGTTCGCGGGCCGCGAAGTACCGCACGACTACGTCTCGCGCGCCAAGTACGAGCTCGGCGTCATCAACGAAATGGGCTTCCCGGCCTACTTCCTCGTCGTCGGTGACCTCATCACCTACGCGCGCTCGGTCGGCATCAATGTCGGCCCGGGCCGTGGTTCGGCCGCCGGTTCGCTGGTCGCCTACGCCATGGGCATCACCAATATCGACCCGATTCCGCACGGTCTGCTGTTCGAGCGATTCCTGAATCCCGAGCGCGTGTCCATGCCCGATATCGATATCGACTTCGACGATCGCCGCCGCGGTGAAATGGTCCGCTACGCCACCGACAAATGGGGCAGCGACCGGGTCGCCCAGGTGATCACCTTCGGTACGATTAAAACCAAAGCGGCGCTGAAGGACTCGGCTCGCGTCCAGTTCGGCCAGCCCGGTTTCGCCATCGCCGACCAGATTTCCAAGGCGCTGCCGCCGCCGATCATGGCCAAGGACATTCCGCTGTCCGGCATCATGGATCCCGAGCACGAGCGGTACAAGGAAGCCGCCGAGGTTCGTGAGCTCATCAATACGAACCCGGACGTCAACAAGATCTACGAGACCGCCCGCGGCCTCGAGGGCCTGATCCGCAATGCCGGCGTGCACGCCTGCGCGGTCATCATGTCCAGCGAACCGCTCACCGACGCCATCCCGGTGTGGAAGCGCGCGCAGGACGGCGCCATCATCACCGGCTGGGACTACCCGTCGTGCGAGGCCATCGGCCTGCTGAAGATGGACTTCCTGGGCCTGCGCAACCTCACCGTCATCGGTGACGCGCTGGTCAATATCAAGAACAACCGCGGTATCGAACTCGACCTCGACACGCTGCCGCTGGAAGATCCCGCCACCTACGAATTGCTCGCGCGCGGTGACACTCTCGGCGTGTTCCAGCTCGACGGCGGCGCCATGCGCGATCTGCTGCGCCGCATGCAGCCCACCGGCTTCGAGGACATCGTGGCCGTGCTGGCGCTGTACCGCCCCGGCCCGATGGGCATGAACGCGCACAACGACTACGCCGACCGCAAGAACAACCGGCAAGAGGTCAAACCGATCCATCCGGAGCTCGAGGAGCCCCTTAAGGACATCCTGCGCGACACCTTCGGTCTGATCGTGTACCAGGAACAGATCATGCAGATCGCGCAGAAGGTGGCCGGTTACTCGCTCGGCCGAGCCGATATTCTGCGCCGCGCCATGGGTAAGAAGAAAGCCTCCGTGCTGGAAGCCGAATTCGAGGGCTTCGAAGCGGGCATGATCTCCAATGGCTTCACCAAACCCGCCATCAAGGCGCTGTGGGACACCATTCTTCCGTTCGCCGGTTACGCGTTCAACAAATCGCACGCCGCCGGCTACGGTCTCGTGTCCTTCTGGACCGCGTACCTCAAGGCCAACTACCCCGCCGAATACATGGCCGGTCTGCTCACCTCCGTCGGTGACGACAAGGACAAGGCCGCCGTCTATCTGGCCGACTGCCGCCGCCTGGGCATCCAAGTGCTGCCGCCGGACGTGAACGAGTCCGAACTCGAATTCGCCTCCGTGGGCAATGACATTCGCTTCGGCATGGGCGCGGTGCGCAATGTCGGCGCGAACGTGGTCGCCTCGATCATCGCCGCGCGCAAGGAGAAGTCGAAGTTCACCGACTTCTCCGACTACCTGAACAAGATCGACGCCATCGCCTGCACCAAGAAGGTCACCGAATCCCTCATCAAGGCGGGCGCTTTCGACTCGCTCGGCCATCCCCGCAAGGGCCTGCTGCTGGTGCACTCCGACGCCATCGACGCGGTCATGTCCACCAAGAAGGCCGAGGCCATCGGGCAGTTCGACCTCTTCGGCGGCCTGGACGAAGGCGATGATTCGATCGCCAGCGTCTTCAATGTGAAGGTCCCCGACGAGGAATGGGAGACCAAGCACAAGCTGGCGCTGGAGCGGGAAATGCTGGGCCTGTACGTGTCCGGGCATCCGCTCAACGGCGTCGAGCACGTGCTGGCCGCCCAGTCCGACACCCAGATCCCGGCCATTCTGGAAGGCGATGTCAAGGACGGCGCGCAGGTCACCATCGGCGGCATCTTCGCCAATGTGACCCGGCGCGTGAACAAGAACGGCATGCCCTGGGCGTCGGCGCAATTGGAGGACCTCTCCGGTGGCATCGAGGTGCTGTTCTTCCCGCAGTCCTATTCGGTGTACGGCATGGACGTCACCGAGGACGCCATCGTGCTGGTCAAGGCGCGCGTCAATGCCCGCGACGACCGCATCTCGCTGATCGCCAACGACCTGGTGGTGCCGGACCTTTCGCATATCGGCGTGGAGAAGCCGCTGTCGGTGATCATCCCGACCCGGCTGTGCACGCCCGACAAGATCGGCGCGCTGAAGCGGGTGCTGACCAGCCATCCGGGCACCGCGGACGTGCACATCAAGCATGTCGGTTCCCGCGACCGCACCACGACCCTGAAGGTCGCCGACAACCTGCGGGTCTCCCCGTCCTCGGCGCTCATGGGCGATCTGAAAGCGCTGCTCGGCCCGGGGTGCCTCGCCAGCTGATCCGCACCTCCCCGGAATCCGCTGGTCACGGCGGTAGGGTGCTGATCATGGCGGCCCTACCGCGTGTGCGCAGTCTCGCCGTGCTCACGGCCCTGGCGCTGCTGGCGGCCACGGCCTGCGAGGATCACCCGCATTCGGTGGTCACCACCTCGGTCCGGCAGGCGCCGGCGCCGGGCGGGCCGCCCGCGGCCGCAGCGGTGGTCAGCGCCGGGCCGGACGGTTTGCGCCTGCGCGGACAGCCGTGGTGGCCATCGGGTTTCAACGGGCCGCAGCTGGCCACCGACTACTCGATCAATTTCGGGTGCGGGGCCGAAGTCGATCTGGACGCCTTCTTCGCCCAGGTGCCCGAGCATTCACTGACCCGGTTCGGCATGTTCCAGGCCTTCGCCCTCGACAAGGAATCCGGCGAGCTCGACTTCCGGGCCGCCGACCGGGTTTTCGCGGCGGCCGAGAAACACGGGCGGCTGATCCTGCCCGTGCTCACCGACCAGGCCGGGCAATGCGGCGACGAGATCTTCAAACAGCGCGAGTGGTATATCGACGGCTGGAAGAAATCCAACCGGATCCTGGGCCGCACCATCATGAGCTTCCAGGACTGGGTGCGCACCGCCATCTCCCGCTGGCGCGGTTCGCCGGTACTGGCCGGATGGGAGCTGGTCGGGGAACCCGAAGTGAGCAAATGCAATCGGGGCGGCTGCGATCTGCGGCACCGGACCTGCCCCAGCGACGCGCCCCAGGTGCTGCGGCACTTCATGGACGAGGCGGGGGAGCTGGTGCGCGGACTGGACCCGCACCGGTTGATCTTCGCCGGTTTCGTGGGCGGCAGCCAATGCGGCATCGCCCGTGACGCTTTCCGCTACGTCAGCGAATCGGCGGGTATCGACGTGGTCGAGTATCACGACTACTCCGAGGACGGCAATCCGCTGCCCGGCGGCCCCAACAACGGTCTGGCGCGGCGCATCACGCTGGCCCGGGAGATCGGGAAACCGCTGCTGGTGGCCGAACTCGGCGAATACGCCGGCTCCTGCGAGACCCTGGAGGATCGCCGCGACATCGTGGACCGCCGCATGACCGGGCAGCGGGCGGCGGGTACGGCGGGCGCGCTGATCTGGGCCTATGTGCCCGATCCGCGGCCCGACGAATGCACCTACGATGTCGGCCCGCAGGACCCGCTGTGGGAGCTGGTGGCGGCCAAGACCACGCTCGGCTGAGCCTCAGCTGCCGATCACCCGGTACAACCGCCAATCCGGTTGCCCGGCGCCGTCATTGGGGATCTCCAGCTCCAAGGTGGCGATCTGCGCGCCGTTCTCGTACATGGTCGGATAACGCCGGTTGATGGCGTCGGAGGTGCCGCGACCGGTATTCGGCACCGCCAGAATGTATTTCACGCCGCGCTCCACCGGGCGATTGAGATTGCGCACGAAGTCCGAATCGGACGGGATGACGAACTGGTCCGGGCGATCGGAGGCGACCAGCACCGCGAAGCCGTACACGGTGTCCATGACGATCGAACCCGGCGGCAGATCCAGGGCGTCCAGATAGTTCGCCAGCTTCCGCTCGGTGGAGAAGGTGGCGGCGATGCGGGCCGCGTCGGCGTACTTGTCCGAGACATTGTCCGGGTCCGGGAACAATACGGCGCGCAACGGATACTCCTGCACCGCCATCAGCTGGCTGTTCATCCCCATCCCGGTCACCGGCAGCGAGCCGATGAGCAATACGGACACCAGCACCGCCGCAACCGTCACGGCCGCCCGAGGCGTACCGGCCCCCGTCATCCCGGCGTGCTCGTGGCCGGGATCCACACGCCCACTGCCGTTCTCGCTCGTGCTCTCACCGGGAACGTCCGCGTACTTCCCCAGCCGCTTGCTCGGCGGGAATCCACGCTCCGGCACCAGCGTCAACGCCAGAATCGCGGTCAATGGAATCGCCGCGATATAGAACCGCAGGAAGGCGAAGGTGGAACCGGTGACGTAGGTGAGGGTCTGGAACGCCAGCACCGCGCCGAACAGCAGGATCGGCACCGCCGGTTGCCAATCCCGCCGCCGCACCGCCAGCGCCGCGGCGACCGGCAGCAGCAGCGGCAGGATCGGCGCGAGAATCAGCATGGCCCCGATCGAATACTGCGCGGCCTCCAGGGGATGGTCCGGCTCCCCGGCCCCGGACTGCTGCAGGATCGCGGAATTGCCGTACTGCGAGGTGAACTGCTGGAACGCCTGCCCGGTGATCAGCCAGCTGGTGGCCGCCCACACCACGAACGCCAGCGCCACCGGCGCGATCAGCAAGGCGAAATCCATGACCGCCCCGGCCGTGCGCTGCGTGGTGCGTCGCCGGTAGCTGAACCCGAACACCAGCACCCCCGCCGCCATCGCGGGCGCGAGCGCGTCGTAGCGGGTGAGATAGCCCAGGCCGAGCGCGATTCCGGCCGCCACCAGATCGTGCACGCCGTCGGTGCGCACCCAGCGCATCAGCCGCCGCACCGCCCAGCAGCAGCAGAACAGGAACAGCGCCTCGCTCATCCCGTTGCCGCCGTAGAACACCACCATCGGATTGAGCGCGAACACGGCGGTGATCAGCACGCACAACCAGTGCGGCGCACCGCGATCCACGCCGATGCCCCAGACCATGGTGACCGCGCCCGCCATGAACAGCGCCGTCATCACCACCCCGGACAAACCCCAGCGGGTGATGGCCGGGAACCATTGCGAGAACGCCACGAACGGCAGCTGCGCCAGCGAGGTCAGCGGCGTGAACACGAACCCGATCGCCGACAGGTGCGGGTCCCGGCTGAACAGCGCCGACTGGGTGGCCGAGACCCGGCTCAGCGCATCGCCCACGAGATTCGCCCGCCCGGCGGTGAGGAAGGTCCCGGTCACCAGATACAGCAGCGTGGCGGCGGCGAACACCACCCGGGGCGCGCGGTTCACGACTTGTCCTCCGACGATGTGCCCAGACCGTGGAAGGTCTTCTCCCAGTAGGACGGATTGCGCACCAGCTGCCAGCACCCCTTGGCCGCCGCGACCGCCATCAGCACCCAGTACAGCGGCGAGGTCAGGCAGGCCAGGAGCAGGTCCGGCCGGTCGTTCTCCCGGCAGGCGATCATGTTCATGTACACGGTGGCGGCATTGCCGAGCACCAGCGCGATGAGCGCCGGGAAGTACACCGCCGCCGGGAACATCTTCTCGATCACCTCGGGCTGGCCGAAGATCCAGGCCAGCGTGACGAACCAGAACACCAGGTTCAGGCAGGCGATGATCGGCGTCCCGGCCAGGATGAGGGTGAACCGCAGGAAGCTGACCGGCCCGATCTTGCGCCACAGTTCGACCGGTCGCCGCGCGTGCACCAGCCAGCTCTGCAGATAGCCCTTGTACCAGCGCGACCGCTGCCGGATCCAGTTGATGGCATCCGGATTGGCCTCCTCCAGGGTCACCGAATCGATGACGGCCGTGGAGTATCCGCGCGCCGCGATCCGCACTCCCAGATCGGCGTCCTCGGTCACGTTGTACGGATCCCACGCCCCGATGGCGGTCAGCACATTGCGCCGGAAGTGATTCGAGGTGCCGCCCAACGGAATCGGCGCACTGCTGCGCATCAAACCCGGCAGCAGGAAGCTGAACCACAGCCCGTAATCCATGGTGAACCAGGAGGTCAGCAGATTCTGCCGGGCATTGTGAAAAGCCAGCTTGGCCTGAATGCACACCACCGACCGCGGCAGGCCCGCGAAAGCCGCCACCACCCGGCGCAATTGCAGCGGATCGGGAATGTCCTCGGCATCGTAGATGGTGACGATATCGCCGGTCGCGGCATGCAATCCGTAATTGCAGGCCTTCGGCTTGGTCCGCGGATCCGCCGCCGGCACCAGCACGATGGTGATGTGTTCACTACCGGCCGTACCGATTCCGGCCCGCCGCGCCGCCTCGATGGTCGGGGTGTCGTCCTCCTCGAGCAGCAGCAGCGCCTGCATCCGATCGCGCGGATAGTCCAGCCCGTTCAGCGCCGCGATCAGATCACCCACCACCTCCGGCTCACCGTAGGCCGGCACCAGAATCGTGTACGGCGGCAACTGCTCGTCGGGCAGCGCCCGCGCCGTGGCATCGTCGATGGTCAGGATGGCATCGCGTGACATGCCCCGCGCGAACACCAGCACCCGGTCCACCATCACCGCGATGTACCCGAGGGTGGCCGCCGCGATCACCACGGTGAGCGTGGGCATGGGCGCGAACACCGCGCACCCCAGCACCACCGCGCACACCGCCAGCACCGTATTGCGTTGCCACGGTAGGAAAGCCACCGACGCCGAGGCCATCGGATCGTCCTCGCGCAGCCCGTGCACCGCCGCGTGCAACGCCCGCTCGCGTTCGGCGGGGGTGGCCAGGCCGGGAAGTTCGCTCATCCGCCCGCTCCGATCCGGACCACCTCGCGCGCCACCGCGGTCAGCATGGGTTCGTCCTTGTACTCCGATTCCGGATCGCCCAGATCCGATTCCGGGTCGATGATCACCGCATTGCCGCGCAGCACCTGGTGCGCCTGATTCTGGATGAGCGCGGTCACCGAGGCGTTCGGCTGCGGGAACGCCGCGTCCGGCAGATGATTGTCGGCCGCGATGAGACTGACCCGTTCCGCGCCGTCGCGGCCCTCCCAGTTCCAGCTCAGCCAGGTCCAGCTGAGCAGCTGCCGGTCGTCGACCACGGTATTGAGCCGGCCGACCACGCCGTGCCCGAGATCGATGCGCCGCGGCGGGCTCACCCGCGGCTGCGCCAGCGCGTACATGGTGAACTCGGGGTAGTACTCCAGGCTGCGCGACTGCCGCACCCGGATGACGTCCACCATGATCCGACGGCGCCGGGATTCCTTGTCCCACTCCGGATTACCGCGCACCGCCCGCCACTGCTGCCGGCTCCAGCTGTTGTGCGAGCCGAAGTACCTCGAGGCCCACGGGTATTGGCGCTCGTTCAGCAGCTGCCAGCCCGGCGGTGTGGCGGGATTGCTCGCGACCGACATCCCGGGCAGGTCCGCGATCTTGATTTCGTATTCCTCGGGCGGCGGGATCAGCGCCACCAGGCCGGCCGCCACTACCGCCGTGGCCAGGGCGCTCGGCGAGCGGGATGCGGTGTGCGGCAGCATCGGCCGGTCCAGCGGCCGCGCGTGCGCCCAGTTCCGCTGATCGAAGTACATCACCGTGGTCGCCGAATACACCGCCGCCACCGGCGGAATCAGCTGATAGACCAGCAGCGGCGCGTCCGGGAACCACACCCACAGCACGAACAGCGTGATCGCGCCGGCCACCAGCGCGAGCAGGGCGCCCGCCAGTGCCCGGCCGCGGGTGCGTCCGGAACCGATGGCCGCCGCGGCCGCCGCCGGAATCAAGGTCACCGCGCCCGCCGCCACGTGCGAGCCGCCCAGCAGCACCACCAGCAGCCGGTACTGGACCGGGGTCGCGCACAGCAGCACCAGCAGCCACACCGGCCAGAACCGGAACACCGGCCGCAGCCCGAACAGCAGGATGCTCACGCTCATCAGGAACAGCGGCGCGGCCAGCAGATCCAGATGCCAGATCTCGTATTCGTAGCGGTAGCGCAGGACCAGCAGCCCGATCAGCGCGCCCGTGCACACCAGGCCGAGCAGACCGGCGATGATATCGGTCTGGCGGTCGTAGATGGGCAGTTCCGGGCCGCGCCGCAGCGCCATCCCGGTGGCGGCGAAGGCGGCCAGCACCGGGAGGGCGAAGAAATAGCCGATATCGGAGCCCTGTTCGATGTCCTCGATCAGCTCGGCCCACAGATTCCAGAACGCCGCTCCGGTCAGCGCCACCACCAGCACCAGCCGGAAGACGGTCAGCCACGGCACATGTCGTTCCGGCGCGCGGGTCTCCTCCACGGTGGCGGTCATGGCCGGGTCAGCGGGAACGCCGGCGCTGCAACAGGATCACGGCCCCGGCCAGCAGCCCGGCCACCAGGATGGCGCTGCCGACCAGGGTCAGCTTGCGCGCCAGCGGAATATCGCGATCGGGCTCGGCGCTCGTCACGAACTCTTCGGGGGAGGAGGCGACCGGATCGAAGAGCTCCGGTTCCCGGTCTCCGGCCTGCAACAGCACCGGCCCGGTCAGCTGGAAGGACCGCTCCGGATCGGCGACCAGCCAGTTCAGCAGGCGGTCCAGATGTTCCGGGGCCGCGGTGGAGGTGGCCACGACCACCGTGCGCTTACCGCTCCAAGTCGCTTGCAGCGAACCGAAATTCAGCGGCGGCGACAGATCGATGGTGGTCTTGAGATAGGCGTCGTCACCGTAGACGGTGAGGGTGTCGCCACTGCGCGACAACGGCATCGCGATCGCGGACGGAACCTCGCCGTCCGGCACGATCAGCACCGCGGGCAGGCTGCTGTTCGCGGCATCGCCGAAGGAGGTCAGTTCCGGCCGCAGCGGCACCGCCGTCAGACGCTGCAGGGCCACCAGCACCTGTGCGGCCCGGACGGTATCGGCGAACCCGGGGGTCTGCAATCCCACCCGCACCCGGGGCAGCAGCGCCTGCGGCAGCGCGCCCAGCCCGCCCGGCGCCGGCGGCGCGGACAGCGTGCTCTGCACCTCGCCCTCCGGATCGATGGTCAGCGTGACCGGCTGCTCCAGACCGCAACCGTGGGTCAGGCCCGCCTGTTGCAGGGTGACCGTCACGGTGGTGAACCGGCTCAGCAACTGATTCGGGATGGTCACCCACTGGTCGAAACGCCCGGACGGTTCCACCGGCCAGGCCGCGATCTGCCGGTCCCCGACCGCCACGCTCAGCTGCCCGTTCAAGGTGTCCGGCAGCGGAGTGTGATTGCCGTAGAGATTGATCCGCACGCCCTGCGACGGCCGCCCCAAGCGGGTCTGGTCGATGGCGAAGGACACCTGCACGTATCCGATGGCGGTGGCGCTGAGCTGGTTCTGCCCCAGCTCCTGCAGCGTGGTCGATTCCGGGGCCAGCTGCGGCGCGGCGGGCAGGCCGATGGCGGTGGCGTCGGTGCCCAGCGCCGCGCGGGCCAGATCGCTGGTGAGCAGGCGCATCTGGACCGGCAGCGACTGCGCGTCACCGGACACGGTCAGCACCGGCGCGGGCCCACCGGCCAGCCGCAGCCCCGGATCGCTCGATTCGCGCACCGCCACCTGGCGTTCCAGGAAGGCCGGGGGATGATCGGGAAGCGTCGCGCCGGAATCGAACCGGCGCACGTCCACCGCCACGGGCCGATTGACATAGCGCGCGGTCACCGCCGTCACCAGCTGCAGCGCGGCCGCCGACTCGGTCTGCGACGGGTTCGCGGGCAGATACACGGTGAGCCGGTCCAGTGCCGCCGGCAGGAACTCGGCCACCGTGGCGGGCTGCTGTTCCTCCCCGAAGTAGGTGACCGCGGCATCGGTGAGCGTCATCGGCTGCCCGGTCCAGTCGTCCGGGCAGATGCCGGGTTCGGGCACCAGCGCGGAGATCAGCGTGACCGCCACCGCATTGCCCTTCACCTCCGCCCCGGCCAGCGAGATGCGCAGTGGCGCACGGGGATCGGCGGGCAGATTCACCCTATCCAGCACCTTCTGCCCCGATCGCGCCTCCAGGGTGCCGCGCGCCAGGGTCGGCGGCAGCTGCACCGTGCCCACGAGGGCGGTGGGCGCCAGCCCGGGCAGGATGGGCAGGGTGAGCGTGATCTCGTGGGTCCGCCCCGGGAACCGCAGCGCCTTGCCCAGGCCCAGGCTCTGCAGTGCGAGCGGATGATCGGCGGGTTCGGCCGTGGCGATCACCGGGGTGGTGACGGCCAGCGCCGCGGTCGTGAGCGCCAGCAGCGCCAGGGCCGAGCGGCGCAGCACGCCGGAGGGGAGAGCACGCAGGGTCATCGCTGAGCTCCTGAGCTACGTCGGTGGGCGCGAAATCGCCCTACAGCCAAGTGGATTCGCCGAAAACCGCACCGCTGTCGTCGACCTCGGGGGATTTCGTGAAGAGATAGGTGTAATGCCGGATGGCGACCGGCCCGGTGCACTGGTTGACGATGATGTGGAAGTCGCGGATCACGATGGTCCCCACCGTGCCCGCCACCACCTCCTTCTCGCCGACCGGGACCTCCTTCACCTCACCGGCCGAGAGGTTCAGCGTGGCAACGGGATTCGGGTTCGCGCCGAGTATCAGCGGCGGAATGGCCGCGCCCGGGTCGGTGCCCAGGATCTTGCCCGGATCGATGGTGGTGCCGACGGTGAGGTCCGGGGTGGCGCCCACCGTGCCCGCGCCGATGCTCACCGCGCAACCGACGTGATAGCCGGTCTTGAGCACCCCGGTGGCGGGGCCGAGGATGTGCCCGTAGGCGATATTGTCGACGAACGCCTCGCGGGTGGTGCCCACCATATTGAGTGGGGCGACGCGATTGATCCGTTCGTCACGATGGCCGACGACGAAACTCCCGTTGAGCGATTGAATCGTGCGCTCGTGCGGCGGCAGCGCTTCGACGTCGGCATGCGCCGCTGCGGAGGGGGTGAGGGTGGCGGCTGCGATGAGAAGGCTTACGGTCCCGAGTTTGCTGGCCACCAGCAGACTGTAGTAGCCGACACGTATCAATCTCGGGAAGACACGCGGTGGTCAGTCTGGGAAATCCCTGCTCAGGACGATATGCGGTGTAGCCGCTCGGGGTGATTCCGGTTCAGCCGCGCGCGAGGGCGATGAGCCAGCGGGCCGAGGTGATGGTCGCCGCCGCCAGCACGGCGATCTGCGGCGAACCGGTGATCAGCGCCAGCAGCAGGCCGACGACCAGGCCCGCGCCCAGGGCTTCGAGCTTGTACACCGGCCACGCCGTGCCCGCGAGCTCCACGCTCGCCCGGCGTGCGGGAGAACGGTCGACTTGCGTGGGGTGAACCAGTGCCATCAGCTCAGGCTACCCGCGGACCATAAGTTCGGGCAACCGAACTTTGCTGTGGTGTGGTCCATGGAACAAGAACGCGGCGGCGCGTGTTGTGCCCGGCATGCCACTAACCGGAGAGTACGAACCCAGCACATCCGATTGGGCCCGCGAACAGGCCGAGAAGTTCGAGAATTCGGGCGGCACCGAGGGCACGACCATCAAGGGCAAGCCGATCGTCCTGCTCACCAGCCGCGGCGCCAAGACCGGCAAACTCCGCAAGACCGCGCTCATGCGCGTCGAGCACAACGGTGAGTACGCCGTGGTCGCCTCGCTCGGCGGCGCGCCCAAGCATCCGGTCTGGTACTGGAACATCAAGGCCGAACCGCACGTCGAGTTGCGCGACGGGGCCGTGGTCAAGGACTACGACGCCCGCGAGGTGACCGGCGAGGAGAAGGACCTGTGGTGGAAGCGGGCCGTGGAAGCCTGGCCGGATTACGCCGGATACCAGACCAAGACCACCCGCGAGATTCCCGTCTTCGTCCTCACGCCCCGCGACTGAGTTCGGATCGGACAGTGCCCCGGCAGTTGCTGCCGGGGCATTTTCGTAGGTGGCAAACCGGATGATTCGCCCGATTGTCGGCGCTGCCTCGAGCGCGCGCCCCGCTCCCGGCTAGCATGTTCGGGTGTCTGATCCGCTTGCTGTAGCCGAGAAAGTGTCCAATCCGCTGCCCGAACTGACGGCGGACGAGATCGATGCGGCCGCGAAGCGAATTTCCGACATTATCGAGCCGACGCCGCTGCAACGCATCGCACGGCTGTCGGCGCTGACCGGGGCCGAGGTCTACCTCAAGCGTGAGGACCTCACCGCCGTGCGCTCCTACAAGCTGCGCGGCGCCTACAACCTGATCGTGCAGCTGACAGCGGCCGAGCGCGCGGCCGGCGTGGTGACCGCCAGCGCCGGAAACCATGCCCAGGGCGTGGCTTTCGCCTGCAAGGCCATGGGCATCAAGGGCCGCATCTACGTGCCGACCACCACCCCGAAGCAGAAACGCGACCGCATTCGCGTGCACGGCGGCGAGTTCGTGGAGCTCATCGCCACCGGCGACACCTACGACGCGGCCGCCGCGGCCGCCGCCGACGATGTCGCCCGCACCGGCGCGACCATGGTGCCGCCCTTCGACGATCCGCGCACCGCGGCCGGGCAGGGCACCATCGCCGCCGAGTTCCTGGAACAGCTGGGCCGCGAACCCGATCTGGTGATCGTGCCGGTCGGCGGCGGCGGCTGCCTCGCCGGCGTCGGCACCTATCTGCGCGAAAGGTCGCCGCGCACGGCCATTCTCGGCGTGGAGCCCTCCGGCGCCGCGTCCATGACCGCCGCGCTGGTGGCCGGGGGACCGGTGACGCTGCCCGAGATCGATCCGTTCGTGGACGGGGCGGCGGTGCGCCGCATCGGCGCGGTGCCGTTCCAGGCGGTGTCGCGCTTCGGCGGCCACGTCCGCTCGCACGCCTCGCTGCCGCTGCTGACCAGCACCGAAACCGATTCCGGCGCAGGGTCTTTCCGCATGATGCAGGTCGACGAAGGCGCCATCTGCACCGCCATGCTCGAGATCTACCAGAACGAGGGCATCGTGGCCGAACCGGCGGGCGCGCTGTCGGTGGCCGCGCTGCGCGAGGTGCACATCGAACCCGGCTCCACCGTGGTGTGCCTGCTGTCCGGCGGCAACAACGACGTCTCCCGCTACGGCGAGGTGATCGAGCGCTCGCTGGTGCACCAGGGGCTGAAACACTATTTCCTGGTGGACTTTCCGCAGGAGCCGGGCGCGCTGCGGCGCTTCCTGGACGAGGCGCTGGGGCCCGACGACGACATCACGCTGTTCGAGTACGTCAAGCGCAACAACCGGGAAACCGGTGCGGCTCTGGTGGGTATCGAACTGGGCGCGCCGGAGGGACTGGACGCGCTGCTGAGCCGCATCAAGGCCTCGCGAATCCAGTGCGAGCGGCTGGATCCGGGTTCCCCGGCCTACCGCTACCTCACCTAGACGTGCAGCCGGTAGCCGGCGGCGGCCGGGTGAATCAGCTGGGGCGCACCGAGTTTGCGTTCCAGCCTGGTCATCAGGTCGTCGATGGCGACCGGTGACGGCTCGTTGCAGTATTCGGCGAGTTCGCCCCGGGTGACCAGACTGCCCGGCCGCGCCGTCAGCAGTTCCAGCGCGGCGAATTCGCGCATGGTCATGATCAGCAGCACCCCGCCGCGCTGCACCCGCCGCCGGACCCGGTCCACCACCAGATCGCCGATGGTCAGGATCGGCGACGGCGCGTGCGCGCGGCGCTGGCACAGCGCCCGCACCCGGGTGGCCAGCTCGCCGAGCGAGAACGGCTTGGCCAGGTAGTCGTCCGCGCCGCCCGCGTAGCCCTCGGTCCGGATCGCGGGACTGTCGCGGGCGCTGATCAGCAGCGCGGGGGTGTGATCACCCGATTCGCGCTGCCGGCGCACCAGATCCAGGCCGTCGCCGTCGGGCAGCCCGCGGTCGACGATCAGGCAGTCGTAGAGCCGGGCCCCGCAATGCCGGCACGCCTCGGCCAGATTCCGGGTCAGATCGACGGTGAATCCGGCATCACGCAAACCCTGGGCAACGCGTTCCCCCAGCTCGTCGTCGTCCTCGCACACCAGTACCCAGGCCGTGCGTCCGGTTCCTCGATCGTCGAGCATGGCGCCAGATTGTCACAGAGATCATGAACGAATCATGAGCGATCGCCGTATAGGTCCGCCGCGTTAACACTACGGTCGCGGTTAACAACCGCGTCGGGGGCGCGCGATGACTCGGGTAGTCCACTACGCATGAAACCGAACAGTCAGGGGCGGAGGCTAGTTTCATGAAGAAAAGGCTGGTGGTGTGCTGCGACGGCACTTGGAAAGCCGAATCCAGCGACACCGTTTCCAATATCGTGAAAATCGCGCAGGCCGTGAGCTTGCGAGGCACCGACGACAACGGGGAAGTCGTCGGGCAGCGGGTCTTCTACGTTTCCGGTCCGGGAGCGCGCGGATTCGCCACGGACAAGTTGCTGGGCGGCGCCTTCGGCTACGGGCTAGAGGCGAATCTGTCCTCGGCGTACTGGCAATTGGCGCTCAACTACGAACCCGGCGACGAGATCTACATCTTCGGTTTCAGCCGCGGCGCGTACACCGCGCGCAGCCTGGCGGGAATGATCGACCGGCTCGGAATCCTCAAGCCCGAGGCCATGATTCGCAAGCAGATCTACAAAGAGGCGCTCGATATCTATCGGACGCCGAAACCGCTGCGGGGTGATCCGGTTCCGGATCGCGCGGTGCAATTCCGCGCCGACAACTCCTTCCCCGAATCCAGCCGGATCCATTTCCTGGGCGTCTTCGACACCGTGGGCGCGCTGGGCATTCCCGGGATTTCGCGTCGGCGCTACAAATTCCTCGACGTGCACCTGTCCGCCGGCGTGCACTGCGCCCGGCAGGCGCTGTCCATCGACGACCGGCGGCGCGCGTTCGAACCGTGCCTGTGGACGGTGCCGGTGGAATTGCGGCACAAATATCGCCGCACCGACCGGGTCAAACAGGTCTGGTTCGAAGGTAAGCACAGTGACGTCGGCGGCGGTCTCGAACGTTGTGTGCTGTCGGATCTGTCGCTGCGCTGGATGATTCACGAGGCGCACGCCGAGGGCCTGGAATTCGATCCGGTGCGGCTGCGCGAGTTGCTGCCGGACGATCCGGCGCCGGCGCTGCGGCACGAGATCCGCACCTGGCCGGGCCTGGGTTACAGCATCCTGAATCTCGTTCGGCTGCTTCGGCATCCGCGCAGCAAGCGGTTCTACTGGGACGCGTGGCGGCGGCTGCTCACGGACGGCGATCAGAACAGCTACCTGGCCTCGACGGTCGATATCTCCCAGCACGCCAACCTGCGCCGCTGGGCGGCGGCGCTGCCGGACGACGCGGCGCTGTCCGGCCTGATCGAGCAGATACCCACCGGGCCGCTGCCGCAGCGGCGGCCGGCGCCGGTCACCCGGCCGATCTTCGTGCCCGAACCGGCCGCGACCGACACCGTGCTGGTGCTGGAGACGGCCGAACCGGACGACGAGTCGGCCGCCTGATCAGCGCACCAGCAGGGCCACGGGCAGGCGCGCGAAGAGCTTCTCCAAGCGCGCCCGGCCCGAGAAGGTGTGGCCGGTGAGCCGATCGGTCCAATGCCCCTGCGGCAGATCCAGGACCGTATCGGCCCAGCCGCCCTCCTCGTCGAGCCGGATGCTGTGCCGGGTGGCGGCCACGATCACCTCGGGCGTCTCCCCGGCGCGGCCGCGCGCGAAGGACACCAGGTGCGAGGCCTGCTCGCCGCCGGCGAAGAGCGGAGTGTAGGTGCCGCCGACGAAACAGTCCGGGCGTTCCCGGCGCAGCCACAGCGCATAGGCCGCGATCCACATCTTGACCGCGCCGGACGGGTCCAGATCCGGTGTGCCGGTGAGCGATTGCAGCAGCAGGGTGCGGTGGGTGAAGTCGACCGGGCGCCGATTGTCGGGATCGACGAGCGCGTCCTCCCACAGTTCGGTGCCCTGGTAGATGTCGGGGATGCCGGGCCCGCACAGCTGCAACAGCTTCTGCGCCAGCGCATCCGACCAGGCGTGGGTGGCCAGATCGGTGACGAACTCGCCGAGTTCCGCGCCGACCGGGCCGTCGATGACGGCGTCGATCCAGCGGTGCACCTGGTTCTCGAATTCGAGATCCGGTTCCTCCCAGGAGGATCGGGTGCCCGCCTCGCGCACGGCCTTCTCCGCGAACACGTGGATGCGTTCCCGGAAACCGGGCACCACCGCGGCCGGGCGGCCGTCGGCCGGCCAGGCGCCGAACATGTTCTGCAACAGGAACAGCGTGGTCGCGCCGTCCGGGCCGGGGGCCATCTCGTTCCAGGTGGTGACCGCGCGCGCCCAGATATCGGGCACCTGCGAGAGCATGCCGATACGGGCCCGCACATCCTCGCCGCGCTTGGTGTCGTGGGTGGACAGCGTGCTCATGGCGGCCGGCCAGCGCACGGCGCGTTCGGCATTGGCGAGATGGAACTCCACCAGCGAACGGCCCCAGCGGGTCGGGTCCGCGCCCAGCTCCTGCAGCGACACCAGGCGCGCGGCGCGGTAGAACATGGTGTCCTCCACGGCTTTCGCGCTCATGGCCACGCCGACCTGATGGAAGCGCATGGCCGCCTCGCCGTGCGCCGCGAGCGCGGTCGCCAGCACCTGCAGCGGCGCGGTGAGTTCGCCGTTGCGCCGGGCCACCTCGGCCACCACCGCGCGCACCACCCCGGCCAGCGGCGCGTAGTCGGTGCGGGCCACCGGCATGAACGAGAGCACTTCGATGACGGCGTTGGTGAGCGACATGGTGTCGAAGGTGCCGGCCCGCGCATCGTGTTTGACGGCATTGACCAGGCGCCGGATCTCGGGCACCAGCATCGTCTCGGCTACCGCGCGTTTGATGCGGTGCCGCTGTTCGTCGAACCAGGCGCGGTCGCTGCCGTGCCCCGTGAACTGCCGCGAGAGCTCGGTGAGTTGCTTCTCACCGTCCGGGTCGATGAGCACCCCGCCGATATCGGCGAGCGCGTCGTAGCCGGTGGTGCCGTCGATGGGCAGGGTGGCGTCGAGGGGTTCCTGATCCGAGAGCACCTTCTCGATCAGCAGCAGCCGGCCCGGGCCGATGAGTTTGCGCAGCCGGATCAGGTATTCGGCGGGGTCGGCCAGGCCGTCGGGATGGTCCACCCGCACGCCGTCGATCAGGTCGTGCTCGCACCAGGCCGCCAGTTCCCGATGGGTGGCGTCGAAGACCGCGGCCTCCTCCTGCCGCACCGCGGCCAGCCCGCCGACCGTGAAATAGCGCCGGTAGCCGCACAATCCGGACTTCCAGTTGACCAGCCGGTAGTGCTGCTTGTCGTGGATGCGCAGCGCGTTCTCACCGTCGGTGCCGGGTGCGATGGGGAAGCGCATATCGTGCAGCGCCAGCATCGGTTCCGGGCCGCTGCGATCCACGGTGAGCGCGGCCGGATCGTTCTCGTTGGCCAGCACCGGCAGCGCGATGCGCCCGCCCGCGCCGTTGGCGGGACCGAAGTCGATATCGAACCAGCGCGCGTACTGCGAATCCTTGCCGTTCCGCAGCACGTCCCACCACCAGGCGTTCTGCCGCGGGTCGGCGACGCCCACGTGATTGGGCACCAGGTCCACGATCAGGCCCATGCCGCGGCTGCGCACCTCGTCGGCGAGCGCCTTCAGCCCGGTCGGCCCGCCCAGCGCCTTGGACACCGTGGTCGGGTCGGTGACGTCGTAGCCGTGGGTGGAGCCGCGCGCGGCGGTCAGGATGGGCGACAGATACAGGTGCGAAATGCCCAATTGCTGCAGGTATTCGGCGATGCCGCGGGCATCGGCGAAGGTGAGCGCGTCGGGCCGCAGCTGCAGCCGGTAGGTGCTGCGCACGGGCGTCTGCCGGGCGATGGGTCCGGTGGTGTGTTCGGGCGAGCTGGTCATGGCGGTATCGATCATGCCGTACGGCGGAGGACGAGCAGACAACGTGCGGGGACTCGCACGGTGGACGCGGCGGGGTGCACGCGCGGCGCGGCGGGTATGCCGGTGGGGGCGGAGCAGTCCAGGGCTATCTCCCAGTTATTGCCGTGTTCCGGGTCGGGCAGGGTGAAATCGAGCGCCGCGTCGTGGGCGTTGAAGCAGAGCAGGAACGAGGCGTCGGTAATGCGTTCGCCGCGCGGCCCGGGTTCGCGAATGCCGTCGCCGTTGAGGAAGACGGTGAGCGAGCGGCCGAAACCGTTGTCCCAATCCGGATCGGTCATGGGCGCGCCGTCCGGAGTGAACCAGGCGATGTCGTCGGGATGGTCGTGGGTGGGGGCGGGGCGGCCGTCGAAGAAGCGCCGCCGCCGGAACACCGGGTGCGCGGTGCGCAGAGCGACTGCGCGGCGGGTGAATTCGAGCAGATCGGCTTGGGCGTCCAGCAGCGACCAGTCCATCCAGGACAGGGCGTTGTCCTGGCAGTAGGCATTGTTGTTGCCCTGCTGGGTGCGGCCGAATTCGTCGCCGTGCAACAGCATCGGGGTGCCCTGGGACAGCAGCAGGGTGGCGAGCAGATTGCGTTGCTGGCGGGCGCGCAGGGCCAGGATCGCCGGATCGTCGGTCGGGCCTTCGACGCCGCAGTTCCAGGAGCGGTTGTAGTTCTCGCCGTCCAGGTCGCCCTCGCCATTGGCGGCATTGTGTTTCTCGTTGTACGACACCAGGTCCGCCAGGGTGAAGCCGTCGTGCGCGGTGACGAAGTTGATGCTGGCCGAGGGGCGGCGGCCGGTGGCCTCGTACAGGTCCGAGGAGCCGGTGAGCCGGGAGGCGAACTCGCCCAGGGTGGCCGGTTGCCCGCGCCAGTAATCGCGCACGGTGTCACGGTATTTGCCGTTCCATTCGGTCCAGGCGACCGGGAAATTGCCGACCTGATACCCGCCCTCGCCGACGTCCCACGGTTCGGCGATCAGCTTGACCTGGCTGACCACCGGATCCTGGTGCACCAGATCGAAGAAGGTGGAGAGCCGGTCCACGTCGTGCAGTTCCCGGGCCAGGGTCGCGGCCAGGTCGAAGCGGAAACCGTCCACGTGCATCTCGAGGACCCAGTAGCGCAGCGAATCCATGATCAGTTGCAGGGTGTGCGGATGCCGGACGTTGAGGCTGTTGCCGGTGCCGGTGTAATCCATGTAATGCTGCGGATCATCGTCCACCAGACGGTAATACGCGGCATTGTCGATGCCCCGGAAACAGATGGTCGGCCCGAATTCATTGCCTTCGGCGGTGTGGTTGTAGACCACGTCGAGGATCACCTCGATATCGGCGGCGTGCAGGGCGCGCACCATGGCCTTGAACTCGCTGACCGCCGCACCGGGCGCCGGGCTCGCGGCGTATTCGGCGTGCGGGGCGAAATAGCCGAAACTGTTGTAGCCCCAATAGTTTCGCAGGCCGCGGTCCAGCAGGATGCGGTCGTGCAGGAACTGGTGCACCGGCATCAGTTCGACGGCGGTGATGCCCAGGCCGCGCAGATGCTCGACGATCGCCGGATGCGCCATGCCCGCGAAGGTGCCGCGCAGGGGCGGCGGGACGTCCGGATGGGTTTGCGTCATGCCCTTGACGTGGGCCTCGTAGATGACGGTCTCGTGATAGGGCCGCCCGGGCGCGCGGTCGCCGGCCCAATCGAAGAACGGGTTGATGACCACGCCGGTCATGGTGTGGCCCAGCGTGTTCTGACCGTGGTTGTAGGGCGCCGCATCGGCCCCGAATGCGCCCGTGAACGCCTTGCCGTACGGATCGAGCAGCAGCTTGGTCGGATCGCAGCGCTGCCCCAGCGCCGGATCGTAGGGTCCGTGCACGCGGAAACCGTAGCGCTGACCGGGGCCGACGCCGGGCAGATAGGCGTGCCAGACGTACCCGTCCACCTCGTCCAGGGGAATGCGGGTCTCGCGGTCGCGCTCGTCCAGCAGGCACAGCTCGACCCGCCGGGCGACCTCGGAGAACACCGAGAAATTGGTGCCGGCTCCGTCGTAGGTCGCGCCCAGCGGGTAGGCGGTTCCCGGCCAGACCCCGAGCGGGGCTTGGTCGGTGGTCGCGGGGGCCATGCCCAGACCCTATCGGTCCGGTGCGAGGTCCTCGCCGAGTGCCCTGCGCCAGGTCTGGCCGAGGAGATCGTGGCCGAAACTGTGGTGCGAATTCGATTCCGCCAATTCGAATCCGGCGCGCTCGTAGATGCGCCGGGCGGCGGTCAGCACGTCATTGGTCCACAGCACCAGTTCGCGATAGCCGGCCGCGGTGGCGAAGCGCAGGCATTCGTCCACCAGCGCGCTGCCGACGCCCAGCCCGCGGGCCGACGGTTCCACCAGCAGCAGGCGCAGCCGGGCGGTGGTATTGCTCTCCCGCATGCAGTAGACCGCGCCGACCGGGACGCCGTCGTACTCGGCGATCCAGGCGCGCTCCCGTTGCGGGTCAAGGGAATTCAGATAGTCGGCGACGATGCGGGCGACCAGCGCCTCGTACTCCTCGTTCCAGTCGTACTCCTCGGCGTAGAGCACCGCGTTGCGCTGGATCACCCAGCCGTGATCGCCCGGTTTCGGAGCGCGCAAGGTGACATGGGCCGGGTCCGGCTCGCCGGCGTCGAGAATGTTCTCGATGGTGCGCATGGCGCCGACCAGCCGGTTCCGCGCCGCCGGCGAATGCGGCCCCAGCAGCTCCCCGATTTCCCGCTGCGACCGCGAATCCAGCTCCGCGAACACCTCCCGCCCCGCCGCCGTCAACGCCACCACCTGCTTGCGCGCATCGGCCTCCGACCGCCGCCGCGCCACCAGCCCCCGTTCCTCGAACCGGGTCAGCATCCGGCTCAGATACCCCGCGTCCAGATCCAGATCCCGCCGCAGCGCCACCACCTCGGCGGCCCCGAAACTGGCCAGTTCGAACAGCACTCGCGCCTCGGTCAGCGAGAATTCGGTATCGAGCAACCCGCCCCGCAGCACTCCGATGATGCGCGTATACCGCCGGTTGAACGCACGCACCGCGGCGATGTGCCGCGCATCGACGGTATGACCGGTGTATTCGCCGGCGCTGGTGGCCATGGTCGGCTCCAATCCTTTGACTTGGTCAAAGAATACGCCACGCGGGCCGGTCGTGGCCGGATTCGCCGGGATTCCCGCTGACCGCACCCGGACTCCCGGAAACGCTGTTCCGGTGATAACTTGAACGGCGTTCAAGGCTGTCGCGGCGGGTGCCGGGCGGCCGGTCACCGACCCGGAGGACGACCCGTGGCAATGACCCCCGACGAGATCGGCGCCGTCGACGCGGCGCACGTGTGGCATCCCTACGGCGGGTTCCCGGCCAGTACCGAACCGCTGGTCGTCGCGTCCGCCTCGGGTACCCGATTGACCCTCGCGGACGGGCGGGAACTGGTCGACGGCATGAGCTCGTGGTGGGCGGCGGTGCACGGGTACGCGCATCCGGTGCTGGACGCGGCGCTGCTGGCGCAATCGCGGCGGATGAGTCATGTCATGTTCGGCGGGCTGACTCACGAACCGGCCGTGCGGCTTTCGCAATTGCTGGTGGAGCTGACGCCGGAGGGGCTGGACAAGGTTTTCCTCTGCGATTCCGGATCGGTGTCGGTGGAGGTCGCGGCGAAGATGTGCCTGCAATACCAGCGCGCGGTGGGGCGGCCGGAGAAGCGGCGGCTGTTCACCTGGCGCGGTGGGTATCACGGCGATACCTTCACGCCCATGAGCGTGTGCGATCCCGAAGGGGGCATGCACTCGCTGTGGACCGATGTGCTCGCCACCCAGGTGTTCGCGCCGACACCGCCGAGCGAGTATGAGCCGCAATACGTTTCGGAGCTGGAACGGCTGCTGGCCGAGCACGCGCACGAGGTGGCGGCGGTGATCGTCGAGCCGATCGTGCAGGGAGCGGGCGGGATGCGGTTCCACCATCCGCGCTACCTGCAAGATCTGCGTCGGCTCTGCGACGAGCACGACGTGCTGCTGGTGTTCGACGAGATCGCCACCGGATTCGGGCGCACCGGAACGTTTTTCGCCGCCGACGCGGTCGGGGTGCGCCCCGATGTGATGTGTGTGGGCAAAGCGCTCACCGGCGGGTACATGACACTCGCCGCGGCGCTGTGCACCTCCGAGATCGCCGAGACGATCAGCCGCGAGCACGGCGGGCTCATGCACGGGCCCACCTTCATGGGCAATCCGCTGGCCTGCGCGGTGGCGGTGGCATCCATCGAACTGCTGCTCTCGCGGGACTGGCAGGGCGAGGTGCGGCGCATCGAAGCGGAACTGAGAACCGGGCTCGCACCGGCGCGAGAACTCCCCGGCGTGGCCGAGGTGCGGGTGCTCGGCGCCATCGGCGTGATCGAACTAGACCATTCGGTAGACATGCGGAAGGCGACGCATGCCGCAGTCGACTCCGGCGTGTGGTTGCGGCCCTTTCGCAACCTGATCTACTCCATGCCGCCGTTCATCAGCGGCACCGCGGACGTCTCGCGGATCACGACGGCCATGCTCGCGGCCGCGGCCGTCTGATCGCGATCGGTCAACGGCTGGCGCGTTTTTCCTTCACCCGATCGGGACTCTCGCTGTCCGACAGCACTTCCCAGACGCGGAAAACGCAGTGATAGTCGTCGGACCAGCCCCGGGCGATCAGCATGAAGGTGTCGCCGTCGCGCAGGATGGTGCGGCGGCTGACCATCTTCGGATGATCGGGGATGAATTTCGACACGAGGTCGGGCACCTTCGCGAGGGCTTGTTCGCGGGTGCCCACCACCTCGGTGAGGACCTTCGGACTCCAGCTCTTGCTGTCCCCGAAGCCGGTCGTCTGCTCGACCACTATGGCCCACCGTGGCATCGCGCAGCCTCCTTACGCCTACCACCATAGCGCCGGCCGCCCAGTGACACTTGAACGCCGTTCAAGTATGCTTCCGAGCTGTGACCGCCGATCCCCTCAGCTGGCTGGACCGTCGCGCCGCCGAGCGCGTGGACGCCGGGCTGCGCCGTGAACTCCGCCCCCGCGCCCCCGAGACGGCGAGCATCGACCTCGCCTCCAACGACTACCTGGGCCTGGGCCGCCATCCCGAGGTCATCGAGGGCGGTATCGAAGCGCTGCGGAAATGGGGCGGCGGGTCCACCGGTTCGCGTCTGGTCACCGGCACCACCACCGAACACGAGGCGCTGGAAGCCGAACTGGCCGAATTCGTGGGCGCGGAAGCCGGACTGGTCTTCGCTTCCGGGTACGCCGCCAATCTCGGTGCGGTCACCGCCTTGGCCGGCCGGGACGCGCTCATCGTCTCCGACGCGGGCAGCCACGCCTCGCTGGTCGATGCCTGCCGGCTCTCGCGCGCCCGGGTGGAGATCGCGCCGCATCGGGATGTCGCCGCCGTGGACCGATTGCTGTCCGCGCGCACCGAGGAACGCGCGCTGGTGCTCACCGACTCCGTCTTCAGCGCGGATGGCGATCTCGCGCCCCTGGTGGACCTGCATCGCGTAACCCGGGCCAACGGCGCGGTTCTCATCGTCGACGAAGCCCACGGTCTCGGCGTGCGCGGCGCAGGCGGTCGCGGCCTGGTCCATGAGGTGGGCCTGGCCAGTGCGCCCGATCTCATCATCACGGCCACCCTCTCCAAGGCGTTCGGCTCCCAAGGCGGCGTGGTCCTCGCCTCCGCACGGGTCCGCGCCCACCTGATCGACACGGCGCGCACCTTCATCTTCGACACCGGCCTGGCGCCCGCCGCCGTCGGCGCGGCCCGAGCCGCCCTCCGCCTGCTGCGCGCGGATCCCGACATGGCCACCCGGGTCCTGGCCCGCGCCACCGATCTGGCCCGCATAGCCGGTGTCCCGCAACCCGATTCGGCCGTCGTCTCGGTCGTGCTCGGTGCAGCGCAGGTCGCCTACGACGCCGCTCGAGCCTGCCGGGCTCGCGGTCTCGACGTCGGCTGCTTCCGCCCCCCGTCGGTCCCCGAGGGCACCTCCCGCCTCCGCCTGACCGCCCGCGCCAACCTCACCGAACCCGAACTCGCCACCATCGCAACGGTTCTCGGCGAGGTGCTCGCCGAGGCGCGCACCCGCGAATCGGTTTCGGCGTGATCGCGTCCGGCATACGGCGATCGAACACGCGACCTGCCGTGCCGAGTCCTGACAACAGTCCTTCGAATCTGCCCACTCGATAGGTGACAGCGTGAGCCTGCTCTTCATCACCGGCACGTCGACCGATGTCGGCAAGACCGTCGCCACGGCCGCCCTCGCGGCGACCGCCCGCGCCGCCGGAGCCTCGGTGGCCGTGGTCAAACCCGCCCAAACCGGCGTGGCCCCGGGCGAACCCGGCGACCTGGCCGAGGTAGTCCGTCTCAGCAGCGTCACCCGCACGGTCGAACTGGCCCGCTACCCCGAGCCGCTGGCCCCCGACACCGCCGCCCGCCGCTGCGGCGCGCCACTGCTCACCCTCGCCGAAACCGCCGCCGCCATCGAGTCGTGCGCCGACGCCGACCTCACCCTGGTCGAGGGCGCGGGTGGCCTGCTGGTCCGCATCGGCGAATTCACCCTCCTGGATCTCGCACAGAAGCTCGACGCCCCCGTCCTGCTGGTGGCCGCCGCCGGTCTCGGCACCCTCAACCACAGCGAGTTGACCACCCGCGCACTGCAATCCGCCGGCGTGCGTTGCGCGGGCCTGGTCATCGGCTCCTGGCCGGAAACCCCCGACCTGGCTTCGGAATGCAACCGCACCGACCTGCCCGCCGTCACCGGCGTGGACCTGGTCGGATCGCTCCCCGCCGGAGCCGGCAGCTGGTCCGCGGACCGCTTCACCGCCGCGGCTCCCGGCTGGTTCCAGCCCGCGTGGTCGGCCCACTACCTGCACCGCGCGGGCTAGCTCTGGGGTGCGGTGCACGAACCCGGCGCACAACGCACCATCCGGTGAGTACTCCCTGGAGGCGGTGCTGTAATGCTCGGCGCGTCCGGTCAGCGGTTTACGGGCTGCCCGGGTAGAAGACGTGGTTCGCTGCGAGCAGTACTGCCGCAGCGGCGATTTCGCGTTCGGTGCCGTCCAACAGCGGTAGTACGTCGTCCGCGTGGAAGACCGGCAGGTGCAGAGAACCGTGCTGGTGAGCTTCGACGAGTCGCACGATCAGGTCGCCCGGGAGCCGGGGTGGCGGGGTGCGGTGGTCGGGGGAGGGCATGGCCGAGAGCATTCCGGGGTGGGGTGACAGGTGGCGGTGCGCGACTGTCGGCTCATGAATTCCTAATGGGTGGTTTGCCAGGGTTGGGGGATGGACGAGTTCGCGGCGATCGCGCACGTGCTGCGGCGGACGACCTTCGGGCCGTTTCCGGGGGAGGTCGAGCGCTGGGGCGGGCGGGCGGCGGTGCTCGACGGGGTGCTGAACGCGCCCGCGGTGGAGATGGGGACTCCGGTGTTCGACGACGGGGACGAGGTCGATGCCGGTGGGCCGGTGGAGGTTTGGCTGCGGGCCATGCGGGATCCCCGGGCTGGGGTGCACGAGAAGTTGGTGTGGTTCTGGCATGGGCATTTCACGTCGAGTCATGACAAGGCGGACTCCTGGGAGCTGATGTGGCGGCAGCATCGGGTGTTGCGGCGGCACGCGCTGGGGAACTTCCGGGAGCTGGCGCGGGCGCTGACCGTGGACGGGGCCATGTTGCAGTGGCTGGACGGGGACGGGTCGGTGGTGAGCGCGCCGAACGAGAACCAGGCACGGGAGTTGATGGAGCTGTTCACCGTGGGACGGGGGAATTACGGGCAAGCCGACGTGCGCGCGGCGGCGGTGGCGTTGTCGGGCTGGTCGGTGGATGCGGGCGGCGCGGTGTCGTTCGAGCGGGAATCGGGGAATTCCCGGCGGGTTTCGCTGCTCGGCCGGGAGGTGGTGGGGGCCCAGGATGTCGTCGATGTGCTGTGCGATCGGGTGGAGTGTGCGCGGCTGGTGGCCGGGAAACTGCATTACTTCTTTGTCGGAGAAGTGGCTTCCGAACAGCGGCTGGGGGAGTTGGCGACGATCTTCCAGTCGGCGGGCCTGGAGATCCGGCCCTTGGTCGAGGCGATACTGCGGCACGAATCGTTCGCCGGGGCGGTGCACACGCGGCCGCGCTATCCGGTCGAATGGGTGACCGCCGCGCACGCCGTATGCGGAATCGATGATCCGGCACTGGCTTTCGAGACCATGACCGGGCTCGGCCAGTCGCCGTTCTATCCGCCGAACGTCGCGGGCTGGCCGCCGGGCACGCGCTGGCTCGCCCCGGGCACGGCCGTCGCCCGCGCGGCGGCCGTGGTGGACGCCCCGGTGCTCGGCGAAATCGCCGGAGCCGCGGACCCGGTCGCCGTCGCGTTCGCGCGCGCGGGCATCCACGCGCCGACCGCCGCGACCACCACGGCGGCACGCGATCTCGTCTTCGCGCTGCGCCGCGATCCGCGGCAGGCCGCTTCCGCACTCCTGGCGCTGGTACTCACCGCACCGGAATTCGTGCTGGCATGAATTCGGCCTCCCCCGGTCCGGGCGTCGGCGCGGCACCGTCAGCCCCACGAGCACAAGGAATCTCATGATCGAATTCGATCGCCGCACCGCGTTGCGGGCCGGGCTCGCCGTCGGCGCGCTGGGCGTGGCAGGCGGGTTCGCGGCCCGCGAACTGACCCGTACGCCGTCACCGTCGGCGACCCGCCCACCGGCCCCACCACGCCCCGCCGCACTCGCGCATCGCAAACTGGTCGTCATCGAAATGGCCGGGGGCAGTGACGGATTGTCGATGACCTTGCCCTACAACGATTCTCGCTACCGGGACCTGCGCCCCGCCACCGCGATCGACGCCGAACGTGTGCACCCCATCGACTCCGCGCTCGGCTTCCACCCCGAACTGGCGCTGCTCGCCGCGGGCGGGGCGGCGGTGGTGCCCGGCGTCGGCATCGCCACCCCGGATCTCTCCCACTTCGAGATGCTGCACCGCTGGCAGACCGGCGACCCGGACGGCGCCGTCCGCCCCGGCACCGGATTCCTCGGCCGGCTGTGCGACCACCTCGGGGAGGCGAGCGCCCCGGCCGTCGGCGTGGCCCTGGGCGCGGGCGACAGCCGGGCGCTGGCCTGCGAGAAGGTCACCACCCTGTCGGTGGACGCCGAAAACGACGGCCTGTTCCCGGTTTTCGAGGACGAGAACGTACGCGCCGCCTGGCTGGCCGCCCAGCGCGCCATGGCGCACCCCGACCGCGCGGACACCCCGCTGTTCGCCACCGCCCGCGCCGGATCCGCTGCCGCCCTGCGCTTCTCGGACGCCGTCGCGACCCTGCCACCCGCCGCGGACGGCTACCCCGGCACCGATCTCGCCGTCCAATTGCGGCTGGCCGCCCGCCTGCTCGCCGACGACGCCCTCGGCCTGCGCATCATCCACATCCCCATGGGCGCGGACTTCGACACCCACACCGACCACCCCGCCCGCTACGCCGCGCTCATGTCGGACCTGGACGCCGCCCTCGCGGCCTTCCGCGCCGACATCGCCGCCCGCCGCCTCACCGACCGCGTGCTGATCTCCACCTACAGCGAATTCGGCCGCCGGGTCCCCGACAACGGCTCGAGCGGCCTGGACCACGGCGCAGCGGGCACCGCCCTGCTCCTCGGCCCGGTGAACCCCGGCGTCTTCGGCGAGATCCCGTCCTTGCGCGCGTTAGACGCCGACGACAATCTCCGCGCCACCACCAACATGACCGAGTTCTACGCCACCATCGCCGAATCCTGGTTCGGCGTCCCCGCCACCGACGTCCTCCCCGGCGCACCCCGCCCGATCCCGGGGGTGATCGCAGCATGATCCGCCGCGCCTCAGGGGCAGCTCTCGTCTCGGTTCTGGGGGTGGTCGCAGCATGACCGGCCGCGTCTCGGGGGCAGCTCTCGTCTCGGTTCTGGGGGTGGTCGCAGCATGACCGGCCGCGTCTCGGGTGCAACCTCCCTCCCGATCCCCGTAATGGTCGCCGCAGACCGGCCGCGCCTCTGGTGCACCGCCGCCCCGACCGCCGGAGTGATCGCCGCATGACCGGCGGCACCTCAGCGGCAACCCTCGTCAGCGGCACTCCTGTAGGTGATTTGCCTGGTTCGTCCGCGGTGGTGCGCCACCTGCCCGGACTCCTTCGGGTGCTGTAATGGCGAGGGTGCGGGTGCTGGTGTGCGAGGACGATCGGGAGCTCGGCGACGAGGTCGCCGCGGGATTGCGGGCCGCCGGGTTCGCGGTGGACCTGGCGCGTGATTACGCCGACGCGGACCTGAAGATCGCGGTCAATCACTACGACTGCCTGGTGGTCGATCGCGGCCTGCCGGACGGTGACGGCTTGGATCTGGTTCGGGCGCAGCGCGATTCGGGCCGCCGCACCCCGGTCCTGATGCTCACCGCCCGCGACGCCCTCGCCGACCGCCTGGACGGTTTCGCGCACGGCGCGGACGATTACGTCGTCAAACCGTTCGCCATGGACGAACTCGCCGCCCGCGTCCGCGCGCTCTGCCGCCGTCAGGAGCTCCCCGAACCGACCCGCACCACCGTGGCCGACCTGGTGGTCGACCGCCCCCGCCGGCGCGTGCATCGTGCGGGCACCCTGCTCACCCTGACGCCCAAGGAGTTCGGCGTGCTGGAGTTGCTGGCGGTCCGCGCCGGCACCGTGGTCACCCGCGCGGAACTCATCGAATGCTGCTGGGACGAAATGGCCGAGCCCGCGTCGAATGTCGTCGACGTCATCGTCCTCCAGCTCCGCCGCAAACTCGGCGACCCGCCCCTCATCGAAACCGTCCGCGGCGTCGGCTTCATGATCGGCCCGGTGAGCAATGCGCCGTAACCGAGTGATTCGCGTATCGATCCGGCTCCTGCCGGGATCAGGCCGCTCGCCGCTGCGTCTTTTCCACTGCGGCGCGCGGTGATTCGAGTGCGGTGGGTGCCGAAGCGGATACCGGCGCGACGGGCGCACGCGCGTCGCTCGTCGCGCGGCACCGGCCGGTCGGCGCTGACGCCGGGCCGGTTCCGGCGGACGCGCTGGGCGTTGACCGGGTTGTTCACGGTGATCACGGCGCTGTGTCTGATCGTGCTGGGCGGCGTTGCGGCGTCGATCGATTCGCAGTCGCGGGACCGGGCGCTGAACGACGGGGTCGACCGGGTGGTGACCGGATTGGCGCGGGAGGTGTATTGGGACGAGGACGGGAACGCCGATCTGGAGGTGGTGCGTGACGACGACCTCGCCCAGGGGACCACGGCGGTGGCGGTGCTGGTTCGGGACGGGGAGGGGCGTTGGCGGGAAGCGTTCGCGCACGAGCGTGCCGGACTGCCGGAGCAGCTGACCGAACTCGCCGCGCATACGGCCGACGCCGAGGAGCTGGTGCTGAGTACGCTGCCGGATCGCGACGGGAACCGGGTGCGGGTGGCGGCGGAACCGGTGTGGGGCAATGAATCCGAGGTGAGTGCGGTGGTTTTCGCGGCGGCGGGGACCGCGGCGGGTGAGCGGGATCATCGGCGACTGCTGCTGGCCTTGGAATTGGGCGGGCTGGCGCTGGTCGCGGTGGCGGCGCTGGCCGGGCATCTGCTGTCGGGGGTGAGCATGCGGCCCGCCGCGCGCATGCTGGCCGAACAGGAGCGATTCCTCGCCGACGCCTCGCACGAACTGCGCACCCCGCTGACCAAGCTGCGCCTGTATCTCGATGCGGCCCTGCGTGATCCGGCGGATGCCCGGCGCGCGGTCACCGACGCCCGGACGCTCACCGACCGCATGGGCCGCCTGGTCACCGGCCTGCTCGCGCGCACCCGCGCCGAGACCGGCATCGGCGAACTCGACACCCAGCGCCTGCATCTGGACCAACTGGTCGAAGGCGTGGTGGCCGAGAGCGGCCTGCCCGGCATCGACCTGCGCACCGAACCCGCTGCGGTACAAGCCGATCCGGACCTGCTGGCTTTGGCGGTGCGGAATCTGATCGACAATGCCGCGGTGCACGGCGGCGCACCGATCGAGGTGACGGTGGCGCGGGGCCGCGTCACCGTGCGCGACCACGGCCCAGGATTGGATCCCGCCCTGGCAGATCCGTTCGAGCGCGGCGCGACCGGCACGGGTGGGCGGCACGGCATCGGGCTGTCGATCGTGCGCTGGGTGGCCCAGGTACACGGCGGCTCGGTCGAGATCACCGACGCGCCCGACGGCGGCGCGGTCGCCACACTCGCGCTGCCGCCCGCCCCCGAAGCGTGATTTCGCCCCGCCCCGAAGGCCGGCCTGCCGCGCGTCGCCACCTCGGGCCGGGGGCGGCGACCCACCCCGCCGAGGACGATCGTGAGCCGGGCGTATTCGGCGCGACACGCAAGCCCCCTGGCGGTTCCACCCAACCTCCTGTGATCTAGGTCACCTCGGGCGTATGGTGCTCGCGTGACCGCCACCAATGTCGAATGGCTCGTGAGTGCGCAGCGTCCGAACGTTTTCCGCGCGCTGCTGGACGCGCGCTCGGTCCGGACCTGGATGGTGCCGGACGGAATGACCAGTCGCATCCACGAATTCGATGCGCGGGTGGGCGGGCGCTTCCGCATCTCGCTCACCTACGACGTGCCGAACGCGACGGGCAAGACCTCGGCGCGCACCGACACCTTCCACGGCTGTTTCGCCCGGCTGGTCCCGAATTCCGAAGTGGTGCAGACGGTCGAGTTCGAGACCGACGATCCGGAATTACAGGGTGAGATGACGATCAGCTACACCCTGGCCGACGCGCCCGGCGGCACCCGCATCGTGGCCCGGCACGACAATCTCCCGCCCGGCCTGTCCGCCCAGGACAACGAGGTCGGCTTCCGGATGGCACTGTCCCGGCTGGCCGCGGTGGCCGAACGCTGGGTGGCCGCGCATCCCGAACCCGAGTGACCCGGCCGGCTCCCCGGTAGGGCTTGATCGTTTCCGGCTCGTGCTTACAGTGGGTTGGTATGGCCTTGCCGGATTACCCCAATCCGTCCACGGTCGCCGAGTACGACGACCGGCGGCGCCGGGCCCGCCTGCTCGACACCCGCTGGGGGCAGGACTGGGTGCGCTGGCGGCGCGCCCGGCTGATCCTGTTGCGGCTCAGCCTGATTCCGCTGGTGCTGCTGGTGATCTTCGCCCAGTACATGGCGCGCGACGTGGCCCCGGAACGCGCCCGGCTCGCCCGCACCACGCCCGCGGTGCTGCCCATCGCCGGTCCCGCCGACCCGCAGGCCCGGGACGCCGCCGTATTCGACCTGGTCGGGCTCGGCGTGCTCGACGCCTCCGACACCGCCCGCGCCCTGCCCGCCCTCGCCCGGCTGGGTTCGGTGTGGGCGGTGCGCTACGACAATGCCGGTATCGACACCAAGGTGATCGCGGACCTGATCGTGAAGGTCACCGAGGCGGCGAAGATCCCGAACGTCACCCTGGTCGGGCACAGCATGGGCGGGGTGATCGCGCTGGAGATCGCCGCCCACCTGCACACCGAGAGCACCCGGAAAGTCGTTGCGGTGGTACTGGATTGCACCCCCGTCGACCTGCACGCGGTGCGCCCGGAGAGCCGCGACCAGGGCGAGAACATGCAGCGCTGGATGGGCTGGATTCCCGGCGCGCGGGAGAGCCGGATCCTGCGCTTCACGGTCGAGACCTATGCCCGCCACGAGCGATTCCTGCGCGGCCGCAACGGTTTCCGCGCCGATGAGTTCCGCGAGGTGGTGCTGGACGTGCTGGAGGACAAGATCTTCAATGCCGACACCGCCAGCAACGGCCTGATCGAAGCCCAGTTCAAGGCGATCGTGTCGGGCGGCGCGGTCGACGATCTGCGCGCCCTGGCCAAACCGGCCGACGGCAAACCGCGCCCGGCCATCGTGTTCATCCGGCCGCACGAGGCCTACCGCGATCCGATCGTGGACGTCGAGTATTCGCATCGGGCCTTGATCGACCGGGTGGGCGGCGTGGACGGCACCCTGCTGGTGGTGACGACCCGGACCACCGCCCACGCCAATCCGATTCAGCGTCCCGAGGAGTACAACACGGTCATCGCGCAGCAGATCGTGCCGTTCGTGCGGCTGGTGCAGCGGGAATCCGGGACGGGAGCCACGGCGGGCGGATAGCTCGCCTCGCGAACCGGCGGCTCACGCTGCGGGCCGGATCACGCCGCCGCGGTGGCCAGTTCGGACAGCCGCGCGAACTGGGCGTCGGACAGGCGCACCGAGCGGGCCGCCACGTTCTCCGCGAGATGTTCGAGCGAGGTGGTGCCCGGAATCGGCAGGATGGTGGGGGAGCGGTGCAGCAGCCAGGCCAGCGCGGTCTGGGCGGGCGTGGCCCCGATTTCGGCGGCGACCTCGGCGACCGGCGAACCCGGGCCGGTCACCGCGCCTCCGGCGACCGGGAAGAAAGGAATGAACGCGATGCCTTGGGCGGCGGCGTAATCCACCACTTCCTCGTGACCGCGTTCGGCCAGGTTGTACATGTTCTGCACGCTGGCGATCGGGGTGATCTCCTGCGCGGCCCGCAACTGTTCGACGCTGACCTCGGACAGGCCGATATGCCGCGCCTTGCCCTCGTCGACGAGCTGCTTCAGCGCGCCGATCTGATCCTCGAGCGGGTACGCCGGATCCAGGCGATGCAGCTGCAACAGGTCGATACGGTCCACTTTCAAACGGCGCAGGCTCAATTCGGTCTGCTGGCGCAGGTAGGCGGGGTGCCCGAGCGGTACCCATTCGACCGGGGAGGGCCGCAGCACGCCGACCTTGGTGGCGATCACGACCTGATCGGCGTACGGGTGCAGCGCCTCCGCCACCAGTTCCTCGTTCTCGCCGAGCGCGTACGAGTCGGCGGTGTCGATGAGGTTCACGCCCAGCTCGACGGCCTTGCGCAGCACGGCCTGCGCCGATTCCCGATCGGCCGGCGCGCGCCAGATATGGCCCATGCCCGCCTCGAATCCCGGTTCCGGGGCGGCGGCCAGCCGCATGGTGCCGTAGCCGAGCCGGTCGACCGTGAGATCGCCGCCGAGTTCGAATGTGTTCGCCATCGCCATATCCCTTCGCACTGTGGTTGCGGTGGGGTTGAACTCGGCTGCGGTGCGGGGCATTCCCGGCGGCTAGCGGACCGTGTCGTCGAATGCCGGGCGGATGCCGGAACGCGGCGCCAGGTTCCAGGTCTCGAGCTGGACGCGGACCTGTTCGGCGGCATCGATGTTCAGCGGGCCGCTGGTCCACAGCGCGTACGGCAGATTCAGGAACCGGCTCGCGGTGACCGCGCGCAGATTCTGGATGCCCGGTTTGGCGCGCAACAGATCCACCTTCTGCTGGAAGGTCTGCGGCGGATAGTCCACGAAGACGATGGCATCGGGATCGGCCGCCGCCAGGCGCTCCCACGACACGGCGGTCCAGGTGTCGGAGACGTCCTCGAGGGCATTGCGCGCACCCGCCGCTTCCAGGATCGCCTGTGGCGCACCGAATTTCCCGCTGGAGAACACGGTGTCGGAAGCGCTGTCGAAGACGAAGATCACCGGCTTGCGCTCCGGCTGCGGGGCCGCACGCAGGGCCGTGAGCCGCTGGTCGATATCGGCGGTGAGCTGGCCTGCCCGCTCACCTTTCCCGGTAATGGCCCCCAAATCCGTGAGATCGGTCCGCAGCGCCGTCCATGCGTCGGTGATCCCGCGCTCCCCGTCGGCCTGGCGGCAGCTCTCGGTCAGCACATACGGCGCGACCCCCGCCGCCCGCAGCGAATCCGGCGTCAGATTCGTGGCCTCGGAATAGCCGTAATTCCATCCGGCGACCATCACGTCCGGCCGCTGCGCCAGCACCGTCTCCCGCGAAGGATATTCCGGCGCAACCTGATTCAGCTTGTCCACGACGTCCCCGTAGTGCCGCCGCAAGGTATCGGCATCCCGCTTGAGGCTCGACACCGCCACCACCTGCTCCTGCGCACCCAGCGCCAGCGCCATCGAGATCAGATTCCCGTCATTGACGAACATCCGCTGCGCCGGCGCCGGAAACGCCGCCTCCACACCGCAATTCCGTACGGTCAGATTCCCGCTCGCCGCCTGCGGACTCCCGCATCCCGCCACCGCGATCGCCGCCACCGCCGCGACCCCCGCGACCTTCGTAATCCTTTTCACGCCTGAGCCTTTCGCGCAGTGATCAGTAAATGTGTTTCCCCGGTCTCCGGATGCGCCACCCGCGTCGCACCCACCCCGAAAACCTTCTCGAGCACCTCGTTCCGCAGGGCCACCCCCGGCTCCGCCAGCGGTTCGGTCCGCCCGTCGTGCACGACCAGCACTCGATCGCAGTACCGGTCCGCCAGCGCCAGCTCGTGCAGGCTCATGACCACTGTCCGGCCCAATCCCCTTGCCAGTTCCAGCAATTCGAGCTGATGCGTCACATCGAGATGATTGGTCGGCTCGTCCAGCAGCAACACCGGCGTCTCCTGCGCCAGCGCCCGCGCCAGCATCACCCGCTGCCGCTCGCCGCCCGACAGCCGGTGCACCGCCCGGCCTTCGAACCCCGCCAGATCCACCCGCCGCAGTGCCTCCGCGACCACCGCCTGCTCCCCGCCTCCACCCGCACCCCACGGCGGCAGATACGGCGTCCGCCCCAACGCCACCAATTCCCCCACCAGCAGATCCTCCGGCGGCCGCTCGTCCTGCCCCACCAACGCCACCAGCCGAGCCCGCTCCCGCCCCGAAACCCGGTGCACCGCACGCCCTCCGACCAGCACCTCCCCGCTCACCGGCCGTGTCAGCCCGGCCAGCGTCCGCAACAGTGTGGTCTTCCCGCTCCCGTTCGGCCCCACGATCCCCACGACCTCCCCGGCCCGCACCGAGAACTCCACCCCCGTCACCACGGTCCGCCGCCCCGCCGCACAAGCCAGCGCCCGCACGTCGATCCGGGCCGCGTTCATGGGCGGTGTCGCGCTCGCCGCCGCAGCTCCGCTGAGCTCGGTCGTCGTGCGCCGCCACCTCATGCGGCACCGAATCGGTAGCGGCGGCGGCCCATGAGCAGCAGGAAGGCGGGGGCGCCGATCAGGCCGGTGAGGACGCCGACCGGGATTTCGGTGGGGCGCACCAGGACCCGGGTGGCCGCGTCGGCGGCTACGAGGAAGATCGCGCCGCAGAGCGCGGACGTCGGCAGCAGCATGCGGTGCCGCGGACCGACCAGCAGGCGAGCGGCATGCGGTACCACCAGGCCGACGAACCCGATACCGCCGGAGACCGCTACCAGGACGCCCACCAGGATCGCGAGGAGTATGAATAGCGCGATGCGCAGCTCGCGCACCGGAACTCCGATGGAGGCGGCCGCGTCCGGGCCCAGGTTCAGGGCGTCGAGCCAGTTGGCGGCCAGCATGAGGGCCCCCGCGCAGACCGCTACCACGGTGGCGGGCAGCAGGATTCGGGTCCAGTCCGCGCCGGACAGGCTGCCGAGCAGCCAGAACAGGACCGATTGGGCGGCGGCGGGATCGCTGCTGCGGAAGACCAGGTAGCTGCTGAACGCCGCGAACGCGGAGCCGAGCACGGTGCCGGTGAGCACCAGCCGCAACGGAGTCAGTCCGCCCTGCGCGATCGCGATGATGAAGACCGCGGCCGCCGCGAGCAGGGCCCCGGCGAGCGCGCCCGCCGACAGCGCCCACAGCCCAGCCCCGGCGAACACCCCGGATGTGATGACCGCCGCCGCACCGACTCCCGCACCGGAGGAGACGCCGAGCAGATAGGGGTCGGCGAGGGGATTGCGCACCAGGGTCTGCATGGCGGTCCCGGCGAGCGCGAGACCCGCGCCCACGATGGCGGCGAGCACGGTGCGCGGTACCCGCAATTGCCACACGATGGTGTCGAGACCGGAGTTCGCGGGGTTCCCGCTCAGCCGTCCGGCTAGTACCTCGATGACCGAGCGCACCGGCACGATCTCGGCGCCGAACCCGGTCGCCACCACCATGGCGACGATCAGCAAACCCCCGAGCAGGGGTAACCACAACGATGTCCGCGCACGGCTCATCGACCTAGCTCCACAGGCAAATCGCGGCCTCTCCAGAATGCTGCCCGGTGGGGGAGGTCTGACTCGCGCACGAAATTCGCACGCTCACAGTGGCGCGACCGTTCCGGATTCACACCGGATTCCCGCACCCGCCGGGGATGACGGCCGAAACTCTACCGTTCGGTATTAATTCGGCGGACGGGGGTCGTGACCTCAGCGCACCCGGGTGCCCAGCAGATGCCGCACACCGGACACGAACAGCTGCAAGCCGAAATCGAAGCGCGCCGTCGCGTCCACGGTGTCGTGCAGCGGGGAGTTCTCCTCGGTGAGCGCGCCCGCCGAGTCCATCTGGATGCGCGACTGCTCGTCCACGGTCTGACCGAGCACGTAGTACAGCAGGGTGAAGGCCGCGAGATCGGCTTCCTCCCGGGTCATTCCGGCGCGAATGGCCGCCGAGGCCAGGCGCTCGCGGCCCTTGGAGGTGGTGAGCCGGGAGGCGTAGGTGGACGAAACCAGTTCCGCCCCATCGCGATAGGCGAGCAGGCAGGACCGCAGCCGATGCGCGAGCTCGGTGATCTGACTCGACCACTCGGTCGCCTCGACGGCCTCGTCCATGGGCGCGAGAATCCGGTCCGCCACCGCGCCCAGCAGCGCCTGCTTATTGGGGAAATGCCAGTACAGCGCCCCGGGCTGGACATGCAGCGATCCGGCCAGCCGCCGCATGGTGAGATCCGCGAGGCCGTACTGATCGAGAATGGCGATGGCCCCGTCGACCACATCCGTGCGGTGCAGTTGCACTGATTCCGACCCCTTCGTGTTCCGGCTCACGTTTCCGGCTGCTAGCCTACCCTGAACACCGTTCAAGTTGCTCGGCCTACGGGGCCGGACGAAGGGATTTGCGCGCCATGACCCAGGCAGCCGTCACCACCGAAGCCGCCGGCTCGGCCAGCGACGACATTCTCGCCATCGCCCGCGAGCAGGTGCTCGAACGCGGCGTCGGCCTGAACCAGGAACAGACCCTCGAGGTGCTGCGGCTGGGCGACGACAAGCTCGAGGAGCTGCTCGCCCTCGCGCACGACGTGCGCATGAAGTGGTGCGGTCCCGAGGTCGAGGTCGAGGGCATCATCTCGCTCAAGACCGGCGGCTGCCCCGAGGACTGCCACTTCTGTTCGCAGTCCGGCCTTTTCCAGTCGCCGGTGCGCGCCGCGTGGCTGGACATCCCATCGCTGGTCGAGGCCGCCAAGCAGACCGCCAAGACCGGCGCGACCGAATTCTGCATCGTGGCCGCGGTGCGCGGACCCGACGAGCGTTTGATGGCGCAGGTCGCGGCCGGCGTGGAGGCCATCCGCAACGAGGTCGACATCCAGGTCGCCTGCTCGCTCGGCATGCTGAACCAGGATCAGGTGAATCAGCTGGCCGCCATGGGCGTGCACCGCTACAACCACAATCTCGAGACCGCGCGCTCGCACTTCCCGAACGTGGTCACCACCCACACCTACGACGAGCGCTGGGAAACCCTGCGCATGGTGCGCGAGGCCGGTATGGAGGTCTGCTGCGGCGGCATCCTCGGCATGGGCGAATCCCTGGAGCAGCGTGCCGAATTCGCCGCCGACCTGGCGTCGCTGGAGCCGGACGAGGTGCCGCTGAACTTCCTCAACCCGCGCCCGGGCACCCCCTTCGGCGACCTCGAGGTGCTGCCGGCCGCCGACGCGCTGCGCGCCGTGGCCGCCTTCCGCCTCGCGCTGCCGCGCACCATCCTGCGTTTCGCGGGCGGTCGCGAGATCACCCTCGGCGACCTGGGCGCCAAGCAGGGCATCCTCGGCGGCATCAATGCCGTCATCGTCGGCAACTACCTGACCACCCTGGGCCGGCCCGCCGAATCGGATATCGATCTGCTCGGCGAACTGAAGATGCCGATCAAGGCGCTGAACGAAACGCTCTGAGATAGTAGGAAGGTGGTCGTGGACATCGAGGAGCGATACAACCCGTTCACGGGTAAGCGCGTGGTGCCGGGTCTGGACGACCCGATTCCACCTTCCGCCGCACTGGGATTGGAGCCGCCGCGCTTCTGCGAACAGTGCGGCCGCCGGATGATCGTGCAGGTCAGCCCCGACGGCTGGTGGGCGAAGTGCTCCCGGCACGGGGTGCTCGACTCCAGCGATCTGGAACGCCGCTAGTGGCAGCCACCGTGGCCGGCGCCGCGCCCGGGAGGCTATCCGCCGAGGTCGTCAAGCGGGAGGGCCGGGCCGCGGCGCTGGTCTTCCTCGCCGTCGCGGCGTTCAGCGCGCTGGGCGGGGTGGTGTGGGCGTATCTGGCTCCCGCCGAACAGCTTCTGGTGGTGGAGCCCGATCGCGGGGCGCCGCTGACGGGGGAGAGCACGCATCGGTTCGATGCCGTGGCCATCTATGTGCTGATCGCCATGGTGGTCGCGGTGCTGACCGCGGTGGCGACCTGGCGATGGCGGCGGGTGCGCGGGCCGATCCTGCTGGTCGGTCTGCTCGCCGGTGCGGCGCTGGGGTCTTCGCTCATGCGCTGGGTGGGGGAGGCGGTGGCCGAGCAATTGCATACCCGGCCGGCGCATCCGCCCGTGCGGTCCATCGTGGAGATAGCGCCGATCGTGGAAGGCTGGCCGGTGCTACTGGTGCAGCCGCTGCTGGCGGCGCTGGTCGTGCTGATCATGGCCGCGCTCAGCACTTCTGACGATCTGGGCAGCGGTGAATACCTGCCGTTCGGTGGGGAACTGCCGCAGCCCGAGGTCGTCGCACCCGGCTTCGGCACCGCCATGACCTACGGCCCGTACGCCAATGGCGCTCCGGCGCAACCGCTCGGCCCCCGAGATCCCGTGGTGCCGTTCGAGGCTCCCGGCTCCGTGCCGGAATCCGATCGCACCCGCTGAAATTCGCTGGCGACCTGTCAGTGGGTGCCCCTACCGTGGAGCCGGACTTCACGGATGTAAGGGGGACCGGCCATGGGCGCCGTCGCTTCTCAGCCCGGTCCCGCCCCGCAAACCGCCGGGGAGCGACCGGACCTCACCGCGTGGCGGCAGCGCCACGAACTACGCCGATCCAATGCGGCGCAACCCGTTCCGAGCGGACGGGCCTACAAGCGCGCCGACAAACACCGCAAGCGCGACCGCGATTAGTCGGCGCGCCCGAAGTGGCGGTTAGCTGGGCGGTCGCAGGGCTGCGAATTCGTCCGTTACTCGAATCTCCGAGTCGGTGAATCGGTAGACCGCCGCGGGCCGCCCGCCCGCGCGCCCGGGCGATGCCGTCGCACCGGTCGGTGTGATCACCTTGCGCCGGGACAGGACTCGCTGCAGGTTCGTGGTGTCCACGTCGTATCCCAGCGCCGCACAATAGATCTCGCGCAGCGTGGACATGGTGAACCGCTCCGGCGCGAGCGCGAAGGCGATATTCGTGTACGAGAGCTTCGCCGCCAGCCGCGTGCGCGCGTGCTCCACGACGATGCCGTGATCGAAGGACATGGCGGGCAGTGCCGACACCGGATGCCAGCGGGTGTCCGGCGGCAGTTCCGGCTCCGCCGTCAACGGCACCAATCCCAGATAGGCCGAGGCGATCCGGCGATCCCCGGGCACCCGATGTGGATCGCTGAACACCGACAGCTGCTCCAGGTGCGTCAGCTCCCGCACATCGACCTTCTCGGCCAGCTGCCGGGCCGCCGAGGCGTCCAGGTCCTCGTCGTCGCGCAAGCGCCCGCCGGGCAGCGACCAGGTGCCCTTCGCCGGGTCCAGCGCCCGCTCCCAGAGCAGTACCGCGAGTTCGGTGTGCTGGCCCGGTGGGCAGCGCTGGGTGACGGCCGCGGCCTTCCCGTCGGTTCCGGCGGTATTGCGTCCAGCGGCCGCGGAACTCGGCGCTGAACCGCGATTCGCATGTCCTGCACCACTTTCCGATCCGGTGCTAGCACTTCTACCTGCACCGACGGCGTCCGGGAAGCGACGAACCTGGAACACCGCGGTGAGCGTTTCGTGGATGGTGCTACTATGGGGCACGTTTTCGATTCTAAGTCGAAAACCGGTTGTATGCGAATCGGCGAAGCTGCCGGGCGCATGAGAGAAGGAGCCATGCCATGGCTGCACTAGGTGCGACGATCGCGCTGTCCGAGCGCATCGTGGACGGCCCGTCGGGATTCGCGGGCGTCGAGGCGACGCCGGAGTGGGCGGCGGAGATCAAGCGGCTGGCGCGCGAGCGCAATGCCACCATCCTGGCGCACAACTACCAGCTGCCGGAGATCCAGGACGTGGCCGACCACGTGGGCGACTCCCTGGCGCTGTCCCGGATCGCGGCCGAAGCGCCCGAGGACACCATCATCTTCTGCGGCGTGCACTTCATGGCCGAGACCGCCAAGATCCTCAGCCCCGAGAAGACCGTGCTCATCCCGGATCAGCGCGCGGGCTGCTCGCTGGCCGACTCCATCACCGCCGAACAGCTCGCCGAATGGAAAGCCGAGCACCCGGGCGCGCTGGTGGTCTCCTACGTCAACACCACCGCCGCGGTGAAGGCGCTCACCGACATCTGCTGCACCTCCTCCAATGCCGTCGACGTGGTCGCCTCCATCGACCCCGACCGTGAGGTGCTGTTCCTGCCGGACCAGTTCCTGGGCGCGCACGTCAAGCGCCTCACCGGCCGCGAGAACATGCACATCTGGATGGGTGAGTGCCACGTGCACGCCGGCATCAACGGCGACGAGCTCAACGAGCAGGCCCGCACCCACCCGGATGCCGAACTGTTCGTGCACCCCGAATGCGGTTGCGCCACTTCGGCGTTGTACCTGGCCGGTGCGGGCGAGTTCCCGGCCGACCGCGTGCACATCCTGTCCACCGGCGGCATGATCGACGCCGCCAAGGCCGCCAAGTCCAAGCAGGTCCTGGTCGCCACCGAGGTCGGCATGCTGCACCAGCTGCGGAAAGCGGCCCCGGGCATCGACTTCCAGGCCGTCAACGACCGCGCCTCCTGCGCCTACATGAAGATGATCACCCCCGCCGCCCTGCTGCGCTGCCTGGTGGAGAACCGCGACGAGGTGCACGTCGACCTCGAGACCGCCGCCCGGGCCAAGAGCTCCGTGCAGCGCATGATCGAGATCGGCAACCCGGGCGGCGGCGAGTAGCCATGGCCCCCGCCGGGGCCGCGGGCTGTGCGCCCGCGCCGTGGAAGAACTTCACCATCCCCTCGGCCATGTGTCCATCATGGCGGCGGGTACGCACGGTCTCCCCGGAAAGGGGTGGATGTAGTGAACACATCCGTATCGATCACCTGGGAAGCCGAGGCCGACCTGGTGGTGGTGGGCGGCGGCGTCGCGGGATTGACCGCGGCGCGCACGGCGTCGCTGCGCGGGCTGCGCGTGCTGACGCTCAGCAAGGGCGGGCCCACCGACACCTCCACGCAGTACGCGCAGGGCGGGATCGCCGTGGTTGCGCCGCACGGGGATTCGGTGGAATCGCATGTGCACGACACCGTGGTGGCGGGGGCCGGGCTGTGTGATCCGGCGGCGGTGCGGTCGATCGTCGAAGGCGGCGTGGATGCCGTCGCGGCGCTGACCGATCTCGGGGCGGTGTTCGATCTCGGTCGGGACGGCGAGGTTTCGCGGACCCGGGAGGGCGGGCACAGCACCCGGCGGATCATTCACGCCGGGGGCGATGCCACCGGAGCCGAGGTGCAGCGGGCGTTGAACGCGGCCGGGTTGCCGGTGCTGTTCGGGGCCGCCGTCCTGGACATCGTGACCGGACCCGAAGGGGTGCGGGGCGTGATCGCGGTGTCGGAGCAGGGTTTCGGCGTGGTGCACACGCCCGCCGTGCTGCTGGCCACCGGCGGGCTCGGGCAGTTGTACGCCTGCAGCACCAATCCCGCCGGGGCCACGGCCGACGGCATCGCGCTGGCTTTGCGGGCGGGTGCGCTGGTGTCGGATCTGGAGTTCCTGCAATTCCATCCGACCGTGCTGTTCACCCCCGGCGGGCTGGGGCGGCGGCCGCTGATCAGCGAGGCCGTGCGCGGCGAGGGCGCGACTCTCGTGGATTCCCAAGGTGAATCGGTCATGGCGGGCGTGCACGAACGCGGAGATCTCGCACCCCGTGACATCGTCTCGCGCGCGATCGCCGCCCGGATGCACACGCTCGGCACCGACCACGTCTACCTCGACGCGCGCCGCCTCGACGGCTTCGCCCAGCGCTTCCCCAACATCACCGCCTCGTGCCTGGCAGCCGGAATCGACCCGCGCAACACCCTCATTCCGGTCGCCCCCGCCGCCCACTACCAGTGCGGCGGCGTGGTCACCGACACCTCCGGCCGCACCGCCGTCCCCGGCCTCTACGCCGCCGGCGAGGTCGCGCGCACCGGCCTGCACGGAGCCAACCGCCTAGCCTCCAACAGCCTCCTCGAGGGCCTGGTGGTCGGCGAACGCGCCGGTGCCGCCGCCGCCGAACGCGAAGGCAAAGCCGCCCCCATCACCGAAGTCGGCCCCCTCCGTTTCCCCCGCGCCGACCGAAAACTCCTGCAAGAACTCATGACCGAACGCGCCTCGGTAGTCCGCGACGGCGACGGCCTCCGCTCCGCCGTCCTCCGCATGGTCGGCCTCATCTCCGACGTCAGCGCCCCCGACCTCCCCGTCCGCTTCGCCCTCGGCAAAGCCACCCCGCCCGCATCGCCGAACGGACAAGCCTCGGACGCCGTCACGGAAAACTCCGATTCGGCCCCAGCACGTTCGGATTCCGCCGCCGCGGTAATCCGCGAACTCGAGGACTCCGCACTCACCCTCACCGCCCGAGCCCTCCTGCTGGCCGCCGCCGCCCGCACCGAAAGCCGCGGCTGCCACACCCGTTCCGACCACCCCGACCCGCGCGAGGAACTCCGCCGCAGCACCGCGGTCCGCCTCGGCGCCGACGGCCGCCCCAAACTGATCACCGACGGCTGGGCGGAAGACCTCGCCCCCTCGATGCGGTCCGCGTCGTGAGTCGCGCTGTCCACCGCAGGTCGGGAGGCGGCGACGCCGCCCATGCCGGTCTGCACCCCGACGCGGACTTCGGTGGCCCGTCGGCAGCCCCGCTGCCACCGCCCATCCCGGGCGGAGGGCCTGCCGCCCCTCACCACCGACCCGGCATACCGACCGGTCGCGGCAGTCGGGTTCCCCGGCGCGGCGACTTAATCCGGCACGCTTCACCTTTCACGCGAGAAGGAACGTTGTAATGGCACTCGATTCCGCATTGGATCGCGACGAGGTCGTCGCGCTGATTCGTACCGCGCTGGATGAGGATCTGCGGTATGGGCCCGATATCACCACGGTGGCGACGGTTCCCGCTGATGCGGTGGCCAAGGCGGCGATGGTGTCGCGGCAGCCGGGGACGGTGGCCGGGCTGGATGTCGGGTTGCTGGTCCTGGACGAGGTGATCGGGGCGGGCAATTATGAAGTGAGCGAACGGGTCGCGGACGGGACCCGGGTGCAGCCGGGGGATACGGTGCTGCGGCTTGTCGCGCCTACGCGGCAGTTGCTGACCGCGGAACGCACGCTGCTGAACATCGTGTGCCATCTGTCGGGTATCGCCACCGCCACCTCCGCGTGGGTGGATGCGGTCGAGGAGACCGAGTGCAAGATTCGGGACAGCCGTAAGACGCTGCCCGGGCTGCGGGCGCTGCAGAAGTACGCGGTGCGGGTCGGCGGGGGCGTGAATCACCGCATGGGACTGGGTGATGCGGCGTTGATCAAGGACAATCACGTGGTCGCGGCCGGGTCCGTGGTGGCCGCATTGCGCGCGGTGCGTGAGCTGAACCCGGAGATCGAGTGCGAGGTCGAGGTGGACAGCCTCGAGCAGCTCGACGCGGTGCTGGCCGAGGACGTGCAGCTGGTGCTGCTGGACAACTTCCCGTTGTGGATGACGCAGGCCGCGGTGCAGCGGCGCAACAAGACCGCGCCGGGCACGAAACTCGAGTCCTCCGGCGGCCTTTCCCTCGATATGGCCGCCGACTACGCCCGCACCGGCGTCGACTATCTCGCCGTCGGCGCCCTCACCCATTCGGTGCGGGTGCTGGACCTCGGTCTCGATATGTGAGTCTCAGAGCCCGAACTCGCGCGGGTCCAGGTGCAGCACCTGGCAGGCCTCCTTGACGGCGGCGATCTCGTTGGCATCGAAATTGCCGTCCGCATTGCCGATCATGATGCCCATCTGCACCACCGCGCGGGCCTCGGTGTCCTTACCGGTGGCCTTGGCGATCTGCTGCATGACATAGGCGCGCCCGAACGCCGGATCCATGGTGATCCGATTGCAGTTGTCCTCGAACAGCGTCCGCAGTTCGTCGGTGGGGAAATGCTGCAGGATGGAATCCGAGCCGATGAGCTGCGCCACCCGCATGCGCTCACCCGGATCGATGCTGCCGTCCGCCGCCGCGACCAGTGCGCAGATGCCCATGGTGGCGTCCCGGAACGTGCCGCCGCGCAGATCGTTTCGCTTGGCCAGTAGTTGTTCTCGCCATTTCGGCGCGCTGTCCATCAATTTGCTGATGGACGTGGCATGCGAGATGAGGCGATTGAGGAAAGCCATGACACACTCCGAGAATTCTTCCCGGACCGACACCACAACCCCCGTGTCCAGGTCCGGACTGCGCGACGTTACAAGCAGACCCTAACAGCCGGTCGGCCGGTAGGGACACGAAAATTATTCGGCGACAATCGTACTCGTATCGGCCGCGGTACGGGGGCGTGACCAGCGAGTTAAGCGGTGAGTTCGCGTTCGAGCGGAGTACGGAAGCGTGGGATGGGCCGTACTTCGCCGTACCAGGCGCGCAGGCGTTCGGCTTCGGCGGCGATGGCGGCGGTCGCTTCCGCGCCGGCGTCCGCCAATAGCTTCCAGGCGATCTCGCCGTCGGCGCGCTGGGCCCAGCCGCCGACAATGTGCCCGTTCCACCAAATGGTCGGTCCGACATTGCCATTGCGATCGAACAGCGCCGGGCCGTGCTCGCCGAGATACCAGTCGCGGGACTGCCAGCCCATCGGCGTCGGATCGAGCGCGGGCAGCAGCGCGGCCCACGGTTCCGGTTCCGGGGTCGGTTCCAGATCGTCGGACAGTACGAGTCCGGTGACGCCGTCCAGGTCCACCTCGGTGACATCCAGTGCCGCCAAGGTTTTCTTGACCTCGCCCGCGGTCCAGCCGGTCCACCATTTGATATCGCTCACCGGCGCGGGCCCGAAGGTCCACAGCCAGCGCCGCACCAGTTCGGCGCGCGCCCGGTCCGCCGCGAGCGCCGGAATCCCCTGCGGCACCCACGATTCCACCGGCGCCCAGGTGTATTGACTGCTGCCCCAGGACCCGTTCGGCCGCCCGCGCACGATCCGGCCTTCCGCGCCGAGGGTCACCAGCACCCAGGTGGTGATGTTGGTCGGCTTCGAATACGGCTTCCCCGGCGCGGTATCGACCTGCGTCCGTAGTCGCGGCACATCCTTGCCCAGCTGTGCCCCGGTGGCGGCCCCGCGCGCCAGCAGCGCCGCATGCGTCTCCGCTTCGACCTCCGCCCACCACGCGGCCACGTCCCCCTCGACCGCCCCGAACTTCTCCAGATAGCCCGCGTAGGTCTTGCGCTGCTTGTGCGCCAGCCCGTCCCCGCACGCGGCCTGCAGCGCGGGCACCAGATCCAGCGGCGCGACGAACATGGTCCGCCGCATGGCCAGCATGCGCAGCAGCGTCCGATCCTCGTACAGCGCCTTCTCCACATGCCCCGGTTCGGCGATCTGGCTGCGCGCCGCCACCGACAGGAACACCGTCGCCGGATCGGTGGCATGCAACACCACCATCGACCGCACGATGTCCTCCACGTCATCGCTACGATGCGCGGCCGCCAGCCGATGCCGCACCCCCACCCGGGCCCGCCGCTCCGCCACACTCATCGAACGCACGATCGGACTGTAGCCCGGCCCACCGACATCCAGCCGCAAGACCAGCCCTCCCGGGACGACGAGGGACGGGTACGCCGGGATGACGAGGGACGCGGATGCGGGGGTGCGGCGCGGGTGACCGGAGCAAGGGTGCGGACGTGCGATGATGCGGCGATGCGAGGTCGGAGCGCGGGTGTGGTGGTCGGGGCGGTGCTGGGGGTGCTGGCCGCGACCGGGGTTGCGGTGCCGGAGGTTTCGGCCGAGGCAGGGGACGGGGTGCGGGTCGAGGTTCGGGATGTGACGCTGACGGTCGACGGGGAGACGGCGACGGGGCGGGTGTACGAGCCGTATCGGGAGCGGCCGGGGGATGTGGAGGCGCGGGATCTGATCGTGGCGGTGCACGGGCATGCGGGGAGCGCGGCCGACTTCGAGGGGTATATGAGTTCGATCGTGCGCAATACCGGTGCGCCGCTGCTCACCATGGATCAGCGGTCGGCGGCGAGCGTATGGCGGACGGGGGAGTGGAATGTGTGGGCGGGCTGGCGGGACACGGTCAGTGCCACGCAGTGGTATCGCGGTGCGCACCCGGCGATTTCGCGGACCGTGCTGTGGGGGTGGAGTCAGGGCGGGGTGACCAGCGGGCTGGCGGCGGCGTACGCGCCGGCGGGGACCTACGACTATTGGGTGGATACCTTCGGACAGTCGGGCGATTTCACCGGCTGGCTGGAAGCGCCACTGGCGGGTCCTGCCTTGCGTCCGGAGATCGAGCGCGACGCGGGCGGCTGCACGCCGTGGATCTGCCCGCAGGCGTACGCGGACCGGACGCCGACCTTGCTCGCGGACCGCATGAGCATCAAGCGCGCCTTGCTGATTCACGGCACCGCCGACGCCCTCGTCCCCTACGCCTCCGGCCTGGAGACCCGCGCGGCCATGACCCTCACCGGCAAACCGGTCTCCATGTACACCGTGGTCACCGGCCGCGATCTCGACGGCAGCGTGGTCCCCGGCGGCCACGGACTCGGCCCCGTCTTCTACGAATCCGGTTGCGTAGTCCAGCGACTGCTGCTCGACACCGAACCACTCGGCGGCGACCACGACTACCTGATCGATATCGCCGCCGGCATCGACACCGCGCCACCGTCCCCGCCGAACACCCTGTGCGGCGGCTGATCCGCGCTGTTCCGTCAGTCCGCGCTGACGGCTTCGACGATATTGAGCCGGGCCGCCCGTAGCGCCGGGGGAATGGATCCGAGCAGGCTCAAAGCCAGTGCGCCACCGGTGAATACGAGCAGCATCGGGCCGGGCTGGAACTTCACGTCCAGGCTCATCAAGTCGGTGGCCAGGAACGAATACAGGAGCTGGTTGGTCAAACCGAACAGCACCCCGAGTCCGGCCCCCACCGCGCCGATGCCCAGCGCCTCCGCCAGCACCATGCGTAGCGCGAACCGGCGGCTGGAGCCGACCGCGCGCAGGATGCCCAGTTCCCGGCGGCGTTCCAGCAGCGCCAGGGTGAGCGTGTTGAGCAGACCCATGGCCGCGATGATCGACACGATGACCAGCATGATGCGCGACAGCGCGAGCCCCTGCTCCATGGCGCTGCTGACGCCGTCCAACGCCGCGTCCCCGGTGTAGACGTGCACATCCGGCGGCGCGACCTGCCGGACCGCCGCCGCGAGGGCCTCGCGATCCGTGCCGGGTGCGGCGGTGATCTGCAAGGTGGAGGACCCGGGCCGCTCGAACCATTCCCGCATGAGACCGAGGCTGAGCGAAGCGGTTCCGGTGAGCGCCGAGAAATAGGAGACGGTGGCCAGCACCCGCACCTGCCGTGCCCCACTGGGCGTTTGCAAGGTCAAGTCATCACCGGTCGCCACCTCGAGGGTGTGCGCCAGATCCCGCGAGAGCACGATCCCCTCGCCGGCCAGCACCCGGCGCTGAGTGTCGGCGTCCAGCGCCACGAGCATGGCGTAATGACTGTCCGGCTCGACCCCGTACAGCAGCGCCTTGGTGCCCGCCAAGGTGGCGAAGGACAGTTGCCCCTCCACCACTTTCGCCACCCCCGGCACCGACGCCACCCGCTCGGCCAGATCGTCGGGCAGCAGCGCGGTCGGCACCGCGTCCTCGGGCGGCACGGTGACCCAGACATCGGTATCGGCCAGTGACGCGAAAGTCGAACGGGCCGAACGCACCGCGTCCGCATTGGACCCGGTGATGGTGATGGTCATGGCCACCGCGATGGCGACCGTCATGAGCGTGGCCCACACCCGGCGCGGCGCGCGATCGATATTCACGCCCGCGAGCACCCCCGCCGCGCCCAGCCGCCGGGTGAGCGCGCCGGTGACCCGCACGATCGGCCCGGTGCAGGCGAACGCCAGCGCGATCTCGGCGGCGAACGCGAAACCCAGTGCGACAGCGGCGAACAGGCCCAGGTGCGCCCGCGTGATCAGCACCGTCGCGACGATGAGCAGCGCCCCCACCGCCGCAGCCACGAGCCGCAGCCGCCGGGGTACGGCGTCGATGGTGGAGCCGCCGACCGGGGCCAGCGCCTCCACCGGCGACACCCGGTACACCTGCCGGGCCGCGATGGCCGTGGCCGCGAGGGTGGTGAGCACGGTCGCCGCCACCGCGGCCGGAATCGCGTAGGCGGGCAGGAAGTATTGCAGCCGCGCATCGGTCACCTGGGTGAACGCGCCGGGCAGCAGCCCGATCGCATACTGCCCGGCGAAGATACCGGCCACCGCGCCGAGCGCCCCGCCGGCCAGGCTCATGACCAGCGCTTCCATCAGCACGTCCCGCACGATGGTCTGTTTGCGCCCGCCGATGGCCCGCAGCATGGAGATCACCGGCCGCCGCCCGGCCAGCGCCATGCTCATGGTGTTGTAGATCAGGAACGCCGCCACCACGAAGGCGATGCCCGCGCCCATGGTGCCGATGAACTGGATCATCACGATGCCGTTGCCGGTCTGCGCCGCCTGCGCGCCCGGCAGGCCCACCACCGCGCGCCCCGCCACCGCCGCGATGACCGCCGATTTCAATTGCGCCGCATCGGTATCCGGCGCGGCGACGATGAGCACCGAATCCAATTGCTCGCCGCGATCGGTGATGCGCTGCGCCAGCGGCAGCGGGGCCACCAGGAAGTGGCCGCCGTTCAACCGCGCCGACTGCTCGTCGTCGAGCACCGCCGCGACCGTCACCTGATGCTGCCCGATCTGCACCGTCTCGCCTTCGGCGTAGCCCGCGCCGGGCCCGGCGAGCACGCCGTCGCGAACCCGGGTCAGCTTGCCCACCGCGTCCCCGGCGACCGCACCGCGCAGATCCGAATCCAGTGCGGCACTGGACCCGTCGACGCCGAGGATCAGCAGCTGACCCGAATGCGGCCCGACATTGGACCGCAGCATGGGCACCGCGGCCCGCACCCCCGCCACCTTGGCCACATCGTCGCGCACCGACTGCGCGAAGCCCGCGTCGGTCACTCCCGAGATCTCCAGCGCCGCATTGCCGGACAGCCCGGCCGCGAGCCGTTCGATGGACCCGGTCAGCGACCCGGAGATGCCGAGCACCGTGACCAGGAAAGCCGACGACACTGCCATTACGAATACCGACGCCGCGGTCCGCCCCCAGTGTGTCGCGAACTCGCGAACGGTGAACAACCGCAGGCGATCCAGTAGCGCGATCATGGGTTCAGGCTAGGGTGCCGGGTGAACCGGTGTCCACGATCGCGACGGCTTCGCACGAGGGCGGCGTCCCGCGCGTGTCGGGGCCGATCGGACCGGATATTCCGGTGGTGAGCAGGGTGGCTCGCGATACCGGCGGGTAACCGTCCCAGACGGTAGGCTCGCGGGTGGCGTACGCATGTGAAACAGGGTGGTAGGCAATGAAGATCATCGTGGCCGGGGCGACCGGGACGATAGGAAGACCGCTGGTGACGGCACTGCGCCTGGGCGGGCACCGGGTGTACGCGCTCACCCGCGGCGGCCGCGGCGCGGAGGTGGCACGCGCGCTGGGCGCGACCCCGCTGATCGCCAATGTCCTCGACGCCAAGAGCCTGACCCGCGCCACCGAACGGCTCACCGCCGACGCGGTCGTCCACCAGCTCACCGGATACCGCAATTCCCCGCCCACGCACTATCACAGCCCGGGCCTGCTGCGCACCAACACCCTGCGCGAGACCGGCAGCAAGAACCTGGTCGAGCTGGCCGAAAGGGTCGGCGCCACCCGTTATCTCACCCAATCGCTGGTACTCGGTTACGGAATCCGGGACCACGGCGCGGAACTCGTCACCGAACAGGCGGGTTTCGCCCGGCTGCAAGGCGATCACAACGACGAATTCCTGGCCGCCCTGCACGAGGCCGAAGCGCATGCCTGGCGGGCGCGCGGGCTCGACGGCATCGCCCTGCGCTACGGCGTGATCTACGGTCCCGGCGGCGCGTCCGATCTCATGCTGCGCGCCATGAAGCTGCGCTTGGTGCCGGTGCCCGCCCGCGGCGTGGGCCGAATGAGCTTCGTGCACATCGACGATGTCGTGAGCGCCACCGTCGCCGCGCTGGAACACGGCCGCGCGGGCCAGAGCTACAACATCGTCGACGACGAACCGGTCTCCTGGACGGTCCTTTTCGACGCGATGGCCGCCGCCGTCGGCGCCCGCCGGCCGCTGCGGGTGCCGGGCCGGGCGATGCGCATGAGCTCCCCGCTGGCCGCCGCACAGATGCTGGACCTGTCCATCGGCGTCTCGAATGCCAAGGCCAAGGCCGAACTCGGCTGGAAACCGGCCTTCCCGACCTATCGCGAAGGGGTGACGACCCTCGCCGGTGCGCTGCGCTGACCCGGGAACAGTCCCGTCTCGCCTACCGTTGGCGGTGTAAACGAGGCTCGGCAGAGAGGCAGTCATGACGACTCCGGTGGACCCGTCCTATCGATGGAACGGCGACGACTTGGACCTGGACGGCTACCTGTCCCGGATCGGTTTCACCGGGGAACGCACCCCCACCCTGGCCACCCTGCGCGAATTGGTCGGCCGCCACACCACCACCGTCCCGTTCGAGAACCTCGAGATCATCCTCGGCCGCGGCATCCCCCTGGACGTGGAGTCCTTGCAGGACAAGCTGATCCGCCGCCGGCGCGGCGGCTACTGCTACGAGAACGTGGGCCTGTTCGCCGCCGTCCTGGAACGCCTCGGTTTCGAATTCACCGGCCTGTCCGGCCGCGTCACCATGGGCGCGCCCGGTCTGCGCCCGCCCACCCACGCCCTGCTGCGGGTCACGCCCGCCGACGACGACCGGGCCTGGCTCTGCGACGTCGGCTTCGGCTCCGGCCCCCTCGAACCGGTCGAGCTGAACCCCGATCGCGGCGAAATCGCCCTGGGCGCTTGGCGTTACCGCCTGGAGCTGGGTTCCGGCGCGCTCGGCAGCGAGCTGTGGACGCTGCATCAGTTCGGCCGCGACGGCTGGATCGACCGCTATACCTTCACCATGAACCCGCAGTACCGCATCGATTACGCGGTCGGCAATCACTTCGTATCCACCTCGCCGCGTTCGCCGTTCACCATGCGGCCGTTCGTGCAGCGGTTCGGACCCGAGGTGCATCACCAGCTCGACGGCACCACCTGGACCCTCGCCCATCCGGACGGAACGGGCGAAACACGCGAATTGTCAGCGGCGGAACTGCCCAAGATCCTTTCGGAGGTGTTCGACATCGATCTCGACGACGCCGACGCGGCCGTCCTCGCCCGCGGCGCCTGGCCCGCGGCGGCGCGCCCGGACTGACCGCGCGCGCTCTCGCGCGTCGCTGCGCGCCGGTGTGCGTTCGCAAACTCGCACCGCGCCGACCAGGGAATACAGGTGATCTGTCACGCCGAGGTCACGTGAATGCGATCCAGATCTCACCGAGATCTCGCTCATATCTCACGCTGACGTCGGCGTGACGCGCTGCGCCCGCTACACTCGTGCGGGGAAACACGCGGGCAACCGCCTCGTCACAGTCGTCTCGAAGAACTTCGGAGTAGTGCCATCGAAACCGGCCAAGTGATCGCAGGGCATTACCGCCTGGTCGAACGGATTGGTAGCGGCGGCACAGGTGTCGTCTGGCGTGCCGTCGACGAACGGCTGGAACGTTCGGTGGCGGTCAAACAGATCCTCACCCAGCCGAGCCTGTCGCAAGCCGATAAGGACATCGTGCGGCAGCGCGCCGCACGGGAAGCCCGCAACGCGGCCCGCTTCCAGCATCCAAATGCCATCGTGGTGTTCGACATCACCGAGCACGAGGGAGACCCGTGCCTGGTAATGGAATACCTGCCGTCGCAGAGCCTGGCGGTGGTGCTGTCCGCGCAGGGCACACTGCCGTTGCCGCAGTGCGCGCGCATCGGTGAGGCGGTCGCGTCCGCGCTGATCGCCGCACACCGCGCGGGCATCGTGCACCGGGATGTGAAGCCCGGCAATATCCTGCTCGGCGACAACGGGGCGGTGAAGATCACCGACTTCGGCATCGCCAAGTCCAAGGGCGATGTCACGCTCACCGCCACCGGGTTGATCTCCGGCACCGCCGCCTACCTCGCCCCCGAGGTCGCGCGCGGCGCCGAACCGACCCCGGCGGCGGACGTATTCGCCCTCGGCGCAACGCTTTTCCACTCGCTGGAGGGGGAGCCGCCCTACGGCACCAACCCCAATCCGCTGGCACTGCTCTATGCCGCGGCCAACGGCCAGATCAGCGAACCGCGCAATGCCGGACCGCTCAGCGACCTGCTGCTCAGCCTGCTCAGCTTCGAACCCGAGGACCGTCCGAGCATGCTCGAGGTCCGCGACATCATGGCCGAGTTCGCCGAGGTCGGGCCCGACGCCGACGCCACCCGGGTGTTGCAGGCACGCCGCAATGGCGCGCCCGCCGCACCCCGCCGGCAGGAGCCGCCGGCCCCGCGCCCGGCGCCGCAGCGTCAGGTCACCCGGCAGATGGAACGGCGGCCCTCGGCCAATGCCGATATCCCGACCGGCGCCATGAGCCAGGCCCAGTTGCTGGAAACCCCGCCCCCGCGGCCCGCCGCGCCGGGCGGCCCGCCCACCCACAACGGCTTCGCGCCGCACGAGGAGGACGAGCCCCGCTCCAAGCGAAAGCTGGTGTGGGCGGCCCTGGTCGCGGCGGTCGTGGTCGGCGGCGGCGTGGTGTTCGGCATTCTGAGCTCCTCCGGATCGGACAGCCCGAGCAAGCAGACCGGCGGGGTGAGCGCCTCCAGTTCGGCGTCGGCCACCACCACCGGCAAGGGCGGTGCGGCGGGCCTGGGCCAGACCAAGAGCGCCTCGCAGGTGTCGGTGCTGTCGGCGGCCGATGTGATCGAGCGGTTCTACGACGGGCTGGTCTACCAGAGCTACGACGACGCGTGGAATCGCCTGACGCCCGCGGCGCAGAAGGTGTACGGCAGTCAGTCGGCGTTCCAGCAGTATTGGACGCAGAACCGGGTCACCCGGTACTCGAGCATCAGCGGTGCACGCGGCAATGACAGCAACAATGCCGACGGTTCGGTCGACATCGCGCTGGGCAGCCTCACCGCCGGCGGGCAGAACAAGTCGCTCAACCTGCGCGTCATCGACGCGGGCGGCGGCAATCTGCTCATCGACAGCGACACCCGCTAGCTTCCCGCCGTCAGCTCCCCGCCGTCATCCCGGGCAAATTGTGCCGGAATGGCGGCGGCGTGCGTTCCGGCCTATCGGCGGACTCCTTGTCGTGATTAGGCTTTCGCCATGAACGTGCGGCAGCTGCTCGAGGACGAGCGCGGGGAACTGGTCGAGCTGCTGCGGTCGCTGACCGACGCGGAATGGGAGACGCCGTCGCTGTGCGCCGGGTGGCGGGTGCGCGATGTGGTCGGGCATCTGCAGACCGATACCGTCTCGCTGCCCTCGTACGTCATGCTCGGTCTGCGCACCGGACCGTCGGTCGATCGGGTGAACGAGGCGCTGGTGCAACAGTTCCGGAAGCTGCCGCCCACCGAGCTGGTCGATCGGCTGGCGCGGTCCAACGGCTGGTTCTCACGATTCCTGCCGGCGGTCGCGCTGGCCGATATGTGCGTGCACCAGCAGGACATTCGCCGGCCGCTGGGCTATGAGCGAAAAGTCCCGGCGGAGCGCCTGATTCAGGTGCTGGGCAGCCCGGACCCGTTCGCCTTCCCGCGCCGCTACCTCAAGGGCTTGCGCTGGGAGGCCTCGGATGTGAACTGGGCCAAGGGATCCGGGCCGGTGGTGCGCGGACCCGGTGAAGCGCTCGCCCTGGCCATGGTCGGCCGGGCCGTCGCGCTCGACGATCTCGACGGCGACGGCGTGCCGGAACTGCGGGCGCGGCTCAGCGCCTGACGTTCTCGGCGGTCAGGCCCGCCAGCAGTCGCAATGCGGTGGCGCTGGGAGAGTCCGGTTCCACCGTGTGCGCGACCAGCGCCTGATCCGGATCGTCGGGCAGGCGCAGGGTTTCGAAGCCGAGATCCAGCCGGCCCACCACCGGATGCAGATACACGTATCGGCCGTGCGTCTTGTCCTTGAGTTCGTGCTGTTCCCAACGGCTTTCGAACTCCGGACTGCCCTGGCGCAATTCCTCGATGAGTGACGCGATCCCGTCGTCGCCGGGATTGCGGGCCGCGTCCAGGCGCAGATACGCGACCACATCCGCGGCCTTGGCGGGCCAATCCGCGTACAGCTCGCGCATGCCCTCGTCCAGGAACACCAGCCGGGCCAGATTGCGCTCTCCGGGCGGCAGCGCGCCGAAATCGGTGATCAGCGCGGCCGCCAGGCGATTCCAGGCCAGCACGTTCGTGCCCCGGCCCACGATGTAGGCGGGCACATCGGCGGCCGAATCCAGCAGCCGCTTCAACCCCGGCCGCACCTGCTGTTCCGCGTGCGGCTCCTCACCCGACCAGGGGCGGGCCAGCCGGTAGAAGTGTTCGCGCTCCAAGGGATTCAGGCGCAGCGCCCGCGCCACCGCGTCCAGCACCGACTCCGAGAAATGCAGCGTCCGGCCCTGCTCCAGGCGCACATAGTGATCCACGCTCACCCCGGCCAGCAGTGCCAGCTCCTCGCGGCGCAGGCCCGGCACGCGGCGGCGCGCACCGTGATCGACCAGTCCCACCTCGGCGGGAGAGAGCCGGGCGCGGCGCGAGCGCAGGAATTCGCCGAGTTCGGCACGTCGATCCAAGGTCATGGCACCCAGTATCCCGGGCTCCGGCGAGCGCATCCTGGTCATCCCGTGCCCAGGCTCGCGCGGCACTGTTTACCCCGCTTGCCGGCCGCGAAAGTAGTGGTCACAGCCGGAACGATCCGGCCCCGGAGCAGTCCTCCGGGATGCAGCATCAGGAGATATCGAATGACCAACACCCGTCCCTTCGGCGACACCGGCATGGACATCACTCCGCTCGGCTTCGGCACCTGGGTCATCTCGGGACCGAACTGGGAGTACTCGTGGGGCGCCACCGACGACGCCGATTCCATCGCCGCCATCCGGCACGCGGTCGAATCCGGGATCAACTGGCTCGACACCGCCCCCGCCTACGGGCTCGGCCACGCCGAAACCCTGGTCGGGCGGGCGCTTTCCGGCATTCCGGAAGCCGATCGGCCGTACCTGTTCACCAAGACCGGCCTGATCTGGGAGGACGGCGACGACCGGCAGGGGCCGCCGCGCCGCGTCATGCGGCCGGAGAGCGTGCGCGCCGAACTGGAGGGTTCGCTGCGCCGGCTGAACGTCGAGCAGATCGACCTGTACCAGGTGCACTGGCCGGACACCGGTGCGGTCTTCGTCTACGGCGGGGAGGGCGAGAGCATCGCCACCCCGACGCCGCTGGAGGAGTACTGGCAGGTCATGGCCGATCTGAAGAAGGAGGGCAAGGTCCGGGCGATCGGGCTGTCCAATCACAGTGTGGCCGAACTGGATCGGGCCGAGGCCGTCGCGCACGTCGATGCCATCCAGCCGCCGTTCTCGGCCATCAACCGCTCCAATGCCGATGAGATCGCCTGGGCGCACGCGCATTCCACCGGCGTGATCGCCTACTCGCCGATGCAGTCCGGGCTGCTCACCGGCGCGTTCACCGCCGATCGGGTGCTCGCGGCCGACGACTGGCGTTCCGCCAACCCGGATTTCACCACCAACCTGCCCGCCAATCTCGCGCTGGTGGACGCTATGCGGCCGATCGCGGCCCGGCACGGTGCGTCCGTGGCCGAAGTGGCGCTCGCCTGGGTCAATGCCTGGCCCGGACTGACCGGTGCGATCGTCGGCGCGCGCACGCCGGCGCAGATCGACGGCTGGATCGGGGCGCTCGCGCTGGAGCTCACGGCCGCCGACCTCGAGGAGATCGCGACCGCCATCGTCGCCACCGGTGCGGGTTACGGCCCCGCCCGGCCCTGACCCGAACCGCTTCTGCTGGAATCGATTCGGCTTTCCCTTGAACAGACCGTCACCCAACCGAGGAGCATTCATGTCCCTGCACGTCGTCGCCGAATTGCGCGCCGAGCCCGGCCAGGAAGACCGCCTGCGCACCGCCCTCGAATCCATGATCGAGCCGTCGCTCGCCGAACCCGGCTGCATCTCCTACCAGCCCTACGTCAATCCCAACGACGCCGCCCAGATGGTCGTGGTGGAGGAATGGACCGGCGCCCCCGCCCTCGAAGAGCACTTCGCCACCCCGCATTTCAAGCACGTGGCCGAGGTCCTCGAGGGCATCCTCGCCGAGCCGCTCACCATCCGCCGCCTCGTCGCGGAGTAGTGCGCCCCCGTCATTCCGGCGTGCTTTCGGCCGGGATCCACACGGTTCGCCGGGTGTGGATCCCGGCCAAACCCATGCCGGGATGACGGGGTGACCCATCGCGGGATAGCGGGGTGACCCATGCCGGGATTACGGGTGTGACGGATTCCGGGATGACGGGGCATGCCCGCCGGGGTGTTCACCGGTACGCTCGTCAACGTGATGATGCGGATCCGATCGACAGCGCTGCTGGTGAGCGCGCTCGTCATCTCCGCATTGGCCGTCCTGTATCTGGCGGCGGCCGAACCCAATTCACTGTTCGTGCTCGGTGCGGTGGCCGTCGTCGCGGTCACCGCCGCCATGCTTTCGGCGCAACGGCTGCCCATCGCGGTCGTCGCCAATGCCGGTCCGCCGGAATCGGCGAGTCAACGCCGCCGCGGGGCCTATCTGCGGCAGAGCAATCCCGACACCGCCGGGCGTCCGCGCCCCCGCGCACCGGGGACCATTACCGCCTGACCTGCGCCTACTCGGCCGGTCGGGCATTCGCTGCCATCCATTCCCTCGCCCTCGCGTCCGCGCGCGGGCGTCTCGCAGTGAGGTCCCCCATGCTCGATTTCATCTATTACCCCGTGTCCGCGGTGCTCTGGCTGTGGCACACCCTCTTCGCGTCGGTGCTCGGCGCCGCCAGCGGTCTGGCCTGGGTGCTGGCCATCGTCTTCCTGGTCATCACCTTGCGCGCGCTGCTGCTGCGGCCCTTTCTCGCGCAACTGCGGTGGCAGCGCGGGCTGACTCGAATGCAGCCGGCGATCCAGGAGATCAAGCGCAAGCACGCCGGAGATCTGGAACGGCAGGGCCTGGAAATGCGGAAGCTGCAGCGCGAGCACGGCGTCAGCATGCTCGGCGGCTTCCTGCCGATCGTCGCCCAGATCCTGGTCTTCCTCGGCCTCTTCCACGTCCTGCGCTCGTTCCAGAACCCCGAGGTCGCCAACTACGTCTTCGGGCCGGACCAGGTGCGTTCCTTCCTGGACGCCGACCTGTTCGGCGTCTCGCTGAACGCGGTGCTGACCGGCGCCGGCAGCGGTTTCGCCGCGGTGGCCGTCGTGGCCGTCCCGCTCATGCTGATCGCGGCGCTCGCCACCCATCTCACCGCCCGGGCGTCCATCGCCCGGCAGCGTGACGCCGGCGCCGAACCCAACGCCCAGACCGGCATCATGAATGCCCTGTCGCTCTGGATCTTCCCGGCCGGCGCCCTGCTGTCGGGCCTGATCTTCCCGGTCGCGATCCTGCTCTACTTCGTCACCCAGAACGCGTGGACCTTCGCCCAGCAGCATCTGGTCTATCGGCGCTGGGGCGTGGAAACCCCGGTGGGGTCCTGATCGCCGGGGCGGCGAGTGTGACCCGGGTCGCAGCACGGCGCGACCCGGGGCCACGCGGGCCGGTCTGGCGGATAAGCGCTGGCGGTGACCGGATAGTCTGGTAGCTGGTCGTGAGCGGTATTCGATGCCTGCGCGGCCTCCGTGAATCAGCACAGACAAGGACTCTTGAGCGCTATGACAAGCCGCATCGAGCTCGCCCGCGTGGATCTGCGCGGTCGTACTCCCACTGCTGCCGAACTGCGCGCGGCACTGCCGCGTGGGGGCGTCGACGTGGACTCGGTGCTGCATCATGTGCGGCCGGTCGTGGAAGCGATTCGCGATCGAGGGGTCGAGGCGGCGCAGGAGTACAGCGAGAAGTTCGACGGGGTGCGGCCCGCGTCGGTGCGGGTGCCCGCGGCCGAGCTGGAAAAGGCGCTCGCCGAGCTGGATCCGGCGGTGCGGACCGCACTGGAGGTCGCCATCGAGCGGACCCGCAAGGTGCACAACGATCAGCGGCGGACCGACAAGACCACGCAGGTGGTGCCGGGCGGCACCGTCACCGAGCGGTGGGTGCCCGTCGAACGGGTCGGGCTGTATGTGCCGGGCGGCAATGCCGTGTACCCGTCCTCGGTCGTGATGAATGTGGTTCCGGCGCAGGCCGCGGGCGTGGACTCGCTGGTGGTGGCCTCGCCGCCGCAGGCGCAGTTCGGCGGGCTGCCGCACCCGACGATCCTGGCGGCCGCGCAGTTGCTGGGCGTCACCGAGGTGTGGGCGGTCGGCGGGGCGCAGGCCGTGGCGCTGCTGTCCTACGGCGGCATCGATACCGACGGGGCGCAGCTGGAACCGGTGGACATGATCACCGGGCCGGGCAATATCTATGTGACCGCGGCCAAGCGGCTGTGCCGGGGCCTGGTCGGCATCGACGCCGAGGCCGGGCCGACCGAGATCGCCATCCTGGCCGATGCCACCGCCGACGCGGCGCACGTGGCCGCCGACCTGATCTCGCAGGCCGAGCACGATGTGCTGGCCGCCAGTGTGCTGGTCACCGACAGCGTCGAACTCGCCGATGCCGTGGACGCCGCGCTCACCGCGCAGATGGCGGTGGTCAAGCACCACGATCGCGTCGCGGAAGCGCTGTCGGGCAAGCAGTCCGGGACCGTGCTGGTCGACGACATCGCCCAGGGGCTGCGCGTGGTGAACGCCTACGCGGCCGAGCACCTGGAGATCCAGACCGCCGACGCCGCCAGGGTCGCGGCCCAGGTGCGCAGTGCCGGAGCGGTTTTCGTCGGCGCGTGGTCGCCGGTCTCCCTCGGCGACTACTGCGCGGGATCCAATCACGTGCTGCCGACGGCCGGATGCGCCCGGCACTCTTCGGGTTTGAGCGTGCAGACCTTCCTGCGCGGCATCCACGTCGTCGAATACTCCGAAGACGCCCTGAAGGACGTCGCGGGACACGTGGTGGCGCTGGCCAATGCCGAAGACCTGCCCGCGCACGGTCAGGCCGTGTCGATCCGGTTCGGAGAACTGTCGTGAGCGCTGTGACCGTCCCCGGCTCGAACATCACCCTCGACGATCTGCCGCTGCGGGACAACCTGCGCGGCAAGAGCCCTTACGGCGCACCGCAATTGACGGTGCCGGTGCAGCTCAACACCAACGAGAACCCGCACCCGCCCAGCAAAGCGCTGGTCGACGATGTCGCCGAATCGGTGCGCGCCGCGGCGGCCGACCTGCACCGGTACCCGGACCGCGACGCGGTCGGGCTGCGCGGTGATCTCGCCGCCTACCTGACCGGGCAGACCGGCATCGCCGTCGACACCGCGAACGTGTGGGCGGCCAACGGCTCCAACGAGATCCTGCAGCAGCTGTTGCAGGCCTTCGGCGGACCCGGGCGCAGCGCACTGGGTTTCGTGCCGTCGTATTCGATGCACCCGATCATCTCCGAGGGCATCGACACCGAATGGGTGGAAGCCAAGCGCAACGGCGACTTCTCCCTCGATATCGACTACGCCCTCGCGGTGATCGCCGAACGCCGACCCGACGTGGTGTTCGTGACCAGCCCCAACAACCCGACGGGGCACAGCATTCCGGGCGCGGACCTGGAGCGGATCCTCGAGGCCGCGCCGGGCATCGTGGTGGTGGACGAGGCGTACGGGGAGTTCTCCAGCGCGCCCAGCGCCATCGGGCTGATCGATCGGTTCCCGGCGAAACTCGTTGTCAGCCGCACCATGTCGAAGGCGTTCGCGTTCGCCGGCGGGCGGCTGGGATACCTGGTGGCGGCTCCGGCCGTCATCGATGCCATGCTGCTGGTGCGCTTGCCGTACCACCTGTCGGTCGTCACCCAGGCCGCCGCCCGCGCCGCCCTCCGGCACGCCGACGAGACCCTCGCCAGCGTCGCCGAACTCGCCGCCCAGCGCGACCGCGTCGCGATCGCCCTGCGCGGCATGGGTTTCGAGGTCGTGCAGTCCGACGCCAACTTCCTGCTGTTCGGCCGCTTCACCGACGCGGGCCGGGCCTGGCAGCGCTACCTCGACGACGGCGTGCTCATTCGCGACGTCGGCATCCCGCACTACCTGCGCGCCACCATCGGCCTGGCGGCCGAGAACGACGAATTCCTCCGCGTCAGCGAGAAACTGGCGTCCGACGAGCTGATTCAGCTGTGACCACGGAAGCGACCATGGACCGTATCGCCCGGGTGGAACGCACCACCAAGGAATCCAGCATCGTCGTCGAGATCAACCTCGACGGCTCCGGCAAGACCGATATCGCCACCGGCGTGCCGTTCTTCGACCACATGCTGACCGCGCTCGGCCAACACGGCAGCTTCGACCTGACCGTGCACGCCAAGGGCGATATCGAGATCGAGGCGCATCACACCGTCGAGGACACCGCCATCGTCCTCGGCCAGGCGCTCGCGCAGGCGCTCGGCGACAAGAAGGGCATCCGCCGCTTCGGCGACTCCTTCATTCCGATGGACGAGACCCTGGCTCAGGCCATCGTGGACGTCTCCGGGCGGCCGTACTGCGTGCACACCGGCGAGCCGGAACACATGCTGCACACCATCATTCCGTCGGCGGGGCCCGGCGCGTCCTACTCGACCGTGCTCAACCGGCACGTGTTCGAGTCCATCGCGCTCAACGCCCGCATCGCCCTGCACGTGCGGGTCCTCTACGGCCGCGACCAGCACCACATCACCGAAGCCGAATTCAAGGCCGTGGCAAGGGCTTTGCGCGCCGCCGTCGAAAACGACCCGCGCGTGACCGGTGTCCCGTCGACCAAGGGAACCCTGTGACCAAGAAACTCGCCCTCCTGGACTACGGCTCCGGCAACCTGCACTCCGCCAGCCGCGCGCTGGCCCGCACCGGCGCCGAGGTCACCATTACCGCCGATCCCGAAATCGCCCTGGCCGCAGACGGTCTCGTCGTCCCCGGCGTCGGCGCCTACGCCGCCTGCATGGAGGGCCTCAAGTCCGTCCGCGGCGACCGCATCATCGGCAAGCGCCTGGCGGGCAGCCGCCCGGTCCTCGGCATCTGCGTCGGCATGCAGATCCTCTTCGAACGCGGCGTCGAATTCGGCGTCGAAACCGAAGGCTGCGCCGAATGGCCCGGCACCGTGGAACGCCTCGACGCCCCCGTCCTCCCGCACATGGGCTGGAACACCGTGAAGGCCCCCGAGGACTCGGTCCTCTTCGCCGGCATGGACGCCGACACCCGCTTCTACTTCGTCCACTCCTACGCCGCCCAGCACTGGGCCTGGAACGACAACGACAGCCAGATCGCCCCCGCCAAGCTAACCTGGGCCGAACACGGCGTCCCGTTCCTGGCGGCCGTCGAGAACGGCCCCCTCAGCGCCACCCAATTCCATCCGGAGAAATCCGGCGACGCCGGCGCCCAGCTCCTGCGCAACTGGGTCGACTCCCTCTGAACCCCCGAAACCCCCGCCACCGGCGGGGGTTTCGCATTCCTGCGGCTGATACCGCTCAGACGATCTCGATCTTGCTCGCGAGCCAGCGCCCGTCCACATTCGTCACGTCCACCTGCATCGTGTACTGCTTCTGAAACGGCTTCCCGCCGCTCCCGTCATTGCTGATCCGCTGCGTCACCTTGACCCGCGCCTGCGCGTTCTCGCCATCGCCGGTCGCCCGGCCGCATTCGATCGATGCCACCGAGGCGCGCGTGTGCGCGTTCTCCAGCGCGGACCGATACCGGTCAGTCTGGGTCGCCATGTCGGCGTGGAGCTCCCCGGTGCTGAGTTCCAGCATCCGGTCGATGTATTCGCCGGTGCGCTCGTAGTCGGCGGTGGCGAGAGCCTTCACCGCTTCGCAGGCCGCCACGCCCGCCTCGGCCGGTGCTTCCGCGTACGCGTTCGGTGCGCCGAGCGCGACCGCTGTCGCCGCCGCGGCCGACAGACCGGTGGCGAGCAGGATTCGAGATCTGATGATTCCCCCAAAGACGTGGAACTTCACCGGCATTCGCACCGGTCGCAGCATCGTAACCGGAGCGTCCGACATCAGGGTCGTCCCCGAGTGGAAATGCGGGTGGACACCGGATTCGGTGGGCGGGGCAGCGGCCTAGCGTCGAGTGACGAGGAGGTCGTCATGAGATCCACAGCGGTTCCGCTGGGCGTCATCGGCTTCTACGCGGTGGTGGCGAGCTTCGCCTTCGCGACCACCGCGGCGGAGACGATGTTGCTGTACCCGAATATTTTCAAGGACATTCCGGACTCCCTGGCACAGACCCAGGAGTTCATGAGCGTGGTCGCGGTCGGGGACGTGATGCGGCCGATGGGCGGCGCGCTGACCCTGTGCGCCCTCGCGGCCGTCATTGTGGCGTTGTGGTACCGCATCGGCCGCGGCTGGCTGGCGGCATCGCTGCTCTCACTGATCAGCGGCCAATTCCTGCTGTCGATCCTGTACCAGTGGCCGCGCGCGAACATCCTGTTCGACGACCGAGACAAGCACACACGAGCCGAAATCGACCGCGCGGCAAACGAATTCCTGGTCGCGCAGGGCTTCCGGATCGGTGCCGCGTTGCTGACGGCGGTGTTCGCGGTGGCGGCGGCGCTGGTCTGCTATCGGGCGCGGGTGCTGGCGAAGGCGAGGCTGGCGGATGACGCGGGTCTAGCGCGGGCGGGTGCCTGATTCCCAGACGGAGCTGGTTTCGACTCGGGTGAGCCGCCAGCCCTCGGGGGTGCGCCGTGCGTCGAAGCGGTAGACCTCGCCCAGAGTGTATTCGGGATTCGGGGTCGGTCGAGCGGGATCGGTTGCGGCGGGGGCGAATACGGCCATGAGATTGGCGCGGACGGTGGCGGTGTCGCCGTCCAGGTCGACGATCGTATTGGTGATGAAGTGCTGGATGTGGCGGTCGGGGGAGTGGTTTCGTGCGGCCTGGGCGACGAGTGCGGCGCGGTCCGGTGCGAAACCGCCGGGAGTCTTGGCGGTCGCATCGGGGGTGTACAGCGCCCCGAGTTCGTCGAACCGGCCTTCGTCGAGTGCTCGGCCCAGCCGATCGACCAAGTCGGCGATCTCACTGCGATCGACGAGTTCTTGCAGCTGACGGGTGATCTCGAGGGTGGTGCTCATCGGAAGTCCTCTGTGCGAAATTATTGGCCAAGCCAACGTTGGTGACGCCAACGGTATCAGATTGTGGGTGACGCCAACAACCTTTGCTAGATTCCCTGCATGGACACCGCGCCCGAAGGGGCATCCGGCCGGTTGCGCGCCCTGCCCACCCGTCTCGTCGGCCAGGTCGCGATCATTGCCAATCGCGCCACCGAGAAAGCCTTGGCCGACACCGGTTCCCGCCGCTACCACTACGCGCTGCTGGCCACCCTCGACGAGTCCGGCCCGCTCAGCCAGGCCGCGGTGGGTCGCCGCACCGGCATCGATCGCAGTGATGTGGTCGCCGCGGTCAACGATCTCGCTGACCGCGGCTTCCTGAACCGTGCGCCGGACCCCACCGACCGGCGCCGGAACATCCTCACCCTCACGCCCGCCGGCCGTGCCCACCTGCACGAACTCGACGACCGCCTGGAACAGGCACAGCAGGAGTTGCTGCCCGGCTTCAGCGCCGCCGAGCGCGCCAATCTCGTGCTGACCCTGACCCGCGTCCTCGAACTGCATGCGCGGCAAGCGGAGTGAGGCGGATCAGCCGGAGGTGCGGGCCGTCCGCCAGCCGCCGCAACCGGTGCGGTCGAGGTGGCACACATTCAGCGCGTACGGCGGGGCGAGCAGCGTCCGGGTGAACTTCCGGCCCGCGCCGACCTCGTAGGAGTCGTCGAACTTCTCGCCCTCGCGGGCCTGGTAGCGGATCTTCACGAACGCGCCCTGCGGGCCACCGTCCATATCCAACTGCATACTGCCGCAGAGCGTTCCGGCGCTACGCCAATTGTCGGTATAGGCATCGATGTAGCAGATGCCGTCGGCCGGCTGCGCCGCGCCGGTTCCGGTGGTGAGCAGTGCGCCGAAGGCGATGGCGGCGACCGCCGCAGCGAGCGAGGCGCGAGCGCGCGGGTGCGAAATGTGCATGTTCTCTCAGCCTTCCTGCCGGCCGCAGCCGGTGCAGAGGTAGTAATTGACGAAGCCGTTGGAGCGCAGCACCCAGGTGGTGGTGCCCCGGCAGGTCGCGCAGTAGCGGCGATAGCTCGGCATGGTGTCTTCCCTTCGGTGAGTGGGTATTTCAATCCCTGTCGAACAGGGCGGCCCAGCAGGTTCCCAGCGCCGCCGACGTGGCGAAGACGGCGACGATGAACCCGAGGAACGGATGGGGACCGGTCAGTTGCGGCCAGGTCCAGGTCAGCAGGACCGCCACCACGAGCCCGGCGAGCGCCAGCTTCGCCAGCCACCACAGGGCGCGCAGCGGCCCGTCCGGATCGGCGAGCGCCAGGGCGAACAGGGGGATCGCCACCAGTAGCAGTGGCCACAGGGCGGTCCAGAAGTCGTGCAACATGTTTCGGCTCGATTCAGGCGACGAAGGCTTTGACGGGAATCCGGTCGATATCGATCCAGCGGACCGCGTCGACGTCCTCGAAGCCCGCGCGACCGGCTGTCGGATCGGCGATGAGAACGCGGTCGCCGTCGATCCCGGCGACCACCACCCAGTGGCCGACCGGCCTGGGGTAACCGGGCAGCGCGCCGTTGATGGCCAAGGCGATCGGGTGGTCGGCGGGCAGGTCCTGCCGTGCCCACGCCCGCAGCTTCCGGCGTGCGTCGCGTTCGGTATCGCGGGTCGCGGTGGCGTCGCCGGAATTGCTGACCCGGTAGGTGTGGGCGCGCTGGTGCCGGTTGAGCGCGTCGGCGACGCCGTAGCGGTCGGCCCCGCGCTGCCGCGACCAGCCGACGGCCGGCTTCAGCGCATCGACCGATACGTCGATCCCGTAGGCGCGCAGGATCATTCGGACCGTCGCCGGTGCACACGTGTAGGCATCCGGTTGCTGCGTCCACGGCAGATCGATCCGGGTGCGCGGGATCATGAGGTTCGGGTCCAACGGGAGGCGATCGTCTGCCGGCCCCGGTCGTCATTGCCGTTCTTGCCGGTGTAGCCGCTGCCGCTGTCGTTCCAAGTGTTCATCTGTCTGCTCGCTTCGATTGCCGATGGACTGTCTGTGACCAACCGTGTGGCCGCACACTGTCGGCACGGAAGTGCAGAAATCGAAATCGGTCTGCGGAAGTCATTGTGGCCAGGCGTTTTTCGGCGGCCGCCGTTAGACTTCCGGGCGTGGTGGAGGTTTCGGCGGAGTCGGGGTCCGCATCGCCCGAACCGGCGATCGGGCCGTTCGATCCGGCGGAACTGCGCGATCGGGCCGCCGCGGTCGAGACCCGCAAGGAATTCGGCGCGCTGCTGCTGGCGACAGCCAAGGCGAGCCCGATCTCGGTCGGGACGATCAAGACCCGGCTGCGCAGCAGCGGCACCGTGTACGACTGGTTCCGCGGGAAGACCCTGCCCCGCGAGGCCGGGGACGCGCGGCGGCTGGCGGACGAACTCGGCGCGGCGCTCATCCGCATCCGGCGGGTGGACGCCGAGGACGCGAATGCGATCGCCGATGCGGTGTTCGACGCCTGGCAGCGGCTCGACGAGGAGCGCCAGGCGAGCGCGGCGGAACGAGCGCTGGCCAATCGCGTCGGCGCGGGGGCTGCCGCTCAACCGGAGCCCGCGCCCGAACCGGAGCCCCCTGCGGAGCCAGAGCTCGAGCCCCCAGGAAAACCGGAGCCCAGGATCGGCTTCACCGCGATCGGCGAACTCGATTCGGCGGGCGATGGTTTCGGAGGCGGAGGGGCGCTACCCGATGCCGTTGTTCCGGCACGGCGATCGAATCGCCGCGGGTGGCCGGTGCTCGTGGCCGTTTCGGCGGTGATCGGGTTCGCCGCGGCCTTCGCCATCACCCGGATCGCGCTCACTCCCGATCCGATCCCGAAACTCTCCTGCGCCGAATCCACGAACGTCGATGCGGGGCACGGGTTCGTGCAATTCGGCATCGCCTACGGTCCGCCCGGCGACCCGTATCCCAAGCAGCACACCGAGATCCGGATTCAAACTCACGAATCGGGTGGCTGGCTGGTGTACGCCTACCTGGCCAAGCCGAGTTCGGATCGGGATCAGATCCGCCTGGAGTGGAGTGACGCGCAGAAACCGGAGGACGATCAGGTGCACCGGTGCGACGGCCGGCCCGTCAACCTGATCCAGCAGACGCCCGGGATTCGCGCGCGCGGTCCACGCGGTGAACCGCGCTGGTTCCGGGCCTGCGGCACGGTCGTGACGGAATTTCAATGGCCGGGGCGCGGTCTGACCGCCTGCACGGGATGGAATCGGCCCGATGATTATTGAACGGCCTTCACGCCGAACCATATTCGCGTGCGTGCTGGCGACCTTGGCGGGAGCGGCGGCGGGTATCGGCGTGGGCATGGGCTGGGACGACTGGACCGATCCGGCGAGTTCCTTCACGCCCAACACGACCTCGCCGCTGCTGGCGTTCGGGATGTGCGGGGAACGGCTGCAACCCGATCCGGCCGTACCGTCCGTGACCGTCGGCGACCCGTCGACCGCCTTCGACACGCCCATCCGGAACCGGCAGATCGAATTGCGCGCCCAGCGGCATCCGGAATACGGATGGATCGTCTGGGCGGAGCTGGTCGCGTCGGCTTCGCCGCAGGATCATCTGTGGCTGGACTGGACCTACACGCGCGAGCAGGACACCAACCCGGCGCTGTGGCGGATGTGCGAGCAGCCTGTCACCGCCGGCCGCGCCACGCCCGCATTGCGGGTGTACGACGACCACGGCCGGTCACGGTGGTTCCAGGCGTGCGGGCAGGTGCCGCCGCAGGATCGCGGGTCGCGGGCCTCGGGGACCTTCTGCACGCAGGATTGGAACCGGCCGAATTGACCGGTCGGCCCGGAAACGGGGGATCGAGGGGTAACCAATAAGATGCTTGCGTGAGTCTTGTGCTGCTACCTGCCGTCGATGTCGCCAATGGTGAGGCCGTGCGCCTCGTTCAGGGAGAGGCCGGCAGCGAAACCTCCTACGGTTCGCCGCGCGACGCCGCCCTGGCCTGGCAGCACGCGGGAGCCGAGTGGGTGCATCTGGTGGATCTGGATGCGGCGTTCGGCAAGGGCAGTAACCGGGACCTGATCGCCGGGGTGATCGGTGAGCTGGATGTGAAGGTCGAGCTGTCCGGCGGCATTCGCGACGACGAGTCCCTGAAGGCGGCCCTGGCCACCGGGTGCGCGCGGGTGAACATCGGCACCGCGGCCATCGAGAACCCGGACTGGTGCGCGCGGGCCATCGGCGAATACGGCGACAAGATCGCGGTCGGGCTGGATGTGAAGCTCATCGACGGCGAATGGCGGCTGCGCGGACGCGGCTGGGTCACCGACGGCGGCGACCTGTGGGAGGTGCTCGAACGCCTGGAGCGCGACGGGTGCTCGCGGTACGTGGTCACCGACGTCTCCAAGGACGGCACCCTGACCGGGCCCAACCTGGAACTGCTGAGCCAGGTCGCCAACGCCGCCGAAGCGCCGGTCATCGCCTCGGGCGGCATCTCGGTGCTGGACGATCTGAAGGCCATCGCGACGCTGGTGGAGGAAGGCGTCGAAGGCGCGATCATCGGTAAAGCCCTGTACGCGGGCCGGTTCACCCTGCCCGAAGCACTGGCCGCGGTTCGCTAGCGCCGATGGAACTCGCCGAGCTGCTCACCATCGCCAGCGATGTGCTCGACACTGCCGCACCGCGTTTCGTGGAGGGGATCGGCGCTCCCAGCGCAGTCCAGAAGGGGCGCAACGATTTCGCGACCGCCCTCGACCTGGAGCTCGAGAAGCAGATCTCGGCGCAATTGGCCGAGCGCACCGGAATCCCGGTGCACGGTGAGGAATTCGGCGGACCGCAGCTGACCTCCGGGACGGCGTGGGTGCTCGATCCCATCGACGGGACCTTCAATTACTCACAGGGACACCCGCTCTGCGGCATGCTGCTGGCGCTGGTCCGCGACGGCGTGCCGGTGCTCGGCCTGACCTGGCTGCCCATGCAGGGTCAGCGCTATGCCGCGGCCGTCGGCGGGCCGGTGTTCCTGAACGGAAAACCTTTGCCGCCCTTGGAAGCCGCGAAACTCTCGGACTCCATGATCGGCTTCGGCACCTTCAATATCGACGGCGCGGGCCGTATCCCCGGCATCTTCCGCTTCAACCTGCTGGGCGCGCTCAGCCGCCTGTCCGGCCGCCTGCGCATGCACGGCTCCACCGGAATCGACCTGGCCTACACCGCATCCGGCGTGCTCGGCGGCGCGGTCGTGTTCGGCCACCACCCCTGGGACAATGCCGCGGGCGTCGCCCTGGTGCGCGCCGCCGGCGGCGTCGTCACCGACCTGCTGGGCCGGGACTGGACCATCGAATCCGGTTCGGTGCTCGCGGCCGCCCCCGGCGTGCACGAAGAACTACTGGACATGATCACCGTCACGGCCGATCGCGTCCGAGGAGAGGTATCGCAATGAGCTTGGCAGTCCGTGTCATCCCCTGCCTGGATGTCGACGCCGGCCGCGTCGTCAAGGGCGTCAACTTCGAGAACCTGCGCGACGCGGGCGATCCCGTCGAACTCGCCGCCACCTACGACGCCCAGGGCGCCGACGAACTCACCTTCTTGGACGTCACCGCCTCCACCGGCGACCGCGGCACCATGATCGACGTCGTCACCCGCACCGCCGAACAGATCTTCATCCCGCTCACCGTCGGCGGCGGCGTCCGCACCGTCGAAGACGTCGACCGCCTCCTGCGCGCCGGCGCCGACAAGGTCTCGGTCAACACCGCCGCCATCGCCCGCCCCGAAGTCCTGCGCGAAATGTCGGAACGCTTCGGCTCCCAGTGCATCGTGCTCTCGGTGGATGCCCGCACCGTCCCCGAAGGCGGTCAACCCACCCCGTCCGGCTGGGAAGTCACCACCCACGGCGGCAAACGCGGCACCGGCATCGACGCCGTCGAATGGGCCATCCGCGGCGCCGAACTCGGCGTCGGCGAAATCCTGCTCAACTCCATGGACGCCGACGGCACCAAAGCCGGCTTCGACCTCCCCATGATCCGCGCCGTCCGCGCCGCCGTCTCGGTCCCCGTCATCGCCTCCGGCGGCGCCGGCAAGGTAGCCGACTTCGCCCCCGCCGTCCAAGCCGGCGCCGACGCCGTCCTCGCTGCCAGCGTCTTCCACTTCGGCGACCTCACCATCGGCGAAGTCAAAACCGCCATGCGCACCGAAGGCCTCACCGTCCGCTGACCCCGACGCGCCCCGCTCCGAAGCATGACGAACGACCTTGCTATAACCGAGGCATGAGTCTCGACCCCGCTATCGCCGCCCGTCTCAAGCGCAATGCCGAGGGGCTGTTCGCTGCCATCGCGCAGGAGAAGAGCACCGGGGATGTGCTGATGATGGCTTGGATGGATGACGAGGCCCTCGCCCGGACGATCGAGACGCGGAAGGGGACGTACTACTCGCGGTCTCGGGAGCAGTACTGGGTGAAGGGGGAGACCTCGGGGCATACGCAGTATGTGCACGAGGTGCGGTTGGATTGTGACGGTGACACCGTGCTGCTGATCGTGGATCAGGAGGGGGCGGCCTGCCACACGGGGACGCATACCTGCTTCGATACCGATGTGCTGCTGGCGCAGGGGGACGTGCTGCTGGGGGACGCGGAGTAGCTGGGGCGCAGGCGTTCTCAGTGGACGGGGGGTCGTCCGGAGCGGCCGAGGCCGCGGGCCATGCCCTTGTCGAGCTGGGCGACCAGGGTTTCGCCGAGTTCGAGCAGCTGTTTGGTCTGTTCCTTGTCGAGGCCGTCGAAGACGAGGCCGCGCACGGTTTCCAGATAGCCGGGGGCGGCCTCGGTGACCTTGCGGAAACCGGCCTCGGTCAGGACCGCCTGGGCGCCGCGCCGGCCGGTGATCGAGACGCGTTGCGCCCAGCCGAGGCGTTCGAGTTTGGAGATCACGTGCGAGAGGCGCGATAGCGATGCGTTTGCCTTCTGGGCAAGCTCACTCAGTTGCAATCGGTGCCCTGGTTCTTCGGAGAGCAGGGTCATCACGAAGTATTCGAAATGGGTAATCCCGGACTCGCGTTGCAGCTGAGTGTCCAGTGCGGCGGGCAGGCGAGTGGTGAGGGCCACGAGGGTACGCCAAGCTCGCTGTTCCATCGGATTCAACCACTTGGTCACCGTGCGCGCCCTCTCGTAGCAGCCAAGTGACTTGTTGTGCCGGTGGCTCTGTCGGCCGGCGGAAGAGGAACGGCGAGTCACCCGCACGTTGAAGTTTGCCACGATTTCGCTCAACCGTCACGGGGTTGCTCAATGACGTGACATCGATCACGCGTGTCGCCACGCGGCTCAGTTCGCGCCGAGGTCCGGGGGATTAGCTGGGATTTCCGGCGACACGCGCTGCTTTTCTTGTTCCGCCCGTTGTTTCTCGGCACGATGCCGGCGGAATCGCCTGCGCACCACCAGAAATGCCACCAGCAGGAACAATACGGCGGCGGCGATGGCGCCGGTCATCGCCGCTCCGCGAAAGGCCGGCGCGTCGACATCGAGAATGCGTTCTCCGGCGTGTGCGGCATTGGAGTTGCCGAGCACGATGGTCAGCGTCATCAAATTCGGGACGGCGAGCACGACGGCGAGAACGGCGGAAGCGCCCGCAATAAACGGACCACCCCGTTTTTTCCAAGTGGTGCCCGCGAACAGGAACAGCAAAAGCGGGATCAGCGTGCACAGCAATCCGATGACCAAGCCGTACCAGATGCCCTTGGAGAAACTGCCCGACACCATTTCCGCGATGCGCTGCGCCCACCAACGCGGAATGAACGCCGCCAGAATCAGATAGGCGATCCACAGCACGAGTGCCAGCAACAGCAGGGCAATGATGCGATTGCGCCACGTGACGAAGGACGAACTCTTCCGTTCCGGCTGTTCTGTACTGGGCGTAGTCATGCCAGCAGCGTATGCCGGAGGCGCCGGACAGCGCCGGAACGCCACTCCGGCTACGCCCCAGCGCCGCTGCGGACCAGCGCCCAGCCGCGCCGGACGCCGACGAACCGCAGCGCCGCGCCGAGAATGATCAGATACACGATCACGTACATGTTCAGCAGAATCGGCGAAACCGGCCACGACGGCGGGAACAGGAACCAGCCCACCACCACCCAGGTCTCGGTCCAGTGGTAACTCCACGCCCCGACCGCCAGATACAGCGCCCCGGCCGCACCCCACCAGCGGGGTGCGGACTGCGCCCGGTGCACGCAGTACACGAACAACGGCACGAACCACACCCAGTGGTGATTCCACGCGAACGGCGAGACCGCGCACGCCGTCATCCCACTCAGCGTGACCCCGAGCAGCCGTTCCCCGCGCTGGTACAGCGCCGCGCTCACCAGCAGCCCGATAACCGCGACCGGCACCGCCAGCAGCAGCCAGTACCGCATCTGCACCGGATGATCCAGCAGATGCGCGACCGCCCCGCGCAGTGACTGATTGGCCGGCTGGGTATCGGGTGCGATCCGATCCGAATGGAAGAACGTCGAGGTCCAGTACTGCCGCGAATCCGCCGGCAGCACGATCCACGCGATCAGCACCGTCGCCAGGAACGTCGCCGCCGCCGTGAGGGCCGCCCGCCACTGCCGCAGGACCGCGAACTGCACCACGAAAAACAGTGGCACCAGCTTGATTCCGGCCGCGATCCCCACCCCGATGCCGCGCGCGCGGCTGCCGTCCGGCCGTGAGAATCCCAGCAGCACCAGCGCCATCAGAATCAGATTGATCTGCCCGTAGTACAGCGTCGACCGCACCGGTTCCAGGAAGGTGCAGGTCAGCGTGATCAGCGCGCTCACCGCCGCGAGCCGCCGAGTCAGCGTGTACCCCAGCAGTTTCCAGCACAGCAGCACACACCCGAACAGCATGACCAGGTTCAGCGCCGCCCAGGTCCCGTTCACCCACCCCCACGGCACCGCCGCGATCGGCAGGAAACTCAAGGTGGAGAACGGCGTATAGGTGTAGGACAACCCCGCCAGCGTCGGGTCCTCGTACAGCGGGATATCGCGCAGCACCCGCAGCGCCCCGTCCCGGTAGATGTGCGTGTCCAGCCCGCCCGCCAGCATCCCCACTTCGCGCAGGTGGGGGTCGACCGTGGCGAACAGCAACACCCCCGACAGCACCGAGGTGCAGGCGAGGATGAAAAACGTTGTGCGCCCGAAGTTTTGCGCAGGCACCCGTCCATCATCCCGCGATGGCGCGCCCGCGTCCTCCGTTCTCGCACCGGTGGTGGTCGTGCTGGTCAAGCTGGGCCCCCTCGGAATTCGAATTCACGTCAGGTCGCTCGAGCAGGTGCGCACCGGATCAGGGTGCGCTGAAAGACAGATCCAGGGTTTCGAAATCGGTGACCCGCGGCGGCTGCGGGAAGGCCCGCCCGGCCGCCCGGGCCAGGGCGGGCAGGAAATGCGCCTGGTTGAAGGCGTCGAGCTGGGCGCGGGTCTCCCAGACCTGCACCACCTGCCAGCCGCCGTCGGCCGGTCCGGCGGCGAAAAGCAGCCGCCCGGGCGGGAATTCGACGTCGTCGAGTTCGGCCCCGATGGCCAGATAGTGCCGCTCGGTACCGCCCGGGAAGAACGCCAGCCGCACGAAGGCCATTCGATCAGCCCCGGGTCCGCAGGAATTCGAGCGCTTCGTCGGCATGCACGTTGGCGCGCAGTTCGCTCGAGATGACCTTGGCGATGGTGCGGTCCGGGTCGATGACGAAGGTGGTGCGCTTGACCGGGACCAGGGCGCCGAGCAGGCCGCGTTTGACGCCGAATTCGGCCGCCACCTTCGCGCCCTGATCGGAGAGTACGGGGTAGCCGAGGGACTGCTTCTCGGCGAAGCCGGACTGCACGTCCACCGAATCGGCGCTGATGCCGACGCAGGTCGCGCCCAGGGCCTTGAATTCGCTTGCCAGATCCCGGAAATGGCAGGCTTCGGCGGTGCAGACGGGGGTGTTGGCGGCGGGGTAGAAGAAGAGCACCACCGGGCCGTCGGCCAAGAGGGATTCCAGGGTCCGCGGAGCGCCGGATTGATCGGGGAGAGAGAAGTTCGGGGCGAGCTGGCCAGCCTTCATGTTAGGCAGACTAACTGAATGAGGGTCCCGGGAGCGCAACCCCCGGGACCCCCGAAAAACCGGGTCACCCACCGTGAGCCCGTGGATCACACGCCGATCAGGGCGGCGACTTCCGGGTTCTTGATGTCCATGACATCGAGGATGCCGTGCGCCCGCAGGAACGGCTTCAGCTCCCGGATCCGGTCGGTGTGCTCGGCGTACTCGTCCGGGAAGCTGCGCGGATCCAGCGCCTCCAGGGCCTTCACATACGTGACGAAAGAGGCGATGGCGGAATACTTGCCACCGCCGTTCATGCTCATCATCCGCGGCGGCTGGCCCGGCATCATGCCGTGACCGACCTGCGGAGCTGCGTGCCGTGGACCCTCCGGTGCGACCGGTTGCGAGGGGTACATCTGTGTTGAACTCCTCTCGAATGGGATACCGCGTGCGACCTCTCCAAGTACTGCTGAGCAGAGTCTTCTGCCGGAGCAGGATGCCGCGAGTGTAGTGATGACCGCTTCAGGTATTCGCGGCGGAGGGTCCTGCGGCTGGGAGGGGATAGCGATTTATATCCCGGCCCCCGGGCCTGGAATGATGTGGTCATGCACGGCTCGCCTAATGACAACACCACGTCCCGGGAACAGTTCCGTGAGCTCGCGGCCGACCACCGGGTGGTCCCCGTGACCCGAAAGGTGTTGGCGGACTCGGAGACTCCGCTCTCGGCCTATCGCAAGCTGGCGGGGGACCGGGCCGGGACCTTCCTGCTGGAGTCCGCCGAGAACGGGCGCTCCTGGTCCCGATGGTCGTTCATCGGCGCGGGCAGCCCGTCCGCGCTGACCGTGGTGGACGGCGAGGCGGCGTGGCTGGGGCAGACGCCGGCCGACGCGCCCGTGGGCGGCGACCCGCTGGTCGCGCTGCGGGAGGCGCTGGAGGTGCTGCGCACCGAGCGGGTGCCCGGTTTGCCGCCTCTGACCGGCGGCATGGTCGGGTATCTGGGCTATGACGCGGTGCGGCGCATCGAGCGGCTGCCGGTCCTCGCGGCCGATGATCTGCGATTGCCCGAGATGGTGCTCATGCTGGCCACCGACCTGGCCGCGTTCGACCATCACGAGGGCGCGATCACGCTCATCGCCAATGCCGTCAACTGGAACGGCACCGACGAACGCGTGGACGAGGCCTACGACGACGCGGTGGCGCGGCTGGATCGCATGACCGAGGCTCTCGCCGCGCCCGCCGATTCCACGGTGTCGGTCTTCGACCGCCCCGAACCGAACTACCGCCGCCAGCGCACCTCCGAGGAATTCGGGGCGGGCGTGCGCCGCCTGGTCAAGGAGATCGAGGCCGGCGAAGCGTTCCAGGTGGTGCTGTCGCAGCGGTTCGAGATGGAGTACGGCGGCACGCCCATCGACCTGTATCGGATGCTGCGGGCGTCGAATCCGAGCCCGTACATGTACCTCATGCACATTCCGGACGGCTCCGGCGAGACCGCGTTCTCCATCGTCGGCTCCAGCCCCGAATCCCTGGTCACGGTGAAGGACGGCGTCGCCACCACGCACCCGATCGCGGGCACCCGCTGGCGCGGGGCCACCGAGGAGGACGACCTGCTGCTGGAGAAGGGCCTGCTCGCCGACGAGAAGGAGAACGCCGAGCACCTCATGCTCGTCGATCTCGGCCGCAACGATCTGGGCCGCGTCTGCGAACCCGGCACCGTGCGCGTCACCGAATACCGCCACATCGAGCGCTATTCGCACGTCATGCACCTGGTGTCGACGGTCTCCGGCCGCCTCGCGCCCGGCAAGGTCGCCCTCGACGCGGTCAACGCCTGCTTCCCCGCCGGCACCCTGTCCGGCGCACCGAAGGTCCGCGCCATGGAACTCATCGAGGAACTCGAACCCACCCGCCGCGGCATCTACGGCGGCGTGGTCGGCTACCTCGATTTCGCCGGCGACGCCGACACCGCCATCTGCATCCGCACCGCCCTCCTCAAGGACGGCACCGCCTACGTCCAGGCGGGCGCGGGCGTGGTCGCCGACTCCGACCCGGAATACGAGGACGTCGAATCCCGCAACAAGGCGATGGCGGTGCTGAAGGCCGTCGCCGCCGCGGAAACGGTGCGCGCCTTCCGCCCGAGCGAGCCGCAATGAGCGACCCGGAGGGCGATCCGTCCGCGGCCGCCAGAGCGACGCGGCCTACCGCCGCAGCGGGAGAGGATTCGGATTCCGCTGCGGCGCAGGACGGTTCGCAGGCCGGGCCGGCCGTAGC
>NZ_BDCD01000019.1 GCF_001613325.1 Nocardia yamanashiensis NBRC 100130 | reverse complement strand
CAGGGTGAGTTTGCTGCGTCTTATGGCACAACCGGCGTGGCGGGGAACAACGCGTGCCGCGGGTTCCGTTGTGCAAAGCATGGATTCGGCTGTGCGAGAACCGGCTACCGGCCGGCCGAGGCTGCGGGTGACGCTGAGTTATCTGCTGCTGCTCGCCCTGTCGACGATCGTGCTCACAGTCCTGAACGACGCCGCCGCAACGAAGGTCGTCCTGCATGCCAGCACCAACCTGCACAACCTCCTCCACGGCCACGTCGGCACCCTCTTCTCCAGCGCACTGATCATCGGCGACGACACCGTCGCCTGGGGCGTGCTGATCATGTTCGGAGCCCTGCTCGCCTTGTCGGAGTTGAGGTTCGGCGGCCGCCGGCTCCTGGCGGTCTTCCTCGCCGGTCATATCGGCGCGACCCTGCTGGTGGCCATCGGACTCTGGATCGGCGTCCACCAAGACTGGCTCCCGGACAGCATCGCCTCGGCCGAGGACGTGGGAATCAGTTACGGCGCCATGGCTTTGGTCGGCGCACTGATCGCCTCCATCCCCAGCGACTTCCGATTCCTCTGGGCCGCAGGCTGGTCCGCCCTGGCCATCGACGCAGTCCTGGCCGGTCGCACTTTCACCAATGTCGGCCACCTCCTGGCCCTCGCCATCGGCTTGGCCCTCGGCTACCGCATGCTCAAAGCCACCGACACCCCACGCCGCCGCCTGACCTGGATCGAAGGCGCACTGCTCGCCTTGGCCGTACTTTTATCAGCGGCGCTGCTCATCGGTTGATGCGAAGATGCCCGGGTGAGTTGGGATCCGGAAGAGTTCGTCATCCGCCGCACCTTGCGCCTGCCGCTGGTCGAGGGACCGGCCGGGGACGGTGCCGCCGCGACCCGGCAGTTCGATGCCGTGCTCATGTCGGTGGGGTTCAAACTGTCGAGCGAACTGTTCGCCCGATTGTCCGCTCTGGCGGCGCCGGCGGTCATCGATACCGCCGTGCGAGTGCTGCCGGTCGTGCGGCGGATGGCCGGTGCGCACGTCCAGCACAATGCCTACTTCAAGCGATTCCCCGCGAATGTGCCGGACACCGTGGAGTTCTGGCTGTCCTGTCTGCTCGATGCCCTCACCGATGAGCTCGCTGCCGCCCGCATCGAAGCCGATGCCGAGCAGGGGCTGCTGAACCTGCTGGCGCTGCCGAAGTACGGCCGGTACCAGCACAGTTACGCGGACCTGGTGGCGGCGCACGATGAGCTGCTGGCCGCACCGAGCGACCGGGTGACGGTGCTGCATTCCGGCGCCGCCCTGGCGGACGAGGTATCCGCGCTGTATCTCGCACTGGCGGGCAGTGCGATTCCACTCGGCGACGACGATGCGGCGGCCTTGCGTGAGCTGGCGTTGTACTGTGCCACCGGCCCGCAGCCGCCGTCGATTCCGGTGCGGGAGCATCGCGCGATCGTCAACGAGGTGCGGCTGGCGGCCGGCGCCGGACTGCTGGTGGACACGGTGACCGATGTGCTGCGGTTGGCCTGTCTGCTGTCCGAAGGCGATGTCTCGCTATTGACGCCCACCCGTTTCCGTTCGCTGCCGCGTCGTACCCGGCGCGCGCTGCTGGCCGCTCTCGATGCGGTGGTGGCGGCGCAGCCCGCCAAGCTCGGAGATGTCGCCGCGCACCGGGAGGCCTGGAAGCGGCTCGGCGAGCGCCTGCATCCGCACGAGTTCCCGCGCTGGCCGGATGCGGCGGCGGTGTTCGAGGTGGCGCGTGGGGAGCGGCGAGCGCCGTCCTTCCTGTCGCGGCTGGAGGATTTGCTGTCCACCGGCGAGGTGGCGACGGCAGCCGAATTGCTGTGTTCCGCACCGGGTCTGCTGTTTCGTTCGCTGGATCGGCTCTTGCGTGCGGCCGCCACCGATGCCGATCGTGCGGCGGTGCTGGCCGCTGTCGAGGCGACGATCGGCGCGGTGTCCGGGCGGGTGTTGATCTCTGTGCGTGAGCATTTGGAGAATCGCGCCGGGGTGATCGGATCCGGTGCTGCCGCCGATGTGCCGGTGGGGTCCGGCATCGGGCGGCGGGTGTTCACCAATCGGCTGGGCCGGGGCCGGGTATTCGCCGATACGCGGGCGCCGATCGATACCGGCATACTCGAGCGTTTGTGCGCGCTGCTGGACGCCGAGCTGCGTCGCCGCCTGCCCGCGCGCCCGCGCGTGGTGATCGATCCGGACATGCTGGATGTGGCGCTTCCGTTGAGCGGCAAGGGGATCGGACACGGTCTCGGTGTACTGCCGCGAGGTTCGGTCAGCCGGGTGCACGGTGGCCTGCTCCGGTTCTTCGTCTACTGGCACGAACGCAGCGAACGGACCGATTTCGATCTGTCGGCACTACTGCTGGACGCGGACTTCGAGGAGCGCGGCTGGTTGTCGTACACCAACTTGACCGAGGTCGGTGGTACGCACTCCGGTGACATCACCGAGGCGCCGGACGGCGCGTCGGAATTCATCGAGATCGACCTGCACAAGGTGCGTGCGTTCGCGGTGCTGCCGCAGGTGAACATCTACACCGGTGAGGGTTTCGACGAGGTCCGCGAGTCGTTCTTCGGATTCATGCTGCGCGAGGCGTATCAGGCCGGTCTGCCGTACGAGCCGCGCACCGTGCGGATGAAGTCGGAGCTGCGTGGCGCGGGCCGGGTCGCGTTTCCGCTGGTGTTCTTCCGGTACGGCACGGAGTGGCGGGTGAAATGGCTGCACCTGAATCTGGCGGGCGAGCCGGATTACAACCGGGTGGAGGAGAATTCGGTGACCACCTCGGATCTGGCGCGCGCCGTGCTCGCCCGGAAGTACCTCGGAGTGGGTTATCTGGCGGAGCTGATGGGCGCCGCGGCGGAGCTGTGGGACGGCGAAACCCTCACCGAGCCTGTTACTTTCATCGGTCTGACCAGCCCCGACGGTCTGCCCGCGGGCTGCGAGGTCTTCACCCCGGAGAATCTCGGTGACTTGATCCCGTCCTGACTGCTACCGTGGGTATCGGCGAGGCCATGGGGGAGCTTCCTTCTAAATTCTTTTGGGTAGAAATTCCAGCGCCTTCGCTCTCCTCGCCGCCCTTGTGGCCGATTGCCTTGTATTACAGGCTTTTCGGCAATCCGAACGGTTCGAACCGTTCTGGTCCGTGGAATGCCGTGACCCGCTCGATGCCCGTCGGCGTCGCCGTGAGCACCTGGATCGAGTGGGCTTCCCCGTTCAGGTACATGGCGAAGGCCGGCTGCCCATTGGCGGCGGTGGGAATCATGCGGACGTCACCCGCCTGTGACGGGCATTGCGTGGCGATCAGGTGCACGACACTGGGGCGGCCGGCGAACCATTCGCGAATCGGCGGCATCTCCCAGACGACGTCTTCCTTCAAGAGCTGTGCCAGCGCGTCCATATCGAGTGATTCGAACGCCGCGGCGTACCTGTCCAACACGGCGCGCAGCATGGGATCGTCGGGTTCGGTGATGCGGTCGGCGTCGGTGGCGCTGTCCGCGAGAGTCGCGTGCGCGCGTTGCAGCGAGCTGTTGACCGCCGTGGGGGTGGTGTCGAGCAGGCTCGCCACCTCGGTTGCCTTCCAGTGCAGTACATCTCGCAGGATCAGCACCGCTCGTTGTTTGGGCGGTAGACACTGCCAGGCGGCGATGAGCGCGAGGCGGGTGCCGTGCCGGGCGGCGACGATCGCCTCGGGATCGGTCGTCTCGAGGTACGCGTCCGGGATCGGTTGCAGCCACGGGACGGAGTCGCTGTCGGGGCCGATCCGCCCGCGGTATTCGGTGGGGTCGCCGAGTCCGGAAGGCAGGACCCGCCGACTGCTGTGTTCGAGTGCGTTGAGGCAGGTGTTGGTGGCGATCCGATACAGCCAGGTGCGGACGGACGCCCGGCCTTCGAATTCCGGGTAGCCGCGCCAGGCGCGCAGCAATGTTTCCTGCACGAGGTCTTCGGCGTCGTCCACGGAGCCGACCATGCGGTAGCAGTGGGCGAGCAGCTCACGCCGATACGGCATGGTGCGGAGCGCGAACTCTTCGGTGTCGATCATCCGATGTCCTTCCGGGTCGAGGCGGCCGGCGGAGCCCCCCATATATCGACAGCGCGCACTGCGGAAAGTCATCGGCGGGTACTCGATGACTTTCCGCGGCACGCCGGTCGGTACTCGTACGGGATCGATTGGAAGGACTCGCATGAGTACGTGGGCGGTTTCACGGGCTGCGCAGCGCTGGGTGCTGGCGCTCGGCGCGGTGGCTTCGATGATGGCGGCATTGGACACCCTGGTGGTGTCGACGGCCTTGGGCACGATCCGGGAGGATCTCGACGCTTCGCTGCCCACGCTGGAGTGGACGGTCAACGGCTACAACCTCAGTTTCGCGGTATTGCTGATCACGGCCGCGGTGGTCGGAGACCGCTTCGGCCGCAGGCGCATGTTCGCGGTGGGGCTCGCCGTCTTCGTGGCCGGTTCGGCGGCGTGTGCGGTATCGCCCGCGGTCGGACCGCTGATCGCGGCGCGAGTAGTGCAGGGCGTCGGTGCGGCGTTGATCATGAGCCTGGCGCTGGCGTTGGTCGGTGCGGCTTTTCCGCCCGAGCGCAGGGGTGTCGCTATCGGAATTCTGGAAGGCGTGACCGGGCTTGCGGTGGCCTGTGGACCCCTGGTGGGCGGGGCCATCGCGGAGGGGTTGTCGTGGCAGTGGATCTTCTGGGTGAACGTGCCGATAGGTCTGCTGGCGATACCTTTGGTGCTGACCAGGATTCCGGAGGGTTTCGGCTCCGAGACCGCGTTTGACGGCATCGGCCTGTTGCTGGTGACCGCCGGCGCACTGGGCGTGGTGTGGGGGCTGGTGCGCGGGAACATCGCGGGTTGGTCGAGCCTGGAGATTCTGCTGACGACGAGCGGCGGCGTCGCCGCGATCGTGGCCTTCGCGGTGTGGGAATCCCGCACGCGCACACCGATGTTTCCGATTCGCTTGTTCAGCTCTCGTGGATTCGCGGCCGGCAATGTCGCGATCTTCCTGACCTTCGCCGCTCTCTTCGGCGCGGTGTTCTTCTTCGCGCAATTCATGCAGTCGGTATTCCATTACGGACCCCTCGGCGCGGGGCTGCGGCTCTTGCCCTGGACGCTCACCCTGTTCTTCTGTGCCCCGCTGGCGGGAGCGCTGGCGGACCGCGTGGGTGAGCGGCCGATCATGGTGGTGGGCTTGCTCTTGCAGGCCGCGGGCATGGGCTGGGTCGCGCTCCTCGCCGATCCCGGAATGTCCTACACCCGGATGATTCCGGCGCTGGTGCTCTCGGGAATCGGGGTATCCATGGCTATTCCTACCGCGCAGAGTGCGGTTGTCGGGGCGGTCCCGCACGGACTCATCGGTAAGGCGGCCGGCGCCAACAGCATGATGCGCGAACTCGGTGGCGTCTTCGGAATTGCCGTGGTGGTCGCGATTTTCGCCGGTTTCGGCGGTTACGGTTCGGCCGCGGAATTCGTTGCCGGATTCGGCCCCGCGATCGCGGCCGGGGCGGTCATGTCACTGCTGGGCGCGCTGGTGGCGCTGGCCCTGCCGGGACGTGCGGCGAAAGCGGTTGACCCGACCGGAAATCCAGGTGACTTGATATCCGCCTGACTGTTACCGTAGCCCCGGCGAGGTCAGGGGGTTCGGCTCTGCTCGCCGCGGGACTCGTACCAGGAAGGGAGCCGGTCATGCGTTCACACGCTGCTGTCGTGGCTCGCCCTCGCTACGAGGTGATCCTGGTGTCTTCGCCGGCTCGGTGCCGGCTGCGCGGCCGGTACTGAGTACCCGGACCTCATTCATTCCGTAATTCCCGGTCCGGGAATCGCGCTGTCCTGTCCAGGATCAGCACGAAGGACGTAAGACCGTGCGTACCAATGTTTCCCGACAATCTCTCGCCACCGTTCGCAACCTCGGCATTCTCGCGCACGTCGATGCGGGGAAGACCACCGTCACCGAGCGGATGCTGTTCCTCACCGGTATGACGCACAAGCGCGGTGAGGTGCACGACGGCACCACTGTCACCGATTTCGATCCGCAGGAACGCGATCGCGGCATCACCATTTTCGCGGCGGCCGTGAGCTGTGAGTGGAACGGTCACCGGCTGACCGTGATCGATACGCCCGGGCACGTCGACTTCTCCGATGAGGTGGAGCGTTCGCTGCGCGTATTGGACGGTGCCATAGCGGTTTTCGATGCGGTCGCCGGTGTGGAGCCGCAGAGCGAATCGGTGTGGCGGCGGGCGGATCGCCATGTCGTGCCGCGCATCGCGTTCGTCAACAAGATGGATCGCGCCGGGGCGGACCTGGAGGCGGCCGTCGCGTCGATTCGCGCACGGCTGCACCCGAATCCGCTGCTGGTGCAGTTGCCGATCGGCAGCGAAGACGAGTTCACCGGCGTGGTGGACCTGGTTCGCATGCGCGCCGTGGTGTGGGCGGACGGGGTCGCCGGGCCCGTCGTGGAACCGATTCCCGATCACCTCGCCGAGCAGGCGCGCGACCGTCGCCGTGCATTGGAAGAAGCAGTAGCAGAACATGATTCGAACGCTTTGGAGGAATATGTCGAACACTCGGCACTGGCCGACGACACCCTGTCCGCGGCCCTGCGCGCGCTGACCCTTTCGGGTGCGGCCGTCGTGGTGCTGTGCGGTGCGGCCTACCGCAACCGTGGCATCGAGCCGCTGCTCGACGCCGCCGTGGCCTACCTGCCCTCGCCGCTGGATCGGACGGCCGATCCGGCGGAATCGCTTGCGGCACTGGTGTTCAAGGTGCACGCCACGCCCACCGGCCGGCTCACCTTCGTACGCCTGTACTCGGGCGAGCTGCGCAAGGGCGACACGGTGCTGGACGCGGGTCCGGGCCGGCGCGAACGCATCGCCCGCATCCTGCGCGTGCAGGCGGATCGGCACGAGGAGGTGGAGGTCGCGACCGCCGGCGATATCGTCGCGCTGGTGGGTCCGAAGCAGGCCCGGGTCGGCGCGACCCTGTGCGCACCCGAGGCTCCGGTCCTGCTGGAACCGCCGAATCCGACGGATCCGGTGATCTCGGTGGCGGTCGAGGCCAAGAACAATGCCGAGGCCGAGAAGCTGGCCGTGGCGCTGTCCCGGATAGCGGAGGAAGACCCGTCGCTGGTGGTCCGCACGGACCCCGAAACGGGTCAGACGCTGCTGGCCGGTATGGGCGAACTGCACCTCGAGGTCGTGGTGGAGAAGCTGCGCCGCGACCGCGGCCTGGTGGTGACCGTCGGCCAACCGCAGGTCGCCTACCGGGAAACCGTGGTCCGCGGAGTCACCGGCTTCACCTACCGCCACGTCAAGCAGGACGGCGGTTCCGGACAGTGGGCGCACATCGTCCTCGACGTCCGGCCACTGAGTGCATCTCGTGACAGCGATGCCGCTCCCGGCCTCGTCGAGCACGAGACAAGCGGTTTCGACACGGCCGCCACCGGTTTCGAGTTCGCCTCCACCGTGGTGGGCGGCCGGGTGCCCGCCGAGTTCGTCCGTGCAGTCGAGCAGGGCTGCCGCGACGCACTCGCGACGGGTCCCCTGGCGGGCCACCCGGTGACCGGGCTGCACGTCACGCTGGTCGACGGCGCGACGCACAGCAAGGACTCCTCCGAGCTGGCCTTCCGCACCGCGGCCCGCCTCGGCCTCCGGGACGCCCTCCGCGCCAGTGCGATGGCGATCTTGGAACCCGTGGTGGAAACGACCGTCACGGTGCCGGAGGACTACGTCGGCGCCGTCCTGGGCGACCTGTCCGCCCGCCGCGCCCGCGTCTCCGGTTCGGTGACCCGAACCGGCGTCGTGGTGATCACGGCAGCCGTCCCCCTAGCCGAACTGTTCGGCTACGCAACCCGTTTGCGCAGCCGAACCCAAGGCCGAGGCACCTTCACCACCCGCCCGCTCGGCTACGCCCCGGCCCCGTAACCACGGGACCAGTCGGTGGCGGCGTACCTGCTACGCCGCCACCGACTTCCGCCCCGATTCCTACACCCGAAGGGCGCGTATTGATTGTTGTCGCGACTACGGTTACTGTTGTCGCAACAACATATGGTGTCGATCGAGGCAGGTAGCCATGATGTATTCGTTCTTCGAATCGGCCGTGATCAAGGGCGATATCGCGAAGATCTGGGCGGTGGCCACCGATGTGACGCGATGGGCGGACTGGGACCCGCACGAGGAGAAGTCGCGGATCGACGGGGAGTTCGAAGCGGGGACCAAGGGGTGGGTGAAGCCGAAGGGCGCGCCGGCGGGGCCATTCACCATCACCGATGTGGTGGCGGGCGAATCCTGGACGAGCGAAGCGGGGCTGCCGTTCGGGAAGTTGCGCGGGCACCGGACCTATGAGCCGCTGGGCGACGGGACCGTTCGGGTCGCGGAACATGTGGAGGTACACGGGCCGATGGGGCCGCTGTTCCGATTGATCTGGGAGAAGGGGATGCGGGCCGATATGCCCAGGACGTTCGCCGCTCTGGAGCGGGAGGCACTGCGACGTGGATGAATCGCATGCCGCGCCGCGCGGGCCGCTGCGGAGTCCCGGATTCTGGTTGCACCACGCGGCGCTGGAATGGCGGGCGACGCTGGAACGGAATCTGCGGCCGCTCGGGCTCACACCCACCCAGTTCAATCTGCTCGCCTCGGCCGGATGGCTGGGACGGCAGGGGGAACTGCCGACCCAGCAGCAGATCGCCGATATGTCGGGGGCGGATCGCATGATGGCGTCCAAGGTGATTCGCGCGCTCGAGGAGCGCGGGTTGCTGCTGCGGCGACCCGATCCGGCGGACGCGCGCGTATTGCGGGTCGAGATCACGGCCGATGGTCGAGCCTTGGCGCGCAAAGCGATTCGGATCGCCGTCGAGACCGACGAGCAGCTCTTCGGCGCGAGCGGTGACGAACTCCGCGAGCGGTTGCGGCCCATCGCGGTTCATCGGCTGCCGCACTGACCGCACCGTCCGTTGTGGAGATCGCCCGCCGGGCCGGGGTCCGGCAGCGGCGGTCAGGATTTGACGAGGATCGCGCGTGGGTAGAGCAGGGAGAAGCCGCGGGCCTGGGCGTTCTGCTGGGATTTTGAGGCGGGCTGGGTGGTGATGGTGGCGATGTCGGAGCCGGCGGTGCGGGCGTCGGACAGGCGGGTGGCGAGCAGGGCGGTTTGGACGCCGTGGCGGCGATGTGTGGGAACTGTTGCCGCGCCGGTTAATTGAGCTATTCCGGCGGCGAGGCGCATGCTGGCGCCGCCGGCGGGGGCGTCGTTGTGGCGGGCCAGGTAGCGGGTTACGCCGGCGGCGGTGGTCAGGTCGCGCATGGCGGCGGCGATGATTTCGCGGGGGAATTCCTCGTGGGAGGCGATGCCCTGGGTGTCGGGGTGGGCGAAGCCGTCGGCGACCAGGGTGAGCCAGAGGTCGAATTCGGTGTCGTCGCTGGGGGAGACGACGACGCCGGGTGCGGGGGTGGGCAGGTCGGCGTCGGTGAGTGCCAGGCCGAGGACGTTCTCGAATCCGAGCAGCCGGTAGCCGCGGGCGGTCAGCAGGGCGCCGATCTCGGGGTCGGCGAGGTGGGAGAGCTCCACCTGGACGGGGGTGTCGCGCTTGGCGTACAGGGCTTCGATCTCGACGAGTTCACGCGTGGTGGGCACCCCGTCGAAGCCGAGGCCCGCCACTTTGTTGAGTGGTGAACCGGGTTCGGCGTAGGCGGCCACGCCGCCCGCGAGCGGGATGGCGAAACCCTGGCCGTCGCTCCGGCGGGCGTGGGCGGCGGCCGCGCCCTTGGTGATCAGATCCGTTTCCACGCCCTCGATGCGTGCGCCCAGCTCCATCCCGCAGAACAGCGTGCCCTGATCAGTCATGGCCCGAGCCTAGTTCGCGGCCGAACCCTGCCGCCTCCGGTTTTCCCGCCGGTCCGTAGGGTCGAGCCGTGGCTGTTGATCATGCGACCGGTCGGGACGCTGGGCTCGTCGTCGGGTTCGACCTGGATATGACCTTGATCGATTCCCGGCCGGGCATCGCCGCCGTCTGGGATGCGGTCGCCGCCGAAACCGGCGTGCCGATCGATTCCGCGCTCGCCGTGTCGCGGCTCGGGCCGCCCTTGCAGATCGAGGCCGCGCACTGGTTCCCGGAAGACCAGGTGCCGGGCGTGGTCGGGCGCTACCGCGAGCTGTACCCGGGGCTGGCCATCACGCCGAGCCGGGAACTGCCGGGCGTGGACGATGCGCTGGCGGCCGTGCACAAGGCGGGCGGCAAGGTCCTGGTGATCACCGCCAAGAACCAGCCGCAGGCGCAACTGCATGTGGATCACCTGGGGATGGATGTGGATGATCTCGTCGGCGGGGTGTGGGCGGAGGAGAAGGGCGAGGTGCTGCGCGCCCACGGCGCCCGCATCTACGTCGGCGATCACCTCGGTGATGTGCGCGGCGCGAAGGCCGCGGGCGCGATCGCGGTGGCGGTGACCACGGGACCGTATGCGGCGGAGGAACTCTCGGCCGAGGGCGCGGACGTGGTGCTGACCGACCTCACCGAGTTCCCGGCCTGGCTCGCCGGTCACCTCGACGCCTGACGCACGAAGCCGAATCCCCGCCCCCGGCGGCGCATTCGACGGCCCGCGCTCGCCCCTGTTCCCGGGCGGGCGCGGATGGTCTTTGACTTCACGGTGATTCGAACACTGTCGAGGCCCGCGGCGCGTAATTACTCTCTGGCGCACGGTCACGAGTATCAGCATGTTCGAGCCCCGGCTCGCTGATCGGCAACCCTCGCGCGGCGGTGGGGTGCCCCGGGTGACGACCAGGCGGTGTCCGACCGGGCATCGCAAGCGCTTTCAGGCCCGGGCGTCGCGTGGGTGAGTCACAGAGGAACAAGATGAGCAAGCAGTGGTCCGGGTCGCGTCGGCTCCGGCTGGTGGTGGGTGTCGCGTCGGCGGCGTTGGTGGCGGGTCTGACGGGGGCGTGCTCCGACAGTTCTTCCGCGGACAAGGGGACGGTCTACTTCGGGGTGTCGGGGCCCAAGACGGGCGCTTCGGCGGAGTACGGGCGGCTCTGGCAGCAGGGCTTCGACCTGGCCCTGGACGAGATCAACGCGGCCGGCGGGATCGACGGCAAGAAGGTCGAATTGAAGTGGGAGGATTCGCAATCCGACCCGAAGCAGACGGTGCCGATCGCCACCAAGTTCGTCGGCGACAACTCCATCATCGCGGAGCTGGGCGACTTCTCCTCGCCGGCCTCCATCGCGGCGTCGCCGGTGTACAACCGGGGCAAGCTGGTGCAGTACGGGTTCACCAACTCCTCCACCGATTTCACCAAGGGCGGGGATTACTCGTGGAGCCCGTCGATCACCCTGGACGTGTTCCAGGAGCGCAACGCCCAGTGGGTGTCGGCCAAGGCCAAGAAGGTTTCCGTGGTCTACCTCGAAACCGACTGGGGTAAGCAGGCTTTCAAGTTCTTCGAGCAGTTCGCGAAGGAGAAGGGCGTCGAGATCGTGTACTCCTCGCCGATCCTGCCCGACTCGCAGGACTTCCGTCCGGTGCTGATCAAGGGCCGCGACGCCAACCCGGACGCGTTCGTGCACTTGGGCTATGGCCCGGACGGCGCGCTCGTGGTGAAGCAGCTGCGCGATGTCGGCTTCGGCGGGCAGTTCTTCGGCGGGCAGAACACCCCGCAGTTCATCTCGCTGGCGGGCACCGCGGCCGAGGGCGACATCGTCAACGGCGTGTTCTCGGCCTCGGATCCGAACCCGAAGATCCAGGCGTTCGTCGGCAAGTTCAAGGCCAAGTTCGGCACCGATCCGGGCGATTTCAACGTCTACGCCTATGACGCGCTCAATGTGCTGGTCAAGGCCGCCAAGCAGGGCGGGGCGACCCGTGAGGGCATTCTGAAGGGCCTGCGCGAGATCAAGGACTTCGACGGCATCGGCCTGGGCACCTTCGCCTTCGACCAGGGCACGCGTCGTCCCAGCGGCGTGAAGCCGATCGAGCTGGTGCTGAAGAACGGGCAGTTCGTGCCCACCGGGAACAAGTAGATGTTCGACACGCTCATCGCGGGTCTGGTCCACGGCAATGCGTACGCGCTCATTGCCGTGGGCATCACGCTGATCTTCGGGGTCAGCAATGTCATCAACTTCGCGCACGGCGCGATCTTCGCCTTCGGGTCGGTGTTCGGCTGGTGGCTGATCGCCGAGCACGGGCTGCCGCTGTGGGCGGCGCTGATCCTGGTGGTGGGGGCGACCGCGCTGGTCGGCGTCGCCATCGACGTGCTGGCGGTGCGGCCGCTGCGGCGCGCGCCCGCCATCGCGGCGCTGCTGGCGACGGTGGCTGTCGGGCTGATCATCGAGAACGTGGTGGCCATCGTGTTCGGGCCGGACACCCGGCCGTTCCCACAGGTGTTGTCCACCAATAACTTCCGGCTCGGCGGGGTGCGGTTCGGCACCTCCGACGTGGTCATGTTCGCGATCACCATCACGGTGATGGCGGGGCTGTGGGCGTTCCTGCGCTACAGCCGGCACGGGCTGGCCATTCGCGCCACCGCGCAGGATCCGGACGCCGCCGCGCAGATGGGCATCGGGGTGGGGCGGGTGCAGTCGCTGGCCTTCGCCATCGCGTCCGGGCTGGGCGGGCTGGCGGGGATCTTCGTCGGGCTCTACAACTCGAATATCTCGCCGACCAGCGGCGGGGTGGTCGGGATGACCGGGTTCGTGGCGGCCACCATCGGCGGGCTCGGATCGATTCCGGGGGCCGTGGTGGGCGGTTTCGTGCTCGGGCTGGTGGAGGCGTTCGGGATCTACACGTTCGGGGACGGGTACCGGGACCTGATCACGTTCGGGCTGCTGGTGGTGTTCCTGGTGCTGCGGCCGGGCGGGCTGCTGGCGCGGCCGCCGGCCATCGAATCCGAGCCGCTGACCGGGACGTTCCTGGGGGCCGGACGGCAGCTGCGGGTGCGGTGGTGGCATGCGCTCATCGCGTTCGCCCTTGCGGGACTGGTGATTCCGGCGATCTCGAACGATTACGGCATCTCGGTGGGGACGCAGATCGTGGCGTACGCGATCATCGCGGTGTCCATGACGCTGGTCGCCGGGTCGGCGGGACAGCTGGCCATCGGTCAGGCCGGGCCCATCGCCATCGGGGCGTATACCTCTGCGGTGCTGACGGTTTCGCACGGCTGGTCGTTCCTGCCCGCGATCATCATCGCGGGAATCGTCGCGGCCGTGGTGTCTTCGGTGCTGGCCGCGCCGCTGTGGCGGCTGGGCGGGCACTATGTCGCGATCGCCACCCTGGGCATCGGCATCGTGACGGTGGCGTTGATCCGCAATTGGGAGCCGGTGACGCGCGGCAGTTACGGCATCTTCGGGATTCCCGCGCCGTCGCTGTTCGGGTTCGAATTCACCACGCACAAACAGATTTTCCAGCTGGAACTGGTGGTGCTGGCCATCGTGCTCGCGGTGATCGTGGGCGTGCAGCGGTCGCGGCTGGGCACGGTCATCAAATCGATCGGCGCGGACGAGGTGGCGGCGCGCTCGGCCGGTGTGCCGGTGCGCGACTACAAGGCGCTCGCCTTCGCCATCGCGGCGTTCTTCTCCGGGATCGGAGGGGCGCTGCTGGCGCACCAGTACTCCTACATCGATCCGACCGTGTTCAACCTGCCCATGTCGCTGCTGGTGGTGACCATTCTGGTGCTCGGCGGCACCTCGTCGCCGTACGGCGCGGTGCTCGGCGCGGTGGTGCTGATCGGCGCGCCCGAGGCGCTCCGGCTCGCACCCGAATGGCGAATCGTGTTGTACGGCTTGGTCTTGCTGCTCGTGGTCCGCTTCCGGCCGCAGGGCATCCTGGTGAGGAGGGAACGTGTCCCCGTCAACGCCTGAACCCGTGCTGCGGGTGACCGGCCTGCGCCGTTCGTTCGGCGGCGTGCATGCCGTGGACGGCATCGACCTGACCGTGGCGCCCGGCGAGTTCGTCGCGATCATCGGACCCAACGGCTCCGGCAAGTCGACCACCATCAACCTCATCTCCGGCGTCCTGAAACCCGACGCCGGGGAAGTCCTGGTGCGCGGCAAGCGAATCCGACCTGGCAAGCCCGAAGCCGCCGCGGCGGCCGGGCTGGCCCGGACGTTCCAGAACGGCCGCGTCTTCGGCAATATGACGGTTCGCGAGAACGTGGACGTCGGCTTGCAGACGACGCTAACCGCGTCTCGCCCGCTGCGCTCACTGGCGAATCTGCCGGTGCTGCGCTGGGTTTCGCTGCTCGCCGAACTGGCCGTCGCCCTGGTGCCGACGCCGACCGCGCGGGCGGAACGCACGGCGACCGCGGCCCGTATCGACGCGCAACTGGCCCGCTTCGGCGAACGCCTCACCCCGCGAGCCGAAAACCCCGCCTACACCCTCTCCTACGCCAACCGCCGCCGCACCGAGATCGCCCGAGCCCTGGCCTTGGAACCGGACCTGCTGCTGCTCGACGAACCCGCGGCCGGCATGAACCAGACCGAAACCGCCGAAATCGGCAAGCAACTGGCCGAACTGAAGGCCCAGGGCCAAACCGTCCTGCTGGTCGAACACAAGATGGACATCGTCCACGACCTCTCCGACCGCGTACTGGTCCTGGACGAAGGCCGCGTCATCGCGGAAGGCAAACCGGACGAAGTCCTCGCCGACCCCCGCGTCATCGAGGCCTATCTCGGCCGCAGCCGGGTGACGATCACCGCTGACTCGGAGGAAGGGAACGACGTCGACGGAGTCGATGAATCCGCCGAGGTACGGGGTGAAGGGAAGGTGACGGCGGATGCCTGAGAACGAGGGCGTGCCGCTGCTCGAATTCGATCGGGTGGTGGTGCATTACGGGCCGTCGAGGGCGCTCAATGAAGTCTCGTTGAAGGTCCATGCCGGTGAGATCGTTTCGCTGCTGGGCGGGAACGCGTCCGGGAAGTCGACGACTATGAAGACGGCGCTGGGGTTGTTGAAGCCGACCTCCGGGGCGGTGCGGATCGACGGGGTGGATGTCAGCAAGACGCCGCCGTCGGCGCGGATCGCGGCGGGGTTGGCTTCGGTGCCCGAAGCGCGGCGGGTGTTTCCGGCCATGACGGTGGAGGAGAACCTTTTCGTCGGCGGGTATATCCGGAAGGAGCGGCGGGCGGTGCTGGCGGCTCGGGCGGGGGAGATGTTCGATCATTTCCCGCGCTTGGCGGAGCGGCGGAGGCAGCGGGCGGGGACATTGTCCGGTGGGGAGCAGCAGATGCTGGCTTTCGCGCGGGCGTTGATGAGCAAGCCGCGGTTGATCTGCATGGACGAGCCGACCATGGGGTTGTCGCCGTTGTTCGTGGATCGGGTGCTCGATGAGATCGCGCGGCTGAACAAGGAACTCGGGCTGGCGATTCTGATCGTGGAGCAGCAGGCCGAACTGGCGTTGAGCATCGCGCACACGGCGAACGTGCTGCGGACCGGGGAGATCGTATTGCACGGTCCGGCAGCGGAATTGGTGGGCGATCCGGCGGTGCGGGACGCGTATCTGGGGAAGGTGACGGTATGAGTGTGCAGGGCACCGCGATCCGGCGGCTGGGGTTCTTCACCCGCCTGGTGCGCGCCGACGCGAGCGAGGATGCGGCGCAGGTGTACCGGGAGGCGCTGGAACAGTTCGAGCTGGCGGAACGGCTGGGCTACGACACCGCATGGGTGGCGCAGCATCATCTGGATCCGGCGGAGGGCGGATTGCCGTCGCCGTTCGTGTTCCTGGCGCACGCCGCCGCCCGCAACCCGAGACTGCGGCTCGGGACGGCCATCGTGACGCTGGCCCTCGAGGATCCGATCCGGGTGGCCGAGGACGCGGCGGTGCTGGACGTGCTCAGCGGCGGGCGGCTCGAATTGGGTTTCGGAGCGGGCGGTTCCAAGCACGCCTTCGAATTGTTCGAGCTCGGCGACGCGGACCGGCAGCGGGTGTACGCGGACAAGCTCGCGAAAGTCGTTGCCGCACTGGATGGCGCGCCACTGGTCGAGGATCGCGGGCTGAATCCGCCCGCAGGCGGTCTGCGTAATCGACTGTGGCAGGCCACTTTCTCGGCCGGCGGCGCGGAGCGGGCGGGCCGCGCCGGTGACGGGCTGCTGCTGTCGAAGGCGCAGCCGCGCGATGCCGCGAACGCGGACGCCACCCTGTGGGAAATCCAGCAGCCGCTGGTGGACGCCTACCTGAAGGCGCTGCCGGACGGCGTCGAACCCCGGATCGGTGCTTCCCGGGGCGTTTTCGTGGCCGACGATCACGACGCCGCCGTCGCCCTGGCCGAACGCGGCGCGGAACGTTTCCTGGAGCAGTTGCGCCGCAACCATGTCCCGGACCTCGCCACCACCGTCTCGGACGTGCTGCGCGACTCCTACTTCGGCACCCCCGGCGAGGTGGTCGAGCAACTCTCCGCCGACACCGCGCTGCTGCGCTCCACCGACTTCATCGTGCAGGTCCACCCGGTCGATCCCGGCCACGCGGCGACCCTGCGCTCCATCGAACTCATCGCCACCGAGGTTGCCCCGCAACTGGGTTGGCGAGCCGACGAAAGGAATCAGCAGTGAGCGAGGCGACTGCCGTCGCACCGGCCGAGGCCACCCCGGTGGCCGGCGACCGGTCCGGCGATGTGATCGACGCGGTGCTGGGCGACCACGCGGCCGCGGTGCGGGAACTGCGGCAGGCGCGACCCGCCGTGGTCGAGCACACCCAGGGCGTCTACGACGCGTTGTTCGACGGTCCCGCCGCCGAGTCGGTCGGCCGGGAACGTTTGGTCGCGGCCGCCGTGGCGGTCGCGGAACTGGCGGGCGCGCCCGAATTGGCCGCGCACTACGCCGGTCTCGGCACCACCCCGGCCGAGGGGGATCCGGTGCTGGCGGCCATCCTGCGCCATGCCGCGCGGGTCACCAGCGCTCCGGCGGCCATCACCCGCGCCGATATCGACGCGCTCGCCGCCGCCGGACTGTCCGAGCGCGACATCGTGACGGTCGCCCAGCTCATCGGATACGTGCACTACCAGGTCCGGCTGCTGGCCGGCCTCAGCCTGATCGGAGCGTCGCATGAGTGAGGTTCGCAGCGTCGAGATCGACCGGCGGCCAACCGGATTCACCCAGGAGCAGCTGGACTGGGTGCCGTGGGTGGAGCCCATCGTGCTGGCCGATGCCGACGACGCGCAGCGTCCGTTGCTGGAGGGTGACCGCGGTATCGGGCCGTACTTCCGGCTGCTGGCGCGCAATGCCGGCGTGCTGCGGCACCGTAGCGCGAACGACAAAGAAATCTTTTACGGCCGTACCGGTTTGGGGCGTGCCGAACGAGAACTCGCCGCCACCGTCACCTCCCGGCACAACGGGTGTGAATATTGCGCCTCCGTGCATTCCCGATTCACCACCGCGCTGTCCAAGCGCGGCGACGATGTGCAGCGTTTGCTGGACGAAGGCAATACCGTCCGCATCGATGAAAAATGGGATGCCGTAATCGATTTCGTGGACGCCCTGGCCGCCAATCCGCCGCGTGCGGAACAGGCGCACCTGGACCGGCTGCGCGCGGTCGGTTTCGGCGATACCGAGATTCACGATCTGGTGCTGTCCACCGCGTCGTTCTCGTGGGCGAATCGGCTCATGCTCACCCTCGGTGAACCGGAGGTCCCGCAACCTTCGGAGCCGTGACAAACGGTTCCAGCCATTTCCCGGCGCTCCGGTATCGCTTCGGCGGTGCCGGAGCGTTCGGCATTTCCGGGGAGTGGAATAACCGCAGGTGGAAGCGGTTTCCGCAAGATCGCGAAATAAACCTAGATTTTTCCTGGAAAACCTCCGCGCGAGTCATGGCGGTCGGTATGGTCCCGATAGCAAACAGTCAGTGACAGCACTGACCGCATAGTTCGAATCGGAGCACCACAATGACAGACCTCATCTCGGGCATCCTTTCCCAGACCATCCTGAAGCTGATCGCCAGCGGTTCGGCGAGCCTGTCGGCGAAGTAGCCACGGCGATGCCACCTTTCGGCTACTGCGCGGAAGCCGAGCGGGTGGTCGCGGGCCCGATCCATGACGAGGGGATCGGGCCCGTCGTCGTCTCCGGGGTGCGCCGGCGCTCCGGGGCTGGTCGCCACGCGCGTCGCGCCGACTCGCGGAATAAGTTCTAAAAATATCCTAGAAAAGTATTCCGTCCAGTTCGTCCGCTCTGTATCGTGTGGAACGGCAAACGATCAGTGACTTTCGGGTCTTTGCGACATCGGACCGCGTGTCTCCCCCCGGACCCGCGTTCCGAACCCGGGACAGTTCCCCTGCCTATACCCGCTGTCCCGGGTGCGTCGCAGTACCCGAAGTCATTGAGCCAACTTTCGGCTAACGCGCGGTAAGCCGAAGGAACAAACGAAGGGCCCGATCCATGACGAGGGGATCGGGCCCTTCGGTATTGTCTGGCGCAATGTCACAGGAAACGAACGCGGGAAGAATGTACGCCGGGCAGCCCGTAGAAGACCGGCAGCGGCAGCGTCGTGCGCGTTTTCTGGAGTCCGGGCTGACGGTGTTCGCGCGAGACGGATACGCCAACAGCTCCGTCGGCGCGATTTGCAAGGACGCCGGTCTCTCCTCACGGCAGTTCTACGAGGAGTTCACCGGTCGCGAATCGCTGCTGCTGGAACTCTACGAACAGATCGACCGGGAGTCGCGGGAAGCGGTGGCGGCCACCATCGCCGAGCAATCCGAGGCCAGCGCCGTGGACGTCATCGACGCCGCGGTCCGCGCCTACATCGAGTCGATCGGACGCGACCCACGCAAAGCCAGAGTCGCCCTCGTCGAAGTCGTCGGCGCGGGCCCCAAGGTCGAGAAGTTCCGCCTGGAACTCCGCCGAGCCTGGGGCGCGCTGCTCGCCTCCGCCGCCGAGGACGCCGCCATGCACGGCGAAATCCCGCCGGGCGACTACGAAATGCGCGTCCTCGCCATCATCGGCGCGGTCAACTACGTGGTCGACGCCTGGAGCGGGTCCGAACCCAGACCACCGCTGGACGACGTCATCGCCGTCCTGCGCCGCATCATCATGGGCGCCGTCAGCGCCTGAACCCACGCCGAATCCGGCATCCACCACAGCGAATTCGCACCCGTTTCCCCTGCCCGGGGACGGGTGCGAACTAGTTCCGGCGGGTAGCGTGCCGCGCATGGAGACTGTGCCGATCCAGATGCCGGACGGAACCGCGGTGAAGGTGCGGCTGATTCCGGCGCGCGGGGCGCACCGGCATCCGATCACGCCCGACGCGCCGCGACCGGTGGTGGTGATCGTGCCGGGGCTGGGCGTGCCCGGGGAGTACTACTCGCTGTTCGGATCGCCCTTGGCCGCACGCGGGTTCGACGTGGCGCTGCTGGAGCTGCGCGGCAACGGGGACAGCCGGCCGAATCCCGCCTCCGCCTACGGGTATCAGGAGCTGGTGGCGGTGGACTTCCCGGCCATGTTCGAGGTGGTGCGGGAACGGTTCCCGGACAGCACGCCATACCTGCTGGGGCACAGCATGGGCGGGCAGCTGGGGGTCATGTACGCCTCTCGCATCCGCGGGCGCCTGGGCGGGCTGATCCTGGTCGCCTCGGGCACGCCGTATCACCGGGGATTCCACGGCTTGACCGGGACCGGGCTGCGGCTCGGCAGCGCGGCCGTCTCGCTGACCGCCAATCTGGCCGGATTCTGGCCCGGGAACACGCTGCCCGCAGGCGGATTCGGCCGGCAGTCGAAGCAGCTGATCGCCGATTGGGCGCGTTTGGCGCGCACGGGCAGGTTCCAGCCCGCCGGCGCCGATATCGACTACGAGGAGCGCATTCGGAGGCTCAAACTGCCGGTTCTGTCGATCACGCTGACCGGAGACGAGCTGACTCCGCAGAATTCGGCCGGCCATCTGCTCGACAAACTGCCCAACGCCAAGGTCACCCGCTGGCACAACCCGGAGTCGCTGGGCCACAACGGCTGGATCAGCGATCCCGAATCCACCCTCGACTACGTCGAAAAATGGCTTCGGGACCGCTGATTCGGCGACCGTGCTCCCGTAGCTGCGACCACTCCCGCGGGGTTTCAGGGGCTTGCCCCTGAGAGCTACGAGAGTTGTCCACCACCGTGGGCACTCAGGGCGTGGTGCGGTCGATCAGCGTCTGGGTGAAGAATTCGTAGATGAGCGCCGCTTGGAAGGCGGACTGCTTGTTGTCCGCCGCGCCGCCGTGCCCGCCCTCGATGTTCTCGTGGTACCAGATCGGGTGACCCTGGGATTCCAAGAGCGCGGCCATCTTCCGGGCGTGACCGGGGTGGACGCGGTCGTCGCGGGTGGAGGTGGTGAGCAGGATCGGCGGGTACTTCGCCTCCGGATCGGTGTTCTGGTACGGCGAGTACTTGGCGATGTACTCCCACTCCTCCGGCTTGTCCGGGTCGCCGTACTCGGCCATCCAGGACGCGCCCGCCAGCAGCAGGTGGTAGCGCTTCATGTCGAGCAGCGGCACCTGGCACACGATGGCCCCGAACAACTCCGGGTAGCGGGTCAGCATGACGCCCATCAGCAGACCGCCGTTGCTGCCGCCGACCGCGCCCAGCTGGTCGTGGGTGGTGATGCCGCGCGCCACCAGATCCCGGGCGATGGCCGCGAAGTCCTCGTAGGCCTTGTGGCGGTTGGCCTTCAGGACGGCGGTATGCCATTCGGGGCCGTACTCGCCGCCGCCGCGGATATTGGTCATCACCCAGGTGCCGCCGCGTTCCAGCCAGCCCATGCCCGACGCGCCGCTGTAGGCGGGCGTACGCGACACCTCGAAACCGCCGTAGCCGGACATGATGGTCGGCCCGGGCACGCCCTTGCGATCGCGGTGCCGGATCACGAAATACGGGACCATGGTGCCGTCGTCGGAGCGGGCGAAGAACTGCTCGGTCTCCACCCCGTCGGCGTCGAAGAACTCGGGTTCGCGCTTGAGCACCTCGGTGGCGCCGCCGACCGAGGCCGACATGAGCGCGGTCGGGCTGGTGAAACCACTGGTGGAGAGCATGAATTCGTCACCGCCCTCGAGCGGATCCAGGTTCATGACGCTGGTGGTGGCCATGGGCGGGGCGTCGGCCAGCGGCTCGCACACCCAGCCGTCCGGGCCGGGGGTCAGCACGTGCAGTTCGGTCTGCACATCGGCCAGGGTGATGAGCAGCAGGTGGTTCTCGGTCCAGCCGTAGCCGTGCAGCGAGGTGTGCGCGTCGGGGGTGAACAGGACCTCGAAATCGCGTCCGCCGGCGAGGAATTCCTCGAAGTTCAGCGCCAGCAGGGCGCCCGCCGGATAGTTGCTGCCGTTCACCTCCCACGGTGACTTCAGGCGCACCAGGAACCAATCCTTGTACCAGGATTCGGAGGCGTCGGTGGGGACGTCGATATGGCGCAGCGAACCGTCGGCTTCCAGCAGATAGACCTCTTCGTTGAAGAAGTCGGTGGCGCGGCCGATGAAATGGCGTTCGTAACCGGGGGTGCGGTCGTAGCCGGCCGAAACCGCTACATCGGACATTTCGCCCTCGAATACGGTTTCGGCTGCCGCCAAAGGGGTTCCGCGCCGCCAGCGCTTGGCAATGCGCGGATAACCGGAATCGGTCAGCGAGCCGTCGCCGAAATCCGTTCCGACATAGACATTGTCGTCGTCGATCCAGCGGATCTCGGATTTCGCCTCGGGCAGGTAGAAGCCATTGTCGGCCGGATCGATGAAAGCCTTTGCCTCGATATCGAATTCGCGGACCACCTTGGCGTCCGCGCCGCCGCGCGACAGGCTGATCAAAGCCCGGCGCTGTTCCGGGCGCAGCACCGCCGCGCCGCCCCACACCCAGTTCTCGTCCTCGTCGCGAGCGAGGGCGTCGAGGTCGATCAGCACCTCCCACTCCGGCTCCGCTTTCGCGTATTCGGCGAAGGTGGTGCGCCGCCACAGGCCCTTCGGGTGATCGCCGTCGCGCCAGAAGTTGTAGAGCCAGCGGCCGCGCCGGCCCGGGTAGGCGATACGGGTGTCGGTGTCGAGCATGGCGAGGATGCGGGACTCCAGGCCGCTGAACCGGTCCGAGGAGGCGAACCTCTCGACGACCACGTCATTGTGCGCTCGTGCCCAGTCCAGGGCGCGATCGCTCGTCACTTCCTCGAGCCACAGGTACGGATCTGTCACGCTCTCTCCAACACCGGTCATGCCCACATTGTTGCCGAGCACGGCGTTCGCTGGTCGCGAACCCTGGGAGTGGGGGCTTCGCCCCACACCCCCGTGGGGTGAATAAGGGACTCCGGGGGCCAGGCCCCCGGACCCCCGGATTGCCCTGGACCCCATGAAGCCTCCGAATTCCTGGATTCCCAGGACGGGTTTATCCGAGGCGGACGAGCATCTTGCCGGTGTTCAGGCCCGAGAGGACGCCGAGGAAGGCGGCCGGGGCTTGTTCGAGGCCCTCGTAGACGGTTTCGCGGGTGCGGAGGGTGCCGTCGGCTAGCCAGCCGGCGGCGCGGTCGATGTATTCGGGGAAGCGGTCGAAGAAGCTGGTGACCAGCATGCCGCGGAGGGTGATCTCCTTGGTGGCGGCCAGGTAGAGGTCGGGGGTTTGTTCGGTTGTCGCGCCGTTGTAGCCGCTGATCGCGCCGACCAGGGCGATGCGGCCGCCCGGGCGCATGACTTCGATGGCGGCCTTCAAGTGGTCGCCGCCGACGCTGTCGAGGTAGACATCGATGCCCTCCGGCGCGGCGGCCTCCAGCTGCTCCTGCAGATTCCCGGCCCGGTAGTCGATGGCCGCGTCGAAGCCGAATTCCTCCAGCAGCAGGGCGGTTTTCGCCGCACCGCCCGCCGAACCGATCACCCGCTTCGCGCCCAGCGCCTTGGCGAGCTGCCCCGCGACGCTGCCGACCGCGCCCGCCGCCGCCGAGATGAAAACGGTGTCACCCGGCTTGACCTGGGCGACCTCGGTGAGCGCCGCGTAGGCGGTGAGCCCGGTGGTGCCGAGCACGCCCAGGTAGTGCTGGGGCGAAGCCAGTTCGGTGTCGATGACGGTGGCCGTCGCGGCGTCGACGACGGCGAACTCCCGCCAGCCCGCGAAGTGGGTCACGGTGGCGCCCACCGGAATATCGGACCGGGACTCGACGACCTCGCCGACGGCGGAACCGTCCAGGGCCGCGCCGAGCTGGAACGGCGGGATGTAGGACTCCTTGTCGTCCATCCGGCCGCGCATGTACGGATCGACCGACATCCAGGTGTTCCGGACCAGGATCTGACCGTCGGCGAGCTCGGGCAGTTCGCGCTCCACGAGCGCGAAGTCGGCCGCCGTAGGCGCGCCGTCCGGGCGGGCCGCGAGCTGGATTTCCTTACTGGTGTGGAACTGAGTGGTCATGTTGCACAACCCTTTTCGTTCTTCCGGCCGATGTGCCCGGCCTGCTGAAGAGAACTTTATTTCCGCACCCGGCCCGTTCCCAGGTCCCGCGATGCCACCACCCGGCCCTCCGGCGCCAGCTTCTCAGTGGGCGCGGGTGGGTGCTGCGCCGGTCCAGCGGTGGAAGGCTTTGCGCAGGGCGCGGTCGTCGGCGAAGCCGAGCCGGGCGGCCACCGATGTCGTCGTATTTCCCTCTGCCAGTAGAGATGTGGCCCGCTCGTAGCGGATCAGGTCGACCTCGTGTCGCCAGGTCGTGCCGGCGTCGGCCAGCTGGCGTTGCAGGGTGCGGCGGCTGAGGAGGAGGCGGTGGGCTACTGCGTCCAGGGTGAGGTCGCCGGTGTCCAGCGCCGCGCGCAGGGCGATCCGGAAGGCTTCGAGGGGGCCGGGAATCGCTTTCGAGCTGGAGAGAACCAGGTCGGCGTGGCTGCGGAGGAGGTCGCCGAGGATGGGGTCGGCGCGGTGCAGGGGTGCGGTGGCGTCGGCGGCGGCGAAGGTGATGCTGTCGGTGGCCGCGCCGAATTCGATGGCGGCGGTGCCGAAAGCGTCGATCAGGAGCGAATGGTGTTGGGGGGCCGCGTGTCCGAAGGTGACGCGTTTGGCGCGGACGGGGCGGCCGGTGGCTTCGCGGGCGCGGCGCAGGTAGTAGGCGAGGACGTATTCGTTGACCACGGCGGCGACGCGGGGATCGCCCGCGGTGGTGCGGTAGCCGACGGTGAGATCGCCGTCGGCGTGCAGGTCGAAGCCTTCGCCGGCGGCGGTGACGACCCGGTGGTAGGGCTGGGCGGCGCGCAGGGCATCGGCGAAGGTGGCCCCGGTGGTCACCAGGTAGTCCCAGGTGGTGAGGGCGCCGAGCGGGGCCGTCGCGACCACGGCGAGGCCCGCGCCCGCCGCCGGTCCGGCGTGAGCGATCAACTCCCACAGGCGGATCAGCGAGTGCAGCGGGATGCGGTTGAGTTCGCCGGTGAGGGTGGCGTCGTCGAGTCCGTGCACCCCGGCCAGCTGCGCGGTGTCGACCCCCGCCCGGACCGCGGCATCGCGAACCAGCCGGATGAGCTGGGTCGAAACCGTGCCGTCGAGCGTGTCCACGCGCCTCACCTTAGTGAGCGGGCATTTCCGCACCGGTCAGTAGGATTGCGGATTCGGAGACCGAGTCCGCGAGGAGGTCCGGGTTGTCGCATCCGGCGATCGTCATGCCCCGGCTGTGGGAGCAGCACTGCTGCCCGCCCCTGCTGCCCACCGCCGATATGGGTGAGCTGGGCCGGTATCCGCTCGGCTCCTACCTGTCGATCAATATCGGCTACGCCCCGCACTCGGCGGCCGACGCCCGCGCGCTGGCCGAGCAATTCCGCCGGGATGCCTTGGCGGACGGCCGTTTCCGCATGGTCTCGGGCGCCGAGGACGCCTGGCCGGAGCCGGGCGCCGACACCGTCGACGACACCAGCGTGCTGGCCTTCGATCTCGAGGACTCCAATCCGCTGGACGGCGATCTCGACAATGTGGACGTGTTCCACGAGCTGGGCCTGCGTTCCCTGCTGCCCACCTACAACACCCGCAATGCCGCGGGCTGCGGCTGTCTCGACACCGAGGACACCGGGCTGACCGCCTACGGGCGCGATCTGATCGGGGTGCTCAACGAGGTCGGGGTCTTCGCCGACGGCTCGCACTGCTCGGTACGGACGGGCTTGGACATCGCGCGCGTCAGCACCGTGCCGATGATCTACAGCCACTCCAATTTCGCCGCCCTGCACGCGCATCCGCGCAATATCACCGACGATCAGGCCCGCGCCTGCGCCGAGACGGGCGGCGTCATCGGCATCAACGGGGTGGGAATCTTCCTGGGGCACAACGCACCTGACGAAGGCGCCGAGCGGGTGCGCGCCATGGCCGATCACATCGCCTACGGTGCGGAGCTGGTCGGCATCGAGCACATCGGGATCGGCTCCGACTATTCCTTCGACGCCGACGAGTTCAACGCCATGCTGGCCGACAGCCCGGAGAGCTTCTCCGAGGAGTACACCCGCTACGGCCAGCTGCAATGGACGCCGCCGGAGGATTTCCTCGGCGAGTCCGGCTTCCCGGGCCTGAACCAGGTGCTGGCCGAGCGCGGTTTCTCCGACGCCGATCGCGCCGCCGTGTTCGGCGGCAATTTTGCGCGGGTCGCCCGCAAGGTCTGGCACTAGACTCGTTGCCGAGTGTTCGCTGTCCGTCCTGCCCAACCGATTCGAGAGGGATGACCGGATGACCGCACAGCTCGAACCCATCGTGACCAAGTTCGTGGACGCGGTGAACGCGCACGATTCCGACGCCTTCTTCCGGACCCTGGCCGCCGACGCCAGCATGTCCGACGACGGGCAGGAGCGGAATCTGGCGCAGTGGACCGAGTCCGAGATCTTCGCCACCAATGGCCGGATGAAGATCGAATCCGTGACTTCGCCGACCTCGTTCGTGGCGGACTACAGCAATGATCGCTGGGGCGCGATGCGGACCGCCTGGAAGTTCACGCTGTTCGACGGACTGATCAGTCGGTTCGAGACCGGGCAAGCCTGAGTCCCGCTGTGTCCGCGCTCTCACCGAGGCGGGGGATGGATGAGTGAGCGCGCGGCAACAGGGCTAGTCTCGGGGGCGTGACTTCCCACTACGATGTCGTCGTTCTCGGCGCTGGTCCCGGCGGTTACGTCGCCGCGATCCGCGCCGCTCAACTCGGCCTGCGAACAGCGATCGTCGAGCAGAAATACTGGGGTGGCGTGTGCCTGAACGTGGGCTGCATTCCCTCCAAGGCACTGCTGCGTAACGCCGAACTGGCCCATATTTTCACCAAGGAAGCCAAGACCTTCGGCATTTCCGGCCAGGCGAGCTTCGACTTCGGCGCGGCGTTCGACCGCAGCCGCAAGGTGGCGGACGGCCGCGTCAAGGGCGTCCACTTCCTGATGAAGAAGAACAAGATCGACGAGTTCGACGGTGCGGGCACCTTCGTCGATGCCAACACCCTGTCCGTGGCGCTGAGCAAGGGCGGCACCGAGACGGTCACGTTCGACAACGTGATCATCGCGACCGGCACCGTCACCAAGCTGCTGCCCGGCACCTCCCTGTCCGCCAATGTGGTCACCTACGAGGAGCAGATCCTCACCCGTGACCTGCCCGGCTCGATCCTGATCGTCGGCGCGGGCGCCATCGGCATGGAGTTCGGCTACGTCCTCAAGAACTACGGCGTGGACGTGCGCATCGTCGAATTCCTCGACCGCGCGCTGCCGAACGAGGACGCCGACGTCTCCAAGGAGATCACCAAGGCGTACAAGAAGCTCGGCATCACCATCACCACCGGTGCGGCCGTGCAGTCCATCGACGACGACGGGTCCAAGGTCACCGTCGCCATCAAGGACAACAAGTCCGGCGCCATCGAGACCGTCACGGTCGACAAGGTGCTGCAGGCCGTCGGCTTCGCCCCGCGCATCGACGGCTACGGCCTCGACAAGACCGGCGTGCAGCTGACCGATCGCGGCGCCATCGCCATCGACGACTACATGCGCACCAATGTGCCGCACATCTACGCCATCGGTGACGTCACCGCGAAGCTGCAGCTCGCGCATGTCGCGGAAGCGCAGGGTGTGGTGGCCGCGGAGACCATCGCGGGCGCGGAGACCATGCCGCTCGGCGATTACCGCATGATGCCGCGCGCCACCTTCTGCCAGCCGCAGGTCGCCTCCTTCGGTCTCACCGAGGAGCAGGCCCGCGCCGAGGGTTACGACGTCAAGGTCGCCACCTTCCCGTTCACCGCGAACGGCAAGGCGCACGGTCTCGGCGACGCCCAGGGCTTCGTCAAGCTCATCTCCGACGCCAAGTACGGCGAACTCGTCGGCGGCCACCTGATCGGCCCCGATGTCTCGGAGCTGCTGCCCGAGCTGACCCTGGCCCAGAAGTGGGACCTGACGGTCAACGAGCTGGCTCGCAACGTCCACACCCACCCGACGTTGAGCGAAGCGCTGCAGGAAGCCATCCACGGCCTCGCCGGCCACATGATCAACTTCTGATCGACGGCAGACGTACGGCCCGGTTCCAGCGAAACCCGCTGGGGCCGGGCCGTTTTCGTGCCGTCGATCAGAAGGATTCCTCGAAGTGATACCAGGGGCCTTCGAACGGTTCGTAATAGAGGTCGCCACCGGGAGCGGGCGCGGCATCGGGGAAGTAGGCGAAGCCGGAATAGGTCATGAAACCGCCGGTGGTGTAGAGCAGGCAGCCGCCTTCGCGGTTGGCGATGGTGGAGACGTGGAAGACGCCGATCCGGGTGCCCGTGGTGGGAGCACAGGTGATCGCGGCCTGCTCGAGAGCGGATTTGGAGAGGGTCCAGCCGAGCTCGGCGGGCGCGCCCGAGCGCGCGACGACGAACGTGGCGACGACCACCAGCGGAGCCAGCAGGCTCAGCGCCCAGGCGCGATAGCGCAGCAGGCCGGCGGCGGCGGTGCCGAACCACGCCAGGGCGGTGAGACCGAGCAGGAATCGGGTGAGGAGCGTGGATCCGGTCGATTCGCCGGACATCTCGAGCCAGAGCAGGGTCAGGCACAGGATCGCCGTGGCCAGGGCGATCACGCGGGTGGCATTGGCCCAGCCACGATGCGAGAGGCGGTTCTCCACCCGCCGAATCCTATGGGGCGGACGGCCTTGGACGCGGTTTCGCTCAGGCGGGTCGGTGCAGTTCGCGGTGCAGGGCGTAGATGCGGTCGGTCAGCTCCGGGAACGGGCCGGAGACAGGCACATTCGGCGCGATCGCCTGGATGGGAAGTGCGGCCACCGGGCCCGGGGCGACGCCGAATTCGGCGAGCCAGGCGCTGAGCTGCTCGGTCGAGGCGGCATAGACGATGGGGCCCAGGCCGACCCAGGCGTGCGCGGCCGAGCACATGGGGCAGTGCTCACCAGAGGTGTAGACGGTGGCAGTAGCGCGCTCGGCCGGACTCAGATTTTCGGCGGCCCAGCGGGCGAGCTCGAATTCCGGATGGCGCGTGTGGTCGCCGCCCGCCACGCGGTTGCGATCCTCGGCGAGCACGCTGCCGTCGGCGGCGACCAGCATCGAACCGAAGGGCTCGTCGCCCGCAGCGAGCGCTTCGGCGGCGAGTTCGACGCAGCGCTCCAGGTATCGCAGATCAGTCGCGGGCGGCATAGCGGAGGCTCTCCGTTCGTCGTGTTCGGGGGATGCCCCGAGCGTTGGTTCCTGCGTGTCGGGGGTTCGGGGGCGAAGCCCCTGAGAGTACGAGAGTTGCTCACTTCACTCGCGGTGGTAGGCGTCCTGGGCGGCTTTGATCGTCTCGATATTCGTCTCGAGTACGACGATCAACGCTTCCAGGCGGTCGGCCACCTGCTCGCCCAGTTCGGTGAGGGTGTATTCGACGTGGGGTGGGATGGATTGCTGGACTTCGCGATTGATCATGCCGTCGCGTTCCAGGGTTTGCAGGGTCTGCGAGAGCATTCGTTCGCTGATGCCGTCCACCCGGCGGCGCAGGGCGCTGAAGCGGTAGGGGCCCGCGCGCAGGGCGACCAGGGCGAGCACGCCCCAGCGGCTGGCGACGTCCTGCAGTACCGGCCGGGATTGGCAGTTCCGGGCGAAGACGTCGGCTTCCAGGGTGGGGTCGTCGGTATCGACCTGGTCGGTGGGCCGCGTGCTCATGAGACGAGATTACCTAACTTTGGGGTAGCGGTTCCGGAATAGGATGTGCTTACTATTAGTTAGTACAGTCTGATCAAGCAGTTAATTCCCTGGAACCATGGAGGAAGTCATGACCGTCGCCGTCACCGGAGCCACCGGCCAGCTGGGCCGTCTCGTCGTCGAAGCGCTGCTGAAGAAGGGTGAGACGCCGGTCGCCATCGTCCGCGATCCGGCCAAGGCCGCGGATCTGGCCGAGCAGGGTGTGGACGTGCGGCAGGCGAGCTATGACGATCCGGCGGCCCTCGACCGCGCGCTGGCCGGGGTCGACCGGGTGCTGCTGGTGTCGGGCAACGAGTTCGGGGCGCGAGTCGCCCAGCACGCCAATGTGATTCGCGCCGCCGAGCGGGCCGGGGTGCAGCTGCTGGCCTACACCAGCATCCCCGTCGCGGACCGCAATCCGATGATCCTCGCCCAGGAGCACACCGGCACCGAGGCCGTGCTCGCGGAAGCGACTGTGCCGCACGTGATCCTGCGCAACGGCTGGTACTGGGAGAACTACACCAACGGGCTGCCGCACGCGGTCGAGACCGGAGTGTTCGCGGGCGCGGCGGGCGCCGGCAAGGTGGCGGGCGCGGCCCGCGCCGATTACGCCGAGGTCGCGGCGAACGTGCTGACCAGCGACGGGCACGCGGGCCAGGTCTACGAGCTCGGCGGTGACGCGCTGCTCAGCTATGACGAACTGGCGCAGGCGATGTCGGAAGCATCCGGCAAGCCGGTGCGCTACCAGGATCTGCCCGAGGCCGATTACGCCGCCGGGCTCATCGGGGCGGGACTGCCGGAGGGATTCGCGCGGGCGCTGGCCGATGCGGACGCGGGCATCGCGAAGGGCGGTCTGCTGGACGTGGACAGCGGGCACCTGCAGCAGCTGCTGGGCCGCCCGTCGACCCCGGCCGCAGAGGTATTCCGCGCCGCCCTGAGCTGAGCATCCAGCCTGACGCCCGTCGACCGTCCCCTCGGGGACGGTCGACGTCGTTTCAGTACCAGTGGTTGGCCTGCCAGAACTCCCAGGCCGCGTTGGGGCTGCCGTATCGCTGCACCATGTAGCGGTACGCCCAGCGCAACTGGGTCATCGGGTTGATCAGCCAGTCCACGCCCTCGCTGCTCATCTTGTGCGCGGGCAGGGCCTGAGCCAGGCCGTAGGCGCCCGACGACGGGTTCACGGCGAACACCCGCCAGCTGCTCTCATGGGTGATGATCTGGTCGAACGCCGGAAACTGGTCGAGCGGAACCACGGTGAGCGCCATGGTCTTCAAGGCCGGCTTGGGGTAGGCGAACTCCGGCTCCACCACGGCCGACAGCACGGTCAGCCCCGGCACCATGGCGAATTCGACCAGGCCGGAGGACATGGTCGCCTCGGCCAATCGTGCGGACAGGTTGGTGAGCAGCGCGACATCCACTTCGGGAGCCGCCTGCGCCGCGGGTGCGGTGCCGGTCATCGCCGGTACCGCCGCGGCCAGGAGCAGTCCGAGCACTCCGACTCGGAAACTCCGGCGCGTCGCCTTCTTCGAACCGTTGCCAATCACGAATAGACGGATCAGGCAGCGACCATACCCGCGCGGACAGACACATCTGGGGAGCTACGCGGCGTGTCGAGATCTCGATCCGCCCCTGTTTGTGCTGGTCAACAGGCCAGTTCCCGCCGGGGCGGGGCCGTGGAGACGACAGGGCGCGTGCCGGGATGACGTAGGGGATGACCCATCAGGTTTCTGCCGCACGGCGGCGCAGGAGTTCCTGTTCGTCGCGGTTGGCGGTGAGTTCGGCGGCGCGGAGGAAGGCGGTGCGGGCTTCGGCGGTGTCGCCGAGGCGGGCCAGCAGGTCGCCGCGGACGGCGTAGAGCAGGTGGTAGTCGTCGAGCGCGCCGGTGGCGGCGAGCTTGTCGGCGAGCTCCAGTCCGGCGGCCGGGCCGAGCGCCATGCCCACCGCGACCGCCCGGTTCAGTTCCACGATCGGCGAGGGAAAGCGTTGCGCCAGCTGGGCATACAGTCCCGCGACGCGCTGCCAATCGGTGTCGGCGACGGTCGGGGCCATGGCGTGCATGGCGGCGATGGCGGCCTGCAGGGCATAGCGGCCGGGCGCCGCGGCCCGGGCGCGATTCACCGCGTGCGCGCGGCCCAGCGCCGCGAATCCCCGGCCGATGAGCAGCCGATTCCATTGCGCCCGATCCTGATCCGCCAGCAGGATGGGCGCGCTGTCCCCGCCGCCGCGAGCGCGCAGCCGCGACGCCTGGAGTTCGAGCAAGGCGGCCAGTCCGTGGGTTTCCGCCTCGCCGGGCAGCAGTTCGGCCAGGATGCGCGCCAATCGCAATGCGTCCTCGCATAATTCGGCCCGTACCCAGCTGTCGCCGTGGGTGGCGGTGTACCCCTCGTTGAAGATCAGATAGATAACTTCCAGCACCGAATCCAGGCGCTCGGTGAGTTCCGGCCCGGCCGGCACCTCGTAGGGCACCCGGGCCTTCGCGATGGTCCGCTTGGCGCGCACGATGCGTTGCGCCACGGTCGATTCCGGCGCCAGATAGGCGCGGGCGATCTCGGCGGTGGTGAGCCCGCCGACCATGCGCAGCGTGAGCGCGGCGCGGGCCGGCGGGGTGAGCACCGGATGGCAGGCGGTGAAGATCATCCGCAGTAGGTCGTCCTGGATCGGCGGCGCGGGCTCCGCCTCCTCCGGACCGTGTTCCAGCTCCCGCCCGAGCAGAGCCAGCTTGCGCGCGAAGGTGGCGTCGCGCCGGATCCGGTCCAGCGCACGGTGTTTGGCGGTGAGCATGAGCCAGCCGCCGGGATTGGGCGGCACCCCGTCGCGCACCCACTGCTCCAGCGCCGCCAGGTACGCGTCCTGCGCGACCTCCTCCGCCAGCCCGATATCGCCGACCATGCGGGTCAGGCCGGCGACCAGCCGCGGCCACTCGATCCGCCAGGCCGCCTCGACGGCCTGGCGGGCCCGCTCTTCGGGTGACCGCGCGGAACTCATCCCTGGTGGTCGAGCTGCCGCACCTCGACCTCGATATCCCATTCGGGGCCGTGCACGCGCAGGAACCGCCGCGCCCATTCGACGGCTTCGTCGTCGGAGCGCGTCTGCAGCATGCAGTAGCCGCCGATGATCTCCTTGGCCTCGGTGTAAGGCCCGTCGACGACGGTCTGCTTACCGTCGGTCTGCCGGATGCGGGTGCCCTCCGCGGCGGGCCGCAGCCCGGCCGTCTCGAGCAGTACGCCCGCCTTGGTCATCTCCTCGATGAGCGCGTTCATATCCGCGATCAATTGCTCGCCCGGCCCGTCCTCGGGCATCTGAGCCGGGTCGAGCCGGATCAAAATCAGATGGCGCATGTCTGCATCCTCTCGCTGTGCGGGTGTGTTCAGCTACTCCTCGAACGGGTGGACGCGAAATCGACATCGGCCGGAAGAAATTCTCAGACCCACTGCACGAGCTGGATCACGATCCCGTTCGGGTCCACGGTCTGGAAGTACCGTTCGCTCCACGGCTCGGTCTCGATGGGCGTCACGATCGGCACGCCCTCGTCGCGCACCCGCTCGTATTCGCCGTCGATGTCCTCGACCACGAACGCCACCAGCAGCCCCTGCCCGGCATCGCCGGCAATGCGCTCGGGTTTGAAGCTGCCGAGCCCCGTGCGCAGGTAGACGATATTGAATCCGGCGTCCTCGCGGGCCAGCGAGATGAACCCGTCGGCCGACATCTGCTCGGCGAAACCGAAGTGCTCGATCAGGAAGCGCGCCGAGGCGGCCGGGTCGGGCACGTTCAGGGAGATGACGGAAGCGGTGATTTTCATGGATCCTCCTCGGTGCCGGGTAACTCTGTACTTAGTACGCTGTACTTTGTACGGAAATTCCCGACGGGCTGCCATGTGACGGCTGTCACGTCGCTACGATCGCCGTGGAGGTGAGCCGAATGGCCGAACGCAGCGGCGCCGGAGATCCGGTGCGCACATTGGAACTGCTGTGGCGGGTGCCCGGCAGTGGCGCACCCACGCGCGGGCCCAAACAGCGCACCACCCTGGATGCCGTCATCGCCGCCGCGCTCGAGATTGCCGATGCCGAGGGCCTGGGCGCGCTCACCATGCGGTCGGTGGCGGCGAAGCTGGGCATCACGCCCATGGCCACCTACACCTATGTGCCCGGCAAGGCCGAACTGCTGGATCTCATGCTGGACACCGTCTATCAGCGCATGGAGCGCCACGATCTGACCGGAATGCCCTGGCGGGAACGCGTTTCGGTGATCGCCGCCGAGAACCGCGCCATGCTGTCCGCGCACCCGTGGGTCGCCTACCTGCCCACCACCCGCCCGCCGCTGGGCCCCGGCGTGGCCGCCAAGTACGACCACGAACTGCGCGCCTTCGACGGCCTCGGGCTCGACGACCTCGAGATGGATTCCGCCCTCACCTATGTGCTCGGCTTCGTCACCTCGGTCGCGCAGCTGGCCATCGATTCCGCCCGCGCCGCCACGGAAAGCGGTGCGAGCGACCACGAATGGTGGGAGCGGGCCGCGCCGCTGCTGGAGCGGGTCTTCGACGCCGAGCGCTACCCGCTCGCGGCCCGGGTCGGCGCGGCGGCCGGGCAGGCGCACGACAGCGCCTACAGCGCCGATCACGCCTATGCCTTCGGCCTGGACCGGGTGCTCGACGGGCTGGCGACGCTGATCGAATCACGTTCTCGCTGAACAGGATTCGCGCACGGACTGCCCGCCGCCCGGCTCGGTAGTAGCGTTACGGCATGGTGCGGCGGGTTCGATTCTCGGTGGGCGCGGTCCGGCACTGGCGGGAGACGGCAGCGGACGGAACCCTGCTGCGGTGCGTCGAAATCGACACCCGCCTGCCGAATCCGCTGCCGGCGGACCACCGTCCCACCGAGCCCGACCTCAAGGGCCAGGCCGTGGTGGCCTCCTCCGCCGAGGAACTGGCCGGAGTCCGCGCCCGCTACGGCGATATCGGCGCCTGGCTGTACGAGTCGGTGCGCGGCGAACCCGCACTCCCGCCAACCGAACTCGCGCCCGATATGCCCGAGGGCAGCGCCGGCGAACCGGCGGCAGTCGAATCGGTCTCGGCCGAGGATTTCGGGCGGGTGTGGAGAACCGCGGTGCTGCACCGGAATTTCGCACCGCAGGACACGGGTCCGCTGCCGCAGGGCGCGCTGGTGTCGGGGCGTGTCGAGGCACTGCCGTGGGGTGTCGGCGCGACCGGTCTGTTCGTGGATATCGGCGTGCCGGTGCAGGCGTTCGTCGATGTCGCGCACCTACCCGGGGAACAGTCCGAATGGCCTACGGTCGGCGACAGCGGCCGCTTCGAGGTGGTGAGGGTGGTGTTCAACTGGTGGGAAGACACCGCGCGCCTGCAGATCCGGCTCAAGCCGATCGCGCCGTTCGTCCGCCGCTGATCGGCACGATAGTGCCATTCGGCTCCCCTTCGGCCGCGCCCGCGGGCAGAATTCCAGCTATGCCGCGATCCGCACCGGCACTCGTCGCCGCCGAAACCTTCACCCGGGCAGCCCAGCCGGTGATCCCGGCCGGCGATGCCCTGGTGCTGCGGCCGTGGCTGCGCCGCGACGCGCCCGAGGTGTACGCGGCCTTCCAGGATCCGGCGCTGAGCCGCTGGCAGGTGCGCACCGTGGAATCCGAGGACGAGGCCGAGGAGTGCGTGGAGGCGTGGGCGCGCACCTGGAAGCTCGGGCAGAACGCGAGCTGGGCGGTGGCGGACAGTCATACCGGACGGGTGCTGGGGCGGGTGGCCTTGCAGCACTTGGTGTTGTCGCAGGGGATGGCGGCGGTGGCGTACTGGGTGGCGCCGCAGGCGCGCGGGCGCGGGGTGGCGCCGCGCGCGGTGGAGGCGCTCACCGGGTGGGCGTTCGAGCGCGCCGGATTCCATCGCCTGGAATTGCGGCACTCCGTGCTCAACGCGCCGTCCTGCCGGGTGGCGCTCAAGGCCGGGTTCGGGCTCGAAGGCGTGAACCGCAGCGCCGGACTGCATGCCGACGGCTGGCACGACATGCACCTGCACGCCCGCGTGCACGGGGACGACCTGGACGCCGCGACCAGTGAGATCCCGACGGGCCGGGTGTACCGCCGCTGACAGCGGCTCCCGGCGAATTGGCGCGATCGGGCCGCCGCCGGGGACTCCCGGGATGGGTGCGGGCTTGTTAGCGTGGCCACATGGTGTCGACGCAGCCACGTATCGCTCCCGGCCGTCTGCGGGAGCTCGGACCGGTCAATTGGGTTGTCTGGCAGGTGCTCTCCCGGGCCGCCGGGACCGAGGACGCCCATCTGTTCAGCACGCTCGGGCGCACCGGCGGGCTGTTCCGCGGCTGGCTGCACTTCTCCGGGCGCTTGATGCCCGGCGGCACACTGCCGCGCTACGAGACCGAACTGGTGATCATCCGGGTGGCGCATCTGCGCGGCTGCGAATACGAGATGGACCATCACATCCGATTGGGCAAGCGCGCGGGCGTGACCCAGCCGATCCTGGACCGGCTCCGCGAAGGCCCGTCCGCCGCCGGCTGGACCGACAAGGAACGCGCCCTGCTCACCGCGGTCGACCAACTGGTCGGCACCCGCGACCTCGACGACACCGCCTGGCGCGAACTCGCCGTCCACTACGACGAGCGCCGCCTCATCGAAATCGTCCTGCTGACAAACCAGTACGAGGGCTTGGCCAGCACGATCACCGCCCTGCGCATCCAAACCGACCACTGATCCGAGCCGCCGCCCACGTCATGACGGGTGGGCGCTTCACTCCCGCACGGCTTGACCGAGTTTGGTGAGCTCCAAGGCTCGGCGGGCTCGCGTCAGGACGTGTGCCCGGGAGCTGGTGAGGTGGGCCAGGAGGAGGCGGAGGGCGGCGTCGAGGTCGTCGGTCAGCACCAATTCGGCGATGGCGATGTGGTCCTCGGTCATCGCCGCGATGCGTTCCGGGGTGGGCATATCCAGCGAGCGCACCGGCCGGACCCGGGCGTACACCGCCGCCAGGGCGTCCGCGAGCGCGGTATTGCCGCCCGCGGTCAGCAGCGTCAGATGGAACTGCTCGTCGACCGCGATCAGCTCGGCCCCGGGTTCCGGCGGCGCCTCGCGCAGCCGCCGCCAGGTTTCCAGCTCCTTCTCCACCGCCGTCGCGTCGTGCCGGTGCGACCGGTCCGCCTGCCGCTGAATCCCCCTGGACTCCAGCACGATTCGCAGTTCGAACAGATCCCCGAGTTCCTCGACCCGCGGCCGGTACGGATACAGCCCGTCCGAGTGCCGTTCCAGCAGCCCGTCCGCGTAGAGCCGGGCCAGCGCCTCGCGGACGGGCGTGCGGGAGACGCCGTAGTTCTCGGCCAGCCGTTCCTCGCCGAGCCGTTCGGTCGGCGCCAGCACCCCCGCCGCGAGATCCCGCTGTAGTTCCCGATACACCTTTTCCGACAGCGGGATTCGCCCCCTGCGCAGCATGACGGGACGTCCGCTCAAATGGCCATCGCCAGGCGGACCGCGGATTCCGCGCCCCGGCCGCCCGCCCCCGAGGACGTGACGCGACCCGATTGCAGCACGTAGTACTGGCCGGCGGCCTGCAGTGCGAAGCCGATGTGCTGTTCCACCAGCAGCACGCTCAAGCCGCCGCGATTGGTGAGATCGATGATGGTGCGCTCGATCTCGGCCACCACCGACGGCTGGATGCCCTCGGTGGGCTCGTCCAGGATCAGCAGCTTCGGCTCGGTGATCAACGCCCGCGCGATGGCCAGCTGCTGGCGCTGACCGCCGGACAGCAGCCCGGCCTTGCGTGAGAGCAGTTCCTTCAAAGCCGGGAACAGATCCAGGGATTCGGCGATCAGTTCCTTGCCGCGCTTGCGCCCGTCGGCGACCACCTGGAGATTCTCCAGCGCCGAGAGCTGCGGGAAGGACTGCTGCCCCTGCGGCACATAGGCGATGCCGCGCTTGACCCGCCGCGAGGGCGGCAGCTTGGTGATGTCCTCACCGTCGAACCGGATCTTGCCGGACTTGGCGGGCAGCAACCCCACCGCCGCGCGCAGCAGCGAGGTCTTCCCGGCCCCGTTGTGGCCCATGACGGCGACCACCCCGTCGTCCGGAACCGTCAGGGACACACCGTGAATGACCTGGGTGCGGCCGTAGGCCGTGTGTAGGTCAACGAGCTCCAGCATCGGCGGCCTCCTCTTTCTCGGATTCCACGACCGCATCGGGTTCCGCTGCGGCGGAGTCGGTTTCGGCGGGGCCGGGCTCGGCGGGCGGCAGTTCGCCGGCCGCCGCGGTGCCCAGGTAGACCTCCTGCACCTTGGGATCGGCCTGGACCTCTTCGACGCTGCCCTCGCTGAGCACGCGTCCGCCGGCCAGCACCGTCACCGAATTGGCGAAGGCGCGCATGAAGTCCATATCGTGTTCGACCACGATCACCACCCGGGTATCGCCGATGCGGCGCAACAGGTTCCCGGTCTCCTCGCGCTCCTCGGCGCTCATGCCCGCGACAGGTTCGTCGAGCAGCAGCACCGAGGCGTTCTGCACCAGCAACATGCCGATTTCCAGCCACTGCTTCTGCCCGTGCGCCAGCACGCCCGCGGGCTTGTCGCGCAGCTCGGTGAGGCCGGTGATCTCCAGCGCCTCTTCGATGGCGGGCAGCACCGACTTGCGCCGGCGCAGCAGGGTGAGCGCGGAACGACCGGCGCCGGCCGCGATATCGAGGTTCTGCAGCACCGTGAGCTGCTCGAAGACGCTCGCGGTCTGGAAGGTGCGGCCGACGCCCAGCCGGGCGATCTGATGCACCTTCTTGCCGATCAGTTCACTGCCGGACTTCTGTGCCGACCCGGTGGCGGGCGCCAGGCCGGTGATGGCGTCGATGAGGGTGGTCTTGCCCGCGCCATTGGGTCCGATGAGGAAGCGCAGATCCCCTTGCAGCACGGTGAGATCCACGTCGGAGACGGCCTTGAACCCGTCGAAACTGACGGACAGTCCCCGGATTTCGAGGTATTCGCTGCTCATCGCGCTTCCACCTTCTCTTCCTCGGCGGGCGTGCCGGTGGACATGACCGAGGCGACGATGGCCTCGGCGGCCGGGGTGACCGGCGTCGCGGGCGTACCGGCGGGCCGCAGCGCGCGCACCCGTTCCAGCAGCTGTTTGGCCAGCGGCCCGAGTCCGGCCAGCCCGGCGGGCAGGAATCCGACCACCACGATGAACAGCGCGCCCTGCAGATAGGTCCAGCCGGACGGGAATTCCTCGGAGAACGAGGTCTGCGCCCAGGCCACGCCGATCGCGCCCAGGGCCGGGCCGAGGAGTGTGGTGCGCCCGCCGATGGCGACGCCGATCAGGAAGGCGATGGAGGGCACCACGCCGATATCGGCGGGCGAGATGATCCCGACGATGGGCGTGAACAGCGCGCCCGCGATTCCGGCGAAGAACGCCGCCACCACATACGCGACGATTTTGATATTGGCCGGGTCGTAACCGAGGAAGCGCACCCGCTCCTCCTGATCGCGCACCGCGACCAGCAGTTCCCCGTACCGCGAGTGCATCAGCTGCCGCGCGATGGCGAGCACGATCAGCAGGGTCGCCGCCGCGATGAAGAACAGCATGCGCCGGTTGGCCGGATCGGAGAGCCGGAAACCGAAGAAGGACTTGAAATCCGAGAGTCCGGTGAAGCCGCCGATGGACTGCTGCCCGATCAGCAGGATGGCCAGCGCCGCCGCCAGCGCCTGGCTCAGGATGGCGAAGTACGCGCCCTTGACCCGGCGCTTGAACACGCCGAACCCGAGCACGGCCGCGATCGCGGCGGGCAGCACCAGAATGCCGAGCAGCGCCACCGGCGCGGAGGCGAAAGGCTGCCAGTACGAGGGCAATTCGCTGATGCCGGAGATGGTCATGAACTCCGGCACGTCCTCGTGCCGCTTGGCGGCGTCGGCCATCTGCAGGTGCATGCCCATGATGTAGGCGCCGATGCCGAAGAACACGCCCTGCCCGAGGGTGAGCATGCCGCCGCGGCCCCAGGCCAGGCCGATGCCGACCGCGACGATGGCGAAGCACAGGAACTTGGCCAGCAGGCTGAGCCGGAAATCGCTGAGCGCGGCGGGCGCGATGCCGAACAGCAGCACGGCGCCGATCGCGAAGCCGCCGAAGGCTTTCAGAGAGGAATGAGCGTTGAGACGCTGGACGATGGTCATGCTGTGTCCTTCGTTCGCATGACCGGAGCCCTGCGTGGTTACACTGCGTTGCCGCCTTCGGGCTTGACCGGTCATGCGAGGCTCCTCGTGCGAACGGTGAACAGACCCTGCGGGCGCGCCTGCAGGAAGATCACGATCACCACGAAGACGATCACCTTGGCGACCGAGGCGGTGGTCGAGTACTCGATGAAGGAATTCAGCAGGCCCATGGCGAAGGCCGCGATGACCGTGCCCTTGATCTGGCCCAGGCCGCCGATCACCACCACCAGGAAGGCGTCGACGAGATAGGACTGCCCGATGGTGGGCGAGGTCGAACCGATCAGGGTGAGCGCCACCCCGGCCACGGCGGCCAGGCCGGAGCCGATGAAGAAGGTGCTGATATCGGTGAGACGCGAAGAGACGCCGGAGGTTTCGGCCAGGCTGCGGTTCTGCACCACGGCGCGGATGCGGCGGCCCAGCGGCGTCACCTTGAGCGCGGTGGCCAGCGCGATCACCGCACTGATGGCGAGCACCATGATGAAGATGCGGGTCTTGGGCACCACCGCGCCTGCGATGCTGATGCCGCCGGTCAGCCAGTCGGGGGCGACCACGTTCTTGGCGGGGGCGCCGAAGATATTGCGCGCGGCCTGCTGCAGCACCAATCCGACGCCGAAGGTGACCAGCAGGGTGTCGAGCGGGCGGTCGTACATCCAGCGGATGAGACCGGCTTCCAAGGCCGCGCCGAGCAGTCCGCCGACGACGAAACCGGCGAACAGGGAGACGATGAGCGCCACCCCCGTCGACGAAATAAGCTGCTGCACAACGAATGTGGTGTAACAACCGGCCATGATGAACTCGCCGTGAGCCATATTGATGACGCCCATCTGACCGAAGGTCAGGGCCAGGCCCAGCGCGGCGAGCAGCAGAATCGAGCCCAGACTCAGGCCCGCGAACAGCTGTCCGACTGCGACTTCCATTGTGAATACCTCTGCAGTTCTCTCGCGTCGGTCGGGTGACTGCCGATACGGCCGGTGCGAGATTCGCACCGGCCGCCCCTCATCGGCGGTTACCGATCTACTTCAGGCCCTTGGCCCACTCGTAGGAGCTCAGGTACGGGTCCGGCTGCACGGCCTTGCCCGAATCCCACACGGTGTAGATGAGTCCGTCCGGCCGGATCTCACCGATGCGCGCGGTCTTGGTGATGTGGTGGTTGGCGCCGTTGATGACGACGGTGCCTTCGGGAGCGTCGAAGCTGACGCCGTCGGCCGCGGCCTGGATGTCGGCCACCGCGAAGGACTTCGCCTTCTCGACGGTGTTCTTCCACAGGAAGACCGAGGCGTAGGCGGCTTCCATCGGGTCGGAGGTGGGCTTGTCGGCGCCGAAGGCGGCCTTGTACGCGGCGACGAACGCCTTGTTGGCCGGGGAATCGACGGTCTGGTAGTAGTTCCAGGCGGTCAGCTGACCGGTGATGTTCTGCACGCCGATGCCGCCGACCTCTTCCTCGGCGATGGACACCGAAACCACCGGCATCTCAGCGGCTTTCAGGCCCGCGTTGGCGTACTCGCGGAAGAACGCGACATTGGAGTCGCCGTTCAGGGTGTTGAAGACCGCGCCCGCCTTGGAGTTGCGGACCTTGTTGACGATGGTGGAGAAGTCGGTGGAGCCCAGCGGGGCCAGGTCCTCGCCCTTGATCTCGATGCCGTTGGCCTTGGCGTAGGCCTTGATCTCGCGGTTGGCGGTCTGCGGGAAGACGTAGTCCGAACCGACCAGGTAGAGGGAGGTGACGCCCTTCTGCTTCAGGTAGTCCAGGGCCGGCACGATCTGCTGGTTGGTGGTGGCGCCGGTGTAGAAGATGTTCTTGGAATCTTCCAGGCCCTCGTACTGGACGGGGTAGTAGAGCAGCGAGTTCAGCGATTCGAACTTCGGCTTCATGGCCTTGCGCGAGGAGGAGGTCCAGCCGCCGAAGACCGCGGCCACGCAGTCCGAGGAGATCAGCTTCTCGGCCTTCTCGGCGAAGGTCTTGGGATCGGAAGCGCCGTCCTCCAGCACGATCTCGATCTTCTTGCCGTTCACGCCGCCCGCGGCATTGATCTGATCGACCGCCAGCTTGGTGGCATTGGCGACGGTCACCTCGGAGATCGCCATGGTGCCGGTGAGCGAGTGCAGCGACCCGATCTTGATGGTGTCCTTGGACGTGTCTAGGCAGGACTTGGCGCTCGAGCCCTCGGCCGTGTCGCTGTCACGCGAACCGCAACCGGCGACCAGCACGGCGGACAGCGCCAGCGCGGTCGGAATGGTGATCGCCTTCATCAGACGCCGATTGCGATCTCGGCGGAGGGATTCTTGCATGGGGCGGGCCCTTCTCACTCACGGTCTACCCGCGACGCCACGTGCGTCGCTTGCGAATACCGCCGCGTATACAACGGCTGTATTCGTGGGCAGAACGGTAAACGGGAAGTATTGCGCCGGAATGACTCTCGGTGAATGTCCGATTTCGTATGTTGCCGGGACGTGAAACTATCCTCACCGCACCGGGTTCGGAGTCGATCGATTCCGGGGTTAGCGCTGGTGAGAGGGGGTGGAAGGGGCCGGATCGGGGGTCCGGCCCCCGTCGTCACCGAATCACGTAGGGCGAGATGGAGCTTCGATGCTCGCTGATGTCGAGGGATTTGCCGAGCGGCGGGAAGGCGCGCTGCGGGCAGTTGGAGCGCTCGCACACCCGGCAGCCCGCGCCGATCGGAGTCGCCTTGGGCTCGTTGAGATCCAGGCCGTCGGCGTAGACCACGCGGCCGGCGTGCCGCAGTTCGCAGCCCAGGCCGATGGCGAAGATCTTGGACGGTTCGCCGTAGCGGGTGGCACGGCGTTCCACGGTGCGCGCGATCCACAGGTACTTGCGGCCGTCGGGCATCTGCGCGATCTGGGTCATGATCTTGGCCGGATAGGCGAAGGTCTCGTACACGTTCCACAGCGGGCAGGTGCCGCCGCTGGAGGAGAAATGAAAACCGGTGGCGGACTGGCGTTTCGACATATTGCCGGCCCGGTCCACGCGCACGAACGAGAACGGCACCCCGCGCAGTTTCGGCCGTTGCAGCGTGGACAGTCGATGGCAGATGGTCTCGTAACTCTGCGCGAAGAACGCCGACAGTCGCTCGATGTCGTAGCGGAAGGTCTCGGCCACTTCGTGAAAATGCGTGTACGGCAATACCGTCGCGGCGGCGAAGTAGTTCGCCAGCCCGAGTTTGGCCAGCACCCGCGATTCCGGCGAGGAGAAATTGCCCTCCGCCACCAGCTTCTCGATCAGCTCGCCGCATTCCAGATAGGCCAGCTCGGCGGCCAGTTTGAAGACCCGCTGCCCGCCCGAGAGATGCGGCGCGATCTCCAGCCGCATCTGGTCCGGATCGAAGCGGTGCAGCAAGCCGTCGCCCAGATCGATGCGCTCCACGATCTGCACCCCGTGCGTCGCGGTCAGCCGCCGCGGAATCTCCCGCTTCAAATCCCCGCCGTGGAATCGCATGCGATTCGCGAGTTCCTCGGCCGCGGTATCCAATTCGTGAATGTAATTCTGCCGCTGATAGAAGTAGTCCCGAACCTCTTCGTGCGGTTTGGAAATAGCCCCCGACCCGCTGCCGTCCGCGAACCGGTCCTCGGTGGCCGCCGCCAGCTGCGCCGTCGTATTCCGGTAGCGCCGGTGCATGTTCACCATCGCCCGCGCCAGCCCCGGATGCGCCGACACCATCTCGGCGATCTCCTGCGCGTCGGCCTCGATCCCGAGTTCCTGGTCCATCACGACCTCTTGCAACTCGGCGATCAATCGCGTGTCGTCCTGCGACGAGAAGAATCCCGCGTCGACCCCGAACACTTCGCTGATGCGCAGCAACACCGGTACGGTGAGCGGGCGCACGTCGTGCTCGATCTGATTCAGATAACTGGCCGAGATCTCCAGCTTCTTGGCCAGCGAGACCTGGCTCAGCCCGCGCTCGGTACGCAGCTGACGCAGCCGCGCCCCGACAAAAGTCTTGGCCATTCGCCCAGTTTATGGGCCCTTTCGCAACCATGCCAACGAAAAATTAGCAGCGCTTGCTGAGGCTTGCGTCACAGGTCGCGCCCGGCGGCCGCCGCGGTCGCCGCCGCGATGCCGTGGGTTTTGTCGGTCCGCGGGGTTACCGTCGTAGGCGTGCTCTTGTCGGATGTGGTGCGAGCGTCGCAGGCCGTGCGTGAGACTTCCGCGCGGAAGAACAAGATCAAGGTTTTCGCGGAGTTGCTCAGGGAGGCCGCGCCCGCGGAATTGGCGCAGGTGGTGGCCTGGATATCCGGGGAACTACCGCAGGGGCGAATCGGTACGGGCTGGCGCACGCTGACCACCATGGAGGTCGAGCCGGCCGCCGAACCGGGATTGACGGTGGGCGCGGTGGACGCGGTGTTCGGTGAGCTCGCGGGGGTGAGCGGGAAGGGGTCGGCCGAGCGGCGGCGCGAGTTGCTGGGCGGGTTGCTCGGGGCGGCAACGAAAGACGAACACGACTTTCTGCTGCGATTGCTGACGGGGGAGATGCGACAGGGGGCGCTCACCGCGATCGTGGCCGAAGCGGTGGCGGTGGCGTTCGAGGTGCCGATCGAGGCGGTGCGGCGGGCGCACATGTTGTCGGGACGGCTGCCCGTGACGGCGGTGGCCGCGCGAACCGGCGGCGTGGCAGCGCTCAGGGAGTTCCGGCTGGAGCTGGGGCGGCCGATTCAGCCGATGCTCGCCTCGCCGGGCGGGGCGCTGGATGAGGTCATGGCCGAATTCGGCGGGGAGGTGACCGTCGAGCACAAGATGGACGGGGCGCGTATCCAGGTCCATCGGGACGGGGATCGGGTGTGGGTTTTCACGCGGACGCTGCGTGACATCACGTCCGGTGTGCCCGAATTGGTGGAATTGGTAAGGCAATTGGAGTGCACGAGTCTGGTGCTGGACGGGGAGACCCTCGCCCTGGACGATTCCGGGCGGCCGCGGCCGTTCCAGGAGACCATGAGCCGCTTCGCGGCGGATCCGGCGCTGGTCGAGACGGTGGCGGCGGCGAGCTCGACCCGGGACTTGCTACTACACCCGTACTTCTTCGACTGCCTGCACCTGGACGGGGTGGATCTGCTGGACGCGCCGTTGCGGGAACGGCGGGTGGCGCTCACCAGGGTGGCCGGATCGCACAGCATTCCGGCGCTCATCGCGCCCGATCCCGAGATCGCGGCCGAATACTTCGACGGCGCACTGGCTTCCGGGCACGAGGGCATCATGATCAAGTCGCTGGACGCGCCCTATGCGGCCGGGCGGCGCGGGCGGGCCTGGCAGAAGATCAAACCCACCCACACCCTGGATCTGGTGGTGCTGGGCGCGGAATGGGGGTACGGGCGGCGCACCGGATACCTGTCCAATCTGCACCTGGGCGCGCGCGATCCCGAGGGCGGCGAGCCGGTGATGGTCGGCAAGACCTTCAAGGGCCTGACCGACGCGCTGCTGCATTGGCAGACAGTGGAATTCCCGCGCCACGAAATCCGCCAGGACGGCAATACCGTCTACCTGCGCCCGGAACTGGTGGTGGAGATCGCCATCGACGGAGTGCAGGTCAGCCCGCGTTATCCGGGCGGAGTGGCGCTGCGCTTCGCGCGCGTGGTCCGCTACCGGCCGGACAAGGAAGCGGCGCAGGCCGACACCATCGACCGGGTGCGCGAACTGCTACCGGGCGGCGCCGCAATACAACTCGAAGCCGACGCTGTGCACAGCTAGCTCGAGACTCACAGCAGACTCACAGCTGAGCGGACGCACTCCTCGAGAATTACCGGGCAGTATTCAAGTGTCGATGCATCGGACCCAGCGGTCGTCAGGTGACGGTGCTCGGGTACTGCCCCGCCTCCACACGCGGATTCAACCCGGGCGCCGAGTCGCAGGGCCGGTAAGTCGGCGGTGGATTGCGCATGGTCCACCTGTGCTGTCGACGGCACGCCCCGCCCCCTCGCCGGGCGTGCCGCCGACCCTTTCACATTCGATTCCGCCGCGCGGTCGTTCCGGCCCGATCAGTATTCGTATTCGCGGTTCCCGGTGAGGTTCGGCAGCCGCCGCCGGCCGGTGGCCAGATCCCCGGCCAGATGTTCGTACGCCACCGCCAATTCGGTGAGCCGTTGCGCCGCATCGTGCACCGCGTCGTCCGGCGCGCTGGCCAGCGTGAGATAGGCCAGCGCCGAGAACTGCGCGAGCCGATCCACCACCGTGCCCACGGTCTCGGTGTGCAGGTGCGCGTCCCGGTCGGCGCGCGGCAGCTCCGCCGCCACCCAGCGATCGATGTCCAGGACCAGCCGGGCGCGATCGTGGTCGATGCGGCCGGTCGCGCCGCTCACCGCCGTCAACCGCCGCTCGTGCAGGTCCGCGAGTAGCCCCGCGCAGCGCAGCAGCGGATGATCGTCGGGGGGCAGGCCGCGGCAAGCCTGCAGCAGCAGGTGTTTCGGTGGGAGCGGGTGCACGGCGGCCATCCTGCTACGCCAATGTCTCCGAATGGCAACGGTATTCGAGTCACCGGACCAACTGGGGCTTGCATCCGGTGCGCTGCCGTGCAGAGTGGTACTGGTGATCCTCACCGTGACCATGAACCCGGCCTACGACATGACCTATCGGGTCGAGCATTTCGAGCGCGGCCGGGCGCATCGGGTGCGGTCGGTGGATCAGCGGCTGGGCGGGCGCGGCATCAATGTCACCCGGGTGCTGAACCAGCTCGGGAAGTACGCGCGCGCCACCGGGTTCGCCGACCACTCCTTCGCCGCCGCGGCGGAGCTGGAGATGCCGGTGGATTTCGTGCACGCGCTGCCGTGGGTACGGCGCACGGTGGTGATCAGCGAATCCGACGACGGCACCGCGACCGCGCTCTGGGAGCCGGGTCCGCGCGTCAGCGAACCGCACGCCGTGGATCAGCTCCGGGTCCGGGTGCGCGGCATGCTGTCCGCCATGAGCGGCATGGTCATCTCCGGTTCGCTCCCCGGCGGGGTAGGTCCGGACATTCCGGCCGAATTGGCCCGCACCGCAATTGCCGCGGGTGTCCCGACCATCTGCGATGTGGACGGTGCGGCCCTGGAACTCGCCGCCCGGGTGCCCGGCATCGTGCTCACCCCCAATACCGAGGAACTCGAACGCCTCACCGGCAGCCCGGCCGAAACCGCCCCGGAAATCCTCGCCGCCGTGGAACCCCTCATCGCCGATGGCGCGGCCGCCGTGATCGTCACCCGCGGCGGTGCGGGCATGATCGCCGTGACCGCCACCCGCGCCTGGTCGGCGGCTCTCCCCGAACCCCTGGCCGGCAATCCGACCGGCGCCGGCGACGCCGCGGTGGCCGCCATCATCGCCGCCCTGGCCGTGGATCCCGCCCCGGACTGGCCCGCCCTCCTCGTCGACGCCGTCGCGACTTCCGCTGCCGCCGTGGTGATTCCCGTCGCCGGTGAGATCGACCGCGTGCTGCGGGAACGACTGGCCCCGACCGTGCGGGTGCGGGAACTCGGGTTGGTAGCGGCGCGGATGCCCGGCGCCAGCTGACGGCTGCGCGCGGCGCGGGGCCCGGTGCGGTGGACCCGCGGTGCGGCGACGGCCGTGTCCCATCGAGGCCAGGTGCCCGAAATGACCGGTTCGGGCGCGGCGGCGTGGTGGCATCGAACCGACCGTTCGCCCGCGTAGCCTCGGGGAGATGTCGGAACTACGAATGCCGCCCGATCAAGGGTCGGGTGTAGACGACAGTTACCGGATGCCGCGCACGGTGCGCGCGGCACAACTCTTCGCGGTGGGATTGGCCCTGGTCGGGGTGGTGTGCACGGCATCCTCCGGCTGGTTGCTGGGGACCGGGTCGGCGATCTGGACCGCGGTTCCGTTCGTGCCCGCCTGGCTGCTCGGGCTGGTGGCGCTCACCTTCGGTTCGGTCGGGCAGTCCATCCGGATCGGCGCGATTCTGCTGGCCGCCATGAACATGCTGTGGACGGTGCCTTCGATCACCGACGGTCATCCGCCCGGGCCGCTGGGTCCGATCGTGTCGCTCATCGTGATCGTGCTGCTGTTCCGGCCGGAGGCGCGGGACTGGTTCGAACCCGACCCGTGGTGAGGTTCCGATAACCGGATCGGGTAGCCGGATGTAACCGGGGCGAAATCTCGTCTGCCGATTCGCAATCTGCGTGCAATTCCGGGCGCTTACCGTGACCCTATGAGTTCGGAAGTCGCCGAGGGTTCGGGCATTCACATCAGCGGTCTGAGCAAGACCTTCCGGTCCGGGCGGCGCACGGTGCAGGCATTGGACACGGTCGACCTGCACACGAAAGAGGGCGCATTCCTGTCCCTGCTCGGTCCGTCCGGCTGCGGGAAATCCACCATCCTGCGCATTCTCGCGGGCCTGGACACCCCGACCACCGGCACCGCCACCATCAACGGCGAGACCCCGGCCGAACTGCGGCGGCGGCACGAGTTCGGCATCGCCTTCCAGGATTCGGCGCTGCTGCCCTGGCGCAGTGTGGAATCCAATATCAAACTGCCCTTGCAGGTGGCGGGCCTGCCGGTGGATCCGAAGCTGATCGCCGACCTGATCGCCCTGGTCGGACTGGAAGGCTTCGAGAAGGCCAAACCCGCACAGCTCTCCGGCGGTATGCGGCAACGGGTTTCGATCGCCCGCGCGCTGGTCGTCAAACCCAAGGTGCTGCTGCTCGACGAACCCTTCGGCGCACTCGACGATATGACCCGCCAGCGCCTCAATCTGGAACTGCTGCGCATCTGGACCGAGAAGCCCGCCACCACCCTGATGGTCACGCACGGCATCGCCGAAGCCGTCTTCCTCTCCGACGTGGTGGCAGTGATGAGCCCGCGCCCCGGCCGGGTGGTGGAGCTGGTGGACATCGACCTGCCCCGCCCGCGCACCCCGGAAATGATGCGCACCACCGAATTCCACAAACTGCACGACTATCTCTCGGAGCTGCTCTTCGGCCGCACCGGGCAGGGCGGGGTGACGGCGGAATGAACCTGCGCGCGCAATTCTCGCTACAACGACTAGGCGGTGCGGCCGGCATCCTGGCCCTGCTGGCGATCTGGCAGCTGGCCGCCGCGCTGCACGTCGCGGGCGGCACCATCCCCGGACCGTGGACGGTCGTGCACACCATGTACACCGACGGCTGGGCGCTCTACGGTCCCAACTTCCGGATCACGGCCTGGGGTGCGCTGCAAGGCTTTCTGTGGGGTAATGCCCTGGCCATCGCGCTGGCGCTGCTGGTGATCCTGATCCCGCCCATCGAAATGCTGGTCACCCAGCTGGCCATCCTCAGCTACTGCACCCCGCTGCTGGCGCTCGGCCCGATCATCCTGGTGGTGTTCGGCGGCCGCATGCCCACGGTGTTCCTGGCCGCCATGTACTGCTTCTTCCCGACCATGGTCGGCGTGGTGTCGGGTCTGCGCTCCGCCGACGGCACCAGCCTCGACCTGATCCGCGCCTACGGCGGCGGGCGCTGGCAGCGGCTGCGCCGGGTCCAGGTGATCGCCGCGCTGCCGAATACGCTGGCCGCCTTGAAGATCGCCGCGCCCTCGGCGGTGCTGGGCGCGATCATCGGCGAATACCTCGGCGGCGTGGACAGCGGCATCGGCGTGGCCCTGACCGCCGCGCAGACCGCCTACAACGTGCCGCGCACCTGGGGCATGGCCTTGGCCGCCGCCGCGCTCGCCGGACTCGGCTACGCGGTGGTGGCGCTGGTGGCGCGGGTCGCGGTGCCGTGGACCCGAGCGGAGGCCTGAGCATGCGAACGCTCGACGTACTACGACCCATCGGCAAATTCCTGCTGCCGCTTCTGGTTTCACTGATCCTGCTGGTCGCGCTCTGGTACGGCTTTCTGCAGCTGTACCCGCAGGTCGGCCTGGTCGGCAAGACGCCCGGCGAGGTCTGGACCTACCTGGTGACCGGGCCGAACGCCGACGGCGCCCGCCGGGTCATCTTCGAGGAAATGCGAATCACCCTGCGCGACGCCACCGTCGGCTTCGCGGCCGGCATGGGCGGGGCGCTGGTGGTGGCCGCGCTGTTCGTCGGCGTACCCGCGCTCTCGGCGGCCTTCATGCCGGTGGCCACGCTGCTGCGCTCGGTGCCGCTGGTGGTGCTGACGCCGATCATCGTGCTGGTGTTCGGCCGCGGCACGCTGGGGGTGGCGGTGATGGCGGCCATCGTGGTGTTCTTCCCGGCGCTGGTCATGATCATGACCGGTTTGCAGACCGCGCCCCGGCAGGCCATGGAACTGGTGGCGGCCTACGGCGGTTCGCGCTGGACGGCGCTGCGCATGGTGGCGGTGCCCGCCGCGCTGCCGTCGGTGTTCGCGGCCGCCCGCGTGTCGGTGCCCGGCGCGCTGATCGGTGCGTTGCTCGGCGAATGGCTGGGCAGCGGAACCGGATTGGGGGCGGGCCTCATTCGCGCCATTCCGACTTTCCAATACAACCGATTGTGGGCGTCGATCGCACTGGTCACCGTGGTGTCGGTATTCGCCTACGCGGTGGTCGGCGTGCTGGAGAACCTGATTCTGGCCCGCTTCGCGCCCGAACGCGGCCGCGACCGGTGAACGAGTTAACGTGCCGCACACAAATGGGTCCGCGAAAGCAAAATATCTGAAACCCAAACCTCCTAGATTCGGCCCATGAGTCGTATGTCCCGGCCGCGCCCGGCCACGCAGTTTTCCATGGATCGCCGATCCTTCCTCCGCTACGCCGGGCTCACCGGCGCGGTGGTCGGCGGGGCCGGGGTGCTCGCCGCCTGCGGCAAGGACTCCACCGGATCGAACAATGGCACCACCCAGGACGGTTCCAAATACGGGACCGTGGCTGTCCAGCTGTCCTGGCTCAAGAACATCGAATTCGCGGGCGAATACTTCGCCGACGCCAAGGGCTATTACAAGGAAGCCGGGTTCGGGTCGGTGAACCTGATCGCCGGCGGCGCGGCCAGCACCTCGGTGGAGGCGGGGCTGGGCACCGGCAAGATCTGGGCCGGGCTGTCCGCGCCGCAGACCACCGCGCCCGCGCTGCTGGAAGGGTTGAAGGCCAAGATCGTCGGCACCACGTATCAGAAGAATCCGTTCTGCATCGTGAGTTCCGCGGCCAAGCCGATCGCCACGCCGCAGGACATGAAGGGGCGCAAGATCGGGGTGCAGGACACCAATCAGCTGATCTTCAACGCCCTGCTCACCGCCAACAATATGACGCCGAACGACGTCACCATCGTGCCCGCGCAATACGATCCGACGCCGCTGGCCAACGGCGAGGTGGACGGCTGGGTCAGCTATGTGACCAACGAGCCGATCACGTTGAGCGCCAAGGGATTCGCCAATACCAACTTCCTGTTCGCCGATTACGGGCTGCCCCTGGTGGCGGAGACGCTGACGGTGAGCCAGCAGACCATCGACAACGAGCGGGACAAGCTGAAGGCGTTCCTGGTGGCCGAGATCAAGGGCTGGCGGGACGCGGTGGCGAATCCGGCCGAGTCGGCGCGGCTGGCGGTCGAGGTGTACGGCAAGGATCAGCGGCTGGATCTGGCCGAGCAGACCAAGGAGGCGACGGCGCAGAACAGCCTGGTGACGTCGCCGGAGACCGCCTACAACGGCCTGTTCACCATGTCCGACGAATTGATCACCGGCAATATTCGCGCGCTGGCCAAGGCCAAGATCGATATCAAGGCCGAGCAGTTGTTCGACCTGTCGGTGCTCAAAGAGGTGTTCGCCGAGCATCCGGAGCTGAAAAAGCCTTTGGCGTAATACGTTTCGTTGTCGCCCTCGTCCGGTTCAGCGGACGAGGGTGGGGCGGCGGAGGCCGGGATCGGTACCGGCCGAACCGGAGTGGCCGGTCGCGCCGTTGCGCACCGCCACCAGTTCCGCCGCGATGGCGAGCGCGGTCTCGGCGGGCGTGCGCGCGCCCAGCTCGAGGCCGGCGGGGGAGTGCAGGCGGGCCAGGGTGGCGGCGTCGAAACCACCGGCCTGCAGGGCTTCCAGTCGATGCGTATGCGCTGAGCCCGAGCCGAAGGCGGCCAGGTAACCCAGCTCGGGTAGTCGGAGCGCGACGGTGAGCAGGGGTATCTCGAATTTGGCGTCGTGCGAGAGCACCACCAGCGAAGTGTCGGAACCGATTTCGCCGCGGGCGGCGACCGTGTTCAGGTAGCGGTGCGGCCAGTCGACCACCACTTCGCAGCCCGGGTATGCGTCGGGATTGGCGAAGGTGGGGCGGGCGTCGACGACGGTCACCCGGTAGCCGAGCAGCAGCAGCTGGGTGGACAGCGCGGCGGCGAAAGCGTTGGCGCCCACCAGGATCACGCGCGGCGGGCGGGTGAAGGAGGCCACGAACACATCCGAATCCGGCAGCGACACCAGTTCGGTGGCGTGCTTGCGATCGGTCACCAGATGCTGCCCGATCACCTCCGGATCGGAATGCCACACCACCGTGAACACGGTGACCTGCCGTTGCGCCGCGATATCCGCCGCCACGTTCGGGAACTCCGGAAAGTGCCGCCGCGAGAACGGTTCCGCGAACACGTCCAGCATGCCGCCGCAGTCCATGCCCGCGTCGAGCCCGCTGCCCGGGCCGAACCGCTGCAATCCGCGCCGGCCGGTCCGCGCCGCCTCCGCCGCCGCTTCGTAGGCCGCCGCCTCGGCGCAGCCCGCGGACACCGAACCGAAGGCCCGTCCGTCCGCGTCCACAACCATGGACGCGCCGATCGGCACCGGCGCCGCCCCCTGCGTCCGCACCAGCGTGGCCAATCCGGCGGTCCGCCCACTGTGCCAAATCCGCAAAAGGTCGTCGACGATTTCCCGCATCACCAGCTCCAGATCATCGTGCGCCGCTGCGTGGATAGTCCTGATCCATCCCCGTCGCAAGGTCGTCGCACGTGACGCACACCATATCCGCTCGTTCCCGCAAATAACTACCGGCCCCCGAATTTCCCTGGGCCGCAGCCGAAACCCCCGCCCAATGCCCCCGCCCCAGCACCACTGGATGCCCCGGCACCGCCCCGAAAACCGCCCGCGCCAGCCCGCTCGCCGACTCCCGCGCCGCCGCGATCACCCGCGCGACGACATCGGCTCCCACATCCGGCGTATCCACCGGCATGATCGCCACGAACTCCGCGACGCCTGCGGTCTCGCCGGAAGTTCCAGTGGGGGTATTCCCGCTCGCAGTATTCCGCGGTGCAGTGTTCCGCGGTTTGGTAATCCGCGCCGCAATCGACTGGTCCGGCCCGGTAGCGGCTGTTTTCGGGGCGGCGACGGCGGCGAGGCCGGCGCGCATGGAGGCGCTGAGGCCGGCTGCCCAGTCGCCGGCCCAGACCGGCTGTACGCCGTCCGGCAGGGTGATGCGGGGCGTGCGCGAAACCAGCCATCGCGTCGGGTGTTCAGGGTCTGCCGGGTCGTCGGATTCCGGTTGTGCGGGGCCGGTCGCGCCGAGTACGACGAACACTCGCTCGCAGCCGCCGTCGCGCAGGGCGCGCACCGCCGATTCCACCCACGCGCCGTTTTCGGCCAGCACTTTCGGCATGCCGTAGCGGGTGCCTGCACCCGCCGCGAGCACGATGCCGTCGCAGCGTAGGGGGGTCATGCGGGCAGGGTAACTCCGTACCGATCAGTTCGCTTCCTGAACGTGCGGGTGCTGTGCGGACTCACAGCCGCGCGCGACACGGCGGCGCGCTCGGACGGGCCGACTGGCGGCGGCGGTTGGCCTGGCCGATGCTGGAGGGGATGACGGATAACGGAATCGGGCCGGCGCGATTCGACGCACTGCCGGAACCCGAGGCAATCGAATTGTTGCTGGCGTGCTGCGCGTCGCCGGAATGGGCGCGGGCGGTGGCGGCGAAAAGACCGTACGGCTCTGCCGAGGCTTTGTTCGCCGCCGCCGACGCGGCGCTGGCCGGGGTGAGCGAAGCGGAGATCGATCTGGCCATGGCCGGGCATCCGCGCATCGGCGATCGGCCGGACAATGCGAACTCGGCCCGGGAACAGGCCGGGATGGCCGACGCCGGCGACGCGGTACGGGCGGCCATCGCGGCCGGGAACCGGGAGTACGAGGCGAAGTTCGGGCATGTCTATCTGGTGTGCGCCACCGGGCTGTCGCCGGAGCGGCTGCTCGCCATTCTCACCGAGCGGCTCGGGAACGACCCGGCCGAGGAAAGGCGGATCGTGCGAACGGAATTGGCGAAGATCAACCGGATTCGGCTGGGGCGCCTGATCGGCGGGCAGGCATGAGCTCGCTGAGCACGCATGTGCTGGACGCGGTCCGGGGCGCGCCGGCCGCCGGGGTGACGGTGCGCCTGTCCGACGCGAGCGGGGCGGAACTGGCCGGTGGGAAGACCGATGCGGACGGCCGGATCGGCGCGCTCGGCGCGGAGCTGCCGCCCGGGGTGTATCGGCTGGTCTTCGCTACCGGGGACTATTTCGCGGCGCAGGGCGTGGACGCCTTCTATCCGGAGGTGAGCATCGCGTTCACGGTGGGCGGGGAACGGCACTATCACGTCCCGCTGTTGTTGTCGCCCTTCGCGTATTCCACCTATCGAGGGAGCTGACCCGTGGACGACATGACCCTGGTGATCGAAGGCTGCGCGGTGGCGACGGTGGATCCGGCGGGCACCGAGTATCGGGACGGGCATGTCGTCGTGCGGGGGAATCGGATCGCCGCCGTGGGCCCGGGGCGGGCGCCGGAAGTCCAGGGCGGCAACCGGATCGACGGGCGCGGCTGCCTGCTGACTCCGGGCCTGGTGAACACCCACCATCACCTGTATCAGTGGGTGACGCGTGGATTGGCCGCCGACGCAACGCTTTTCGAATGGCTGACCACGCTGTACCCGATCTGGGCGGGCATCGACGCCGACGCCACCCGGGTGGCTGCCACCGGTGCGCTCGCTTCCCTGGCTCGCACCGGATGCACCACGACCACCGACCATCACTACCTGTTCCCGCGTGACGCCGGTGATCTGCTGGGAGCCACCATCGAGGCCGCGGCGCAGGTCGGACTGCGGTTCCACCCCACCCGCGGATCCATGGACCTGGGGCAGAGCGCCGGTGGGCTGCCGCCGGATTCGGTGGTGGAGGCGCTGGACGACATTCTGGTCGCGAGCCAGGACGCCGTATCACGCTGGCACGACCCGACTTTCGATTCGATGCTCCGGATCGGGCTGGCGCCCTGCTCGCCTTTCTCGGTATCGCCCGAGCTGCTGCGGGAATCCGCCACGTTGGCGCGTGAACTGGGGGTGCGGTTGCACACCCATGCCGCCGAGACCCTGGACGAGCACGACTACTGCCTGCGCACCCACGGGTGCACGCCCGCCGCATACCTGGAGCAGCTCGGCTGGGTCGGCCCCGATGTCTGGTACGCACACGGCATCCATCTCGACGACGACGCCATCGCCACCCTCGCCCGCACGGGAACCGGCGTGGCGCACTGCCCGACCTCCAATGCCCGCATCGGCTGCGGCGTCGCCCGCACCGCGGACCTGCTGGCCGCGGGGGTGCCGGTGGGGCTGGGCGTGGACGGCGCGGCCAGCAATGAATCCAGTTCCCTCATCGAAGAGCCGCGCAACGCACTGCTTTTCGCACGGCAGCGCGGCGGCCCGAGTGCGCTGACCGTGCGGACCGCGCTGGAGCTGGCGACCATCGGCGGGGCGCGCACGCTGGGGCGGGCAGCCGAGATCGGTTCGCTGGAGCCGGGAAAGCTCGCGGATCTGGCCTTGTGGCGGCTGGACGGGCCCGCCCATGCGGGGATCGAGGATCCGGTCACCGCCCTGATCCTGGGCGCCGCGCCACCGCTGGCGGCGCTGGTGGTGAACGGCCGGATCGTGGTGCGCGACGGGGAGATTCGCACCATCGACGAGGCGGCGACGGGCCGGGACGTGGCGCGGGCGCAGGCCGCGCTGGTCGCCAAGGCCGGCTGAACTACCGCTCGTCCAGTGCGCGCAGCTCTTCCCGCACCCGTTCGGCGACCTTGACCCCCATGGCCTCGTACAACGCCAGCGCACGGCACAGGAAATCGCGGGCGCGGGCGCGATGCTGGACGCCGACCAGCAGGGCGAGCAGCGCCAGGGCGCGCCAGGCGTCGGCCTCGCCGTGCGGATCGCCATTGCGGCGGGCCACGTCGAGGGATTCCGAATAGAAGCCCTGCGCGGAATCCAGTTCCTTCAGGTCGCGTTCGATATGCCCCATACCGCGCAGGGCGTCCGCCTGCAGGAGGCTGTCCTTGATGCGCTGGCCGATCTCCAGCGCCTCCTCGAATTGCTCGCGCGCCGTGCCGAATTCGCCCATGGTGCGGTGAATGTCGCCGATGCCCCACAATGACCAGCCGCGACTGTAGTTGTCGCCGATGGCGATCGCGATATCCAGCGCGGCGTCGTAGTAGATCCGCGCGGTATCCGGGTTGCGGCCCATCCGTTCCAGATGCCCGAGCCCGCGCAGCGCGTCACCCTCGAATTTCGGATTCTCCAGCTGCCGGGCGATGGCGAGCACATCGGCATAGGCGTCGCGGGCGTGCGGATAATCGCCGATATGCCGGGTCACCTCGGCGTATCCCCACAGCGCCGAGGCCGTGCGCAGCGCGTCCGCGGTCTCCGAGGCGATGGCGTGCGCCTCCTTGAAACACCGGGACGCGATGTCGTAATCGCAGGCCAGCCGGTGCACCGTGCCCAGCCCGTACAGCACATCGCACTGCTCGATCCGGTCGCCGGTGCCCCGCGAGATGTCCAGCGCCCGCACGAACAGCCAGCGCGCGTCCGACCAATGCCCCAGCCCGGACAGGTGCGAGGCCAAAAGCCTTGCCAGCCGCCCGGTTTCGGCGCCGGAACCGGCCGCGCGCACGCAGCCGAGCAGCATCTCGCGTTCCCTGGTGAGCCAGGCTCGCGCCTGCCGCAGCGCGCCGTCGTCGGTGGCGGGCGGATTGGGGAAGGTGCCCGCGAGATCGAAAGGTCGTGGCGCGCCGACCGTTCCGGCGATGCGCAGGCTGTAGCGAATCAGGCGGCCGATGGCGGCGGCATGATCGCCGGGCAGATCCTCCAGCGCCGCCTGGGTGCGCGCGAACAGCCGCGTGACATCGTGGATGCGATAGCGCGGCCCGCGCGGCCCCGCCTCCGCCGGATCCAGCAGCCCGACCTCGAAGATGCGCCGGATCAGCACGTTCGCGCTCGCCACCGAAATATCGCCGATGGCCGCGAGGGTTTCGGCGCTGATCTCCGAGCCGGGGAACCAGCCCAGCAGCCGCACCGCCCGGCGCAGGTCCGCGTCCGGCAGGCGCTGATACGACAATTCGAATGCGGCGCGCAGGGTTTCGCCCTCGGCCGAGAAGCGCGCCAGGATATCGGCCGCCGGTGATTCCTCCGCCGCGGACGCCCGCCGCAGCCGCTCGGACAGCTCCTGGAAGTCCTGATCGGCGGCCGCGAGCATATCCGGGCCGCCGTGCGCCAGCTGACCGGCGATCAAGCGCAGCGCCAGCGGCAGCCTGCCCGCCGTCTCCAGAATCCGCCGCACCGCCCCCACGTCGTAGTCCGTCGGCAGATGGCTGAGCGTGACCAGCAGTTCCTCCGCTTCGGCGCGGGGCATGGCGTCCAATTGCAGCGGGGGCGCCGCACCGGTCAACCCGGTCAGCTTCCGGCGGCTGGTGATGAGCACGAAGCACCCCGGCGCGTTCGGGATCAGATCGCGAATCTGCCTGCTCTCCAGCACATTGTCGAAAACGATCAGCATCCGCTTGTCGCGCATCTCCTCCTGCCAGCGCTCCGCCCGCCGCCCCGGATCGGGATCGATGGTCTCCGGATGCACGCCCCGCCGCAGCAGCAACTGCTCCAGCACCTCGGTCGGCGTGCGCGGCGCCCGCCCTTCGGAATGTCCGCGCAGGTCCTCCCAGATCCACCCGTCCGGGTAGGCGGGCGCGAACTCCTCGACCAGCCGCCGCGCCAAAGCCGTCTTCCCGGTGCCCGCCAGCCCGTTGACCACCTGCACCACCGGCCGATCGGTGCGCAACTGCTCACGCACCCGCTGCCCCAGCAGCTCCAGCTCGCGCTGCCGCCCGACGAAAACCACAGTGGCAGCCGGCATCACCTGCCCGCGCGGCGATGCCGTGCACCGCTCCGCCACCGCATCCCGATAGGACCGGACCTCCCCGTTCGGCATCGCCCCCAGATCGACGGTGTCCACCAGCTGATCCCAGCTGGTGCGGTAGATGGTCGCCAGATACCGCAGCACCTCCACCGTCGGCCGCGGCCGATTCCGCGCCGCCCCTCGCACCCCCGGCCAGCTCTCGTACTCCGATATCCGGCTGGCTTTCATTGGCGCACTGGGCTTCCCGGTCAGCCGATTGAACTCGTCGGCCACCTCCTGCTGCGTCAGCTCGTTCGCCAGCCGCCACGCCTTCCGCGGCCGGCACCCCCGCGCCCGCAACTCCGCAGCCAGCGGCTCCAGCACCTCGTTCTCCCGCAACCCCGTCCCCAGCAGAATCCGCCGCAACTCCTTCCGCACCTCCGCCCCGTGCACCTCCGCATCCCCATTGGCTGCCACGCTGCGCCTCCCGAACCCGGCGGCCGTACGCAATCGGTCGCCCCCCGATGTGAATATTTCCTTGGTACCGCGCATGTTTCAGCAGGTCAAGCACCATTGGGTACGCCAAGGTATCGCATTCGCAGCTGGGATTCAGCCGGTGCCGGGAAATCGATTCAATGGAGTGACACGACCCGGAGCCCGCGGCGGGGACGGGCTCCGGGGGGACGCGAAGGGGTGAATCGATGGCTATAACGATCTCGGAATGGTTGATAACCAGTGACATAGCGTGCGAGGCGGGGTTTCGGGTGGATGTGCCGGAACCGGGGCGGGGGCGGTGGGTGTTGTCGTATGCGCCGACCGGGATGCGGTTCTCGCAGGAGCAGGCGCTGGCGGGGGTGGTGCTGGCGGAGCTGATCATGCTCGAATTGTTCGGGGCGGGTGGGGAATTCGACAGTGAGATGGCGGTGCTGCACGCGGGGGTGCTGGGCATTCCGCTCACGGATGTGATGTGTCTGCTGGCATTGCGGTGCGCGGGCGGCGAGGACAGTCCGCAGGCGGCCGGTGTCGGGGAAGCGAGCGGGTGATGTTCGAGTTCTTCGATATCGGGCCGGTCGTGTTCGTGGTGCCGTATCGGCGGGTCAGCGCGGCGTGGTTCTTCGGGCTGCTCGCCGCGGTGCTGGGGTTCGCGGTGCTGGTGCTGCTGGTGGTGGTGACCAGTTGCGGCGGGGATCGCACCGCGGTGCCGGAGGAGCGCGGCGTCTCGCAGACCCGGGTGGCCGGGGAGTGCTACCCGTTCTGCGGGGCGGCGCCGACTCAGCTGACTCCTTCGGAAGAGTAACGGGCTCGAAACAGGTGCGGGGATTTCCGCAATCTCCGCGCAATCCCGCGCTCCTAGGCTGGAAACATCCCATCTCTCGGGGACCTGCGATTTCGCCGCCGGGCCCCGGGAGGTGCGGAACGCGGGTGAGAGCGGGTGATACGGATGGATCTGGACACGATCCGCGAAGTGGTGATGGCCCGCGATCGGGCCGACCTGGGCACGGTCGGGGCGGGCACGGCGGTGCTGGCCGGCGGGACCTGGCTGTACTCGGAACCGCAGGACGAGCTGGAGCGCCTGGTCGATATCACCGGGCTGGGGTGGGCGCCGCTCACCATCGATGACGCCGGGCTGGAAATCGCGGCTACCTGCACGCTCGCCGAGCTGGCGGGTGGTGCGTATCCGGCGCGATGGTCCGGGGCCCAGCTGTTCGAGCAGGGGTGCTCGGCCTTGGTCGCCTCCTACAAGATCCGCCGCACGGCGACGGTGGGCGGGAATGTGTGCCTGGCGCTGCCCGCCGGCGGGGTGCTCGCGGCGCTGGTGGCGCTCGGCGGCTCCGCGCAGGTCTGGGGCCCCGGCCGGGATCGGCGAATTCCCTTGTCGCGGTTCGTGATCGCGCCTGGACAGACGGTGTTGGGCGAGGGCGAAGTGGTGCGGTCGATTAGGGTTCCGGAGGCGAACCTGCGGGCCCGCACCGCCTTTCGCAAGATCGCGTCGAGTCCCACGGGGCGCTCCGGCGCGGTGGTGATGGGGCGGCACGACCTGGACGGCAGCTGTCAGCTGACCCTCAGCGCCGCCACCACGCGGCCGGTGGTGTTGACGTTCCCGGCGCTGCCCGGCGATGGCGAACTGTCGGCAACCTTGGCTGGACTGGATACCGCGCTCTGGTACGACGATCCGCACGGTACTCCGGACTGGCGGCGGCACGTCACCGGTCTGCTCGCGGCGGCGGTCGTGGCCGAGCTGAACGGAGACCGGTCGTGAAGTTCCAGGTCGACGGCGAGCCCGTCGAGACCGGTGCGCGTCCGGGGCAATGCCTGCGCACCCTGCTGCGGGAGAACGGGTTCACGGGGCCGAAGAAGGGCTGTGACGCGGGGGATTGCGGAGCCTGCACCGTGCTGGTGGACGGCGCGGCCGTGCATTCGTGCGTGTATCCGGCCCATCGTGCCGAGGGGCGCGCGGTCACCACGGTCACCGGGCTGGGCACACCGGCCGCGCCCAGCCGGCTGCAACGCGAGTTCGTGCGCCGCGCCGGGTTCCAGTGCGGGTTCTGCACCGCCGGAATGCTGGTCACCGCAACCGATCTCGAGAACCAGGGTGCACTGGAAACGGCCACTTTGCCGGAAACGCTGAAGGGAAACCTCTGCCGCTGCACCGGCTACCGGGCCATCGGCGAAGCGCTCAGCGGGGCACGGCGAGAGTGCGGGGATGGTCCGGGTGCGCTCGCGGGCGCCCGAATCGTCACCGGCACAGAGCCGTTCACCATGGACGCGCCCGCCCAGGACTCGGACCGGCCTTGCGGGCAGCCACCCGGGAATCTACCGCCGGAGCCGCCGCTGCACCTCGAGGTCTTGCGCAGCCCGCACGCCCACGCACGCATAATCTCCATCGATACCGTTGCCGCCGAGGCGATTCCGGGTGTGCGCGCTGTACTCACCTACGCCGACGCTCCCGACGTCACCTTCTCCACCGCCCGCCACGAGATTCGCGAGGACGACCCCGACGACACGGTGGTACTCGATCGGGTGGTGCGTTTCATCGGGCAGCGGGTGGCGGCCGTGATCGCCGATTCCCTCGCGGCCGCCCGCGCCGGCTGCCGGGCCTTACACGTGGAATATGAGCCTCTACCAGCGGTTTTCACACCAGCCGAGGCCCTCGCGGACACCGCGCCGCAACTGCACGCGGACAAGCCGGCGAGCGCGCGGATCGCCGACACCGGGCGCAATCTGGTCGCCGAGGTGCACGGCCGCGCCGGCGACGTGACCACCGGACTGCGCGCCGCGGCGGAAGTCGTGCACGGGGTGTGGGAAACCCAGCGCGTGCAGCACGTGCACCTGGAGACGCACGCGAGCATCGGCTGGCTGGATCCGGACGGCCGCCTGGTGCTGCGCACCAGCACCCAGGTCCCCTTCCTGGTCCGCGACGAGATCGCCCGCGTCTTCGGCCTGGATCGCGATCGGGTGCGGGTGTTCGCCGCCCGCGTCGGCGGCGGCTTCGGCGGCAAACAGGAGATGTTCACCGAGGACCTGGTGACGCTCGCGGTCCTGCGGACCGGCAGGCCGGTGCAGTACGAACTGACCAGATCCGATGAATTCCACACCACGGTGCGACATCCCATGCGAGTGGAAGTGACCGCCGGAGCCGATGCCGACGGCCGCCTGACCGCCCTGGCCGTGGACGTCCTGTCCGATGCGGGCGCGTACGGAAACCACAGTGCCGGAGTGCTTTTCCACGGTTTGAGCGAATCGGTGGCGCTGTACCGCTGCGCGCACAAGCGGGTCGACGGCCGCGCCGTCTACACCAACAATGTGCCGTCCGGGGCCTTCCGCGGGTACGGCCTCGGCCAGGTCATGTTCGGCATCGAATCCGCGCTGGACGAACTGGCCCGCCGAATCGGCCTGGACCCCTTCGAATTCCGCCGCCGCAATGTGGTCCGGCCCGCTGACGATCTGGTCGGTGGGTTCTGTCATCCCGAACCGGACCTGACCATCACCAGCTACGGCCTGGACCAATGCCTGGACCTGGCCGAACGGGCGTTGCGCCGCGGCAACGGCGTCGCCGCGCCCGGCCCGGACTGGCGGATCGGCGAGGGCATGGCCGCCGCCATGATCGCCACCGTGCCGCCGCGCGGGCACCGCTCCACCGCGCACGCCGCCCGGCTGCCGGACGGCAACTACGAAATCCGGGTCGGCACCGCCGAATTCGGCAATGGCACCACCACCGTGCACGCACAGATCGCCGCCGCCGCGCTCGGCGTCGAACTGGACCGGATCCGCATCCGGCACGCGGACACCGCCCTGACCGGCCACGACACCGGCGCGTTCGGCTCCACCGGCATCACCGTCGCGGGCCGCGCCACGCACGCCGCTTGCCTCGCCCTGCGCGAACAGCTCACGGCGGGCGGCCCCGCGCACGCCACCGCCACCCACGACGGCACCCCGCGCACGGTCGCCTTCAACGTGCACGCCTTCCGCGTCGCCGTCCATCCGCCCACCGGCCGCATCCGCATCCTGCAATCGGTTCAAGCCGCCGACGCCGGAACGGTGCTCAATCCCGCCCAGTGCCGCGGGCAGGTGGAGGGCGGCGTGGCGCAGGCCATCGGCAGCGCGCTCTACGAGGAGGTCCGCGTCGAATCGGGTGAAGTCACCACGAAAACCCTGCGCCACTATCACATTCCACAATTCGCCGACCTGCCCGAAACCGAGGTCTATTTCGCCGTGACCAGCGATCCGCTCGGCCCGCTGGGTGCGAAATCCATGAGCGAATCCCCGTACAACCCGGTCGCGCCCGCGCTGGCCAATGCGATTCGGGATGCCACCGGCATTCGCCCGCAACGGCTTCCGATGACAGCCGACCGAATCTGGCGTGATCTGCGTGATTCCGCCGTATCCGAAAAAGAATTTGCGTGATCGGCCCGTGATGATACTGTCCGTCGCGGGGTGGGGACTCCGAGCTGGTTTCCATTTCACGACCAATTAACTTCTCGGAACAGGGGATTCACATGAGCAAGTTCGTCACGCGTCGTCGTACCGCCGGATTCGCCGGCCTGGTCGCCGCCGCGGCCGCCACGCTGAGCATTGTCGCGCCGTCCGCCTCCGCGCAGGGCCTGGAGCTCACCGAAGCTCCGGCCGCCGCCGCCGAGGTCGTCACCGCCGATCCGGTGTGCGCGGTGGTTTCGGACAATATCGACCTGTCCGGCATCTGCACCGATGTCCGTCGCGGCCACCGTCCCTCGCTGTCGGCGCACTGATACGCCGGTAATCATGCGTGAGCCCCGCACTCCGGTGCGGGGCTTCGTCGTGTCCGGCCGCCTCAGAACAGGGCGAGCGCGGCGCACAGTCCGGCGAGCGCGATGCCCTGCAGCCCCACCCGGACCCAGATGATGCTGTCCCACTTGTCCTGCAGCGCACGGGCGTTCGCGGGAATCACGCCCGACTGCGCGGCCGCCTTCTGCGCATTGTTGACCGGCTTGGCCACCCGTGCGTAGAGCGCCAGCCAGATGACCAGGGCGAGCAAGGCGATCCCGGCCCCGATGGCCGCGCCGGCCTGCCCGGCCAGAATCGCGAACAGCAGGGTCAGCGCGGTGGCCACGGTGCCGCCGGCCCCGAAGACGGGCATCCGCTTGTCGCCGTAGAAGTGTCCCCATCCGGCGCTGATGGTCACCGTGGCGTCGTCCAGCTTCTTGTAGACCGACCGCATGATGAGCCCCGCGCAGGCATCGGTGCCGTAGATGACGCCATTGCCGAGGACGGCGAGAGCGGCGGTGATCGTGCCGAGGGTGATGAGCATTTTCCTGACCTCTTCTGCGCTATCTAGCGTTGCTAGGAACTGAAGCAAAGATAGAAGAGCTAGAGCTCGATTGTCTAGCGCTGCTAGAAAATTCTGCCGCGCACGTCTCTGATCACGGCCGGCTGTCGCGTCGCCGGGCGGGAAGTAAACCGCAGCGCTCTCGGTTGTCTCCTGCTCGCGCGCCGTGGTGTTGGAGTCGGGGAAATGTCCGGAATCCCTCGCGCCGGGCCGGGCGGCGACGGGCGCCGGCGATGCGGTGGAGGTGACCGTCCGACGCCGCCCGCAGGGTCCGCGAGGGCGGCCGGACCCCCGCTGATCAGCGCCGCAGTGTGGTGAGGGTCAATGCCGCCGAGCCTGCCCATCGTGTCCGCATCGATATCTCCCGGGGTGTGGTGCCGCGACATCCAGCGCGAAGACTGCTGAAAGACTGGACGTTCGCTCAGAGTAGGCGTTGGCTATCGCTCGTCGGCGGAGTGGCCCTCCTCACCTCACCGCCGTCTGTTCCGCTTGTGAAGGTGCTCACACCACCGCGATGCCCGGCGTGTCGGTCGGCGGTGGTCGCGATCACGCAAACAGTACGCGCGTTATGCAAAACCGCATGTCAGAGCTACTGGCAAGTAGATTGCCCGGCTGCTATTAACAAGCAAATTTCGCAGGATTAGCAGAAGCCCTGGGAAAGCTAGCCGGGATTCACACTTGCAACAGGTAGACGCACATTTTTTCCTGTGCCATCGTGTGGAAGTACACCTCGCGGGCCTAGCAAGTCTGCAAATTGCCGCTCCAGCAGTGTCCGAATCATCGCGAGAGATTCAGGACCGGCGGGGCTACCGAGACCGAACGAAGAAGTGGAGTCAAAGATGTCGAACGTCGGCACCCCGAAGACCGCTGCGGAGCTCCAGCAGGACTGGGACACCAACCCGCGTTGGAAGGGCATCACCCGTAACTACACGGCCGACCAGGTCGTGAAGCTGCAGGGCACCGTCGTCGAGGAGCACACCCTCGCCCGTCGTGGCGCCGAGATCCTGTGGGATCTCGTCAACAACGAGGACTACATCAACTCCCTGGGCGCCCTCACCGGCAACCAGGCCGTGCAGCAGGTCCGCGCCGGCCTGAAGGCCATCTACCTGTCCGGTTGGCAGGTCGCCGGTGACGCGAACCTGTCCGGCCACACCTACCCGGACCAGTCGCTGTACCCGGCCAACTCGGTTCCGGCCGTGGTGCGTCGCATCAACAACGCGCTGCTGCGCGCCGACGAGATCGCCAAGGTCGAGGGTGACACCTCGGTCGCCAACTGGCTGGCCCCGATCGTCGCCGACGCCGAGGCCGGCTTCGGTGGCGCGCTGAACGCCTACGAGCTGCAGAAGGCCATGATCGCGGCCGGCGCCGCGGGCGTGCACTGGGAGGACCAGCTGGCCTCCGAGAAGAAGTGCGGCCACCTGGGCGGCAAGGTGCTGATCCCCACCCAGCAGCACATCCGCACCCTGACCTCCGCGCGTCTGGCCGCCGACGTCGCCGACGTGCCGTCGGTGATCATCGCCCGCACCGACGCCGAGGCCGCCACCCTCATCACTTCCGATGTGGACGAGCGCGACCGTGAGTTCCTGGACGGCACCCGCACCCCCGAGGGCTTCTTCGGCGTCAAGAACGGCATCGAGCCCTGCATCGCGCGTGCCAAGGCCTACGCCCCCTACGCCGACCTGATCTGGATGGAGACCGGCGTGCCGGACCTCGAGGTCGCGCGCAAGTTCGCCGAGTCGGTGCGCAGCGAGTTCCCGGACCAGCTGCTGGCCTACAACTGCTCGCCGTCCTTCAACTGGAAGGCGCACCTGGACGACGCCACCATCGCGAAGTTCCAGCGCGAGCTGGGCGCCATGGGCTTCAAGTTCCAGTTCATCACCCTGGCCGGCTTCCACTCGCTGAACTACGGCATGTTCGACCTGGCGTACGGCTACGCCCGCGAAGGCATGACCGCGTTCGTCGACCTGCAGGAGCGCGAGTTCAAGGCCGCCGCCGAGCGTGGCTTCACCGCCATCAAGCACCAGCGTGAGGTCGGCGCCGGCTACTTCGACACCATCGCCACCACGGTCGACCCCAACACCAGCACCGCTGCGCTGAAGGGCTCCACCGAAGAGGGCCAGTTCCACTGAGCCACAAACGGTTCTGAGGACTAACCCCGGGCAGCAGTCGCATCACACCTTCCGCTGCCCAGGGCCTCGGATCCGCCGAGGGGGACGGCAAGCCTCCCTCGGCGGGTCCGCCCACCCTTCCCGTCGACAGCCCCGGCGGGGAGGGTTTTTTCCTATAGCTTCGAAATCAAGACCTTAAGAAGGCGCAGGGTCACAAGTCAGTCCGACGCCTTCACCCACGAGCCACGACGGCCAACAACCAGCAGGAGCGGGACGTGAGCACCGAAAAGATTCAGCGTGTCGGCATTATCGGCGCGGGACAGATGGGCGCGGGTATCGCAGAGGTCTGCGCCCGGGCACATGTCGATGTACTCGTCTTCGAGCAGACTCGTGAACTCGCCGCTGCCGGTCGCGCCCGCATCCTGCGGTCGCTGGACCGCGGGGTGTCCAGCGGCAAGATCACCGAGCGGGAGCGTGAGCAGACCGCATGGCGGCTGCGCTTCACCTCGGACCTGGGTGATTTCGCCGATCGTCAGCTGGTCGTCGAGGCCGTCGTGGAGAACGAAGAGGTGAAGACCGCGATCTTCGCCGAGCTGGACAAGGTCGTCACCGATCCCAATGCGGTGCTGGCCTCCAACACCTCCTCCATCCCGATCATGAAGATCGCCGTGGCCACCAACAACCCCGAGCGGGTCGTGGGCATGCACTTCTTCAACCCGGTGCCGGTGCTGCCGCTGGTCGAGCTGGTCACCACGCTCAAGACCACCGAGACCGTCACCAAGCGAGCCGAGCAGTTCGCTGCCGACGTGCTCGGCAAGCAGGTCGTGCGTTCCGCCGACCGCTCCGGCTTCGTGGTCAACGCGCTGCTGGTGCCGTACCTGCTGTCGTCCATCCGCATGGTCGAATCCGGTTTCGCCACCAAGGAAGACGTCGACAAGGCCATGGTGCTGGGCTGTGCCCACCCGATGGGGCCCCTGGCCCTGACCGACCTGGTCGGGCTCGACACGGTGAAGTCCATCGCCGACTCCATGTACGAGGAATTCAAGGAGCCGCTGTACTCCGCGCCTCCGCTCCTCATGCGCATGGTCGAAGCCGGGCTGCTCGGTAAGAAGTCCGGAGCGGGCTTCTACCAGTACAACCGGGGCTAACCCGCCTCTCCGCGTACTCAGCGGGCGGCTGTGAGCCGTCGACGTCGGCAACCCGTGCCGGCGGTTGGGTGCCCAACCGATTTTGGACGTACCCGATGAGTTACCCGCCCCTCGCGAAATCAGTCGTTGCGTCGGGCGGGGTTCATCGGAGCCTCTCTCACAGGGGAGCGTCGCCGGGCATGTGGCGGCGTCCACCCTCATCGGGCATAAGCTGCAAATAGGTCGAGTCCGGCCAGCAGCTCGGAAGGAGTGTCCCGCTCATGGTCAACGTCACCGACGGCTTCGGGTCCAGCATTCTGGGGTACCCGCGCATCGGTCCGCACCGGGAACTCAAGCGTGCTTTGGAGTCCTATTGGCACGGCACGCTTTCACGCGACGAGCTGCTGGCCGTCGGGCGTGAGATTCAGGAGAGCCAGTATCTGGAACTGGCCGCCACCGGGCTCACCCAGGTTCCGGGCAACACCTTCTCCTACTACGACCACATTCTCGACAACGCGCTGCTGTTCGGCGCGGTCCCGAAGCGGTTCGAGGCGGAGCGAGAGGGCTTGCACCCCTTGGACTTCTACTTCCTTATGGCGCGCGGTCGTCCCGACCTGCCGCCGCTGGAACTGGTGCGCCTGCTCAATACCCCGTACCACTACCGGCAGCCGGAGCTGGAGACCGACACCGAGTTCTCGCTGCACCCCGAGGCGCTGCTGGACGAATTCGACCGTGCCAAGGCGGCCGGCATCGAACTGCGTCCCGTCGTGCTCGGGCCGCTGTCGCTGCTGCTGCTGTCCAAGACCGGGCACGTGCCCGGGGAGACCGAGTTCGACAAGCTGAAGCTGCTCGACAAACTGCTGCCGGTCTACGAGGAACTGTTCGAGGTGCTCGCCAAGCGCGGCGCCACCTGCGTGCAGCTGGACGAGCCGTGCTTCACCAGCGATCGCTCGCCGTCCACCATCGAACTGTTCGAGAAGGCGTACCAGCGGCTCTCGAAGGCCCCGCTGCGGCCGCGCCTGCTGGTCACCGGGCAGTACGGCGACTTCGGCGAGGCGCTCACGGTGCTGGCGCGATCCAATGTCGAGGCCATCGGGCTCGATCTGGCCAGCTTCCGGATCACCCCGGAGGCGCTGGCCGAGATCCCCGGCATCAAGCGCAAGCGGCTGTACGCGGGCGTCATCAGCGGCACCAACGTGTGGCGCGCCGACCGCTACCGGACCCTGGACTACCTGCACAAGCTGGCCCAGGTGTGCCCGGACATGGTGGTGTCCACCGGATCGACGCTGCTGCACGTGCCCTACGACACCCTCGTCGAGTACGAGCTCGAGGAGAACGTCGCCGACCGGCTCGCCTTCGCCAAACAGAAGGTCCTGGAAGTGGTTTCGCTCGCGAAGGCGCTCACCGAAGGGCCCTCGGAGAAGTGGCGCAAGGTGCCGACCGCGGTGCACTTCAAGCAGAAGCACGCGGTGCGGCAGCGGGTGTACGCCATCACGCCGCAGATGCGCGAGCGCGAACCGTATGCCGCCCGCAAGGTCGCGCAGCAGGCCAAGCTGAACCTGCCGCTGGTCCCAGCCACCACGCTGGGCTCCTTCCCACAGACCTTCACCGCCCGTCAGGCGCGCTACGACCTCGGTCAGGGCCGGCTGTCCTACGACGAGTACCGCAAGCGCATCGAAGCCGAGATCGAGTCCACCATCCGGTTGCAGGAGGACATCGGCCTCGATGTGCTGGTGCACGGCGAGCACGAGCGCAACGACATGATCCAGTACTTCGCGGAGCTGCTCGACGGCTTCGCCACCACCCACTTCGGCTGGGTGCAGGTGTACGGATCCCGTTGCGTGCGACCGCCGATCGTGTACGGCGACGTGTCCCGGCCCAAGGCCATGTCGGTGGACTGGACCGCCTACGCGCAGTCGCTCACCGACAAGCCGGTCAAGGGCATGGTCACCGGACCGGTCACCATGCTGGCGCGCTCGTTCGTGCGGCAGGACCAGCCGCTGTACGAGACCGCCGACCAGGTGGCGCTGGCGGTGCGCGACGAGGTGGTGGATCTGGAGAAGGCGGGCATCGCCATCATCCAGGTGGACGAGCCGTCCATTCGCGAGCTGCTGCCGCTGCGCAAGAAGGGGCAGGCGGAATACCTGCGCTGGGCGGTCGGGGCGTTCAAGCTGGCCACCTCGGGGGTCAAGCCGGAAACCCAGATCCACACGCACATCGGCTATTCCAGCCGGGACGACGTGGTGCAGGCGATCGAGGAACTCGATGCCGACGTCACCGCCATCGTCGCCACCCGCTCCATCGAATGGGTGCTGGAATCGCTGAAGGACGACTGCGCCGAAGGGCGCGGCCTCACCCACGGCGTCGGCCCGGGCGTGTACGAGTCGCGGTCGGCTCGCATCCCGGACATCGACGAGCTGGACGAACTGCTCACCGCCGCCGCGGAAGCCGTTACGCCGCAGCGGTTGTGGGCCAATCCGGACGGTGGCCTGAAGACCCGCCACCACTGGCAGCTCGATCCGTCCCTGCGCAATATGGTCGCGGCCGCCCGCCGCGTCCGCCGCCGGGCCGAAGCCGCCGAACAGGGTTAGCTCGAAAACTGAGGGGCGGCGCGGACTTTCGTCCGCGCCGCCCTTTTTCGTGCCCGATGCGCGGTCATGAACCGGTCACGAAACGCGAATTAGCCTGCGGAGGAAGGTTTTCGGAAGGAGAACGAGATGGATCCGTCAGGCAAGACCGACCAGCCCCAGCCCGACCCGGCGCCCGCCCGCGAGGCCGGGGAGAGCTACCGGGAGAAGACCGGCGAGGCACCGCCGGAATGGCAGTGGAAGACCTCGCGCTAGGGCGGGGAGTGGCGTAGAACGCGTCCGGAGTTCCCGGATCGGACGGATGCGCCGGGTTAGCCTGGGCGGGTTCGAATCGAGATGGGAGTAGGGCCGTGGGTCTGTTCGACAACTTGAAGGATGCCGCCGGGAAGGCCGCCGAGCTGGCGGGACAGCACGCGGACAAGCTGGATCCGCTGGTGGACAAGGCCGGCGACATGCTGGACGAGAAGACCTCCGGCAAATACGCCGAGCACGTGGACAAGGTGCAGGACGCGGCCAAGAAGGCGCTGCACGAGCAGGCGGGACAGCAGTAGCGGGTACTCCTCGTCGAGCGGCCGGCGGCTACGCTGTCGCCGGTTCGCTACTGCCGCAGGGTCTTTCGTGGCCTTTTAGGCCACTCACCGCGAGGTATCCGGGGGCCGAGCCCCCGGTAGCCCCCGGGAATCTGGGGATTCACCAGTTCCGACCGCTGTTGCCGCCGCTGCCGTTGTGATCGCCGCGGTCGTGGCCGTGCTCGGACTGCCAGCGATCCTTGTAGTGGCTCCAGCAGTAGTTCCAGTCGTAACCGCGGCTGTTGCGATCGCAGTAGTAGTGGTAGTCGTCGCGATCGCTGTTCGCGGCGGCGATGCCCGCGCCCAGGGGGAGGGTGAAGGCGGCGGCGACCAGTACGGTGGCGAGGCGCTTGGCGGTGTGTTTCATGCGATGGGCTCCTGTTGCGTTGGGACTCGGGGCGATTCCCTTGCAAGCAATGGTGCTGTTCAGCGCCGATATTCTCTGTCCGCTGCTCGACGGGCCAAGTGTGTTCGCGCCGACAGTCGCCCTCGGTTCAGCGCAGCAGCTCCGACACCTGCCACAGCCGCACCGTGGCATCGGCGCTGCCGGTGGCCAGCACCTTCCCGTCCGGGCTGAAGGCCAGGGTGTGCACCGGAGAAGTGTGGCCGGACAACGGATTTCCGATCGGCTCGCGGGTGCCGAGATGCCACAGCCGGGCGGTGCCGTCGCGGCTGCCGCTGGCCAGCAGCGTCCCGTCGGGGCTGAATCCCAGGCTCAGGATCGGTTCGCTGTGGCCGCTCAGCGGTTTGCCCGAGGCGGCGCGATCGGCCCACAACCGGATGGTGGCATCGTCGCCGCCGCTGGCCAGCAGGGTGCCGCCCGGGTTGTAGGCGACCGTGCGGATCTGGCTGTTGTGGCCGGTGAGGGTGGCCAGGGCGGCGCGGGTCTTGACCGACCAGAGGCGCACCGTGGTGTCGGCGCTGCCGGTGGCGATGGTGGCGCCGTCCGGATGGAACGCCACGCCGCGCACCGCGCCGGTGTGCCCGGTGAGCGCCGCGCCCGCCGGTTGCCGCGACCGCACCGTCCACAATTGCGTCGTGGTGTCCTCGGAGGCGGTGGCGAGCAGGGTGCCGTCGGGGGAGAAGGCCAGTGCGCGAATGGCATTGGTCTGCGCGGTGAGCGGGCTGCCGAGCGGCTGGCGGGTGTGCGCGTCCCACAGCCGGACGGTCATGTCCTCGCTGCCGGTGGCGAGCAGTGCGCCGTCGGCGGAGATGGCGAGCGCGCGGATCGAATTGCTGTGCCCGGTCAGCGGATTGCCCAGCTCGCGGCCGGAGGCGACCTCGAAATAGCGGGCGGTGTTGTCCTTGCCGCCGATGATCAGCGTGCCGCCGTCCGGGGTGAACGCCAGAGCCAGCACCTGGGACGGAAGCGTGAGCCGCTCCGGGGTTTTCGCGGCCTGGGCGGGTTCGCTCGCGGAGTTCTGGTCGCCGTCCCGGGTCGAGACCGCGAGCGCCGCCGCCGCGACCGCCGCGCTGACCCCGGCAGCCGCGCCGCCGATGAGCAAGCGCCGCCGTGTGATGAGACGCCTTGGTGATTCAGGGGGAATCCCCTGTGCCGCAGACCCTTCCTGGCCGGTAGTGGGACCGGTTGCTGGGCTGCCGCCCGGAAACCGCTGAGCCGCAATGCCTTCCGGAGGTGTCGGGGTGCGGCGTTCCGGCTGGTAGAAGCCGAGTCCGCGGCCGGACGGATTCGATCCGGGCGTGTCCGCCGGTGGGGGAGTGCGTGGTTCGCCCGGCGGCGTGGTGATCGTCGCCTCGTCCGCGGCGGGGACGTAGCGCCTGGTCACGGTGTTCCCGGACGGCTCCGCCACCAGTGCCGCATGCGCCGCGCGGGCCATGCTGGTGCAGTCGGTGTAGCGGTCGTCCGGATGCTTGGCCAGCACCGTGGCGAACACCTCGTCCAGCGCTGCCGGCAGATCCGGGTAGCGCTCGGAGGGGCGCGGCGGGGGCGAGTACAGGTGCGCGGCCATGATGGCGGCCTCGTCCGGGCGCGGGTACGGGGCCTCGCCGGTGAGGAGTTTGTAGAGCGTGCAGCCCAGCGAGTAGATGTCGGCGCGGTGGTCGACGGGGTTGCTGCTGAAGCGTTCCGGGGCCGCGTAGGCGACGGTGGCCGAGACGCGGGAACCGGTCTCGGTATCGTCCAGGCTGCGCGCGATGCCGAAGTCGGTGACCAGGGTGCGTTCGTAATCCTCTTGTTCGACAAGGAGATTCGCGGGTTTCACATCGCGGTGCAGGATGCCGTAGCGATGGGCGTGGTCGAGCGCGGCGGCGGCATCGCCGATCATGCGCACGGCCCGCGCCACCGGGATGCGCCCGCCGGAGGCGTTCAGCAGCCCGGCGGCGTCGCCGCCCTCGATGAACTTCATGGATATCCACAGCACATCGTCGTCGGGCGAATTGCGGTCGTAGATGGGCACGATGTTGGGATGGTCGAGCGCGGTGATCATCGCTGCCTCGCGCTCGAATCGCGCCCGCGCCTTCTCGTCGTCGGCGAAGCTCTCGTTCAGAACTTTGAGGGCGACCAGTCTCTTCAGGCGTGGATGCCGGGCCAGATACACCACACCCATTCCGCCCGCGCCCAATTGGCGTTCGATGGTGTACCCCGCGAACCTCGCTCCAGCCCGGAACCGCATCGGGCACCTACCTCCCCTGATACACGCGCCGTGCAGTCACAGTACGCCGTGATCCGGCCCTTGGCCGAAGGAAAGGTGTGGGGGTTTCACCCCCACACCCCCTTCTTCGAGGTGGTGGGCTCCACCCCGCCGGTCGACATCCGCCTCCAACCGGTCGGCGGGTAGCGCACGGCGGCCACCGATCACCCGGTACTACGAGCCGGGCGGGCGGCAGGTTCAGGAGGGAGCGGAACGGAATCGGTCTCGCAGTGATTTGCGTGGGCGGGCTTGGGGTTTCGCGACGTCCGGCGGCACCACCTCGTAGCGCCGGATGTACGCGCCGATGAACGCCTGCGCGGTGGCGGTCACGGGTATCGCGAGCAATGCGCCCGTCGCGCCGAACAATGCCGCGCCCGCCAGCACCGCCCCGAAGGCCACCGCCGGATGCATATCGAGCGTGGTGGCGGTGATGCGCGGTTGCAGCACATAGTTCTCGAACTGCTGATACACCACGATGAACGCCAGAATCCAGAGCGCGTCGCGCGGCTGCTGCGCCAGCGCCACCACCACCGGCAGCGCCCCGGCCAGGTAGGTGCCGACGGTCGGGATGAACTGCGAGACCACGCCCACCCAGATGGCCAGTGCGAACGCCGACGGAATCCCGATGATCCGCATGGCCGCGTAGTGGGCGACGGTCGAGCAGAGTGCCAGCAGCGCACGGGAATACAGGTAGCCGCCGGTCTTCTCGACCGCGATATCCCAGGCCCGCAGCACGGGTACCTGACGTTGCGGCGGCAGCAGCGAGCACACGGCATTGCGGAAACGCGGCCCGTCCGCGGCGAAGTAGTAGGTGAACAGCAGCACCCCCAGCCCCTGGAAGATCACCCCGATGGCGGTGGTGCCGATGCCCCACACATCCCCGGCCAGCCCCACCACGTACCCCTCCAGCGAGGAGCTCACCTCACCGGCCCGCTCGGTGATATCGGCGGCCGAAAGTTCGGTGTGGAAGGTCGAATTGATCCAATCCACCGTGTCGTCGGCATAGCGCGGGGCATTGCGCACCAGCGAGGTCACCTGCTCGACGACCAGCTCACCCAGCGTCCACACGAAACTGATCAGCACCACCAGCACGCCCGCGAACACCGCTCCGGTGGCCGGCCCGCGCTTCCACCCCTTGCTCGCCAGCCAGTTCACCGCCGGTTCGATCGCGAACGCCAGAAACAGCGACACCACCAGCACGGTCAGCAGCCCGCGCAACTGCAACAGCACCCAGAAGGTGACGACCACCGCCGCCACCGTGACCGCCGCGAGCAGATACGCACGCGGCAGCCACGGCGGCAGCACCGCCGAAACCGGAACCGGCTCGGGCGCTAGGTCTTCCTCGGGAGCACGATCATCCTCGGACACACGGCCAACGTAGTCGGCGACCGCCTTTCACACCGGGAGCGGCGCGCGGCCCTCGGCGCCGCCGGCACCGGGGGGCAGAGTCGGCGCGACTCGCGGACACTATCCACCCCCGGGAGGTGAGGAGGCGGCGCGACCCGCGGACACCACCCCTCTCCCAGGGGGTTTCAGGGGCGAAGCCCCTGAGAGTTTCGAGAGTTGTACCTACTACATCGTCGCCGCGTCGATGACGAAGCGGTAGCGGACGTCGCTGGCGATCACGCGGTCGTAGGCCTCGTCGATGCGGTCGGCGGAGATGACCTCGATTTCGGCGCCGATGCCGTGCTCGGCGCAGAAGTCCAGCATGGCCTGGGTCTGGGCGACGCCGCCGATCATCGAACCCGCGAGCGAGCGACGGTAGCCGGCGAGGGTGAAAGGCTTGGCCTCCAACGGCTTTTCGGGCAGGCCGAGAATCACCAGCGTGCCGTCCAAAGCCAGCAGCTTCAGGTAGCTGTCGATCGGCAGATCCGCGGAGACGGTGTTGAGGATCAGGTCGAACCGCCCGCGCAGGTCCTTGAACGTCTGCCGGTCCCCGGTCGCGTAGTAGTGCGCCGCCCCGAACTTCTTCCCGTCCTCCTGTTTGGACAGCGACTGCGACAGCACCGTCACCTCGGCCCCCATGGCGGCGGCGATCTTCACCCCGATATGCCCGAGCCCGCCCATCCCGATGATGGCGACCTTCTTGCCCGGCCCCGCGTTCCAATGCCGCAGCGGCGAGAACAGCGTGACCCCCGCGCACAGCAGCGGCGCGGCCACATCCAGCCCGATCCCCTCCGGAATCGACACCACGAACCCCTCGGTCACCACCACCTGCGTCGAGTACCCGCCGAGCGTGTACCCGCCCGCCTGCGCCGTCTCCGGCACCGGCGAGTTGTAGGTCATGGTCGCCCCCGGCACGCAGTACTGCTCCTCACCGGCCAGGCAGGGCGCGCATTTGCCGCACGAATCGACCATGCAGCCCACGCCGACCCGATCCCCGACCCGGTGCCGGACCACCTCGGACCCGACCGCGGCCACGATCCCGGCGATCTCGTGCCCCGGCACGCACGGATACCGGGTGCCGCCCCACTCGTCACGGGCGGTGTGAATATCGGAATGGCAGATACCGGCGTATTTCACGTCGATCAGCACATCGTGCGGTCCGAGCTCCCGTCGCTCGACGGCGACCTTCTCGAACGGCCCCTCGGGACTGGATACGGCATACGCGGCAGCAGTGCTCATGGATTCCAGCATGGCACGCGGTGTGGCGTGCCGAAGGACCGGCAACCGCTCGGCATGCTGGTTCGATGGCCATTCTGCTGTCCCTGGTCTCCATGTGCGCGACGCTGATCGGCGGTCTGCTGGCCGTCCGCATCGGCGAGCGCAAACGCCTGGTGCTGGGCCTGGCCGCGGGCGTCATGCTGGGCGTGGTCGCCTTCGACCTGATGCCGGAGGCCCTGGAAGCCGAGACCGGCAGCGCGCTCGGGGTGCCGATTCCGCTGCTGGCCGCGGTGGCCGGGTTCTTCACCGTGCACATCATCGAGCGCACGGTGGCCATCCACACCGGGTACGAGGACGAATTCGGTTCGCACCACCACGATTTCGCCTCGGTGGGTTTGCTGGCGGGCGCGGGGCTGGTGTTCCATTCCACGCTGGACGGGCTCAGCATCGGGTTCGGGTATCAGGCCGGTTCGGCGATCGGCGCGGCGGTGGCCATCGCGGTGATCTGCCACGACTTCGCCGACGGCTTCAACACTTTCACCATCACCACGCTGTACGGCAATGCCCGCAAACGCGGCCTGATCATGCTCGGCCTGGACGCCGTCGCACCGGTGGTGGGCGCGATCATCGGCACCCTGGTAAAGGTCCCGGCGGAACTCGTCGGGCTCTACCTCGGCTACTTCGCGGGCTTCCTGCTCTACCTCGCCACCGCCGACATCCTGCCCGAGGCACATGCCGGCAAACCCGCCAAAGGACCGCTGTTCTGCACCCTGGCCGGGGTGCTCTTCATGCTCGGGATCGCCGCACTGAGCCATTGAAAAACTGGTACACCAGTAGATAACAGACGCTCGAAGCCGGCGGGCGAACAGCAGTCGGGAGGGTCCATGTACGACGACTCGCGCCGGACGCGACCCAGCTGGGGCGGCCGCGTCCTCGCCCTGATCGTCGCGGCCGTCCTGGCCGGCACCGCCTTCCTCGGCTACCACGGCGAATTCGCCCGCTGGTCGTTCGGCGCGCAGACCAGCACCGCCGGGCTGGTCGGGCCGCCGCTGCCGCCGCTGGACGCCACGCTGGTGTCCGGCGAGGTCGAGCCCGCACTGGTGAACATCACCGCGGGGCTGCGGCCGTACGGGGTCGGCGCGGCCGGGTCCGGCATCGTGCTCACCGCCGAGGGGCAGGTGCTGACCAGCCATCACGTCATCAAAGGGGCGGACACCGTATCGGTTTCGGATATCGGCACCGGGGCGGTGTATCAGGCCGTCGTGCTGGGGTACGACTCCGGCGCGGATATCGCGCTGCTGGAGCTGTCGGGGGCCAGCGACCTCCCGGTGGCGCGGATCGGCAGTTCCGCGCCGTTGCGCCTGGGCGACGAGGTGCTGGCCATCGGGAACGCGGGCGGCACCGGCTCGCCGACCGCGGTGGGCGGCAATATCACCGGATTGGATTCGTCCATCGTGGCGCGCAATTCGGCGGACCTGTCCCGGAAATCCTTGCGCGGCATGATCGAAGTGGCGGCGCAGGTGGCGGCCGGGCAGTCCGGCGGGGCGCTGGTGGACCGGTACGGGGCGGTGGTCGGGGTGGTCACGGCCGCCTCGGGGGAAATGCAGAAGGCGCTGGGCCGCGGGCCGAACGGGTACGCGGTGCCGATCGACGCCGCCATGCGCGTGGTCCGCCAGATCCGTTCCGGCACACCGACCGACAGCGTGCACGTGGGGCCGACGGCGACGCTGGGCATCATCACCTCGGACGCCAAACCGGTGGGGGCGCGCATCGACGTCGCGGTGTTCGGGCAGCCCGCCTACGCGGCGGGGCTCGCCGAGGGGGAGGTGATCACCGCCGTCGACGGCCGGGCGATCGCGAACACCCAGGCGCTGAAGTCGGCGCTGAACCTGCACAAGCCCGAAGACGCTGTGCAGCTGGAGATTTCGGAGCCCGGGGGAGCGCAGCGGACGGTGAGCGTGACGCTCACCGCCGGCCCGCCCAACTGATTCAGAGCTTCTCGGCCCAGTAATCCTGGAACTGGATGTAGACGATCAGGATCACCACGGCGTAGTAGACGGCGACCACGGTCCACCGCCATTCCATGATGATCTGCAAAAGTCCCTTCGACCGGCCCCACAGCTGCCCGGTCACGATGGCCAGCAGCGCCGGCGTCACCGCCCACACCACCATGCACCACGGGCACAACGCGTGGATCTGGAAGACCGCCTGATAGATCAGCCAGCCGATGAATCCCATCCCGGCGGCCAGGCCGATCCACAGCCCGCCCCAGATCCATGTCGGGAAACCGATGCCCGCCACCGCGAGCACCCCGAGCGTCACCACCACCGAGAAACCGACCACGCCGATGATCGGATTCGGGAACCCGAACGCCGCCGCCTGATCCGATTCCATGATGGTCGTACAGGCCACCACCTGATCGATGCTGCACAGCGGTTTGAACCCGGGTTCGGTGAAGAGCTTGAACTTGTCGACCAGCAACGTCACCGACGCGATCCAGCCGATCAGTCCGCCCAGCAGCAACGGCCAGGCGGACTTGGGGGGAGCCGCGGCGATCACTGCTTCGCCGCGGCCTCGATGACCGGCTTCAACCCGCCCTGGCTCATCAGCGACTGACCGTCGGTGACCTGCTTGCCGGCCACGTACACGCTCGGCGTGGACTTGAGGCCGGTGCCGAACACGGCGGTGGTCTCGTCCTTGACGTACTGGGCGTACTTGTTGCCGCGAATCGCGTCGGCGATGGCGGGATCGGTGTATCCGGCCTCGTTCGCGATCTGGATCAGCTGGTCGTCGGTCATGCCGTTGCCGCCCTCCTTGGGCTGCTTGGCGAACATGGTGGCCAGCCAGTTCTGGAACTTCGACGGATCGGCCGAGCCGACCACGTAGGCGGCATTGGCCGCGCGGCTGGAGTACTGGTTGCCATTGGAGGCGCGATCCAGGAACGAGATGATGTTGTACTCGACGGACGCGGTGCCATTGGCCACCTCCTCCTCGAGGGTCTTGGCATTGGCCTGCTCGAACATCTGGCAGGCGGGGCACTGCAGGTCGGCGACGACCTGGACGCGCACCTTGGCGTCGGCCTTGCCGATGCGGATCGCGCCGCCGGCGGTGACATTCGGCGGAATCGCGCCCGAACTGGTGACCGTCGGGGCGAAGGCGCTGGCGCCGTCGCCGCCGGAGTCCTTGTCGGACTTGCGCATTGCCAATCCGATGCCGATGGCGGCCACCAGGCCGACCAGGACCACGGCCACGCCGACCTGGATCAGCACCTTCCGATTGCGATCGGCCTGCGCCGCTTTGGCCAGCGGATTGTTGCCGGATTTCTTGTTCACCTGAGCGCTCACCACGCCTTCCGTCGTGTCACGTCCTGCGGGCCCCATCTTTGCCCGCAAACCTGAGAGTTTCCTAGTGAAACCGCATGCGGTCACGGCCTGCACCGGGTCGGCGCAGGCCGCGGGGGCCCGGCGGGTCAGAGTTCACCCGCGCGAGCGACAGGGATCACGCCCGGGCCAGCCGCCGTTTCTGTTCCTCGATATCGAAATCGGCGGGCGGCCAATCCAGCTTCAAGCCCTGCAGCGCGTCGATCAGCAATTCGGTGACGGCCAGGCGGGCGTACCACTTGGAATCGCAGGGCAGTACGAACCACGGGGCGTAGTCGGTGTTGGTGCGATCCAGAACGGCCTGGTAGGCCTCTTGATACGCGGGCCAGTACGCCCGCTCGTCGATATCGGCCGGATTGAACTTCCAGTATTTGTCGGCCCGCTCCAGCCGCTGGGCCAGGCGCTTCTTCTGCTCGTCCAGCGAGACGAACATGGCCACCTTGACGATGGTGGTGCCCTCGTCGGCCAGCTTGCGCTCGAACTTGTTGATCTCGTCGTAGCGCTTGCCCCACACCTCCGGCGGCACCAGATCGTGCACCCGCACCACCAGCACGTCCTCGTAGTGCGAGCGGTCGAAGACGCCGATCTGCCCGCCCTTGGGCAGTTGCTTGCGAATACGCCACAGGAAGTGGTGCTTCTTCTCCTCCGCGGTCGGCACGCCGAAGGCCGCGTGGTCCACGCCCTGCGGGTCGACCGAGCCGATCACGTGCCGGACGATGCCGCCCTTGCCGGCGGTGTCCATGCCCTGCAGCACCAGCAGCACATTGCGGGTGTCGCCGGAGCGGCCGTTGGCGTAGAGCTTTTCCTGGAGATCGGAGAGCACCGCGCGGCGTTCCTCGAGATATTTCTCGCCGGCTTTCTTATCGCCTTTGAATCCGGGGGTTGCCGCGGTGTTCAGATCCTTCACCTGGACGCCGTCGGCGCGCAGGGCTTTCGAAACCGGTTTCGACCAGGTAGTCGCTTTCGCCATCCTCCATGGTTAACACGAGGTGACCATTCGCGCAGGCAACCTCGCCGAATCAGACCCGGGCGAGACGTACCAAATGGTCCGCCAACTCCTCGTCGCTGACCGGAGCCAGCGTCAGATCCGCGGCGGTGGTCAGCAGATAGCGGCCGTCGCCGGAGAAATCCAGCCAGGTGCGATGGCGGGTCGGCGGGGACAGCGGATTGGCCGGTTCCACCGAGACGGTGATGAAACCGCGGCCGTCCACCGGATCGCGCAGCTTGCTGCGGAAGCGGTCGGCGCCGGCCGGATCGGCGGCGGGATCGGGTTGCAGTACCGCGCTCTGCGCCTCCTGCATGGGGGCGAGCCGGCCGGGCGGTGCGGAGCCGATGATCTCGACCAGCTCCCGGCCCAATTGCTCGGCGGGACAAACCGATACGGTCACGGTGTCGGGCAGGCCGACCAGAATGCCCGCGCGCTGCTGGGCGACGGCGGCGAAGGCCAGGATGCGGCCGGACTCGGGCGCGGTGCGCTCGCCGTAGAGGGTGACCGTGGTGGTGTCGCTGCGGGCGCACAGGGCCAGCGCGGCGGCCAGGTCGGGATCGGTGCGGCGCAGATAGCGATGCGCCAAACGCGGTGTGGCGTCGGGGTTCTCCGGAGCGGGCGGCATGGTGTCGAGCGGATAGGGGTGGCGATCACGCTGCGTTTCACGGGTCCAGACCAGTGCGAACTCATCGGGGGTCAGGATCCATTTCACTGTGGCCGGCCTCCGGTGGAGGCGGGGCCAGTCGAACCTGACCCGATGTCCGAAGTGGACATATCGGGTGTCCCCCCTTTCCTTGGTGCGATCCTCCGTCCCGATCGCGACCCTACCCGAGGGGTCGGCCGGTCGCCGTTCGTCGGACAAGCCACTCGAATCCGGCAAACGCCCGGTAGGGTTCCCGCCCGGGACGTGCGGATCGAGCCCGTCCGGTCGATTGACCAGCTGTTGTGTGGCCGCGCGCCACGATCGGGAACCCGGAGGTGGCGATGGCGACCGCCCGCATGCGGATGGCACGATTTGTCGGTGCCGGAGCCGTAATTGTCAGCGCCGGAACCGGAATCGCCGCCGCCGCGCCCATCCCCGCGCTGCCCGCGACCGGAGCCGAATTCCTCGGCACGCCCGCGGTGGCACGGCCCGTCACCGGCGTGCCCGCCGTGCCGCGGCATCCGGGGCTGGCGGGCAACGGCGACTCCGGCATCCACAACGACGGGTGGATGAGCGACACCTACACCCGGCCGGGACCGCTCGGCCGCGACACCCGGGTGGATTCGCTGCTGCTGGGCAGCGAGTGCGGGTCCATCGCCTTCGATCGGGCCGGGCGCATCGTGGCCACCTGCCCGGGGCTGAATCCCGGTCTGTACCTGATCGATCCGGGCGCGCTGCGGGTGCTGGGCAAATACCCGCTGCCGGGGCGCGGGGCCGGGGAATTCCTGAAGCCGGGCGCGTTCACGAATTTCGGTGGGGGAGCGTACTTCTACCTCGATCAGGCCGATCGCGCCGTGATCGGGCTGAGCACCGGGCACGTGCTGGTGCTCGCCGAGAACGCGGGCGCGGACGGGTTCACCCTCGAACGCGACTACGACCTGACCGGGGTGCTGCGCCCCGGCGAGACGCTCAACTCGGTGCTGCCGGACGCCACCGGGCGGCTGTGGTTCGTGGCCAAGACCGATGGCGTGGTGGGGACCATCGATCCGGAAAGCGGTGCGGTGCGGGCGATCCGGCTCGGCGACGGGGCGGAAGGGGAGATCGAGAACTCCTTCGCGGTCGGGGCCGAGGGTGACGTGTACATCGCCACCAATCGCGAGATGCTGCGGTTCGACGCCGCGCCCGACGGCTCGCCCGCGATCACCTGGCGGGTCACCTACGCCAACAGCGGGCAGCACAAGCCCGGGCAGGTGGACGACGGCACCGGGACCACGCCGACCGTGCTGCCCGGCGGGTACGTGGCCATCACCGACAATGCCGATCCCATGAACGTGGTCGTCTATCGCACCGCCGCGGCGGCCGCGCAACGCGAGGTGTGCGCCGTGCCGGTCTTCGCGAAAGGCGCGGGCAGTACCGAGAATTCGCTGATCGGCGCGGGCAATTCGCTGATCGTGGAGAACAACTACGGCTACACCGGGCCGGAGGCGACCCTGGCCGGCCAGACCACCACCCCCGGCTTCGCCCGCGTGGACATCGAACCCGACGGCAGCGGTTGCCATCTCGTATGGACCAACGACACCGCCGCCGCCCCCACCGTGGTGCCGAAACTGTCGCTCGCCACCGGCCTGATCTACACCTACACCAAGGGCACCGACGTCACCGATCCCTGGTACTGGACCACCCTCGACTTCCACACCGGAAACCTGGTGTGGCAGCGCCGATCCGGCTCCGGCCCGCAATACAACAACAACTACGCGGGTCTGGCCCTCGGCCCGGACGGCGCCGCCTACCTGGGCGTACTCGGCGGCCTGATCGCGCTGCGCGACGGCGCGTAGCCGAGGCTCAGCCGCGTTCGACCTCGATGGTGATGTCGGCCTTGCGGAGGCGGTCGGTGAGGGCGTCGCCCATGGCCGAGGCGGGGGTCAGGATGCCTGCCAGTTCGGGGAGCTGGTCGAAGGCCAGGCAGAGGCCGGCTTGGCCGAGCATGACCGAGGTGGCCTGATAGCCGGGGTCGCCCTTGCCGGCGAAGGTGCATTCGTACTTCGCGCCGGAGGTGGTGTGGGCGAAGGTGCGCATGGTGAACCAGCCGCTGTTGCGGGCCTTCTCGCTGGGGCCGGTGCCCGGCTTTGGGACGATCCGGTCGAGCAGTTTGCGGCCCAGGCCGACGCGCGAGAGGACCGCGCCCGCGGCCATGGTCGCCACGATGCCGCCCGCCATGCCGGCCGCGACCAGCGGGGCGGTGGGGGCGGAACCGGCGCTCATGACCTCGCGGTAGCGGAAGTTCTTGCCGTACGGCCAGCCGAGCAGGCCATTGGAACGGCGGACGATCTTGGTGTTGTGGGCGGCCATGATGAAGGTGGACACCCACCCGTGCAGGCTCGGGTCGATGCTCGACGCCCGCTGCAGCGCCTGATCGGTCTGGCGGCCGACATCGGGGTCCATGGACTTGTCGGGGCTCAGCGAATACGGGTGCGACATGACCGAGGCCTTGGACGGATCGGCCGCGATGGCCTCCATCATGGCGCGGCCGGAATCCACCGTGCCGCCGCTGACCCCGCCCTTGAGCCAGGCGACCAGGGTGGTGTCGGTCAGCTCGCCGGTATTGTCCGCGACGGTGCGCTTGTACAGCTGGTACACGCTCAGATCCGACGGAATCGAGTCGTAGCCACAGGAATTCACGATCTTCGCGCCGGTCGCTGCGGCCCGCTCGCCGAAGCGGTCGATGCACTCCCGGATGAACAGCGGCTCACCGGTCAGATCCGCGTAGTGCGTACCGTTCTCGGCGCACGCCTCGACCAGCGGCAGCCCGTAACGCAGGTACGGTCCGACCGTGGTCACCACCACCTTGGTCCGCGCCGCGAGCGCGTTCAAGCTCGCCTGATCATTCGAATCCGCCTGCACCAGCGGCCAATCCGCCGCCTGCGGCCCCAGCTCGGCGCGCACCGCGGCCAGCTTCTCCGGCGACCGGCCCGCCAGCGCGATCCGCGCCCCGGCGGGCGCCGCGCCCACCAGATACTCGGCCGTCAGCTTGCCGACGAAACCGGTAGCCCCGAATAGGACTAGGTCGAATTCCCTGTCTGCCATGGTCTTCCTCGCTGCTTCCTGAAGTTGGGGTTTCAGGGGCGAAGCCCCTGAGAGCCCTCGAGAGTTCCGAGGTCCGTCACGCTTTCGCGGTGCGCTTGCGGGTCTTCTTGGCGGGGGCCGTGGCCGGATCCGGCTTGGGGCGGCCCGCCAGCCATTCGTGATGGGCGCGACCGAGTTCGGTGACGGGCGCGTCGCCGTACAACCACTCCCGGGCGATCCGATGCCAGTTCCCGGTGGCCTCCAATTGCCCCAGCATGCCGAAGGTCAGGAAGTCCGCGCGCCGCGAGAACAGATGCTCCGGCGGCAGATTCTGCTGCTTCATCTCCGAGAACTCGCTCGCCCGCGGATCCACCGCCAGCACGAAAGCGCCGGAAGCAAGTTCCGGCGTAATGGTCAGATCCTGGTCGATGAGCGCCCATTCACAGGCGGCGAGCACGTACTCCAGGCATTCCTCGGGCGTGATCTCGTCCTCGTCGTCGATCACCCCGCGCGCAATCATCAGGTCCCGCAGGTCTTCTGCGCGTTCCTCGGCCGCCGCCCGGATACAGGTGGCCTCGAACTGCACGTGCTCGGGATCCATCAGGTTGTAGAGCCCGAAGTCCAGGAACGCCACCCGCCCGTCCGCGCCCAGCAGCAGATTGCCCGGATGCGGATCGCCGCAGAATTCGTTGAAGGTGAACAGCGAGCCCACGTAGAACCGGTAGATGATCTCGCCGATCCGGTCCCGCTCCGCCGCCGGCAGCTGCCGGATCTCCTCGAAACCCTTGCCGGGGAAGTACTCGCTCACCAGCACCCGCTGCGTGGACAGCTCCGGCATGGTGTCCGGCACGAAGATGAACGGATGCCCCGCGAACACCTTGGCGATGCGCGCCTGGGTGGTCGCCTCGGCGACGTAGTCCAGTTCGCTCTCCAGGTTCAGCCGCAGCTCGTCCAGCACCGCCGGGGTCACCCACGGCATGGCCGACTGCAGGATGCGCCGGAACATGGCCAGGTTCTTCAGATCCGCGCGCACCGCGGCGTCGACGCCCGGGTACTGCACCTTCACCGCGACCACCCGCCCGTCGTGCAGCGTGGCCCGGTACACCTGTCCGATGGAGGCGGCGGCGATCGGCTCGGATTCGAATTCGGCGAACACCTCGGAAAGCGGCTTGCCGTAATCCTCTTCGATGACCGCGGCCATGGTCTCGAACGAGACGCTCGGCGCGCTGTCGCGCAGCACGGCCAGCCGGCGCTGGAAGCGTTCGCGATGCTCCGGCGGCACCAGATCCAGATCCAGCACCGAGAGCATCTGCCCGAGCTTCATGGCGACGCCCTTCATGGTGCCCAGCACCATGACCATCTGCTCGGTGGACCGAATGATGGATTCCTCGGCCATCCGGGCGCGCACCGCCTCGGATCTGCCGCGCATGGAACGTCGGGTCTTCTGCGCCCGGATGGCATTGCCGGCCACGGCCATGCCCAGTTTGGTCCCCCGCGCGAGCCTGGAAGTAGGCAGCTCTTTCGCCATCAGTGACCCTCCATTGGAGCCAACACCCCCGTTGGTGCCGACGCGGCGGACCACCCCTGAAGTGCCGCCGCTAGTCAGCCTAACCACATCCAGATCTTCCAGCCCAGTGCAGGAAGGGACGGATTTCGCGGAGCGTTACGAACTAGTCAGTATTCTCTGGGTCCGGCAGCACATGCTGCTTGGAGTTGAACCACGCGCGGTCGCCGCCCGCCCGGACCATGCCCTCGACGGCGCTCCACGCCATCATGGTCAGGTAGTCCAGCATCTCCTCGACGGACATGGTGCGGTTGGAGATCCACCAGTCGGTGGCCAATTGCACGCCGCCGACGAGCACATACGCCCACAGCATCGCGCCTTCCGTCTGCACGCCGCGGTCGAAGGCCTTGTCGATGATGACCGCCGACACCACCTGTGCGAACAGCTTCTCGAAATCCGCGAGGGTGGAGGTGTCGGTGGAGGAACCGTTGCCCATGATGAAGCGGTAGACGTCGGTGTCCTCGTCGACCGTGTGCACATAGGCGGCCAAAGTATTGCGGACCAGCTGATATTCGTCGAGATCGTCGCTGATGGCCTCGTAGATGCGCGGCATCAGCGTGGTCTCGATGAACCGTTCCATGGTGGCGCGGGTCAGATCCTGCTTGTCCGAGAAATACCGGTACAGGACCGTTTTGGAGACGCCGATCTCGGCGGCGATCTCGTCCATGCCCGCGTCGCCCCCGCGTTTGCGGATGGCGGCGAGGGTGCCGTCCACCAGTTCTTCCCGGCGGTCGATCTTGTGCTGCTGCCAGCGGCGCTTACGGCCGTCCACCCGACCGCCGGTACCGCGGGTGCCTCCGGCGGCGTCGATGGCGGCGCTCACGGTGCCCTTCGTAGTCGACAGGGTGGACTCCTCGTTCGCGGGTTGTGCTGGGCCTATTCAGCTTAAGCCTCGCATGCGTCCGCTGGTCGCCGATCGGGACCGGCCCGGTGGCCGAGAACTTGTCGGAGAAACCAGCAGAATGGAGCTTATGGAGCAACCTGCCGGCAGTGCCGGGGTACTCGAAGCGAAGACGACGAAACCGGTCACCACCTCCGGCGGGGCGTTTGCCGACCTGCTGGACGAAGAGGGCAAGAAGCGCGAACTGTGGCGGATGAAGGCCATCGCCACCGGCTTCCTCGCGACGGCGACCCTCATCTACCTGTTCTGCGCGTGGTACCAATCGCGCGGGAACGGCGGCGAATGGGTGGGTTATCTCAAGGCCGCATCGGAAGCGGGCATGGTCGGCGCGCTCGCCGACTGGTTCGCGGTCACCGCGCTGTTCCGCCATCCGCTCGGTATCCCCATTCCGCACACCGCCATCATCCGTAAGAAGAAAGATCAAGTAGGCGAGGGCCTGGGCGATTTCGTGCGGACCAATTTCCTCTCCCCGGACGCGGTGGCGGCGAAATTGAATTCGGCGCAGATTTCCTTCCGGCTGGGCCGCTGGATGGCCGATCCGGAGCACGCCGCGCGGGTGTCGGACGAGAGCTCCACCCTGCTGCGCGCGGTCGTCGGGGCGCTGCGGGACGAGGACGTCGAGCAGATCATCGACCAGACCATCGTCAAGCGCATCGCCGAACCGCTGTGGGGGCCGCCCATCGGCAAGGTGCTCAACGAGCTCATCGCCGACAACCGCCAGGCGCCGCTGCTGGATCTGCTGGCCGAGCGCGCGCACCAGTGGGCCCTGGATTCGCAGGAGACCCTCGATCGCATCGTGAATCGCGACGCGCCCTCCTGGGCCCCGAAATTCGTGAATTCACTGCTGGCCGAACGCATTTATCGCGAGCTGGTGGAATTCACCTGGAAGGTGCGGACGCAGCCCGATCATGAAGTGCGATTGGCGGCGAATCGTTTCCTGGAGGATTTCGCGCACGATCTGCAATTCGACGACGCGATGATCAAGAAGGCCGAGAAGATCAAGACTGAGCTCATGGGCCGGCAGGAGATCACCGGGATGGCGCACGCCACCTGGCGCGCCGGCAAGCGGATGATCCTGGAATCGGCCGACGATCCGAACTCCACGCTGCGCCGCAAGGTCGCCGAGAACGTGCAGCAGCTGGGCGAGCGCCTCTCGACAGATCCGGCGATGCGCGACAAGGTGGACGGGTGGCTGGAGCGCGGCGTCCGGTATCTCGTCGCCAACTACGGCGCCGAGTTCGCGACGCTGGTCAGCGACACCGTTGCCCGGTGGGACGCGGACGAGGCCAGTCGCAAGATCGAATTGGCGGCCGGCAAGGATCTGCAATTCATTCGCATCAATGGCACGGTGGTGGGTTCCCTGGCGGGCCTCGCGATCTACGCCATTTCACATTTGCTGTTCAATGGCTGAACGATTGTCCAAAATGGCTCGCGGGCGTGGCGCCGGGCGTTAGCCGTAATGGTGCTAACAGACTGCTTGCAAGAGTTAGCACCCCGTTCTAGAATTGGCCCTACAACCGCCGGAAGGTGAGTGATGACACACGACCCCGAGGTTCCCGAACCGAACGACGGCACGGAGACGTCCGCCGCCGAAGATCGGTCGGGCCGCGTAGCCAGCGCGGCTCACGACATCGGGGGCTTCATCCGGGCGCAACGCGAAGCCGCTCAGGTCTCGCTGCGCCAGCTCGCCGCGCTGGCGGGGGTGAGCAACCCGTATCTCAGTCAGATCGAGAGAGGGCTGCGCAACCCGTCCGCTGAGGTACTCGCGCAGATCGCCAAGGGTCTGCGGGTCTCCTCGGAGGTCTTGTACATGCGGGCCGGGTACCTCGAGCAGAGGCCGCACGGTCCGGTCCGGGACGCCCTGCTGAACGACGACGGTCTCACCGAACGTCAGAAGCAGGTGCTGCTGGACATCTACGAATCGTTTCGCCGCGAGAACCAGGCGAACGAGAACGAAGGGGACGCGACGGACCACCAAGGGGGCGTTCCCGGGGGGATCCAGGGCAGCGATGCCCTGAGGGACAACGAGGTTCCGCACCGCACGACCGAAGTTCCGCCACGCCAGGAGAACGAAACATCATGACCGAACCCAAGATCAGCACCGCTACCGTGACCAAGCCGATCTACGCCACCGTGGGTGCGGGCGACGCCGTGTACGCCGCCGTCCTCGACGCCTACGCGCAGCTCAAGGATCGCGCCGCCGCCGTCGACGTGACCGGCCGCGTGGAAGAGGCCCGCGAGCGCTTCGCCAACCTGCCGGCCGACGCCCAGGGCCAGTTCGAGACCCTGCGCCAGCGCGTGCAGGCGCTGCCGTCCGAGCTCCCCGAGGACCTCGCCGAGCTGCGCGAGAAGGCCACCCCGGAAGAGCTGCGCAAGCTGGTCGACCAGTACTACCACCAGCTGCTGGACCTGTACGCCGACCTGGCCGCCCGCGGCGAGGAGGCGGTCGACAAGCTGCGCACCAACCCGGCCTTCGAGGAGCGCATCGGTCAGGCCGAGAGCTTCTACAACGACCTGGTCGCGCAGACCCAGGACGTGTTCGGCAAGGTCTCCGATCAGGTCTCGCCGCTGCTGGGCCGCGCCAAGGAAGAGACCGCGGCGGTCGTCGAGACCGTCGACGCCGAGGTCGTGGGCGTGACCACCGAGGCCGAGCCGGCCGAGGCTCCCGTGAAGGCCGCGCCGGCCAAGAAGGCTCCGGCCAAGAAGGCCCCCGCGAAGAAGGCTGCTCCGGCCGCCAAGAAGTAACGCGATTCGTTCGCCCGAAGCCCCCGTGTACAGCTGGTACCCGGGGGCTTCGCTCGTATGATGGGGCAGGTGAACGCGATTCCGGATTTCATTCTGTGGGTGCTGCAACTAGGTGCGATAGCCATGACGGTGTTCGCGCTGGTGCACGCGATCAGGCAGCGGCCGGATGCCTTCACCGCGGTCGACAAGCTGACCAAACCGGTGTGGATCGCTATCCTGGCCGTCGCGCTGGTCTTCCTGTTCTTCATGCCGCTGATCGGCATCCTGGGCATCGCGGCCGTGGTCGCGACCGGTGTGTATCTCGCCGATGTGCGGCCCAAGGTGGACGAGATCCAGCGGGGTCCGCGCTGGTAGCAGCGCCCTTTCCAGGCTTTCGGCCGTCACCCGTTCGGGTGGCGGCCGAATTTTTTTTTGGTGCTTGCTCTAGCTAGCACGGTGTGCGCAGGGTTACTGTATCGAGGAGTAACACAAAGGAGTGTCCCCATGCGCGCAATGCTGCGTAACCATCGGGCCGACCTGCGGACCCGGACCTACGGCAATGCGGACCTGAACCCGCCCGCCGGGCCCTACGAGGTCATCCCGGTCACCGCCACCGACGGAGCCCGCCTGCGGGTGCACTCCTACGGCCCCGCCGACGGCGATGTCATCGTGCTGGTGCACGGCTGGACCTGCTGCCTCGAATACTGGAATCCCCAGATCAATGCCTTCGCCGGTGAATACCGCGTGGTCGCCTACGACGTGCGCGGGCACGGCGGGAGCGACCTCGGCACCGCGCCGCTCACCACCGACCAGCTCGCCGACGACCTTTCGGCCGTGCTGGACGCCGCGCTGAAGCCGGGGCAGAAGGCCGTGCTGGTCGGACACAGCCTGGGCGGCATGACCATTCAGGGCTGGGCCGGGCGCTATCCGGAGCAGGTCGAGCGGCGCACGCACGCGGTGCTGCTGACCAATACCGCCGCGGGCGATCTCATCGCCGAGACCACCGTGGTGCCGTTCTTCAATCGCGGCCTGGCCAAGCTGCCCTTCGTGCTGGGCCTGCTCGGCTTGAGCGCGCCCGTGCTGTTCCCGCCGGTCGCGCCGATGAAGTGGGTCTTCCGGCGGCAGATCATGAGCCTGAACTCGGTCGGCGATATCGCCGATTTCGGTCTGAACATCGTGCGCTCCTGCCCGGCGCGGGTGCGCGGCAAGTTCGGCACCCTGCTGTCCTACCTGGATGTGGGCCGGGGCGCGGCGAACCTGACCGTGCCGACCACCGTCATCGCCGGATCGCTGGATGACATGACGCCCGTGGTGCATTCGGAGCGGATCGTCGAAATGCTCACCGCGACCGGCAGTCTGGACGGCTACCGAATCCTGCCGACCGGCCATCTCGGCAATGTCGAGGCCTATGCGGAGTTCAACGGCGAACTCGCGCGGATTGCCAAGGCGGCGTTCGGGATTGCGACGGCGGTGGGGGCCTGAGCGGGTGGGATTTCCCACCCCTTGGGGTCCTTATCCGGGGCATGAATCCGCCCCAAACTGTGTTGTAGATAACAGAAGTCCCCTGGTCCGAGCGCGAAAAAGCAGGAATGCCGCTGTGCCGGAACGGGTATCCCGGAAAGGCGGGCCGCAATGCGGCAGGATCGAAATATCTTGCCGCTTGCACTAGCAAGCACTACTGCTAGCGCGGTAGTGTGGCCTGGAACACAAAGGAGTGCTCATGCTGGTAAAGCTGCCTGAGGCGGGCGCCGACATGCTGACCGCCCCCTTCCGAACCGCACTGCGGTCCCGCACCTACGCGACCGAGTCGTTCAATACCCCGGAACCGGACGCGGTCATTCCCGTCACCACCCCCGATGGCGCGCAACTGCGGGTGCACGCCTACGGTCCCGCCGACGGCGAGGTCATCGTCCTCGTGCACGGCTGGTCCTGCGCCATCGAATACTGGAACCCCCAGATCAATGCCTTCGCCGGCGAATACCGCGTGGTCGCCTACGATCAGCGCGGCCACGGCGAATCCACCATGGGCACCCGGGCTTTCGGCTCCGAACAGCTCGCCGACGACCTCGTCGCGGTGCTGGACGCGGTGCTGCGCCCGGGCCAGCGCGCGGTGCTCGCCGGGCACAGCATGGGCGGCATGACCATTCAGGCCTGGGCCAAGCACTACCCGGAACAGGTCGCCCGGCGCGCCTCCGCGGTGCTGCTGGCCACCACCGCCGCCCGCGAGATCCCGGGCCGCGCCACGGTCATCCCCTTCCTCAATGACGTGGTGCCCGCGCCGGATTGGGTCGCCAAGGTCATGTTCGGCACCCCGCTCCCGCTGCCCGGCGGCCGCGCGGTGCACATGGTCGCCAAGAGCCGCCTGATGACCAGGACCGCCACCGCCGATCAGGTCGCCTTCGGCACCTCGATCGTCCGCTCCTGCCGCCCGTCGGCGCGTGCGGCCGTGGCCCGCGGCCTGCTGCGGCTGGACCTGCACGGCGCCGCCGCGAACCTGACCGTGCCGACCACGGTCATCGCCGGTTCGTCGGATCGCCTGCTGCCGGAACTGCATTCGCGCGAGATCGCCGACACCCTCGCGGCCGCCGGCTACCTGGATCGCTACACCATCCTGCCCACCGGGCACCTGGTGAACATCGAGGCCGAGCAGGCCTTCAACAGCGAGCTGCACCGCGTGATCCGCTCGGGCCGCCGCGGCAACGTCGCCGTCGCGGGCTGATCGAAAAGATCACGGCCGCAAGAAGAACGCCCCTTCCGTACTCCGGTGCGGAAGGGGCGTTCGGCTTTTCGCGGCTCGTCAGTCGAAAACGACGGTGCGGCGGCCGTGCACGAGCACGCGGCCTTCCAGATGCCAGCGCAGCCCGCGCGCCAGCACCACGCGCTCGATATCGCGGCCCTGGCGCACCATGTCGTGCACCGTATCCGCGTGATCGATGCGGGTGACGTCCTGTTCCAGGATCGGCCCCGCGTCCAGCTCGGCCGTCACGTAGTGGCAGGTCGCGCCGATCAGCTTCACCCCGCGCGCGAACGCCTGGTGGTACGGCCGCGCGCCGACGAAGGACGGCAGGAAGCTGTGATGGATATTGATGGCCTTCCCTGCCCAGTGCTCGCACAGCGATTCCGGCAGCACCTGCATGAACCGCGCCAGCACCACCGCGTGCGGATCGTGCGCGTCCACCAGTTCCCGCACCTGCTCGAACGCCGGCCCGCGCTCGGCCGGATCCTTCGGGAACGGCACGTAGTGGAACTTGATGCCGTGCGCCTCGGTCATCGCCGCCAGATCCGGGTGATTGCCGATCACGGCCTCGATGGTGGCGGGCAGTTCACCCGACGCCGCCCGGCCCAGCAGATCGTGCAGGCAGTGCCCGTCCTTGCTGACCAGCAGCACCGCCCGGCGCTTGGCCCCGGTGTCGTGCACCTGCCATTCGGTGTCCGGTCCCAGCTCGGCCGCCACCGCGGTGAACCGGTCGCGCAGTTCCTCCAGCGAGAACGGCACCGTCGCCGCCTTGATCGCCTGCCGGGTGAAGAACCAGCCGGTGTCCAGGTCGGAGTGGTATCCGGCCTCGACGATCGAGCCCCCGAAGTCGGCAATGAACGAGGTGATGCGGGCGATGATGCCGGGACGGTCCGGACAGCCCAGGGTGAGCACGTAGCGGCGGTCATCGGGGGTGGAACTCATACCGGACATAGTCCCAGCCCCGATGTGCCGGCGAATTGCCGGGTCAGCTCCGCTACAGCTCGTAGAAGGGTTCGGCGTAGCGGAACTCGCCCTTGATCTCGGAGTCGTAGGCCGCCAGCGGGCGCACCTGGAAGTGCGAGGTCCAGTCGGCCTGGTCGGGGACCACGCCCAGCCGGATGCCCGGCACGAAGCCGAAGCGGGGGTAGTAATCGAGGCTGCCGAGCAGACCCACCAGGGGCTCGTCGAGGGCTTCGGCCGCGCCGAGCGCGGCGTGCATGAGCGCGGAGCCGACGCCCGCGCCCTGCTGGTCCGCGCGCACGCCGATGGGCCCGAGCGCCAGCACCGGGAACGGCCCGATGCCGGCCCGGGTGAGGCAGACGTGGCCCACCACCTGGTCCCGGAATTCGGCCACCATGGACAGCGTCGGCATCCACCCGGAGTGGTCGCGTAGCTGCCTGACCAGGCTCACTTCCGGCGGTTCGATGGCACCGGCCGCAGTCTCGCCGTTGGCGGCGGCGTACTGGCGGGCGAATGCGCTGCGGTGCACCGCGTCGATCGCGGCGGCGTCGCCGGTACGTTCACGACGGATCAGCACACTACGAGTGTGCGCGAGATCGGTGGCGGCTCGCAACGAAATTCGCCACGCATATGCCAAACTCGGTGCTCATGGCTGAGATTTCCCGCCGGGACGTGGCGGCGATGATCGATCACACCCTCCTCGCGCCGGAAGCGACCGCCGCGGATGTTTCGGCATTGATCGAGGAAGCGCGCGAGCTGGGGGTGCTCGCGATCTGCGTGTCGCCCTCGATGCTGCCGGTGCGCGCCCCCGGGCTGGTGGTCGCGACCGTCGCGGGTTTTCCCTCCGGCAAACATCATTCGCTGGTGAAGGGCGCGGAGGCGCGGCTGGCGGTCGAACAGGGCGCCGCCGAGGTGGACATGGTCATCGATGTGGGCGCGGCGCGCGCGGGTGATTACAACGCGGTGCTGGGCGACATCATCGCGGTGCGCGAGGCGGTCGGGGATCGCGCGCTGCTCAAGGTGATCATCGAATCGGCGGCGCTGAGCGACGAGGCGATCGTGCAGACCTGTCTGGCCGCCGAGAAGGCCGGCGCGGATTTCGTGAAGACCTCCACGGGTTTTCACCCCGCGGGCGGCGCCAGTGCGCACGCGGTGCGGCTGATGGCGGAGACGGTCGGCGACCGGCTGGGCGTCAAGGCCAGCGGCGGCATCCGGGACGCGGCCGCGGCGGCGGCGATGATTGCGGCGGGCGCCACCCGTTTGGGGCTCTCGCGCAGCCGCGAAGTGCTGGAAGGCTTTCCGGGCTGATCGGCGCGCCCGGATGCGGCCCGCCAGGGTGCCTGGCGGGCTGTCATCGGCGAATCAGCAGCTGACCGTGGTGCTCTGGCCGTTCGCGGACTGCAGCTCGGTGCGCCCGCCTTCCAGGTGCACCTTCAGGCCGTCGTTGGTGACCTCGACCTTGGTGGGCTTCATATCGAGCGGGTAGCTCTGCAGGCTCTCGGTCATGAGCTGCACGATGCCCGAGACCAGATCGGTGGGCAGGCCGAAGCCGAGCAGTGAGGCCTGGATGGTCTCCACCTCGACCTTGTCGCCGACGATCTTGGGCTTCACCTGCAGTTCGGCCAGCCCGCCGAGCACGGCGAAGTCCAGGGTGCCATTGGCCGGATCGCCCTTCGCGCCGGAAACCAAGCCGCCCATGGTCTTCACGATGCCGTCGGTGCTCCAGGTGACGTCGGCCGTCGAGCTGCCGATGGTGCCGCCGCCCTTGCCGTTGTCCTTGACCTCGATGTCGTTGAACTTGGCGTGCACGTCCATGCCCTGCGCGGGACCGAACTTGCTGTCCTCGCTGTCCACCGTCACCGACGACACCTTGTTGTCGAACATGGTGAGCAGCAGCGGTTTCCAGCCGAAGGACACGTCGATGCTGGTGCCCATCTCCTTCTCGAACTGCGAGCTGATGCAGTTCTCCATGGTGCGCCGGGTGTAGACCTCGCCGGCCGCCACGCCGCCGACCGCGAGCAGCGCCACCACCAGGGCGACGATGAGCACGGTGCGCCGCGTGCGCCGCACCTTGCCCGAACCGCCTTCTCCGCCACCGACCTTCGTCGGCGGGGGAGTGCCGGGCGGGGGCGTGCCGCCCGGGCCCGCCGGGTAGGCGCCGACCGGCTCGCCGAGCACCTGGGTGGAATGCGGCCCGGTGGTTCCGAATTCACCCGCGCCGAGCACCTGGGTCGGATTCGGCCCCGCCTCCGCGGGTTGCGGTGCGGTGAAGCCCGCGCCGAGCACTTCGGTGGGCTGCGATCCGGTAGTGCCGTACGGCGCGCCGCTCTGCGGTCCGAGCACCTGCGTGGCTCCGGCGTTCGCGCCGAGCACCTGCGTCGGCTGGGCATCGGGGCGCTGCGCGTCGAGCACCTGGGTGTGCTGCTCCTGCTCGGTGTCCCACCAGTTCTGTCCCGTGCCGCCGAGCGCCTCGGTGGGCGCGGCGTCGTTCGCGGGCTGCGGCGTCGCCCCCGGTCCGGGGGCGATCACTTCGGTTTCGCCACCGCCGTTTTCGGGCCCGCCGCCCGTACGTAGCGTCTTGTCGTCCGTACCGGACGAGGCGCCGGTCTCCGGGCCGTGGGCGGTCGCGTCGTCCGAGGTGGGTTTCGAACTCATGGGCCCGATTGTTCCCGAGCTTTCTGTGCGAGTTCTGTGCTTCCGGTGAGGGTGTCGCGTCACCCCGGCCGATTGTGACATAACACACAGGAGGCTGGCGTAGCCTGATCGGTATGGCTGGGAAGCCCGCAGCGGAGCCGGACCCGGAGCACGGCTGGCAGGCGCTGCAAGAAGTGGCCGGGCAGCACGCGGGGTATTTCACCACCCGCCAAGTGCTGCGCACCGGATGTGAAGCCCGGATCCGGGACGGTCTGCGCGACGGCAGCGTCATGCGCGCCGGGGTGGGACTGCTCCGGCTGTCGCAATGGCCGGACGGCCCGCTCGACGAATACGCCATGTGGTCGGCCTGGTTCGACGGGGCCGCCGCCGTCTCCCATCACAGTGCCGCCGAACTGCACGGATTGGGCCGCCTGCGCCCGCGCTTCGTACACATGTCCGCCCGGGTCGGCCGGTTTCCGCTGTCCCCCCGCCTGGTCGTGCTGCGCCGCGCCTTCGCCCGCAACGAGGTCGAATCGGCCGGTACCTTTCTCGTGACCACCCCGCTCCGCACCGTGCTCGACCTGGCGGAAGCGGGCATCGGTCAGGCCGCTCTCGACGAGGTGGTGGCCGACGCGGTCGCTATCCATCGCTGTGCGCGCGCCGAAATTCGTTCCGCCAGTACCACTTTGCCCCCGCAGACGGCGGCCCGGCTGCATCGCGCCCTGACCCGGGCCTGAAGACGTCCCCGGTGGTGAGACTGCACAGCGAGGTTTCGAGTTTTGCGGGGACCGGTTTCGTGGCAGGGTGCTGATCATGGGGACCGTCGGTGATGGCATGTGGGACCTGGTTTTTCCGCCCGGACCGCCGGATCGGGTTTCCGATATGGTCACCGCCGCCGTGGTGGCGGACGCGGTGCGGGAGTTCGACGCGGACCTCGCGCAGTCGGTGGAGACGTGCCGGGACTGGCGGCATCGGCATCATCGGCTGTTCCGGAACATGACGGCGCTGGCGGTCAGCCGGCCGGAGACGTCGCTCGGAATCGCGCGGGCCGGCCTGGCATCGGCGCGGACCATGCTGCGGTTCGCGTCCGGGCGGGCGGTGACATCGCTGGATGCGATCGACGCCGAGGCGCTCGAGTCGGAGGCGGAATCCGCTGCGGGCCTGCTGGATACCGGGGAGGTGCGCGGCGAGGCCGCACCGGTGCCGCGGCTGGAGATCCCGTGGCGCGGGCGGCTGCTCGCGGAGGACGAACTGCGGGCGCAATTGGCGGTCTGGGAGCAGCGCGGCATCGTCGAGCCGGGCTTCGCGGCGGCGATCGAGCAGGTGATCGATCACCCGGAATGGTTGCGGCTACCGGGTTTCCGGCTGATCGCACTCGGCGCGGGAGCCGAACTGGGCCCGGTTCGCCCCCTGCTGGCCTGGGGCGCGGAGGTGATCGCCGTGGATCGCCCCGGCCGAAGCCGCTGGCATCGCCTGCGCACCCACGCCCGAGCGGGCGCGGGCCGCATGACCTTTCCCGTCACCGCCGCCGGTCCCGGCGCGGATATCGCGAAAAGCCTTCCCGCCCTGCTCCATTGGCTTTCCCGCTCCCCGGACCTTCGCCCGGTGCTCGGCATGTACGCGGGCCTCCCCGGCGCGGCCGCCCTGCGGGTAGCCGCCGCGTCCGACGTCCTCGCCGAAGCCCTGCTCCGCCGCCACCCCGGCACCGCCCTGGCCGCCCTGGGTTCCCCCACCGACTGCTACGCCGTCCCCGAACAGGTCGTCACCGCCGCCCGCCGCCACTTCACCGAACGCGGATTGCGCGGCGCCGCACAGGATCTCCTGCACCGCCTGGCCCCCAGCTCCGTCTACAGCCCCAACTACACCAACCCGGTCACCGACACCGTGGGCGCCCAATGGGGCCTCTTCGACAACCTCCCGGTCCTCTCCGGCGCCGACTACGCCCTCGCCCACCGCCTCCCCCGCTGGCGCGCCGTCCTCGCCCAGGACTCCGCCACCACCATCTCCTACACGGTCGCCCCACCCGCCTGGACCGCCGCGGTCCGCGAAACCGCCTGGCGCCGAGCGGCCTACCGCGCCGTCTCCGCCTTCGGCGTAGAGGTCTTCGACCCCGCCACCGCCCGCACCCTGCTCGCCGCGAAACTCGTCGCCGACCTCCACGCCCCGCAGCCGGGATCGAATCCAATCGCCTCGCCGTCCGCCAATCCCGAGGCCCTGTTCGCGATAGGCGCCGCCCACGGCGGCCTCTGGCGCCAGCCCTTCGCCCCCCGCTCCCTCCTGGCCCCCGCCGCCCTCTCCGGCAGCGTCCAAGAAGCCCGAGACCGAGCCCGCACCCTCCTGACCCGCGCAATCGAAATCGCCACCCCCACCCCCTGATTGAATCTCGAGAAGGCGACAACGGCCGGAACGGCGGAACTTCCCACCCGAACGGCACTCCGCTCCACAAGCTCCGATGATCCGCGCGGGTATGCGCGGATCATCGCAGCCTGCGGTCGGCCGAAACGCCCCACGGAGGGGCTGGGGTTCGGGGACCGTTGCGTGACAGCGTAACTCGATCCATCCCGGCCGCGCGGCAAGTCGGTCAGGAGGCAAGGGGAGCGACGGCCGCCCACGGCACCGTCAGCTGGTTGTCGCGCAGGCGTCGGCGCTGCGGACGGAGCGGGAAACCCTGCTCGCGCAAGAGGTTCGCGGCATGCCGCCAGCGCACGCGCGGGCCGTAAGGGGCGAGGGGCGCGGCGTGGGACCAGGCGCGGTCGGCGGCGGTCAGCAGGGCGTGGACGGGTTCACCGGGGATATTGCGGTGGATCAGGGCTTTCGGTAGTCGCTCGGCGATATCCGAGGGAGTTTCGACGGTGAAGGGATCCCAGGCGAGGGTCAGAGAGAGCGGTCCGCTGCGGTCGAGCAGAACCCAGGCGCAGCGGCGGCCGAGTTCGTCGCAGGTGCCATCGAGGAGCAGGCCGTCGGGGGCGAGGCCGGAGAGGATGGTGGACCAGGCGTCCGGGACGGCGGATTCCGGGTATTGGCGCAGGACGTTGAAGGCGCGCACCAAGGTCGGCCGGAGGCCCGCCAGTTCGAAACCGCCGCGGGCGAATTCGACGCCGTCGCGGCCGGGCACCACGCGGTCGGGGTCGATCTCCAGGCCCACCACGCGCAGGTCCGGGCGGACGGTGCGCAGTCGCCCCGCCATTTCCAGGGTGGTGACGGGGCTGGCGCCGTAGCCGAGGTCGACCACGAGTGGATCGGCGGCGTTCAGCAAGCGCTGAGTTACCAAGGGGTCGTGCATCATCCACCGGTCCCCGCGCCGCAGGCGGTTGATCCCGGTGGTACCGCGGGTGATCGTCCCGATCGGCTTGTTCAGCCGACGGGATGCTGCTGATCCAGCCAGAGCTTCGTCACCTCGGCTTCGGCGCGGAACAGGTCGATCAGGTTCACCAGCATGACCTGTTCGAGCTTGCGCCCGAAGAACGGAATGGTCACCGTGGCCTTGGAAGAGGTGCGCAGGGTGCACCCGGTCTCGGTGGGGAACAGGCGCATGGTGCCGCCCAGGGTGCCGGGCCCGCCGGGGATCTCGGCGGTGTATTCGCCGGTCACCTCGGGTCCGAAGGGGCCGTAGCTCTCCCGGCGGGTGATCACCATGTCCTTGTGCATGACCAATTGCGCCATCTCCGGCAGCTTCTCGCGCGGCAGCACATGCCGCGTCTCGATCTCGATGCCGTGCTCGCCAGCGGTCAGGCTGACGATGTCGTTGGGCGAGTGTTTCCGCATTTCCTCGATGCGCGCGTCCCAGTGGTCGCGGTTCATCAACGCCGCGTACACCTCTTGCGTGGTGTGCAGCGGATAGCGTGCGGAGTAGTCGAGTCGGCGAGGCACGATCGCTCAGGTTACTGCCGGGAAGCCCCCGTCAGTGCGAACTCAGCCAATTGTCGGTGAACTCGGCTTCTCGCTCCAGCAGTTCGGTCAGGTGCTGCTGGATGGCGGCCTCGATCTTCTTGCCGAAGAGCGGGATCTTCACGTCGATGGACGCGTCCACCACGAAGGTGGAGCCGGTGCCGTCGTCGGTGACGGTCAGCGTGCCGTTCACGTTCGCGGGCGCGCCGTCCACATGCGCCTCGACGGTGCCGCCGTTGCCGTGCCAGGTCTCGATGCGCGGAATGATCAGGCCCTCGGGCTTGATCGCGGTGATCTGCGCGGGCAGATCGTCGGGCGAGATGGCCTGCACCATTTCCACCCGCACGTTGTCGCCGCTGATGGAGATGTTGTCGATGCGCGCGCCCGGGCCGCCGACCGCTTCGATGCGGTCTTTCCAGTACTGCTCGTCGGCGAACGCCGCACGCACCGCGGCCATGGGATGGGTCGAGTGCGCGGTGAAGGCCAGAGGTGTCGCCATGGTGGGACAGGCTACCGTCTGTGGTCGTGCGTACTTCTCGGGTGGTGGCGTTCGACGAACTGCGAGACCTGCTGGCGGCGACCGGGGCGCGGCTGCGCGAGTCGGTGCCGCTGGCGGAACTGACCACGCTGCGGGTCGGCGGTCCCGCCGTGGTGGCCGATTGCGAGACCACCGAGGCGCTGGTCGAGACGGTTCGCGCACTGGACGCGGCCGGAATTCCGCTGCTGCTCATCGCCGGTGGCTCGAATCTGCTCATCGCCGACACCGGTTTCGACGGCGTCGTGGTGCGGATCGCCACCGAGGGCGTCGGCATCGTCACCGCGGGCGGCTCCGAGGAGGACGAGGACGAGGTGTTCGTGGTCGCGGAGGCGGGCGCGAACTGGGACGCGGTGGTGGCCGAGACGGTGGCCGCCGGTTTCGGCGGCCTCGAATGCCTGTCCGGTATTCCGGGTTCCGCGGGGGCCACGCCGGTGCAGAACGTGGGCGCGTACGGCGTGGAGGTGGCGAGTTTGCTGCGCCGCGTGCGTTTGCTGGACCGGGCGACGGGGGAGACCCGCTGGGTCGAGCCGGAGGAGCTCGGATTCGGTTACCGCACTTCGGTTCTCAAGCACAGTGCCGCCGCCGTCGTGCTGGCCGTGGAATTCGCGCTGCGCGCGGACGGTTCCAGCGCACCGCTCGGCTATCGCGAACTGGCGAATGCCCTGGGCGCCCAGGAGGGGGAATCCCGTCCCGCCGCCGCGGTGCGCGCCGAGGTGCTGCGCCTGCGCGCGAGCAAGGGCATGGTGCTCGATTCCGAGGATCACGACACCTGGTCCGCGGGGTCCTTCTTCACCAATCCGATCGTTCCCGACTCCCGGGTACCGGCCGTGCTGGAAGCGATCGCCACACATGTCGGCCCCGATGTGGCCGTCCCCACCTGGCCCGCCGACGGCGGCGTGAAGTTCTCCGCCGGCTGGCTCATCGAGCGCGCCGGCTTCGCCAAGGGCTACCCCGGCGCGAATGCCCCCGCCCGGCTGTCCACCAAACACACCCTGGCCCTGACCAATCGGGGCGGCGCCACCGCCGCCGATCTCGCGGCCCTCGCCCGCACCGTTCGCCAGGGGGTTGCCGACCGCTTCGGGATCACCCTGGAACCCGAGCCCGTGACCGTGGGTGTGCCCCTGTAATTGGTGTCCTGGACCACTTCCGCGCAGACCGGGGGACCTGGTTTGCCGGGGTAAGGTCGAGGAAGTGAGCAATCGACAAGTGTCTCGGCGGTCGACCGCCGTAGTGGCGGCGCTGTTGGCCGTGGTCGCGCTGGTAGCCGGGTGCACCTCCGACAAGTCGGGTGGTTCGGCCAAGGAAGCCGAACCCGCCGCCAAGGTCACCGTGAGTCCCGGCAATGGAACCGCCGACGTCGACCCCAAGGCGGCGGTCAGCGTCTCCGTGACGGGCGGCCGCATCGACCAGGTGGCGCTCACCAATCCCAATGGCAAGCAGGTGGCCGGTGAATTCACCCCGGACCACAGCAAGTTCACCGTGACCGAGCCGCTCGGCTACGGCGTCACCTACACCTGGAACGGCACCGCCACCGGCACCGACGGCAAGCCGGTCGCCATCGACGCCAAGTTCAGCACGGTCACCCCGAAGAGCGTGGCGACGGCGACCATCAATATCGGCGACGGCCAGGAGGTCGGCATCGCGGCGCCGATCATCCTGCAGTTCAAGGGCCACGTGAGCGACAAGGCCGCGGTCGAACGCGCGCTGTCGGTCACCACCACCCCGAACAACGAGGGCTCCTGGGCCTGGCTGCCCGACGACAACGGCGGCTCCCGCGCGCACTACCGGACCAAGGAGTACTGGCAGCCCGGCACCAAGGTGCAGGTGGCGGCCAAGCTGTACGGCCTGAATCTGGGCGACGGCGTGTACGGCGACTCCGACATCACCTCCGATTTCACCATCGGCCGTTCGCAGATCGTGAAGGCCAACGCGCCGAGCCATCGCATGCAGGTGGTGCGGGACGGTCAGGTCGTCTTCGATTTCCCGGTCTCCTACGGTGAGGGCAACGAGGATCGCAATGTGACCCGCTCCGGCGTGCACGTGGTGACCGAGAAGTACCAGGACTTCATGATGTCCAATCCGCCGTACTACACGAATGTGCGCGAGCGCTGGGCGGTGCGGATCTCCAACAACGGCGAGTTCATTCACGCCAACCCGATGTCCTCGGCGGCGCAGGGCAATACGAACGTCACCAACGGCTGCATCAACCTCAGCGACGGCGACGCGCAGTCCTACTTCCCGACCGCGCTCTACGGCGATCCGGTGGAGGTGACCGGCACCCGCATCAACCTGTCGGCCGCCGACGGCGATCTCTACGACTGGACCATCGACTGGAACACCTGGAAGAGCATGTCCGCGCTGCAGGGCGATCCGTCGCCGGTGGTCTCCGCCACCGCGGTCCCGCCGCAGGCGCCGGGCGGCACCCGCTGATCGCCGCGCCGTAAGGGCGCGCCTCGCCGCCGAGCGGACCGCCGGATTCCGGGTTATGTTTCTCCCGGAGCTGGCTTCGGTGGTGAGGAGGCCCGGTGGCGAGTGGAGCGGCAACGGCTGCAACGGGATTCACGCGGGCGCGGCGCGGGTTCGCGCGGCCGCTGAGCCGGGCCGAGCGCTGGTTCTGGATGATCGACGCGATCTCGCCCGCCAATTGCGTTGCGCGGGTGCGGGTGCACGGGGTGCTCACGCCGGAACGGCTGGAAGCGGCCGCGGACACCCTGGTCTCGGAATATCCCGTGCTGCAGGCGGCCGTGCGCGGCCCCGCCGACGATCCGTGGCTGGCCTCGCTGGCCGAACCGGTGATTCCGGTGCGGCGCATCGCATCCGATGATCCGCAGGCCTGGCAGCGCGAGATCGAAGCCGAGCTGGCCCGGCCGTTCGATGTGCGGGCGGGCCTGTCGCGCATTGCCGTGGTCGGCGGCCGGGACGCGGCGGCGGGGGAGTTTCACGACGTCATCCTCACCATGTCGCGCATCATCGGCGATGGTCGTTCGTCGCTGGCGGCCCTGCGCGAACTGATCGAAGCCGCGGCCGGCGCGCCACCGCGCACGCCGCGCACTCCCATCCCGCCCGCGAACGAACTGATCCGGATTCCGCCGCGCGGCTTCTGGCGCTGCCTGTTCACCAAACCGCACGGCCGGACCCGGATCGTGTACCGGGTGCTGGACGCGCAGCGGCTGGCCGCGCTGGCCGCGGACTGCCATCGCGCGGGCGTCACCGTGCACAGTGCGCTGGTCGCGGCGGTGGACGGCCGCGTCACCTGGAACACCTCGGTGATCGATCCGGGGCGGGTCGAAATGCCGGAACAGGCCGGGACCGTGCGGCTTTCGGGCGTCGCGCTCGCCGCGTCGAACTCCGGCATCGGCGCGCTCACCGTCACCGTCACCGCGGCACACGATGAGCTGCGCCTCGGATTCTGTTATGCGGAAGGCGTTTTGACCGCCGCGCAGGCCGCGGCGTTCGCCGACCACGCCATCGCCAAGCTGCTCGAACCGCGTTAGCGTCCGGCCCGCGCCATTCGATCGGCCAGCAGCGCCCGCAGCAGGGCGCGATCGGGTTTGCTGGTGCGCCCGCTCACCGGAATCTCCGCGACCGTCACGATGTCGTCCGGCAGCGCGGAAATATCGATGAGCGCGGGCAATTCGCGGCGCAGCCGGGCTTCCACATCGCCGCTCCCGGGCTCCGGCACCACGGCCAGCACGATGCGCTCGTCCCCGACCTGATCCGGCAGCCCGACCATGACGGCCTGCCGCACCCCGGCCACCGCGCCGATGGCCGGTTCGTACAGGCCCGGATAGATATTGGTCTTGCCGCGGATCATCATGTCCTTCTTGCGGCCCAGCAGCACCAGTTCGTCGCCGTCGAAGCGCGCGAAATCACCGGTGGCTATCTCGGTCAGCGGCGGCTCGCCGAGATAGCCGCGGCACAGGTTCGGCCCGAACAGGATGAGTTCCCCGTCCCCGGCGACATGCGCGGTGATGCCGTCGACCGGTGCGCCGATCAGATCGCCCGATCCGGTGTAGCCGAGCTTCGCCGCCCCCGAAGTGATCGCCACGGGCAGGATTTCGGTCATGCCGTAGATGGCGAGGAACTCGCAGCCCGGCAAGGCCGCGGTGGCGCGCCGCAAGAGGTTGGCGGTGACCGGCGCCCCGCCGAGCGAGATTTCGCGCAGGCGTCCCGGTGCGCGCAAGCGCCCGGATTCCACAGCCGTGAGAACTGTGGATAAATCCGCCGGGGTGAAGAACGCGTGCGTGGCCGGTTCGAGCTGCCGGGTGAAGCGCAGCGGATCGATATGCGTGCCGAAGCGCGGATAACGGGGCATGGACCAGCGCGCGCCCGCCATGAGCGCGGGCAGGCCGATCATCAATTGCTCGGTGTGCAGATGCGCGCCCCGCGCGACGCTACTGCGCCCCGCCACCGCCGCCAGCCCCGCGCCCAGTGAACCGCGGGTGTGCACCACGGCTTTCGGGGCGGCGGTGGTGCCGGAGGTGAAGACGATGAGCGCCTCCGCTTCCGGATTCGCCGCGCCGCGCGCGAACTCCGCCGCCGCGTCGAAGCTCGGTTCGAGCAGCCGCGCGGCCGACAGCGAACCGGCTGGGGTGCCGGGCAGGCGCGGACCGCTGTGGATATGGCGCACCGGCAGTTTCGCGAATTCGGGCAGCGACAAGCCGAGCCGCCGCCCCGCGCCCTGCAACGGCCCGCCGAGCGCGTACAGCAGCGATTCCGTTGCCGCCCAGCCCGGGCGCGCCAGCTCGATGCGCCGCGCGAACAGTTCCGGTCCGACGCCGGGATCCACGAACACGATGGTGCCGCCCGCCGCGATGGTCCCGAGGATGAGCACCACCGCGTCCGGGCACGGCCGGATGGAGAACAGCATCCGGTCGCCGGGCCGGAATCCGCTCCGGTACAGCCGATTCGCCACCCCGTCGATGCGCTCGGCGAGCTGCGCGTAGGTCAACGGCGGCTGCCCGACGGTCCCGAGCGCCGCCGCCAGCGGCTGTTCCCGCCCGCGCTCGCGCAGCAGTTCGATGAAGTCCTTGTCGCTCAACGGATATCGACCACTTCCGGCTTGTATCGATGGTCGGCGTACCACTCCAAGGTCCGCCGCACCCCCCATGCCCGCACTCGCCGATTCGACCCGTACACCCGCACATCCCGCCGCAATCCGTAGTCGGTGGTGAGCATACGCACCGCGTTCACCAGCGCCCGATCCTCGTGCAGCTCCTCGATCGCGGTGCGCGGGAATCCGCCTGCGGCTTCGTACAATTCGGCCGTGATCGCCATATTGCACCCCGGCGTCATCACATACGGACCGAGATAACGCGGATCCTGATTCCCCGGCCGGAACTTCCCGAACGTGGACGCCAGCTCCAGCGCCACCCGGATGATCGTCCGATCCACCCACCGCACGCCCTCATCGGTGCGCGGCAGCAACTGCCCGCTGATCAGCCGCAGCCCGGAATCGAAGGCGGCGTGTATCCGTTCGGTCCAATCGGGCGCGGGCAGGCAGTCGGCGTCGGTTCGCGCCAGCCGCACCGCCCCGGCGGCGATCGCATGCCGCATACCGGTGTCGGCCGCCGCCCCGGTGCCTTTCCGCGATTCCGTGACGACCTCGATCCGCGGCACCGGATGCTGGAGCGCGAACTCCCGCACCACCTTCGCGGTCCGATCGGTCGATTCGTTGTCCACCACGATCACCGTGAAATCGCGATCCCGCTGTGCCGCCAGCGCTTCCAGCGTCGCGGTAATGCCGTGTTCCTCGTTGTAGGCGGGTACCACGATCCAAAGCTTGCTCATGCCTTCACCTGCCGGCGGTGGGCCGTGGCGCGGTCCGAACCGACCTGTTCGCCTGGGAGTAGCGCGTCTTGCCGCAGGTTGGCTCGGCCGGCGAGAACCTGCTCATGTCCTGCTCCCTTCGATACCCGGCCGTGGCGCCGGCTTGTTCACCCGATCGCGGGCAGGCGATAGGTGATGGCGGCGGCGGCTGGTCCCGCGCCCGCCGCGACGAACAATGCCACGGCGAAGCGTTCGAGGCGACCGCTGTCGCGGGCCGCCAGGTAGGCGACGGGCAGCGCGGAGGTGCGGGCGTCGCGGGGGAAACTGGTGCCGGCCTCGGCTCCCGCCCGGTCGTCGAGGCAGCGGTCGTCGTCCGTGGCGATCGCGTCGGGCGCGATCCCGAGGCGGGCGGCGAGCAGCCGGGGGAATTCGGGAGTGGGCCGCCCGCACAGCAGGAATACCCGGGCGGGGTCGGCGCCGGCTACTTCGAGGGCTTCGGTGGCGGCGCTCTCGGCGTGATGCAGCAATTCCTCCGTGGAGGTGCCGGAGCGGTCGACGGTAATGGATTCGCGGCCGGGGCTGCCCGGCTCGGTTAGTCGGACGAAGCCGGTCGCGGCGGGGCGGCCGTCGGTGGCGCTGATGTGCAGGGCGCCGAATCCGATTGGCGCACTCGTCTTTTCGAGCACCAGCGCGGCCCCGACCGGCTTGCTCGGGAAACCGGGTTCCGGATGCGCGTCGCCCGCCACCACGACGACCCGCGCGACCGTCGGCGCCGCCAGCAGCGCCTGGCTCACCTGAATCGCATTGAGCACCCCGACGGCCCCGTTCATCAGGTCGAACGTCAGGCACGGCGTCGCCCCGCCGCGGTATTCCAGGCCGATGCCGGCGGCCTGCTGAATCAGCGCGGACACGGCCGGTTCCACCAGGTGCGCATCGCGGTACACGCCGGTATTGATGAGCGCGTCCACCGCTTCGGGCGTACCGCCCGCCGCCGCGACGGCCCGCTTGGTGGCGGCCACGGCCTGGTCGATGGAGCTGCCGCCGCCGGTTTCCACCGCTACGGCCGAAATGATGATTGCCATACTGATCACACCCGAAGCTCGCCGAGAGTCACCGCCGGCGACCCGGAGACGCGGGCGCCGTCGGTGCTTTCGAACCGGACGCTATCCGTTGTCACCGGTACGCATCGGCGAAAACCGCGAAATTCGAGGTGAATGCGGCGCTCCCAATTTCCCTGCGGGATGGCCGAATTGCGGATTCAGCCGCGGCGCGCGAAACGCCCCGCTTCGGCCTGATCCCGCGGCTTCACCACGATGGTGTCCAGATTGACGTGCGGCGGCCGCGACGCCACGAATCCCACGATTTCGGCGATATCCTGCGCGACCAGCGGATCGATGCCCTTGTACACATTCGCGGCCCGCTCGGCATCGCCGTCGAAACGCACCAGCGAAAACTCGGTTTCCACCGCGCCCGGGGCGATTTCGGTCAAACGCACCGGCTGTCCGAGCAGTTCACCGCGCAGCGTGCGGTGCAATACCGCCTGCGCGTGCTTGGCGGTGGTGTAACCGGAACCATTGTCATAGGCCGTGAACGCCGCCACCGAGGTAATGGTGACGATGAGCCCGTCGCCGGATTCGATCAGCTTGGGCAGCAATGCCTTCGTCATGCGCAGCGTGCCCAGCACATTGGTTTCCCACATCCAGCGCCAATCGTCCAGATCGGCCTCGGCCACGGTCGCCAAACCCTTTGCGCCACCGGCATTGTTGACCAGCACGTTGCACTGCCCGACCGCATCGGTGAAGGCCCGCACCGATTCCTCGTCGGTCACGTCCAGCGCCAGCGCCGTCCCGCCGATCTCGGCCGCCAGCGCTTCCAGCCGCTCGACCCGGCGCGCGCCCACATAGACGTGATAGCCCTGCTTGGCGAGTTCACGGGCGGTGGCTTCCCCGATGCCCGAGCTGGCTCCGGTGACAACGGCGGTACGAGTGCTCATGCCCTGAGCTTAGGCACGGCATACCGCATCGGCGTCGCGGGTGGTTAGCCTCACTCACATGGCGATCAGGGAAGTAGCTAGCGCGGACGGCACGAATATCGTTTACAGCGTCACCGGGCCGGAAGGCGCGCGGCCGCTGGTGTTGCTGCACGGCTGGTCCGGCAATCTGCGCTGCTGGGGACGCGCCGCCGACGAGCTGGCGCGTGAGTTCCGGGTCATCGCGCTCGACCTGCGCGGCCACGGCTACTCCGATGCCCCCGAAGCCGGTTACGACGATCCGAAGAACTGGGCCGCCGACGTGGCCGCCGTGCTCGCCGCCGAAGCGATCACCGCCGGCGCGGTTCTGCTCGGCTGGTCCTACGGCGGCATCGTGCTCACCGACTACCTGACCGCCTACGGCACCGGCGCGGTCGCGGGCGTCGTGTACACCGGCTCCCAGGCCGGCATCGGCCGCGGTGTGCCGGGCGCGACGCCCGGCCCGGCCATGCAGAAGGCGATTCCCGATGTGTTCGAGGAGAGCGCCGGCCGGGCGAATCGCGGGTTCGCCGCCTTCGGCAATGCCAATACCGGTCCCGGCCGCGACAAGGGCGAGGACGCCCAGCGCCTGTTCGGCGGCAGCCTGGCCACCCGCCCGCGGGTCCGCAAGGCGCTGTTCTATCGCACCGTCGACAACACCGAAACCCTGCGCGGCCTCGACGTCCCGGTCCTCGTCCTGCACGGCACCGCCGACCCGGTGGTCCCGATCGAGAACGGCCGCTACATCGCCGAGACCGTGCCCACCGCCACCACCTCGTACTGGGCCGATGCCCAGCACGGCCTGTTCGTGGAGGACCCCGAGCGCTTCGTGAGCGAACTCACCGCATTCGTGAACGCCCTGGCCTGACCCGTATCGCGGCGAGATTCCTTGTGACTCAGCTCACTTGGTCGGGTAACCCACGTAGGCCGGATAACGGGTTGCGTGCACACTGGAGAGGTGAGTCAACGCCCCGACCTACGGCCGAATCGGATTGCCGTGCTATCGGTGCACACCTCACCTCTCGCCCAACCGGGAACCGGCGACGCGGGCGGCATGAACGTCTATGTGCTGCAGACCGCCGTCGAACTGGCCCGCCGCGGCACCCAGGTCGAAATCTTCACCCGCGCCACCTCCTCCAATGACGAACCCGTCGTCGAGGCGGCGCCCGGAGTCCTGGTGCGCCACGTGGTGGCCGGGCCGTTCGAAGGTCTGGACAAGCACGATCTGCCCACGCAGTTGTGCCCGTTCGCGGCGGAGGTGCTGCGCACCGAGGCCCGCAACCTGCCCGGCCACTACGACCTGATCCACTCCCACTACTGGCTGTCCGGCCAGGTGGGATGGCTGGCGCGCGACCGCTGGCGGGTGCCCATGGTGCACACCGCGCACACGCTCGCCGCGGTCAAGAACGCCTACCTGGCCGAGGGCGACACCCCGGAACCGGCCGCGCGCGAGATCGGCGAGAAGCAGATCGTCGCCGAATCCGACCGCCTGGTGGCCAATACCGCCGAGGAAGCCCGCCAGCTCGTCGAGCTCTACGGGGCCGACCCGGACCGCATCGACGTGGTGCTGCCGGGTGCGGACCTGACCCGCTACCACCCGGGCGACAAGGCCGCGGCGCGCGCCGAGTTCGGGCTGCGCGCCGATGAGCGGATCGTCGCCTTCGTCGGCCGCATCCAGCCGCTGAAGGCCCCCGACGTGCTGATCCGCGCCGCCGCGCAGATGCTGGCGGACGAGGCCGCGCTGCCGTATCCGCCGGCCCGGCCGCTGCGCGTGGTGATCGTCGGCGGACCCTCCGGCACCGGTCTGGAACGCCCCGACGCGCTGATCGAATTGGCTGCGGCCCTGGGCATTTCCGATCGCGTCACCTTCCTGCCGCCGCAGCCGCCGCACCGCCTGGTGCAGGTCTATCGCGCCGCCGACCTGGTCGCCGTGCCGAGCTACAACGAATCGTTCGGCCTGGTCGCCATCGAGGCGCAGGCCAGCGGGACGCCGGTGCTGGCCGCCGATGTGGGCGGCCTGGGAACGGCTGTCCGCGACGGGGTTTCGGGCCTGCTGGTGCCCGGCCATCGCACCCCGGACTGGGCTGATGCGCTGCGCTCGCTGCTGTCCGATCCGGTCCGGCTGGAGGTCATGGGCGCGGCCGCCGTCGATCACGCCGCCAACTTCTCCTGGGCGCACACCGCCGAGGGCCTGCTCGACAGTTACTCCGCCGCCATGGCCCAGACGCGTGTCCCGCGCCCGCGCGCCGGTAGCCTGCACACCGACAGCAATCACGCCCGATCGCAGTCGCTGTGGCGCCGCCGGATGGGAGCAGTACGCCGATGAGCGAAACCGAACGCCCGGATACCGCCGCGCGCGCCCAGGGCGGCGTCGCCGTCCGCCCGCACGAGAGCAGCGGTCAGCTCAACGACGACACCGCCCGCGCGACAGCGCTACTCATCGACGAGACGCTGCGCGACCGCGAGATCGAATACAGCCGGGAAGCCCCGAACCTGTTCGTGGTGGTGCTGCCGGGCGAGCGCAAGCTCAAGACCGTCATCGGCGTCTCCATCGGCAAGCACGGCATTCGCATGGAATCCTTCGTGTGCCGTAAGCCGGACGAGAATTTCGAAGGCGTCTACAAATTCCTGTTGCGCCGCAATCGCCGGCTCTACGGCGTGGCCTACACGATCGACCGGGTGGGCGATATCTATCTCGTCGGCCGGATGTCCAACGAGCGCGTCACGCCCGACGAACTCGACCGCTGGTTCGGGCAGATCCTCGAGGCCGTGGACGCCGACTTCAATACCCTGCTCGAACTCGGATTCGCGGAATCCATTCGCCGGGAATGGAAATGGCGGGTGTCGCGCGGGGAATCGCTGAAGAACCTGCGCGCTTTCGAACATCTCGTGGACACCGACGACAACTAGCCGGAGCGGACCATGGTGGCTTTGGCCGTGGATATCGGCGGCACGAAATTCGCCGCCGCCCTGGTGGATGCCGAGGACCGGCCGATCGATGCGCAGCGGATAGCCGTTCCGCCCGCACGGGTCTGGGCGGCGTGCCGGGATCTGCTGCTGTCCGTGGCGGGCGACGCGGAGGTGACCTCGATCGGCATCGGATCCGCCGGGCCGGTGGACGTCACCACGGGGGTGGCCGGTCCGCTGAACATTCCGGAATGGGCGGCGGGATTCCCGATCGTCGAGTCGATCCGGAAACTGTTCCCGGCGGCCGGGATTCGCTTCGCCATCGACGGGGTCGCGCTCGCGCTGGCCGAGCAGCGCTGGGGCGCGGCGCGGGGCGTTCCCGATTTCCTGGCCGTGACGGTCTCCACCGGCATCGGCGGCGGCGTCAGCTCCGACGGCCGAGTGATCATGGGCCGCACCGGAAACGGCGGGCACGTCGGTCACATCGTGGTGCCAGGCAATGAAGAGCCCTGCGCCTGCGGCGGTTTCGGCTGTGTGGAAGCGGTGGCCAGCGGACCGTCCTCGGTGCGCTGGGCCCGGCGGCAGGGCTGGACCGGTGCGGACGGCGTCGAACTGTCCCGGGACGCGCAGGCCGGGGACGAGATCGCAATGGCCGCGCTCGCCCGGGCCGGAACCGCGCTCGGCGTCGCGGTTTCCTCCGCCGCCGCGCTGCTGGACACCGACCTGGTCGTGATCGGCGGCGGCTTCGCGCAATCCGGGCAGCCGCTGTGGGGGCCGCTGCGGGAGAGCGCCGCCCGGCATGCCCGGCTCAGCTTCCTGCGCGGCCTGCGCATCGTCCCGTCGGAGCTCACCGACCAGGCCACCCTCGCCGGTGCGGCCCTGCTGGCCACCCGGTAGGCCCAGTCCTGGGATGAATCCGCGCGATGGGAGGATGACCCCATGACGTACACCCTCGTGCTGCTGCGCCACGGCGAGAGCGAATGGAATGCCCTGAATCTTTTCACCGGGTGGGTGGATGTCCGCCTGACCGACAAGGGCGTGGCCGAAGGCAAGCGTGCCGGCGAATTGCTGGCCGAGCACGGGATTCTCCCCGATATCGTCTACACCTCGCTGCTGCGCCGGGCGATCTCCACCGCGAACAATGCCCTCGACGCCTGCGATCGGCACTGGATTCCGGTGGTGCGGGATTGGCGGCTGAACGAGCGGCACTACGGTGCGCTGCAGGGCAAGAACAAGGCGCAGGTCAAGGACGAGTTCGGCAACGAGCAGTTCATGCTGTGGCGGCGCAGCTACGACACCCCGCCGCCGCCCATCGAGGTGGATTCGGAATACAGCCAGGACGGCGACCCGCGCTACGCCGGGATCGACGTGCCCGCGACCGAATGCCTCAAGGACGTCGTCGCGCGCATGGTGCCGTACTGGGAGGACACCATCTCCGCCGATGTGCGCTCGGGCAAGACGGTTCTGGTTGCCGCGCACGGCAATTCGCTGCGTGCGCTGGTCAAGCACCTGGAGAACATCTCCGACGAGGACATCGCCGAGCTGAACATCCCCACCGGCATTCCGCTCAAGTACGAGCTGGACGAGAACCTGCGCCCCATCGGCAAGGGTGAGTACCTGGACCCCGAGGCTGCCGCCGCCGGCGCCGCCGCAGTGGCGAATCAGGGTGCCAAGTAACAACTCTCGTGGCTCTCAGGGGCCTCGCCCCTGAAAACCCGGAGGATCTCCAAGATATTTGAAACGAAATGCGCGTCACCGCCGAATTAGTCGGCGGTGACGCGTTTTTCATTTATCCTGAACGCGATGTGAGCTGGGTCTCACTACGGTTCCGTAGGGTATTTCTTTCTCTCGCAATGCAATTTGCCGAAGTATTGCTCCTTTAAAAACAGTAGGTGTAACCGGGGTTTGCAACTTACTTCGGAGTAGATATGCTCTGGACGTTCGACCATTTGCGAGAGGTAGATCACGTTCGATGAGGAACACGCTACGGGCCACGGTGCTCGCCGCCGCGGCAGCGCTATTGCTGCCTGTGACGGGCATCGCCGCCGATGCCGCCCCGACCGCCACCGGTCCCGACGGCGGATTCGCCGGCGCCGCCTGGACCGCCGCCGAGGACGGGCCGCAGCAATACCCGAACGTCTTCATCGAATGGGATGTCCCGATCACCATGAGTGACGGCACCGTCCTCAAGGCGAACGTCTACCACCCCGCCGACGCCTCCGGTCGTCCCGTGGACACCCGGACTCCGGCCGTCGTGAACATGACCCCGTACACCAAGCTGGTGTCGAACGTCGCCGACAGCGCGTTCGCCATTCCGGGCCTGGGTGACGCGCTGGTCAACCTGTTCCGCAGCATCAACCTTTCCGGCACACCGATTTCCGGCTTCGGCGAACTGCTGAACGCCGCGGGCAACGGCGAACTCCGCAACTTCTCCGTCGACCGCCAGCTCGTCAAGGCCGGATACACCCAGATCGTCGTCGACGTCCGCGGCACCGGCTTCAGCCAGGGCGAATGGGACATGCTGCGCACCCGCGAGCAGGACGACACCGTCGAGGTCATCGACTGGGCGTCCCGGCAGGGCTGGTCCACCGGAGACGTCGGCATGACCGGACTGTCCTACTCGGCCATCAACCAGGTGCAGGCCGCGGAGAAGCAGCCGCCCGCGCTGAAGGCCATCTTCCCGATCGTGCCCGGCAGCGACCTCATCAACGATGTGCTCGCGCCCGGCGGCGGCTTCGGCTTCAACTTCATCCCGCTGTGGCTGAGCGCTATCAACGGCCTCAAGTGGGTGCCGGACCTGGCCGCGGTCGCGCAGGGCAAGTTCGATTTCAAGTGGCTGCAGGACCGCGCGTCGGACCCCTTCACCTATCTGGACGTGCTCATGTCGGCCTACACCAGCGCCGATATGAACAGCCTCGACCCGCGCGTCAAGGCCATGCTCAACGATCTGTCCGCGGAACGGCAGGCGTGGCTGGGTGATCCCAGCAAGATCCGGGCCAAGACCTTCGTGGTCGGCGGCTGGCACGACCTGTTCACCTACTCGGAATCCAAGATCTACAACGAGATTCCGGCCGCGCCCGGTGAGAAGCAGCTGCTCATGGGCAACGGCTACCACATCACCTCCGGCGCCGAAGCCGGCAAGCCGGGCCTGCCGCCGCGCCTGGACGTGCTGCAGCGCGCCTGGTTCGACAAGTGGCTCAAGGGCATCGACAACGGCATCGACACCTACGGTCCGGTCACCCTGCGCGAACAGGGCGGCGGCTGGGTCACCAAGGGCGGCTTCGGCGAATCGGCTCCGGCCGAGGAAGCCTCCCGATACCGCCGGATGTACCTGTCCGGCCAGCGTTCCGGCACCGCCAACAGCCTCTACGACGGCTCGCTCACCGGCGAGGCCAACGGCGACACCGATCGCCTGACCGTCGCGCCCGGCCTGAGCACCATCTGCTCCAATGACGCCGCCCAGGCCACCGCGGGCTTCCTGTCGCTGCTGGACTTCTGCGCCAAGGACTCCCGCATCGCCGAGACCAACGCGCTGACCTTCACCAGCGCGCCGGTCGCCGAGGCCACCACCGTCTCCGGCCCGATCGCGGTGCGGCTCAATACCGTTCAGGACGCCTCCGACGGCTACTGGACCGTGACCGTCAACGATGTCGCGCCCGACGGCACCTCCACCGTGCTGACCTCCGGCCAGCTCATGGCGTCGCTGCGGGAAGTGGACGAGGCCAACAGCACTCGTTCCGAGAACGGTGACTACACCGATCCGCGTTCGTTCACCTCGATCGACAAGCAGCAGCCGACCGTGCCGGGCGAGGCCACCACCCTCGATATCGCGCTGTCCGGCACCCAGGCCGTGCTGCAGCCGGGGCATCGACTGCGGGTGGACGTGTTCGCCGGCAATTTCCCCAAGGGTCTGCCGATCCTGCCCATGCTCAACGACACCGGTCTGAAGAACCAGCACATCCAGCTGGATCCCAGCCGCCCGAGCTTCGTGAATATCCCGGTCCGCGGCAATACCGGTTGGTGAAACCGCCTCGCCGGGAATGAAATCCCCGGATGTGCACAACGGCGTGCGCATCCGGGGTTTTCGCCTTTCCGGGGCTAGTCGGCGTCCGCGAAGGTCGCTTCCAGGGGCGGGAACATGGCGCGGGCGTCCTGCCCGCCGAACCACAGGCCGACCACGAAAGCCGAAGTGGCCTCCAGATATCGGGCCCGGCGCAGTCCGCCCGCGGGCACGGGACGCAGCTTCAGATCCTCGGTCAGCCCGGACACCAGTGCGATGGCGTCCGGGTCGTCGCCGCACAGCGGGACCAGCAGCGGACGGCCCTCGAACTCGCGCACCGCTCCTTCCCATACCTCGGCCGCGCACAGATTGAACGCCTTCACCACGTGCGCGCCCGACACCGTGGCCGCGATCCGTTCGGCGACAGCGTCTTCGGAGAGGATGAACCCGCCGCTGTCCGGAGCGAAGGCATTGGTGCAATCGATGAGGGTGCGGCCGGTGAGGGTCTCGGTCAGTACATCGGCCAGTGCCGACACCGGGACCGCCAGCAATACCGTCTCGCCGAATTCGGCTGCCGCCGTGATGGTTCCGCTCCGAGCGCCGTTCCCGATCGCCGCCGCGGTCTCCGCGGCATGCGCCGAATCCCTTGCGCCTACCAGGATTTCGTGCCCGGCCGCCGCCCACCCGCCGCCGAGCGCGCGCGCCATCGACCCGGCTCCGATGATTCCGATTCGCATGATTGAACTCCTTGGTCGTCGTACGAGTCAGACGCTAGGAATTCCGATAGGCACCTGCGGGTGCGCAACGGCGCTGGCAGGCTGGAGGCATGACAGCGGCCGAACCGAACGTGGTGCAGTTCCCGCCCTACGGCGACTACGAATCCGATTGCCCCGCCCGGCTGGCCGTGGACATCTTCGGCAACTCCTGGCTCACCGTGATCGTCTACACGCTGCGCGAGGGCCCCATGCGCCCCGTCGAACTACGCCGCGCCATCGGCGGCATCAGCCAGAAGATGCTCACCCAGACCCTGCGCCGCATGGAGAGCATGGGTTTGCTGGAGCGTCGCCGATTCGCCGAAGCCCCACCGCGCGTGGAATACGCCCTGACCGCCGCGGGCCGCGATCTGCTGATCCCGATCCTCGCCCTGGGGGAGTGGGCCGACCGCCACGGCGACACCGTCCGCGCGACCCTCTACGGCGATCCAGACGACTGACCGGTCTGCCGACTTCGTCCGGTCGCGCCGTCGAGACTCCCCTCCCAACTGGGGTTTCAGGGGCTCGCCCCTGAGAATCCCCATTTCCCGCCAGGGAGTTCGCGGGGGATTCGCCACGCCGAGTGCGAACAACACGTAAACGCCCGGGTAACGCCCGTGGAAGTGCCCGTGACCTGGGTGAAACTTCCAACACCCCGGGTTGGCCCGCGTGTCGGCGACCGTACGATTCAGTATGTGAGCGTTCCACAGGCCGTGCTTCTGGCAGTCCTGGCGGCCGTAGTTGGACTGGCCGTCGGCGGATTGCTCATCCCGTATGTGAATGCCCGGCAGGAGCGGCTGCGCGCCGCGGCCGACCCCGGGCTCACCATGTCGCAGGTCCTGGACCTGATCGTGCTGGCCTCCGAGAGCGGCATCGCGGTGGTCGACCAGTACCGGGACGTGGTGCTGGTGAACCCGCGCGCCGAGGAGCTGGGCGTGGTGCACGACCGGTTGCTCGACGAACGCGCCTGGGCCGCCGTCGAACAGGTGCTTTCCGGCGCGCAGGACGTCGAATTCGAGCTCACCGCCAAGATTCCCATGCCCGGCCGTGCCCGCCTCGCTGTCCGAGGGGTTGCTCGCCCGCTCTCGCAGGAGAACACGAACTTCGTGGTCCTGTTCGCCGACGACGACTCCGAGCAGGCCCGCATGGAAGCCACCCGGCGCGACTTCGTGGCCAACGTCAGCCACGAACTCAAGACCCCGGTCGGCGCCATGAGCCTGTTGGCCGAGGCGTTGCTGGAGTCCGCCGACGATCCCGATTCGGTGCGCCACTTCGGTGAGCGGCTGCACGGCGAAGCCCGCCGCATGGGCAAGATGGTCACCGAGCTGATCGCGCTGTCGCGCCTGCAGGGCGCGGAGAAGCTGCCCGAACTCGAGGCCGTGGACGTCGATTCCGTGGTCACCCAGGCGCTCGAGCGCTCCCGGAACGTGGCCGAGGCCGCGGGCATCACCGTCAGCACCGACGCCAACAGCGGCCTCGAGGTGCTCGGCGATCAGACCCTGCTGGTGACCGCGCTGTCGAACCTGGTGGAGAACGCCATCGCGTACTCCCCGCGCGGTTCGCACGTCTCGGTGAGCCGGTCGCTGCGCGGCGGTTACGTGAACATCGCCGTCACCGACCGCGGCATCGGCATCGCCAAGGAAGATCAGGAACGGGTCTTCGAACGATTCTTCCGGGCCGACAAGGCGCGCTCGCGCGCCACCGGCGGTACCGGGCTCGGGCTGGCTATCGTCAAGCACGTGGCCGCCAACCACAACGGTGAGATCACCCTGTGGAGCAAGCTGGGCACCGGATCCACATTCACCCTGCGGATCCCGGCCCACCCCGCCGACCTGAACGGCGCGGACAAGAAGCTCTCCGCCGGCATCCCGGCGGTGAAGAAGGAAAACGGCACGCGCCCCCTCGGGCGGGCCAGAACCAACGGTGTGGAGGCAACCCGATGACGAGTGTGCTGATCGTCGAGGACGAGGAGTCGCTGGCCGATCCGCTCGCGTTCCTGCTGCGCAAGGAAGGGTTCGAAGTCACCGTGGTCGGTGACGGCCCCTCGGCCCTGGCCGAGTTCGATCGCTCCGGCGCGGACATCGTCTTGCTCGACCTCATGCTGCCCGGCATGAGCGGCACCGACGTGTGCAAGCAGCTGCGCGCTCGCGGCAGCGTCCCGGTCATCATGGTGACCGCGCGCGACAGCGAGATCGACAAGGTGGTCGGCCTGGAACTGGGCGCGGACGACTATGTCACCAAGCCCTATTCCTCGCGTGAGCTGATCGCGCGCATCCGCGCCGTGCTGCGCCGCGGCGTGGGCGAGGAGGCCGATCAGGGCGGCGAGACCAGCGTGCTGGAGGCGGGACCGGTCCGCATGGACGTGGATCGCCACACGGTGCAGGTGAACGGCAAGTCGGTGACATTGCCGCTCAAGGAGTTCGACCTGCTGGAGTACCTGCTCCGCAACTCCGGCCGCGTGCTGACCCGCGGGCAGCTCATCGACCGGGTGTGGGGCGCGGACTACGTCGGCGACACCAAGACCCTCGACGTGCACGTCAAGCGCCTGCGCTCCAAGATCGAAGCGGATCCGGCCAAGCCGGAGCACCTGGTCACGGTCCGCGGCCTGGGCTACAAGCTGGAAGCGTAAAACCGCCTCCCCGAACATGATTCGAGCCCGCTGCGTGCCACGCAGCGGGCTCGGAACTCTTCCCGAGCGGACTCGGGCGGCACCCCGCAAAAGAAACTCGCGCCCGCTTCTACCGAAGCGGGCGCGAGAAAGTCTTTCACCCCGACCGTCGAATGGTCTTTCGTCAGAGCGGCAGGGTGGTCCACGCCTTGCCCAGCGGGGTGTCGATTTCCTTGAGGTTGACCCAGCCGTAGGCGTCTTCCTGCATGCAGTCGTACCAGGCCACGTCCACGCCGTTGCCGCGGCAGGCGATGGTGCCGTTGACGCCCGTGGGGCTGATGATGAGCAGCTTGCCGTTGGCCTTGGCGTTCAGCGCGGCCGGATCGTTGTAGGGCACGAAATCGGCGGTGCGGTCGGAGAACTTGGTGGGATCGACGCTGTCGGCGCCGGCGATCGGAGCGAGGGCGACAGCGGCGCCGGCGGCCAGAGCGGCGACGGCGAGGGTTTTCTTGATCATGGGCAGGATGTCTAACACGTTTTGGTGAATTCGCTATAGCCGAACGGTGTCGGGCCTACTTCCGGCTACTCACAGCGCCAGGTCATCGACCCCGAGGTTTCCCGAAACCGGGTTCGGCGCAGCCTGATTGGAAAGACCGCGCCGAACCCCGGAAATTCACCCGCCGGACACCTTCGGTGATACGGAATCGCTCTAAGACCCGGCGCTGCCGGTGAGCCCGCCCAGAATGCTGCCCAGGCCCTTGCTCGCGCTCCCGGAATCGCCGCCGCCGGGCGTGCCCGGATTGCCGGGGACGGACGGATCCACCACATTGACGGTGATGGTCTTGGTGCTCCCGCCCTGCGCGGCCGTGATCAGATGCTGCCCCGCGGTGGCCGGCTTCCATGTGATGCTGGCCTCGCCGACCGGCCACGGCACCTGACCCGCTTTCGGTTCCAGCTTCTCGCCGTTGTCGGTCCAGTAGACGAGCAGCCCGATGCCCGCCCCGCTCAGGTTGGCGGTCAGCGTGTACTCGGTGTTGATCTTGTACGGCGCGGCCCCGGAGATGGCCACGGCATCGACCGTCGCCTGCGCCTGCGGGGCCGCGATGACGGCCACGGCGGCCGCGGCGGCCACGCCCGCCACCGCGGTGCCCATCCGGTGCGAGAAGGTGCTCATGACGCGTCCTGTCACTTGTTGTCCGGCGTGGTGCCGCTGCTGCCGCTGCCCAGCGGACCGCCGGGCCCGAAACCGCTGCCGCTGGAAGAGCTGCCGGACCCGATCGGCTGCTCCTGCACGTCGACCACGACCGAGCGCGTGAACCCGCCCTGTTCGACGGTGATGGTGTGCTTGCCGGCGGTCGAGGGCGTCCAGGCGGTGCTCGACTTGCCCGGCGGCCACGGCACTTTCGGCTTGCCGATGAAGTCGCCGTTGTCGCTGTAGTAGACGAGCAGCCCGGCCGGGGCGCCGCTGACGGTGACCGAGATGGTGTATTCCTTGCCGACCGTGTAGCCGGAGCCTTCCACCGTGACGGTGTCGACCGAGGCCAGGGCGGCGGGTGCGGCCAGGACCGCGGCGGCGGCCAGCGCGGCGATGCCGGTGGCCCCGATGCCGGTGCGGCGCAGGCTGATTCGCGCGGGGGTGATGCGCATGGTGCTGTTTCTCCTGTACCTAGCTGCTGCCGAGCAGTCCGCCGAGGATCTTGCCCGCGCTGCCGGAACCGCCCGAACCGCTGCCCAGGCCGCCGCTGCCGGAGCTCGGCTTGGTGGTGGGCGGTGCGGTGGTGGTGCTCGGCGGGACCGTCGTGGTCGGCGGGACGGTGGTCGAGCCATCGGTCACGGTCACCACCAGCGACTTGGTATTGCCGCCCTGAGTAGCGGTGATGACATGCTGCCCAGCGGTTTTCGGCGTCCAGCTGGCGCTGGAGTGGCCCGGCGGCATCGGCACCTGGGCCGCCGGATCGGTCAGCGCCTCGCCGTTGTCGGCCCAGTAGATGAGCAGGCCGACCGACGCGCCGCTCAGCGTCGCCTGCAGGTCGTAGGTCTGCCCGACGCGCAGATCGTTCGACGAGATGCTGATGGCGTCCACGGTCGCCGCGGCGTCCGGGGAATTGCCGACGACGAGCGCCGCGCCCGCGGCGACCGCGAGCCCGGCGATACCCACGCCGATGCGGCCGGCTGGTTTGAACTTCATGGGGGTTCTCCTGTGCTGCGATCAGGGGAGGGGTGAATCAGGGGAGGGGTGAGAAGGGATCCCGGGACACGGGATCCCTTCGGATCAGAACGGCAGGCCGTCGAAGCTGCCCGAGCCGCCGCCGGGCTTGGTGGTCGTGGGCGGCACCGTGGTGGTCGTGGTCGGCGGCACCGTGGTGGTCGGCGGCACGGTCGTGGTGGGCGGGACCGTCGTCGTCGGCTCGGTGGTCGGCGGGACCGTCGTCGTGGGCGGCACGGTCGTGGTGGGCGGCACCGTGGTGGTCGGCTCGGTGGTGGGCGGGACCGTGGTGGTCGGCGGCACCGTCGTCGTCGGGGGGACCGTGGTCGTGGTTGTCGGCGGGACCGTGGTGGTCGGGACCGAACCATCGCTCACGTTCAGCACCAGGGTCTTGGTGCTGCTGCCCTGCGACAGCGCGATCACATGCTGCCCAGCGGTTTTCGGCGTCCACGGGGTGCTGGTGTGGTACGGCGGGTACGGCACTTTCGCCGCGGGATCGGTGATGGCGTCGCCGTTGTCGGTCCAGTAGACGAGCAGTCCGAAGCTCGCGCCGCTGAGGTTGGCGCTCAGCGTGTACTGGGTGCCGACCTTCAGATCGGTCGCCGAGACGCTGATCGAGTCGACCGCCGCGTTGGCGTCCGGCGTGGCGGGTGCGTAGAGGGCCGCGCCCACGCCGGTCGCCACCGCGAGCCCGGCGATGCCGAGACCGATACGGCGGCGGCCGGGGGTGAAAGTGCTCATGCTGTTCTCCTGTGCTGCGACCCATTGAGGGGGATGGGTCTGTCGCACAGTAAGTGAGCAGCTATCTGAAATTACCGGTTTTCAGAAAGTTACCGGTCAGTTGTCTAGTTTCTCCGGGATTACCCGGCCGTCTTGGCTTTGGACTTGGCGGCCTTGGCCTTCGGAGCCGCCGCGGCCGCTTTCTCCTGCGCGACCACCGTCGCCGGATGCACCGCCACGATGCCCAGCCCCTGCCGCCGCCGGCAGTGCCGCGCGAGTTCGTCGTAGGCCGGCTGCCCGAGCAGCTCGATCAATTCCGGCGCGTACGCCTCCCACACCGGCCGGGTGCCGACATGCGCGTCCGGCGATCCGGTGCAGTACCAGTTCAGGTCCAGCCCGCCCGGCCCCCAGCCGCGCCGGTCGTACTCGGTGACCACGGTGCGCAGGATCTCCACGCCGTCGGGCCGGTCCACCCACTCCTGGGTGCGCCGGATCGGCAGCTGCCAGCACACCTCGGGCTTGACCGTCAGCGGTTCCAGACCCTTGCGCAGCGCCATGGTGTGCAGCGAGCAGCCGATGCCGTTCGCGAAGCCCGGGCGGTTCAGGAAGATGCACGCGCCATCGAAACGCCGGGTGCGCACCGCCGGTTCGTCATCGAGGTCGTCCTCCTCGAGATACAGCTTCTTGCGCACCTTCCCGGAGGCGTCGGTGGCCTCCGGCATCAGCTGCCAATCCTCGGGTGTGAGCATTTTCACAGCCTTGTGCAGCTTCTTGGCGTCGTCCTCGTCCGACAGGAATGCCCCGTGTGAGCAGCAGCCGTCGTCTATGCGGCCCTCGATGATGCCCTGGCACGCCGGCGTACCAAACACGCAGGTCCAGCGCGACAACAGCCAGGTCAGATCGGCCGCGATCAAATGCTCGTCATTAGCTGGATCCACGAACTCGATCCATTCCCTGGGGAAGTCGAGTTCCACCTCCGGGGCCGGGTTGATCTTCGCCGCTGGTCGAAGCCCGGTCGGCGCGCTCGCCGATGCACCTGCCGTCACACCGCGGAACGCTAACAGTTCAGTCGCCATGCCTGAAGTCGTGACGCACCCAGTACCGTGTTCTTGTGCGGCTCGGTGTACTCGATGTGGGAAGCAATACCGTCCACCTGCTCGTGGTGGACGCGCATCGCGGTGGCCATCCGCTGCCGATGTCTTCCACGAAGGCGACGTTGCGTTTGGCGGAGAGCATGGACAGCCGGGGGCGGATCACGCCCGCCGGGGCGGCCAGGCTCACCGCGACGGTCGGCGAATTCGCCAGTATCGCAAGGACTTCCGGCTGCGTGGAGTTGATGGCCTTCGCCACCTCCGCGGTCCGCGAGGCCACCAATTCCGAAGAGGTGCTGGCCAAGGTGCGCGCCGAGACCGGCGTGAACCTGAAGGTGTTGTCGGGGGTTGACGAGGCCCGGTCCACCTTCCTGGCGGTGCGCCGCTGGTACGGCTGGAGCGCCGGGCGGATTCTCAATCTGGATATCGGCGGCGGCTCGCTGGAGTTGAGCAACGGCGCGGACGAGGATCCGGATCTGGCGCTGTCGCTGCAATTGGGCGCGGGCCGGCTCACTCGGGACTGGCTGCGGCACGATCCGCCGGGCAAGCGCCGGGTCGCGGTGCTGCGGGACTGGCTGGACGCCGAATTGGTGGTCCCCGCCAAGCAGATGCTCGAAGTGGGCAAACCGGACTTAGCGGTCGGCACCTCGAAGACCTTCCGCTCGCTCGCCCGTCTCACCGGCGCCGCCCCCTCTACCGCGGGGACCCGGGTACGGCGTACCCTCACCAGTTCCGGCCTGCGGCAGCTGATTGCGTTCATATCGAGAATGACAGCGGCCGACCGGGCAGAATTGGAAGGCGTAAGTTCTGATCGGTCCCAGCAGTTGGTGGCGGGCGCGTTGGTCGCGGAAGCGAGCATGCGCGCGTTGTCGCTGGACACGCTGGAAATCTGTCCCTGGGCGCTACGGGAGGGATTGATATTGCGAAAACTCGATACCGACCTGGATAGCGAACCGATAGCCGGTGGCCCCAACGGCGCTGCGTCGGGCACGATCGAAACGGTGTCTCGATGACCGAGGATGTAAGTCAGCTGTCCGTCGCCGAGCTATTGGCGCGGAACGGGCAACAAGCGGCGCCCGCCAACGGCGGGGGTGGGCGCAGAAGGCGTAGCGGCCGCGGGATTTCGGTCGCGGACCTCACCGGGGATATCCCGGTGGTGGGGCGGGGGTCTTCCTCGCACGCCGCGCCGGATGAAGCGGCGGCCGAGCCGGCGGCCGAACCTACGTCCACCGATTCGGACTTTTCAAACTATTCGAACTTCCCGAATTATTCTGACTACTCGAACTTTTCGGATTACTCGGACTTTTCAACTCCTACCGCCGATCCACAGCCGGACTACTCCAGCTACTCGGTACCCGATTCCGAGCCCGCGTATTCACCGCTCTCCGGGCCGATTTCGTTCTACGACCCCCTAGCGCCGACCGAACAGCCCGATTCGGGCTCGGGCTCCCTATCCGATTCCTCCGGCTACAGCTGGTCCAGCGGCATCGACTGGCCCCCCGCGCAGACGCCCCCGGCCGACCCGCGCGGCGGAAGCAACGGTTACGGCGCCCCGAACGGTTACGGCGCGAACGGCGCTGCCCCGAACGGCTACGGCGCGAACGGCGCAGCCGCAGGCGGTTACGGCGCGAACGGTTACGCCGATCCGGCCGCCGGCGCGAACGGCTATGCGGGACAGTCCGCCAACGGGTACGCCGCGCCGAACGGCTACGGGTCCCCGGACGATTACGCCGCCCCCCGCAACGGCTACCCCAACGGCACGAACGGCTCCTTCGATGCCGCCGCCCTGCTCGACGGACAGGCTCCCGCCGCCGGGAAGTCGCGCGGCGGCCGCCGCCGCAAACCCGATCCGCTGGACGACGAACTCGCCCCGGGCGAGTTCGACGGCGGCGCCGCGCCGGAGGCCCCGCGCGAGGGCGGTCGCCGCCGCCGCTTCGATCCCGACGACGAGTCCACCGACGAGGTGCATCCCTTCCGTGGTGACGGTGCGGGCCGCCTGCAGCACGGCGACTCCGGGCCCTCCTGGTCCGCGCCCGCCGCCCCGCCGGCCCCGCCGCGCACCCCGGGTTTCGATCCCATCCAGGCCGCCCCCATGGCGCCGCCCGCGCCCGCACCGGCCGCGCCGCCCATGTCGCGCTCGGCCCGTCGGCACGCCGAGGCGCAGCGCCAGGCCGAAGCCGAGCGTCAAGCCCCGGAGCCGCGCTTCGGGCAGGACCCGCGGGGGCTCGATCAGGGTCCCGGTTTCGACAATCGCAACGGCCGTGGCGGTCGCGAGGATCTGGCTCCCAACGGTCGCGGCGCGGGTCGTGATGCGCGCGAGGACGATTCACGGCGCGGCAAGAGCGCACTCGCCGAATGGACAGCGCGCCGCCGGCCCGCCGAAGTCGAGGACGACCACGACGACCACGATGATCATGCCGATTCCTGGGCGCATGCCGAGGAAGATCAGCAGCTGCTGTCCGGCGAGACGGTTGCCGGTGATCTGCTCCGCGATGCGCGCGACCGTGCGGACGAACGGAATTCGCGCCGCGGCGGCAAACGCCGGGCCGGTGGTTCGCGCCGCCGGGGCGCGGCCGTCGCCGAACCCGATCCCGACGAACAGCTCACCGACTTCTACGAGCCGCTCGACGATTACGACGAAATCCCGGACGAGGAACGGACTTCCGTGGTCGGCCGGCTCTCGGCGCTGGCCTCGAAGGCTACCCGCGGCACCCGTTCGACCCCGTCCCGCAGCCGCGGCAAGGGCCTGTCCGAGGACGACGAGAATCGCCGCCAATGGCTGGTGCTCGGCGGCCAGAGCGCGGGCGCCGCGGTGGCGGGAATGTTGCTGTTCAAGGGTTTCGAACGCATGTGGGAATTGCTCCCCTGGGTTGCCCTGGCATTGGCGATGGTCGTGATTCTCGGCTTGGTCGCGCTCGTGCGGGTACTGCGCCGCACCGACGATATTTTCAGCACTGTGATTGCCGTCGTCGTAGGCGTCTTTGTGACGCTCGGACCGCTAGCCTTTCTACTCAGTACTAACTGAGCAGGGAGCAGCAGTGGGGAACAGCGCGCAGGGGGCGACTGAGAACCGGGGCGGGCAAGTCCGGATCGGACTCTCGACCGCTTCGGTCTATCCGGAGAACACCGAGGCCGCGTTCCGCTATGCGGCCGAATTGGGTTACGACGGCATCGAATTGATGGTCTGGGCGGAACCGGCCAGCCAATCCATTTCGGCCGTGCAGCAGTTGATGCACCGCTACGACGTGCCGGTGCTGGCCGTGCACGCGCCGTGTCTGCTGATCTCGCAACGGGTCTGGGGGTCGGACCCGGTCGCCAAGCTCACCCGCAGCGTGCACACCGCCGAGGCGCTCGGCGCGGCCACCGTGGTGGTGCATCCGCCGTTCCGCTGGCAGCGGCGCTACGCCGAGGGTTTCGCCCGCCAGGTGGCCGAACTGGAGGACGGCAGCCCGGTCTCGGTGGCGGTGGAGAACATGTTTCCCATGCGCGCGGACACCCTGTTCCGGGGCAGCTCGGTGCGGCGGCTGGAACGGCGCGGCGGGCCCGGTCCGTCCATCACCACCTTCAGCCCGTCCTACGACCCGACGGACACCGGATTCCGCCACTACACCCTCGACAGTTCGCACACCGCCACGGCGGGCGTGGACCCGCTCGAACTGGCCGCGCGCATGGGTTCCGGCCTGGCTCACCTGCATCTGGCGGACGGGCGGGGCGCGGCGACCGACGAGCACTTGATTCCCGGCGAGGGCACCCAGCCGCTGGCCCAGCTCTGCCAGAAGCTGGTGGCCAACGGGTTCGACGGTCAGGCGGTGATCGAGGTGAACACCCAGACGGCCCGCACCACCATGGACCGCGCCGCGATGCTCAATCGCGCCCTCACCTTCGCACGTGAACACCTCAACGGCGTCGCCCCCGAACCTCGGCCGGAACCCGAGCCGTCGGTCGCGCACCGCGCCTGAATCTCGCCGATTCGGCAGTGATTCATCCCACCGGGGAAGAAATTTGCCCGGGGTGCGCTTGTACGCTGTACAAACCGACAGCGGAAGGAAGCAGCGGATGACAACGGAGTTGACCGTCGACCTCGACCCGGCGAATCTCGCCGACGCGCCGTTCAGCCGCGTCTGCGCGCTCGCCGAACTCCCCGGCGGCGACCCGGAGACCGGCCGCTACGCCGGCGTCATCGACCCCACCTGGACCATCGGCCCGAAGGTGCACGGCGGCACCATGGTCGCCGGCAGCGCGGCCGCCGCGACCGAATGGCTGCGCCGCACCGCGCCGGACCATGCGGCCATGTTCCCCATTTCCGCCAGCACCGACTTCCTCGGCGCCCCCGACCCCGGCGAGGTCGAATACACCGTCCGCACCCGCAAGGTGGGCCGCCAGATCTGCCTGATCGACGCGAGCCTGATCCAGGGCGGCCGCACCCTCGTGCACACCGCCTTCACGTTCAGCCACCTGGACGACACCGCTCCGGCCTACACCGCCGACCACGCCGGCGATATGCCTCCCGAGCCGTCCGCCGACGCCATGCACTACGACTCCGCCAACCCCATGGGCAAACTCGTTCACGTGGCCGAGGGCGCCTCGGTCGCCATCGACCCGAAATGGGCGGCCTTCCTCCGCGGCGAAACCGCCGAACCTCAGCTCCGCCTCTGGATCCGCCCCCGCGCCGGCGACGAACAGGACCCCGACGTGTCCGCCTACTTCGCCATGATGGCCGCCGACATGTCCCCGCCCGTCCCCATGAACCTCGGCCAATTCGGCTGGGCCCCAACGGTTCAGCTCACCACCTACCTCCGCCGCCGCCCCGCCCCCGGCTGGCTCCGCGTCATCGCCCACGCCCGCGAAGTAGGCGGCCGCATGTTCGACGAGGACCAACTCGTCATCGACTCCACCGGAGCCGTAGTAGCCCAGAGCCGCCAGCTCGCCCTGATCCCCCAATCTCGGTAGTCGCCCGCCCCGCTAGCCTTGAACCTTATGACGAGGATTGCGGTAATCGGTGGAGGCCGGATCGGGGAGGCGCTGATTGCCGGCCTGCTCGAATCCGGGCGGGCGAGTAAAGATCTGGTGGTGGTCGAGCCGGTCGCGGCCCGCGCGGAATTGCTGGGGCAGCGCTTCGCCATTCGCGCTACCGACAATATTTCCGAAGCCACCAAGTCCGCCGATCTGATCGTGATCGCGGTCAAACCGCACGATGTGGACGGCGTCGTCACCGAGATCGCCCGCGCCGGCCTGGACGACGAACGCGATCAGGTGCTGGTCTCGCTCGCCGCCGGCGTCCCCACCACGCGTTTCGAGGGCAAGCTGCCCGCCGGTTTCCCGGTGGTCCGCGTCATGTCGAACACCCCGATGCTGGTCGGCCAGGGCATGAGCGTCATCTCGCCCGGCCGCCACGCCCGCAAGGAACAGCTGCAGCAGGTCAGCGAACTGCTCGAGTCGGTCGGCCAGGTCGCCACCGTCGCCGAATCGCAGATGGACGCCGTCACCGCCGTGTCCGGTTCCGGCCCCGCGTACTTCTTCCTGGTGGTCGAGGCCATGATCGACGCCGCGGTCGGCCTGGGCCTGACCCGCGATGTGGCCACCCAGCTGGTGCAGCAGACCATGCTCGGTTCGGCCGCCCTGCTGGAGGAGTCCGGCCAGTCCGCCGTGGAGTTGCGCGCGGCCGTCACTTCGCCCGCCGGGACGACCGCGGCGGCCATCCGGGAACTGGAACGCGGCGCCCTGCGCTCGTCCTTCTACGAGGCTTTGAATGCCGCAAAACGACGTTCCGCCGAACAGGGCGCGATTTCGGACTAGCGTTGAAGTAGGTGACGGTTCGCCGTCACCTTCATCAGTCACTCCGATACTGGTCGGTAGCTGGTTTGCTGCCGGAGGGCGACTCGCCACAGCAAAGGCTGATTTCTCACACCCGTCGCAGCAATCCCACTGGTCCCGCTAAGCTTCAAGGAGCACGTGCGTGTCTGTTCCGCCGGTGGGGAAGCCGGCGGCGCGGACGTGCCGGAGGTCAGTGGCGCAATGATGTCTGGAAACAGTCAAGCGAGGTCCGGTAACTCACCCGTAAGCGCAGGAAACGTCATCGGCGGTGGAACTCAGTTCCTGACTGTCGCCGAAGTGGCGAATCTGATGCGGGTATCCAAAATGACGGTGTACCGATTGGTGCATTCGGGAGAGCTGCCCGCGGTGCGGGTGGGGAGATCCTTCCGGGTGCACGCCAAAGCGGTGCACGACTACCTGGAGACGTCCTACTTCGACGCGGGGTAGGCGTACTCCGTAAGTCCCCAGGCCCGACCCGTTTCGTTCGCCGGAGAGTGGCCCGGTAACATGGACCGGCATCCTGTACGTGCCGGTTGGTGCCGTCGGGTCCGACTCGGCTCGTAGCGGGTAGGGACTGTGCAGGGTCAGTAACTGTGCTCCCCGCGGATGCGGGGCGACCCGAGAGAACGCGAGGACACCCTATGGGTTCTGTGATCAAGAAGCGCCGCAAGCGCATGTCGAAGAAGAAGCACCGCAAGCTGCTTCGCCGTACGCGTGTTCAGCGTCGTAAACTCGGCAAGTAAGCGCTGAGGCGTAGCTGGAAGCCCGTCACCTACGGTGGCGGGCTTTCGCTATATATCAGGTGACAGAACTCATCGTTAGATCCTGGTTAATACTCTTCGGCGACACCAGGTGTGGCAGTTACCCTGGGACTCGCGGGAAAACAATAATGATGGGGGCTGGCGAGTTGGGATCCGGCGTGGTGGGTACCCGGGACGGGCAGGCGCCCAAGGTCGTGCTGGTGACCGGCGCGAGCCGCTTCTTCGGCGGCAATGTGGTGGCCCGGCTGGCCGCCGACCCGACCGTGGAACGCATCATCGCCGTCGACGCCAAGCAGCCGAGCCGGGAACTGCTGCGCCGCATGGGCCGCGCCGAGTTCGTTCGCGCCGATATTCGAAATCCGTTGATCCGCAAGGTGATCGACGGAAATCAGGTGGACACCGTGGTGCATCCCGCGGCGCTGTCGCGGCCACCGGCCGGTGGCGGGCGCGCCGCCATGAAAGACATGAACGTGCTCGGCGCCATGCAGTTGTTCGCGGTGTGCCGCAAGGCTTCCAGCGTGCGCCGCGTGGTGGTGCGGTCCTCGTCCGCGGTGTACGGCTGCAGCGCCAAGGATCCGGTGAAATTCACCGAGGAAATGAGCGCGCGCACCCCGCCGGGCGGTTGGTTCGCCCGCGACATGATCGAAGTGGAGGGTTTCGTCCGCGGTCTCGCGCGGCGCCGGCCCGATATTTCCGCCGCCATTCTGCGTTTTCCGCCGATCGTGGGACCGCAGCTGGCGAAACGCGGTGTGCAGTATTTCCGTTCGCCGATCACCCCGACCATCCTGGGCCGGGATCCACGGCTGCAGTTCCTGCACGAGGAGGATTCCATCGCCGCCCTCACCCAGGCCGCGCTGACGGCCCCGGGCGGCACTTTCAACGTGGCCGGTGACGGCGCCATGGCATTGTCACAGGCCATCCGCCGGGCCGGGCGGATCGAATTACCGGTCCCGTACACGGTTTTCCGTACCGCCGGACGCAGCCTGATGGGTCCGGTCATGCGGGAATTCACCGCCGAACAGATCGATTACTTCCATTTCGGCTGCGGTCTGGACACCACCCGGATGCGCACCGAACTGGGATTCCAGCCGCGCTGGACCACGGTGCAGGCATTCGACGACTTCATAGGGGGCGCAGCGTTGCGGCCCGTGATCGATCCGCATTGGATCGATGCCGCTGAGAACAAACTTCTCGGTCTGCTCGGGGCCGGGACGGGAGCACACCAATGAACGACGTAGCGAAGGTGATTCGTCTTCACGACGTGGATTTCGAGGCGCGCCATCGGCCGCAGCGGGCCTGGCCGGGCCCGGGTGATTCGGCGTTGTCCCCGGTGACCTCGCTGACCGATCGGCTCGCCGAAGTCGAAGCGCGTCAGCCCAAATCGTTCGGTGAGCTGATTCGCGGCGCCGTGGCCGACGGGGTCGGCCGCACCGCGGATTTCGCGCGCCGCCGCCTGACCGGTGACTATCAGGTCGACGAATTCGGCCTGGACGAGCACCTGTTGGAGAACGTCATCCTGCCGCTGCTGCGCCCGCTCTCGGACCTGTGGTTCCGAGTGGAAGTGACCGGCACCGAGAACATTCCGGAGGTGGGCGGCGCGCTGCTGGTCGCCAATCACGCCGGCACCGTTCCGCTCGACGGGCTCATGCTCCAGCTCGCCGTGCACGACCGGCATCCCAAACAGCGCGCGCTGCGCATTCTGGCCGCGGACCTCATCTTCGAGACGCCGCTGGTCGGCGGCTGGGCGCGCAAGGCCGGCCACACCCTGGCCTGCCCCGCCGATGCCGAAAGGCTGTTGCGCGCAGGGGAAATCGCGGGCGTGTTCCCCGAGGGGTACAAGGGCATCGGCAAGCCGTTCGGCGATCGCTACAAGCTGCAGCGTTTCGGTCGTGGGGGTTTCGTCTCCGCCGCCGTGCGCACCGGCGTTCCGATCATCCCGGTCTCGATCGTCGGCTCCGAGGAGATCTACCCGAAGCTGGCCGACCTCAAGCCGCTCGCGCGGCTGCTCGGCATCCCGTATTTCCCGGTGACGCCGCTGTTCCCGCACCTGGGTCCGCTGGGCGCGCTGCCGCTGCCGTCCAAGTGGTACATCGAATTCGGCGAGCCGATTTCCACCACCGGCTACGAGCCCACCGACGCGGACGACCCGATGACCATGTTCGAGGTCACCGATCAGGTCCGCGAAACCATTCAGCAGACCCTCTACAAATTGGTGATCAAGCGCCGTAATCCCTTCACGGGATAGATATTTCGCGCCGTCCGAGAGGGAGGCGGCCGGTCCTGACGGACCGGCCGCCTCTCGCATTCGGAGGGGGCGACTCGTCCCCGGACGGAAATGGGCCCGGTCCGTAAGGACCGGGCCCATTTGATCTTTCGGTATTTCTCGATTCAGCTGGCGCGCGCTTCGCGTTTGCGGGAGAGCACGGCCGCGGCCGCACCGCCCGCCGCGCCGAGCGCGAGCGCCGTCGGCACGCCGACTTTCGCGGCCTTGCGGCCGGTGCGGAAGTCGCGGATCTCCCAGCCGCGGTTCTTGGCGACCTCGCGCAGATCCGCATCCGGGTTGATGGCCACCGCGGTGCCGACCAGCGACAGCATCGGCACGTCATTGTGGCTGTCGGAGTAGGCCGTACAGCGCTTGAGGTTCAGCCCCTCGCGGATGGCGAGCGCGCGCACCGCGTGCGCCTTGCCCAGCCCGTGCAGGATATCGCCGACCAATCGCCCGGTGAACAGCCCGTTCTCGCTCTCGGCGACGGTGCCGAGCGCACCGGTCAGCCCGAGCCGCTTGGCGATCACCTGGGCCAGCTCGACCGGCGTCGCGGTCACCAGCCAGACCTGCTGCCCGGCGTCCAGGTGCATCTGCGCCAGCGCCCGGGTGCCCGGCCAGATCTTGTCGGCGATGATCTCGTCGTAGATCTCCTCGCCGAGCGCGGCCAGTTCGGCGGTCGGCCGCCCGGCGATGAAGGACAGCGCCTTCTCCTTGCCGGAGGCCATGTCCGAATGCGATTCCTTGCCGGTGATCCGGAATTTGACCTGCTTCCAGGCCATATCGGCGAGGTCGGAGGTCTTGAAGTACTTGCGCGCCGCCAGTCCGCGTGCGAAGTGCACGATGGACGCGCCCTGCACCATGGTGTTGTCCACGTCGAAGAACGCGGCGGCGGTGAGATCGCGGGGGACGGGCGGCTCGGCGCTGTCCTCGTACAGGGCGAGTTCCGCGTCGTGCAGCGCCAGGGCGGCGTCGGCGCTGGCCTCGCCGGCCAGGTTGGCGCGGACCTCTTCCTCGCTGGGTCCGAACGGGCTGCGGGTGATCCGGGTGAACTGGTCCTGCAGACCTTCCGCCCAGCGGGCCGGGAATTCCCCGAATCGTCCCGCGATCAATCCGGCCCTCGCCTCTTTCGAACGTTCCGGCACCAGTACCTCCGCCTGTTAGCGCGAACAAGTCCACAGTAACTCCCGCTGGTGGCCGGGACGTAGACGCTGAACGACATATCAGGAGTGTTGTTAGATGGCCGCTATGAGCGATTCCCCACACACGGTGACGTTGTTGACCCGGAACGGCTGCGGCCTGTGCGCCGCCGCGCTGGCGGAATTGCGTCCCATCTGCGCGGATTTCGGCGTCGAGGTCGAGATCGTGGATGTGGACGAGGTCGCGCCGGTCAACCCGGAGCTGCGCGCGGAGTTCGGGGACCGCTTGCCGGTGGTCCTGCTCGACGGCCGTGAGCACAGCTATTTCGACGTGGACGAGCCGCGGCTGCGCGCCGACCTGGCCCGCTGACGGCATTCGCTCGAGCCTTGGGTCGGCGTGGCTGATTACCGGCGCGTTGCGTAGCGGGTTCGACCTGATAAGGGTTGAATGACCTCGGGGCTGGAGCCCACCGCAAAGTGACTGAATTCACCGACTTTGTGCAGGGCTTCACAAGCGGTTACGGTGGTGGCACGCAACCCGCCTTTCGGGCAGCGGAAGCGACCCCCTGACTGACTCGACCTCGCCACCACGACCGCCCAGCGACGGTCCGGCTCGGGTCGAGAAATAGAACCCGGACATCTACCCCCGGCCGGACGAGGAGCGCAAGCGACGTGACAGAGCAACACGAGACGCCGCCTACTGGCGTCTCCAAGGCTCTGCAGAAGGACATCCCGCAGGCCACGGTGGCCCGGCTGGCCACTTATCTCCGTGTGCTCGCGGTGCTTGCCGACGATGCTGTTGCCATCGTATCGAGTGAGGAACTGGCTGTCGCGGCGGGTGTCGGTTCGGCCAAGTTGCGCAAGGATCTTTCGTTCCTCGGACCCAATGGCGTGCGTGGCGTCGGCTACGACGTGATCAAGCTGCGCGACCGCATCGAGGATGTGCTCGGACTCTCCGAAGGACACCGGGTGGTGCTGGTCGGAGCCGGAAATCTGGGTCGCGCGCTGATCGGGTACGGCGGTTTCCGCCGCCGCGGTTTCGCCATGGTGGGCGTGTTCGACAACGATCCGGCGGTCATCGGCACCGAGATGCCCGGCATCACCGGCGGACTGGTCGTCCGCGATGTGGCCGAATTGCCCGGCGCCATGGCGGCATTGGAGCCGACCATCGCCGTCATCACGGTGCCGGACCGGGCCGCGCAGAGCGTGTGCGATCTGCTGGTGGCCGCGGGCATGCAGCACATCCTGAGCTTCTCGCCGGTCGCGCTGGACGCGCCGGCGCACGTGGAGGTGCGGCGCGTGGACCTGGCGGTGGAAATGCAGCTGCTGTCCTTCGAACGGGCCCGCTCGGCCGAATCGGCCGCCGCCGAACTCGCCGCGGAGGAACTGGCGGCCGGGGACACGGTGGGCGTGGTGTCGAGCCGGTTGACGCGGGTCGCGCCCCAGACTTCTTCGCATGCGGCAGTTCGCCCGTCGGGCGGCACGGAGGCAACCAGCAAGGGAGCGGTGGTCCAGCCATGAGTGTGCTTCTCGTCGGGATATCGCATCGCAGCGCACCCGTCGCGGTGTTGGAGAAGATCGCCATCACCGAGCACGACCGGCCCAAGCTGACCGACAAGATGCTGGCCTCGACCCACGTGTCAGAGGCGATGATCGTGTCCACCTGCAACCGGGTGGAGATCTACGCGGTGGTCGACGCCTTCCACCCGGCGCTGGGCGAGATCAGCGAATTGCTCACCAAGCATTCGGGTCTGGTGCTGCCGGAACTGACCAAGCACGCCTACGTGCGCTACGCCGAAGCCGCCGCCGAGCACCTGTTCGCGGTCGCCTCCGGCCTGGATTCCATGGTGGTCGGCGAGCAGCAGGTGCTGAGCCAGATCCGCGCCGCCTACGCCGCCTCGGATTCGCAGCAGGCCGCCGGGCGCACCCTGCACGAACTGGCGCAGACCGCGCTGCGGGTCGGCAAGCGGGTGCATTCGGAGACCGGGATCGACCGGGCCGGCGCGTCCGTCGTGTCGGTGGCGCTGGATCGCGCGCAGCTGGTGCTGGGACCGCTGGCCGGGCGCACCGCGCTGGTGCTGGGCGCCGGGGCCATGGGCGGCCTGGCCGTCGCGCAGCTCGCGCGCGCCGGGATCGGCAAGATCCTGGTCGCCAACCGCACCTTCGAACGCGCTGAGCGACTGGCCAATACGGCCACCACCATGCACGGCGTCACCGCCGAGGCCGTCGAGCTGGACCGGCTCGCCGAGGCCATGGCCGCCGCCGAGGTCGTGGTGACCTGTACCGGCGCGGTCGGCACCGTGGTGTCGATCGCCGACGTGCACCGCGCGCTGTCCTCGAAGGGCGCGCACGATCAGCTGGTCATCTGCGACCTGGGCCTGCCCCGCGATGTGGAGCACGCGGTGGCCGGGCTGCCGGGCGTGACCGTCATCGACATGGAGACGCTGCAGCGCGATCCGTCGGCCGGTGCGGCCGCCGACGACACCGCCGCCGCGCGCACCATCGTGGCCGACGAGCTGGCCAAATACCTTGCCGGACAGCGCATGGCCGAGGTGACGCCGACCGTGGCGGCGCTCCGGCAGATGGCCGCCGACGTGGTCGAATCGGAATTGCTACGCCTGGATTCCCGACTACCGGGACTCGCATCCACCGATCGCGAGGAAGTTGCCCGTACCGTGCGTCGAGTGGTGGACAAACTGCTGCACGCGCCGACCGTGCGGGTCAAGCAGCTGGCGTCCACGCCGGGCGGCGATAGCTATGCCGAGGCTCTTCGGGAGCTGTTCGAGCTCAAACCCGGTGCGGCCCAAGCGGTCGCCGCGCCCATGGAAATCGCGGCGCCGGCCACCCTGGCCGATGACTTCACCGCCGCCCACCCCGGCGACGAACAGGGGCGAAACGCATGACCACCGAAGCCTTGGTGCACGAAACAGAGGACGCTGTGCGCGAGACGACCGACACTTCCGCCGCGAAGGGCACCGCCGAGAACCCGTGGCGCATCGGCACTCGCGGCAGCCTGCTGGCGCTGACCCAGGCCGGGACCGTGCGCGACGATCTCATCGCCGCCGGCCAGATCGCCGAGCTGATCATCGTGAAGACCGCCGGTGACCAGAACGCCACCGATCCGGTGCAGAAGATCGGCGTCGGCGTGTTCACCGCCGCGCTGCGCGACGAATTGGCTTCCGGCAGCGTCGATATCGCGGTGCACTCGTACAAGGATCTGCCGACCGCGCAGGACCCGCGCTTCACCATCGCCGCGATTCCGCCGCGCGAGGATCCGCGCGACGCGCTGGTCGCCCGCGACGGCCTGGTGCTGGGCGAACTGCCTGCCGGGTCGGTCATCGGCACCTCCGCGCCGCGGCGCTCCGCGCAGCTGAAGGCGCTCGGCCTCGGGGTCGAGATCGTCCCGCTGCGCGGCAATCTCGACACCAGACTTTCCAAGGTCGCCAAGGGTGAATTGGACGCCGTGGTGGTGGCGCGGGCGGGGCTGTCCCGCATCGACCGCCTGGACGCCGTCACCGAGGCGCTGGAGCCGGTGCAGATGCTGCCCGCTCCCGCCCAGGGCGCGCTCGCTGTGGAATGCCGCAGCGAGGACACCGAACTCGTGACCATCCTGTCCGCCCTCGACGATGCCGGCACCCGTGCCGCCATCACCGCGGAGCGGGCGCTGCTGGCCGAACTGGAGGCGGGATGCACCGCCCCGATCGGCGCGCTGGCCGAGGTCGTCGAATCGCTCGACGACGACGGCAGAGTGGTGGACGAACTGTCGCTGCGCGGGTGCGCGGCGGCGATCGACGGCTCGGACGTGATCCGGGCATCGGCGGTCGGCTCGCTCGAGAACGCTGAGCAGCTGGGCCGCGCACTGGCGCGTGAGCTCTTGGAGCTGGGGGCGCGTGAACTGCTCAGTGCACCGGAAGAGCCTGGATCATCAGGCGGCTCACCGGAAGTGGAGCGGTCAGCGGCCGCGGATGACAACGACAGCAGCAGCAATCCCAGCCCAATGGAGAACAACCGATGAGCCGAGCCTCGAAGAAGCACCCTGGTCGGATCCTCTTTGTGGGGTCGGGTCCGGGTGATCCGGCGCTGCTCACCGTGCGGGCCCGCGAGGTCCTGGCCCGGGCCGAGCTGGCGTTCACCGATCCCGATGTGGACAAGGGCGTGCTCGCCCTGATCGGCATCGCCGTGGAACCCGGCCTGGACGGCGAGCGTCCGGTGGACGTGCGTCCCGCACTCGGTGACGCCGCCGAGGTCGCCAAGACCTTGATCACCGAGGCCCGCAACGGCAACGATGTGGTGCGCCTGGTGTCCGGCGATCCGATGACCACCGATTCGGTCATCCAGGAAGTCAATGCCGTCACCCGTTCGCACATGGTGTTCGAGGTGCTGCCGGGTCTGTCGGCCGGCACCACGGTGCCCGCGTACGCCGGTATCGAGATCGGCTCCAGCCACACCGAGGTCGATGTGCGCGGCGAGGTGGACTGGGCGGCCGTGGCGGCCGCGCCGGGACCGCTGGTGCTGCACGCCACCTCGGGTCACCTGGCCGAAACCGCTTCGGCGCTGGTCGAACACGGCATGGCGCCGCAGACCCCGGTCGCGGTGACCGTGCGCGGCACCACGCGGCAGCAGCGCACCATCGACGCCACCCTGGCGACCCTGAACAACGCCGCCTCCGAGATGGTCGGCCCGCTGGTCGTCACCGTCGGCAAAGAGGTCGAGAAGCGCGCCAAGACCTCCTGGTGGGAGTCGCGGGCGCTGTACGGCTGGACCGTGCTGGTGCCGCGCACCAAGGAGCAGGCCGGCGAGATGAGCGAGAAGCTCGTCATGCACGGCGCCATCCCGATGGAAGTGCCGACCATCGCCGTGGAGCCGCCGCGTTCGCCCGCGCAGATGGAGCGCGCGGTCAAGGGCCTGGTCGACGGCCGCTACCAGTGGGTGGTCTTCACCTCCACCAATGCCGTGCGCGCGGTGTGGGAGAAGTTCGGCGAATTCGGTTTGGACGCCCGCGCTTTCAGCGGCGTCAAGATCGCCTGCGTCGGCGAGGCCACCGCGGAGAAGGTGCGCTCGTTCGGCATCAACCCCGAGCTGGTGCCCAGTGGTGAGCAGTCCTCCGAGGGCCTGCTCGCGGACTTCCCGCCCTATGACGACGTTTTCGATCCGGTCAACCGGGTGCTGCTGCCGCGCGCGGACATCGCCACCGAGACCCTCGCCGAGGGCCTGCGTGATCGCGGCTGGGAGATCGACGACGTCACCGCCTATCGCACCGTGCGCGCGTCCCCGCCGCCCGCGGAGACCCGCGAGATGATCAAGACCGGCGGTTTCGACGCGGTGCTGTTCACCTCGTCCTCCACGGTCCGCAACCTGGTCGGCATCGCCGGGAAGCCGCACGCCCGCACCATCGTGGCGTGCATCGGCCCCAAGACCGCCGAGACGGCCATCGAATTCGGTCTGCGCGTGGATGTGCAGCCCGAGATCGCCCAGGTCGGCCCGCTCGTCGAAGCCCTCGCCGAGCACGCCGCCCACCTGCGCGCCGAGGGCCTGCTGCCCCCGCCGCGCAAGAAGAGCCGCCGCAGCCGCTAGCCGCGAAAGCGCGCCGGAGACATCACGGGCCCCGCATCGAAAGATGCGGGGCCCGTGCGTATTCCGGCCGAGACCACCTCGCTCAGCGCTGAGCCTGCATCATCCGCCGGACCATGCGGCAGGTGGCGTCCGACGGCCAGTGCACGCCGATGCGCTCGGCGGTGTCGCGGATCTTCTCGTTGCCGGCCTGGTCCGCGGCGAACGCGCCGGAATCCAGCAGGGCGATGGCCAGGCGCATCGCCTTCAACCGGCGGTTGTGGGCGATGTACCAGGACCGTGGACGTCCGGCCGGCAATGGCTGCTTGGCCAGCGGCATCCACGGATGATCGATGACCTCCCCCTGCTTGGGCACCCCAACTGCCTTGTCGGACAAGCTCTTCACACTTGCGAGCACGACCAATCCTCCCGTCGCGACCCGAGCCCGGCCGATGCTCGACCTCCTCGAACACCATCCGAACTCTCGAACACATCTTCGATTCTACAGGTCGGCACCGACAGAAACCGCTGCTCAACGGCGGGATGATCAACTTGCCGGCCGCCGTCGGAATGCCCTTCGCGCCGATTCCCGCGCGGGCGCGCCGGGCCTGGCGGACGCCGCGCGCACCCGGCCTCGGCGACGGGCATATCATGCGTGCATGACCGGAATGGACCGCCCACGGCGGTTGCGCCGTACCCCCGCGCTACGCCGGCTGGTGGCCGAAACCACGCTCCAGCCACGGCAATTGATCCTCCCCATGTTCGTCGCCGACGGGCTCGCCGAACCGCGCGAGATCTCGTCCATGCCGGGCGTGCACCAGCATTCGATGGATTCGCTGCGCAAGGCGGCGGTGGAGGCGGTCGCGGCGGGCGTCGGCGGGCTCATGCTGTTCGGCGTGCCCAAGCCGGAGGACAAGGATCCGCTGGGCAGTCAGGCCAGCGATCCGGAGGGCATCCTGAACCGGGGCCTGCGCGCGCTGGTGCACGAGGTCGGTGATTCGACCGTGGTCATGGCCGACACCTGCCTGGACGAATTCACCTCGCACGGGCATTGCGGCGTGCTGAGCCCGGAGGGCGCGGTCGACAACGACGCGACCCTGCAGCGGTACGTGGATATGGCCTTGGCGCAGGCCGAAACCGGCGCCGATCTGCTCGGCACCAGCGGCATGATGGACGGCCAGGTGGGCGCCATCCGGGCCGGGCTGGACGCGGCCGGCTACACCGACACCGGCATCCTGGCCTATGCCGCCAAGTACGCGTCGGCGTTCTACGGCCCGTTCCGGGAGGCGGTGGGTTCTTCGCTGGAAGGCGATCGCCGCACCTATCAGCAGGATCCGGCCAATCGCCGCGAGGCCATTCGCGAGCTGGAGCTGGACCTGGCCGAGGGCGCGGACATCGTCATGGTCAAGCCCGCCATGTCCTACCTGGACATCCTGCGCGATGTGGCCGACCGCTCCACGGTGCCGGTGGCGGCGTACCAGATCTCCGGCGAGTACGCGATGATCACCGCCGCCGCGCAGAACGGCTGGATCGACCGCCGCGGCGCCATCCTGGAATCGCTGCTCGGAATCCGCCGTGCCGGTGCGGATATGGTGCTCACCTACTGGGCAACCGAAGCCGCGCACTGGCTTTCGTGATCGCGGGAACCGCTCAGCCGTGAATCCGATCGTGCCCCCGGCGGGCCCGCGACCTTTGCCGGGCCCGCGCCCCGTACCCGAGGACGTCCGCACCGCCGCCCAACTCTGGTGGGCCGCACTGCTGCTGGGCGTCGTGCAACTGACCGCCACCTTGATCTCGCAACTCGGTCAGCGCCGCGAGCTGGCCGCCAAGATGCTCGACCAGCTGCGCGAGCAGCAGCCCGCCATCACCGAGGCGCAGGTGCAGATGTGGACGGTGGTGCTGCTGGTGGTGATGGCCTTCTTCTGGCTGATCCTCACCGGCGCGGCGGCCGCCCTGGTGTATCTCATGCGGCACGGCAAGAATTGGGCGCGTGCGATTCTCACCGCGCTGGCGGTGTTCCTGACCCTCGGCGCGCTCGGCACCCTCTTCGCGCCGGGCAGCGGTATGCCGGGCGTGATCGGAGCGGTCGCGGGCGGGGCCGGGATCGTGCAGTCGGTGGCCGCCTGCGGAGCCGTATTCCTTTGCTATCGAAAGGAATCCGAGCAGTACTTCCGGCCGGTAGCACACTGAAGACCCTGGAGTTTGTTACAGGCTTACTAACCGGTATGGTGAGGGTTGTCACAGAGAATTCCGGAACCGGATACCGGATGCCAGCCGTTGAGGTAAGGCGCCTTCGTCTCCGGAGTTCTGCTCGAGAGTGGAGGCAACGATGCGAGTGGTGATCCAGCAGCCACACAGTCTGCGGCGCGACGTCATGGCGTTCAGTCTGCTTTTCCTCTTCGGACTGCTCACTCTCGCCGTACTTCTGCTTCCGGGTCTCGTCGGCTGACCCGTATGCCCGTAATGTGCGGCCTATGAGTGAGGCTGGAGCCCCCGCGGCCGTACTGTTCGCCGAACCCGGCGCACGCTGGCGCACCATCGCGTACGGACCGGCGCTGTGCGGGATCATCCTGGTACTGGAGCTGATTCGCGGCGGCGACGTGCACTGGTTCGGCCTGGTCTTCTGCGCGGTGCTGCTGGGCGGCTTCGTGTGGTTGCAGGTGATCGCCGGGCGGCGTCACATCAGCGTCGAACTCACCGCCGACACGCTGCGCGAAGGCACCGAAGTCGTGTCGCTGGGCGACATCGCCGAAGTGTTGCCGGAGCCGGACGAGCAGTCCTGGGATGATGAGGACTGGGAATCGGCGCGGGCGCTCGGGGAACTCACCGGAGTGCCGCGGCGGCGCAAGGGTTTCGGGCTGAAGCTGCGCGACGGTTCGCTGGTGCAGGCGTGGGCGCGGGATCACCGGACGCTGCGGGCGGAACTGACCGCGGCGCTGGAACGGCGCGACGGGGTGCCCGTCGACGGCGGTGCCGAAGCCGACCGGTCCGGCGGTGACGAGGAGAAGGAGGCGCGGTGATGCGGTGGCTCGCCGTGCTGGCCGAGGTCGTGCTGGTGCCGCTGCTGGGGTTCGCGGCGGTGTGGTGCTGGCGCAACGGGATTCACACCGGCTGGTTCAAGCCGGCCGGGGAGACACCGGGATTCACCGCCACCCGCTATTCGGGGCCCTGGCTGGCGTGTGCCGCGCTGCTGGTGACGGTGGCCGGGGTGATCTTCATCGATGTGCTGAGCCGGGTCTATCGCCTGGCCCGCTGACCGCGTATGGGGCGACACGCCCGGGCGAGGTGCGCGAAGTGATCGTTTCGGCGGGCGCTCGGGGGTGGGTGGGCGGAGAATGGATCGCATGAGGAGCCCATATCTCGTCCCGATATCCTGGCTCGACTACCTGCCGCCGCAGCTCAACTGCCTGTTCTCCACGGGCTGGGCGGCATTCTGCATCGGGCTACCGCTGTCCTGATCCGCCGAATTCAGTTCCAGCTCTGGTAAACATCCAGCACTCGGCCCCCGCGGGTGCCCGGAGCATTGAGGAACATGACCACGGTGCCGTCCGGATGCTGGGCGGCCTCCATGACCACCTGCCGCAATGACGCGTGCACGCCGCCGTTGTCGTCCTTGTAGATCTGCGTCTCCTGATGCAGGCCCGCGCCCATGCGGCTCAGCGGCACCACCATGCTGACCACCGCGGGAGCCGGACCGCCGGCGAACGCGGCGGTCTCGTCGTGCGACAGATGCATGCCGATCCGGCCCTGATCGAGCTGCACGATCGGTGCGCCCGCACACGCCTGACCGGTACCGATCACGCCCGCGACCGCAACGGCCGCAACCATTCCGACTCCGAACCGCACGACCCGCATACCGTCGCTCCCACTCTCGCCGCAGACCCCTTCTGGAGCCGAGATTACGCATCGGCAACCTTCCAGCGATCTATCTCGCGTCGACCAATTTCCGGCGTGTTGCGTTCGCCCGCGCCACCTTCGGTGAACGGGCCGTTCCGGTGCATCGCCGCAGGCAGGTGGTGGTGAGGCAGGTGCGTGGGGTGCGGGGAGCCGGCGTTCGCGGCCGTAGGAGATGCGGCGCGCCGATCGGGGTGGGAGGATGGCGGGTTGCTGTGGGACAGGACACTCGACTACACCCTGTCGTCGACGGGGGAGGGGGCGGCTGAGAGACTGGGTGCCGTGAGTTCTTCTCCGCGTGTGAGCCAGGCATCGGTGCCGGTCTCGGCCCAACTCTTCGAACGCGCCGCGGCGGTGATCCCGGGTGGTGTGAACTCGCCCGTGCGGGCGTTCAAATCCGTGGGCGGGACACCGCGATTCATCGCGTCGGCACAGGGGTGCACGCTGACCGACGCGGGCGGGAACGACTATGTCGACCTCGTCTGTTCGTGGGGGCCGATGATTCTCGGCCACGCGCATCCGGCGGTCGTCGACGCCGTGCGGTCCGCGGCGACCAAGGGCCTGTCCTTCGGCGCGCCGACCGAAGCCGAGATCGAACTGGCCGAGGCCATCGCGGCGCGGGTGGATCCCGTCGAGCGGGTGCGGCTGGTGAACTCCGGCACCGAGGCCACCATGAGCGCGGTCCGGCTGGCGCGCGGCTTCACCGGGCGCTCCAAGATCGTCAAGTTCAGCGGTTGCTATCACGGGCACGTGGACGCGCTGCTCGCCGACGCCGGCTCGGGCGTGGCGACGCTGGGTCTGCCGACCTCGCCGGGCGTCACCGGTGCGCAGGCCGCGGACACCATCGTGCTGCCGTACAACGATCTCGAGGCCGTGGCCGCCGCGTTCGCCGCGAATCCCGGTGAGATCGCCTGCGTCATCACCGAAGCCGCCGCGGGAAATATGGGCGCGGTCGCGCCGCAGCCCGGATTCAATGCCGGCCTGCGCGATATCGCGCACGCCAATGGCGCGCTGCTCATCATGGACGAGGTCATGACCGGCTTCCGGGTGAGCGCCTCGGGTTGGTACGGCATCGACGGCGTCGCCGGTGATCTCTACACCTTCGGCAAGGTCATGTCCGGTGGTCTGCCCGCCGCCGCGTTCGGCGGTCGCGCCGACATCATGAACCACCTGGCCCCGCTCGGCCCGGTCTATCAGGCCGGCACGCTGTCCGGTAATCCGGTCGCCGTCGCCGCCGGTCTCGCCACCCTGCGCACCGCCGACGCCGAGGTCTACGCGGCGCTGAATCGCAATTCCGAGCGTCTGGGCAAGCTGCTCGGCGCGGCGCTGGACGCCGAAGGCGTCCCGCACCATGTGCAATTCGCGGGCAATATGGTGAGCGTGTTCTTCGCCGAGAACCCGGTCACCGACTACCACGCCGCCAAGGCGAGTCAGACCTGGCGTTTCCCCGCTTTCTTCCACGCCCTGCTCGACGGCGGCGTGTACGCGCCCCCGAGCGCGTTCGAAGCCTGGTTCGTCTCGGCCGCGCTCGACGAGAACGCTTTCGACCGCATCGCCGCCGCCCTCCCCGCCGCCGCGCGCGCCGCGGCGGCCGCCACCCCCGAAGGATCCGCCGCGTGAGCTCCACCCAGCAGCCAGACACCGGAATCCCCGCCCCCGCCCCCCACGAGGCCCCGCTCTCCGCCACCGAAGCCGCCCGCCTCCTCGACTCCATCCGTCAGGCCGAAGCCGAACTCGCCGAAACCGGCGAGCAGATCGCCGTCGCCCCGGCCGAAACCGCCACCCCCGCAACGGATTCGGCCGCCGCGGCAGACGCCGAAACCGCCCAGCCGACGGCCGAAGCCGCGACCTCCGCCACCGCGGAGTCCGAGGTCGATGCCGCTGCGGCGGATGCCGATGCCGACGAGGCCGGGGAAGAGTCGCCGGTCGAGGCCGCCGGGAGCGATCGGGAGGCGGCGGAGGCCGCTGCGGCCGGTCGGGAGGCGGGTGAATCCGTTTTGACGGCAAGTGGTTTCACCTTGCCGGGGGATGTCGCGGACGACGTGGAGACCATCGTGCATGTGATGCGGCACGGTGAGGTGCACAATCCGAAGGGGATTCTGTACGGGCGGTTGCCCGGGTTCCAGTTGTCGGTGACGGGGCGGGCGCAGGCGCAGGCCGTGGCGCGGTCGCTGGCCGATCACGATGTCGCGCTGGTGGTGGCTTCGCCGTTGCAGCGAGCGCAGGAGACCGCGGAACCCGTTGCGGCGCAGCACGGGGTGATCATCCGGACGGACGAGAACCTGATCGAGGCGGGGAACATCTTCGAGGGGCTGCGGGTGGCCGTGGGGGACGGCGCGCTGCGGCAGCCCCGGCATTGGTGGAAGCTGCGGGATCCGTTCACGCCGTCCTGGGGTGAGCCGTACCTGCAGATCGCGCATCGCATGCTGGCCGCGGTGAACAAGGCGCGCGTCGAGGCGGCGGGCCGCGAGGCCGTGCTGGTCTCGCATCAGCTGCCGGTGTGGACCCTGCGCCGGTTCCTGCAGGGGCAGCGGCTGTGGCACGATCCGCGCAACCGGCAGTGCTCGCTCGCCTCGCTGACTTCGCTGGTCTACCAGGGCGATACGTTGATCGACATCGTCTACTCGGAGCCCGCCGGGACCTCCGATCCCAAGGTGTTCGGGGCATGAGACGCGCCATCGCGTCCCTGCTGGCGGGCGTCGCCGTCGTGGCGGCGCTCGCGGGCTGCTCGACCGCCGGTAAGGACGCGGTGGCGCAGGGCGGCACCTTCGATTTCGTGTCGCCGGGCGGTAAGACCGACATCTATTACGATCCGCCGGAATCACGCGGCACCATCGGCAAGCTCGCCGGCCCGGATCTGATGACCGCCGGGAAGACCACCTCGGTGGACGACTTCCCGGGCAAGGTCGTCGTCGTCAATCTGTGGGGCCAGTGGTGCGGCCCGTGCCGCGCGGAAGCGCCCGCGCTGGAACAGGTTTACGAGGCGTACAAGGACAAGGGCGTCGCCTTCCTCGGCATCAATGTCCGGGACAACCAGCAGGACAAGGCGCAGGACTTCGTGACCGACAACAAGGTCGGCTACCCGTCCATCTACGACCCGTCCATGCGCAGCCTGCTCGCGCTCGGCGGCAAGTTCCCGACCAGCGTCATCCCGACCACCATCGTGCTGGACAAGCAGCATCGCGTCGCCGCGGTCTACCTGCGCTCGCTGCTCGCCGAGGATCTGCGGCCGATCCTGGACAAGCTCACCGGAGAACAGTCGTGACCGATGTGACAGTGCTGGCGAGCGTGGGACAGTCGTTCCAGGACACCGCCGCCACCGGACCGCTGCTGCTCGCCCTCGGCGCGTGCGTGCTGGCCGGCCTGGTGTCGTTCGCGTCCCCGTGCGTGGTGCCGCTGGTGCCGGGCTACCTGTCCTATCTGGCGGGCGTGGTCGGGGCCGAGGCGCCGCCGGTGACCGTCGAATCCGCCAGGCGCACAGCCACTCTCGAACGCCGGGGCCGCCTGCGGGTGGCCGGTGCCGCGGGCCTGTTCGTGGCCGGATTCACCGTGGTGTTCGTGCTCGCGTCGGCCACCGTGTTCGGCGCCATCAACGCGCTCAATGTGAATCGCGAACTGCTGACCCGCATCGGCGGCGTGGTGACCATCGTGATGGGCCTGGCCTTCATCGGCCTCATCCCGGCCCTGCAGCGCGACACCCGCATGGAGCCCCGGCGATTGAGCGGCCTGATCGGCGCACCCCTGCTCGGCGCGGTCTTCGCGCTCGGCTGGACCCCCTGCCTCGGCCCCACCCTGTCCGGCGTGATGGCCGTGTCCGCGGGCACCGAGGGCACCACCGCCGCGCGCGGCGTCGCCCTCATCGTGGCCTACTGCCTGGGCCTGGGCCTGCCCTTCGTGATCCTGGCGTTCGGCTCGGCCACCGCATTGCGCGGGGTCGGCTGGCTGCGCCGCAATTCCCGCACCATTCAGGTGATCGGCGGCATCCTGCTGGTGGCCGTCGGCTTCGCCCTGGTGACCGGGGCCTGGGACCAGTTCGTGTCCTGGGTCCGTGACGCCTTCGTCTCGAATGTGACCCTGCCGATCTGATGACCGTGACCGCCGAAACCCCCGCCGCCCCGAATCCCGTTCGCCCGCCGCGCCAATCGCCGCTGGGCCGGGTGATCGCCCTGCTGCGCAATACCTGGCGCGGGCTCACCAGCATGCGCACCGCGCTCATGCTGCTGTTCCTGCTGGCGCTGGCCGCCATCCCCGGCGCACTGCTGCCGCAGCGGAGCCTGAACGCGCAGAAGGTCGATCAGTACATCGCGGACCGCCCGACCCTGGGCCCGTGGATGGACCGGCTCGAACTGTTCGACGTGTTCTCCAGTTTCTGGTTCACGGCCGTCTATGTGCTGCTGTTCGTTTCGCTGGTGGGCTGCATCCTGCCGCGCGTGCTCGATCACTACCGGGCGCTGCGCACGCCGCCGGTCAAGGCCCCGCGCAATCTGTCTCGCCTGCCGCATCACTTCGAGGGCGGCGACACCGCCACCCCCGACGAGGTCGTCGAGCGCGTCCGCAAGGGCCTGCGCGGCTGGCGCGTGGTGGTGCAGCCGGGCAATCGCGAAGGGGAAGTGACCCTTTCGGCCGAGAAGGGCTACTCGCGCGAACTCGGCAACCTGGTCTTCCACCTGGCGCTGGTCGGGCTGCTGGCGGCCATCGCCATCGGCAAGCTGTTCGGGTACGAGGGCAATGTGGTGGTCATCGCCGACGACGGCCCCGGTTTCTGCACCACCTCCCCGGCGGTCTTCGACTCCTTCCGGGCCGGCAATGTCAACGACGGCACCGGCCTGACGCCGATGTGTATCCGGGTCAAGAACTTCAAGGCCGACTACCTGCCCAACGGCCAGGCCGAGATGTTCACCTCCGACCTGCAGTACCAGGCCGGCGACGACCTCAGCACCGGCACCTGGCGTGACACCTCCGTGCAGGTCAACCACCCGCTGCGGCTGGCGGGCGATCGAATCTACCTGCAGGGCCACGGTTTCGCCCCCACCTTCACGGTGACCTTCCCGAACGGCCAGACCCGCACCGAGACCATCCAGTGGAAGCCGGACGACGCCACCACCTTCCTGTCCTCGGGTGTGCTGCGCATCGATCCGCCCGGCGGCATGTATCCGAACGAGGCCGAGCGCCGCAAGCACCAGGTCGCGATCCAGGGCCTGTTCGCGCCGACCGCGCTGCTGCACGGTTCGCTGCTGACCTCGCGCTATCCGGCCATGACGGATCCGATGGTGGCCGTGGACATCTACCGCGGCGAGACCGGCCTGGACACCGGCCGGGCGCAGTCGCTGTTCTCGCTGGATCCGGAGATGATCAAGCAGGGCCGGCTGACCAAGGAACAGCGCGTCAATCTGAAGCCCGGTGAGGGCGCGACCCTCGCCGACGGCACCAAGGTCACCTTCGACGGCGCGAAAGAGTTCGTGAACCTGCAGGTCTCGCACGATCCGGCGCAGCAGTGGGTGCTGGTCAGCGCCTTGACCATGATGGCCGGCCTGCTGGGTTCGCTGCTGATCAAGCGCCGCCGCATCTGGTTGCGCGTCTACCCCGCCGCAGAGCCTTCCGAAAAACGACGTACCGTAGTAGAAATGGGCGGACTGGCCCGCACCGACCAAGCCGGTTGGGGCGGCGAATTCGATCGCCTGCGTGAGCGGCTGCTGACCGACAACCCGGGAGAGAAGTAATGCCGATCGACGAGACTCTCGCGTCCTACAGCGATCTCGCCTTCAAGTCGGCCATCGTGATCTACGCGCTGGTCTGCCTGATGCTCATCTGGCAGTTCGCCGTCACCCGCACGGTTCCCGAGACCGCCCGCAAGCTGGTCACGGTCGGCGGCGGCACCGGTGACGACACCCTGCCGCCCGCCGATGTGCCCGGCAAGGTGGTGCGCACCGGCCGCCCGCAGCGCCCGTTCCCGGAACGCCTGGGCAATATGGCTTTCGCGGTGCTGTTCGTCGCCTTCGGGCTGCACGCGGCCTCGATCGTGTTGCGCGGCTTCGCGACCCACCGCTTCCCGCTCGGCAATATGTACGAGTTCGTCAGCATGGCCTGCGCGGCCGCCGTCGGCCTCGGCCTGGTGCTGCTGCGCGATCAGCGCTACCGCGGCATGTGGGCGTTCCTGCTGCTGCCGGTGCTCATCCTGATGTTCCTGGCGGGCACCGTCCTGCACGCCGACGCGGCCCCGGTGGTCCCGGCGCTCAAGTCGTACTGGCTCCCGGTGCACGTCACCGTGGTCTCGATCGGCAGTGGCGTGTTCCTGGTGTCGGGTGTGGCGAGTCTGCTGTTCCTGTTCCGCCTGCGGCAGCCCGCGGGCGGCGAATCATCCTCTCTGCTCGGCAATCTGGCCCGCCGCCTGCCCGATGCCCAGACCCTGGACCGGCTGGCGTACCGCACCACCATCATCGGTTTCCCGATCTTCGGTGCGGGCGTCATCCTGGGCGCCATCTGGGCCGAGGCCGCGTGGGGCCGCTTCTGGGGCTGGGACCCGAAGGAGACGGTCTCCTTCATCGCCTGGGTCCTCTACGCCGCGTACCTGCACGCCCGCGCGACTTCCGGCTGGCGAGACACCAAGGCCGCGTGGATCAATGTGGCAGGTTTCGTAGCCATGCTGTTCAACCTGTTCATCATCAATATCGTGGTGAGCGGTCTGCACAGCTACGCGGGCCTGAACTAGCCCCTCATCGGGTTACGGCTGTTCCGAAGGCCGCCAGCAGGCCAGCGGCGGTCCGGGCGGGTAGAGCAGCGACCAGCCGATGGCCGCGCCGATCGCCGCGCCGATGGCCGCGCCGGGCACCGCGCTCAGACTGCCGCCGATGACGCCGCCCACCAGCGCGCCGATGATGGCATTGCACTGGTGCATGACCGGATCGTCGATTGCGGGGTCGTAGACGGGTTCGGTGACCGGTGGCGCCGGCTCCACCGCGACGGGTTCCGCGCCCACTACTCCGGCGGTGAGCACCGTGGCCGAGAAGGCGAGCACGGCGGCTGCTGTGAATCGTTTGATCTTCATCGCTCCTTCTTCCGTGCTGGTTGAAAAACCTGGAAAAACGAGAGATTCAGCGATCTTGCTTGGACTGACTTCCCGCTGTGCGGGCGCTCAATCCTGGCAAAGCAAGATCGAGTATGCCCCCGGAGTGGAAAGCAAATGTTCGGTTTGCACCAAAACGAGACGTCCCCCGGCTGATCCGTTGCAGGGCGGATCGTGCCGGGGGACGGTCACAGGTACTGCCAATAGGGGAGCTCGGTCGCGAGCCCTATGGGTTCATCAGGTCGATTCGCCGTCGCGATGCTCACGGGAGAGCCGGCGCAGGAAATCCGGATCGTCCTCGGGCCCGATTATTCGGGTGCGCCGGGTGGGTGCTGGACCGGTGCCGGCGGATCGCTGGGGCCCGAAAGCTTTCCAGCACAACATCGCGACGGCCACTACCGCGATGAGTGCCAACAGGTACGCCACGTCGCTCACCTCCTGCGAACGAGGGTAGTCCGGTTACGTACCTCTGACACTGTGGAACTCGAAATAGGGTTTACACGCGGGTCGCCTCGGTGGTGAGGGACTTGAGCAGTTGCATGACTTCGGATTCGCGGAATCGGCGGTGACCGCCGGGGGTACGCAAGGATCCGAGGCGTCCGGCATGCGCCCAGCGCGTGACGGTCTTCGGATCCACATGGAACAGGGCTGCCACTTGGCCCGGGGTGAGCAGGGTGTCCTGGCCGGTGACGGAACCCAATACGCGGGGTACCGCGGTGAACGCAGTCATTCGCAAACCTTTCCGTATCGACAGATCCCTCATCAGTAGCGACATCGTTGCACTGTCACCCCCGAGTGTTCGAACAGTCTCGATTTGGTAAAGGGGAAGTAATAGACAAAACGGATATCCGTTATGTGTTTACGGTCACGGTTTTCCGGCTCGCAGCGAACATTCAGCGACATTCGGGCGGAGGGTGCGGGGAATGCCCGAATCGCGGTCACCTAGGCTGAGGGCCGTGTCTGACGCATCCCCGACCCCGAGCGCGGGCCGCCGCCTGGCTCGCAATCTGGCCCTCTACACGGTGGCCCGGCTGGGCCTGGTGGTCGTCATCGCCGCGATCATCCTGGGCGTGGCCGCGCTGGTGAAGGTGTCCATCCCGCTCATCGTCGCGCTGCTGTTCGCGCTGCTCATCGCCATGCCGCTGTCGCTGGTGCTGTTCAAGAAGCTGCGCGCCCAGGTGAACAAGGACATCGCCGCGGTGGACGCCAAGCGCCGCAGCGACCGCGAGCAGCTGATGAAGCGGCTGCAGGGCGGTGACGCGTGAAGCGCTGCGTGCGCTCCACCCCGCGGGCCTGGGCCGACAATGCGGTGCGGCTGATCGACGCCGATACCCAGCGCAGCGCCGACACCCATCTGCTGCGCTACCCGCTGCCCGCGGAATGGGGCATCGAGCTCTATCTCAAGGACGAATCCACCCACATCACAGGCAGTCTCAAGCATCGTCTGGCGAGATCGCTGTTCCTGTACGCCATCTGCAACGGCTGGGTGGTCGAAGGCACCACGGTGGTGGAGGCTTCGTCCGGTTCCACCGCGATCTCCGAGGCCTACTTCGCGAAACTGCTGGGCCTGGACTTCGTGGCGGTGGTGCCGGCCAAGACCTCGCCGGAGAAGCTGGCGCTGATCGAGGCGCAGGGCGGGCGTTGCCATCTGGTCGAGAAGGCCCCCGATATCTATACGGAGGCAGCGCGTTTGGCGGCCGAGACCGGCGGCCACTACATGGACCAGTTCACCTACGCCGAACGGGCGACGGACTGGCGCGGGAACAACAACATCGCCGAATCCATCTTCACCCAAATGGAGTTGGAGACGCATCCGGTGCCGGAGTGGATCGTGGTGGGGGCCGGCACCGGCGGCACCAGCGCGACCATCGGCCGCTACCTGCGCTATCGGCGGCACGCCACCAGGCTCGCGGTGGTGGATCCGGAGAATTCGGCCTTCTACGGCGGCTACGAACTCGACGACATCGGGTACCAGACCGGAATGCCTTCGCGGATCGAGGGAATCGGGCGGCCGCGGGTGGAGCCCTCGTTCGTGGGGCAGGTGGTGGACACCATGCTCGAGGTGCCGGACGCGGCGTCGATCGCGGCGACGCGGATCGCCAGCGAGGCCCTCGGGCGCCGGGTGGGCGGTTCGACCGGAACCAACCTCTGGGGGGCATTTGCCCTGATAGCCGATATGATTTCGGAGGGTCGCAAGGGTTCTGTGGTCACCCTGCTGTGTGATGGCGGAGACCGTTATGCCGGAACCTATTTCAACGACGACTGGGTTGCCGGTCAGGGGCTGAGCCTCACCGAGCCCACCGCGGTCATTGCCGAATTCATCGCTACCGGTCATTGGTCCGGCTAGTTTTCGCACGGCACGGCGATCGGCTGAGAACCGTTGATCACCCATCTTCCGGTTTGCTAATTATTTGCTGAAGTGGCTGTGTGGGTAGGGGTTCGCGCCCTTTCCGGCCCGGTTGCGGGCGCATTACGAGGGTGTCGGGGCCCTCGGATCTGTTAATAGCCCTTGACGCCGCGGGGCGTTCACGCAGGACTGGACGGGTGACCGCCATGGGTTGGTCCACGCTCGTACCGAGCACCAGCATCCAGGATTGCAAGCCGGATTGGGTGCGCCAGATGTTCATCCGGAGCTCGGTGATGGCGAGGGTCTTGGGATTGCGCACCAGCTTCGTGCGATCCGGCCGCTCGTTGGCGACGGCGTCCCCGCGCCACAGGATGCCGAATTCCGGGCTCTCCAGGCAGGTGTCGATGATCTGCTGGGTGCGCTCGCTGGGTCCGTTGCGCGCCAGCATGATCCGGAAGGACTTGACCGCCTGTTTGGCCTCGCCCATCCAATCGACCAGTACGGTTTTGGAGATGGGATTGAGCATCATCCACTCCAGATAGTTGACGCCCGGCAGCAATTGCGGGAACGCCTCCTCGTGGGCGGCATTGATGGCGATGATGTCCATGGCCCCGGTGATGAAGGCCGCGATCTTGGGATTGAGCAGCTCGAGATACTCGAGGTCGATGGCGGAGGGCTGATCGGGTTCGATTCGCGGACTTGGTCCTTCGGCCAGGATGAGGGCGTACTCGAACTCGGCGGGCAGCAGTTCCAGTGCGGTGCTGAGTGATTCGACGACCCGCCGGGAGGGCGTGGCGCCGCCTTCGATCTTGGTCAGATAGGGGACCGAGAGGTTGGCGAGCCACGCGAGTTGGGGGCGGGTGAGGCTAGCGGTCGTGCGCCGTTGGCGAATGAACTCGCCGAACGTTGGAACTCCATTCATTACTTAGGGTGACCTTACTTGTATAGCCGTCTGGTACACGCGCGGTTGTCCAGCGATACACGCACGGTCGCCTGACGAGGGGGTGTGCGGTATCCCGTTCTGCTCCAATAGTTTGAAACAACAACAAATCAGGAGTCGAGTTGGGGCAGCATCCGCGATCGGTCATGGACGTCAACGTCACGGTCGGGCCATGGGTGATGACGTACGGCGGTGACCAGACCATTCGGTCGGAATCGCTGCGGACCGGGCACGCGTGGGAGCCGATGGCCTGCGGGCTGTATCGCGATCGCGACGGCGATATCTGGGAGCGGGTGCCCAGCGGCTGGCTGCTCCGGCTGCAGGACGGCGTCGAGGTCGATCCGGAGACCGTGTGGGGCTGGGTCGACGGGCATGTGTGCGACTACGCCCCGTTCACCACTTGGTACTGAGCGGTTCCGCGACGACTGTCGTTCCCATTGCGAGGGCTCGGAGGATGTTCCCTCCGGGCCCTCTTTTTCGCGCTGCGTGTCAATTTTCGTTGACGACTCGAGTGTGTCAACGTAAATTGACGTACATGAGTGAAGCAACGACTCTGGCGGCCGCCGCCGGCAGCCCCGACCCCCAGGTCGGGCTCCGCGCGGTCCTCGCACTGCGCCGATTGCTCGAACGGCTCGAGACCATCCAGGTCGCCAATGCCCGCAAACAGGGCTGGTCGTGGCAGGCCATCGCGGACGCGCTCGAGGTCAGCCGGCAGGCGGTCCACCAGAAGTACAACCGGAAGGGCGGTATCCGCTGATGTTCGAACGATTCGCCAAGGCGCCCAGGTACGCCATCGTGGTGGCGCAGGAGGAAGCCCGCGAACTGCGCTCCTCGTCCATTCAGGTCGAGCACGTACTGCTGGGTTTGCTGGTCGCGCCCGACGAGGGGCTGCGCGAAGTGCTCGCCGGACAGGGCATCACGGCCGAGGGGGTGCGGGCCGAACTGGGCCGCAAGCGAACCGGGGAGCCGCTGGGGGCCGAGGACGCGGAAGCGTTGCGCTCCATCGGGATCGATCTGGACGCGGTGCGGGAGAGCCTCGAGGCCACCTTCGGCGAGGACGCGCTGGAACGCGCCGTGCCCGCGGAGCCGGAACGGCGCGGGATCTTCCGCTCGCGGGGCATGAGCATGGGACATATCCCGTTCACCAGGGACGCCAAGAAGGTCCTGGAACTGTCGCTGCGTGAGGCCATCGCGCGCGGGGACGATCGCATCGAGGCCGGTCACGTGCTGCTCGGAGTGCTGCGCGCGCCCAATGACACCACGCGGCGGCTGCTGGGCGGGGCGAGCGGGGTTGCGGCGATGCAGGAGGCCGTCGGGCGCTATCTGGACCAGGCGGCTTGAGGGCCTCCGCCGACGCAATTGTGACCGGTCGGTTTCGTGTGCTGCCGGGCCCCGAGCTCGATCGCGTCCTACCATCGCAGCATGACGCTCCTGCTTCGCCTGATCATCAACGGTGTCGCCATCTGGCTGGCCGCCGCCTGGGTTGGTGGTATCGAGATCGTGTCGCCCGAGAACACCACGCAGAGCAAACTGATCGTGATCGCCATCGCCGCGGTGGTGTTCGCCGTGATCAATGCAGTGGTGAAACCGATCATCAGCTTCCTGTCACTGCCCCTGGTGGTGGTGACGCTGGGCCTGTTCCTGCTGGTGATCAATGCCTTCGTGCTGTGGCTGACCTCGAAGATCACCGAGACCACCAGCTACCAGCTGCACGTCGAGGGATTCTGGGCCGCAGTGCTGGGCGGCATCATCATCGCGCTGGTGAACTGGATTCTCGGAATCCTGGTCCCCGACAACGACTGACGCGGTCCCCGGGACGGCCGGTACGGAAAGGGGGTGTGGGGGTTTCGCCCCCACACCCCCTTCGCGAGTGCGACTCGCCGTCAGGCGAGGGTGAGCGCGACCGCCGTCGCGATCGACCAGACCAGCAGGGCCAGGCCGGTTCCCGCCAGCGCGGGGATCAGGCCCGGGCCGTTCTTTCCGGTGCGCACCGGCTCGTTGGCCTTGAACGCCAGCGGCAGCGCGATCAGCCCGGCCAGCGCCCACGGGGTGCGGGCCACCAGCACCAGGCTCATCAGGAACGGCACCGCGATCAGCACCAGATGCAAAGTGCGGGTGCGGGTATCGCCGAGCTTGACCGCGAGGGTGGTCTTGCCGGTCACCGCATCGGTCGGGATATCGCGCAGGTTGTTGGTGACCAGCACGGCGCTGGAGAACGAACCCACGGCCACCGCGCCCGCCAGGCCGGCCCAATCGATCTTCCCGGCCTGCACGAACTGGGTGCCCAGCACTGCGACCAGGCCGAAGAACACGAACACCGCGATCTCGCCGAAACCGCTGTAGCCGTACGGATTCCGGCCGCCGGTGTAGAACCAGGCGCCGGCCAGGCAGGCCGCGCCCACGATCAGCAGCCACCAGGCGCTGGTCGCCACCAGCACCAGGCCGACGATCGCGCCGAGCACCAGGCAGCCGATGGCGGCATTGCGCACCGCGGCCGGACTGGCCAGCTTGGAACCGACCAGGCGCAGCGGGCCCACCCGCTCGTCGTCGGTGCCGCGAATACCGTCGGAATAGTCGTTGGCGTAGTTCACGCCGATGATGAGCGCCACCGAAAGCAGCAGGCACAGCGCCGCTTTCCACCAGTTGACGCCGTCGATCGAGGCCGCCGCCCCCGTCCCCACCAGAACCGGGGCGACCGCGTTCGGAAGTGTGCGCGGCCGCGCGCCCTCGATCCACTGTGCTGCTGTAGCCATGCACCGCAGCCTAGTGCGCGGGGCGCGGCGGGCGCTGCCCCGCGCGAGGTGACTTCGGGATCAGCGCTCGGCGGCAGCCTTGAGCTGTGCCAGGCCCTTCTCGAAGTCCTTGCCCACCAGGCGATCCATCGGGATGAAACGGCTCAGCAGGGCCATCGGCCCGGTGTGCTTGCCGGTCATCCGCCAGGTCACGGCGGTGGTGTCGCCCTGCGGGGCGAATTCGAAGGTGACGTTGTTGGTCGCTTTCCAGGGCTTCTCGAAACGCAGGCGAATACCGATGGCCTCCGCGGTGGCCGAGGTGATCTCCATGTCACCCTTGCCGGCCTTACGGTTGCCGTTCCAGAAATACCGGGCGCCTATGCCGCGATCGGCCCCGCTGTACACACGCTCCATATCGGGATCCATGCCCTCCCACGGCGACCACTTCTGCCACTGGTGGAAGTCGTCGATGAGCGCTTGGACCTGGACGGGATCGGCCTTGATGACCGTTTCCCGCTGAATGTCGAATTCGGCCATGGGCTGAGCCTAGGCGACGGCACCGGCGGATCGGTCGAATCCGGCGACCGTATCGCCGCTCACCTAGGATTGGCGAGGAATGTATTCGCAAACAGGCAGTTCTGGGGCCGGGAACACCCGGCCGGTTACCGCGAACCACGCGGTCCTGGTGGCCCTGCTGGGCGAGGTCGCGCTGCGCCGTGACGGCGCGCTCGTACCCGTACCCGGCACCCGCGCCCGCCTGCTGGTCGCCGCCCTCGCGACCCATCCCGGCCGCAGCCGCAATGCCCAGGCGCTGATCGACGGCGTCTGGGGCGATGAGCCGCCCCGCGCGCCGATGAACGCCCTGCACACCCAGGTCTCGCGACTACGCTCGGCGCTCCCCGAGGGCGTGCTCGAAATCGGCCCCGCCGGATATCGCCTGGTGCTCGCGCCCGATCAGGTGGACCTGACCCTCGCCCAGCACCTGGAAAAGCAAGCCCGCCAAGCCCATACCGCCGGTGACCCCGCGGCCGCCCTGGAACTGATCGCCGCCGCCCGTGACCTCTGGCGCGGCGACCCCGGCGCCGACCTCCCGCCCGGATCGGTCGCCGACGAACTCATCGGCCTCGCCGCCGCCCAGTCCCGCGCCCTCGACACCGTCGAACTCGCCGCCCGCGAACAACTCGGCGACCTCGACGGCGCCATCGACCTGGCCCGCGCCACCGTCACCGCCGAACCCCTGGACGAACCCGCCCACGCCACCCTCATGCGCCTGCTCGCCACGGCCGGCCGCACCAACGAGGCCCTGGACGTCTTCGCTTCTCTCCGAACCCGATTGGTCGACCAGCTCGGCGCAGACCCGGGCCCGGCCCTGGTCGCCCTGAACACCGCCATCCTGCGCGGCGAACCACTCCCCGGCAGCCCGCGGCCGGGCGGGCGAGGCGAACACGGAATCGGCGCCGGACATGGTCACGGCGGACCCGCTCGAGGCAGCCGCGCCGCCGACGAGGTGGCCGGCGCCGACGGATACCGGCCGGGAAGTGCGGTGCCCGCGCCGTCCGAATCGGAAGGGTTCGGTTCCGGTCGGTATGTCGCGGGCGGGGCGGATTCCGGAGTTGCCGCCGGCGGTTCCGTCACGGTCGGCGGGGCCGCCGGATCGTTCGCCGGGGTCAGCGGCTCGGCGAGCACGGGCTCGGCGACGGGCGATCTCCGGGGCGCGCACGCTCCGGCCGGAGCGTCGTACCGGCCGAGGATGGAGCAACCTGCCGGACCGGAAGCTGATTATCTTGCGGCACAAGGTGATACGGATGGCGGACGCGGTGCGCTGCTGTCGCACACCGCGCAGATCGGGTTGCGGGTCGCGCCGAACCCGTTGCTGGGACGGGAAGCCGACCTGGCGGAGCTGGAGGGGCTGCTGCGCCGGTCGCGGGTGACCACGGTGCTGGGGCCGGGTGGGACCGGGAAGACGCGGGTCGTGAACGAGCTGGGTGCTCGGTTCGCCGAGGAGACCTCGGTGGTGCTGGTCGAATTGGCTTCGCTGCGGCCGGATCCGGGCGGGGTGGCCGAGACGCGGCTCGAGGTGGAGGGCGCGATCGCGGCGACGCTCGGGGTGGGGGAGGTGAGCCGGGACACGAATGTGTTGCGGCCCATGCGAACTCGCGATGTGCGGGTGCGATTGCGGGAGGCGCTGGCTTCGCGGCCGATGCTGTTGATCCTCGACAATTGCGAGCATTTGATCGAAGCCGTGGCGGAGGTGGTGGCGGATCTCGTCGGGGTGACCGACCGGCTGACCGTACTGACCACCAGCCGGGCGCCGCTGGAGATCTCGGCGGAGACCGTATATCCGTTGCCGCCCTTGGAGATCGATCCCAACGGCTCGCCCGCCACCGAACTGTTCTCGGTGCGGGCGCGCGCGGTGCGGCCCTCGGTGCGCTTGGATCCGGAAGTGGTGGCGCGGCTGTGTCACACCCTCGACGGGCTGCCGCTGGCCATCGAACTGGCGGCGGCGCGGGTGCGCACCATGAGCGTGGAGGAGATCGAATCCCGGCTCGATCGCCGATTCGCCTTGCTGCGCAGCGGGGATCGCGGTTCGCCGCAACGGCATCGCACCCTGCACGCGGTGATCGAATGGAGCTGGAATCTGCTCGACGCCGAACAGCGGATCGCGCTGCGCCGGCTGTGCCGATTCCCGGCGGGCTTCACGCTCGGCGCGGCCGAGGCGGTGTCCGCCGACGACCAGGTGCTCGATATCGCGGCCGCCGTCGACGGTCTGGTCGGGCAATCGCTGCTGACCGTGCTCGGCGAGGAATCCGAGCGCGGCGAACGCACCCGCTATCGCATGCTGGAAACGGTGCGCGAATTCGGTGAGGAACAGCTCGCCTTCGCCGGCGAGGCCGAACTGGTGATGGACCGGATGACCGCGTGGGGCCGCGATTTCGCCATCCGAGCCGCGATCCGCTACCCGACCGACGAACAGATTCCGGCCGTGCTGGACGTGGTCTCGGAGATCGACAATCTGGTCGCGGTGCTGCGCCACGCCCTCGATCGCGGCGACGCCGAGACCGTGCACATCGTCTATCCGCTGCTGGCCGGCATCTGGGTGATGCGCGGCGCGCACCTGGAACTCATGGGCTGGGTGTGGCGCATTCTCGCAATGCCCATCCGCTCCGGACCGCAGAGCGAGGCCGAAGCCGATCTGCAGATGTTCGGGCAGCTCGTCCTGGGCCTGCACATGATGTACATGTTCGGCACCGGCCTGCGCGGGATCGCCACCGTGCGCACGCATATCCGGCAACTGCTGGCGGCGCCCATCCCGCTCTCCCCGGTCTTCCGGTACCTGGGCGAACTCGCGACCATCAATACGGGCGAGGGCTCGCTGCGGCTGGCCCGCGTGCTCTGCGACGGCGCGCGCTCGCCCGACCGCCGCACCCAGGGCGCGGCACTGCTGCTGCGCGCGAACCTGCGCGAGAACTCCGGCGACGTGCACGGCTCCATCCGCGATGCCGAACGCGCGCTGAAAGCCGGTGTGGCGGAAGACACCTGGGGCACCGCCATGGTGTGCCAGCACCTGGGCAGCATGCACGGGCAGACGGCGCACTACGCCGAATCGGTCGACTTCTACCGGCGCGCGGCCGAACTCATGCACCGGCTGCACGCCTACGAGGAGAGCGTCGAGATCCGCAGCTATCTGGCGGTGGGCCTGGCCGCCACCGGCCGGGTCGAAGAGGGGCGGCGCGAACTGGAACCGCTCATGGGCCTGGTCGGGATCGAGACCTCGCTGCTGCGCGGCAGTCTCGAACCCAATCACCGGCGCGCGGTCGTCACCGCCGGACTGGCGGAAATCGAACTGGCCGAAGGGGACATCGAGACCGGGCTGCGCCGGTACCGGCGGGTCCTGACCCTGCTGAACTGGCCGCACGCCGGACCCGCGCCCGGCCCCGGCGAGATGATGCTCGGCTCCGCCGTGGTGGACGCCTACGTGGTGCAGGATCGCGCCGGGGAAGTGCACAAGCTGGTCATCGAACTGGTCGACATGGCGGTGCAGCGGCTGGCGCAGTACTGGGATCTGCCGCAGGTCGGCGGGGTCGCCTGCGCGGTGGGCAGCTATATGCTCGCCATCGGCGAATACACCGATCACGGACTGGAACTGCTGGCGCTCGCACCGCGCGTGTTCGCCCGCCAGGACTATCCGTCCATGCGGCTGGGCCGGCACCTGGACCTGCACCGGCCCAAGCTCGGCGCGGAACGCGTCCGGACCGCCGTGCAGGCGACCGCGCATCTGGGCCGCCGGGCCGCCGCCGAGCGAATCATGGAGCTGCTCACGGAGTTCCACGAGAATCACTGACGGCGGCGCCCGCGGCTCAGGCGTTCTCGAGCTCCCGGTCCGCGGTCTCGTCGCTCTCGCCGGCGCCGGTGCGCAACAGCCGCCACGCCAGTACGGCGAGGGCGACCGCGCCCAGGATCAGCAGCACGGTGGTGTCCGAGACCGTGGCGCCGAGTCGCTGCACCGCGGATTCCAGGCGGAATTCGGTGTCCGCGTTCACCATTCCGGGCAGCGCGGACGCGCCGTCGAAGAGCAGGAACACCGCGCCGAGCACGATGAAGAAGACCCCGGACAGCAGGGACGTGGTGTGCAGTTCGAGGCGGCCGAGGTGGAAACTGCGGCCGCGCAACCACTGTCGCCGGCCCAGGCCGAAGCGATCCCACAGCGATGCCATGACGAACAACGGGGCGGCCAGGCCGAGGGCGTAGACGGCCAGCAGGATGCCGCCCTGGACCGGTGATCCGCCGACCGCCGCCACGGCCAGAATCGACCCGAGGATCGGCCCGGCGCAGAAACCGGCGAGACCGTAGACCAGGCCGAGCAGGTAGACCGGGCCGGAGCGTTCGGGACGGCCCTGCTTGGCGGCGGCGCGCTGGGCGAAGCCGAAAGCGAAACCGCGGCCGAAGATCTGGAGAACGCCCAGGGCGATGATGGTCCAGCCGCCGATGGTGATCAGCAACTCGCGGTGCCCCGAAAGCAGCTGTCCGGCAAACGATCCCGCCACACCCAGCGGCACCAGCGTGGTCGCCAGCCCGAGGTAGAAGACCCCGGTGCGGGCTAGCAGCTTGCCCTGCGATTGGAACGAGTAGGCGAAGAAGCTCGGCAGCAGCAGCGCGCTGCACGGGCTAAGCAGCGCCAGCAGGCCGCCGAGGAAGGCGGCGAAATAGCCGACGGTGCCGCTCATTCCTGACCGTCCCGCACCGCCTGGGCCGCCAGCTCGATCACGGCCTTGAACTGCTCGATCGGCTGCGCGCCGAGCACCGGGCGGCCATTGATCAGGAAAGCCGGGGTGGAGGAGACGCCGAGCGAGTACGCCTCGGTCACGTCGCGCTGCACGGCGGAGGCGGCGGCGGGCGAATCCATATCGGCCCGGAACTTGGCGATATCGGCGACTCCGGCCTGCCCGGCCAGTTCCGCCATGCGATCGGGCGTGAGCGCGCCGGTGTTCTTCTTCTCCGGCGCGTTGGCCATCAGGGTGTCGTGGAATTCCCAGAACTTGCCCTGCTGCCCGGCCGCCCAGGAGGCGTGCGCGGCGGTCTCGGACTCCGCGCCGAAGATCGGGTAGTTGCGCCATTCGATGCGCAGCACGCCCTGATCCACGTAGTCGGCGATGAGCTGCGGTTCGATCTTGCGGCCGAAGGTGCGGCAGAACGGGCACTGGAAATCGGAGTACTCCACCATCACCACGGGCGCGTCGGCGCGGCCCCGGGCCAGCGGGTCGGCGGCATCACGACGGGCCAGTTTCGCCAGTTCCGCGTAGCGCGGGTCGCTCGCGGCGGCGGACTTCTGTGATTTCGCATCGGCTTTGTCGCTGCCGCTGCTCATTTGGAATACGGCAATGCCGAGCAGTACGGCCGCGGCGGCGAGCGCCAGTCCCGCAAGCCATTTGCGATTGTTCGAGGTTTTCCGGGCAGTGGTTTTCCGCGCGGCGGTTTTCCGGGCAGGGGTCTTTCGAGACAAGGGAATGCTCCTGAACAGCGATCATCCGAATCGAGGGTGAATGCGAGAACGGCACGAAAAGGCGTGCCGGATCATCTAAATGATCAGCACCGTCGTCAGATGGGGAGCCGGCACCGGCACGGCGGGCGCGCGCGGCCGGGCGTCGATCGAAAGTCGCTGCTCCGGTGTGAATTCCGGAATCAGCCCGGTGACCGGGGTGATGAGCTGGTCGGCGGCCGCGCGTGGGGGAGCGGCCAGCGGGGCGATGGGATCGGCCGCGCCGGGATCGCGCTTACCGCAGACCGGCGTCGTGCCGAGCGTCACGTGCGACAGCCCGGAGGCCACCGCGTATTCCTTGGAGGCAATCGAAACCTGTTGGGTGGAACCCCATTCCGCCACCGCGACCAGCAGCCCGAACACGGTGAGAATTCCGGTCACCAGCACAGCGCAGCGCAGCCGAAAGGACTTTCGGCGTAGCGGGGCGGTCGCGGAATTCACCGGACCGACCATAACAGAACGCCCGCTCACCGATTTCGCGGTGGACGGGCGTTTTGCGATTGTCGAGCGTGCTCGCTCAGGCGCGGCGCATGTAGGCGCGCACCGCGAGCGGGGCGAAGATCGCGATCACCACGATCGAGCCGACCAGCGACCAGAGCAGGTCGGTGCTGTACACACCGCCGTTCATCAGATCGCGGGCGGTATTGACCATGTAGTAGATCGGGTTGACCTTGTTGATGCCCTGCAGCCAGCCCGGCATGGTGGAGACCGCGGCGAACGCGCCGGACATGAAGGTGAGCGGGAACATGATCATCATCGACATGCCCTGCACCGCGGGCGCGCTCTTGCCGGTGATGCCGATGAGCGCCCAGATCCAGCTGATGGCGAAGGAGCAGAACACCACGACCAGGCCGGCGACCAGTACGGCCAGCACGCCGCCCTGCGGCCGGTAGCCCAGGACCAGGCCCATGGCGATGGTCAGCGTGGTGGCCAGCCCGTACCGCACCATATCGGCGATCAACGCCCCGGCGAGCGCCGAGATACGGGCGATGGGCAGCGATTTGAAGCGGTCGAACACGCCCTTGTCCATGTCCTCGCGCAGCTGGGTGCCGGTGACGACCGAGGTCAGCACCACGGTCTGGACCAGGATGCCGGGGATCAGGATGGGCAGGTAGTCGTGCACATTGCCGCCGATCGCGCCGCCGAAGATATAGGCGAACAGGGCGGTGAACAGGATGGGCTGCACGGTGACGTCGAACAGCTGCTCCGGATTGTGCTTGATCTTGAGGATGCCCCGGTAGGCCATGGTGAGCGAGTTCGCGACCGTCTGCTTGAGCGGAACGTGATTGCTGACCTCGGGAATCGGGGTCCGGTCGGCGGCGTGCCGTCCGGCGGGTTTGTCGAGGGTGGTGGTCATGCCGCGCTCCGTTCGGTGCTGTCGGTCTCGTCGTCGGCGCCGTGCCCGGTGAGTGCGAAGAACACTTCGTCCAGGGAGGGCTTGGCGACATTGATCTCGTCGATCCGGATGTCGTGCTCGCGCAAGCGGATCAGGATGTCGGTGGTGATGGAGGGGTCGGGCAGTGGGGCGGTGATCCGACCGGCCTCGGGGCTGACCGTCGCTTCGACGATGCGGCCCTCGGCGCGGGAGAGGAACTCGCCCACCAGGATTCGCGCCTGTTCGATCTGGGCGCGATCGGCCAGCGTGAGCTGCAGGGCCGAAAGGCCCACGGACGCTTTGAGTTCGTTCGAGGTGCCGTCGGCGATGACCTTGCCGCGATCGATGACCGCGATCCGGTCGGCCAGCTGGTCGGCCTCGTCCAGGTACTGGGTGGTGAGCAGGACGGTGGAGCCCTCGCGCACCAGGCGGCGGATGGTGTCCCACATCTGGGCGCGGGTGCGCGGGTCCAGGCCGGTGGTGGGTTCGTCCAGGAACAGCAGCGGCGGGCGCGAGATCAGGCTGGCGGCCAGGTCGAGCCGGCGGCGCATACCGCCGGAGAAGTTCTCCAGCGGCTTGTCGGCCGCCTCGGTGAGCCCGAACTCCTCCAGCAGTTCGGCCGACTTGCGCCGGGAATCGGCCTTGGACAGGCCGAGCAGGCGGGAGAAGATCACCAGGTTCTCGGTGGCGGACAGTTTCTCGTCGACGGAGGCGTACTGACCGGTCACGCCGATCAGCGAGCGCACCGCGGTCGGTTCGGTCAGCACATCGCGCCCGAAGATCCGCGCGCTGCCGCCGTCGGGCCGCAGCAGCGTGGCCAGCATGCGAATGGTCGTGGTCTTGCCAGCGCCGTTGGGGCCGAGCACGCCGTACACAGCCCCCCGCGGAACCGCGAGACTGACGCCGTCGACGGCCCGCTGCTCCCCGAAGACCTTGACCAGGCCGTCCGCCTCGATGGCGAGCGTCTCAGCAGAGGTGTAAGAAGTCATGCCGAGAACTCTGCGGTGCGAGACTTTCACCGCCCTTGCACGGCGATTGCGTGACCGGCGCAAGCCCGCTTGCACGCCCTGTCGCCCCGGTCGGGGCGAAGAGAATAGGCGGGGGCAAAGCCCCCGGACCCCCTTCTCTCATGGGGTTTCAGGGGCTTGCCCCTGAGAGCTACGAGAGTTGTCTCACTCTCAGTGCGGGGACCCCGCGAGGAGGTGTTCGCGGAGTTTGGTGCGGTCGGGTTTGCCGGGGCCGCGGAGGGGGAGTTCGTCGAGGATCGCCAGTTCGCGGGGGGCGGCGATGGCGTCGAGTTCGGCTACGACGTGGTCGCGGAGTTCGTCGAGGGTGGGCGGGGTGACTCCGGCCACGGGGACGATGGCGGTGGCGACGCGCTGGCCCAGGCGGGCGTCGGGGAGGCCGAGGACGACCACTTCGGAGACCGCGGGGTGGGTGATCAGCACGGCTTCGACCACCTGGGGGATGACCAGCAGGCCGCCGGTCATGATCGCCTCGTCGAGGCGGCCGGTGACGGTGAGCACACCGTCTTCGAGGAAGCCCGCGTCCTCGGTGCGGAACCAGCCGGGTTCGGCGAACGCGGCGTGATCGGGCTGGTTGCGGTAGCCCTTGGCCAGGGTCGCACCGCCGAGCAGGACGCGTCCGTCATCGATGCGAACCTCGGTGCCCGTCAGCGGTACTCCGTCGTACACGCAGCCGCCGCAGGTTTCGCTCATCCCGTAGGTGCGGACCACATTGATCCCGGCCTCGCGGGCGCGCGCCAGCACCGGTGCGGGCGTGGCGGCCCCGCCGACCAGCACGGCGTCCAAACCCGCGAGCGCTTCCCGCCCGATCGGCTCGTCCAGGGCTTTGATCAGCTGCGTCGGCACCAGCGAGGTGTACTTGCGCGGCCCCCGCATCCCGGCGATCGCACTGGCCAGCCCTTCGGGCAGGAACCCGCCGGACACATCCAGCACGGCCGGTTCGGTCCCGGCCAGAATGCTGCGCAGCAGCACCTGAATGCCCGCGATGTGATGGGTCGGCAACGCCAGCAGCCACTGCCCGGGCCCGCCGAGCCGCTCGTGCGTGGCATCGCCGCTGGCCCGCAGCGCGGCCGCGGAGAGCATGGCGCCCTTGGGAATTCCGGTGGTCCCGGAGGTGGTCACCACCAGCGCCACCTCGTCGTCGATGGACTCGCCGGGCCGCAGCGAACTCGAGAGTCGTTGCGCCTCACGGCGGTCGGTGGTGGGGATGGGCAGCCAGGCGGGGCCGTTGCCCTCCAGGGCTTCCCGCAGGTGCGGCAATACGTCACCGACGCCTGAGCCGGTGGGCATGGGGAGGGTGCGGAGGGTATTGCTCACGTTCGCGATCGTGCCATTTCGATGGAGGGCGGCGCGCGAGAGGGGGTTCGGCGCCCGGGGTCGATGGTGGTCGGTCGGTCAGTCGGACGTCGGTGTCGCCAGCGGCCAGCCACCGGCTGCCAGCCGGGAGGCCACCCGAGCGATATCGTCCTCGCCGGGCTGCTCCTTGGCAACTCGGGCGATGGCGGCCTCGATGTCGGTGCGCTCGATCTCCGAGCTGGCGACGCGTTCGCGCACCAGCTCCTCCACGATGAGATGCACCTCGTAGTCGGTGAGCCGCCGGTGCAGCACCGCGAGCAGCGCCACATAGTCCGATTGCGGAATGCCCTGCGGATATCCGGCTTTGAGCCAGTTCAGGACCTTCTGCGGAACACCGGCCAGCGGCAGCGACGGCCGCGCCGGTTCGGCCGGGCGCGCGGGCTCGGGCGAATCGGGGGCGTTCGGCTGTTCGGGAGTGCTCATCAGCGTGCCTTTCGGTACGGCGGCGTCACGCGCCGAGCAGATGGATACCCAGTCGGGAGGCGAGGAATGCGCGTGCGATGAAGAGCACACCCACCACCACCGCGATCATGACCACGGCGAAGCAGATCGAGGACACGGCCAGCGCGATCGAGCGGGTGCCGCCGGTGACGCCCGAATCCACCTGCGCGCGATAGCGAATCCCGAGCGCGAAGATGGTGGGCAGGCCCGCGCCGAAGAGCAGCGCGGCCAGCGTGACCTGCCACAGATCGGTGAGGTTGTTCATGAGCGTGTGCATGATCGTGGCCCCTAACCGATTCCGTTGCTGATCGCGCCGCCGTCCGGCCGCACCGGCGTGCCGGAGCCGCCCGCCGGACCCGAACCGCCGGCCGGACCGGAGTCGCCGGGCGTCTCGCCCCGCCACTCGTCATTGACGTTGTGCGAGTTGACCGCGGTGCGCTGCGAGCGGATCCAGATCATTCCCGCCATGGCGATGAGCAGCGCGAACACCACCAATACGCCCGCGAGCCCGCCGATTCCGTGCAGCAGCGCCCAGCACAGCGCGCCCACCACGCCGGCCAGCGGCAGCGTCAGCACCCAGGCCACCACCATGCGCCCGAGCACCGCCCAGCGCACTTCCGCGCCGCGCCCGATGCCCGAGCCGAGGATGGATCCGGTCACGGTCTGGGTGGTGGACAGCGGCAGGCCGAAGTGCGCGGAGGTGAGAATGATCGCCGCCGAGGTGGATTCGGCCGCGAAGCCCTGCGGCGGGGCGATGTCGACCAGGCCCTTGCCGAGCGTGCGGATGATGCGCCAGCCGCCGAGGCAGGTGCCGGCGGCGATGGCGACCGCGCAGGACACGATCACCCACAGCGGCAGCGGATCGCTGGCTTTGGCGGAGCCGTGCGCGATGAGCGCCAGGAAGATGATGCCCATGGTCTTCTGCGCGTCGTTGGTGCCGTGCGCGAGGGAGACCAGCGAGGCGGAACCGATCTGCCCCCACCGGAATCCGCGATCCACGGTCTTCTCGTTGCTGCCCCGGGTGATCCGGTACACCAGCCACGATCCGATGGCCGCGACCAGCGCCGCCACCACCGGGGCCAGCAGCGCCGGAATGATGATCTTCGCGAGCACGCCCTTGCTGCCCGCGGTCCAGATCACCCCGTCCCAGCCCAGCGCCGCGATGGTGGCGCCGATCAAGCCGCCGAACAGTGCGTGCGAGGAACTCGACGGCAGGCCCAGCAGCCAGGTGAACAGATTCCAGAGAATGCCGCCGACGAGTCCCGCGAAGACGATGTCGAGCAGTGCCCGCCCGCTGACTTCGGAGAGGTCGACGATGCCCTCCGCGACGGTGGCGGCGACCGCGACGCTGAGGAAGGCGCCGACGAGATTCAGCGCCCCGGACAGGAGTACGGCTGTACGCGGCGGGAGCGCACCGGTGGCGATCGAGGTGGCCATCGCGTTCGCGGTGTCGTGGAATCCGTTGGTGAAGTCGAACGCCAGGGCCGTGAGAACAACGATCAGCAGAACGAGCAGTTCGGCAGACACACCGTTCAGTCTGCGGCACGCCGTTCACGGCGTGTTAACCGACACCCCCGGACGCGAATCACACCAACCAGTTTGCTAAGGCTTTCGCGCAACGAGATTCAGTTCGGTTTCGCCCGGCTGTCCCGGCGAATCGGGTGATCCTCGGGGATCTGCACGAGCACGATCGGCACCCCGTCCGGATCCCGCAGCCACATCTCGATCAGTCCCCACGGCTCCTGCTTGGGGGCCCGGTCGATCGGAATGCCGCGCAGCGCGAGCTCGGTCGCGGCGATCGAACAGTCGCGCACCTGCAACCAGATCGCACCCGAGAACCCCGCCGGGGCATCCTCACCGCGGCCGTGCCCGGCCACCTCGATGAGCCCCTGCCCGGCGAAGAACACCGTCCCCCCGGGGTACTCGCGGGCGATGGCCAGCCCCAGCGCATCTCGATAGAACTCCAGCGTCCGCCCGTACTCGACCGGACGCAGGATCAACCGACTGCTGAGTATCTCCATGCCGCCAGCTTTGCAGAGCGGAAAAGGGTTCGGGGGCAAAGCCCCCGAGAGCCCCGGGAGAGGTCAGAAGTACCAGGGGTACGGCTTCCAGTCCGGCTTGCGCTTTTCGAGGAAGGCGTCGCGGCCCTCGACGGCCTCGTCGGTCATGTAGGCCAGGCGGGTGGCCTCGCCGGCGAACAGCTGCTGACCGACCAGTCCGTCGTCGGGGAGGTTGAACGCGTACTTCAGCATGCGAATCGCCTGGGGCGACTTGCCGAGGATCTCGGCGGTCCATTCGAGGGCCACGTCCTCCAGCTCGGCGTGATCGACGACCGCGTTCACCGCGCCCATCGCGTGCATCTCCTCGGCGGTGTACGGCCGCCCCAGGAAGAACACCTCGCGAGCGAACTTCTGCCCCACCATCTTCGCCAGGTAGGCGCTGCCGTACCCGGCGTCGAACGAGCCCACGTCGGCGTCGGTCTGCTTGAACCGCGCGTGTTCGCGCGAGGCCAGGGTGAGGTCGCAGGTCACGTGCAGCGAATGCCCGCCGCCCGCCGCCCAGCCGTTCACCAGTGCGATGACCACCTTCGGCATGAACCGGATCAGCCGCTGCACCTCGAGGATGTGCAGCCGCCCCGCGCGCGCCACGTCCACCGTGTCGGCGGTGTCGCCGGTCGCGTACTGATACCCGCTGCGCCCACGAATGCGCTGATCGCCGCCGGAGCAGAAGGCCCAGCCGCCGTCCTTCTCCGAGGGCCCGTTCCCGGTGAGCAGGACCGCGCCCACATCGGCGGTCATGCGGGCGTGATCGAGCGCGTTGTACAGCTCGTCGACGGTGTGCGGCCGGAAGGCGTTCCGGACTTCCGGTCGATCGAAGGCGATCCGGACGGTGCCCTGCTCGATGTGCCGGTGGTACGTGATGTCTGTGAGGTTCTCGAACCCGGGCACGGGCCGCCACAGCGCGGAATTGAAGGTCACGGCACCGAACATACTGCTGAGGGGTCGGTGTTGGTGCAGCCACACCAGGGTGATTTCGCTCCCTCGGAATTTCGCCGGTCGCGGATTTCGGCCGTGCGATAAGGGAGCTGATCGATAGCGGACGGGGTTACCCGAATGACGCTCGGCGGTCTTCACGCGGTGTGGGAAGTGAACGCCGGTCAAACGGGAGCCGAAAGTGAAACGCTGCCAATCGATTGCGGGTGCTTTACAGTGCTGTTGCTGCCCTGGCAGTGAGACGCGCGACGGCATCGTGTGTGCGGGGTCACCGGTGCGTATAGTTGCGTGCGCTCGTTCATCGAAAAACTATCCGGAGGAACCTGAAAGTGGTTGCAGCACTGTCTGAATCCCTGCTCGATGACGCCAAGCGTCCGGCCTTCATCGCCGACGCTCAGAAGGTTCTTGATGAGGAGGTGTCGGACAAGGGCGGCGCGTCGGGCCTCGCCGTGAAGGGCGGCTACGCCGCGATCAAGAAGGTCAGCCCTTCGATCGTGGGTGACGCGCTGGAGTCGTTCGCACCCAAGCTGGTCTCGCAGCTGGAGCCGTACTGGGCCGAGTTCCAGGCTTCCGGCTCGGGCTCGTTCGCCGACCTGCTGGTCGCCAAGCAGGACGAGGTTGCCGAGGCGCTGCTCGCGGTCACCGACGCGCGTGCCGAGTCGTCTTCGCGCCCCGCGCTGACCAAGGTCTACAACTCGATGCGTGGTTCGGCGAAGAAGCATGTCGCCGAGGCTCTTCCGCGTGTCGGCGCCCTCATTCAGCGTCACGCCGGTTAAAAAACCGACCGGTTCGCGACCCGGTGGGGGTCGCGAACACGGTTCCGCGACGATCGTTTTCACGATCGCGCACGGGATCGATCCCCCTGGGATCGATCCCGTTTTCAATTCACCCCTGGGCTTTACCGACTCGCCAGTAACCGGTGAAAACAATGTCGGCCTTCGGGATTTCCCGCTCCTGCGCCAGGTAGCGCCGCACGCTCGCGCACAACTTCTGCTCGCCGGCCACGAATGCGTAAACCCCTCTTGCGGGAATCTCGGCCCGCCGCACCGCATCCGCGCACAGCGCCCCGGCCTCGCCGTCCGCATCGGTGCGAACCAGCCAATTCACCTCGACGCCCGCGGGCGCGTTCAGTTCCTGCTTGTCCTCCGCGCTCGGAATCTCGATGAACGCCGCGCCTTTCACCTCGCGCGGCGCGGACCGCAGAATGCCGCCGATGGCGGGCAGCGCGCTCTCGTCCCCGACCAGCAGCGACCATTCGGTGTGCTCCGGCGCCTGGTAGGTGATGCCCTCGTCCAGCAGCCCCACCTTCGACCCCGGCGTGGCGGTGTTGGCCCAGGCCGCGGCCGGGCTGTCCTCGGCGTGGACGGCGAAATCGATATCGAGCTCGGCCGTGCTGCCGAACTCCCCGAAACCGGCAGCGCGGTAGTCCCGCACGGTGTAGTTGCGCACCAGCGGCCGATGCTCCTTGCCCATCATCAGGTACTGCGCGTACCAGCCGAGGGAGGCGGTCGAGGTCGGCAGTTTCAGATTGCCGTCCTTGCCCGGCATGAACAGCCGGAACCACTGGTCGAATCCCATTGCGGTGAAACCGGACAACCCGTCCCCGCCCAGTGTGACGCGAACGAAGTTCGGGCTGATCCGCTTGCTCGCCAGCACTTCGGGAGTGAGAATCGCCCGCTGCTCGGGCTTGAGGTACTTGGTGCGCTTCGCCATTCGCTTAGGTTAGCAAACCCTAACTAATACCAGAACCGTGTGGAACCGGAATGACGGGCAATCACCCAGGGTGTGAGCGGGGTGACGCAGCGCGATGATCGACTGTCTGAGAGGCTGGGGTTGTGAATCCCTCGACAGCACAGGCTCAGGTCGTCGTCGACGAACTCGCGCGCGGTGGCGTGCGCGATGTGGTCCTGTGCCCCGGGTCGCGAAATGCGCCGCTGGCCTTCGCCTTACAGGCCGCCGACGCGGCCGGGCGGATCCGGCTGCACATGCGGATCGACGAGCGCAGCGCGGGATTCCTGGCCATCGGGCTGGCGGTGGCCGCGGGCCGCCCGGTTCCGGTCGTCATGACCTCCGGCACCGCGGTCGCCAATCTCGGGCCCGCGGTGCTCGAAGCCAATTACGCGCGCATCCCGCTCATCGTGATCAGCGCCAACCGGCCGTACGAGATGCTCGGCACCGGATCGAACCAGACGGTCGAGCAGTTCGGCCTGTTCGGCAGCCAGGTGCGCGCGGCCATCAGCCTCGGGCTGGCCGAGGCGGAGCAGCCCGCGGACCTGTACCCCAAGCAGAACAGCGTGTGGCGTTCGGCGGTGTGCCGGGTGCTGGCCGCCGCGCGCGGCACCCGCTCCGGCAATGCCGGCCCGGTGCAATTCGACATCCCGCTGCGCGAACCCCTGGTCCCGGATGCCGCGGGCGCGGCGCTGCCCGCCGGGCGCGACGGCGACCGCCCGTGGACCGCAACGCAATACGCGACCCTGGATGTGCCGCTGGATATCGATCTGACGCCGGACACGGTGGTCATCTCCGGGCACGGCGCGGGGCATCGGCCCGAACTCGCCGCGCTGCCCACGGTGGCCGAGCCGACCGCGCCCATGCACGGTCCGGCCCTGCATCCGCTCGCGCTGCCGCTGCTGCGGCCCAAGCAGGCCATCATCACCGGGCGGCCGACCTTGCACCGGCCGGTCTCGCGGCTGCTCGCCGATCCCGAGGTCACCGTGTACGCGCTGACCACCGGCCCGCGCTGGCCCGATGTCTCGGGCAATGTGGTGGGCACCGGTACCCGCGCGGTGACTTACGGCGCGCCGCGCGCGGAATGGCTCGAACACTGTCGTGACCTGGATGCCAAGGCCGCCAAGGTGGTTCGCGACGAACTCGCCGGACACCCGAAGCCGACCGGTCTGCATGTGGCGGCGGTGGTGATGGACGCCCTGCGCGAGGGCGATCAACTGCTGCTCGGCGCGTCCAACCCGGTCCGCGATGCCGCCCTGGTCTCCACCCCGCGCCCGGGCGTGCGCGTCATGTCCAATCGCGGCGTGGCCGGTATCGACGGCACCGTCTCGGCGGCGGTCGGCGCGGCGCTCACCCATGCCGGCCGCACCATCGCGCTGATGGGCGACCTGACCTTCCTGCACGATGCTTCCGGCCTGCTCATCGGCCCGGGCGAACCGCGGCCGGAGGATCTCACCATCGTGGTCGCCAATGACGACGGCGGCGGCATCTTCGAACTTCTGGAACAGGGCGATCCGCAGTACGCGGGCGTGTTCGAGCGCGTGTTCGGCACCCCGCACGGCATGGATCTGGCTGCGCTCTGCGCCGCCTACCGGGTGCCGCACCGCCAGGTGGATCCCGCGCAGCTGGCCGTCGAACTCACCGGCGGCGCGCACGGCATCCGGGTGCTGGAGGTCGCGACCGAACGCTCCAGCCTGCGGGAACTGCACGCCACCGTGCGGGCGGGCGTCGCGGGCTAGGGGCTCCGGTCCGCCCCGGCGCGCGGCCTATTCGCCGTTCGCCGTGTCGTATTCGTCGTCGAGGGGCACCGGAATCGATTGCTCGACGAGATCGGCTTCGTTCGCGGTCCAGCCGCTGTCGCCCGCGGGCAAGGGGGCCGTCTCACTGTCGGATTCGATGACGGAATCGGCGAGCACATCCTGATCGGGATACGCGTCGGCGTCCGGATACGGTTCGTTGCCGGGGTAGGCGGGCGTGTGCTGTTCGACGTAATCGGCTTCGGGTACGGATTCGATGCTGCGATCGGTCATCGGGGGTACTCCTCTCTGCCGGGCCGGCCGGGGGCCGAATGCAGTCGGATATTTCGAGCATGCCCCCGATCGCGGCGAATAGGCAACCTCCCGGCTCACTCGTCCGGCAGCGCGGTGTCCTGAGCCGGATGCTCCACCAGGGCCACCACCCGGGACGCCAGGAACCGCGCGATGCGCACGGCGCTGCCGGTCCTGGTCACTTCACTGACTTCCACCACGCCGCGCGCGATGCGGACCTCGACCCGCCGGCCCGCGCGAGTGGCGGCTACTTCGTAATTGCGAGAACCCTCACCGGTGTCGATGACGATCTCCACTCGATCACCCTTCATCTATCAATTCTCCTCGCCACCAGGGCTTTTGGGCGATTACGGGCCTAACGATGCGGTTGCGAACGGGCGGTGCGATCGCATTTCGCCGAAAACAGCGATGATTTCCGGCGAACCGGGTAGTCCACATTCGGGAGCAGGCCGCCGCCCCGGCGTCCGCTACTGAACCGGGAGGATCCCGTGCAGCATCCGACCTTCGATATGGAACCCGCGGCCATCGCACTCGAAACGGTGGTCACCGGCATTACCGACGAGCAACTCGAACTCCCCACTCCCACCGGCGCGAACGTGCGCGCGCTGCTGGCCCATGTCGCCATGCTGACCGAGGCTTTCCGGCAGGCCGCCACCAAGGAATCCGTCGGCGTCTCGGTCGCGCCCACCGCGGTCGAAACGGTGCTCGGAAACGATTGGCGCACCGTGATTCCCGCCCAGCTCAAGGCGCTGGTCGCGGCCTGGCAGGAACCGGCCGCCTGGGTCGGCGAGACCGAGGCCGGCGGGGTGCTGCTGCCCGCCGCGGAAATGGCCGGGGTGGCGCTGGACGAAATGGTCATCCACGGCTGGGATCTGGCGCGGGCGACCTCGCAGCCCTACGCGCCGGATTCGGACGATATCGCCATCCTGTTGGACATGATGAAGGGCAATCCGATCGAGGGCACCCCCGGCCTGTTCGGCCCGGTCGTCGCGGTCCCGGACAATGCCTCGTCGCTCGATCGCCTGCTCGGCCTCACCGGCCGCGATCCCGACTGGACCGCCAGCCACAACTGATCTTCCTCATTCCGGGGCGCTCGCGGCCGGAACCCACACGCCCGCCCGTGCGGCGACGGCGGCGGCTTCGGCTGCGCCCGTGACGGTTTCCTCGTCGATGGGATCGCCGCTGGCGAGCAGCCGGTAGTACAGCGGGGCCGAAACGGCGGACAGCACCGCGCGCGGGTCGGTGCCGGGCGGCACTTCACCCCGGGCGATGGCCGCCTCGACACAGGGCGACCATTCGGTCAGGCGGGTGTCGTAGAAGCGGTGCAGTGCGATGGCGGCCGTATCGTCGCTGGTCGCGGCGGCGATGACGGCGCGGAAGAGCCGCCCCTGCCGGTCGTCGGTCAGCGTCTTGGCGACCAGCCGCGCATTGGCCCGCAGGTCACCGGCCAGCGAGCCGGTATCGCTGTGCGGCAGTGAGGTTTCCGCCATCTCCACCAGCAGATCCGCGACCAGTCCCGCCGGGGTGCGCCAGCGCCGGTAGACGGTGGTCTTGCCGACCTCGGCGCGGGCCGCCACCTCGGCCAGATCCAGGCGCGCGAACCCGTGTTCGGCGAGCAGGTCACCGGCGGCGCGCAGGACGGCATCGCGGACGCGGGCGGTGCGTCCACCGGGGCGAATCGAGCCGGGGACGGCCGAATCCTGATCCATAACGGGCCTCCAGTTTCATTTGCGGCGAGAGGAGTGTATCGTCCGAATTGTTAATGAAACTGTAGTTCCGTTAGGAGTTGGTCATGGAATACCGTCGGCTGGGTGCGTCCGGACTGCTGGTGCCGGCGCTGAGCTTCGGCGCGGGCACCTTCGGTGGACGCGGCGAACTCTTCTCCGCCTGGGGCGACACCGATGCGCAGGCGGCGCGCAGGATGGTGGACATCAGCCTGGAAGCGGGCGTGACGCTGTTCGACACCGCGGACGTCTATTCGGACGGGGCTTCGGAAGAGGTGCTGGGCGAGGCGATCCGGGGCCGCCGCGACGATCTGCTCCTGTCCACCAAGGCGTCCCTGCCCACCGGGCCGGGGCCGTTCGACGCCGGGTCGGGGCGGTCCCGGTTGATCCGCGCGGTGGAGGGTTCGCTGCGTCGTCTCGGGACCGATTACATCGATCTGTTCCAGCTGCACGCCTTCGACGCCGGTACACCGGTGGAGGAAGTGCTTGCGGCACTGGACGATCTGGTGCGGGCCGGAAAGATCCGCTACGTCGGCGCGTCCAACTTCGCGGGCTGGCAGCTCATGAAATCCCTTGCGGCGGCGGACGCGCACGGCTTCCCGCGCTATGTCGCGCATCAGGTCTACTACTCGCTGGTCGGCCGGGACTACGAATGGGAACTCATGCCGCTGGCCCAGGACCAAGGTGTCGGCGCGGTGGTCTGGAGCCCGCTCGGCTGGGGGCGGCTCACCGGCAAGATCCGGCGCGGACAGCCGCTTCCGGCAGGCAGTCGCCTGCACAAGACGGCCGAAGCCGGGCCGCCGGTCGATGACGAAGTGCTGTACGACGTGGTCGATGTGCTCGACGAGCTCGCGGCGGAGACCGGTCGCACGGTGCCGCAGATCGCGCTCAACTGGCTGCTGAACCGGCCCACGGTGTCGACGGTCATCGTGGGCGCGCGCAACGAGGAACAGCTGCGGCAGAACCTGGGTTCGATCGGCTGGAACCTGGATGCCGAGCAGATCGCCCGCTTGGACAAGGCGAGCGCGGTGACGCCGCCGTACCCGTACTACCCGTACTACCGCCTATCCGATTTCGCCCGCCTCAACCCGCCCGCGGTGTGAATGGATTCAGCGCACGTCAGTAGACGTCGCGGACGTAGCGTTTCTCGGCGACCAGTTGCTTCTTGAACGCCAGCGCGCCGTCCTCGCTCAATTTCCCGTGAATGCGAGCGATCTTCAGCAGCGTGTCGTCCACATCCTTGGCCATGCGGGAGGCGTCGCCGCAGACGTAGAAGTGGCCGCCCTCCCGCAACCAGGCCCACAGCTCCGCACCGTGCTCGATCATGCGGTGCTGTACGTAGATCCGTTCGCGCTGGTCCCGGGAGAACGCCAGGTCCAGGCGGGTCAGGAAGCCGGAACGGAACATGTCCTCGAGTTCGGCCCGGTAGTAGAAGTTGTCCTTGGCGTGCTGATCGCCGAAGAACAGCCAGTTCCGGCCCTTGCAGCCCAGGGCTTTCCGCTCCTGCAGGAATCCCCGGAACGGCGCGATGCCGGTGCCCGGACCCACCATGATCATGGGCGCGTTCGGGTCCGGCGGCGGCCGGAAATGCGGGGAGCGCTGCAGGAAGATCGGAATATCGGACTCGGCGCGATCGGCCAGGAAGCTCGAGCACACCCCGCCGCGCCGCGCCGCCGACCCGATCGCCTCCGGATCGCCGTACCGCACCACGCTCACCGTCAGCTGCACCTCGTGCGGGCTCACCAGCGGACTGGAGGAAATCGAATACTGGCGCGGCTGCAGCTTTTTCAGCGTCCCCAGCCACTCCACCAGATCGGCCCGCACCGGGAAGTCCCGCAGCACGTCCACCGCCTGCCGATCCCACAGATACCCGTCGAGCTCATTGCGATTGTCGCGCCGCAGCAGCTTCGCCAGCCGCGCACTGGAATTGCGTTCCGCGACGAAGGCCAGCAGATCGCCGCTCACCTTGGTGATGTCGTAGCGGGTGCGCAACGCCTGCTCCAATGGCAGCTCCCGATCGTCCACATCGATCAGCCGATGCCCCTCCAGCCCGGTCAGCTGCAACCATTCCGCCACCAGCGCATCGCAATTGGTCGGCCGGATGCCGAGTGCGTCCCCGACCTCGTAGGTGGCCTCGGAGCCGCTCAGATCGAACCCGAACTGCCGCACCTCTTTCCCGCAACCCGGCCGCGACAACAGTTCATTGCGCAGCAGTTTGGTGGACAGCGGTGAAGTGCGGGTGAACTGCGCCGGGGCCACCGTCGCCAGTGAGGTCCGGGTGCGCACACCCAGGTGACTGCGCAGCGGGCTGTTCGGGGTGGGCGTGGACTGTGCGCCTGGAACTGATCCGGCGGCCCGATAGCCGCTGCCTGGATCCGCCTCGGCAGCCCGGTAGCCACCGCCCGGAGTGGTTCCGGCAGCCGGATAGCCGCCCGCATTCGATCCGGCGGGTGGGACGCCGCCATTTGTCATCGCGCCGGCCGAGTTGTCGCCGCCCGGCCCGGTTCCGTGCAGATCCACGCCGGTCCCGCCGACCGCCGCGCCGCCGCCCAGCACGGCGGCGATCTCGTCCAGCCATGCCTCGGACAGGTCGTCGTGGTCGGGTTCGCTGTCCACTCGGGGCAGCAGCCGGGTGGCTCCGCGCTTGGCGAACAGCTCGTCGAGCTTGCGCCCGTGCCCGCAGAAGTCGTCATAGGACGAGTCGCCGAGCGCGAACACGGCGTACCGCATGCCGGTGAAGCGGGTTTCGCTGTCGGACAGCAGATCCCAGAATTCCGCCCCATTGTCCGGCGGGCCGCCGTCGCCGAAGGTGCTGCTGATGATCAGCACATCGCCGGTCAGGTCGGACAGTTCGGCGGCGTTCATATCCAGCAGCCGTGGAATCAGCCCGGCATCGGCGAGCTTCGTGATCGCCGCCGCCGCCAGATCCTCCGCCGTGCCGGTCTGCGAGGCCCACAGCACGGTCACGATCGGCGGCAGTTCGTCCGGCGCGGCGAGGTGGCCGTCGTCGCCGGGAACCCCCGCCGTTTCCAGACCGGCCATGGCCGCCTCCCCCGGCGCGGACCGCGAATACATGCCCGCGAGCAGGCCGTTCAACCACATCCGGTTGCGCTGGGTCAGCGGCGCGGTCTCCGGCAGCACCGGCACGCCGGTGATCGGCAGCGATTGCAGAGCGGCGAGGTAGCCGCCGAGGTAGATGGATTCCGTTTCGCTCAGCGTCGGCGTGACGGTGGCCTGTTCCAAGCCGAGCATCGCAGCCAGCGGATGCCGTTGCGGCACACCGGTGACCGTCGCGTCGGCCGCGAAAGCGGGCACGGCGGATCCGGCGGGATGCGCCGGTGTGGGGGAGCCGCCCGGATTTGCGGCACCCATCGGGCGCGCCGCCCCGATCGTCGTCGAATCCGGTTCGGCGGCAGGCGCGTTCGCCGCGCTCACGGCCGCCACCTTGCGCAGCCGCACCGCGCACACTTTGAACTCCGGCTGTAGCGAGTCCGGGTCCACGGCGTCATTGGTGACCGCGTTGATGGTCAGGTATTCGCCGTGCTCGTCGTTCCAGTGGAACGGCGCGAAGCATTCGCCCGCCCGCACCCGGTCGCTGATCCGTGCGGGCAGGACCGCGCGCCCGCGCCGCGACCCGATCTCGACCTGATCACCCTCGCGCACTTCGAGTTTCGCCGCGTCCTCGGGGTGGATCTCCAGGAACGGCTGCCCGTTGAGTTTCGTCAGCTTGGCCACCTTCCCGGTCTTGGTCATGGTGTGCCACTGGTGTTGCAGCCGCCCGGTATTGAGCACGAACGGGTGATCGTCGTCGGGCATCTCGGCGGGCAGCAGATGCGGGCGCGGCCAGAACACGGCCCGGCGGGTCGGGGTGGGAAAGGCGAGGCCGGGCCGGTGACTGTCGGCATCGGTGTGCAGATGCTGGCTGACCCCGTCGTTGACGTACCGGATCGGATTGCGCCGCTGCGCCGGATCCGGGCACGGCCATTGCATCGGCCCGTCGGCCAGCGCCTCGTAATCGATGCCGCGCAGGTCGTACCCGGTCACCGGATTGCTGAAAAGCTTGATCTCCGCGAAGATCTCGGCGCTCGACGCGTAGTCGAACCCCGGGAACCCCATGGCCGTCGCCACCCGCGCGATCAACTGCCAGTCCGGCCGCGCCTCGCCCACCGGCGGCACCGACTGCCGCAGCAGCGTCATGGTGCGTTCCGAATTCACCATCACCGCATCGGATTCCGCCCACAGCGTGGCGGGCAGCAGCAGATCGGCGTAGGCGTTGGTGGCGGTATCGACGTACACGTCCTGCGCGATCACCAGTTCGGCGGCTTCCAGCCCGGCGATCACCGTCTTGCGGTTCGCCACGCTCGCAACGGGATTGGAGCAGATCACCCAGGCGGCCTTGATCCGCCCGTCGGCCAGGCCGCGGAACATCTCCACGGTCCCTGGCCCGCCCGCATCGCGGATGCTGCCCGGCGCGAGCCCCCACACCGATTCCGCGAATTCCCGGTCCTTGGGGTTCAGCACGCTGCGCTGGCCGGGCAATCCCGGTCCCATGTAACCCATTTCGCGCCCGCCCATGGCATTGGGCTGGCCGGTCAGCGAGAGCGGCCCGCTCCCGGTGCGGCTGATCGCCCCGGTCGCCAGGTGCAGATTGCAGATGGCATTGGTGGTCCAGGTGCCGTGCGTGGACTGATTGACGCCCATGGTCCACAACGACGTCCACTCCCCGGCCGCGCCGATCCAGGCGGCGGCGGTGCGGATATCGGCCTCGGCCAAGCCGGTGGCCTGCGCGACCAGGTCGGGGGTGTAGCCGGCGAGGAAGTCGGGCATGGCGTCCCAGCCGTCGGTGTGCGCGGCGATGAATTCGGCGTCGATATCGCCGTTCTCGACCAGCAGGTGCAGCAGGCCGTTCAGCAAGGCCAGATCGGTGCCGGGTTTGATCTGCAGGAACAGATCGGCCCGGGCGGCGGTGTCGGTGCGGCGCGGATCCACCACGATGAGCTTCGCGCCCGCCTTGAGCCGATCGGCCATGCGCAGGAACAGGATCGGATGGCAGTCGGCCATATTCGCGCCGATCACGAAGAACAGGTCGGCGTGATCCAGGTCGTCGTAGGAACCGGGCGGGGCGTCCGCGCCCAGGGACTGCTTGTAGCCGGTGGCGGCGCTGGCCATGCAGAGCCGGGAATTGGCTTCCATATGCGTGGTGCGCAGGTGGCCCTTGGCGAATTTGGTGGCCAGGTATTGGGCTTCGATCGACATCTGCCCGGACACGTAGAGCGCGATGGCATCCGGTCCGTATGTGTCGAGAATCACCCGAAGCCGGTCGGCCGCTTCCTGAATCGCCGCGTCCACCGGCAGCGGTTCGGGGGTGGCCCCGCGCTCCGGGCGGCGGTACGCGGTAGCCATGCGACCCTCGGTCGCGGCCATCATCTCCGTGTGTGTCGCACCCTTGGTGCAAAGTCGCCCGGAGTTAACCGGATGTAGCTTGTCGCCACTGACCTTGGCGATAACCGGTAACCCGGCTGCGTCCGGACGGGTCTGCACGGTGATTCCGCACCCCACCCCGCAGTACGAGCACTGGGTTCGCGTGCTCGTCTGGGGTGTGGTCGAATCCGCCATGCCCTCGATCTTCGCGATCGGGGATTGCGCCGGATTTACCGAAGGTTATCTCCAGATGACATTCCACCTCACAGTTGGTTTTCCGGGTGGTGAGGTGCCGTCTAGCCGAGCTTGTAACCCCGGTGCAGGGCGACCGCGCCGCCGCTGAGATTGCGCCACTTGACCGCGGACCAGCCCGCATCGGCGATCCGGAGGGCGAGCTGCGGCTGCGTCGGCCAGGCCCGGATGGACTCGGCGAGATAGACGTAAGCGTCCGGATTGCTGGACACCGCGGTCGCCACCTTGGGGAGCGCCTTCATCAGGTACTCCATGTAGATCGTCCGGAACGGCCCGAACGTGGGCGTCGAGAATTCGGCCACCACGAGCCGCCCGCCGGGCTTGGTCACCCGCAGCATCTCGCGCAGCGCCAGATCCGGATCCGACACATTCCGCAGCGCGTAGGAAATCGTCACCGCGTCGAACGACTCGTCGGCGAACGGCAACGCCATGGCATCGCCGGCGACCATCGGCACATTCCGGAATCGCCCGGCCTGCAACATGCCCTGCGAGAAGTCGGTTGCGACACACCAGGCGCCGGACTTGCCGAATTCGACCGTGGAAACGCCGGTCCCGGCCCCTAGGTCGAGCACCCGTTCACCGGGCCGCAAGCCCAGAGCCTGCCGGGTAGCCCAGCGCCAGTACCGGTCCTGGCCCATGGAAATCACGGTGTTGGTCAGGTCATACCGCTTAGCGACCCCGTCGAACATCGACGCGACCTCTTTGGGCTGCTTCTCCAACGAGGCCCGAAACGATTCCCGCCGCTCTGTTTTCGCCACAATCGCACCCTAGCTGCCGCCGCGGGCCCGCGACCATCGCGTCCACAGCCCGCGCAGGCGCGTCGCGAACGCCCCCAGCCACACCATCGGCGAGCAACCCAGCAGCCACAACAGCGGGATGGCGATGGCCCACGCCACCACGATCACCGACGCGGCCGGGATGACGGCGACGCTGGCATCGCGCCCCGCCACCCGCACCAGATCCGGATCGCTGCGCCGGTATTCGACATTGATCCGCTCGCCGGCGGTCAGTTTGGTCGGATACAGGACGCCGACCTTCGGATTGTGGGTCTGCCCGTCCGGGGTCACGTAGATGACCGCCGACCGCAGCCGGCCCGCGGACAGCACTTCCGCGCTGGTCACGCCCTTGTCGGAGCTGATCAGGTGATCGTCGCGCCAGGCCGCCAGCACCAGCAGCACCGCCAGCACGCTGAACGCGGTCGCGGTGATCACCACCCCGATCCGGGCTCGCCGCAAGCGAATCGCGCGCCGCTGTGCGGGATCGACACTCCGCAGCGCGGTGCTTGCAGACTGGCTAGTTTCCGACACTTCAGCAGGCTATTCCATGACTGGGCTACCGTTGCCGCCATGTCCCGTAAATTCAGCTTCACCGTGCAGTACAGCGTCCCGGTCGAAGAGCTTCACCGGGCACTCACCAACGACGAGATGTGGCAGGCGCGGTTCGCCGACGCGACGACCGCCACGCTGGACCTGTCCCACCCGGACGGCCCCGGCACCATTCGCATTCATATGACCGAAAAAGCGCCCGAGGACAAGATTCCCGGCATCGTGAAGAAGGTCCTCAAGAGCGATCTCATGCTCGAGCGCACCGACACCTGGGGCCCGCTCGAAGGAGATGTCGCCAAGGGCACCTTCAAGGGCGCGTCGGGCGGCATCACCACCGAGATGGAGGGCGCATTCGAATTGCGGCCCACCGCAGAGGGTTCCGAGATCGCCGCCTCCGGCACCATCGACGTGAAGGTGTCGCTGGTCGGCGGGGCCATCGAGCCGCTGGTGGAGAACCTGCTCGAAAAGGTGATGAACAGCGAGCGCAAGTCCGTCGAGGCCTGGTTCGCCGCGCAGAACGCCTAAAAGGGGTTCGGGGGCTCGGCCTCCGTCCCGCGAATCCGCGAGGGGGTTGGGCGAGTCCCCAGCCCCTTCGCGTGCTACAGCCCGTTCGGATCGAATGCGCGCGGCTCCACCAGTACCAGCCAGTTTCCCGAGTTGTCTCGGATGATGGCCTCCACGCCGTAGGGCCGCTCGGCCGGCGGCTGTACGAATTCCACGCCCTTGGCGGTCAACTCCTCGAATGTCTTGTGGCAGTCGGCGGTTCGCAGCCCCAGCGCCCCGTGCGTGCCGTTCGCCATGGACCGCCTGATCGCCTCGGCGAGGGCGTCGTCCAGCGGCGGCCCCGGAATCATCAGCGTCACTTCGAGTTCCGGATGATCCGGATGCGCCACGGTCACCCAGCGGAACCCGTTGTCGCCCATGGTCACATCGCCGGTCTCCACGAACCCCAGCTTGTCGATGTACCACTGCTTGGCGGCGGTCTGGTCGGTCACGTACACGGTCACGAGCGAAACATTGGTGATGGTCGTCATGCCATCAGGCTATGGACCGGATCCCCGCCACCGCTTCTCCGAAATTGCGGTGTCGCCGTGAATCCAGACGTAACAAGAGTGAGGCTTACGTAACTCGATAGAAACCGCTCGGAATCTCATGATCAACATTCGGACACCAGTCTCGTGAACGTATACAGCAGGTGAGGAACCCGAAACGAGGAGTTTGCCGGTGGTTCAGGTCGAATCGCGCCCTTCCGACGCGGTCACCGCGTCGAAGGAGACGCTGGAGGACTACACACTGCGGTTCGCGCCGCGCAGCTATCGCAAATGGAGCCCGGCGGTGGTCGGCGTCTCCGCGCTGGGCGGCATCGCCTACCTGGCAGACTTCGCCATCGGCGCGAACATCGGCATCGAGCACGGCACCGGCAACGCGCTGCTGGGCATCGGCATCTTCACCGTGGTGGTCATGCTCACCGGCTTCCCGCTGGCCTACTACGCGGCGCGCTACAACATCGACCTGGACCTGATCACCCGCGGCAGCGGCTTCGGCTACTACGGGTCGGTGATCACGAACATCGTGTTCGCCTCGTTCACCTTCATCTTCTTCGCGCTCGAGGGCTCGATCATGGCGCAGGGCCTGCAACTGGGCCTGCACATCCCGCTGCCGATCGGCTATCTGATCTCCACGGTGATGATCTTCCCGCTGGTCATCTACGGCATGAACACGCTGGCCAAGCTCCAGGTCTGGACCACCCCGCTGTGGCTGATCCTGATGGTGCTGCCGTTCGCGTTCCTGCTGGTGCGGCACCCGGAATCGGTGGACACCTTCCTGGCCTTCGGCGGCAAGGACGGCGACGGGGTGAGCCTGTCCGGCGCGCTGCTGGCCGCCGGCGTGTGCCTCTCGCTCATCGCTCAGATCGCCGAGCAGATCGACTACCTGCGTTTCATGCCGCCCAAAACCCCGGAGAACAAGGGCAAGTGGTGGGGCTGGATGCTGCTCGCGGGCCCCGGCTGGGTGCTGTTCGGCGCGGCCAAGCAGGTCGTCGGCCTGTTCCTGGCGGTCTACCTGATCGCGAATCTGCCCGGAGCGCAGAACATCGCGAACCAGCCGGTGCACCAGTTCCTGGAGATCTACCGCGACATGATGCCGGGCTGGCTGGCCATGACGCTGGCCGTGGTGCTGGTCGTCATCTCGCAGATCAAAATCAATGTGACCAACGCCTATTCGGGCTCGCTGGCGTGGACCAACTCCTTCACCCGCGTCACCAAGACCTACCCCGGCCGCCTGGTCTTCCTGGCCTTGAATCTCGTCATCGCGCTGATTCTGATGGAAGCCAATATGTTCGACTTCCTGAACAATATCCTCGGCTTCTACGCCAACTGCGGCATCGCCTGGATCGTCACCGTCGCAACGGATATCGCGATCAACAAGTACGTGCTGAAGCTCTCGCCCAAGCAGCCGGAATTCCGGCGCGGCATGCTCTACGACTTCAACCCGGTCGGCCTGGTGGGCTTCGGGCTCTCGGCGGTGCTGTCGATCGTGACCTTCTTCGGGCTCTTCGGCGAGACCCTGAAGCCGTACTCGCCGATCGTCGCCGTGGTGGTGTCGTTCCTGGCCACGCCGCTCACCGCGATCCTCACCAAGGGCAAGTACTACCTGCGCCGCACCGACGACGGCATCGAATTGCCGATGTTCGACGAGCACGGGAATCCGTCGGGGGAGACGCTGACCTGCGTGGCCACCGGCATGGAATTCGAGCGGCCGGACATGATCGCTTCGGCGGTGCCGGGACCGGAAGGCGAGATCCAGTACATCAGCTCGCTGGCGCTCTCCACCGACAAGGCGGGCGTGCACATCCTGCCGCGCCAGTAAGGCCCGCTACAGCAGGGGTTTTCGATCCGAGAGCCCGTGCATGAAGACGTAGCAACCAGGAATATGGGGTGCGCCCTCGGCGGCGAACTTGGCTTGATACGCCGAGGGCGACATCCCCACCAGCTCGGTGAACTTCCGGCTGAACGAACCCAGCGAGCTGTAGCCGACCAGCATGCACGCCTCGGTGACGGTGACATTGGTGGCGCGCAACAGATCCTGCGCGCGTTCGATCCGCCGCTCCGCCAGATACGCGGCCGGCGTCTTGCCGTAGGTGGCCGAAAAACAGCGCAGGAAATGATATTTCGATACGCCCGCCGCGGCGGCGAGCGCATCCAGATCCAGGGGCTCCGCGTAATTCCGGTCGGCCAGATCCCGGGCCCGCCGCAGATGCGGCAGCAGGTCCTCGGGAACCGGCCGGGTGGTCACGAGAACGGCTGGAGTTTGTCGAATCGCATGGACGCGCGGCCCGCGCCGCGCCACAGCTTGGCGGTCAGGTCCAGGTCCTCGTCGGTGACCAGGTTGCCCATCACCCGAACCGCGGTGCGCTGCAACAGTTTCGAGCGCATGACCGGCGGCCCGCCGAGCGGCACCGTGCGCGGATGGGTGGCCAGCGCGGCCAGCCGCCGGGCCACCGAATAGGTCTTGCCGTAGCGGGCGCGCAGCATTTCCGGCCAGATCTTGCTCAGATCCGGTTCGTCCAGGATCTCCGAGAGCATGTGGCCGCCCTCCAGGCCGTAGTCGATGCCCTCGCCGTTCAGCGGATTCACGCAGCCCGCGGCATCGCCGACCAGCGCCCAGTTGCGCCCGGCCACATTCGACACCGCACCGCCCATGGGCAGCAGCGCCGACGCCACCGCGCGCGCCTCGCCGTCGAAACCCCACTCCGCGCGCCGCTGCGAGACATAGTGCTGGAGCAGCGGTTTCAACGCGATGTGCGACGGCCGCTTCTCGGTCGCCAGCGAACCCACGCCGATATTGACCTCACCGTTGCCGAGCGGGAACACCCACCCGTACCCCGGCACCAATTCGCCCTGCGCGTCCCGCAATTCGAGATGCGAGGTGATCCACGGATCGTCGCTGCGCTCGGACTTGATGTACGCCCGCGCCGCCGTCCCGTACGCGTACTGCCGATGCCAGGTGCGCCCCAGCAGTTTTCCGACGGGGGAGCGGACGCCGTCGGCCACGATCAGCGTCTTGCACGACACCGCGCGCAGCCCCGCATCGGTCTTGACGGTCACCCCGGTGACGCGATCCCCGTCCCGCGCCACCTCGACCACCTTGGCCCCGTCCACCATGTGCGCACCCGACTTCACCGCCGTCTCGCGCAGCTTGTCGTCGAGTTCGGTTCGCGGAACGGCGCTTCCGTAACTCGGGAACGACCCGTCCGGCCACGGCAGCAGCGCCTCGCGCCCGAACCCGGCCATCCGCAGGCCCTTGTTCACCGTGTGCGTACGCACCCAGTCACCGAGCCCCAGATGCTCCAGCTCGGCCGTCGCACGCGGCGTAAGACCGTCCCCACAGGTCTTGTCGCGCGGGAATACCGCCGCATCCGTGAGCAATACGTCACGACCCGCGCGCGCCGCCCATGCGGCCGCGGCCGAACCGGCCGGTCCTGCGCCGACGACCAGCACATCCGCGTGCGCAGGCAAAACGTCCGACGATTTCCCCTGCTCGGGCGCGTTATCCGGAGAAGCCATGGCCCCAATACTTGCAGCACACCAGCATCGGTGCCATCCCGCCTCCCCGGGCAATGCGGTGTTCCTTCCGTCGCACTACGGTGGTGTCCGTAGGGGGTGATCGACCGAGACGCTAGGTTCTTTAGGCGTGGGGTCGGACGCGGCACTGGGAGATGGAATGAGCGCATCGGCTGTGAGCGATGAGAGCACCGTGGTTGCGGGGGTGGATCTGGGTGATCCCGAGCTCGCCGCGACCGTGCGAAAAGGCCTGGTCCAGGTCGAGGACCTGCTGATCACCGAACTGTCGGACGGTGAGGAGTTCCTGCAGGAGGCCGCGCTGCATCTGGCTCGCGCCGGGGGCAAACGGTTCCGTCCGTTGTTCACGCTGCTCACCGGGCAGCTCGGACCGGACCCGACCAGCCCCGACCTGGTCACCGCGGGCACCGTGGTGGAGCTCGTGCACCTGGCCACCCTCTACCACGACGACGTCATGGACGAGGCCCCGATGCGCCGCGGCGCCACCAGCGTGAACGCCCGCTGGGGCAACAGCGTCGCCATCCTGGCCGGCGACTACCTCTTCGCGCACGCCTCCCGGCTGGTCTCCACCCTCGGCCCGGACGCGGTGCGGATCATCGCCGAGACCTTCGCCGAACTGGTCACCGGCCAGATGCGGGAGACCATCGGCGCCAAGCAGTCCCAGGATCCGGTCGAGCACTACCTGCGCGTGGTGTGGGAGAAGACCGGTTCGCTGATCGCCGCCTCGGGCCGTTTCGGCGGCACCTTCTCCGGCGCGGACCGCGAGCACGTGGAACGCCTGGCCCGGCTCGGCGACGCGGTCGGCACCGCCTTCCAGATCTCCGACGACATCATCGACATCTCCTCGGTGTCCGAGCAGTCCGGCAAGACCCCCGGCACCGATCTGCGCGAGGGCGTGCACACCCTGCCCGTGCTGTACGCGCTGCGCGACGAGGGCCCCGAGGGCGATCGCCTGCGCAAGCTGCTGGCCAAGCCGCTGGAAACCGACGCCGAGGTCGAGGAGGCGCTGGACCTGCTGTCCCGCTCCCGCGGCATGGTGCTGGCCAAGGAGAAACTGCAGGGCTACGCCGATATCGCGCACGCCGAACTGTCCGCGCTGCCCGGCGGTCCCGCCAACGAGGCGCTGGAGCGGCTGGTGCGCTACACCATCGAGCGCGTCGGCTGACGGGGAACTTCCGACCGCGCCTCTATCGTTTACCTGGAGTAACACACAGGGGACCGGGGCGCGGCGGAAGGAGACCTATGCACTCCCACGGGTATGCGAACGGGTTGAAGACGTTCGGACTACTGGCCGGCATGTCGGCGTTGATCGTGTTCGCCGGAGCGATGTTCCGCAGTCCGACCATTCTGATCCTGTCGATCGTGCTGGCCATCGGCATGAACGCCTACGCGTACTTCAACAGCGACAAACTCGCGCTGCGCGCCATGCACGCGCAACCGGTCACCGAACTGGAAGCGCCGGTCATGTACCGCATCGTGCGCGAGCTCGCGACGGCCGCCCGGCAGCCCATGCCGCGGCTCTACATCAGCCCCACCAATGCCCCCAATGCCTTTGCCACGGGCCGCAATCCGCGTCACGCGGCCGTCTGCTGCACCACGGGAATTCTCCAGCTCCTGGACGAACGTGAGCTGCGCGCGGTACTGGGCCACGAACTGTCGCACGTCTACAACCGCGACATCCTGATCTCCTCGGTCGCGGGCGCTCTGGCGGCGGTCATCTCCGGCCTCGCGAACCTGGCCTTCTTCGCCAGCGCCTTCGGCGGCCGCGGCAATGGCGAAGGCCCGAATGTCATTGGCGTACTCCTGGTTTCGCTGCTCGGCCCGATCGCGGCGTCACTGATCAAACTGGCCGTCTCGCGTTCTCGCGAATATCAGGCCGATGCCGACGGAGCGGTGCTCACCGGCGATCCGCTGGCCTTGGCCTCGGCCCTGCGCAAGCTGGAACGCGGCACCCAGGCGGCGCCGCTGCCGCCCGAGCCGCAGCTCACCGCGCAATCGCATCTGATGATCGCCAACCCCTTCCGGGCCGGCGACAAGATGGCGAAGTGGTTCTCGACGCACCCGCCCATGGCGGACCGGATCGCTCGCCTGGAGGAAATGGCGGGCGGCACGCGCAACCTCTGAAAACGGAAGGGTCCGGGGGCTGAGCCCCGGACCCTGGCCTTTCGGGGTGTGGGGCTCAGCCCCACGAACCCATGTCAGCGGTAGTTCACGAACTGCAGGGCGATATCCAGATCAGCGCCCTTCAGCAGCGAGATGACGGCCTGCAGGTCGTCGCGGGACTTGCTCGAAACGCGCAGTTCCTCGCCCTGAATCTGCGCCTTGACGCTCTTCGGGCCCTCGTCGCGGATCTTCTTGGCGATCTTCTTCGCGTTCTCGGAAGTGATCCCCTGCACGATCGTGCCTGTGATCTTGTACACCTTGCCGGACTGCTGCGGATCGCCGGCGTCGAACGCCTTGAGCGAGATATCGCGGCGAATCAGCTTCTCCTTGAACACGTCCAGCGCGGCCTTGACCCGCTCCTCGGCCTCGGCCGAGAGGATGATCTTGTCCTCACCCGACCACTCGATGCTCGCGCCGGTGCCACGGAAGTCGTAGCGGGTGGTCAGCTCCTTCGCCGCCTGGTTGAGGGCGTTGTCCACCTCCTGGCGATCGACCTTGCTGACGACATCGAACGACGAATCGGCCACGCTTTGCTCCTGTCGAAGATCGGAAGTTCTTCCGAGTTTTCCGAGGGTTTTCCCACCGACGCTAGCCGGTCCGCGACCGCCGTATCCAGCCGGTTTGCAATCGGGGCGGGGGATCGTTGTATTCTTTCAGCGCACCGAATGCGGCGCACGGCAGATTGCCCGAGCGGCCAATGGGAGCGGACTGTAAATCCGTCGGCGAAAGCCTACGTAGGTTCGAATCCTACATCTGCCACAGAGAAACCCCCGAGGACACAGTCCCCGGGGGTTTCGCCTTTTTCCGGCTCCGCGCGACCGGTTTCCGGGGTCGCGGGACCGCTTCCGGTGCCGACCGGTTCGTCCGAATCGCATCCCCTCGAACCCGCGCTGCGAGTAGCTCGAATCGCCGCGAAAACCGGCTCTGAACACCCGGTTTGGTATGTGGTCCGGATGTTGTGTAATCTCGTTCAAGTCTTCAGCGCCCCGGTCCTGGACCGGAGCAAGACAGACACGCCCCCTTAGCTCAGTCGGCAGAGCGTTTCCATGGTAAGGAAAAGGTCAACGGTTCGATTCCGTTAGGGGGCTCGCCGGATTGCCGGTGGTGACCGACTCGGCTTCTCGTGCAGGACCCGGGAACATCCCCGCCGTCTAGTCCGCACATGATGGCGGTGTAGCTCAGTCGGTAGAGCAAACGACTCATAATCGTTGTGTCGCCGGTTCAAGTCCGGCCATCGCTACATATCTGATATTCCCATCAGGCTGTCCGGAAGGAAGGCAAATCGTGGCCGCGAAGTCCACTGATATCCGGCCAAAGATCACCTTGGCCTGCGAGCAGTGCAAGCACCGTAACTACATCACCAAGAAGAACCGGCGTAACGACCCGGACCGCCTGGAGCTGAAGAAGTTCTGCCCCAACTGCGGTACTCACCGGGCGCATCGCGAATCCCGCTAACTTAACCCCGCGCGCTCTACCGCGTGGAAGAAGTGCCGGATCGGTAAGCTGCTTCGTCCCCCACACAAAGGGACAGTGGCCCCGGTCCGGCACTTGGCGTATATAGCGGTGGTTCAGCGCTCCGCCGATTCCGGGACCGGGATCAGATAAGGGACTTCCTGCCGTGACGATCAACACCGAGATTGACACCGAGGTCGAGATGATCGAAGAAGCCGAGGCGGCTTTCGATCCCGCTGCCCACGCCGCCGCCATGGTCGGCCATCACTACCGCGTCGACGACTACTACGAGGTCGGTCGCGAGAAGGTGCGCGAGTACGCCCGCGCCGTGCAGGACTACCACCCCGTGCACTGGGACGAGAGCGTCGCCCGCGAATACGGCTACGACGGCCTGGTGGCCCCGCTCACCTTCATCTCCCTGGTCGGAATCCTGGCCCAGCGCAAGCTCTTCGAGCAGATCGTCACCGGCTACGACCTGAGCCAGATCATGCAGACCGATCAGATCCTGGAATTCCACCGGCCCATCAAGGCCGGCGACCAGCTCTCCTGCATCGTGTACCTGCACTCGTTCCGGCAGGCCTTCGGCGGCGACATCATCGTCACCCGCAACGACGTGGTCGCGCAGAACGACGAGCTGGTGCTCACCACCTACACCACCCTGATCGGCCGCAGCGGCGGTGACATCGATCCCAATATCGGTGACGCCGTGCGCAATGTGCTCATGCACGGGGTCGGCCCGGACGAGACCCCCGAACACCGTCCGCTCGCCGCCGATGCCGCGGTGGCCGCCGATCCGGTGCCGGTGAAGGTGACCGCGGGCGCGATCGTGGCGAGCAAGCACGCCATCCGCTTCGAGGACGTGGCCGTCGGCGACGAACTCCCCACGCGCGTGGTGAAACTGACCCGCGGCGATCTGGTGAACTACGCCGGCGTCTCCGGCGACGCCAATCCGATCCACTGGAGCGACGAGGTCGTGAAGCTGGTCGGGCTGGAAAACGTGGTGGCGCACGGCATGCTGACCATGGGCCTGGGTGGCGGCTTCGTCACCTCCTGGCTCGGCGACCCGGGTGCGGTCAAGGAATACAACGTGCGCTTCACCAGCCCGGTGTACGTCCCGATCGACAGCCCGGCGGAGATCGAATACACCGGCAAGGTGAAGTCGGTGGACCCGGAGAATCGCACCGCCGTCGTCGCCATCGTGGCGAAGTCGGAGGGGCGCAAGATCTTCGGTCGCGCCACCGCCACCGTGCAGCTGGCCTGACCTGGGACGTTGGACCCCCGATTGGCGATTGCCGCGGCGCGTACCGTAGACTCGGCAATCTGGGGTCACCAGCCGATGCGCGCTGCTCCGAGGAGCGGCGCGTATGTTGTGTGAAGACCAGGTTGTATAACTGAATAGAACAGTGGCTGGACAATACTGATCGTCCGGCCGAAGGGGCGTAGCTCAACTGGCAGAGCAGCGGTCTCCAAAACCGCAGGTTGCAGGTTCAAGTCCTGTCGCCCCTGCCCTATGCCGGCGACGAGAGAGGATCGACGTGAGCGACGAGCGGGATACTCGCCACGGCGCGCATGCCGAAGACGGCGACGACACCGCGGTGGCTCGGCCGAGCGGTAAGCGCACCGCCCGGCGGTCACGTACGGCGTCGTCCGCGACCGTCGCGGTAGCCGATCGGCCCTCGTCCACGACGAAGGCAGACAAGAAGCAGTCCGGCAAGGCCGGTCGCAGCGGTACGGGCAATCCGTTCAAGCGCCTGGTGAAGTTCCTCAAGGAAGTTGTTTCCGAACTTCGCAAGGTGATCTGGCCCAACCGCAAGCAGATGGTCACCTATACGAGCGTTGTTCTGGTGTTCGTGATCTTCATGGTCGCGTTCATCAGCGGGTTGGATCTGGCGTTCATCAAGGGTGTCAACTGGCTGTTCGGCTAGCTGACCGGTCGGCGCTGGTTCACCGTCCCGCGTGCAGAGGCGTGAGGACGGACCATCCGTCGGGGTATTCCCCCGGCGCGCAAAGAATTACGTGACGACAAGGAAGGCGAGTGCCCCAGTGAGCACCCCGGAGAACGGTACGACCGACGAGTTCGAGATCGACGAGACGGTGGACGAGACCATCGCCGACGCCGACGACTTGGTGGACTCCGACGCCTCCGTGGATGCCGAAGAGGACGACGCCGCGCAGCCCGCTGCCGAACTCTCCGAGCCCGCCGAACCCCTCGACCCCGTCGCCGAGATGACCGCCGCGCTGCGTCGCGCGCCCGGCGACTGGTACGTCATCCACTCCTACGCCGGTTACGAGAACAAGGTGAAGACCAATCTCGAGACCCGCGTGCAGAACCTCGGTCTCGAGGACTACATCTTCCAGGTCGAGGTGCCGACCGAAGAGGTCACCGAGATCAAGAACGGCCAGCGCAAGAACGTCAACCGCAAGGTGCTGCCGGGCTACATCCTGGTCCGGATGGAACTGAACGACGAGTCCTGGGGCGCGGTCCGCAACACCCCCGGCGTCACCGGTTTCGTCGGCGCCACCTCGCGCCCGTCGCCGCTGTCCATCTCCGATGTGGTGAAGTTCCTGGTCCCGGCCGCGCAGCAGAAGAAGGCCGCCGCGCCGGCCACCGCTGCCGCCGCCGGCGCCGACACCACGGGCGAGACCCCCATCGTGAAGCCGACCATCGAGGTCGACTTCGAGGTCGGCGAGTCGGTGACCGTCATGGACGGGCCGTTCGCGACGCTGCCGGCCAGCATTTCCGAGGTCAATGCCGAACAGCAGAAGCTCAAGGTGCTGGTCTCGATCTTCGGTCGCGAGACGCCGGTCGAGCTGGCGTTCACGCAGGTCGCCAAGATTTAATCGCGTGCAGGCGGTGGCCCGGGTTCGCCCCGGTGTCACCGCCTTTTTCGCGTTCACATAGACTTGTCGGGTTGTGCCTCGTGCCGCCTGCCCGATGGCAGGCAAGGCCTGGGCGCACATCCCTGAGAAGGCTTACGGGATTCCGTAAGGAACCTAACCCAAGGAAGAAAGATGCCCCCGAAGAAGAAGAAGGTCGCTGGGCTCATCAAGCTCCAGATCCAGGCCGGTGCCGCCAACCCGGCTCCGCCCGTGGGTCCGGCGCTGGGTCAGCACGGCGTCAACATCATGGAGTTCTGCAAGGCGTACAACGCGGCGACCGAGTCGCAGCGTGGCAACGTCATCCCGGTCGAGATCACGGTCTACGAAGACCGCTCGTTCGACTTCAAGCTGAAGACGCCGCCCGCCGCGCGTCTGCTGCTGAAGGCCGCCGGTGTGCAGAAGGGCTCCGCCGAGCCGCACCGCAACAAGGTCGCGCAGGTCACCATGGATCAGATCCGTGAGATCGCCAAGACCAAGCAGGAAGACCTCAACGCCAACGACATCGACGCCGCGGCGAAGATCATCGCTGGTACCGCCCGCTCGATGGGTATCACCATCGCGGAGTAGAGCCTTCCCGGCTCGGTGGGAGGGACGGCCAGTCCCGCACCACTTCTGACTTAGACAAGGACAGACAAACATGGCAAAACGAAGCAAGGCTTATCTCGAGGCGGCCGCCAAGGTCGACAAGAGCGCGCTGTACGCCCCGCTGGCCGCCGCGCGGCTCGCGAAGGAGACCGCCACCACCAAGACCGACGCGACCGTCGAGGTCGCCGTGCGTCTCGGTGTCGATCCCCGCAAGGCCGACCAGATGGTCCGCGGCACCGTCAACCTGCCGCACGGCACCGGTAAGACCGCCCGCGTCATCGTGTTCGCGGTCGGCGACAAGGCCGCCGAGGCCGAGGCCGCCGGTGCGGACGCCGTGGGCGCCGAGGACCTGATCGAGCGCATCCAGGGCGGCTGGCTGGACTTCGACGCCGCGATCGCCACCCCGGACCAGATGGCCAAGGTCGGTCGCATCGCGCGCGTCCTGGGCCCGCGTGGTCTGATGCCGAACCCGAAGACGGGCACCGTCACCCCCGACGTGACCAAGGCCGTCAACGACATCAAGGGCGGCAAGATCAACTTCCGAGTCGACAAGCAGGCCAACCTGCACTTCGTGATCGGCAAGGCTTCCTTCGACGAGAAGAAGCTGGCCGAGAACTACGGCGCCGCGTTCGACGAGATCCTGCGCGTCAAGCCCTCCACCGCGAAGGGCCGCTACGTCAAGAAGGTGACGTTCTCGACCAACACCGGACCGGGCATCCCGGTGGATCCGAACCGCACCCGCAACTTCGCCGAAGAGGACTGACCTCTCCGCGACTTGCGTAGCAACGCAAAGCAGTAACGAGGGCCGGCACGCGAAATGCGTGCCGGCCCTCGGCTATTCGGGAGGGCATCCTGTGGCCGGATGCCCGAGCATCACAGATCGTGCAGCCCGCAGATCGGGTCGCCGGTGCTCAGAGTGCACAGGGATCGGATGAGCGTCCCCACGATCGGAGTGACGATGGCGGCCGACCCGGCCTGAAGCACCGTGGATCCGGCATCGACCCCCGCCGACCCCGTGCCGCGCGGCGGCAATTCCGGATCAGCGGCCGCGGGCGCGGCGGCCATCCCGATCAGAGCGGCGGAAAGGGCCGCAGCGGCAAGGGATTTGGTGAAACTGGGCATGATTACCTCCGGAAAGCCTGTGCCGCGAGACTAGCCCGAATCCGCCAATTTGAAATACCCCAGTTTTACAGTCTGTCGCGCCCGGAGAAACGATGACACGGTGCCGCCATGCGCCGTCTCGCCCTGTCCTTCACCGCCGCCGCCCTGCTCACCGGCCTGCTTGCCACCCCCGCCGCCGCCGAAACCCCTTCCGGCGGAACCGGATCCAAGTCCGGCCCGCTCGGCCTGCCCTACCTGGGCTCCGCCGTCATCACCGGCTGCACCGGCCTGGTGAGCCCGAACCCCGGCTCCAACATCCCCGAATACTGCAAGGTTCTGGACAGCCTCTTCACCGGCAGCGTGTAGCCCGCCTCGGTTACGGCTCGACCCGGCTCCAGAATTCCGCGGGGATCCCCGCTTCGTTGTGGAGCCAACGGCCTGGGTCGCGGAGTTCGTTGCTGGCGAAGGAGTTCAGGAGGACGTCGAGGATGTCGGCGTCCTTGTCGGCGCCCAGGCGGGCGCGGATCAGGTCGAAGGTGGTGCTGGAGAAGGCCCAGGCCCATTCGTATTCGCTGAAGGGGCCGCCGAGGTCCTGGCCGTCGATGATGAGGTCGCCGCGCTCGTTGAGACGGGCGCTGACGAACCAGCCGTTCACGCCGACCAGGCTGACCTTGCGCTCGTTCCGTTCTGTCATGGTGGACTAGTACCACGGCGACCCCGTTTTGGTGGATAGATGCGGGTCGGCTATATTGGACGACGGTCATTGATTCGTTCGGTGATCAACCCACATCGTTCTACCGAAGACCGTTGGTTGCTGCCCTCGGGGCAGTCGAAGGTCCGGCGATATTGCCGGCGGCCCACGCAGGGAGAGCCGAGGTCGGGAAACCTGCGAGAAATCGCGTTTCTTGTGCGCCCCGGGACCACTCTGCGTCCGGGGCGTTTGCTTTGTCGCCGGCCCCTGTGGCGGAACTCGGTAGTTCATACGAGAACCGACCATCCAGAGAGGAGGCGAAGTATGGCAAAGGCTGAGAAGGTCACCGCGGTTGCGGAGATCACTGAGCAGTTCAAGTCGTCCACGGCGACCGTCGTCACGGAATACCGTGGCCTGTCCGTCGGCAAGATCACTGAACTGCGTCGTGCGCTCGGCGCGAACGCTACCTACTCCGTCGCCAAGAACACCCTGGTCAAGCGCGCTGCCGCCGAGGCGGGCGTGGAAGGCCTGGATGACTTGTTCGTCGGTCCGACCGCCATCACCTTCATCACGGGTGAGCCGGTCGACGCCGCGAAGGCGCTGAAGGCGTTCGCCAAGGACAACAAGGCGCTGATCATCAAGGGCGGCTACATGGACGGCGCTGCGCTGTCCGTGTCCGAGGTCGAGCGCATCGCCGACCTCGAGTCGCGCGAGGTGCTGCTGGCCAAGCTGGCCGGCGCCATGAAGGGCAACCTGTCGAAGGCTGCCGGGCTGTTCGCCGCCCCGGCCTCGCAGATCGCCCGTCTGGCCGCGGCCCTGGAGGAGAAGAAGCGCGCCGAAGGTGGCGCTGCCGAGGCTGCTCCGGCTGCTGTCGACGCCGAGTAATAAACCACCCCAAACCTTTTCGTCGCCGTTCGCGCGGTGACGAACCCACCGAAAGGAAATATCAATGGCCAACGTTGATGAGCTGCTCGAGACCTTCGCCGGCATGACCCTGCTGGAGCTGTCCGAGTTCGTGAAGGCGTTCGAGGACAAGTTCGAGGTCACCGCCGCTGCTCCGGTCGCCGTCGCCGTCGCGGGTGGCGCTGCCGCTCCGGCCGACGCCGCCGAAGAGCAGGACGAGTTCGACGTGATCCTGGAGTCGGCCGGCGACAAGAAGATCCAGGTCATCAAGGTCGTGCGTGAGATCGTCTCCGGCCTGGGCCTGAAGGAAGCCAAGGACCTGGTCGAGGGCGCCCCGAAGCCGATCCTGGAGAAGGTCGCCAAGGAGGCCGCCGAGGCCGCCAAGGCGAAGCTGGAAGAGGCCGGCGCCAAGATCACCGTCAAGTAAGGTTCTGCCGACTCTCGGGACTCTCAGGGGCTTGCGCCCCTGAAACCCCTTGGTCTCGGGGTGGGGGCTTCGCCCCCATCGCCCCGAGGTGGCGGACCGCCGCGAAAGCGGACGGGTTCTTAAAGCCTGAGAAGAGCAGTCCCCTTGTGGGACTGCTCTTTTCGCATTTTCGGCGGTTGTGATCTGTCCGTGATTCGCAACGGGCTGCGAACGTTTCTACTCGCGAGTCAGGTCTCGGTGTCCGAGACGGGGCATATGCGATACAGTGACCGGACCTACTGTGATGCGCCACACCGCGCGCTGAGTTAACAGTGGAAGCACCAGTAGTGCGCTCGTCTGAGAATTTGTGGAGGTTGGCGTGGGCGTCGAGGTCAGGACCGAAGGCATCACCAAGTCATTCGGTTCGCAGCGGATTTGGCAGGACGTCAGCCTGACGCTGCCCCCGGGGGAAGTCAGTGCTCTGCTCGGCCCCTCCGGTACCGGTAAGTCCGTCTTTCTGAAGTCCCTGATCGGTTTGCTGCGCCCGGAAAAGGGCTCGATCTACATCGACGGCACCGACATCACCACCTGCTCCAACAAGGAGCTGTACGAGATCCGGAAGCTGTTCGGCGTCCTCTTCCAGGACGGCGCGCTCTTCGGCTCGATGAACCTGTTCGACAATGTGGCCTTCCCGTTGCGCGAGCACACCAAGAAGAGCGAATCCGAGATCAAGAAGATCGTCATGGAGAAGCTCGAGCTGACCGGTCTGCTGGGCGCGGAGGGGAAGCTGCCCGGTGAGATCTCCGGCGGTATGCGCAAGCGCGCCGGCCTGGCCCGCGCCCTGGTGCTGGACCCGCAGATCATCCTGGTCGACGAGCCGGACTCGGGTCTGGATCCCGTTCGCACCACCTACCTTTCGCAGCTGCTGATCGATATCAACGCGCAGATCGACGCCACGATCCTGATCGTCACGCACAACATCAACCTGGCCCGTTCGGTGCCGGACAACATCGGCATGCTGTTCCGCCGCAACCTGGTCATGTTCGGCCCCCGCGAGGTGCTGCTCACCTCGGAGGAGCCGGTGGTGAAGCAGTTCCTCAACGGCCGCATGCAGGGCCCGATCGGTATGTCCGAGGAGAAGGACGAAGCCCAGATGGCCCGCGAGCAGGCCATGTTCGACTCGGGTCACCACGCCGGTGGCGCCGAAGAAGTCGAGGGCATCATCCCGCAGATGCGGGCGCAGCCGGGTATGCCGGTGCGCCAGGCCGTGCACCGTCGCCGGGAGCGCGTGCGCCAGATCCTGCACACCCTGCCGCCCGCCGCGCAGGAGGCGATCCGCGAGTCCATGGAGACCAACGGGGACGACGACACGCAGGTGATTCCCGCCTACCAGGGCACGTACGACACCACGGTTCGACAGAACCTGACTAACGGGTAACATACGCGGCGTGAATCCAACCCTGACACGACTGCGCACCCCGGTCGAGTCGGGTCTTGCCCAGGCCGGCAACGTCTTCGCACTCCTATTGGACGTGGTCCGTAAGACGTTCCGCCGGCCCTTCCAGTTCCGTGAATTCATCGAGCAGTCGTGGTTCATCGCCTCGGTCTCGATTCTTCCGGCCGCACTGGTGGCAATCCCGTTCGGCGCCGTGGTCGCTCTGCAGACCGGCTCCCTCATCAAGCAGCTCGGCGCCGAAAATTTCACCGGCGCCACCAGTGTTCTCGCAACCGTTCAGCAAGCGGCACCCGTGGTGACCGCGCTGATCATCGCGGGCGCAGCGGGTTCCGCGGTCGCCGCGGATCTCGGCTCGCGCACCATTCGCGAAGAGATCGACGCCATGGAAGTCCTCGGCATCGATCCCATTCAGCGCCTGGTGGTTCCGCGCGTGCTCGGCATGATGCTGGTCGCGCTGCTCCTCAACGGACTCGTCTCCGTGGTCGGCATCATGGGCGGCTACGGCTTCAACGTGCTGCTGCAAGGCGGCACGCCCGGTGCGTATCTGGCGTCGTTCTCGGCGCTGGCGCAGCTGCCGGACCTCTGGATCGGCGAGCTGAAGGCTTTGATCTTCGGGCTCGTAGCGGGTGTCATCGCCGCCTACAAGGGGCTGCATCCCAAGGGGGGACCGAAGGGAGTGGGCGACGCGGTGAATCAATCGGTGGTCATCTCGTTCCTCACGCTCTTCTTCCTTAATCTGATCCTGACCCTGATTTATCTTCAGGTCGTCCCGGCAAAGGGCGCGTGATCAATGGTCGTTTCGCAGCGCACCACCGTCATTACCCGGTCGGCGCGCCGGGTCACCGGTGCCCTCAAAGCGCCGGTGCACCTGGTCGACAAAGCCGGCGATCAGATGTCGTTCTATTCGCGGGCCATCGCCTGGATTCCGCGCACCGTCGTGCATTACCGCAAGGAAGTCATGCGGCTGCTGGCCGAAGTGACTTTCGGTTCGGGCGCATTGGCGGTCATCGGCGGCACCATCGGCGTGATCGTGTTCATGTCGGCCTCGGTCGGCGTGGTGGTCGGCCTGCAGGGCTTCAAGGCCCTGGACGCGCTGGGTTCCGGCGTGCTCACCGGCTTCCTGACCGGCTACATCAACACCCGTGAGCTGGCGCCCCTGGTTGCGGCACTGGCCCTTTCGGCGACGGTCGGTTGTGGTTTCACCGCGCAGCTGGGCGCCATGCGTATTTCCGAGGAGATCGACGCGCTCGAGGTGATGGCGGTGCCGTCGGTGCCGTTCCTGGTCACCAGCCGCGTCATCGCCGGATTCGTCGCCGTCATTCCGCTGTACGTGGTCGGCCTGCTCGGCACGTATGTGGCCTCACGATTGATCAGTATTTATTTCAACGGTCAATCCAGTGGTTCCTACGACCACTATTTCCAGCTCTTCCTGCCACCTGAAGACGTCGTCTATTCGTTCCTCAAGGTGCTGGTCTTCGCATTCGTCATCATCCTGGTGCACTGCTACTACGGCTTCAATGCCAGTGGCGGCCCGGCGGGCGTCGGCGTGGCCGTGGGCCGCGCGGTGCGCGCCGCCATCGTGCTGATCAATGTGCTCGATTTCTTCCTGTCCCTGGCGATCTGGGGCACGACCACGACGGTGCGGGTGGCCGGATGAGCAACCCGGAGCGCGTGCAGTTCTGGCGCAAGACCGAGAAGCTGCGCAGCCGTACCCTCGGCGTGCTGTTCTTCGTGGTGGTGGCGCTGTTCCTGTGGACCACCATCGCCATCTACAACAAGCAGTTCGTGGACACCGTCCGGGTCAACCTGATCACCGACACCGTCGGCAACGCCCTCACCCGCAATGCGGACGTGAAGGTGCGCGGGGTGAATGTCGGTGAGCTGCGGTCGAGTTCGTACGACGGCAAGAACGTCACCCTGGACTTGGCCATCGATCCGGCCAAGGCCGATCAGATCCCGGCCAATGTGACGGCGCGACTGCTGCCCAAGACGCTGTTCGGCGAGCGCTACATCGATCTGGTGTGGCCGGAGAACCCGAGCGGGCACCTGACCGAGGGCGCGACCCTGCATCAGGACACCACCGGCAATGCCATCGAGGTCAGCCAGCTGCTCGACCACATTCTGCCGCTGCTGCAGGCGATTCCGCCGCAGTACCTGTCCTCCACCCTGGGCGCGCTCTCGCAGGCGCTGCAGGGCCAGGGCGAGGAGCTGGGCAAGACGGTGGAGCGCCTGGACGAGATCTTCAAGCAGGTGAACACGGAACTGCGGACGCTGCAGGAGGATCTGCGGCTGTTCGCGGACGTCGCCGAGACCTACAGCGATGCCGCGCCGCAGCTGGTGGACGCGCTGGACAATCTGCGCACCACCAATGCCACCATCGTGCAGAAGCGTTCGCAGATCGACACCATGCTCGCGGTGCTCACCCCGAGCTCGGCGACGCTGGCCGACTTCCTGCTGACCAACCGCGACAACATCATCGACGTGGCGGCGGATTCGCGGCCCGCGCTGGAAGCGCTGGCCAAGTACTCGCCCGGCTACACCTGCGCGCTGAAGAACTTCGCGCAGATGAAGCCGCGCATCGACGAACTGTTCGGCAAGGGCACCGATCTGCCCGGCTCGCGCGTGACCGTCGAGATCGTCAATCCGCGCGGCCGGTACGTGCCCAATCAGGACGAGCCGCGCTGGTTCGATCCGCGTGGGGCCATGTGCATTCCGGAGTACCCGCTCAATGTCGATCCCGGCCAGTACACCAACGGCTCGGCCAATGACGGCTCCTACCAGCCGCCCAGCCGCACCCCCGGTGACCAGGCCATCGGCCTGCAGCCGTCGCCGCAGTACCGGATGTACGGCCCGTACGACGTGACCACCGCCGGATCGAAGCAGGAGCAGCAGACCCTGGGCACCATCTACGGCGCGGCGCACGGTGTTTCGCCGCAGCAGGTGCCGAGCTGGATCACCAAGATCGCGGCTCCGGCCTTCCGCGGCAGTGAGGTGAGCGTTCGATGAAGGATCTGCTGCGCGGCCTCGGCGGCACGCTGACCAAGTTGATCGCGTTCATCCTGGTGACGGTCGCCGCCACCACGGTGCTGGCGCTGACCATCGCCAATTACGGTGGCGGCGGGACCAAATTCAATGCCCGCTTCACCGATGTGACCTCGCTGAACCCCGGTGACGAAGTGCGCATCGCGGGTGTGCGGGTGGGCAAGGTGTCCAAGGTTTCGATCGTGGACAAGCGCCTGGCCAATGTGGAATTCGAGATCACGGACCGCGATTGGCTGCCCGCCTCGACCACGGCGACCATCAAGTACCGGAACCTGGTGGGCCAGCGCTACATCGCGCTGGAGCAGGGCACCGGCCAGCAGGGGCGCAAGATCACCAAGGGCGCCACCATCCCGCTGGAGCGGACCACGCCGGCGCTGAACCTGACCGAACTCTTCAACGGGTTCCGGCCGCTGTTCCAGACGCTGACCCCCGACGATGTGAACAAGCTGTCCTACAACATCATTCAGGTGTTCCAGGGCGAGTCGGGGACCATCACCGAGCTGGTGCAGAACACCGCCTCGCTGACCAACAAGATCGCCGACAAGGACGCGGTGATCGGCGAGGTCATCAAGAACCTGAACGCGGTGCTCGATGCCATCAACGCCCGCGACGGGCAGCTCGACCAGCTCATCGTGAACACCGAGGCGCTGATCACCGGACTGAACGCCGAACGCGGCACCATCGGCTCGGCCGTCAGCTCGCTGGGCAATCTGGCCTCGGCGACCGCGGACCTGCTGGTGCCGGTGCGGCCGAACCTGCAGGGCGCCATCGCGGGGCTGAACCAGTTGACCGGCACCCTGAACAGCCGCCAGGACGAGGTCGACGAGGGCCTGACCAACCTGCCCATCAAGATGGACAAGCTGGGCCGCGCCGCCTCCTACGGTTCCTGGTTCCAGTTCTACCTCTGCGGTATCGACATCGTCGCCGGACCGGGCCTGCCGGACGCGCAGGGCCTGAATCTGCCCGCGGCGGTGGCGAACATGCCGACGATCAATCAGCCGATCTACACGAACCCGGCTCCGCGCTGCCACGGGAAGGGAGGCCGCTAGATGGACGACCGCATTGTGCTGGGCAAGCGCAGTCCGGCATTCATGGGCGGCATCGGCCTGCTCATGGTGCTGCTGGTGACCGTGTCCGCGTTCAGCCTGGACAAGCTGCCGATCATCGGCGCGGGCACCAAGTACACCGCCGAGTTCTCCGAGGCCGCCGGGCTGAAGAAGGGCAACGAGGTGCGCATCGCCGGCGTCAAGGTCGGCACCGTGCAGGACGTGAGCCTGGACGGGGACAAGGTGCTCGTCGACTTCCGCACCCAGGACGCCTGGATCGGCGACGAGACCACCGCCTCCATCCAGATCAAGACCCTGCTCGGGCAGAAGTACCTGGCGCTCGATCCCAAGGGCGCGCACGCCGCGGATCCCTCGAAGGCGATTCCGTTGTCGCGCACCGTGTCTCCCTACGACGTGGTGGACGCCTTCAGCGATGCCGCCCGCAATGTCGAGGAGACCAATACCGAACAGCTGGCGCAGTCCTTCCAGGTGCTGTCGCAGGCGTTCTCGGGCACCCCGCAGGAACTGCGCGGCTCCATCGACGGCGTGGCGCGGCTCTCGGAGTCCCTGGCCAAGCGTGACGATCAGCTCAAGCAGTTGTTCGCCGCCACCAAGAAGACCTCCAAGGTGCTCGCCGATCGCAATGCCGAATTCGAGCGGCTGCTGGCCAACGGCGGACAGCTGCTGGCCGAGCTGAACGTGCGGCAGTCGGCCATCTCGCAGCTGCTCACCGGTGCGAAAACCATTGCGGCCGAACTGACCGCGCTGGTGGCCGACAACGAGGAGCAGATCGGCCCGGCGCTGACCAACCTGCAGAAGACCATCGAGATCCTCAACGACCATCAGGCCGATATCTCCAAGACGCTGACGCTGGCGGCCCCGTTCTACGGGCTGTACGCGAACGTGCTGGGCACCGGCCGCTGGTTCGACGCGGTGATCACCAACCTGATTCCGCCCGCGCTGCCGGAGATTCCGGGCGACCGTGCGCCGATCCGCAAGATGGGAGGCTGATCGTGGCGAAGAACCCGTTGACCGCTCTGCAGGCGTCGAGCCGGAAGAGCAAGATCACCGCCGCGGTGGTGGCCGTGGCCGTGCTGGCCGGCGGGCTGGCGTGGTGGGGTTACGGCAAGCTCAACACCACCACCATCACCGCCTACTTCGACAAGTCGGTCGGCATCTACGAGGGCTCGGACGTCCGGGTGCTCGGCGTGCCGGTCGGCTCGGTGAAAGAGGTCACGCCGGAGGGCGAGCAGGTCAAGGTCGTCATGCAGGTGGATCGTCGCTACGACATCCCCGCCGACGCCAAGGCCGCGCAGATCACCCCGTCCGTGGTGTCCGACCGGTACATCCAGCTCGCCCCCGCGTACAAGGGCGGCCCGAAGATGGGGCGCGAGGCCACCATCCCCAAGGACCGCACCGCCACGCCCGTCGAGGTGGACCGGCTCTACAAGAGCATCGCGGAACTCTCCGATGCGCTGGGCCCCAACGGCGCCAACAAGGACGGCGCGCTGAACGAACTGGTGCGCACCTCCTCGGCCAATCTGGCCGGCAACGGCGACGCGCTCGGCAACAGCTTCACCCAGCTCTCCAAAGCCGCCAAGGCGCTGTCGGATTCGCGCACGGACATCTTCGACACGGTGAAGAACCTCAACGAATTCGTGCGCATGCTGGCCGAGAACGACAGCCAGGTGCGGGAATTCAATACCCAGCTGGCCTCGCTGTCGGGCTTCCTGTCCGACGAGCGGCGCAATCTGGGCGATGCGCTGAGCCTGCTGTCGGTGGCGCTCGGCGACGTGGCGCGGTTCATCGATAACAACCGGGACCTGGTGCAGTCCAACGCGGAAGCGCTGACCAAGCTCACCAAGACCCTCGCCGATCAGCGCGAGGACCTGGCCAAGGCGCTGCCGCTGATCCCGACCGCGCTGAGCAACCTGATCAACGTGCACAACGGTGAGACCGGCACGCTCGACATGCGACCCAACTTCACCGACTTGCAGGACCCGTTCGGCGTCATCTGCAAGATGCTGGATCTGGGCAAGCTGCGGCCGGGCGATCCCAAGTTCGATGCCATCTCGGCGCAGATGCGGCCCATCCTGGACGCCTGCACCACCATCACCGGTCAGCTCACCGCGGGCGTGAAGACGCCGTCGCTGGTGCTGCCGTTCGGCATCCTCAGCGGTGACAACATCCAGCGCAACGCGGTACCGGGCTCGGTGCCGGGCACGCCCTCCAATCAGGAAGCGCCGTCGCAGCAGGAAGGTGGACAGCGATGAGCGCCAAGCGCATTCGCACCGTCGCGGTCGCGGCCTCGCTGGGCGCGGTGACCCTGCTGGCCACCGCCTGCGGCAACGGGGCCTACAGCATTCCGCTGCCGGGCGGGCCGAACGTGGGCGGCGATCCCATGCACATCAATGTGCAGTTCTCGGATGTGCTGGACCTGGTGCCGCAGTCGACCGTCAAGGTGGACGGCGTACCGGTCGGGCGGGTCGACAAGATCGAGCTCACCCCGGACGGCTGGACGGCCGAGGTCAAGACCATCGTCAATCGCGATGTGAACCTGCCGGCCAATGCCCGCGCCGAGGTGAAGCAGACCAACCTGCTCGGTGAGAAGTTCATCGAACTGTCCGCGCCCTCGCACGATCCGTCGCCGGAGAAGCTGACGGACGGCTCGACCATCAAGGTCGAGAACACCCGCACCGCGACCGAGACCGAACAGGTGCTGGGCGCGCTTTCGTTGCTGCTCAACGGCGGTGGCGTGGCGCAGTTGCAGCCCATCGTGACCGAGCTGAACAAGACCCTGGACGGGCGTACCGACAAGGTGCGGTCGCTGCTGGAGCAGGCCAACACCCTGATCGCGGGCCTGGACAAGCAGGTCGAGGACATCACCCGCGCGCTCGACGGGCTGGACAAGCTGAGCGGCCGGGTGAGCCAGCAGACCGGCAAGATCGCCGGGATCCTGGACGAACTGCCCGAGGGCATCAAGATCCTGAACGAGCAGCGGCCGGAACTGATCGGACTGCTCACCCAGCTGGATCGGGTGGGGCAGGCCGGTTTCGACGTGCTGAACCACTCCAAGGACAACCTGATCACCGATCTGTCCTCGCTGCGGCCCACGCTGCAGGAGCTCGGCAAGTCGGCCGATGACCTGGTGACCGCGTTCCCGCTGGTCCCGACCTATCCGTTCCCGGACGAATCGATCAAGTCGGCGTTCGGCGGGCAGGTCAACACCTGGCTGTCGGTGGATCTGGAGATCGGCACCCTGCTGTCGAATCTCGGTGTGGGCAAACCGAATCCGGTGTACTTGCCGCCGAACGGCCGGCAGGTGAACGTGGATCCGAGCAACCCGTACTACAACGGCAACGGCCCGCGCGGCGGCTGGCCCACCATTTCGCTGCTGCCGCTGCCCAATACGGTGGTCGCGCCGGCGGCCGGCATCGGCCCGACCGATCCGCTCGGCTCCATCCTCCAGCAGCTGGGAGTGGCCCCGCGATGAGCAAATTGGTACGCAACCAGCTGATCGCCTTCGCCGTCATCGCCGTGCTCGGCGTCGCCTTCGTCGGCGCCAAGTACGTGCGGCTGGACAATATGCTCGGCTTCGGCCTGTACCACGTGAAGGTGCAGATGCCGCAGACCGCCAATCTGTCCAAGGGCGCGGAGGTCACCTACCGCGGCGTGCCCGTCGGCCGGGTCGGGGATCTGGAGATCTCCTCCGACGGCGTGGTCGTCACCCTCGATATGGACTCCGGCGCGCCCAAGGTGCCCGCGAGCGCGAAAGCCGTGGTGGCCAATCGGTCCGCCATCGGCGAGCAGTACGTGGATCTGGTGCCCGACAGCAACAGCTCGCCGTATCTGAAGGAAGGCTCGGTGATCGTCGGCGCCACGCTGCCGATCCCGGTGGAGGACCTGCTCGCCAGCGTCGACCACTTCGTGGCCACCACCGACCTGGCGGCGCTCAGCACCACCGTCACCGAGCTCGGCAAGGCGTTCAACGGGCAGGGCGACAATCTCAAGGTGCTGGTGGACTCGCTCAACAAGTTCACCCAGACCGGCATCGAGAACCTGCCGCAGACCCTGGCTTTGATCCGCAATGCGCGGACCGCGCTGAACACCCAGTCCGAACAGTCCTCGTCCATCCGCACTTTCAGCGACGGCCTGGACAAGCTGACCGCGCAGCTGCGCTCCAGCGACCCGGACATCCGGCGGCTGATCGGCACCTCCACCGAGGCCGGCGATCAGATCCAGCGCCTGCTGCAGGAGAGCGGACCGGCCCTGACCGAGGACCTGTCCAACCTGCGCACCCTGCTGCTCACCGTATCGCCGAAGTTCTACGCGCTCGGACCGGTGCTGCAGATGCTGCCACTGCTGTCCATCGGCGCCTCCGCCACCGCCCCCGGTGACGGCACCACCCACTTCGGCCTGGTGCTGGAAACCAACAATCCGCCCGCGTGCACGGTGGGTTACGAAGGGACGCAGGCGATCCTGGCGCAGGAGAAGGCGCGCAATCCCAACTTCGACGATTCGCGCGACGACTTCCCGTTCAATACCGAGGCCAAATGCGCTGTGCCGCAAGGCAGTGAGACCGCCGTCCGCGGCGGGGCGCGCGCCGAGCTGGCCGACCCGTCGGTGCCGCAGCCGTGGGACGACAAGCCGAAGTACGACCCGGAGAAGCTCAATCTGAACCCCGTCGCCACCCAGCTGGCGACCCTCATGGGCGTCACCCCCAAGTGATGATGCCCGCAGCCCGAGCGTTACCGCGCGGAAAGGACAGTATGGTGGCGGCGTGAGCCAGCAAAAGGACAGCGAACTGGGGGAGAACCCGGAGCAGCCGGCGGAGACGACGGCACCCGCGAGCGAACCCGCAGCCGCCGCACCCGATGCCCAGGCTCCGGCCGAGCCGGACTCGCCGTCACCGCAGCCGTCTTCCGACAAGGAAGCGACCGAGCCGGTCGCCGCCGCGCCGGGCAAGAAGAAGGAGCGGGCCGAGCGTCCCGCGCCCCAGCCGGGCGCGGTGGATCCGAGCGTCAAGCAGGCCGTGACCATCGGCGCGATCGCGCTGGCCGTGGTGGCCGCCGTGGCCGCGGCCTGGTTCGGCGGCACCTGGATCGTGGGCGGGCTCATGCACGATCGCCCGCGCGCCCAGGCCCGCGACGCCGCGCTCACCGATGCCCGGCAGGCCGCCATCAACCTGATGACGTTCGACCCGAACAATGTCGACGGCTCGCTGCAGAACATGATCTCCTCCACCACCGGTCAGCTCCACGACGAGCAGACCAAGGATCTGGAATCGCTGAAACAGCAGGTCACCGAGGCCAAGACGAATATGCAGTCGACCGTCGAGGGCGCCACCCTGACCGCGCTCAACAGCGAACTCGACCACGCCTCGGCCTATGTGGTGCTGCGCATCAACCGCAGCTGGCCCGGCGGCCAGCCCGCCGCCTTCCGGCAGTCCTGGTCGCTGGACATGGTGAAGGTCGGCGACGTCTGGAAGGCCGAGAAGGCCCAGAACCTCGGCAACCCGGTGCAATTGGACTCCGGCGCGCTGCAGCAGAACGGCGCGCCCGCCACCCCGGCGCCGTCCACCACCGCCGCCCCGGCCCCCGGTAACTAGGAGGGAGCGATCCATGGCCAACAAACGACCCGTCAATCGCGTCACCTCCCAGCGCCGTCCGGCCGCCCAGCGCAGCTCCGGCCGCGTCGGGGGCAATACCGCCCGCCCGGCGGCCCGGCCGGCCGAGACGACGGCTCCCGCGGGCAAGGGCGCGAAGGTCCGGATGTCGAAGGACACCGCGCGCCCCGCGCCGCGGACCGAGTCCGCGGCATCTTCCGCAAGCTTCTGGCAGACCTGGCGCGTGGCGATCGGCTGCGGTATCGCCGCGGTCGCGCTGGCCGTGCTGGCGATCGTCGGCTTCCTGCGGCCCGGCGTCGACGACGGCAATCTGGCCTACGTCGACAACTCGGCCACCGATGAGGTCAAAGCGGCCGCCCAGCACGCCCTCACGACCCTCTACGGCTACAAGGCCAAGGAGATCGACAAGTTCAAGGACAACGCGCGCACGGTCCTCACCGGCCAGATGCTGGCCGACCTGGACAAGTACGCCGACACCGGCCTGGACGTGATCAAGCAGACCGATACCGACACCCAGGTCACCACCGACCCGCTGGGCGTCACCCTGCTCACCGATGATCGCGCCGAACTGCTGGTCAACCTGAACATCTCGGCCGTCAAGAACGGCAGCCCGCAGGCCCTGGCCTCGGGCCCGATCGTGCTGCGCATGCAGAAGGTCGACGGCAAGTGGCTGGCCTCGGAGATCGCCGACAAGTAGTCGCCGTCGTGCCCGGTACGAGGGCATTTCGCGGCGTCCGCAGGTGATCTTGCAGGGAGACAGGCGATCTCGCGTTTTGTCAACTCGTGCCGCCACTTGACGAGTTTCGCTCCAGCCGTCACGCTATTCACAACAGCGGCGGCTGTCACAGGGGACCGGACGCCGACGAGGACTGGGAAGCGCAGCCAGCGGACCCCGGGATCGCGTCGGATTACGGTGTGAAATCCGCCACATAACACCCGGCGCGCCGGTCATTGCAGGTGACGCGAGCGGTGGTACTTTGACACCCCCTGGGGTATGGGTGTAATTTTGGACGTTGCGCTGGCTGCCTCCTGTCCACACCTCGATCGCTACGACGAAAGTTCCACCTTCCGGTGTTACTTCCGCTGTTTGCTGTTCGGGTTTCGTTCGGGTCGTAACCAGCGGAATTCGTAGCAGACAAGCGACGGTCGCGGACCACCACGCGACGCGCGTTAGGTGCTGGAAGGACGCATCTTGGCAGTCTCCACCCAGACCAAGGCCGGTATTCCCGGAGCCCCGAAGCGGGTGTCTTTCGCGAAGATTCGTGAACCTCTGGAGGTTCCCGGTCTTCTCGATCTACAAACCGAATCTTTCGCCTGGCTGGTCGGCTCAGCGGACTGGCGTGAGCGTGCTGCCGCGCGCGGCGACGTCAATCCCGTCGGCGGCCTCGAGGAAGTGCTCGAAGAGCTCTCCCCGATCGAGGACTTCTCGGGCTCCATGTCGCTGTCCTTCTCCGATCCGCGCTTCGAAGAGGTCAAGGCCTCCATCGAGGAGTGCAAGGACAAGGACATGACCTACGCGGCGCCGCTCTTCGTCACCGCGGAGTTCATCAACAACAACACCGGTGAGATCAAGTCTCAGACGGTCTTCATGGGTGATTTCCCGATGATGACCGACAAGGGCACGTTCATCATCAACGGCACCGAGCGCGTGGTCGTCTCGCAGCTGGTCCGTTCGCCCGGTGTGTACTTCGACAGCTCGATCGACAAGTCCACCGAGAAGACGCTGCACTCCGTGCGCGTCATCCCGTCGCGCGGCGCGTGGCTGGAATTCGACGTCGACAAGCGCGACACCGTCGGCGTGCGTATCGACCGCAAGCGCCGCCAGCCGGTCACCGTGCTGCTGAAGGCGCTCGGCCTGACCGCCGAGGAGATCACCGAGCGTTTCGGTTTCTCCGAGATCATGATGTCCACCCTGGAGAAGGACAGCACTCCGGGCCAGGACGAGGCGCTGCTCGACATCTACCGCAAGCTGCGTCCGGGCGAGCCGCCGACCAAGGAGTCCGCGCAGACCCTGCTGGAGAACCTGTTCTTCAAGGAGAAGCGCTACGACCTGGCCCGCGTCGGCCGTTACAAGGTCAACAAGAAGCTGGGCGTCAATGCCGGTGTGCCCGTTCAGGGTTCGGTGCTGACCAAGGAAGACATCGTCGCCACCATCGAGTACCTGGTCCGTCTGCACCAGGGCGATCGCTTGATGACCGTGCCCGGCGGCGTCGAGGTGCCGGTCAACGTCGACGACATCGACCACTTCGGCAACCGTCGTCTGCGTACCGTGGGCGAGCTGATCCAGAACCAGATCCGGGTCGGCCTCTCGCGTATGGAGCGCGTCGTGCGTGAGCGCATGACCACCCAGGACGTCGAGGCCATCACGCCGCAGACCCTGATCAACATCCGTCCCGTCGTGGCCGCGATCAAGGAGTTCTTCGGAACCTCCCAGCTGTCGCAGTTCATGGACCAGAACAACCCGCTCTCGGGTCTGACCCACAAGCGTCGTCTGTCGGCGCTGGGCCCGGGTGGTCTGTCCCGTGAGCGCGCCGGCCTGGAAGTCCGAGACGTCCACCCGTCGCACTACGGCCGCATGTGCCCGATCGAGACCCCGGAAGGCCCGAACATCGGCCTGATCGGCTCGCTCTCGGTCTACGCGCGGGTCAACCCGTTCGGTTTCATCGAGACCCCGTACCGCAAGGTCGAGAACGGCCGCGTCACCGACGAGGTCCGCTACCTCACCGCCGACGAGGAGGACCGCGAGGTCCGCGCCCAGGCCAACTCGCCGGTCGACCTGGACGGCAACTTCATCGAAGAGCGCGTGCTCGCGCGCCGCGGCGATGAGGAAATGGAATACGTGGCCCGCAACGAGGTCACCTACATGGACGTCTCGCCGCGCCAGATGGTGTCGGTCGCGACCGCCATGATCCCGTTCCTCGAGCACGACGACGCCAACCGTGCCCTCATGGGCGCGAACATGCAGCGTCAGGCCGTGCCGCTGATCCGTTCCGAGTCGCCGCTGGTCGGCACCGGTATGGAGCTGCGCGCCGCCGTCGACGCCGGCGACGTGGTCGTGAACGCCAAGGCCGGTGTGGTGGAAGAGGTTTCGGCCGACTTCATCACCGTCATGCACGACGACGGCACCCGCCGCTCGTACCGCCTGCGCAAGTTCGAGCGCTCCAACCAGGGCACCTGCGCCAACCAGCGTCCGATCGTGGACGAGGGCATGCGCGTGGAGGCCGGGCATGTGCTCGCCGACGGCCCCTGCACCGAGAACGGTGAGATGGCGCTCGGCAAGAACCTGCTCGTGGCGATCATGCCGTGGGAAGGCCACAACTACGAGGACGCGATCATCCTGTCGCAGCGCCTCGTGGAAGACGACGTGCTCACCTCGATCCACATCGAAGAGCACGAGATCGACGCGCGCGACACCAAGCTCGGCGCCGAGGAGATCACCCGGGACATCCCGAACGTCTCCGACGAGGTCCTGGCGGACCTGGACGAGCGCGGCATCGTGCGAATCGGCGCGGAGGTCCGTGACGGCGACATCCTGGTCGGCAAGGTCACCCCGAAGGGCGAGACCGAGCTGACCCCCGAAGAGCGCCTGCTGCGCGCCATCTTCGGTGAGAAGGCGCGCGAAGTCCGCGACACCTCGCTCAAGGTGCCCCACGGTGAGTCCGGCAAGGTCATCGGCGTGCGCGTGTTCTCGCGTGACGACGACGACGATCTGCCCCCGGGCGTCAACGAGCTGGTCCGCGTCTACGTGGCCCAGAAGCGCAAGATCCAGGACGGCGACAAGCTCGCCGGCCGCCACGGCAACAAGGGCGTCATCGGCAAGATCCTGCCGCAGGAAGATATGCCCTTCCTGCCGGACGGCACCCCGGTCGACATCATCCTGAACACCCACGGTGTGCCGCGTCGTATGAACATCGGTCAGGTGCTGGAAACCCATCTGGGTTACATCGCCAAGACCGGCTGGCAAGTCGAGGGCACTCCCGACTGGGCCCGCAACCTGCCGGAGGAGATGATCGGTCAGCCCGCTGACACGAACATCGCCACCCCGGTGTTCGACGGCGCCCGCGAGGAAGAGCTGACCGGCCTGCTGGGCTCGACGCTGCCGAACCGCGACGGCGACAAGATGATCAACGACGACGGCAAGGCCATCCTGCTGGACGGCCGCTCCGGCGAGCCGTTCCCGTACCCGGTCTCGGTCGGCTACATGTACATCCTGAAGCTGCACCACCTGGTCGACGACAAGATCCACGCGCGTTCGACCGGTCCGTACTCGATGATCACGCAGCAGCCGCTGGGTGGTAAGGCGCAGTTCGGTGGTCAGCGTTTCGGCGAAATGGAATGCTGGGCCATGCAGGCGTACGGCGCGGCCTACACCCTGCAGGAGCTCCTCACCATCAAGTCGGACGACGTGGTCGGCCGCGTGAAGGTGTACGAGGCCATCGTCAAGGGCGAGAACATTCCGGAGCCGGGTATTCCGGAGTCGTTCAAGGTTCTGCTCAAGGAACTTCAGTCGCTGTGCCTGAACGTGGAGGTGCTGTCCTCCGACGGCGCCGCCATCGAGATGCGCGACGGCGATGACGAAGACCTCGAGCGTGCCGCGGCGAACCTGGGTATCAACCTGTCCCGCAACGAGGCTGCGACGGTCGACGACCTGGCGCAGTAAGAGCGATCGGTCCGGGAAGGCCGCTCATTTTTACGAAAAGCCTTCCCGGGCAACGGATTTAGCGAACTTTTGCTCATACTCAACCCGAACAGGGGAAAGGAAGTTACGTGCTAGACGTCAACTTCTTCGATGAACTCCGGATCGGCCTGGCGACCGCGGAAGACATTCGTAACTGGTCTTTCGGCGAGGTCAAGAAGCCGGAGACCATCAACTACCGCACGTTGAAGCCGGAGAAGGACGGCCTCTTCTGCGAGAAGATCTTCGGTCCCACCCGGGACTGGGAGTGCTACTGCGGCAAGTACAAGCGCGTCCGCTTCAAGGGCATCATCTGTGAGCGCTGTGGCGTCGAGGTGACCCGCGCCAAGGTGCGCCGTGAGCGGATGGGCCACATCGAGCTGGCCGCTCCGGTCACCCACATCTGGTACTTCAAGGGCGTTCCGTCGCGCTTGGGCTACCTGCTCGACCTGGCGCCGAAGGATCTCGAGAAGATCATCTACTTCGCCGCCTACGTCATCACCAATGTCGATGACGAGCTCCGCCACAACGAGCTGTCCACGCTCGAGGCGGAGATGGAGGTCGAGAAGAAGACCGTCGCCGATCAGCGTGACGCCGACCTGGAGGCCCGCGCCCAGAAGCTCGAGGCCGACCTGGCCGAGCTCGAGGCCGAAGGCGCCAAGTCCGACGTCCGCCGCAAGGTCAAGGACGGCGGCGAGCGCGAAATGCGTCAGCTGCGCGACCGCGCCCAGCGCGAGCTGGATCGTCTCGACGAGATCTGGACCACCTTCGTCAAGCTGGCCAAGAAGCAGCTGATCATCGACGAGGTCATCTACCGCGAGCTGCAGGACCGCTACGGCGAATACTTCACGGGCGCAATGGGTGCCGAGGCCATCCAGAAGCTCATGGAGACCTTCGACATCGCGGCCGAGGCCGAGAGCCTGCGCGAGACCATCCGTACCGGCAAGGGCCAGAAGAAGCTTCGCGCGCTGAAGCGCCTGAAGGTCGTCGCCGCGTTCCAGACCAACGGCAACTCGCCGATGGGCATGGTCCTCGACGCCGTGCCGGTGATCCCGCCGGAGCTGCGCCCGATGGTGCAGCTGGATGGTGGCCGCTTCGCGACCTCCGACCTGAACGACCTGTACCGCCGCGTCATCAACCGCAACAACCGGTTGAAGCGACTGATCGACCTCGGCGCGCCGGAGATCATCGTCAACAACGAGAAGCGCATGCTTCAGGAGTCCGTTGACGCGCTCTTCGACAACGGCCGTCGCGGCCGTCCGGTCACCGGCCCGGGCAACCGCCCGCTGAAGTCCCTGAGCGATCTGCTCAAGGGCAAGCAGGGTCGTTTCCGTCAGAACCTGCTCGGCAAGCGCGTCGACTACTCCGGCCGTTCGGTCATCGTGGTCGGCCCGCAGCTCAAGCTGCACCAGTGCGGTCTGCCCAAGCTGATGGCGCTCGAGCTGTTCAAGCCGTTCGTGATGAAGCGCCTGGTCGACCTGAACCACGCGCAGAACATCAAGTCCGCCAAGCGGATGGTCGAGCGGCAGCGCCCCCAGGTGTGGGACGTCCTCGAAGAGGTCATCTCCGAGCACCCGGTGCTGCTGAACCGTGCGCCCACCCTGCACCGCCTGGGTATCCAGGCCTTCGAGCCGCTGCTGGTCGAAGGCAAGGCCATCCAGCTGCACCCGCTGGTCTGTGAAGCGTTCAACGCCGACTTCGACGGTGACCAGATGGCCGTGCACCTCCCGCTGTCCGCGGAGGCGCAGGCCGAGGCCCGCATCCTGATGCTGTCCTCGAACAACATCCTGTCGCCGGCCTCCGGCCGCCCGCTCGCCATGCCCCGTCTGGACATGGTGACCGGCCTGTTCTACCTGACCCGCCTGGAAGAGGGCGCGAAGGGCGAGTACCGGGCCGCCACCAAGGACGAGGCCGAGTTCGGCGTCTACTCCTCGCCCGCCGAGGCGCAGATGGCCGTGGACCGCGGTGAGCTGACCGTGCGTTCGCTCATCAAGATCCGTCTGACCGAGCAGCGCCCGCCGAAGGACATCGAGGCCGAGCTGTTCCCGGACGGCTGGCAGCGGGGCGACGCGTGGACCGCCAAGACCACGCTGGGCCGCGTCATCTTCAACGATCTGCTCCCGGCGGACTACGCGTTCATCGACGAGCCGATGCCGAAGAAGCGTCAGGCGGCGATCATCAACGATCTCGCCGAGCGCTACCCGATGATCGTGGTCGCGCAGACCGTCGACAAGCTGAAGGACTCGGGCTTCTACTGGGCCACGCGTTCCGGCGTCACCGTCTCCATGTCGGACGTGCTCGTTCCGCCGGAGAAGGCCGACATCATGGCGCGCTACGAGGCGCAGGCCGATCAGATCGAGAAGAAGTACCAGCGTGGTGCTTTGGACCACCAGGAGCGCAACAACGCCCTGGTCAAGATCTGGCAGGAAGCCACCGAAGAGGTCGGTCGCGCGCTGCGTGCGCACTACCCGGCGGACAACCCGATCATCACGATCGTCGACTCCGGCGCGACGGGTAACTTCACCCAGACTCGTACCCTCGCGGGCATGAAGGGTCTGGTGACCAACCCGAAGGGTGAGTTCATCCCGCAGCCGATCAAGTCCTCCTTCCGTGAGGGCCTGACGGTGCTGGAGTACTTCATCAACACCCACGGTGCGCGAAAGGGTCTGGCCGACACCGCGCTTCGTACCGCCGACTCGGGTTACCTGACCCGTCGTCTGGTGGACGTGTCGCAGGACGTCATCGTGCGCGAGACCGACTGTGGCACCGAGCGCGGCATCGTGGTGCCGATCGCGGAGAAGCAGGCCGACGGCTCGCTCATCCGGGACGCCCACGTGGAGACCAGCACCTACGCTCGTACGCTGGCCACCGACGCGATCGACGCCAAGGGCAACGTGGTGGTCGAGAAGGGCCACGACCTGGGCGATCCCGCCCTGGAGGCGCTGCTCGAGGCCGGTATCACCGAGGTGAAGGTCCGCTCCGTGCTGACCTGCACCACCGGCACCGGCGTCTGCGCCACCTGCTACGGCCGCTCGATGGCGACCGGCAAGCTGGTGGACATCGGCGAGGCCGTCGGTATCGTCGCCGCCCAGTCCATCGGTGAGCCCGGTACCCAGCTGACCATGCGTACCTTCCACCAGGGTGGTGTCGCGGGTGACGACATCACGGGTGGTCTGCCCCGCGTGCAGGAGCTCTTCGAGGCTCGTGTGCCCAAGGGCAAGGCGCCCATCGCCGAGGTCTCCGGCCGCGTGCGGCTGGAGGACGACGACCGCTTCTACAAGATCACCATCATTCCGGACGACGGTTCGGACGAGGTGCTCTACGACAAGCTGTCGAAGCGTCAGCGTCTGCGGGTCTTCAAGCACGACGACGGTTCCGAGCGGCTCCTGGCCGACGGTGACCACGTCGAGGTGGGCCAGCAGCTGCTCGAGGGCTCGGCCGACCCGCACGAGGTGCTCCGCGTGATGGGCCCGCGTCAGGTGCAGATCCACCTCGTGCACGAGGTCCAGGAGGTGTACCGGTCGCAGGGTGTGTCCATCCACGACAAGCACATCGAGGTGATCGTCCGCCAGATGCTGCGCCGCGTCACCATCATCGATTCGGGTGCGACCGAGTTCCTCCCGGGTTCGCTGGTGGAGCGCGCCGAGTTCGAGTCCGCCAACCGCCGCGTGGTCGCGGAGGGTGGCGAGCCCGCCTCGGGTCGTCCGGTCCTCATGGGTATCACCAAGGCGTCGCTCGCGACCGATTCGTGGCTGTCGGCGGCCTCCTTCCAGGAGACCACCCGCGTGCTCACGGACGCCGCGATCAACTGCCGCTCCGACAAGCTGATCGGCCTGAAGGAGAACGTGATCATCGGTAAGCTCATCCCGGCCGGTACGGGTATCAACCGTTACCGGAACATCCAGGTGCAGCCGACCGAGGAAGCCCGCCAGGCCGCGTACGCGGTGCCGTCCTACGACGACACCTACTACACCCCGGACGGCTTCGGCACCACCACCGGTGCCGCGGTTCCGCTGGACGACTACGGCTTCAGCGACTACCGCTAAGGCCTAGCCAGACAGAGACATTCGGCCCCCGCTCTCCGGAGCGGGGGCCGTTTGCGTTTCGGCGGGGGCGGGCGGGGCGGGCGAGTACGCTGCTGGTTAACCGATAGACCTGGTAGTTCCCTCGCCGGAGAGGTGGCGTCATGTCGATTCGCCGCAGTCTGCTGCTGCTCGCCCTGTGCTGCGCGGCCCTACCCGCGATCGCGCCGGCGGGGGCGTCGCCGGGGACCGAGCTGGGCGGGTGTTATCGAGGGAATGTGCTTACCGGAGAACGGATTCCGGGCACGGGGAGCGCCGGGCAGAGCGTACGGCGGCAGGGTGACGTCTGGGAGTGCCGCAGTCCGGTGCTGCCCGCGCAGATCACCGGCGGGCGCTTCCGGGTCGAATTGCCTTGGCTCGGCAATGGAACCACGACGTCGGGCACGTTCACCTGGTCCGATGGCAGCGTCAGCGTGGTGACGGGACTGCCGAACACGCTGTGGACGGTGACCTCCGGTCCGGCGCAGGGGCATGTGCTGCGTTTCGATCTCGCCATGGAGATGAACGGCGACTGGTATTACACCGACAACGCCATGGCGATCGATTCGCTGACCGTGGTGCGCTGACCGATCAGGCGGGCGCGGCGCCCGGGACCAGGGAGGCGGCGTACTCCACGGCGGTGTCGATGGCGGGCTGGCCGCCGGCCAGATAGAGACCCGCGGCGGCGCCGATGAGCGCGCCCACCACGGTGGTGATCGGGATGGTGATGAAGTCGAGCACGAAAGCGCCCGCGGGGAAACCGAGCAGGAAGCCGATCGCCGCGCCGATGGCCGCGCCGCCGCCGACCATCGGCAGATTCGCCTGCACCAGATCGAAGAACCGCTGCTGGGCGCTGATATCGCGGAGCGCGACGGGGGACTCCCCGACCGGGGTGAGGGTCAGTCGCCGGTGGTTGTCGGTGATGTCCGGGGTGACCGCGAGGGTCTTGCCCGCGACCTCGTATTTCAGTGGCACGGTGGCCAGTTCGAGGCCGGCGTCGTCGGTGACCAGGATGGCCTGGCCGTCCCAGGTGGCGAGGAAGCGCCCGGCGTTCAGGGTGGTGACGGTGGCGCGCTGATCGTCGGTGAGCGCGGTGCGGAAGCCGACGCCGTGATCGGCGCCCAGCACCTGCGGGCCGGGATTTTGCTGGGGCGCTGCCGGTTCGGCGGCGGCGATACCGGCGGGCAGGACGGCGGTCAGGCAAAGCAGAGCGGGTACAAGCTTTTTGGTGATAGCCATTTCTGTCTCTCGCTGCGTACGGACAAGGCCCCCGATTGTTTGCTGACGAACGTACCGGGGGCCGTGCGAGATCGGAAGTGATCGGCGCATATGCGCCTTATCGGGCGGAGCGGTCAGTCGGGCTCGCCCAGCCGGACCACGATCACGCCGATGAGAATCAGTGCGCCGCCGATCAACTGGATGGCGCGGGGCGTCTCGCCGAGCAGCAGCCAGGCGAACACGATGGCGGCCAGCACCTCGGTGAGCGCGGCGAAGGAGGCCAGCCGGGAGCCGAGCAGGCGGGTGGCGGCGATGCCGGTCACGTAGGAGAGGCTGGCGGTGACGACGCCCAATCCGGCCAGCGGCACCCACCACCGGGTGGTGAAGTCCTGGAAGACGATCGGCGCGGTGGTGGCGTGCAGCGGCACGATGCCGATCAGCCCCGCGGCGAGAATGCCGAGGCCGCCGATCAGCAGGCCGCCGGTGGCCAGCACGGTGCCGGGGACGGTGTCGCCGCTGTGCGCGGAGAGTAGGAAGTAGCCGGCCGCGCCGATCATGGCGCCCAGGGCCCAGGCGATGCCGATCCAGCTGGTCCGGACGCCGGACGTCAGGTCCAGCACCAGAATCAGCCCCGCGATGCCGATGACCGCGCCGAGCACGGTTGCGCGCGTGGGCTTTTGATCGTGCCGCAGCCACAGATACCCGACCACCGCGATCGGTGCGGTGTACTCGATGAGCAGCGCGGCCCCGACCTCCATGTGGTTGACCGCGTTGAAATAGCACAGCTGCGCCCCGGCGACCGCCAGCAGGCCATAGCCCACCAGCAGTGAGGCGTTCTGCCGCAACAGCTTCCAGTTCCCGCGCAGCTGATACAGCGCGATCGGCAACAGCACGACCGCGCCCAGCAGCACCCGGACGATGACGGTCGAGGCCGGACTCCAGCCCGCGTCCATCAGTCCGCGCGCGAGTGGTCCGGAGAGTCCGAAAGCGGCGGCGGACAAGGCGGCTACGAGCAGCCCGTTCCGGAGATGGTGCTGCCGCGACACCGTGGTGTCATGAGTCAACGTCGCCATGACTAATGACGCTAAGGGGTTGTCATGTAATATGTCAACGTGCTTTTCACTGATGACACCGCCGCGTCCATGGCCGCCGCCGTAGAACTGGTGAATACCGCCGAGGATCCGGACACGCTGACCGAGATCGCGCAGCTGAACGACTTCTTCATCCGGCACCGCTACTCCGGCGGCCACGAGCGCACCGCCGCCGAGCTGGCCGCGGTCCGGGCCCAGCGCGCGCCCATGCGCCGCCTGCTCACCGCGGACCGCGACACCGCCGTGGAACTGGTGAACGAGATCCTGGCGACCCACCGCGCCGTGCCCCGCCTGGTCCGCCACGACGGCCTCGACTACCACATCCACGCCGTCCCCCAGGACGCCCCGCTCGCCGTCCGCATCGCCGTGGAAACCGCCATGGCCATGATCGACCTGATCCGCGCCGACGAACTCACCCGCCTCGCCATCTGCGCCGACGACACCTGCGAGGGCATCGTCCTGGACCTGTCCCGCAACAGATCCCGCCGCTACTGCAGCACCGCCTGCGGCAACCGCAACGCCGTAGCCGCCTACCGCGCCCGCAACCGCTGACCCGGAAGCGCTGCCGCCCAGCGGGTTTCGCGCGTCAGCGCCCGGCGGTCTCCGCGAGCCGATCGCGCAGGCCGTCGAGCAGTGCGGCGAGCCCGAATTCGAAGCTGCTGTCGGGCGCGTCGTTATAGCCTGTGGCAGCGGCCTTTTCGATACGTGACCGCAGCCGCGGATACTGCATGGCGGTCTCGGTGGCCTCGGCGACGGCCGCGTTCATCGCCGCCTCGGCATCCTCGCCCTTGAGGGCCAGCCGGCGCTTCAGCGAGATATTCGCGGCATGTCCCACGGCATTGCCGAGCACGAACATGAACACACTGGCCGCGGCCTGATCGGCCTGCTGTTCATCGAATCCGGCCTTTTCGTAGACCTCCAGCACCCGCTCGTTGTGACGGGAAGTGTTGGGGCCGTAGAGCAGATAACCCGACTGTGCCTGCACGATCCACGGATGCCGCGTGATCATCGCGTACATGCCGCCGGCCAGGGCTTCGGCGGCGGTGCGCCAGCCGCCCGCGTCCGGCTCCGGCAGCGGAATCTCGCCCCACACTTCGTCGGTGGCCAGCCGCACCAGATTGTCCTTGTTCTTGACGTGCCAATACATGGCGGTGGCGGCGGCATCGAGGCGTTTGCCGAGGCTGCGCATGTTCAGGCCGTCGGGGCCTCCCGGCCAGAGGAGAACGCAATGAACGCCGTCATCGCCGCCGTCGAGCTCACCGCCGCCGCCGCTTTCGTGAGCATGCCGATCGTGCGCAACCGCTACGGGACGCACGCCATGGCGGTCGCCGAGGGGGAGCTGGCGCGTCAGGGCGTGCGCACCACCGCGCTGCGCGAGAACGGGATGCGGTTCGACGCCAGCGGGCACGAGTGGTGGGCCCCGGGCGGCATCGCTGCCCTGCTGGTGGTCATTGCCGGGGTGAACCTGGCCGGGTTCGACTGGCTGCGCCCCGTCAATTGGGTGGTCATGATCGCGCTGTTCCTGGCGAATTCGGTCATCGTCTACTCGAACCTGACCGCGGCGCGATCCGTTCAGGCGGCTTTCCAGCGCAAGAACGATCCCGAACTGGCCCGTATCGACGTTCCGGCGCTGCTCGGCGCGGCCGAGGGGGGCTTCCCGGCCTGGACCTGGATGCTGCAGAAGGTGCGCAACACCGTGGTGTTCGCCGGTGCGGTCCTGGGTCTTGCGGTGCTGTTCCTCGGGTGACGCTCGAATACCGGCGTCGGGTATTCGGTGTTAGCGTGCCCGTACGCTGAACGAGTCCGATGGGGGCATCCGAGTAATGAAAACCCAAGCGGCCCTGCGTCCCTATGATGTGGTGCTGGTCGGTGGCGGAATCATGAGCGCCACGCTCGCGATGCTGCTGAAACACCTGGAACCCGACTGGACGATCGCGGTATTCGAGCGGTTGCCGGAAGTCGGCTCGGAAGCCTCGGCGGCCTGGAACAATTCCGGTACCGGACACGCCGGATTGTGCGAGATCGACTACACCGGTGAATTGCCGGACGGATCCATCGATATCGGCCACGCGCTCGAGCTGAACGAGCGTTTCCAGCAGACCCGGCAGTTCCTGGGCAGTCTGGTGGAGGCCGGAATTCTCGGCAAGCCGGACACTTTCATCAATCCGGTGCCGCATATGACCTTCGTCCGTGGTGAATCGGACGTGAATTTCCTGCGGCGGCGGCACGAAACCCTGGCCTCGCATCCGCTGTTCGGTTCCATGCGATTCAGCGCCGACCGCAAGGCCATCGGCGAATGGGCTCCGCTGCTCACCCGGGAGCGTGACGCGGCCGATGCCATCGCCGCCACCCACGACGTGACCGGCAGCGATATCGACTTCGGCGAGATCACCCGCCAGCTCTTCCATCATCTGCGGTGGAAGGACGTGGAGATCCATCGCAATTGCGAGGTGCGCGGGATGCGCCGCAACAATGACGGCACCTGGCAGCTGCGCATCGACTGGAATACCGGCAACGATCACATCACCCGCAAGGTCGATGCCCGTTTCGTCTTCGCCGGCGCGGGCGGCTGGGCGCTGAAGGTGCTGCAGAAGGCCGGGATCCCGGAGGCGCAGGGCTACGGCCTGCTCCCGGTCAGCGGCCGGTTCCTGCGCTGCGACAATCCGGCGGTGGTGGAGCGGCACGAGGCCAAGGTGTACGGCCGGGCGCCGGCGGGCGCGCCCGCTATTTCCATGCCGCACTTGGATACTCGCGTGGTGGACGGGAAACGCGCGCTCGTTTTCGGGCCGTACGCGGGCGCGAATCCCCGCTTCCTGAAACACGGTTCGTTCTTCGACGCCGCCGCCGCGCTGCGCCCGCACAATGTGAAACCGCTCGCCGCGATGACCAAGGACAATCGAGAGCTGTTGTGGCTGTTGTTCGGTCAGCTCGCCAGCACCCGGAAACGCAAACTGGCGGCGCTCCGGGATTTCGCGCCTACCGCTGACGCCGCGGATTGGAAATTGATCACCGCGGGCCAGCGCGCGCAGATCGTGAAGGCCGATCCGGTGCGCGGCGGGGTGCTCGAATTCGGCACCGAAGTCGTTGCCGCGCACGATGGTTCGATCGCCGCGGTATTGGGTTCCTCGCCCGGCGCCTCGACCGCCCCGGCGATTCTGCTGGAGGTGCTGCAGCGCTGCTTCCCGCGCTATCAGCCGTATTGGCAGCCGCGGCTGCGGGAATTGATTCCCACCCTCGGCCACAGCCTGGTCCGCGATACCCGGCTGGCCCGCCAGACCGTCGCGCGTACGGCCGAGGTGCTGAATCTGAACGCGCCGCTGCCCGGCTGACCGGGCGCGGCAGTTTCCTGCCGCGCCATGGACAACTCCGGTCCCACTCGGTATGAAATTAGAACAAGTTTCAATTCCGTATGGTCGACAGGAGACACGATGGACAGCGCCACCATGGGTGATCTGGTGATGGCGGGCTTCAAGAAGCTCGGATTCATCCAGTTCACCGGCATCGAGGCGGTGGAATTCGCCAGCGGCCGCAATGTGGTGAGCATGGAGCCGAAGCCCGAGCACCTCAACCACAACGGCGATATCCACGCCGCGCTGCTCTTCGGCCTCGCCGAGACGGCCGCCATGGGCGCGTCCATCTCCGGCATCGTGGACCTGATGGGCGAGACCTTCATCGTCGCCCGCGACGGCCGCATCGAATACCTGGCGCGGGCCAAGGGGGAACTCGGCCCGTTCCTCGCCACCTCGGTGCTGTCGGCGGAACTCATCGAGCAGACCCGCGCCGATATCCAGGGGCAGCGCGAGATCGAACTCGCCGTACCGGTGGACATCACCGACAACACCGGGAAGTCCGTCGCGGCAGCCACTTTCACCGCTGTCATCCGTCCCCGCCGGAAGTAGCGGCGGTTCAGCGCTCGCTGTCGAGCATGGCCATCTGCGCGGCGGCGTAGCGCTCACCGGCCACCCGGTCGGCGGGCACCGCCGCTTCGATGGCGGCCAGCTCGTCCTCGGACAGCTTGATGTCCAGCGCCGCAACGGCTTCCGTCCACCGCTCCGGCCGCCGCGCGCCGATGATCGGCACGATATCCTCACCCCGCGCCAGCACCCAGGCGATGGCCAGCTGCGCCACGCTCACCTCGTGCCGGGCGGCGATCTCGGCCAGCGCATCCACCAATCGCAGGTTGGCGGTGAGGTTCTCGCCCTGAAAGCGCGGGCTGTGCGCCCGGAAATCGGTGGCCGCGAACTGCGCGCCGCCACGCAGCGAATCGCTGAGCAGGCCGCGCGACAGCACCCCGTACGCGGTGATGCCGATGCCGAGTTCCCGTGCCACGGGCAGGATTTCGGCCTCGATGCCGCGCGAGATGAGCGAGTACTCGATCTGCAGGTCGGCGATGGGATGCACCGCCGCGGCCCGGCGCAGCGTGTCCGCGCCCACCTCGGAGAGCCCGATGTGCCGGATGAACCCGGCCCGCACCAGCTCCGCCAGCCCGCCGATGGTCTCCTCGATCGGCACGTTCGGATCCAGTCGCGCGGGCCGGTAGATATCGATGTAGTCGGTGCCCAGCCGCTGCAGCGAATAGGCCAGGAAGTTCTTGGTGGCAGCGGGCCGGGTGTCCACCCCGCCGAAGCTGCCGTCGGGCCCGCGCAGCGCCCCGTATTTCACGCTGAGCAGCACGTCCTCACGCTTGCGTTCGGTCAGCGCCCGCCGGATGAGCAGTTCGTTGTGCCCCATCCCGTAGAAGTCGCCGGTGTCGATGAGATTGGCCCCCGAGTCGATGGCCGCGTGCACGGTGGCGATGGAGGTGGCGTCGTCGCTGCTGCCGTACATGCCGGACATCCCCATGGCGCCCAGCCCGATGCGGGCGGCGGCGGGCCCGGTGGAGCCGAGCTGAACGGTGTCGATGTGGTTGGTCATGCTTCGAGCCTGCGCCGCCGATATCCGGATCGGGAGAGGAGCGCCTATCGGGGGATCGCCGATACCAGGCTGGCCCCGGGTGCGGGCGGGCCGGCTCCGGGCGTCCCGGTGGAAATCGGCAGGTTCCGGCGGGTGACGCGGCACGGGGCAGAGGGGGAGTATCGGTACCTGGATAGTGCCGCCCGCGCGCGGCAGAGTGGAAGTCGTGGATCGAGAAGAGCTGGCCGATTTCCTGCGCCGTCGCCGTGAGCAGCTGCAACCCGGCGCCGTGGGGCTCGCGCCGGGCACCCGCCGCCGTACTCCGGGACTGCGCCGCGACGAGGTGGCCCTGCTCGCGGGCATGTCGACCGACTATTACACCCGTCTCGAGCAGGCCCGCGGCCCGCGCCCGTCGACGCAGGTCCTCGCCTCCCTGGCGCGCGCTCTGCGCCTGACCGACAGCGAACGCGACCACCTGTACCACCTGGCCGGCCAGCAGCCGCCCGCCCGCGGCGGCGACAGTCACGTCGGCCCGGGCATTCTGCACGTGCTCACCAAACTGGACGACACCCCCGCCTGCGTCATCTCCGATCTCGGCGAGGTCCTGGTCCAGAACCGCATGCACACCCTGATCGCCGGCGACCTGTCCCAGAGTCGCGGCCTGGACCGCTGCATCCCCTGGCTGTGGTTCACCCACCCCGAGGAGCGCCTGCGCTTCGCCGCCGAGGACCGGGAAGGACTGGGCCACAAGCACGTAGCCGACCTGCGCGCCACCGCCGCCCGCCGTTCCGGCGACGCCGACATCACCGACCTGGTTACCCGCCTGCGCGCCGCCAGCCCCGAATTCGAGCGCCTGTGGAACGAACACGAGGTAGGCACCGGCGCCGGCCACAACAAACGCATCCTGCACCCCGAAGTAGGCCTCCTCGAACTGATCTGCGAGCCCCTCCTCACCCCCAGCGCCACCCGCCACCTCCTGGTCTACTACCCCAAGCCCGGCACCGACACCCAAGACAAACTGGACCTGCTGCGCGTCATCGGAACCCAGACCCTCACCACCGGATAGTGCTGCCGGACAGACGAATTCGGCCCCGGATGCAGGTCCGGGGCCGAATATCGTGCGGTGCGGGTGGTTTCAGCCGTTCGCGCCCGGCAGGGGCTGGCGCTCCCAGAATCCGCAATGGTGATCGGCGGCGAAGCTCGCACTGACCGTGCTCCCGGCGGCCGCGAGCGACAGCAGCCGTCCCTCCCCGGCCCGCGGCCATTCGGGCAGCCCGGCACCATTGGGATTCCCGGCGCGGACGAAGTTCGCCCAGTAGCTCACCACTTGATTCGCCAGCGCGGTCTGTCGCGCGTCGAAGGCGACGGGCAGGTCGGCGACGTCGAACAGGTAGGGCAGTTCGGCGGTGTGATAGGCGCCCATCGGGAACGAGGTGCTCCGCGGGAACGGTGCGGCCTCGGCGAATTCGAAGGTGTAGGCGGGTGCGGCGGCGGCCCGGGCATCGGCCTGGGAGTTGACGTCGCACACCCAGGCATCGGTCATGGCGGCAGCGAAACCGCTGGTGGGGGAGGGGTATTGCCCGACCGGGTATTCGCGCCGGACCTGGGCGGGATCGCCGCCGACCGCTGCCAGCACCGCTTCGTAGTTCTCGGCCCCGATGGTTTTGCCCTGGGTCTCGAACCCGAGGTAGACGGCCATCCGCATTTCGTCCCGGGTGGTGCCGCTGAGGACCGGGACCCGTGCGGCCCGGCCGGCGCGGATGGCGTCGGCGGGATTTTCGGGCAGGGCCGATCCGCCGGAAACCAGCCAGGGCCCGTTGCCGTAGGCGATGTGCCCGAGGGTGATGGGGTAGGAAACCGGCTGGGCGACAAGCCGTTCGGCGGGCAGAGCGCGCAGGCAGGCGGCGGCGGTACCGGGATCGGCGCAGCCCAGCGCGGCCGCGTATTCGAGGCTGCTGCGGCGGGCGGTCGTGGCCGGGACGGTGGCGTCACAGGCTCCGCTTTCGAGCACCGCGGAGCGGAACAGTCCGGCCGATCCGGGCGCGGCGAGATGCCCGCACACCGAGATACCGCCCGCCGACTCCCCGGCGATGGTCACCTGGGCGGGATCCCCGCCGAACGCCCCGATATTGCGCTGCACCCACCGCAGCGCCGCCTGCTGATCGAGCAGCCCGTAGTCGCCGCCGCTCCCGTCGGCATCCACCGCCGGATGCGCCAGGAATCCGAGCGTGCCCAGCCGATAGTTGACGGTCACCACCACGATGCCCTGCGCCGCAAGCCGTTTCGCGTCGTATGCCGAGCCGCTGCCGCCGGTGAACGAGCCGCCGTGGATCCACACCAGCACCGGCAGCCGGTCCTCCGCGCTGCTCGCCGGCGTGCGGACATTCAGGAACAGGCAATCCTCGGCGACCGGCTCGGTCGCCGTCCCCGCCAGGTCCACCGGTAGCAGTCCGTGCCCGGTGGCCGCCTGCGGGCAGCGCGCGCCCGGCCGGGTGGCATCGCGGACGCCGTCCCAGTTCGCGGCGGCCGCGGGCGGTTGCCAGCGCAGCGCGCCGACCGGGGCGGCCGCGTACGGAATCCCCTGGAACAGCCGGGAACCGTTGTCGCCGTTGCCTTGCACCTTGCCGGTATCGATGCCGACGGTATCGGGCAGGGCCGGTCCGGTGTGGTCGGCGGGCCGCACCGCGGAGCACGCGGCGACGAGCAGGGCCGCCGCGAGTGCGAGCACGGCGAGGACGATGGCGGTGAGGGTGCGGTCGGACGGGTGCGTCCGGCCGGATACGAGGCGCTTCATGAGCTGGATGTCGATTCTCTGCGGAACTCGGTAATGCCTAGCGGGGGAGCGGGTTTCGGACTCAGTCGGCGAGCCGCACGATGGCGGCGATCTCGATGAGCTGATCCGGCACGGCCAGATCGGTGACGCCCATGGCGGTGCTGGCGGGGCGATGATCGCCGAAGTATTCGGCGTGCAGCCGGGCGGCGGTGTCCCAATTGGCGCGCAGTTCACGGATCAGCACGGTGGTCTCCACGATCTGTTCCCGGGTCGCGCCGTAGTGCGCGAGCACCCGGTCCAGGTTGGCGAAGCTGGTGCGCACCTGGAGTTCGAAGTCGCCCGCACCGACGAAGTTGCCGTCCGCGTCGTGGGAGAGCTGCCCGGAGACGTAGACCAGGTCGCCGCTGCGGCGGGCCTGGGCGTACCCGTAGCTCTGCTCCCACGGCACCCCGAAGGAGAGCACGTCGGCGGTGGTCGGCTGGGTGGCGGTCCGAATGGTCATGGGGTTCCTCATCTTTCGCTCCGAACTGAGGCCCATGACGCCACCAGGAACCCGCGCACCCCAGGGGGAGCGCGCCGAACGCAAACGCCAGGCCATCCTGGAATCCGCGCGCGAGATCTTCCTGACCGACGGTTACGCGGCCGGCATCGACGCCATCGCCGCCGCGGCCAATGTCTCGAAGGTGACCATCTACAACCATTTCGGCAGCAAGGAAGAGCTCTTCGTGGCGGTCGTCGGCGACGCGCTACGGGAGGCGCTGGCCGACGCGCACGCCGCCGCCGAGCAGAGCGTCGGCAAGGGTGCACACGCCCGCGAATGCCTGACCCGCATGGCCCGGGCCTGGGTGCGCGGGCTGACCGATCCGGCGGTCACGTCCCTGCGCCGCCTGGTGGTGGCCGAGCGGAATCGCTTCCCGCAGTTGGCCGAGGCCTGGGAGGCCGCCGGGCCGGGGGCCAGCCAGCCCATCCTGGTCAAGGCGTTCGAAGCGCTCTCGGAACGCGGCGATCTGGAGATCCCGGACGTGGACCTGGCGATCGTGCAGTTCTACAGCCTGGTGCTGTACCCGCATCTGGTGCGCGACGCCTATCGGACGGGGCTCTCCAAGGCCATGACCGACAAGCTCATCGTCAATGGCGTGGACATGCTGGTGGGGCACTACGCGCCGCGGGCATGAGAACGGCCCCGAACCGGAATGGTTCGGGGCCGTGCGAAAACTGTTGCGCCGCAATCAGAACTTGCGTTTGCGCGGCTTCAGGTGCAGGCCCGGCAGGGGTGGCGCGGGGATGCGTTGGTCGGGGGTGTGCCCGGCGATGTCGGGGAATCGGGTGAGATCGTGGTTCTCCCAGTCGTTGCGGGCGGCTTCGATCTCCTCGTGGCTGCGCGCCACGAAGTTCCACCACATGACCAGGTCCTCGCCGAACGGTTCGCCGCCGAGCAGCAGGACCTGGGCGCCGGCGGTGCTGGTCAGTGTCAGGTCGGTGCGGTCGCTGCCGAGGTAGAGCAGGCCGTCCGATTGTGCGTCGAGGCCGGCGACGGTCAGGTCGCCGCTCACCACCAGGACCGCGTATTCGAAGTCGGGGCGGACCGGGAGGGTCACCTGCGCGCCGGCGTCGACGATGAGGTCCGCGCCGACGATCGGGGTGTAGGCGGTGGCCGCCGAGGTGGCGTCGCCGAGCGTGCCGATCAGGACGGTGGCGCGCAGGCCGGGCAGTTCGAGGACGGGGAGGTCCTTGTGCTGCTCGAAATGCGGTGCCACCGTGCGTCTTTCATCGGGCAGGGCGATCCAGAGCTGCAGGCCCGCGCCGTTCGGATTGCCGGGGACCCGGTACTCCGAATGCGCGATGCCCTGGCCCGAGGTCATCAGGTTCAGCTGGCCGGGGACGATCTCGATATCCGAGCCGACGCTGTCGCGATGCCGGATCCGGCCGTCCAAAGGCCAAGTGACGGTTTGCAATCCGATGTGCGGATGCGGGTCGATGTCATGACCCTCGGGCGTGGTCGGCCCGCTGGAGCCGAACTGGTCCAGGAAGCACCACGCGCCCACCGTCGGCAGATCGCGTTGCGGCAGCGAGCGGTGCACGGTGACCCCGCGGACGCCGCCGAGCGGTACCTCGCGCGCCGGATGGAAATCCGCGCGCGGTCCCGGCCGGCCGGAGCATTCGCAGCGCGTCTCCTCCGGATTCGGCTCCAGATCGCTCATCGTTTGATGCCCTTTCCGACGACGTGCTCGTCGTATTCCGGATGCTTGTCGAGCCAGCCCTTGATGAACGGGCAGCGCGGCACGATGACATTGCCGCGCGCGATCACATCGGTGATCGCCTCCTGGGCGAGCAGATTGCCGAGCCCCTTGCCGCTGAATTCGCCGTCCACCTCGGTATGGATGAACACGGTGTCGTTGTCGCGCTCGCGGTATTCGGTGAAACCGGCGAGCGAGCTCCCGTACCACACCTCGTACCGGTGTTGCGCGTCATTACGAACGACAGCAGCCGCCACGGCCTGTTCGCTCATTGTTCAGTTCTCCTTCCGCACCCGCACCGGATGTTTGCTCATGATCGACACACGGTTGAACGCGCCGATCGTGGTCGCGGCCCAGATCAAAACCGAAATCTGGTCATCCGACAAATGTTGCCGCGCAGCAGCATACTCACCATCGGCCATCTCGTCGTCCGGCAGCGAATTCACCGTTTCGGCGAGGCTCAGCGCCGCGCGTTCCTGTTCTGTGAACAAGTAGGGGCTGCGTCGCCACGCGTCCAGAACCGCCAGTTGCTGGGCGGTGACTCCGGCTTCGAGCGCGTAGCGCGCATGCAGATCCAGGCAGTAGGCGCAGCGATTGAGCTGGGAGACGCGGACATTCACCAGTTCCATGACCGCCCGGCCCAAATCGGCCGCGGCGGCGGCATTGCGCACCGCGAGCGCGACCGCGTTCAGGGCGTGGAAGGCCGTGGGCGTCTGCTTGTCGAGCCAGACTCGATCGTGAGCTACTACGGACTGCATAGTGCTGGCATCGTAAGCGTTCAAAGTTAAACCTGCCGTCCAGTCTGAGAATTGCGGTGCGAGAAACCGTTCCACGCTATTCGGGATCGCGTAGCCGCCGGTTCACTTCACCCAGCCCCGTGGCGATAGCGGTGATTTGCTCGGGGGTGAGTACATCGGCGAAGAGTTCCCGCACCAGCGCCACATGCCCCGGCGCGGCTTCCTCGAGCTTGCGCCGCCCGGCGGGGGTCAGCTTCGCGTACACCGCGCGCAGATCGCTGGGGCAGGACCGCCGGTGCACGAACCCGGCCTTTTCCAGCCTATCGATCTGATAGGTGAGCTTGCTCTTGGCGTCCAGCAGCGCCGCCGCCAGCTCGGTCATGCGCAGCTCGCCGTCGGGCGCCTCGCTCAGCCGCACCAGGATCTCGTACTGCACGTGCGAGAGCCCCGCGTCCCGCTCCAGCTGCTGATCCAGCCGCCGATTCAGCAGGCCGGCCGCGCCGAGAAACGCCAGCCAGGCCCGGCGCTCCTCGTCGTTCAGCCATCGCGGGGTCATAAGTCCAGGTTAACGCCGATTGTTCGAATTGGAATAACCGGCCGCCGGGGGTGGTTCTGGTTGATCGGAACGCGTCCCCAGAGACCCATGGAGCAGCCATGAGCACCACGAGCATCGTCAGTGCGAGCGTCCGCACCCGCGTGCGGATCCCGCTGACCTTCGCCGACGGCTACTCGACCGCCGCCGAGGCGGTCACCTTCGACGGGCTGAGCGACGGGCGCGAGCATCTCGCCCTCATCCTCGGCGAACCCGGCGACTTCCGCGCGCCGGGTGCGAATGCGCCGCTGGTGCGGCTGCATTCGGAATGCCTCACCGGCGATGTCTTCGGTTCGGCCCGCTGCGATTGCGGTCCGCAATTGCGGGAAGCCGTGGAGCGCATCGCCGAGACCGGCGGCGTGCTGCTCTACCTGCGTCAGGAGGGCCGCGATATCGGGCTGTACAACAAGCTCGACGCCTACGCGCTGCAGGATTCCGGTCTCGACACCTACGCGGCCAATACCGCGCTCGGACTGCCCGAGGACGCCCGCGATTACACGGCTGCCGCGCAGATGCTGGGCGCGCTCGGCATCGACGCCCTCGATTTGCTGACCAACAATCCGGACAAGGGGCGGCAGCTGGACGCGCTCGGCGTGACCGTGCGCGCCACCGTCCCGACCGGCGTGCACGTCAACGCCTCGAATCTCCGCTATCTGCGGGCGAAGGTCGAGCACACCGGGCACACCATCACCCTGGCGGGCTGATCACTCGCCCCGATCCCGTGGCGCGGCATCGCCGACCGGAAGGAAAATCCATGTCCGACACAGTGACTCGTGATCCGGCGCGTATGCCGGTGCTGTACCTGAGCCACGGCGCGCCGCCCCTGGCCGACGATCCGGTCTGGCCGGGGCAGCTCGCCGCCTGGTCGGCCGAATTGCCCAGACCCACAGCCATTCTCATGGTCTCCGCGCACTGGGAGGACGCGCCGGTCACGCTCGGCGCGACCACCACCGTGCCGCTGGTCTACGACTTCTGGGGCTTCCCCGAGCACTACTACCAGGTGCAATACGCCGCCCCCGGCGCGCCCGAACTGGCCGCGAAAGTCCGTGCCCTGCTTGCCCGTCCGGGTCACGAGGTGCACGATGCCCCGGACCGCGGCCTCGACCACGGCGCCTACGTCCCCCTGGTCGAGATGTACCCCGACGCCGATATCCCGGTCCTCCAGATCTCCCTGCCCACCCTGGATCCGGTCGGCCTCTACGACCTCGGCCGCCGCCTCGCTCCGCTCCGCGACGAGGGCGTATTGATCGTCGGCAGCGGCTTCTTCACCCACAATCTCCGCGAAGCCGACTTCGGCGCGGCCCCGGACGAGGCCCCGGGCTGGTCCCGCGAATTCGACGACTGGGGCCGGGAAGTGTTGCGCGCGGGCGATATCGACGCCCTGCTGAACTTCCGCCACACCGCCCCGGCCGCGCTGCGTGCGCACCCGCGCATCGAACATTTCGCCCCGTTGTTCGTCACCCTCGGCGCCGGTGAATCCGACCTGCATGCGCAGCGCACCCCGATCGAGGGCTTCTGGCTCGGCCTCGCGAAGCGCTCCATCCAACTGGGCTGAACCGCACCCTCGTCATCCCGGCTGAAAGCATGCCGGGATGACGAGGGGGACTGTGTTATTCGCGACCGACCGCGGTGAAGTTCATGTCCGCGTAGCGGTTTCCGGCGACCTGGCCGGCGATCGGTTCGAGGGTGGCCAGCTCATCGGCGGTGAGTTCCACCGTCGCGGCCGCGATGTTCTCCGCCACCCGGGTCCGGCTGCGGGTGCCGGGGATCGGCACGACGGGCAGTCCGTGCACGGCCGAGCGGGCGTGCACCCAGGCCAGTGCCACCTGGGCCGGGGTGAGGCCGCGGGCTTCGGCGATCGCCCGGAGCGGGGCCAGGAGGGCGGCGTTGCGGTCCGCGTTGTCGCCGGTGAAACGCGGCATGGTGCGGCGGATATCGCCTTCCGGGAGTTCGCCGATCGGGGCGGCCCCGGTCAGGAATCCGCGTCCCAGCGGCGAATACGGCACGAAGGTGATGCCGAGATCGGCCGCCGCGGGCACCACGGTGTTCTCCACGTCGCGGGAGAACAGCGACCATTCCGACTGCACCGCCGCGATCGGATGCACCGCGTGCGCCGCGCGCAGTTCCGCGCCCGTCACCTCGGACAGCCCGATCTGCTTCACCTTGCCCGCCGCGACGAGTTCGCCGAGCACCCCGGCGGTGTCCTCGACCGGCACCCCCGGCTGTTTGCGGTGCATGTAGTACAGGTCGATGACGTCGATGCCGAGCCGCCGCAGGCTCGCGTCCACGGCCGAGCGAATGTACTCCGGTGAGTTGTCCGTCCCGCGATACGCCGGATCCTCGGCCTTACGCACGATCCCGAATTTCGTTGCCAGCACGATGTTCTCGCGATTGGCGCGCACGAAATCGCGGAGGAACTCCTCGTTGTGCCCGGCCCCGTACACATCCGCGGTGTCGAACAGCGTCACGCCCAGTTCGAGCGCCCGCTCCAGCGTCGCCCGCGATTCCGCCAGATCGCTGTCCCCGTAGAACTCGCTGATCCCCATCGCCCCGTACCCCTGGACGCCCACCCGGGTCCCGTCCGGTCCGAGGGCGGTGGTGGGAAGAGCCTGGGTATTGGTCATGCCTGAACCCCTTCGCTAGCAGCCTGTTTCGACACGACTCGCCAGTCGGCCGCCGGATTGCCCTCGTACAGGGCGATCTTGCAGTCGAGCACGGCGACGGTCTGCTTCAGTTCCTCGATCTGGGCGAGCACGTCCGCGCGGGTCTGCCGGAACATCGCCAGCCGCTCCGGGAAGGTCGATTCGCCCTCCCGCACCAGCTCCGCGTACCGCACCATGTCGGCCACCGACATGCCGGTGCGCCGCAGCCGCCCGATGAGCTCGAGCCAATCCATATCGCGATCGCTGAACCGCCGCTGCCCGGAGTGATCCCGGCCCACGTAGTTCATCAACCCGATCCGCTCGTACCAGCGCAGCGTGTCGCGGGTCAGCCCGCTCCGCTCGGAGACCTCCCCGATCGAATACCGCGGCCGCTCGTAGTCGGCCCCGTGCGGCTGTACCGTCTCCGCCGCCGCTGTTGCGCCCATGGTCTCGCCCCTGTCTCTCGGAACAGCTCAAACGCTAGCCACCTGGAGTGCACTCCAAGCAAGCCTTATTCTCGCGCGAATTCGAAGGTCACACCGGGTGCGGGTGGACGCGCCGGGTGTGCATGGCAGACGATGTCGGCATGTTGCTCACGCGTGAGGCGGATGTGTTCGAAGGCTCCCGGGCCCGCCTGGAGGCGATCGCCTATCGCTTGCTGGGCTCGGCCGGCGATGCTGAGGACGCGGTGCAGGAAACCTACCTGCGCTGGCAGGCCGCCGACCGCGAGTACGTGGAGACGCCCGAGGCGTGGCTGACCAAGGTGCTCACCAACCTGTGCCTCAACCAGCTCACCTCCGCTCGCGCCCGCCGGGAAACCTATGTGGGCGAATGGCTTCCGGAGCCGGTGCTGGCCGGCGGCTCGATGCTGGGCCCGGCCGACACCGTGGAGCAGCGCGAATCGGTGTCCATCGCCATGCTCACGCTGATGGAGCGGCTGACCGCCAAGGAGCGCGTGGTGTACGTGCTCCGCGAGGCGTTCGGCTACTCGCATCAGGAGGTCGCCGAACTGCTCGACATCACCGAGAGCAACTGCCAGCAGGTGTATCGCCGCGCCAAACAGCATCTGTCGATGGAGCGGGCGCGCATCGAGGTCGACCAGGCCGCGGCCCGGCGGATCGTGGAGGAGTTCCTGACCGCCGCGGTCACCGGCCAGACCGACATGCTGGTGCGGCTGCTCACCGACGACGCCTCCATCATCGGCGACGGCGGCGGTTTCATCCCGACGCTGAGCCGGCCGCTGCTGGGCGCGGACCGTATCGCGCGGTTCGTGCGGATGGCTGTCAAGCCGACGAACAGCACCTGGAACAAGCTGGGCGGCAATCCCGCCATGTACGCGGAGATCGTCAACGGCATGCCCGCGCTGGTGCTGGTGCACGCGGACCGGATCGTCGGCATGGTGGTCATGCAGGCCACCACCGACGGCATCGCCGCCATCCACGCGCACGTCAACCCGGAAAAACTGGCCTACGCCAACCGCCAGTGGGCCGCTGCCGAGCACGGGGAACCCCTGCCCGAAATACGGTGACCCATATCACAGTCGGCCGCTGTCAGCATTCGTGACCCTGTCCGGTTCAAGTACCGAACCCACCGAGACAGGAGCACCACCATGAAGCACCGCATCGTCGTCCTGGGCGCCGGATACGCCGGAGCCATCACCGCCGGCCGCCTGGCCAAGCGCCTGCACCGCGACGACGTCGAGATCACCGTCGTCAACGCCGATCCCGATTTCGTCGAGCGGGTCCGCCTGCACCAGGTCGCGACCGGACAGGACCTGCCGGTGCGCCCGCTGCGGAAGCTGTTCGCGGGCACCGGCGTTCAGGTCCGGATCGCCCGGGTGCGCGCGGTCGACGCGGATCGCAAGACCGTCGCGATCGCCGACGAGAACGGCGCCGCGACCCTGGAATACGACACCCTGGTCTACGCCCTGGGCAGCACCGTCGCCGACTTCGGGGTGCCGGGCGTCGCCGAGTACACCCACCACGTGGCGAGCAAGCCGGCCGCGCTGCGCCTGCGGGAGCGCCTGCGCGAACTGGCCGCCGGGGAGACCGTGCTGATCGTCGGCGGCGGCCTGACCAGCATCGAGGCCGCCACCGAGATCGCCGAGGCGCGACCGGATCTGCGGGTCGTGATGGCCGCGCGCGGCGGGGTCGGCGACTGGCTGAACGAGAAGGCGCAGGCGCACCTGCGGGCCGCGTTCGAGCGTTTCGGCATCACCGTGCACGAGGACGCCGATGTCGTCCGCGTCACCGAGGACGGTGTGGTCACCCGGTCGGGTGCGGAGATCCCGGCCCGGATCACGGTCTGGACAGCGGGTTTCGCGGTGCACGAGATCGCGGCCGCCAGCACCCTGACCGTGTCGGACGCCGGCCGGATCGTCGTCGACGCCACCCTGCGGTCGGTCTCGCACCCGGATGTCTACGCCGTCGGCGATGCCGCGCACGCGGCGGGCGTGGGCGGCAAGACGCTGCGCATGGGTTGCGCCACCGCCTCCCCGATGGCGTGGCTGGGCGGTGACGCGATCGCCGCGCGCCTGACCGGCCGCCCGGTTCCGGACGCCCCGATCGGCTACAACAGCCAGTGCATCAGCCTGGGCCGCCACGATGCCATCGTGCAGAAGGTGACCAAGGAGGACGAGCCGACCGCGAAGGTCGACCTCGGCCGCAAGGGCGCCCGCATCAAGGAACTGATCTGCAAGGGCGCCGCCTGGAGCGTCCGCAACCCGACCCTGATGCTGCCGAGCCGCCGGCGCCGCGTGATCGCCGCCCCCGCCCCCGTCACCGCCGCCTGAGCGCGGGTGTGGATTACGCGAAGGTCCGCCACGGCCGGAAAGAGGCTGGGACGGAACGGTATCGGGTAGTGGCAGCCTGCGCACGGGCGTGGAACGCACGCAGGTCCGCCCAGCCGGAACAGGCTGGGCGGACCGGAATGCGATACCAGGGGGCCGGGCTCCGGCGGCCCGGGCGGCCGGGCCGGTGCGGAGCGCGGCAGACGCTCAGTGCGCTTGCGCGGCACCCTGTTTCGGGAGGCCGTACACCACCGCGAAGGACGCCGCGGTGAGCGCGATGGCCACGCCGGTCACCGTTCGCATCGCATCCAGGGCGACCGCCGGGCCGTCACCGAGCGCGAATCCGCTGAAGAACACCGTCCCCAGAATCGCGACCCCGAGCGCTGCCGCGCCCTGCTGGAAGGACTCCAGCAGCCCTGAGGCCGAACCGATCTCGTGGTCGTCGAGTTCGCCGACGATGATCCCGAACAGCGGCACGAAGATCATGCCCATGCCCAGCCCGTACCCCAGCAAGGCCGGAGCCAGCGCGAGCGCACTCGGCGCGGTCGATCCGCCGAACTGGAAGAACAGCGCGATCAGCCCGAGCAGCATGCCCGCCAGCCCCAGGTGCAGCACCTTGCGGCCGAGCTTGGGCGCCAGGCCTGCGCTCACCCCGGAACCGAGGAACGCGCCGATCGCCCAGGGCGCCATGGTCAGACTGGCCCGCAGCGCGCCGTAGCCCAGCCCCAGCTGCAGGAACAGCCCGACGGCCAGCGAGAAACCGCCCACCCCGCCGAAGAACACGGTCACGAAACCGATGCCGGAGGTGTAGGAGCGCTTGGCGAACACACTGGTCTCGATGAGTGCGGCCCGACCGGTCCGGGAGCGGCGCACCTGATCACGGACGAACAGCCCGAGCACCGGAACCGACGCGATCAGCATGGCGACCATCCAGCTCGGCCAACCGGCTTCCCGGCCTTCGACCAGCGGGTACAGCAGCATCCCCATCCCGGCTCCGGCCACGACGGCGCCGCGCAGATCCAGGCTCAGACCCGGCAGCGGAGCCGCGGCGGGCAGTATCCACGCACCCAGCGCCAGCGCCACCACGCCCAGCGGCAGATTCATCAGGAAGATCGACCGCCAGCCGCTGCCGAACAGATCGGCGTCGATGAGCAGCCCGGCCACGATCGGCCCGGCAATGGTGGCCACCCCGATCAGCGGACCGAAAGCCGCGTAGGCCTTACCGAATTCGCGCCCGAACAGATCGCGGATGAGCCCGAAGCACTGCGGCACCATGACCGCCGCGAACAACCCCTGCACCACCCGCCCGGCCAGCAGCAGTTCGATGGATCCGGCCGCGCCGCACAGCAGCGAGGCGATCAGGAAGCCGGTGAGCCCGATCATGAGCACCCGCTTGCGCCCGTACATATCGCCGAGCCGCCCGCCGGTCAGCAGCCCGATGGCCATGGCCAGGGTGTATCCGGCGCTGAGCCACTGCACGGTCGCCGCCGACCCGCCCAGCTCGCCGCGAATGGCCGGCGCGGCCACGTTCACGATGGTGGCGTCCAGCAGGTTGAGCAGGGTCGCGGCCAGAATCGCGACCAGCCCCCACCAGCGCCGCGGCAGCGGACCGGTGGATTCGGTGGTGGTGGCGGGGTTTTCGAGTTGCGTCGGATGTTCGACTGCGATGGTCACTGCTGTCTCCTGAGGCCGGCTGGCGAACCAGAACGGAATGCTTCGTTCCGTTCAAGTGAAACAGAACGAATCATTCCGGTCAACCCGAAAAAATGATTTGGAATAGATCATTCCGTTCTGATACTGTTCGAGTCATGCGACCGACCAGGGTCGCTGATCCGAAGGGAAGAACCCATGTACCTCGTCATCGGCGCCACCGCTCACTTCGGCCGGCAGGCCGTGGACGCCCTGCTCGCCGCGGGCCAGCCGGTGCGCGCTCTGACCCGTCGTCCCGAAGCCGCCGAATTCCCCGCCGGGGTGCAGGTGACCGCGGGCGACCTCACCTCCGAAGACGCGCTGGCCGAGGCGGTTTCGGATGTCGAAGCGATCTTCCTGGTGCTGCCCTACGGCATGGAGGTCGCGCCTTTGCTCGCCGCCGCGCAGCGCGCCGGGGTGCAGCGCATCGTCTTCCTGTCCTCGGGCGCGGTGGTCGACGGCGCGACGGCCCAGCCCGACGTGATCGCGCAGTACCACCGCGATGTGGAAGCCGCGGTCGAAGCGTCCGGCATCGAATGGACCTTCCTGCGCCTGCTGTTCCCGGCCATCAACTCACTGACCTTCGCCATGCAGCTGGCCGGCGGCGATGTCATCCGCGCCGCGTACGGGCAGGCCGAGGCGTCGGTCATCCACGAGGACGATGTGGCCGCGGTGGCCGCGGCCGTACTGCCCGGCGGCCATGCCGGGAAGGTGTACGAGCTCACCGGCCCGCAATCGCTGACCCAGGTGGAACAGGTCGAGATCCTGGGCAAGGCGCTGAACCGCCCGCTCACCTTCGAGGAGCTCGACGACGCCCCGGTGCGGGCGCAGATGGCGCAGTTCATGGACCCGGCGTTCATCAACGCGCTGTTCGACCTGATGGCCGCGACCGTCGGCAAGCCCGCCGCGGTCAATACGGTCGTCGCGGATCTCACCGGGCGCGCGCCGCGCACCTACGCCGCATGGGTCGGCGACCACCTCGCCGACTTCGCCTGAGCGGGTGCGGGATTCAGTACTTCGGCAGCTCCTGGACGGCCCATTTGTTGCCGTCCGGGTCCGCGAAGTAGGTGAACAGGCCCCAGCCCTCGTCCTTGACCGGCGTCGCCTCGACGCCGGCCGCGATGAGCTGCTGGTAGGCCTGTTCCGCGCTGGCCACCACCACCTGCATGCCCTCCACGCTGCCGGGGGCGGCGCTGGTGAGGCCCTTTCCGATGCAGATGGAACAGCCGGAACCGGGCGGGGTCAGCTGGACGAAACGGATGTCCGGGCTGGGGGAGTGGTCGTGGTCGGCATTGAAACCGATCTTGACGTAGAAGTCCTTGGCACGATCGACGTCGGAGACGGGCAGGGCTACGAGTTCGATTTTCCAATCCATGGGTTCGAGAGTGCCACTCGGCGCCGGTCGAAACGGGCGGATCGGAAACAGAATTCGCCCGTACCCTGGGGGCATGGCTAAAGAGATCGACCGCGTCCGGGCCCGCTCGGCCCTGGAATCGGTGAAGGAACAGCCGGTCATCGCGGCAATCGCGGCCCTGCCGGTGCTGGTGATCCTGGGCATCGTCGGCGTGGTGGCGGGGTGGGGCTGGGCCCTGCTGCTGTTGCTGGCGCTGGGCGGCGTCGCGGTGTGGCGCGGGCGGCTGTTGAAGTAACCCGGGAACGGGTTCAGCGGGGCACGTGGAAACGGACCAGTTCGCCCGTGCCCGGGTCGGCGGCTGCCCAGGGGCGGTCGAATTCCAGCACGGCCAGCGCCGAGGTGGGGAATTTGCGGCTCATGTCCTCGGCCGCCGCGGAGTTCCGGTTGGCCGCCAGTTCCCATGCGGTCCAGGGCATTCCGGGGGAGTGGCCGACCAGCAGCAGGGTTTCCACGCTTTCGTCGGCCAGTTGCACCAGTTCGATCAAGGTGTGCGGGGAGGCTTCGTAGATGGCGCTCTCGTAGGTGACGGGCGCGGTGATGCCGGTGGCGGTGAGCGTTTCCCGGGTGCGGGTGGCGGTGGAGCAGAGCACCGCGTCGATCTTCGGCTGGGTCTCGCGCAGCCAGTCCCCGGCGAGTGCGGCTTCGCGTTGCCCGCGCGGGGCGAGCGGGCGTTCATGGTCGGCCACGCCTTCCGGATAGCCGGATTTGCCGTGTCGCATGAGGATCAAGGTCCGCGCCATACCGATACGTTAGGCCGCGATGAGTTGACAGGTGGGGGCCGGTGCCACAATGTTCTACTCCGACGCCGCCGAGAGACGACCCTCACACTCGAGGCACACTGAAGGTGGCGTCACACCGGGGCTCGACCGCGCCGGAACGCCGCCTATATTAGAACGTGTTCTACCGACCCTGCTCGAACCCGAGCTGAGTAGCACCACGCGACTGTTTCGAGGATCTGCGAGATATGGCCTATGTGATCACGCAGCGTTGTTGCAACGACGCCAGCTGCGTACCCGAGTGTCCGGTCGATTGCATTCGTCCCACTCCGGAGCAACGTGAGTTCGCCACCACCGAACAGCTCTACATCGATCCGGACACCTGCATCGACTGTGGCGCTTGCGTCGACGCCTGCCCCGTCGACGCCATCTTCTCCGAGGACGACCTGCTCTCCTCGCTGGCTCGGTTCCGCGACATCAATGCCGCCTACTTCCAGCGGCATCCGCTCGAATCCAACTTCGAGCCCCTCGTCGCCCCGACCCGCGCGCCCAAGGATCTGGGCACCCTGCGGGTCGCCGTCATCGGCGCGGGCCCGGCCGCCTGCTACGCGGCCGAGGAACTGCTGCGCCGCGCCGACGTCGAGGTCGAGCTGTTCGACCGGCTGCCCACGCCCTACGGCCTGGTGCGCGCCGGCGTCGCCCCCGACCACCCGGGCACCAAGTCCGTGGCCTCGCTGTTCGAGTCCGCGTTCCGGCGCGAGGCGCTGCAGTACCGGCTCAATGTCGAGGTGGGCAAGCACATCTCGCACGAGGAGCTGCTGCAGCACCACCACGCGGTGATCTACGCCGTCGGCGCGGCCACCGACCGCAAGCTCGGCGTGCCCGGCGAGGACCTGCCCGGTTCGTACTCCGCCACCGAATTCGTGGCCTGGTACAACGGGCATCCGGACTTCGCCGACCGCGAATTCGATCTCTCGGGCGAGCGGGCCGTCATCGTCGGCAACGGCAATGTGGCCCTCGATGTGGCGCGCGTGCTCACCGTCGCGCCGGACGAACTGGCCAAGACCGATATCGCCGACCACGCCCTGGACGCGCTGCGGCGCAGCAATATCCAGGAGGTGGTGGTGCTAGGCCGCCGCGGACCGCTGCAGGCCGCCTACACCTCGCCGGAATTCCTGGCGCTCGGGCATCTGAAGGGCGTCGACGTCATCGTCGATCCCGTCGACCTGGAACTCGATCCCGCCTCGCAGGCCGAGCTGGACGATGCCGAGGTCGAGCCGTCGCTGCAGCTCAAGTACACCCTCGCGCAGGAGTACGCGGCCGGGACCCGCAACCCGGCCAACAAGCGAATCGTGTTCCGCTACCTGGTTTCCCCCACCGCCATCACCGGCGACGGCAAGGTCCAGGCCCTGGAATACGTGCACAACGATCTCGTCGAGGAGAACGGCGTCACCCGCGCCGTCGCCTCCGACCGGACCGGCGTGCTGGAGACCTCGCTCGTGCTGCGGTCCATCGGCTACAAGGGCGAGCCCGTCGCCGAGGTGCCGTTCGACGAGGCGCGCGGCGTCATCCCGAATGCCAAGGGGCGCGTGCAACTCGACGGCGAGACCGTGCCGGGCGTGTACGTCTCGGGCTGGATCAAGCGCGGCCCGCGCGGCGTCATCGGCTCCAACCGGGTCGATTCGCAGGAGACCGTCGATCAGCTGATCGAGGACTTCAGCACCGGCAAACTGGCCGCGCCGCAAGCCGATCGGGCCGCGCTGGACGCGCTGCTCGCACAGCGGCAGCCGGATCAGGTCGGCCGCGACGGATGGAAGTCCATCGACGCCGCGGAGAAGACCGCGGGCAAGGCCGCCGGGCGTCCGCGCGTGAAGTTCACCAGCCTCGAGGATCTGCTCAAGGCCGCCAAAGGGTAAGGCGTAGCACGGCGAATGGCCCCGTCCCGCTCGGACGGGGCCGTTCGCCCTTCCGGATCAGTTGGCGCGCAGGTTGATCAGCAGACCGTCCTTGGCGCACATGGACGGCACCGCCGGATCGGGCTGCGCATTGCACTGCCAGCCGTCGACCACCATCACATCGCTGTCGCTGATGGTCTGCGCGTATTTCGTGGCCACATTGATGGCCTCCGTGCAGCCGACCCGCCCGGCCGGGGTGCCGACCGCGATCACCGTGCGGGTGCCGCCGCCGGCATCGGTAACCGGCCCGCAATCGGCGTCCGCGATCGGCGCGGTCGATGTCGTGGTCGGCGGCGGCGAGGTGGTGACGGTCGTAATGGGCGCCGGTGACGTGGTGACGGTGGTGGGCGGTGGCGGCACGACAGCGCTGGTCGTGGTGGCGGGCACGGCCGTCGTGGTGGTCGCGGCCGCGGTGGTGGTCTTCGCGGCGTCCTTGGAATCCGAGGATTGACCGCACGCGGTCAGCCCGGCCACCAGCAGCGGCGCGGCGGCCAGCAGGGTGAAATGCGTGAGCCTCATGCTCGGCGAGTCTGCCAGGCAAACTTTCAGCGACGGCCATTTCGCCGGGAATGTCGCGGCGGCAACCGATTCGGCGCCGGCCCCTCGTCCTCAGTTCGGCAGCGGGCCGATGCGGACGGCGGTGGTGGTCACGCCGCCCACCACGAACCACAGGCGCAGCACCGGATGCCCGGTGCGGTCGCCCGGCTCGTACCGGCTGCGCACCGCGATGTGCTGGCGCGCCCACACCGGGGCGATGTATTCGATGACCGCGCGGTGCGGTCCCGCCACCAGCTTCGGGTAATCGACCAGATACTGCTCCACCGCTTGCCAATACGCGGCATTGTTCACGTGGTTGTACTGGTCGATATCGGTGGAGCGCACCGGGAACGGCAGATCGGTGTCGCTCTCCGGCGGGGTCTGATCGGTCAGCCAGGGCCGCCAGCGCAGCCGGTGCTCGTCGGTGGTGCGCGACAGCTGCGCCAGCATGTCGTCGCTGATCCGGGTCGGCATATTGGTGAACTCGTTGATATTGATCCAGAACCCCTCGGTCTCGATCAATCCGCCGTTCTCGCTGGTGATCCGGACCCGCATATTGGTCCACCGGGTGGACATGGCCGAACACCAGCGGGTCAGCCGCACCCGGTCCGGCCAATGGATGGGCCGCACCACGTCCACCACCGTGCGGCGCACGATCCAGGCCGGATCGGAGTTCTCGAAAGCGCCGGAATGCATTTCCTCCCAGGCGATGTCCTGCAGATAGCGGGCCGTGGCGTCGAAACGCAGCCGCTGATAGGGATCCACGTCGCCGGCCCGGACCGGCCACGACGCGGAGAAACCCGAGCCCTCCTGGGGAAGCGGGGCGAGTGGCTGATCGAGTGACACTGGTGCTCCTCGCGCTGCACTGGGTGTGCCGCGTTTCGTGCGGTGCTTGCTGAAACAAGACTTTACGGGGCGTGCGTCACACATACGCGTCGAGTCGGCTGTACTTGTCCCGACCCGTGGAACTCGGCGGTGCCGGGCCGTAGCCTTGCGGGTGGTACGGCGAGCGACGGGGAGGCGGGACGGTGGCCGCAGGTGATCGGGCCGGTGCGCGGTTCGGGCAGTACGAATTGCGGCGGCTGCTCGGTGTCGGCGGCATGGGCGAGGTGTACGAGGCCTATGACACCGTGCGCGACCGGGTGGTGGCGATCAAGCTGCTGGATGTGGAGCTGGCCAAGTCGGCCACCTATGTGGAACGTTTCCGCCGCGAATCCCGGACCGCCGCGCGGCTGCAGGAACCGCATGTCATTCCGGTCCACGACTGGGGCGAAGTGGACGGCGTCCTCTACATCGACATGCGGCTGGTGCGCGGGCGCGACCTCAAGGCGCACCTGCACGAGGACGGGCCGCTGCCGCCCGCCGACGCGGTCTCGGTGGTCGAACAGGTGGCCGCCGCCCTGGACGCCGCCCACGAAACCGGCCTGGTGCACCGCGACATCAAACCCGGCAACATCATCCTCACCGGCGAATTGTTCGCCTACCTGGTCGATTTCGGCATCGCCCACACCGCCTCCGACGCCCAGCTGACCAGCACCGGCAGCACCATCGGCTCCTTCGCCTATATGGCCCCCGAACGTTTCGAACACCACGCCGCCGTCGCCCCCACCTCCGACATCTACGCCCTGGCCTGCGTCCTCTACGAATGCCTCACCGGCACACCTCCTTTCCGCTCCGAGAACAACCTGGGCACCATCCGCGCCCACATGCTCACCCCGCCCCCGCAACCCAGCCGCCACCCCGGCATCCCCCCGGCCTTCGACCACGTCGTAGCCCTCGGCATGGCCAAACACCCCGCCCAGCGCTACGCCTCCGCCGGCCAACTGGCCCGCGCCGCCCGAGCCGCCCTCCAGCACGACTCCGCCGTCACCTCCCCGACCGGCCCCACCATCCCCTACCCACCTGCCGGACAACACAATTCACCCGGCTCCACCGCCTGGTCCGCGCAACCACCCGCCGGCCTGCAGCCGGGCCAGAGCAGCTCCGGCGCGCAGCCACTTGCGAAGCCGAACACGTCAGGTCCTGCCTCCGCAGCTGGGCACCCTTCGGGGCCGATGGACTATCCGCCGCCCGGTGGGCCGGTGTCGGGGGCAGGGGCGCAGGCGGGGCCCGGAGGGTATCCGACGGGCGACTCCGGGGAGTTCGCGCCTGCCGGGAGCGGGTATTCACCGTTGCCGGCGGATCGGCCGCAGGTGCGGGGCGGGTATTCGCCTTTGCCGGAAGGGTATTCGGCGACTCGGGTGGGCGGGGCGGCGGGTTTCACCGGGCCGCGCGAGCATCCTTCCGCGCCGCTGCCGCTGCCGCCGAAGCAGCGCGGGTCCATGCCGGTGCTGGTCGGCGGGCTGATCGTGGTGGTGCTGCTGTTGGGTGGGGTGCTGGGGTGGGTGTTGTTGTCGGGCAACGGGGGTGGCGGGGGGAGTGCCAAGAATTCGGCGGGGTCCGTGGCCGGTAGCGCCGCGCAGGCGGGGGGTGCGACGGCGGGCGGGCAGATGAATACGACCGTGTACGCCACGACGCTCGCGCCGCTGGTGGGGAATGTATCCGGAACGGACGGGCAGGGTTTCGTCGGCGGGCCGCGGTGCAATGGCGACAATCCGGCTGTCGCGTACGGGCGTACGGCGTCGTCACGGGTGCTGATCTGCCGCACCGGCGTCGGGCGCTACTACTACAAGGGCGTGCGGATCAGCGACGGCGCGGGCATCGAACTCGACGATCCCACCTCCGACGGCAGCGGCGGCTGGACCGTCACGAACCCGAAGGACAGCACCCAATACCGGATCACTTCCGACGCGCTCGTCATCACGAAGAAGAACGGCAAGGTCGACAGCAATGAGACGATGATCGAATACGCCCACCGCTGACCAGGTGCAGGCATTGGCAACGGACTGGGCGATCGGTTACGTTCGGCTGGTATCCGCAGGTGGATTGATCGGAGTTGATCGGGAATGCGCGCAGCCGTCGTGAGCAAGCTGGAGGGCCCGGAATCCATCGAGTTGCTGGAGGTTCCCGAGCCTTCGGCATATCCGGGTGGCGTGGTGATCGACGTGCACGCGGCGGGCATCGCCTTCCCGGACGTGCTCATGACCCGCGGGCTCTATCAGATGAAGCCGCAGCTGCCGTTCATCGTGGGCTGTGAGGTGGCGGGCATCGTGCGCGAAGCCCCCGCGGACGCGCACGTGCGGGCCGGCGACCGGGTGGTGGCGCTGACCCTGCTCGGCAATGCCGCCGCCGAAGTCGCGGTCACCCCCGCCAATATGGTGTTCAAGCTCCCGGACAACGTGTCCCTGGAATCCGGTGCGGGCGTGCTGTTCAACGACCTCACCGTGCACTTCTGCCTGCGCAATCGCGGCCGCCTGGCTGAGGGCGAGACGGTGCTGGTGCACGGCGCGGCGGGCGGCATCGGCACCTCCACGCTGCGGATGGCGCAGGCGCTCGGCGCGGGCCGGGTGATCGCGGTGGTCAGCACCGACGAGAAGGCGGAGGTCGCGCGGGCCAACGGGGCCACCGATGTGGTGCTCACCGACGGCTGGCTGGACGCGGTCAAGGAATTGACCGGCGGCCGCGGCGTGGACATCGTGCTCGATCCGGTCGGCGGCGACCGCTTCACCGACAGCATCCGCTCCCTCGCCGGTGGCGGCCGCCTGCTGGTGGTCGGCTTCACCGCCGGTGAGATCCCCACCGTGAAAGTGAACCGCCTGCTGCTCAAGAACGTCGAGGTGGTCGGCGCGGCCTGGGGTGAATGGGTAATGAGCCACCCGGGTTACCTGCAGGAACAGTGGGCCGAGGTGGAACCGCTGCTGGCCAACGGCAAGATCAACCCGCCGGAGCCGGTGCTCTACACCCTCGGCCACACCGCCGAAGCCGTTGCGGCACTGGACCAGCGCACCGCCACCGGCAAGGTCGTCGTCACCATCCGCTGACCCTGCCTAGCGACAGGCTGAAGCCCGCCGACCTGTGATCTCGGGGCGCGACAGTGTCATCCTGGTGCCGTAGCGTCGCGGTCGTGACGCTCTCCACTCGCACGTTGAACCGCACCCTGCTGGCGCGCCAGCATCTGCTGGAACGCTCGACCCTGGACGTCGCGGAGATGTGCGATCACCTGATCGGCTTGCAGGCGCAGGACATGCTGCCGCCGTTCCTCGCCATGTGGAGCCGCACAGCGGATTTCGACCCGGCCACCATCTCGGCCGGGCTCGACGACCGCTCGCTGGTGCGAATCACTTTGATGCGCGGCACCATTCACCTGGTCACGCCGCCGGACGCGCTGCGCATCGCCCCGCACATCCAGCCCGAGCTCGAAAAGATCCCCTTCCGAAAGGGATTCAACTACGGCGCGATGGTCGGGCTGGACCCCGACCAGGTCCGCGCGCACGGTGAAGCCGCGCTCGGCGACGAACCCATGTCCGCCGCGGACCTGCGTGCCCGTGCCGCCGAGCTCTACCCCGACCGCGATGCCGGTGCGGTCTTGCAGACCTGGCTCTATCAGCTCCCGGTCCTGCAGACCCCGCCGCGCGGCCGCTGGCGCGACAGCAGCCGCCCGGTCTGGTCGCGCGTCGAACCCTGGCTCGGCGCGCCCCTGGACCCGGACTATCCCCTCGAAGAACTCCTGCTGCGCTATCTGCGCGCCTTCGGCCCGGCGACCACCATGGACATGCAGACCTGGTCCAAGCTCACCAATCTCAAACCGGCCGTGACCCGCCTCGGCGATCGGGTCCGCACCTACACCGACGAGCGCGGCCGCACCCTCTACGACGCCGCCGACGCCGAACTCGCCGACCCGGATCAGCCCGCCCCCGTACGCCTGCTGGGCTGGTACGACAATGCCGTCCTGTCCCATCAGGACCGCACCCGCATCGTCCCCGACGGCCTGGCCCCGCCCTTGCGCGCCTTCGCCACCCAGCTCTCCCCGATCCTGGTCGACGGCTTCCTGGCCGGCACCTACAAGATCTTCCCCGAACGCGATACCGCCCGCCTGCGCATCACCCCGGGCCGGAAGTGGACGGCGGCCGAACACGCCGACGTGGAAGCCGAAGCCCACGCCCTCCTGAAATTCGCGGAGCCCGAACGCACCCCGAGCGTCGAAATCCTCGAGGTAGGCGCAGACCTCCGCCCCTGAACCAACGCATCCACGCCGTGAAGACGAGTGGGTGCGGGGTGTGAGCCGACCGTAACTTGCGGGAAATGCGGCGGGGCTACGCTTCCCGGCACGGCGCTCATGGCTGCAACGGGCGCGGGGCACCACCGGAAGGCGGTGGGCGAACCAGCCGCATTTCCGAGAGGAATGCCGCATGGTGCGCAATTCGCCCCTGTCCGCCGTCATCGGTTCGGTCACCGTTTACGCCGCCACCCCGGACGGCCCGCGTTGGTTGCCGGGGCAGGACGTGGTCGTCGAGGACGGCCGGATCACCGCGATCAGCTCGGGGGCCGAACGGGATCGCGGGCTGCCGTATACCGACGGCAGCGGCGGACATCTGATTCCCGGGTTCGTGAACACCCACACCCACCTGCAGCAGTCGGTGCTGCGCGGCGCGGGGGAGGGCCTGCCGCTGCTCGAATGGCTGCACTGCGTAGGCGAATTCACCGTTGCGGCGACCGCGGAACAGACCTATCTGGCGGCCCTGGCGGGTGGCCTCGAGCTGCTGCGCAGCGGCGTCACCACGGTGGTGGAGCACATGTGGCCGAACCCCTCGGATGCCGTGCACGCCGCCGCTTTGCGGGCGCTCGGCGAACTCGGCATCCGGGTGATCTTCGGCCGCGGGGTGGCGGACCGGCCCGACCCCTCGCGCAAGTGGGGGATGGATCCGCGTCTGCTGCAACCGCTTCCGGAGGTATTGCAGCATATTTCCGATCTTGACGCGCGCCTGGCCGGTTCCCGCATCACCACCGCGCTCGCGATCCCCAATCCCCGCTGCCTGACCCCGGACGGCATGGCCGCCGTGCGCGAGCACTCCGACCGCACCGGCAAGACCATCTCCATCCACCTGCTGGAGACCGATACCGACGAGGACATGTGCCGATTGCATGCAGCCTGTTCCGCGGTCGACTACCTGGACTGCGGCGGCCTGCTCGGCCCGCGCACCCTCGCCGTGCACTGCTGCCGCCTGGACGAGCGCGGCCGTGCGATCCTCGCCGCGCGCGGAGTCGCGGTGTCCTACAACCCCTTGAGCAATATGCGCCTGGGCAGCGGCGTCGCACCGGTGCCCGAGATGCTGGCCGCCGGCATCGGCGTCGGCCTGGGCGTGGACGGCGCGGCCAGCAACGACACCCAGGACATGCTGCTGGCTCTGCGCATGGGCGCCTACCTGCAAAGAGTCACCCACCGGCGCGCCGACCTGTTCGGCATCGACACCATGCTGCGCCTGGCCACCCGGGGCGCGGGCCGCGCGCTCGGCGATCCGGCCGCCCATGACGGTCTCGCCGTCGGCGACCGCGCAGACCTCACCCTGCTGCGTTTCGACCGGGACTTCGCCTGCCTGCCCGTCCGCGATCCGGGCGCGACCCTGCTGACCACCGCTTCGCCCCGCGTGGTGGACACGGTGTGGGTGGACGGCGACCCCGTGCTGGCCGACGGCCGCAGCACCCGGGTCGACGCCGGCGAGCTGGCGAAGCGCCTGAGTGACATGCAATAACAGTTAATCAGCTGGAAATAGTTCCACGATTGCATGTAATCAGGATCGATAAGACTCGAATCATGCACACGGTGCACGCAATCTGATCGAGAGTAGGTGAGTGCGATGGTCCTGTTGACCGGACCCGACACCGGCACCGCCCCGGTGCGAACCACCCCCGGAACCACCCGCGCCGAACGCCCCGCCGTCTCCTTCGCGGGAATCGGAAAGCGCTACGGCGGCAACACTTCCGACGCGGTCACGGCCCTGGCCGATATCGACCTGGAGATCCGCCCCGGCGAATTCACCGCCGTCGTGGGCCCTTCCGGCTGCGGCAAGTCCACCCTGCTGCGCCTGGCCGCCGGCCTGGACACTCCCACCACGGGAACCGTTGCGGTGGACGCGGATTCGGTCGGCTTCATCTTCCAGGAAGCCACCCTGCTGCCCTGGCGCAAGGTACTGCGCAATGTCGAACTGTGCGCCGAACTGCGCGGCATCGACCGCGCCACCCGCCGCGCCCGCGCCACCCGCGCCCTGGCCGCGGTCGGCCTCGCCGACTTCGCGGGCAAACTCCCCGGCCAGCTCTCCGGCGGCATGCGCATGCGGGTATCCCTCGCCCGCGCACTGGCTTTGGAACCGCGACTCATGCTGCTCGACGAGCCGTTCGGCGCGCTCGACGAGATCACCCGGCTGGATATGCAGGAGGAACTGCTGCGGCTCTACCGCGACAATGCCTTCACCGCGCTGTTCATCACGCATTCGGTGTCGGAAGCGGTCTTCCTGGCCGGGCGGGTGGTGGTCATGTCGGCTCGCCCCGGCCGTATCCACGAGATCATCGATATCGATCTGCCGTACCCGCGCGACCGGGACCTGCGCTACCAACCGGCCTTCAACGACCTGGTGTCCCGGGTTTCCCACGCGTTGAAAGCGGCCTGCTCATGAGCGTTCTCGTCCTGCCCCGCAAGATCGCGGTGCCGCTGCTGTCGACCGGATTGGCGCTGGGTGCGTGGTATCTGGTCTCGCTGGTCCTGCTGGCCCCGGACCGCCGCTTCCTGCTGCCGCCGCCGCACACCGTGTTCGCCGAATCCCTCAGTGATCCGGCGAAATTGGAGACCATGCTGCGGGCGCTGGCCGTCACCGGGCGGATCGCGGTGACCGGCCTGGCCATCGCCGCCGTGCTGGGCATCGCGGTCGGGGTGTTCATGAGCCAGGCCAAGATCTTCGAACGGGTCGTGTACCCGTACGCGGTTGTGCTGCAAGCCATTCCGGTGCTGGCCGTGGTGCCGCTGATCGGCCTGTGGTTCGGTTACGGCCCGGCCGCCCGCACCATCGTGTGCGTGCTCATCGCCGTGCACCCGATCATTGCCATGACCCTGTTCGGCATCCAATCCGTGGACCCCAACCTGCGCGAACTGTTCACCCTGGGCCGCGCGAATCGCCTGCGCCGCCTGGTATCCCTCGAGCTACCGGCTGCGCTGCCGTCCATCATGGCCAGCCTGCGCACCGCCGCCGGACTCTCGGTCACCGGCGCGGTCATCGGCGACATGTTCTTCGCCAAGGGCCAGCCGGGCATCGGCACCCTGCTCGACACCTACCGCGCCCGCCTGCAATCGGAGGATCTGCTGGCCGCGCTGGTGCTGGCCGCCCTGTTCGGCGTCACCGTCTTCGCCGTGTTCACCGCCGCCCAGCGGCTCACCGTCGGCCGCTGGCACGCCTCCGGCCGCTGACGCCCGGCCCGAATTCATCAACACCTGTGGAGAACCCATGCACAACCTGCTGCGCCGTTGCGGCGTGGCCGCGCTGACCGCCCTCGTGGTCACCGTCGCCACCGCCTGCTCCGGCACCGAAACCGACACTCCCGCCGTCGCTCTGGAGCCAGCCGCTCCGGAACAGCAACTCGCCGGCGTCTGCCCGGCTACCGTGACCGTCCAGCTGCAATGGGAACCGGAAACCGATTCCGGGCCGATCTTCGGCCTGCTCGGACCGGGTTACTGGGTGGACGCCGACAACAGCAAGGTCACCGGGCCGCTCGTGGTGGGCGGCAAGGACACCGGCGTGAAGCTGGAGATCCGGGCCGGCGGGCCCGCCATCGGATTCCAGACGGTGCCCTCGCAGATGTACGTCGATCCGTCGATCACGCTGGGGCTCAGTCATTCCGAGCACGCCATCGCCGCTGCGGGCAAGCAGCCGCTGGTCGCCGTGACCACGCTGCTGCGCTACAGCCCGCAGATGCTCATGTGGGACCCCAAGACCCATCCGGACTGGAAGGGCATCGCCGATATCGGTAAATCCGGTGCGTCCGTGGTGGTTTCGAAGGGCCAGCTGTATCCGGACTGGCTGGTGGCGCGCGGCCTGGTGAGCGCCGGGCAGATCGACGCCTCCTACGACAACTCGCCCTCGCGCTTCGTCGCCGACCCGGGTTTCGCGCAGCAGGGCTTCGCCAACTCCGAACCGTACGTCTACCAGCACGAAGTGCGGGCCTGGAACAAGCCGATCGCCTACCAGCTGCTGCGCGACGTCGGATACGAGGGCTATGCCCGCACCGTCAACGTGCGCGCCGACAAGCTGAACGAACTGCGGCCCTGCCTGCAACGCCTGGTGCCCATGATCCAAAGGGCCACAGCCGAATTCCGCGCCGACCCGAGCCATGTGAACGACGTGGTCGTGGACGTCGTCGCCAAATCCCCGAAGTTCACCCCCTACAGTGCGGAGCTGGCGGCCTTCGGTTCCAAGGTCCTCATCGACAACGGCCTGATCGGCGGCGACACCGACGGCGTGATCGGCGGCTTCGATCTGGCCCGCGTGCAGCGGGTGATCGACGAATTCGCGCCCATCCTGCGCCGCGGCGGCTCCGACGTGCCCGCCGGGCTCGCCGCGAAAGACCTCGTCACCACCGAATTCCTGGACCGCACCGTCACCGCCGGGTGAAAACCCCCGAACGACAAGGAAATCCGATGACCACCAGTTACGACCTGTCCGAAGTCGCCCGCGAACAGCGGATGGGCGGCGCCGGTTCGGAAACCGCCCGCGAGATCCGCGTCATCGACCTCACCGATTTCGAGGAGCGGCGCGCCGAGATCACCGAACAGCTCTGGATCGCCGCCACCGAGATCGGGTTCTTCCAGCTGTCCGGGCACGGCATTCCGCAGGAGCGCATCGATGCCGTATTCGGGCGCACCGCGGACTTCTTCGCCCTCGACGAAGCCGTGAAAGCGCAATACCCGCTGGTGAAAGCGAACAACTCCGGATGGGAGAGCCTGAGTCAGGTGCGGCCGTCCATCGGCGTGCCGGACCAGAAGGAGTCCTACCAGATCACCCGGCCGCACATGGACGGGCTGTGGCCGAGCGAGGCCGAACTGCCCGGATTCGTCAGCGCCGTACTGGAATTCGAGCGTGACTGCTGGACCGTGGCCATGCGGGTGCTGTCGTGCTTCGCCGATCGCCTGGGCCTGCCCCGCGATCACTTCACCCGCGCCCACGATCCGGAATCCGCCGAAAATCAATCCACCCTGCGGCTGCTGCACTACTTCGCCGTGCCCGCCGAACTGCGCGACGTCCCCGGGCGCTGGCGGGCCGGTGCGCACACCGACTTCGATTGCCTCACTCTGCTTTTCCAGCGCGACGGGCAGGGCGGGCTGCAGGTCTGCCCCGGCAAGGAGATGGAGAACCAGCAGTGGACCTCCATCACCCCGTCCTCCTCGCTCATCACCTGCAATATCGGCGACATGCTCACCCGCTGGAGCGACGACCTGCTGCCGTCCAACTTCCATCGCGTGCGCAGCCCCGGCGCGGACGAATACCAGGGCGACCGCTACTCCATCGCCTACTTCGCCCAGGCCGACCGCGACGCGATCATCGAAGGACCCCGCGGCGTCTACCCGCCCGTCACCGCCGCCGACTTCCTCACCCAGCGCGTCCAGGCCAACTACCGCCCGCAAGGGTAATTTCGAACAGACCAGGAAGGACCATTCCATGACCGAACCGGACGGCGAGCTGCTCGGGCCGAGCGTGCACCGGCAACTCCGGCAGCTCGTCCTGTCCGGCGAACTGGAACCGGGCGCGCCGCTGAGCGTGCTCGCCCTCTCCGCGCGACTCGGCGTGAGCCGCAGCCCCGTTCGCGAAGCCGTCCAGCAGCTCATCTACGAGGGCCTGGCGGTGAACGTGCCGCACGCCGGCGCCCGCGTGGCCGTGGTGGACGACGCCCAGATCCGCGACGTGCTCGCGGTCCGGGCGGTCCTGGACGGCCTCGCCGCCGCCGGCGCCGCCACCCGCCTCACCGAAGCCGACCTCGGCAAACTCACCACCATGCTGGCCATCCAGGACCAGCACCTGCGCGACAATGCCGACCCGGCCCGCGACGCCGCCCTGGACCTGGAATTCCACACCTTCATCCGCGATCGTTCCGGAAACCGCACCCTCGCAGACGAACTCGCCCGCCTGGAAGCCCAGGCCCACCTCTACCGCGGCGACCTCTGGCAGCACCCCCGCAACCGCACCACCGCCCTCCGCGAACACCGCCGCATCCTCGAAGCCCTCGAATCCGGCCACGCCCCCGACGCCCGCACCGCCGCCGAAGCCCACGTCTGCGGCCTCATCACCCGCATGGACCGCCGCTAGCCGGTGGTCCGGATTCGCCTGCGCCGGCCCGCCCGCCACCCACTTCTTCGTCCGGGTGCCCCGAGCGGTGTCCGCGACCCGCGACCGCGCCTTGGTTCGCGTGCCCCATCGATCTGCGCCGCCACCGGCTCGCTGGTCTGGGTGCCCGAGAGACCGGTGCCGCCCGCCACCCGCTCACTGGGGGGTCGGTGTTATCCCCGAGAGGTGGGATATCTCAGTGCGCGCTGCGGTAGGCGGGGGCCTTGCTGGACCCGGCCGGGGTGAGGGTGCGGAGGAGCGGGAGGGTGCGTTGTGGGACGACCGTCGACAGCACGATCACGCTGTGTGAGCGGGTGACCGCCGTGCTGCGGTCGATGCTCAGCAGCACGCTCTGCAGTCCGGCGTGAGAGTCCGCGCCGATGCGGCACAGCACGTCTCCGGAACCGGTGGTCGCATACGCCTCCAGCACCCCGGGAATCGCCTCGAGATCGGCCGCCACCGCGTCCAGCGCACCCTGCGCGATCTCCAATGTCACGAACGCCTGCACGTCGAAACCCGCTGCGGTGACATCGATCTGGGGGTCGTAGGAAGCGATGACCCCCGCCTCCTCCATGCGCGCGATGCGCGACTGCACCGTCGCCCGCGCGACCCGGGTCCGCCTGGACAGCTCCAGGATCCCCGCCTTCTGGTAGTCGTGCATGGCGGTCAGAATCGCCAGGTCAAGTTCGTCCAGTCTGGCGGGTGTGCGTGCCATGGCGGACCTCCGCTCGCGCTCGATGCTCCTATTCAAATTGTCCAGCACCAGCCGCCTCGAGGTGACGCAATTCACCAGAGTGTCCAGTGAATCTCGGCGATATTGCCTAGCCGCCGCGGCCGGAGATTTCCTGGGTACATGAGCATCGAGACCCCCGCCGCCCCCCGCTCCGGTGATCTTCCCGGTGACGACGAACTGCGCCGCCTCGTCGGACTGGTCGACCACGATGCCGCCGCCGACCCCTTCCCCGTCCTCGGCTGGGACGCGCTGGTGTGGGTGGTCGGCAATGCCACCCAGACCGCGCACTATCTGCAATCCGCCTTCGGCATGCGGCTGGAGGCCTACTCCGGCCCCGAGACCGGCAATCGCGATCACAAGGCCTTCGTATTGCGCAGCGGCGGCGCCCGATTCGTGGTCAAGGGCGCGGTGGACCCGGACAGCGCACTGGTCGGGCATCACGATCGGCACGGCGACGGCGTGGTGGACATCGCGCTGGAGGTGCCCGATGTGGACCGCTGCATCGCGCGCGCCCGCGCACAGGGTGCGACCGTGCTCGTCGAACCGCACGACGAGACCGACGAATACGGGACCGTGCGCTCGGCCGCCATCGCAACCTACGGCGAAACCCGGCACAGCCTCGTGGACCGCTCCCGCTACGACGGGCCGTACCTGCCGGGCTATCGGCCGCGCGGCTCCGCCTACCGCAGCCGGGCCGGTGCGCCGAAGCGCATCTTCCAGGCCATCGATCACGTGGTCGGCAATGTCGAACTCGGGCAGATGGACAAATGGGTCGAGTTCTACCGCCGCGTCATGGGATTCCAGAACATGGCCGAATTCGTCGGCGACGACATCGCCACCGACTACTCGGCCCTGATGAGCAAGGTCGTCGCCAACGGCAACCATCGCGTCAAGTTCCCGCTCAACGAACCCGCGCCCAGCCGCAAGCGCTCCCAGATCGACGAATACCTGGAGTTCTATCGCGGTCCCGGCGTCCAGCACATCGCCCTCGCCACCGGCGACATCCTCACCGCCGTCGACGTATTGCGCAGGGAGGGAATCGAATTCCTGGACACCCCGGACACCTACTACGAGGACCCGGAACTGCGCGCCCGCATCGGCCACGTCCGCGTGCCGGTCGAGGAGCTGCAGCGCCGCGGCATCCTGGTCGATCGCGACGAAGACGGCTACCTGCTGCAGATCTTCTGCAAACCCATCACCGACCGGCCCACCGTCTTCTTCGAACTGATCGAGCGCCACGGCTCGCTCGGCTTCGGCAAGGGCAACTTCAAGGCGTTGTTCCAGGCCATCGAACGCGAACAGGACGCACGCGGAAACCTCTGAGCCACGTACCAATTGCCCGGCCAGTAGGGTGGGGGCATGCGGATGACGTCGGCGCTTGTCACGGGGTTGAGCCTCGCGCTTTTGCTGTCGGCCTGCGGGGGGAGCGACGATTCGGGCATGCCGTCCGGGCCGGTGAAAGCCCCGCCGAAGGTCGCGACGCTGGGCCCCTTCGTGGGGGAGTGCGGGCACCTCACCGATGACGAGGTGCGCGATATCGGCGGCCTCGTCAGCGTCTCGCGGGTGTTCAAGAACGCGGTCGGCTGCAATTGGCAGGGCGGCGGCATCGGTTCCTCCAGCGTCACCTTCGCCTCCTATCGCGGCAGCCCCATCGATCGCGAGAAGGCGTGGGTGAACAGCGTCGGCCGCGATCCGCAGACCATCGAAGTGGGCGGGAAGAAGGGCTTCCAGGCCCTGGACCCGCGCGGCAGCGTCTGCGATCTGGCGGTGCAGCTCGACGACGACTTCTTCGAATGGTCCATGTCCTACGGCGTCTTCGGGGTGAGCAATCAGGGCAACCCGTGCGACCGCACCCGCAAGATGGCGGAACTGACCGTGCAGCGGCTCGGCTCATGAAGGGACGCGACATGCGGCGCAGCGGCGCGATCGTGCTGGCGGTGCTCGGCCTGACCGCGACCCTGGCCGGCTGCGGCAAGACCGTGCCGGGCACGGCGCTGCCGGCGGGCTCCGGCACCGGCGGCAGTACAAAGATCAATACGAACTTCGACAAGCTGCTGCGCGAATGCGAGGTGGTCTCGCTCGACGAGATCGGCAAGGCGGTCGGCGAAGGCACCTACGTGAACCCCTCCTTCAACGGAGCGGTCTGCATGTGGGATCTGGACGGCGGCTCGATCGGCAGCGGCATGGTGACGCTCAGCTGGTACGAAGAGGGCTCGCTGAGCAACGAGAAGCAGAACAACGACCGGCTCGGCTATGTGACCAACGACATAACCGTGCAGGGCCGCCGATCGCTGGAAACCCGTCGCCCCAACGACGCGGACTCGTGCGGAGTGAGCGCACCGGCCGCCGACACCGGGATCGTCGGGTGGTGGATCAACTATCGCGCCGGCTCCAGCCACCCCGACCCCTGTGAAGGGGCCCGGAAGCTGGTGGAATTGACCCTGAATCTGGCGCGATAACGGCTCTACCAGCCGCGCTCGAGGGACCCCTTTTTGCCCCCGAAAACGGCAACGAGTATCGTGGACCGCTGTGCCCGGAAGCATTCGGGCAGGTTTGTGCGCAGTACGTAGGCCAGCGAGAGCGGCTGACCGTTCCAGCGCGCCCTGAAAAGGGTTAGTGCGCTGCGTATGACACGCCCGACCTCGTGGACGCAATATGCCACGTGAACTGGGCGGAACGCTCGAATGACAAAGACATGAAGTTCCAGACACCTGGTTACTAATAAGGAAAGCCGGTCTATGCCAACCATCAACCAGCTGGTCCGCAAGGGTCGCCGCGACAAGGTCGCCAAGACCAAGACTGCGGCCCTCAAGGGGAGCCCGCAGCGTCGTGGCGTGTGCACCCGCGTGTACACCACGACCCCGAAGAAGCCGAACTCCGCGCTGCGTAAGGTCGCGCGTGTTCGCCTGACCAGCGCGGTCGAGGTCACGGCTTACATCCCCGGCGAAGGCCACAACCTGCAGGAGCACTCGATGGTGCTCGTTCGCGGCGGTCGTGTGAAGGACCTCCCGGGTGTGCGCTACAAGATCATCCGCGGCTCGCTCGACACCCAGGGTGTCAAGAACCGCAAGCAGGCCCGCAGCCGCTACGGCGCCAAGAAGGAGAAGAGCTAATGCCGCGTAAGGGCCCCGCTCCCAAGCGTCCCCTGATCAACGATCCGGTCTACGGCTCGCCGCTGGTGACGCAGCTCGTCAACAAGATCCTCCTCGACGGCAAGAAGTCGACTGCCGAGCGCATCGTCTACGGCGCCCTCGAGCAGGCCCGTGAGAAGACCGGCACCGATCCGGTCGTGACCCTGAAGCGCGCGCTGGACAACGTCAAGCCCGCCCTCGAGGTCAAGCCCCGTCGTGTCGGTGGCGCCACCTACCAGGTGCCGGTCGAGGTCCGTCCGGGCCGCGCCAACACCCTCGCGCTGCGCTGGCTGGTCAACTACTCCCGCGCCCGTCGCGAGAAGACCATGGTCGAGCGTCTGGCCAACGAGCTGCTGGACGCCAGCAACGGTCTCGGTGCTTCGGTGAAGCGTCGTGAGGACACCCACAAGATGGCCGAGTCGAACCGGGCCTTCGCGCACTACCGCTGGTGACCTGTGGCCCGGCCCTCCGTTCGGAGCTGCCGGGAGACGAGTCACATGTCGGGCGCGACCGCCGAGCTGTGTAAGCGAGGCACTTTCGCGTCGCGCCCGACGTTGACACCGAGGGCCTCACCAACCCTGAGGCCCATCCCGTTGAATCCCAACTAGCTACGAGCGGGGAAGATTTCCGTGGCACAGGAAGTGCTCACCGACCTGAACAAGGTCCGCAACATCGGCATCATGGCCCACATCGATGCGGGCAAGACCACCACCACCGAACGCATCCTGTTCTACACCGGCATCACCTACAAGATCGGTGAAGTTCACGATGGCGCCGCCACCATGGACTGGATGGCGCAGGAGCAGGAACGCGGCATCACCATCACGTCCGCCGCGACGACCTGTTACTGGAACGACAACCAGATCAACATCATCGACACCCCCGGCCACGTCGACTTCACCGTCGAGGTGGAGCGGTCGCTGCGCGTGCTCGATGGCGCCGTCGCGGTGTTCGACGGCAAGGAAGGCGTCGAGCCGCAGTCCGAGCAGGTGTGGCGTCAGGCCGACAAGTACGACGTGCCGCGTATCTGCTTCGTGAACAAGATGGACAAGCTGGGCGCGGACTTCTACTTCACCGTTCAGACCATCAAGGACCGCCTGGGTGCGAAGCCGCTGGTCATCCAGCTGCCGATCGGCGCCGAGGACACCTTCGAGGGCATCGTCGACCTGGTCGAGAACAATGCCAAGGTCTGGCGCGGCGAGACCAAGCTCGGTGAGCAGTACGAGGTCACCGAGATCCCGGACGATCTCAAGGAGCGCGCCGAGCAGTACCGTCAGGAGCTGCTCGAGACCGTCGCCGAGTCGGACGAAGCGCTGCTGGAGAAGTTCTTCGGCGGTGAGGAGCTCTCGATCGAGGAGATCAAGGGCGCCATCCGCAAGATGACCGTCAACTCCGAGCTCTACCCGGTGCTGTGCGGTTCGGCGTTCAAGAACAAGGGCGTGCAGCCCATGCTCGACGCCGTCGTGGACTACCTGCCGTCGCCGCTGAACGTCGAGTCCGTGCAGGGCCACGTGCCCGGCAAGGAAGAGGAGATCCTGACCCGGAAGCCGTCCTCGGACGAGCCTTTCGCGGCGCTGGCGTTCAAGATCGCCACCCACCCCTTCTTCGGCAAGCTGACCTACGTCCGTGTGTACTCCGGCAAGGTCGACTCCGGCGCCCAGGTCATCAACGCGACCAAGGGCAAGAAGGAGCGTCTGGGCAAGCTCTTCCAGATGCACTCCAACAAGGAGAACCCGGTTCCCGAGGCCGTGGCCGGCCACATCTACGCGGTCATCGGTCTGAAGGACACCACCACGGGTGACACCCTGTGCGATCCGCAGAACCAGATCGTGCTGGAGTCCATGACCTTCCCGGATCCGGTCATCGAGGTGGCCATCGAGCCGAAGACGAAGGCCGACCAGGAGAAGCTGGGCACCGCGATCCAGAAGTTCGCGGAAGAGGACCCCACCTTCAACGTGAAGCTGGACCAGGAGACCGGCCAGACCGTCATCGGCGGTATGGGCGAGCTCCAGCTCGACATCTACGTCGACCGCATGAAGCGCGAGTTCAAGGTCGAGGCGAACATCGGTAAGCCGCAGGTGGCCTACCGTGAGACCCTCACCAAGACGGTGGACAAGTACGAGTACACCCACAAGAAGCAGACCGGTGGTTCGGGCCAGTTCGCCCGCGTCATCATCTCGCTCGCGCCGCTGGTCGACGCCGAGGACGGTGCCACTTACGAGTTCGAGAACAAGGTCACCGGTGGCCGCGTTCCGCGTGAGTACATCCCCTCGGTCGACGCGGGTATCCAGGACGCCATGCAGTACGGCGTGCTCGCCGGCTTCCCGCTGGTGAACGTGAAGGCCGCGCTGCTCGACGGCGCCTACCACGAGGTCGACTCCTCGGAAATGGCGTTCAAGATCGCTGGCGCGATGGCCCTCAAGGAAGCGGCCCGCAAGGCCGGTCCGGTGATCCTCGAGCCGCTGATGGCGGTCGAGGTCACCACGCCCGAGGACTACATGGGTGAAGTGATCGGCGACCTGAACTCCCGCCGTGGCCAGATCCAGGCCATGGAGGAACGCAGTGGTGCCCGTGTCGTCAAGGCGCTGGTTCCGCTCTCTGAGATGTTCGGCTACATCGGTGACCTGCGGTCCAAGACCCAGGGCCGGGCGAACTTCTCGATGGTGTTCAATTCGTACGCGGAGGTTCCGGCCAACGTGTCGAAGGAGATCATCGCCAAGGCGACCGGCGAGTAATTCGCTGTCGGGGCGGGTTCTCCGGAAGCCGCCCCGAATCGGTCGTCGAACGACCCCCTGTAATACAAACCGCACTGCTGCAAAAAGCACGCACTAACTAGTCCAGGAGGACAACAGTGGCGAAGGCGAAGTTCGAGCGGACGAAGCCCCACGTCAACATCGGCACCATTGGTCACGTCGACCACGGCAAGACCACGCTGACCGCGGCGATCACCAAGGTGCTGGCTGACAAGTACCCGGACCTGAACGCGGCCTTCGCGTTCGACCAGATCGACAAGGCTCCGGAGGAGAAGGCTCGTGGTATCACGATCAACATCTCCCACGTCGAGTACCAGACCGAGAAGCGTCACTACGCGCACGTCGACGCCCCCGGCCACGCCGACTACATCAAGAACATGATCACCGGTGCCGCCCAGATGGACGGCGCGATCCTGGTCGTGGCCGCCACCGACGGCCCGATGCCGCAGACCCGTGAGCACGTGCTGCTCGCCCGTCAGGTCGGCGTGCCCTACATCCTGGTCGCGCTGAACAAGTCGGACATGGTCGACGACGAGGAAATCCTCGAGCTCGTCGAGATGGAGGTCCGCGAACTGCTGGCCGGCCAGGAGTTCGACGAGGATGCGCCGGTCGTGCGCGTCTCCGGTCTGAAGGCGCTCGAGGGCGACCCGAAGTGGACCGAGTCCATCGTCGAGCTGATGAACGCCGTCGACGAGTCGATCCCGGACCCGGTCCGTGAGACCGACAAGCCGTTCCTGATGCCGATCGAGGACGTCTTCACGATCACCGGTCGTGGCACCGTCGTCACCGGTCGTATCGAGCGTGGCATCATCAACGTGAACGAGGAAGTCGAGATCGTCGGCATCCGCGAGAAGACCACGAAGACCACCATCACCGGCATCGAGATGTTCCGCAAGCTGCTGGACAACGGCCAGGCGGGCGACAACGTCGGTCTGCTGGTCCGTGGCATCAAGCGCGAAGATGTCGAGCGCGGCCAGGTCGTCGTGAAGCCGGGCACCACCACTCCGCACACGGAGTTCGAGGGCCAGGCCTACATCCTGTCGAAGGACGAGGGTGGCCGCCACACCCCGTTCTTCAACAACTACCGCCCGCAGTTCTACTTCCGTACCACGGACGTGACCGGCGTCGTGACCCTCCCCGAGGGCACCGAGATGGTCATGCCCGGCGACAACACCGAGATGAGCGTCAAGCTCATCCAGCCGGTCGCCATGGACGAGGGCCTGCGTTTCGCGATCCGTGAGGGTGGCCGCACCGTCGGTGCCGGTCGCGTCACCAAGATCATCAAGTGATTTCCGAAATCACCTGGTGATTCGCTGAATCGCTAGTCGAACGGCGTCGCTCCGAAAGGAGCGGCGCCGTTTGCCTTTTCAGGCGTCTTTGCCGAATATGGGCCGCCCCTGCTCGTCCACCCAGTCGGTGACCGCGGTGCCCGAAACCATGCCGTCCGTACCCGGCATGACGGTCAACGGCCGCTCGTCCTTGTACGCCTCGGCCATCTCGTGCGCCCGCTTGCGGTGCTTCTCCTCGATCTCGGGTTCCGGGATCATCTCGCGCTCGTCCTGTTTCGCGGATTCCGCGTGGATCCGCCGTTCCTCTTCGCTCATGCCGGGGTTCTGCCCGGGTGAGCGCGGATCAAACGGTCAGGTGTGGACGGGCAGCGCCCCGAGCAGCAGGCCGGAATCGAAAGCCGCTGCGGCGGAGGGCAATTCGCCGGGCCGGCCGGAAGAGAGCACGCGGACGGTGCCGGCGCCGGCGGTGGGGCGGCCGAGGGCGTCCATGCGGCGCAGGGTCTGTCCCGCCACCGCTTCGGCGCTGTCGAAGATCCGCACGCCGCGGGGGAGCGCGGCGAGGATGGCATCGAGCACCAGGGGGTAGTGGGTGCAGCCGAGCACGATGCCCTCGGTATCGGCCGGGGTGCGGGCGGCGGCGCTGGCGATGGCCTCGGTGATGGCGGGCAGATCCCCGCGGTCAATGGCGTCGGCGAGTCCGTGGCAGGCCACGCCGGTGACTGCGGCGTCGCCGCCGAACTTGGCGATCAGGTCGGCTTGATAAGCGCTGGCGGTGGTGGCGGCGGTCGCCCAGACGGCAACCGTGCGGCAAGCGGCGGCGGCGGGTTTGATGGCGGGGACGGTGCCGATCACCGGCACGTCCGGACCGACCTCGGCGCGCACCTGTTCCAGCGCGGTCACGCTGGCCGTATTGCAGGGCAGCACAATGACTTCCGCGCCCTCGCGCAGGGAGGTGCGCGCGGTCTCGAGGACCCGGTCGACGACCCACTGCTCGGGTTTCGGTCCCCACGGCGCACCGTCGGGATCGGTTTGCAGCAGCAGATCGAGATCGGGCCGCAGCTTCCGCAACCATGCGGCGGTGGGCAGCAGGCCCAGGCCGGAATCGATGAGCGCGACGATCACATCAGTCACGGTAGTGAAAGGGACCGCTCCGGCGCGAACCGCGGGTCGGCTCGGGGCGCCCGCACCCCGCTTTACCTGCGGGGTAATTGGCTGCCGGGCCATCGCGCCCTACCGTCGGGGGATCGCCTCGCCCGAAGGAACGCCCATGACCGTCTACGGTTTCGCCCATCTGCGCGTCCGCCGCCCGCATCCGGAGATCATCGAATACATCGAGCGGGTGCAGGAGACCCTCGACCCCTTCGACGGCCGCTTCGTCATTCACGGCCCGCCGGTGGAGGTGGTCGAGGGGGATTGGTCCGGCAGCATGGTGCTGATCGAGTTCCCGGACCTCGACACCGCCCGCGCCTGGTACGCCTCACCGGCCTACCGCGAGATCATCCACCTGCGCACCGACCACATCGACGGCGATCTGGTCCTCGTCGAGGGCGTCGGACCGGACTACCACCCGCGTGAACGCGCCGCCAAGCTGCGCGCCGCCGCGACCGCCGAACACCCGGCGTAGGCGCACCCTCCGTCGTTCCGGCGCGCTCAGCCGGCATACACGCGGATGTGGTTCGCCGCTGGAAGCATGCTCGGGACGACGAGGGCGCTCAGCCGATCGCGGCGGCGACGCCCGCGGCCAGCTGGGCGCGCATCTTCATCACCTTGCCGGTCATGCTCGCGCCGACGACCGCGACGAGGGTGTCCCCACGGAGGTAGTGGGCCAGGAACTTTCGGCCCTTGTCCTCGATGATCTGCACTTCGTCGGCGAGCGCCGGAATGCCGAGCACCTGGATCTTCATGTCGTACTGATCGCTCCACACGTACGGAACCTGTACGCCCGCAGCCGCTTCCGTGCCCAGTAGCGCATTGGCCAGCAGGGTGGCCTGCTCGCCCGCATTGGTCCAGTGTTCGACGCGTTTGTTGCGCCCGGTGGCGTGCGGCCAGGAAGCCACGTCGCCGACCGCCCAGACGCCGTCCACGGCGGTGCGCCCGGTCTCGTCGGTGAGCACGCCGCCGCCTTCGGCGGGTGCGGCCAGTGGGATGCCGGAGTCGGCGAGCCAGTCGGTCACCGGGATCGAGCCGATGCCGATGACCACCAGATCGGCGTCCACCACGCTGCCGTCGGTCAGCTGGACGCCGGTGACGGATTCGCCTGCGTCACCGCCGTTCTCGGTCACGATGCCGGCGACGCCGATACCGCAGCGCAGGTCGACGCCTTCCTCGACGTGCAGCCGCGCCACCAGCCCGCCGATCTCCTCACCGAGGGCGGCGGCCAGGGGAGTGGGCTGGGGTTCGATCAGGGTCACGTCGAGGCCGCGGGCGCGGAAGCTGGCGGTGAGCTCGCAGCCGATGAACCCGCCGCCGACCACCACCGCGCGCGTGGCGGTAGCGAGGTGTTCGCGCAGGGCCGCCGCATCGGCATGCGAACGCAGCACGTGCACCCCGGCCGCCTCGGGCAGCCCCGGAATCCGCCGCGGGCGCAGTCCGGTCGCGATGATCAACCGGTCGTAGCCGATCCGCGAACCGTCGGCCAGCGCCACCTCGCGCGCCGCCGTATCGACACTGGTGGCAGCGGTCCCCAAGCGCAGCGTGATGCGCTGTTCGGCGAAGAATTCGGCGGGCCGCAGCACGGTGTCGTCGGTTTCGCCGCGAACGTACTGTTTGGACAGCGGCGGCCGGTCGTACGGCGGTCGATCCTCATCGCCCAGGAGGGTGATTTCACCCGCGTAACCAGCCCGGCGGAGTTCCTCGGCGGTGCGCAGGCCCGCCAGCCCCGCGCCAACAATTAGAACGTGTTCCACCGACTGTGACATAGCGCAAACCATATCTGTTCATCGCGGCGCGCGGCGCTGTGTCCCGCACCACACCCGAGCTGGTGCTGAATCGTAGCCGGGCATTTATTGATCGGGCGGTCAATCAGGAATACAACGGAAGCAGGACATATCCTCAGCCTTTAAGGAGGCACATCATGTTCACCGAGAGCCGCACACAGGACGCTGTGGCTGTAGTACTCGGCGCTTTCACCGCCCTGTCCACCCTCTGGGTCGACCACAGTGACAAGGCCTTCTGGACCCTCGTGGTCCTCGGCGTGCTCATCGCCGCCACCGGACTCGGCCGCATGGCCAAGGTCCTGTCCGACACCGCCGATTACGTGCTCGGTCTGCTGGGTGTGCTGTTGTTCGTCTCCCCGTGGGTGATGAGCTTCGACAACTACAGTGGTGCTTCATGGACCGCGTGGGTGGTGGGCGCACTGACGGTAGTGATCGCACTGGCCGCGATGCCGGCCGTGTCGACCCGTCTGCACGCGGTGACGCATCACTGATGCAGATGCCTCGTGCCCCCCGAGCGGGGCGTCGCCGGAGCAAGAAAACCGATGGCGACGCCCGTCAGCTCATCCTGGATGCCGCCGAAACCCTTTTCGCGGCACAGGGGTTCGATGCCACGCCGACCGCGGCCATCGCGACCGCGGCCGGCGTTCCCAAGGGTCTGGTGTTCTACTACTTCCCCACCAAGGACGCGATTCTGTCGGCGCTCATGGCCGAACGCGTACCGCCGCAGCCGATCGACGACATCTTCGAGGTGGTCGTCTCGGGTGATCCGGCGAAGAGCCTGGTGAATCTGGATGCCGCGGTGAATCTGCGCGATCATCATTCCTCGGTGCTGCGCGTCATCATGTGGCGCGAGGCCGATACCCATCCCGATGTGCGGAAGCAATTGCGCCGCATGCGCGATCAGCTGCTCGACGTCACCGCCCGGGTATTGCAGGCGAGCGCTCCGGTGCCGGTGCAGCCGGGTACGCTGCGCGCGTGCGCGGCGGCGTGGGTGTCGGCCATGTTCGCCATCGCGAGCACCGATCGCCTGCACGCCCTGGACGGCCTGACGCTGCCGACCGCCGATGAGGTCATGAATGTGGCGCAGGTGGTGGCGGCGGGCATGACGCAGCTGGGCTGAATCCAGCGAACAGACCGCCCGGTCTCTCAAATCGTTTGCTGGCGTGTCGCTATACCTTTCGTCCCATTCTCGGGACACTCGTTCTGAAACGTTGTATATCCGCATTTGCTGCGAATTCTCGTGGAGGCATGAGTGAACGCCGGACGATTGCTACGTGGCTGGGCGCGAGCGGTGACCATGATGACGGCGATCGCCCTGACCGCCACCGTGCCGCTGACCCTGACCAGCCCGGCCGCGGTGGCCGAGCCCGCCTATCCGCGGCCCGACCCGGACCCCTTCTACGCCCAGCCCGCCGGCCTCGAAAACCAGGCTCCCGGCGACGTTCTCGAAACCCGGGCCATGCCCGCCAACCCGATGTTCCCCGAAACCTCGGTCACCCTGGTCAAATTCCGCTCCACCAGCTCGCAGGGCAAACCCATCGCCGCCGTCACCACCGTGCTCACCCCGCGCGAGCATCAGGTGAACGGTCCGCTGCTGTCCTATCAGCACATCATCAACGGCCTCGGCGCGGACTGCGCGGTATCGAAGGTGCTGTACACCTCGGACCCGAAACTCGTGGTGCGCGAGGCGATCGCGCTGAACGCGGTGCTGCGGCGCGGCTGGTCCATCGCGCTGCCCGACCACCTGGGCCCGAATTTCGCCTACGGAGCGGCCAAGCTGGGCGGTCAGATCACCCTCGACGGAATCCGTGCGGCGCAGCGGGTTTCCGAACTGGGGCTGGCCGCCAGCCCGGTCGCCATGACCGGCTACTCCGGCGGCGGCATGGCGACCGCGTGGGCGGCGGCGCTGGCGCCCACCTACGCGCCCGAACTGCGGATCGCGGGCGCGGCCTACGGCGGCGTGCCGATGAACCTGGTCAGCATGGTGCGCGCCATCGGCATGCAACCGCATCCGGCCTTCGGCCTGGCCATGGCCGCGGCGATCGGGCTGGAACGCGAATATCCGGACCGGCTGCCGGTGAGCACCCAGATGAATCAACTCGGCTTGACCACCCGCGACGCCATGGCGAACGGCTGCACCAACGAGATCATGCTGATCGGCGCGGGCCGCAGCGCTCGCGAATTCGCCGCCAGCACCTCCATGGTCGACGATCCGAACGTGCAGGCGGTGCTGGAGGAGAACAGTCTGGAATTCTTCGACGGCATCCCGAATATGCCGGTTTTCGAATGGCATTCCGGCAGCGATCCGCTGATTCCGGTGGACGCCATCGTCAACACCGATCGCCGCTACTGCGCCGCCGGAGTCCGCCTGCAAACCGATTCCAACATCTCCCCGGAACACCTTTCCGCGGCCGTCTTCGGCGTCCCGGCTGCCCTATTGTGGCTGGATGCGCGCTTGCGGGGGGAACCGGCGCCCGTCAAATGCTGATTCGTCAATGCCCCAATACCGTTGCTCGTGAATAGCTTTCGCAACATCCCGAGTCGCACCCCACCCGGTGCAACGGTAAGAATGTCGCCCATGGATGCCGATTTCTCGACCAGACTGGGTGAATCCCTGAACGCCCGGCGGGAGACCTACCGCCTCACCCACGGGGAACCCACTGGCCCGGGCACCGCGCCGACCCCGCCGCTCACCGGCATCGACACCGGCTCGAACCGCGCTCTCACCAACGGCTCCAGCCCGCGCTCCACGACGGGCGACGCCCCCGTGGAGCCGGTGCTGCGCCGCGCCTACACCGGCCGCAACGACGTCATTCCGGGCGCTTCGCGCTTCACGGGTTCGAACGGCATCGACCCGGGGTCGGGCTTCACCGGCACGCCGGCCCCCGATCCCGGCTACCCGGGCAGCGACAACGCCGCCCCCTCGATCGCCTACTCGGACCAGATTCCCGCCAATCCGGCCTCCAGCTACGCGGGCATCAACGGCATCGATCCCGCGCCCGGCTACCCGGGTGTGAACGGAGTGGATTCCGGGACCGGATATTCGGGCGCGAGCAGTTTCGATTCCGCCGGCGGTTACTCGGGTGCGAGCGGCGGCGATGCCGCGGGCGGCTACCCGCGCGTGAACGGGTCCGATCCGGCGGCCGGCTATTCGAGCGTCAACGGCGTCGATCCGATGCTCGGGTACACCCGGGGCGGCAGCTTCGACTCGATGCCGGGATACGCGAGCCCGAATGCGGCCGAATCCATTTCCGGCGCCGCCGGGCTGACCGGCTACACCTCGCCGGCCGAACCGGCCCAGCCGGTGCCGCGGCTGTCCCCGCCGTCCGCGGCCCTGCCCACCCGCACCCCTGGCGAATTCGCGCCGACTTCGTTCGCCACCGGCGAATCCGGCTCCGCTACCTTCGGTTCCACTCCCATGGCCGATGCCTTCGCCGCACCGGACGTCAGCGTCCCCCCGGCGGTCGAACAATCCGGCACGGGTTCGTCCGCCGATGCGGCGTCCTATCTCCCGCCCGCCGAGTCCTCGGTGTCCTCCTACCGCTCCCTGCTGGATTCGGTGGCGGCCGGCCTGCTGTCGGACGACCCCGCAACCCTCTCCGCCCGGATGGAATCCGCTCTGGCGGCCCACCGCTCCGCGCGCGAGACCGGCAGCCCCGCGATTCCGGTCGTGTCGGAGACCGACTCGGCCACGACGGGTTCCGCGCCCGCCACGGATTCGACCGGGAGCACCGCCGCGGCAGCGGCCCGGATGCCGGCTTTCACCACCTCCGAAGCGGAGCCGCGCACCCCGGATCTCGCCGCGATGGAATCCGCGCGCGCCGCGACCGCGATCCGGCACGGATCCGCCGCCGACTTCCACAGTGCCCCCGCCGACAGCGCCGACGCCGCACCCGCGGCATTCCTGGGCCAGGCCCCGGAATCCATTGATTCCATTGCCGGTTCCGCGCCCGCCACCACGCATGCCGCCGCTGCCGGTCCCGACACCACGCCGTCGCTGAGCCTGCCGGCGGTAGACCCGGCCACGCGCCGCCCGGCGGCCGCCGAACCGGCCGCGCGCCGCGCCGGGACCGTCCCGCCGTCGCCGCGCCGGGTGACGACGGGTACCGCCGCCACGCCCCGGATCGCCACGGCCGAACTGGAACTCAGCGCTTCGCTGCCGCCCGCCGATCTGGTCCCGGAGTCGAAACCCCGCCCGGCCGAAGCCGCCGCGGCCGCCGTTGATTCGAGCCCGGCCGAAGCCGCCGCGGCCTCCGACGATTGGCGCCCGGGCCGCCGCCGGTCGGTCTCCACCGCGGAACTGTCCGAACCCCGCACCGCGGAGCTGAATTCGATATCGGCCCCGGAGGCAGCCGTGCCCGCAGCCGTGGGCGAGCCCGTGCGCGAACCGAACGGGGACGAGCCCGCGTGGCGCGAATCCAACGACGAACCGGCGGAACAGCTTTCGTCCGTGCGTCGGCGGACTGCCGAATCACCGCGGATCGCAGGCGAATCCGAGCTCACGCCGGACCGAACGGGAGAATCCGAAGTGCTGTCCGATCGCCCCTCGCTGCGCGAATCATCCGCGGCGGCCACCCCGCGCAGCGCCACCGCCGCGCCGCCGAGGTCCCGCCGCGCCGCCCGGGAAAGCGCACGCGCCCAAGAGAATTCGGCTCCCGTGCGGACCGATTTCCGTGAGCCGGGCTCCACCTCCATCGGCCTCCCCGAGATCATGCGCCTGCTCGTGGCCAGCCAGGATCTCGAAGCCGCCGCCCTGCAAGCCGAAGCGGGCGACATCACCGTCTCGGACCTGGCCCGCGCCGCCCGCCGCACCCGGCACGCGGCGGTCGACCTGGTGACCTCCTGGTACGGCGGAGCCGACCAGATGCGCGTCTTCGGCGAGATGCTGCTACGCGCAGCGGGTGAAACCGCCTGATGCTAGCCACCGAAGGCCAGCCCGGTGACCTATCCATCCGCTGGCCCGAAATCACCCGCCTCCTGATCGCCAGCCACGAACTGGAAACCGCCGCCGATCGAGCCGAAGCGGGCGACATCACCGTCACCGAGCTGGCTCGCGCCGCCCGCCGCACCCGCCGCGCCGCCGCCGACCTCATCGCCGTCTACTACGACGCCGACCGGCCCGCGCCCGCCCCGCCGCCGGACTCGGAGGACGCGACCGCGGAGCGTTGAACGGGCGGGATCGCCGTAACCTGTTGCCCTGCTACGGCATCTTGCTGCTCGATGCCTTCCAGCTTCAGCCCGGCCAATGCAGTCCGCGGGTCGCCCGGATCCGCCGGTCGCCGGTTCACGAACTCGATTCCCAGCACCCGCCTTTCGATTCCGCCGCCCGGCGCTGTCGATCTCCAGGAGAGACGGCTCGGCATCGGCGCGGTCGTTCATGACCGCATGGTCGCATCCGGAATCGGTGGTGGGGCTACAGCCAGCGGGACACGCCGCCGTGGTGGGAGCAGGTGCCGCTGCGGGTCTGGCTGTAGGAGTAGGTGCCGTCGCCGCATTGCGCGGTCGCGCCCGGCGGGGTGGTGGCGGCGGTGACGGGGTCGTGGACGCAATTGCCGCTCGCATTGCGGTAATAGCCGTTGCCGCAGCCTGTTTGGGTGGTCGGCGGAGCTTCGGTGGTGGTCGTCTCCGGTGCGACCGGTTGCGGGTCCGTGGTGGGCGCAGGTGCCGGCGGCTCGGGCACCGGTTGGGTGGTTTCTGCTTCGGCGGCAATGGGTTTCGGTGCGCTCGCGGCCGGTGCGCCGGCGAGCGGGACGGCCGGGTCGGTGGTGGCGGGCGCTGGCTGGGTCGTCGCCGGATCGGGGGCGGCGGCCGGCGGCGGGACCGGAATCGTGGTGGCGACCGGTACGGGGGCCGCGGCGGGGGAGAGGGTCGCGCCCGCCGCGGAATCGACGGCGGGGGAGAGGGTGTGGTCGCCCGCTGCCGAAGCGGCGGCGACCGGTTTGCCGGGGGTGGTGTGGGTGGTGCAGCCCGTGAGGGTCATGGCCGCGAGGAGGGCGGTGAAAATGCCGGTGGTGACGCGCCTGCGGGATCGGAGGTGCATTGTCGCTCCAGGTCGGGGGCGCGCGGAGTGCGCGTCCGATGCCGGGGCTATCGGGGGCGGTGGCCGGGCATTACCGGCCGCGGCGTGGCGCGCAGGGTGTGTTGTCCGGTTCGGTGTGGGAGCGCGCGGGTGTCGGTGGGGTGGCAGATCATGGTGAGGTGGAACAGACGGCGGCCGCGGTGATGGCGGAGTTGGCGAAGGTTTCGGATGCGGCGGACGCGGTGCATCTGCAGCGGTTCTTCAAGACCGGGCCGGGGGAGTACGGAGAGGGCGACGTCTTCCTCGGTGTGCGGGTGCCGGCGACCCGCGCGGTGGCGAAAGGTTTTGCCGGGCTGGAGCTTTCGGAAATCGACAAGCTGCTCGACAGTGAGGTGCACGAGCATCGCCTGGCGGGGCTGGTGATTCTGAACGCCCGGATGGCGAAGGCCATGGGCAAGCGTGCGCCGGACCCGGCGCTGCAACAGCGAATCGTCGACCTGTACCTCGCGGCGGTGCGGCGCGGCCGGGTCAACAACTGGGACCTGGTGGACGCCTCCGCCGAATTCGTCCTGGGCCCATGGCTGCTGGAGCGCCCGCGCGAGTTGCTGTTCGAGCTGGCCGCCCAGGAGTCGCTGTGGGAGCGGCGGGTCGCGCTGCTGACCACGTTCGCCTTCATCAAGGCGGGCGATACCGGAACCACCCTGGAACTGTGCGAGCTGCTGCTGCCGGACCGCCGGGATCTGATCCAGAAGGCGGTCGGCTGGATGCTGCGGGAGATCGGCAAACGAGTGGACCGGGCGCAGCTGACCGCGTTCCTGGACGCGCACGCCGCCGAGATGGGCCGGACCGCGCTCAGTTATGCGACCGAGCACCTGACCGCCGAGGAGCGCACCCACTACCGCGCCCAGTGACCGATTCCGCACCGATCCGGCAAACGCCCGGTCAGAGCATGGATTGACGCTCCGAACCGCGACGACACGCGGACAAACACCATTTGTTCATCTTCAGTTCAGTTTACGTTAACTTACCGCAATCATTCTGTGATCAGCCCCAGTGGTCATGCGTCCAGCCCCGCGAGTTGTGGCGCGCATGAACGGTGATTCCCGGTAGGTCCGGATCTCGTTCGCCCACAACCCAATTCACAACCCAGCAGCGTATCGGCGAGCACCGTCGGGTGCCCGCTGTGGGGTCCTGCGCTGTCGAAATGCGCTATGTCTCTGAGAAAACTGCTTGTCCTGCCGTCCTCGGCGTTGATCGCCGCCGCCATCGTCTGCACCACCGGCCCGGCCGCCGCCGACCTTCCGGGTGTTCCGGTCGAACTCCAGCAACCGGCTCAGCAGCTGCAGCAAACCGCCGAGCAGTGGCAGCAAACCTTGCCGAAGGGTCAGCAGGACCAGGTCCAGCAACTGGTGCAGCAGCTCCCGGCCCCGTATTCGGGCCTGCTGCCGCCGGTCTTCGCCAATGATCTGGACGGCTGGATTCGCAATGCCATCTACGTCATGAACCAGCGCGCCATTCCCGGCAGCTACGACGGCATTTTCCGCAACATCATGCGGGAGTCCGGCGGTAACCCCCAGGCGATCAACCTCTACGACTCGAATGCCGCCGCCGGTATCCCGTCCAAGGGACTGCTGCAGGTGATCGACCCGACTTTCCAGGCGTACCACGTCGACGGCACCTCCTGGGATATCTACGACCCGGTCGCGAATATCGCCGCCGCATGCAACTACGCGGCGCATCGCTACGGGTCGATCGACAACGTCTTCGGCGCGTACTGAGCCCGTCTCAGAACTGAATCTTGAGGTGATCCGTCACCGGCCGCGCCTGGCACCCGAGGATGTACCCGTTGGCGATGTCCTCGGGGTCCAGGATTTCGGCGTTCTCCATTTCGACGGTTCCTTCGAGCACGGTGCACGCGCACGAACCGCATTCGCCTTCGAGGCAGGAATAGGGAACGTCGAGACCCTTCGAGAGCATGATGTCGACCAGCGTCTGACTACGCGGCCAGCTCATTTCGTGCGTCTCGCCGTCCAGCTCGACTTCCACGGTCGCCGCGTCGGCCTGTTCCTCGGCGCTGATTTCCGCCGGCGCCACCTCGGCGAACGGATCGCCGGAGAGCGAATTGAACACCTCGGCATGAGTCCGATTGCGCGGCACGCCGTTCTGCGCCAGCGCGTCGTGCACCCGATCCATGAACGGCTTGGGCCCGCACATGAATGCTTCGTATTCGCGGTAGGGCGCGGTCAGGGTCGCGAGCGCATCGGCGGTCGGCAGCCCTTGCAGGTGCTCCAGCCAATGGATGATCGCCAGCCGCTGCGGATGCTTGTCCGCGAGTTCGCGCAGCTCCGCGGCGAAGATGACATTGTCGTGATCACGATTGGCGTACACCACCACGATGCGCCCGTTGCCGCGCGCCAGCGCCGATTTCAGGATCGACATGACCGGCGTGACCCCGCTGCCGGCCGCGAAGAGCAACAGGTTCTCGTCCAGATTCTTGGGCGTGAAAACGCCTGAGGGCGGCAGGACTTCGAGTTCGTCCCCGGCTTTCACGTTGTCGCACACCCAGTTCGAGGCGTACCCGTCGGCGGTCCGCTTGACCGTCACCTTGGGCTTGTCGTCGGTGTGCGGCGAGCTGGCCAGCGAGTAGCAGCGCGCCACCGATCCGGTGAGATCGCTCGGAATGCGCAGCGTGAGAAACTGGCCCGGGGTGTAGCTGAAGCGTTCGCGCAGTTCCTCGGGCACGTCGAATACCAGCGAACAGGCGTCGGCCGTCTCGTTGATGACCGCGGAGACCCGCAGCACGGCCGATCGTGAGCTCTGCGGTACGTCGACGGTGGTCATAGTGTCCTCTCGAACCCGGCGTGGCCGGTACGGCTTTTCAAACTAGAACGTGTTCTAGTTTGACTATACGTGGCTGTCTCGCTGCCGGACAAGCTGAGCCTCGAGTCCGGCGATCAGCACGTCCATGGAGAAGTCGTAGGAGTATTTCCCACGCAGATCCGCCATATGTTTGGTGGCCCGCTCCACGGCCTCGGGCAGCGCCCGGTCGTGCAGCGCGGTGCGATCGCGCGGGTTCACCTTGGAGCGCCCGAACAGGTAGGTGTGGATGGTCGCGTAGGAAGCCAGCACATTGCGATCGTCGAATCCGGCGTCGAACAGGATCTCCATCACGGCGGCGATCAGATCCAGCTGTTTGCTCAGCAGCTGCTCGATCAGCACGTCCCCGAGCCCCGGATGCTTGCGCAATTTCTCGTCGATCTGATCGATGAGATCCCGCAGCCGCATTTGCCACGAGCCGAATTCCGGTGGGGGCTTGCGGACTCCGGTGAGCGCGGCGGTGGCGACCAGGTCGAGTAGCTCGCGCTTGTCGGCGACGTAGTAATAGGGGGCCATCGGCGAAACTCCGAGTTCGCGGGACAGCCGGCGCATGGACAGTTTCTCCACGCCGTCCTGACGAACCACTCGCAGCGCGGCTTCGACGATCTCGGATTCCGAGAGGGTGTTGCCGCCCCCGCTTGTCTGCATACGCCCGACTCCCATGCCACCTCGACCACCGCGGGGCGGTTTTCCGTCCCATGCCTGTTCACCTGCTGGATTTCCCACCGCAGTGTAGAGCGCCGGGCCCTGCGCCGGTCCCGCCACGGGTGCGCCGCGACGGATTACCGGACGATCCGGATACCGGGCGGCGCGCCAATCATGATTGCCACGTGTTGGCTGACCTAGCATTCCAGGAATGCGCCATGATCGCCTTCCCGATGGTTTCGGGGTGCGAATCGATCCTCGGGTGCGCACATACTCCGGTGGACGTTTCCTGGTCGGCGGCACGCCGACGCGGTTGCTACGCCTCGCTCCGGAAGCTGCGGCCTTGATCGGTGACGGGTACCTCGAGGTGACGGATCCGACGTCGGCTCGGGTAGCCAGACGCCTGCTCGATTCCGGGGTGGCAAATCCGCGCCCGCGGCTGCTGCCCGCGGTGGAGGACGTCACCATCATCGTCCCGGTGCACAACGACAGCCCCGGCCTGCATCGATTGCTCTCGGCGCTGCGCGGCCACACCGTGATCGTGGTCGACGACGGCTCGGACATACCGGTGCGGGTGCCCGCCGCGCGCGTCAATCGCTGCCGGGTGACGGTGCTGCGCCGGGACCGGCGGCACGGCCCGGCGGCCTCCCGCAATTTCGGACTGCGGGCCGCGGCAACCGAATTCGTGGCCTTCCTGGATGCGGACGTGGTGCCGCGCACCGGCTGGCTGGAGGTCATGCTCGGGCATTTCAGCGATCCGAAGGTGGCGCTGGTGGCCCCGCGCATCCTGGCCATGGATCCGGATTCGACCATGCTCGCCCGCTACGAGCACACCCGCGGTTCCCTGCATCGCGGCCGGCGCGAGTCGGCGGTGCAGGCGCACGGCCCGGTGCCGTACGTGCCGAGCACCGCGCTGCTGGTGCGCCGGCTGGCGCTGCTGGGCGCGGGCGGTTTCGACGAGTCGATGGGTGCGGGCGGCGATATCGATCTGTGCTGGCGGCTGGACAGCGCCGGCTGGCGGCTGCGCTACGAGCCGGCCGCCCGGGTGGCCCACAGCAACCCGGTCTCACTGCGGAAATGGTTCGCGCACAAGCTGACCCACGGTACCGGAGTGGCCCCGCTGGGCCAGCGCCACGCCGGGATGGCCGCCCCGCTGTCCATGCCGATCTGGACCGCGGTGGCCGCGCTGCTGTTCGGCACCCTCACCCGCTGGGGTGCGCTGGGCGGGCTGATCACCATGGTGGCGACGCTGTTCCGGCTGCGCCGGGTGTTCGCCGAGCTGGACAATCCGACCCGGGTGGCCGCCATCTATATGGCGCGCGGTTTCTCCGGCGGGGTCTGGCGCCTGGCTTCCGCGCTGTGCCGCCACTATTGGCCGGTGACCCTGCTGGGCATGCTGTGCTCGCGCCGGATCCGGCAGCTGGCGATCACCATGGCGGTGGCCGACGGGCTCGCGGATTGGTTCATCCATCGCGAACAGGGCGGCTTGGATCCGGCCCGGTATCTGCTCTGCAAACGTCTGGACGATGTCGCGTACGGGTCCGGGCTATGGTGGGGTGCGGCCCGGATCCGGAGTTTCGCGTCGCTGCGACCGACCTTGCCGCCCAACTGAATCCGCACGTCGGAGCCGTGCGCGAGGGAGCCCCGCAGCCAGCACGGGCAGTCAACTGAACCGCTTCTGTTTAAGAAATTGCTGCGTAGCTCACATTTCGCAAGGTTCCCGTCGAGGTGTGACCTGCGGGACAAACGTCCGGCTTCCGCCAATCCGGGGTACCCCCACCGGTACCCTTTGGGGCGGAAAGAAAGGCAAATGGTCAGCAATCTCGCAGGTGGGGGGCACCCGCAGCAAAACGGCGTGGAACCGGGCTCGCAGCTCGGCGCGCTGGAGGCCTATGCCGCTCAAGCCCACGGGTATTTGAGTGTCGGCGGCGAGCAATTGGGACAGCTCGCAGGTTTGCTGCGCCCGATGGTGCTCGAATCGTGGCTGCGTACCCTACGCGGCGGGGTCGATCCCCTGGATGACGGTGACGGCCGCGGACTGCGCGGCACGGATCTGGAGCGTTATCGCGACGCGCATCCGATCGCGGCGGTGATGCCGTTGGTCGACAAGTTGCTGCTGCGCGATGCCACCAGCACCGGTCTCATCGTCGTGGTCGCCGATCAGTTCGGCCGCGTGCTCTCGGTGCACGGCACCGCCGATCGGGTGCAGGCCGCGTCCGATGCCGGCCTGCGCGAGGGCAATGACCTGAGCGAACGCCGGGTCGGCACCAATGCGGTGGGCCTGGTGGTGCGCACCGGCCGGGCCGCCTGGATCCACGGCCCCGAGCATTTCCTGCACCGCATGCATCAGATCACGGGAGCCGCTGCGCCCGTTCACGATCCGGACGGCCGCCTGGTGGGCGTGCTGATGATCGCGGGCGGCGTGCGGGTGGCGCGTCCGGAGATACTGGCCCTGGTGAAGGCTGCCGCCACGGCCGCCGAAATGGATCTGCTGCTGGCCGCGGTCCGTTCCGGCCAGGATCGGCGTTCCGGCGCCGACGCGCCCGCGCCGGAGCGGCTCGGCCTGGAGGTGCTGGGCCTGGGCCAGCCGCAGCTGACGGTGGCGGGGGAGCGAGTTCCCTTGTCGCAGCGGCACGCCGAGATCCTGCTGCTGCTGGCCGAGCATCCCGAGGGGCTGTCGGCCGATCACCTGGCGCTGCTGCTGGATGACGCCGATCTCGACAATGCCACCATTCGCGCCGCCATGTCCCGGCTGCGGTCGGTGGTTGGCCCGAATGTCTTCGGCTCGCGCCCTTACCGTTTGCGGGTGCCGATCGCCACCGATGTGGAGGCGCTGCGCGCCGCCCTGGATTCCGGCGATGTCGATTCCGCCGTGCGCCTGTATTCGGGCCCGGTCCTGCCGCGTTCGAATGCGCCGGGAGTTATAGACATAAGAGATGAATTGCGCGTGCGTTTGCGGACCGCCGTGCTGCGTTCGAATGACGCTTCGGTATTGAGCCGGTGGACCGCCGGTGCGGAGGGACGCGACGACGCGGCCGCGTGGGCGGCCTATCGCGCCACCGTTGACCGGGACTCTCCGTTGTATGCGCAGATCGAAGCGAAGATTCGGGTGCTCGATCGCCGTCTCGGCGCCGATGCAACGCAGATGCAACGTTTCGACTCATAGTCTGCCCAACTGAAAGTGCGGTCGGTCACACCGCGGCTCAGTCATGTGGGCGTACGCACATTTCTCCCGCGCCGAGCGCGATCTCCTCAACCAACTAGACGCTCGTCCAACTTTTTTTGGGGAAAAAGTTCCGTTTTATTCACCGACCGCCTAGTCTTCGCAATGCATGGACGGCATCCCTGTGATGCAGGCAACAACGGCACGATCCGAGACCCCCGATCGAGGGTCGCGCCGCAGCGGTGAAGTTGGAGGAATTCGGAGCAGCACAACTCGGATGCGGACGGCCCGGAGGCGACCGCATCCCGGCCGGCGCAAGCGAGGGCCCGGCCGGTTTCGCGTACTAGTTTGATCAGCCACGCGCACGTCCGCGCCGGACGTGGCGCGTATTCGTCGAATCCATCAGGGGCAGTGCGGTTTACCGCGGCCTGGGCACCGGCAGACCGGTATCTCAGGTCTATTTCGTGCACCCCGAAAACGCTTCGGCCACAAAGTATTTCGTGAGAGCAAAGGGAGGCTCTGGTGCACCGTACCGAGTTGGGGAAGCCCGTTCCGGAAGAGGTTTCGCAGCAGGCCGGCGCGCCGTCCGCCGGCGCCGCGGCGCTTCCGCCGGGCGCCACCGAGCCCTTCCCGCTCGGCCCCGCGCAGGTCGGTCTCTGGTACGCGCAGCTGCTCGAGCCGGAAGTCCCGGTGAACATGGCCCAATACGTGGACATTCACGGTGATTTCGATGTCGAACTGCTATTGCGCGTCTCCCGGGAGGGTGTGAACGTCTGGCGTTCCTCGCAGTTGCGCTTCGCCGAGATCGACGGGCAGCCGGTTCAGTACCTCGACGAGTCCGACCAGGATTCGCACCACGGCTACCTGGATCTGACCGATGCGGCGGATCCCGTTGCGGCAGCGCACGAATGGATGCGCGGCGAAGTGGTGCGGCCGGTGAACCTGCTGACCGATCTGCTGTTCGCGCCCACCCTGATCAAGGTTGCCGAGCGCCGCTACTTCTGGTTCGTGCGCGCGCACCACATCGTCGGCGACGGTTACGCCGCCATGAGCGTCATGCAGTGGACGGCCAAGCGCTACACCGCATTGCAGCAGGGGCTCGAGCCCGAAGTGGTGAAACCCGGTACGCCGCAGGAGATCGTGCAGGGCGAGTTCGACTACCGGGAGAGCAGCCGGTTCCGCACCGACCGCGCCTACTGGGCCGAGCGCACCCGCGGCCTGGACGGCGCCACCGCCCTCAACACCCGCACCGCGCCGCGCAGCGCCGGTAATCGCGTGTACGGCACCGCTCTGCCGGCGCGGCTGCAGGAGCGCATCGAAGCCGTTGGCGCGCAGAGTGATTCCGGGCTGCCGGTGGTGGTGCTGGCCGGTTTCGCCGCCTACCTGAGCCTGATGACCGGCAAGGACGAAGTGGTGATCAGCCTGCCGGTGACGGCGCGCACCACCGCGGTCATGCGGCGCTCGGTCGGCATGCTCTCCAATATCGTCCCGCTGCGCATCTCCCTCGATGCCACCACCAGCTGGGCGGAGCTGCTCACCGCCATGCGGGTGGAGGTCTCGGGCGCGCTGCGGCATCAGCGCTACCGGCACGAGGACATTCGCCGCGACGACGCCGAGCGCGAGGGCCGACCGGCCTCGCGGGCGCTGTACGGGCCGATGGTCAACATCATGCTGTTCCACAACCGCCTGGACTTCGGCGAGCTGAGCGGGCGGCTGCACATTATGTCGACCGGGCCCATCGAGGACCTGAGCCTCAATGTCTTCTACGGCGACAACGACCGCGTGCACCTCGATTTCGAGGTGAACCCGAACCTGTACAGCGCCAGCGAGCTGACCCGGCATCATTCGCGTTTCCTGCGCTTCCTGGAGCGCCTGGTGGAGCTGGATCCGGCCGCCCCGATCGCCGGTGTGGACGTCGCCACCGAGCTGGAACGCGAAGTGGTGCTGCGGCTTTGGAACAATACGGGGCACGCGCGGGACGAGCGCGCGACCCTGGTGTCGATGTTCGAGGCGCAGGCCGCGCGCACGCCGGGCGCGAGCGCGGTGCGTTTCGCGGGCGAACCGGAACGCGATCTCGACTACGCGGGATTCGCGGCGCGGGTGAACCGCCTTGCGCGGTACCTGATTTCGCAGGGCGTCGGACCGGAAGACCTGGTCGCGCTGCACCTGCGGCGGTCGCCCGAACTGGTCGTCGCCATGTACGCCGTGCAGGCGGCGGGCGCGGCCTACGTACCGCTGGATCCGGATCATCCGGTGGAGCGCACTCGCCATATTCTCGAAACCGCCGCTCCGGCAATGGTTCTCACCGTGTCGGCGGATCGCCCGGCGGAGTCCGTCGTGGCCACCGCCTTGGACGAGCTGGAACTGTCCGCCTTCTCACCGGCCCCGATCACCGATGCCGAGCGCCGGTCCGGGCTGCGTCCGGCCAATACCGCCTACGTCATCTTCACCTCGGGTTCCACCGGCCGCCCCAAGGGCGTGGCCGTGAGCCACGCCGCCATCGTCAACCGCCTGGTGTGGATGCAGCGCACCTACGACCTGACCGCCGCCGACGTGGTGCTGCAGAAGACCCCCGCCACCTTCGACGTATCGGTGTGGGAGTTCTTCTGGCCCTTGCAGATCGGCGCGACGCTGGTGCTGGCGCAGCCGGACGGCCATCGCGATCCGGCCTACCTGCGCACGGTCATCGCCGAGTACGGCATCACCACCGCGCATTTCGTGCCCTCCATGCTGGAGGTCTTCCTGTCCGGCCTGGACGCCGACGCCGCCGCCGGCCTGGGATCGCTGCGGCAGGTGTTCGCCTCCGGCGAGGCGCTGGCCGCGCCCGCCGCCCAGCGGCTGCGTACGCTGACCGGTACCAGGCTGCACAATCTCTACGGTCCCACCGAAGCCGCGGTCGACGTCACCTTCCACGAGGTGACGGCCGCTGACACCGTGTCCGTGCCGATCGGCGCGCCGGTGTTCAACACCCGGTTGTACGTGCTCGACGCACGGCTGCGACCGGTGCCCGTGGGTACCCCGGGTGAGCTGTATCTGTCGGGGGTTCAGCTCGCCCGGGGCTACGTGGCGCGACCGGGACTGACCGCCGAGCGGTTCGTCGCCGACCCCTTCGCCGCCGCGGGGGAGCTCATGTACCGCACCGGCGATCTGGTCAGCTGGACCGAGGACGGCGAACTGGAGTACCTGGGCCGGACTGATTTCCAGGTGAAGGTGCGCGGCCTGCGCATCGAGCTGGGCGAGATCGAGACGGTGCTGGCCGATCTGGACGAGGTCGAGCGCGCGGTGGTCGTCGTGCGGGACGACCAGCTGGTCGCCTACCTGGTGGCGGACCGGCCGATCGAGGACACCCGGCTGCGCGCCATCGCCGCGCGCGCCCTGCCCGCCTACATGGTGCCCAGCGCGTTCGTGGTGCTGGATGCGCTGCCGCTCAATGCCTCCGGCAAGCTGGACCGGGCCGCGCTGCCCGCGCCCGTGCGGGTGGCCGCGCGCTACGAAGCGCCGGTCTCGACGGTCGAGCAGGCCGTGGCGCGGGTGTTCGGCGACACCCTGGACGCCGAACGGGTCGGCCGCACCGACGACTTCTTCGCCCTCGGCGGCAACAGCCTGATCGCCACCCAGGTGGCGGCGCGGCTCAATGCCGAACTCGGATCCCGGCTGACGGTGCGCGAGATGTTCGCGGCCACCAGCGTCGCGGAACTCGCGGCGCTCATCGACGCCCAGTTCCTGGACGCCGACGCGAATCCGGTGGCGCTGCCGCTGGTCCCGCGGCACGGCGCCGATCGCCCGGAGCTGGTGCCGCTCTCGCCCGCGCAGCAGCGCATCTGGTTCCTGAACCGCTTCGACGTCACCGACGCCAGCTACAACATGCCGTTCGTGGTGCGGCTGCGCGGCGCGGCGGAGCTGCCGGCCCTGCGCGCCGCGGTCGCGGATGTGCTGGCGCGGCACGAATCCCTGCGCACCGTCTTCCCGTTCACCGCGGAGGGGCAGGCGTATCAGCGGGTGCTGCCGGTCTCTGAACTGACCGACCGGTCCGATCTGGTCGAGCACCGGGTGGTCACCGACGGCGCGGAACTCGACGCCGCGCTGGCCGATCTCGCCGGCCGCGGCTTCGATCTGGCCGCCGAGATCCCGTTCCGCGCGGGCGTTTTCACCGTTCTGGATGCCGCCCCGGACTTCGTACCGACCAGTTCGGTATCCGCCGACGAGCCCCGCTACGCCCTGGCCATGGTGCTGCATCACATTGCCGCCGACGGCCTTTCGCTGCCCATCCTGGCCCGCGATCTCATGCTGGCCTACGTCGCGCGCACCGCCGGGCAATCGCCCGAATGGTCCGAATTGCCGGTGCAGTACACCGATTACACGCTGTGGCAGCGCGATCGGCTCGGCGCGGCCGACGATCCGGAATCCCTGCTCGCCACCCAATTGGACTTCTGGCGGCGGACTCTCGCCGGCGCGCCCGACCAGCTCGACCTCAACGGCGACCGCCCGCGCCCCGTGATCGCCACCGGCCGCGGCGGCAAGCGCGCCGTGGAGCTGCCCGCCGAACTGCACGCCCGCATCACCGAAACCGCCCGCGCCGAGGGTGTTTCGACCTTCATGTTCCTGCACGCCGTACTGGCGGTGCTGCTGGCGCGCATGTCCGGCGAATCCGACATCGTGATCGGCACCCCCGTCGGCGGCCGCGGCGCGCCCGAACTCGACGACCTGATCGGCATGTTCGTCAACACCCTGCCGCTGCGCACCGAGGTCGACGGCACCCGCGGCTTCCGGGAATTCGTGCGCCGCGTCCGCGACACCGATCTCGCCGCATTCGCGCACGCCGACGTCCCCTTCGAGCAACTCGTCGAGGCCCTGAATCCGCCACGCTCGCAAGCCCGGCACCCGCTGTTCCAAGTTGCCCTGTCGTTCACCGCATCCGGGAATATCAGTGTCGAACTGCCCGGATTGCTTGCCACGGCAGGTACGCTGGACACCGGAGTGACCAAGTTCGACCTTTCGGTCGCGGTCACCGAAAGCTTCGTCGGTGCCGGTCCCGGGGAAGGTCCGGCACCGGCGGGGATCAACGCGGAGATCGAATTCGCGCTAGATCTGTTCGACCCCGCCACCATTGACGTCTTCGCCGCCCGATTCGAGCGGTTCCTCATGGCTGTCACCGCCGACCCGGACATCGTGCTCGACACCCTGCCGCTGCTGTCCGACGCCGAATACGCCGACCTCACCACACGTTCCGGCGGACCCGTCGAGACCGGCGCGGTACTGCCGGACCTGCTCGCCGCGGCCGTCGCGGCCAATCCGGACGGTATCGCCGTGGTGGACGGCGACCGCGAGATCACCTACCGCGAACTCGACCGCCGCTCGAATCGACTGGCGCGGCAGCTCATCGCGCTCGGCGTCGGCGCCGACGATCTGGTCGCCGTCGGTATGCCGCGGTCGCTGGAGTGGATTCTGGCGGTGTGGGCGATCACCAAGTCCGGCGGCGCCTGGGCCCCGGTCGATCCGGCGTATCCGGCCGACCGCATCGAACGCATGGTGGCCGATTCCGGGGCGGCGTACGGGCTCACCGTGACGGCCGCGGCCGCCGGGCTCCCCGGCCTGCTCACCTGGCTGGTGGTCGACGACGCCGAATTCGACGGGGCGCTAACCGCATTCGCCGACACGCCGATCGACCCCGCCGAGCGGGTGCGCCCGCTGCATCCCGCGAACCTGGCCTATTGCATCTACACGTCGGGTTCGACCGGGCTGCCCAAGGGCGTCATGATCACCCACGCGGGCATCCCGGGCTTCGCGGCGGGGCAGACACAGCACTTCTTCCTGGACCAGACGGCCCGCGTGCTGCACGTGGCCTCGCCCGCGTTCGACATCTCGGTCGGCGAAATCGCCATGGCCATCGATTCGGCGGCCGCGCTGGTCATCGCGCCGCCGCACGCCACCATGGGCGCGGAGCTCACCGAAGTGCTGCGCACGCACCGGGTTACGCACGCCTTCATGACCCCGTCCGCGCTCGGCACCGTGGACCCCCTCGAAGCCCCCGACACCCGGGTGGCGATCGTCGGCGGCGAACCCTGCCCGGTCGAACTGGCCCGCCGCTGGGCCGAGGCCGGCCGCGATTTCGTGAACGTCTACGGGCCCACCGAGACCACCTGTGTGTCGCAGGCCGCCAACCCGTACTCGGTCACCGACGAACTGCACATCGGACCGCCGTTCGCGGGCGTCTACGAATGGGTGCTGGACGACCGGTTGCGCCCGGTGCCGGTCGGCACCGTCGGCGAGGTGTACATCGGCGGGCCGCAGATGGCGCGCGGTTACCGCGGCCAGGCCGGTCTGACCGCGGGCCGCTTCGTGGCCTGCCCGTGGGCGCCCGGCGAACTCATGTACCGCACCGGCGATCTCATGCGCTGGACCGGCTTCGGTTCCATGCAGTGCCTGGGCCGCAACGACTTCCAGGTGAAGCTGCGCGGCTACCGTATCGAGCTGGGCGAGATCGAATCGGCACTCGCCGAGCAGGCCGGCGTCCGGCGTGCGGTGGTGCTGCTGCACAAGCACGAGCTGCGCGGCGATCAGCTGGTCGCCTACCTGGTCTCCGATGACGCGGAGCTGGACGTGACGGCGGTCAAGGCCGGACTGGCCGGTCGCCTCGCCCCGTACATGGTGCCCGCCGCCTTCGTGGTGCTCGACGAGATCCCGTTCACCGCCAACGGCAAGCTCGACCGCCGCGCACTGCCCGAGCCGGTGTTCGAGGCCGCCGCCTACCGCCGGCCGGCCACCGTCACCGAAGAATTGGTGGCCGGGGTGTTCGCCGAGGTGCTCGGCCTGGACCGGGTCGGCGTGGACGACGACTTCTTCGCCCTCGGCGGCAGTTCGCTGGTGGCCGCCAAGGTGGTGGCTCGCCTCGGCTCCATGCTCGGCGCCACCGTCGGCGTGCGCGTGCTCTTCGAGGACTCCACGGTCGGCGCGCTGGCCGCCCGGCTGGACGCGGGCCTCGGCGATACCCGGCGGCCCGCGCTGGTCGCGGGCGAGCGGCCCGACCGGCTGCCGCTCTCGCCCGCCCAGCAGCGCATGTGGTTCATCAACCGCTTCGATCGCGATTCCATCGCCTACAACCTGCCGGTCGCGCTGCGCCTGACCGGTGCGCTGGATGTGGACGCGCTGGCGGCCGCCTTCGGCGATGTCCTGGAGCGGCACGAGACGCTCCGCACCGTCTATCCCGAAACCGCGCAGGGCCCGGCGCAGGTGATCCTTCCTGCGGCCCAGGCGCTTCCGGCCCTGACCGCCATGCCGGTCGCGGAAAGCGAACTGGCCGAGCGGATTCCGGCGATCCTCACCACCACCTTCGACGTCACCACCCAGGTGCCGATCCGAGTGGAACTGCTCCGCGTACTCGACGCCGCGGGCGAGCCCACCGGCGAACACGTGCTGGCCGGTGTGCTGCATCATATTTCGGCCGACGGCTCCTCGGTGGTCCCGTTCGTCCGCGACCTCATGATCGCCTACAGCGCGCGCCTCTCCGGCGCGGCCCCGGCCTGGACGCCCCTGTCCGTTCAGTACGCGGACTACGCCCTGTGGCAGCACGAACTGCTCGGCGCGGAAGACGACGACACCTCGATCGCCGCTCAGCAGCTCGCCTTCTGGCGCGAGGCGCTGGCCGGTCTCCCCGATCAGCTGGATCTGCCCGCCGACTTCCCGCGCCCGGCCCGGCAGACTCTGCGCGGCAAGCAGATTCACGCCGTGGTCGACGGCGAGCTACACGCCCGCCTCACCGAGGTGGGCCGCCGCACCGGCGCGACGCTGTTCATGGTGGTGCACGCCGCCTACAGCGCCCTGCTGGCCCGCCTGTCCGGCACCGCCGACATCGCGATCGGCACCCCGATCGCGGGCCGCGGCGACACCGCCCTGGACGACGTGATCGGCATGTTCGTCAACACCCTGGCCCTGCGCACCCACGTGGACGCCGCCGCCCCCTTCACCGACCTCCTGGCCCGAGTCCGCACCGCCGACATCGCCGCCTTCTCCCACGCCGACATCCCCTTCGAGCGCCTGGTGGAAGTCCTGAATCCGGTTCGCTCCCAAGCCCGCCACCCCCTCTTCCAGGTCGGCCTCTCCTTCCAGAACTACGAACAGGCCGAACTCCGCCTGCCCGACCTGACCGTGTCCCCGGTCGATTTCGACAACCACATCGCCCAATTCGACCTGCACCTCTTCGCCTGGGACCGCTACACCGAAACCGGCGCCCCCAACGGCCTGGACCTAACCCTCGGCTACGCCACCGACCTGTTCACCGAATCCACCGCCCAGCGCACCCTGGACGCCCTGCTGCGCGTCCTGGAAACCATCGCCGTACAGCCGGAAACGATCGTCGGCGATATCGACCTGCTGGGCGCGGACCACCGCGAGCTGATCCTCGATACCTGGAACGCGACCACCCACCCGGTGCCCCCAGCGACCCTCGCGGACCTGGTCGACGCGCAGGTGGCCGCCACTCCGAACGCCCCGGCTCTCCTGGATGCCCACGGCGAAACCTCGCTCACCTACGCCGAATTCGACGCACAGGTCAACCGCCTCGCCCGCCGCCTCATCGCCTCCGGCGTCGGCCCGGAAACCGCCGTCGTCCTGGCCATGCGCCGCGGCATCGACCTGGTGATCGCCATGCACGCGGTGATCAAGGCCGGCGGCGCATACGTCCCGATCGACCCGGACCACCCCGCCGACCGCATCACCTACATCCTCGAAACCGCCCGCCCCGCACTGATCCTCACCACCGCGGCGGATGGTGCTTCGCCGGTATCCGGAGACGTACCGGTGATCGAGGTCGATCGGGTCGACCTGAGCGGGTTCTCGGCGGCGTCGATCGTAGATGCCGAACGGATTCGGCCGCTGCGCGGAGACCACGCCGCGTACGTCATCTTCACTTCGGGATCGACCGGACTGCCGAAGGGCGTGACCGTTCCGCATTCCGCGATCGTCAACCAGTTGCAGTGGCTGCGAACTACTTTCGCGCTGGGTTCGAGCGACCGCGCGATGCTGAAGACGCCCGCCACCTTCGATCTTTCGGTGTGGGAGTTCTGGTCGCAGCTGACTTCCGGCGGCAGCCTGGTGGTGACCGCCGCGGGTGATGAGCGGGATCCGGATCGGCTGCGCGGTGTGATCGAGCGGCACGGGGTCACCGTGCTGCACCCGGTGCCTTCGCTCCTGGGCATGTTGCTCACCGGTGGTGAGCTGCCCGTTTCGGTGCGGGCGGTGCTGGCCATCGGTGAGGCGTTGCCCGCGGCGACCGCTGCGGACTTCCTCGATAGGAGCACCGACGGCGCAAAGCTTTTCAACCTGTACGGCCCGACCGAGGCGGCGGTTTCCATCACCGCGTTCGAGGTGCGGGAGCGGCACGCGCAGGCGGTGCCGATCGGCGCTCCGGCGTGGAACAGCCGGGTGTATGTGCTGGACAACCGGTTGCATCCGGTGGCCGTCGGCGTGCCCGGTGAGCTGTACCTGTCGGGTGCGCAGCTGGCGCGTGGCTACCACGGCCGCGCGGCGCTGACCGCCGACCGGTTCGTGGCCGATCCGTTCACCGGCGAGCGCATGTACCGCACTGGCGACATCGTGCGCTGGCTGGCGGACGGGAATCTCGAGTACGTCGAGCGGGCCGACTTCCAGGTGAAGATCGGCGGCTTCCGGATCGAGCTCGGCGAGGTCGAGACCGCGCTGCGTAAGCAGGCCGGCGTGACGGCGGCGGTTGCCGTGGCGCACACCGGCGGTGATGCGGGCGCACGGCTGGTCGCCTACGCGGCCGTGCCGGACGCCACCGACGCACAGCGCGAAGAACTTTCGGCGGTCCTGCGTGCTGCGCTCTCGGCCGAGCTGCCGAAGTACATGGTCCCGGCCGCGATCACTGTGCTGGATGCCCTGCCGCTCAACGCGAACGGCAAGGTGGACCGGGCGCTGCTGCCCGAGCCGGTGTTCCTGGCAGGGGCCTACCGCGAACCCGTCACCGAGCTCGAGCGCGCCGTGGCGGCTTGCTTCGCCGAGGTGATCGGCACTTCGAGTGTGGTGGGTGGTGCAGGGCTCGCGGACGCGTCCGTCATCTCCGCGTCGTACGGCCCGCTCGGCGAGGCGGGTGGGATCGCACCGGTGGAGCCCGCTGCCACCGTCGGTGCCGCGCACATCGGCCTGGACTCGGATTTCTTCGCGTTGGGCGGCAATTCGCTCATGGCGACGCGGCTGGCAGCGCGGCTCGGCACCGACTTGGGTGTGCGGGTGCCGGTGGCGGCGATCTTCGAAGCGCCGACGGTGGGGGAGCTGGCGCAGTGGCTGGCCACCGCCGATCGCGGGGAACTGCTGCCCGCGCTGACCAAGCGGGCGGGCGGCGGGCTCGCGCCGGTTTCGCTGGCGCAGCAGCGCATGTGGGTGCTGAACCGGTTGCATCCGGAGTCGGGGGCCTACAACATTCCGGCCGCTATCCGGTTGACCGGGGAGCTGGAGTTGCCGGCCATGGAGGCGGCGCTGCGGGATGTGCTGGAGCGGCACGAGATTCTGCGGACTCGGTACCCGGAGAAGAACGACGAGCCGGTGCAGCAGGTGCTGGGCGTGGACGAGCTGGACCTGGAGCTGATTCCGGTTCCGGTGTCCGAGAACGAGATTCACGAGCGGCTGTTCGAGGTCGTCACGGCCGGGTTCGACGTGACCGCCGCGCCGCCGGTGCGGGTGCGGTTGTTCCGGGTGGCCCCGGACCAGCACGTGCTGGTCGTGGTGGTGCATCACATCAGCGCCGACGGCTACTCGGTGGTTCCGATGACCCGGGATCTGGTGCTGGCCTACACTTCCCGGGCCGCCGGGCGCGCCCCGGGCTGGCAGCCGCTGGAGGTGCAGTACGGCGACTTCGCCGCCTGGCAGCGCGAGGTGCTCGGCTCCGACGCCGACCCGGACAGCCTCCAGTCGCGGCAGTTGCGCTTCTGGGTGGACGAATTGGCCACCGCGCCCGAGCAACTGGCGCTGCCCACCGACCGCCCGCGTCCGGCCCGCCGCGATATGCGTGGCGCGGTAATCGATTTCGAGATCGCCGAGGAGACCGTCGAGCAGCTGTCGGCGCTGGCGCGCGAGCACGGCGCGACCCTGTTCAGCGTCGTGCACGCCGCCTTCGCCATCCTGCTGGCCAAGATCTCCAGCCAGCGCGACGTCTCCATGGGCGTCGCGGTCGCCGGTCGCGGCGAGCGGGCCCTGGACGACCTGATCGGCATGTTCGTCAATACCGTGGTGCTGCGCACCGAGGTGGACGGCAAGCTCTCCTTCCTGGAACTGCTGCGGCAGGTGCGGGACCGGGACCTGGCCGCCTTCGCCAACGCCGACGTCCCGTTCGAACGCGTGGTGGAAGCCGTACTGGCGGCCAACGGCCGCCCGCGTTCCGCCTCGGTCACCCCGCTGTTCCAGGTCATGTTCGCCTTCCAGAACATCGGCGCGGGCGCGGTGGCGCTGCCCGGGCTGACGGTGGAGGCCCTGGAACCCGAGCTCACCGAAGCCAAGTTCGACCTGCAGCTCACCGGCATCGAACGCCGTGACGACGCCGGTCGCGTGATCGGCCTGAACATGCGATTCGGTTATGCCACCGACATTTTCGGCGCGGACACGGTGCGCCTGCTGGCCCAGCGCCTGCGGCTGGTGCTGGACGCCGTGCTGACCGATCCGGCGGCGGCCGTGCGCTCCATCGACATTCGGACCGAGCGGGAACGCACCCGCCGCCCGGGCGCCGTGGAATCGGCTCCCGCACCGGGGAATCCGGCCGCCCCGGCCGACCTCCCCGCCCTGATCGCGGCCGCCGCCGCGATCGCCCCCGAGACGATCGCCGTCACGCACGGCGATCACACCGTCACCTATCGCGCGCTCGCCGACAAGATCGGCATCACCGCCCGCGCCATGGGTGCCGCGGCCAAACCGGAAGCCCTGGTGAACGTCGCACTCGCCGGTTTGGTGCCCGGCATCCTGACCGCCCTCGGCGGGGCCGGTCTCTCCCAGGTCCTGGGCACGCTCGCAGCGCAGGCCCGAACCCTGGTTCTCAGTTCGGAAAGCACGTCGGAAGGAATCCTCTGATGCAGTACGCAGAGTCGATCGCTACCACCCGAACCGGCCGCGTCACGGCCTTGCGACGAGCTTACGGAGTCGGCGACCTACCCGGCCTGGTCCAGCTGGTGGCCGAGCTGGACCCCGCCCGCACCGCCCTCGAGTACGGCGGCCTGACCGTCTCCTACGGCGTGCTGGCGGCCGAGATCGCGGGCCTGAGCGAGGCCATGGGCGGCGCGCTGGAGCCCGAAGCCCTGGTGCAGGTGGTGGTTTCGGGTCAGCTGCCCGCCCTGATGGACGGCGCGGAAGGCGAATTGACCGCCGTGCTGGAGGGTTTGGTCGACGACGCGGTGCTGGCCGCCTCCGGCGTGCTGGACCCGAAGCTGGCCCCGGTCGAAACCCTGATCACCCAGTTCCGCGAGCAGGTGCGCCGCACCCCCGACGCGGTGGCGCTGGAATTCGAAGGCGCGCAACTGACCTACGCCGAATTCGCCGCGCGGGTCACCGTGCTGGCCCGGCATCTGCGCGGTCTGGGCGTGGGCCCGGACGTGCTGGTCGGCCTGGCGGTGCGCCGCTCGTTCGAACTGCTGGTCGGCATGTACGCCATCCTGGAGGCGGGCGGCGCGTACGTGCCGATCGATCCCGATCATCCGGCCGAGCGCATCTCCTACCTGCTCGAGGTGGCCACCCCGGTCGCCCTGCTCACCACCACCGCCGATCAGCCCGAGCTGGACGCCGACTACCCGGTACTGCGCATCGACGAATTCGAGCGCACCGCAACGGAATCGGGCGCCACCGGCCCGCTGCTCTCGCCCGCCGAGGACCCGGAACTGGCCCAGCCGAGCGCGGACAACCTGGTGTGCGTGCTGTTCACCTCCGGCTCCACCGGCCGCCCCAAGGGCGTGGCGCTGGCGCACCGCGCGCTCATCACCTTCTTCCAGTCCGAACAGCGCCGGCTGCGCCTGTCGGACGCGGACGCCATGCTGTTCAAGACCCCGATCACCTTCGACGCCTCCGTGTGGGAGATCTTCTGGACCTTGCAGTCCGGCGCGCGCCTGGTGATCGCCGCCCCCGAGGGCCACCGCGATCCCGCCTACCTGCTGCGCCTCATGCGCGAAGCCCAGGTGACCGGCGCGTTCTTCGTGCCGTCCATGCTGTCGGTGCTGGTGAACGAGGCCGAGCAGGACCCCGAGGGCCTGTCCGATTCCATGCGTTTCGTCTATGCCGGCGGCGAAGTGCTGCCCGCCGCGACCGCCGCTGACTTCCGCAGCGTCAGCGGCGCGACCCTCTACAACATCTACGGCCCCACCGAGGCCACCGTCATGGTGACCATTCACGAGGTGACCGCCGCCGATATCGACACGGTGCCGCTGGGCGGTCCCGGCGACGAGTGCGAGCTGATGGTCCTGGACGAGGACCTGCGCCCGGTGCCGCCCGGTGTGGTGGGCGAGCTGTACCTGGCCGGAATGCAGCTGGCGCGCGGCTATTACGGCCGCGCGGATCTCACCGCCGACCGTTTCGTGGCCAATCCCGAAGGCCCGTCCGGTGATCGCATGTACCGCACCGGCGACCTGGTGCGCTGGGTGACGCCCATCGACGGCGGCCCGGACGTACTGGAGTACCTGGGCCGCAGCGACTTCCAGGTGAAGCTGCGCGGTCAGCGCATCGAGCTCGGCGAGGTGGAGTCCGCGCTGCGGCGCTCCGCCCTGGTCGCCCAGTCGGCGGTGCTCATGCACACCCGCGACGACGGCCAGCAGGCCCTCGTCGGCTATGTGGTGCCCACCCGCGAGGCCGAATTCGACGCGGCCGCGGTGCTTTCCGAGACCCGCGCGCACGTGCCCGCGTACATGGTGCCGTCGCTGCTGGTCGAACTGCCGGAGTTCCCGCTCACCGTGCACGGCAAGCTGGATCGCCGCGCGCTGCCCGCACCGGTGTTCGCCGACTCGGCCGCCGAGTACCGCGCCCCGGTCAGCGCCGCCGAGATCGCCGTGGCCGCGGTCTTCGCCGACCTGCTCGGCGTGGAGCAGGTCGGGCTGGACGACGACTTCTTCATGCTGGGCGGCAATTCGCTGGTCGCGACCCGCGCCATCGCCCGGATCCGGGACGCGCTGCACGTGGTCGTCGATGTGCGGGACTTCTTCGAGCACCCCACCGTGGGGGCCATCGCGAAACTGGCCGAGAACAGCCCCGCCGCAACGGCTTCCGCGCCCGAACTGGTGGCGGGTCCCCGTCCCGACGAGATCCCGCTCTCCCCGGCGCAGCAGCGCATGTGGTTCCTCAACCGCCTCGCCAACACCGAATCCGATTCCACCGCAGCCGGATTCGACGCCGCCGCGGTGGACAATGTGGTCGCCGCCATCCGCCTGCGCGGCGCCCTGGACACCGAGGCCCTGGGCGCGGCCATCGCCGATCTGGTCGACCGGCACGAGATCCTGCGCACCTACTACCCGCAACTGCCCGGCGGCCCGGTCCAGCGGATCCGCGCGCTCCCGGACCTCGACGCCGGCATGGTCGACCTGACGCCGACGCAGGTCGACGAACGCTCGCTGGTGCCGACCGTGCTGGCGGCGGCGGGGCGCGGCTTCGACGTGGCCGCGGAAGTCCCGCTCCGACTACGCCTCCTATGCCTGGGCGCCGACGATCACGCCCTGGTGCTCGTGGTGCACCACATCGCCTCCGACGGCTTCTCGCTCGGCCCGCTGGTGCGCGATCTCGTGGTGGCCTACGCGGCACGCCAGACCGGCAGCGCGCCGGGCTGGGAACCCCTCGCGGTGCAGTACGCCGACTATGCGCTCTGGCAGCGCGAACTGCTGGGCGACGAATCCGACGCCGACTCCCGCGCGGCCCGCCAGATCGCCTTCTGGACGAACGAACTCGCCGACCTGCCCGCGCAATTGGAGCTGCCCGCCGACCGCCCCCGCCCCGCGGACTCGAGCTACCGAGGCGCGAGCTTCTCCACCCTCGTCCCGGCCGAGCTGCGCGCCGCCGTCGACGCGGTCGCCGCGCGCTGCCAGGCCACCCCGTTCATGGTGCTGCACGCCGCGCTCGCGGCGCTGCTGGCCCGCCTGTCCGGCACCACCGATATCGCCATCGGCACCCCGGTGGCCGGTCGCGGCGAAGCGGCGCTGGACGACCTGATCGGCATGTTCGTCAATACCCTGGTGCTGCGCACCGAGGTGCGGGGCGCGCAGACCTTCGCCGAACTGGTCGGCCATGCCCGCGACCGCGATCTGCGCGCCTTCGCCCATCGCGACGTGCCGTTCGAGCGCCTGGTCGAGGTGCTCAATCCGGTGCGCGCCCGCAATCGCCACCCGCTGTTCCAGGTGGCGCTGTTCATGCAGAACCAGGGCATCCCCGCGATGGCGCTGCCCGGCATGAACGCCGAACTGGTCGACTTCGATCTGACGGTCGCCAAGTTCGACCTGAACCTCGAGGTGACCGAACTCGATTCCGGCTACCGCATCGACTTCACCTATGCCACCGACCTTTTCGACGAGGCCACGGTGCGCGAGTTCGCGGCCAAGTTCGAGCGCCTGCTGATCGCCGCCACCGCGGACGCCGATCGCGCCGTCGGCGATATCGAACTGCTGAACTTCGGCGAACTGGACTACGTCCTGGAGAGCTGGAACGCCACCGGCGCGAAGGTCGCCGACACCCTGCTGCACGCCGGTTTCGACGCCCAGGCGCAGCGCACCCCGAACGCCGTCGCCTTGATCGCGGGCGAGCACACCCTCACCTACGCCGAGCTTTCCGAACGCGCCGACCGCCTGGCCCGGCGGCTCGTCGCGGCCGGCGTCGGCCCGGAATCGCTGGTCGTGCTGGCCATGGCGCGTTCGGTGGAGCTGGTGGTCGGCATGTACGCGGTCCTGCGCGCCGGTGCGGCCTACGTGCCGGTCGATCCGAGCCATCCGGCCGAGCGCATCGCCAACGTACTCGACACGGCCGCACCGAAACTCGTGCTCACCACCGCGGCCGACGGATTCGCCACCGACGCCGCGCCGGTGCTGCGCATCGACGAACTCGATCTCTCCGAGTTCCGGGCCGGCAAGATCACCGACCGGGAGCGCCGCGCCGCCCTGCACCCCGAGCACCCCGCCTACGTGCTCTTCACCTCCGGCTCCACCGGCAAACCCAAGGGCGTCGCCGTCAGCCACCGCGCCATCGCCAATCAGATGGCCTGGATGCAAGCCGAATACGGCATCAATCGCTCCGACGTCTACCTCCAGAAGACCCCCAGCACCTTCGATGTCTCGCTGTGGGGTTACTTCCTGCCGCTGCGCGTCGGCGCGACCCTGGTGCTCGCCGATGCGGACGGGCACCGCGACGCTCGCTACCTGGCGGAAACCATTGCCGCGCAGGGTGTCACGCTCACCGACTTCGTCCCCTCCATGCTGTCGGTGTTCACCGCGCACGCCGAGCCGAGTGAATTGTCCTCGCTGCGTGACGTTTTCGTCGCCGGTGAGGCCTTCCCGGTGGAGACCGTCACCGCCTTCCGCGCCATCAGCGACGCCACCCTGCACAACCTCTACGGCCCCACCGAGGCCGCCGTCACCGTCACCTACCGCGAAGCCGACGAGCTGACCCCCGCCGTGCCGATGGGCGAACCCGAGTGGAACACCCAGGTGTACGTGCTGGATTCGCGCCTGCGCCCCGCCCCGATCGGCGTGCCCGGCGAGCTGTACCTGGCGGGTGTGCAGCTCGCGCGCGGCTACTACCGCCGCGGCGATCTCACCTCCGATCGCTTCGTGGCCAACCCGTTCGGCGCCCCCGGCGCGCGCATGTACCGCACCGGCGACCTGGTGAAGTGGACCGCCGACGGCGAACTGGCCTACCTGGGCCGCATCGACTTCCAGATCAAATTCCGCGGCCAGCGCATCGAACTGGCCGATATCGAGAGCGCCCTGCTGACCCTGCCCGAGGTGGCGCAGGCGGCGGTGCGGCTGATCACCGCCGACGCCGGGGACTACCTCGCCGGTTACGTGATCCGCACGGAGGGAACCGAACTCGACGTCACCGCCGTCCGCGAGCGCCTCACCGCCCTGCTGCCCCCGTACATGGTGCCGACCGCCGTGGTCGAGCTCGACGAGTTCCCGCTCGGCACCAGCGGCAAGCTGAACCGCGCCGCGCTGCCGGTTCCGGTGCTGGCCGCCAAGCGTTTCCGCGCCCCCGTCGACGCCCGCCAGCTGGTGGTGGCCCGCGTCTTCGGCGAGGTGCTGGGCCTGGAGCAGATCGGCCTGGACGACGACTTCTTCGCCCTCGGCGGCAGCTCCCTGCTCGCCACCCAGGTCACCGCGCGCGCGGGAGCCGAACTGGGCGTGCGGGTTCCGGTGCGCCTGCTGTTCGACGCCGGGACGGTCGCGGGCTTCGCCGCCGCCCTCGGCACCCTCGCCGA
>NZ_BDCD01000018.1 GCF_001613325.1 Nocardia yamanashiensis NBRC 100130 | reverse complement strand
CCCGAACCGGTGGCCACCCAGCCGGCCGCCGCGCCCAAGCCCGCCCCGCAGACCCAGCAGCAGGCCCCGCAGACCCAGCAGGCGCCGCCCACCCTGGACGTGCCCGGCTTCGAACCCCGCGCCGGATACTGAGCGGGCCGAGGGATATTCAGGTGTTCGGGAAGAGTGGACGCTGGCTGTGCGCCGCCGCCATGGCGGTCACGGCCTCGGTGACGGGGGCGGGAAACGCGGGGGCCGATCCGGCACCCGAAGGCAAAGAGCTGGTGGTGCTGGGTGATTCGTTCAGCGCCAACGCCTGGGACTTCATGGATGCCGACAACACGTGCATGCGCCGCGGCAAGACCGCCTGGCCCGCACAGCTCGGCAAGCTCATGGGCGTCTTCGGCACCGATCGGATGATCGACGTGTCCTGTCCCGGCGCCTCCATCGACGGCGGCCCCGGCTGGTCCATGGCCCAGGAGGCCCAGAAGGCCGACAAAGCGGGCGGTTTCGGCCCCCGCACCAAACTGGTGACCCTCCAGTTCGGCCTCAACGACAAATGGGGCGAATCCTCCCAGACCCTCTGGAAATCCCTCCAGACCTGCGTCTTCAATCTCACCGAAGGCTGCGGCCCCGAAGCTGTGGCCGAAGGCCGGATGACCGACTACAACGGCGTCTCCGCGAACACGATGGCAGCCCGCATGCGCAACGCCGTCACCTACATCCGGTACTACGCCCCCAACGCCCGCATAGTCCTGGTCGGCTACCAGGAACTCTTCCCCGTCGGCGCGGAACAGCTGTGCCTCAACTTCTTCGGCATAGCCCCCTTCATCCAGCCCCGAGGCCGCGCCGTAGTCGAATACTTCGAACGCATAGACCAAGCCCAGCAAGACGCCGCCCGCATGCTCGGCATCGACTTCCTCGACGCCCGCACCCTCACCACCGGCCACGGCCTCTGCTCGGACCAACCCTGGGTCAACGGCGTCCTCGACCCCCGCACCGACCTCGACGGCCTCTTCTTCCACCCGTCGAGCCAGGGAGATGCCGCAGTAGCCACCGCGATCCGCGACCGGTACGGGAGGTAACTCAGGGGACCAGGTCCGGCCAGGGAATCTCGATCGGGAAGGGGAACTCGATCCGAATGCCCTCCGTGTCCTTTGGAGACCATTCGTCGATGAGGATGTAGTTGGCCGGATGTAGTGGTCGTACACCGTCCGGCAGATGACCGGATTCGCCCGAAAGTCCGTACGCCCGAACAATGTCGATCCCGTGGACCTGCTCCGGAACACGGGAGAGACCGACCTCCCAGTACCACTGGATTCCCGCCTCGGCGTATTTGGCTTTCTTGCCTTCGATGTCTGTCTCGCGATTGCTCGGTGACAGCACCTCGCCGACCAGCAACGCGTCGGCGCCACGAACGAGCTGGTACGGCTCGGGAAGGCATCGGTAGATCATGAAGTCGGGAGTCACGAAGTCCGACTTGCCTGTCTGCCCGAAGAACACATTGGTCTCGGTCGTGACCTTCCAGCATTTGTCCGGTCGTTCGTCGATGAATTGCCGAACGCACCGCCGCAAACTGTTTCGCAGCTCGGTCGAGTAATCCTGGTGCTCGGCGGGCCCGCGGCGCGCCCAGACCACTCGCCCGTTCCACAACTCGATCTCGCCCGCGATCTCGTCCGGTAGCAACTCGAGCTCTTCCCACGTCATGAACTCGGGAAGATCCGGCGGCCCTGGCAGTCGCATGGTCACGGGGCAATGATAGCCAGTGAACATGGCGACACGCCAAGGCCGTTCGGCCGCAAGGGATCACATCGGGTAGATGGCGTGCTTGCGGGGGTTGAACTCCGGCTTGACCTTGGGCTTGTCGCGGAGGAGGTGGAGGGCTTTGCGGATTTCCAGGCGCGTGGTGGAGGGTTCGATGACCGCGTCGATGTAACCGCGCTCGGCGGCGATCCACGGGGTGGCGATGTTCTCGTTGTACTGGTTCACCAGGAACTCGCGGGCCGCGGCCCGGTGCTCCTCGGCCACCGCCGCCAGCTGCCGCTTGCCGAGCAGGTCGACCGCGCTCTCCGCGCCGATCACCGCGATGCGGGCGGTGGGCCAGGCGAAGCTCATATCGGCGCCTACCTGGCGGGCGGCCATCATGCCGTAGGCGCCGCCGTAGGACTTGCGGACCACCAGGTTGATGATGGGGACCGTCGCTTCGATGATGGCGCGGGGGACGCGGCCGCCGCGGATGATCACGCCCGCTTCCTCTTCCGACAGGCCCGGCAGCACGCCCGGGGTGTCGGCGACGAAGATCAGGGGGATGTTGAAGGCGTCGCAGAGCCGGATGAAGTAGGTGGACTTGTCCGAGCAGGCGGCGTCGATCGAACCGCCCAGCACCAGCGGCTGATTGGCGATCACGCCCACCGGGTAGCCGTCCACGCGGGCGAAGCCGGTGATCAGGTTGGGTGCGAATGCGGCCCGGACCTCGTGGAATTCGCCGTCGTCGAACAGGCGCAACAGGATCTCGTGCATGTCGTAGCCGGAGCGGTCGGAGTCCGGGATGATCTTGTCGAGTTCCAGGTCGCTGGCCGTGATCTCCGGTTCCAGACCGGGATTCACGATGGGCGGCTGCTCGAGGCAGCTGGTGGGCATGTAGCTGAGGTAGTTGCGCGCCCACTCGTAGGCCGCTGCCTCGGTCTCGGCCACGTGGTGCAGGGTGCCGCGCCGGGCCTGCACGGCCGCGCCGCCGAGCTCCTCGGCGGTGACGTCCTCGCCGTTGACGGCCTTGATCACGTCCGGACCCGTCACGAACATGTACGAGTCCTTGGTGCCGATCAGCACATCGGTATTGATCGGCCCGTACACCGAACCGGCCGCGCACTTGCCGAGGATGATCGACACCTGTGGCACATAGCCGGACAGCTTCTCCAGCACCCGGGAGATATCGCCGAAGGAGGCGATGGAGCCCACCGCGTCCTGGATGCGCGCGCCGCCCGAATCGTTGATGGTCACCACCGGGCAGGCATTGTCGTACGCCAATCGCAGTGCGCGCATGAACTTCTGGGCCGAGGTGACGCCCACCGAACCGCCGTACACGGTCTGATCGTGGGAGATCACCACCACCGGCCGGCCGCCGATCATGCCGTGCCCGGTCACCAGGCCGTCGCCGTAGAGGGCGTCCGGCTGTCCGGGCTGCCGGGCCAGCGCGCCGGTCTCGACGAAGGTGCCCGCATCGAGCAGCATGTTCACCCGCTGCCGGACACTGGGAATGCCCTTCTTCTCGCGCTTGGCGACCCCGGCCTCACCCGCCGGTTCCTTGGCGATCTCGAGGATCTTCTGTAGTTCATCGAGCTTCGCCTGCGTACCGATCACGCTTACTGCCACCTTCCAACCAACTGTTGTGCCCCCGCGACGTTAGGCGGAAACCGGCCGCAGTGGGGCAACGAATTGGTTAAAAGGGACGAATCACAATCGCGGCGGTCCCCCGAATCATCGGGGCGGCAGCACCGGGGAGTCCCAGGCGCGGGCGTAGCGGCGCTTGTCGAGCGCGTTCACTTCCTTGCTCCGGTACACCACGTACGGCCGCACCAGATACCCGACCGGGGCCGAGAACATGTGCACCAGACGGGTGTACGGCCACACGCCGATCAACGCCAGCACGATGATGCCGTGCGCCTGGAACGTCCACGGCGTGCCGACCATCAGCTCCGGCTCCGGATGCAGCGTGAAAAGGGAACGGAACCACGGGGACACGGTCTCCCGGTAGTTGTAGGTGCCCCAAAGCAGATTGCTGCCCACCGTGTTCAGCAGCCCGGTGATGAGCGCGCCGGCCAGCAGGACGTACATGAACTTGTCATTGGTGGTGGTGGCCTTGCGCACCGCCGTGACCGTCACCCGCCGGTACAGCAGGATGCCGATGCCGGCGATCACCGCGACGCCCGCGACCGTGCCCGCCGACACCGCGACCACGTGGTAGAGGTGCTCGGAGATGCCCACCGCCGCGGTCCACGACTCCGGGATGAGCACGCCGAGCACATGCCCGCCGATCACGCCGAGCATGCCGAAGTGGAACAGCGGGCTGCCCAGCCGCAGCAGCCGCGATTCGTAGACCTGGGAAGACCGTGTGGTCCAGCCGAATTGGTCGGTGCGATAGCGCCACAGGTGGCCGAGCACGAAGGAGGTGAAGGCCACATAGGGCAGCATCAGCCAGAGGGTGGGGGTCATCGACGGGCTTCCGATCCGGTGAAGCCGATGGGGTCCATGGCGAAGGGGTCGAGCCCGACCTCTTCCTCCGGCGGCCCTTCGGCGGCGAGTTCGGCAATGCGGCGGCGGTCCGCGGTGGTCACCGGCGGCAGCGTGGACAGCACCGCGGCCAGCACGCCGGAGTAGGCGGAACCGTTGTCCGACAGTGACAGCCGCAGCAGTTCCAGCACCGGGACGTGCTCGCCGAGCAGGCGTTCGCCGCCGATGGGGTCCACGGTGGCGGCGAATTCCAGCAGCACCGCCAGGTGGTCGGGCAGCTCCTCGTCGCCCAGTTCCACGCCCGCGTGCCGGTAGGCGTGCTTGAAGCGGAGCAATGCCATTCCGCGCTTACGGGTGTCCCCGTAGGCGTAGAAGGTCAGGTGCAGGCTGGCACGCCGGCGCATGTCGAAGGTTTCGACGTACTCCTGCGCCAGCGCGATGGGCGCGGTGTAGCGCAGGTGATCCAGCATCGGATCCAGCTGGGCGCGCACCGATTCCGGCAGTTCGGCGATGGCCGCCGCCAGCTCGTCGAGCAGGGCCAGGGTCTGCTCGCCCGGATAGTCGAGCAGCAGCGCCGCCAGCCGCCACACCACCCGCCGCTGCTGATCGGTCATGCCGACCGCCGGTTCCGGCCGGCGGCGCAGTTTGAGCAGGCTCATCGCGCCGCCCCGGTGGGCTCCGGTGCTGCCGATCCGGCGTCGGCGGGGGCGTGGCCGGCGGCGCCGTTGCCGCTGCCATTCCCATTGGCGCCGTTGCCATTGCCGTTGCCGGTCGGCAGCAGTCCGTCGGTCTTCTTACCGTCCCAGTTCAACAGGTTGATGCGGGTGGACTTCTGGTCCGGGGCCGCCGCGCCGTTGGTGTCGGAGAGGTGGAACTTCTCGGCGACGTAGTCGTAGGCGGTCATGCCGGGGCCGCCGTCGGTGTCCAGGGAGCAGCCGGTCGCGAGCGAATCGAGTTCGTGCGCACGGGAAGTCGCGCCGGAGGGGATCACGTACCGGTGCTCGTACTTGGCGATGGCCAGCAGCCGGTACATGGCCTCGATCTCCTCGGGCTCCAGGTTCACCGCCTCCGATATCGAAAGGTCCGGCTCCTGGCCGAGATTGATCGAGCGCATGAACGAGCGCATGCCTGCCAGCCGTTGCAGCGAGTCCCGCACCGGTTCTATCTCACCGGCGGTGAACAGTTCCGCCAGGTACTCCAAGGGAATTCGCAGCGCGTCGATGGCCCCGAACAGATTGCCGTGGTCCTCGCCGTCGTGCCCGGTCTGCGAGAGCACGTCCACCACCGGCGACAGCGGCGGCACGTACCAGACCATCGGCATGGTGCGGTATTCCGGATGCAGCGGCAGCGCGATCTTGTAGTCGACGATGAGCTGGTAGACCGGCGAATCCTGCGCGGCCTGAATCCATTCCGGCGAGATGCCCGCCCGTTCGGCCTCGGCGATCACGCGTGGGTCGTGCGGGTTGAGGAACACGCCCAGTTGCGACGGGTACAGGTCCTTGTTCTCCTCGACCGACGCGGCTTCCAGGACCTTGTCCGCGTCGTAGAGCATGACGCCGATATAGCGCAGCCGCCCCACGCAGGTCTCGGAGCAGACGGTCGGAATGCCGACCTCCACGCGCGGGTAGCAGAACGTGCACTTCTCCGCTTTGCCGGTCTTGTGATTGAAGTAGATCTTCTTGTACGGGCACGCCGACACGCACTGCCGCCAGCCGCGGCACTTGTCCTGATCGACCAGCACGATGCCGTCCTCGGAGCGCTTGTAGATCGCACCGGACGGACAGGCCGCCGCACAGGACGGATTGAGGCAGTGCTCGCAGATGCGCGGCAGGTAGAACATGAAGGTCTCTTCGAACTCCAGCTTCACCTGCTCGGACAACTTGGCCAGCAAAGGATCCTTGCCGACCTGCTCGGGTCCGGAGCCCAGCGAGTCGTCCCAGTTCGCGCCCCAGGTGACCTGGGTGTCCTCACCGGTGATCAGCGATTTGGGCCGCGCCACCGGGGTGGTGTCCATCTGCGGAGCCGACAGCAGATTGTCGTAGTCGTAGCTCCACGGGTCGTAATAGTCCGACACGGTGGGCAGGTCCGGGTTGGCGAAGATGTTCAGCAGCCGCTTGAGCCGTGACCCGGACTTCAGGCTCAGCCGGCCCTTCTTGTCCCGGACCCAGCCGCCCTTCCACTTCTCCTGATCCTCGTAACGCCGCGGATAACCCTGTCCCGGACGGGTTTCCACATTGTTGAACCAGACGTACTCGGTGCCGCCGCGATTGGTCCACGCCTGCTTGCAGGTGACCGAGCAGGTGTGGCAGCCGATGCACTTGTCCAGGTTCATGACCATGGCGAGCTGAGCCATGACACGCATATCAGTACTCCACTTCCTGCGAGCGCTTGCGAATGGTGGTCACTTCGTCGCGCTGATTTCCGGTGGGGCCGTGGTAGTTCAGGGCGAAGGACTGCTGGGCGTAGCCGCCGATCAGGTGCGAGGGTTTGATCATGATGCGGGTCAGCGCATTGTGGATGCCGCCGCGTTTGCCCCTGCCCGCCTTGGTATCCGCCGCGCCTTCGATACGCGGTACGTTCACCGCGCGGTCCTGCGCGTGGTACATGAACACGGTGCCCTCGGGCATGCGGTGCGAGACGATGGCGCGGGCCACCACGATGCCGTTTCGGTTGATCGCCTCGATCCAATCGTTGTCCGCCACACCGATTTTGGCGGCGTCCACATCCGACATCCAGATGGCCTGGCCACCGCGGCTCAGCGTCAGCATGTGCAGGTTGTCCTGGTAGGCCGAGTGGATGGACCACTTGGAGTGCGGGGTCAGATAGCGCACGGTGACGCCGTTCTCGGTGACCTTGCCGATGCCCGGCTCACTGAACAGCGCGGTCATATCGAGCGGCGGGCGGTAGATGGGCAGCTGCTCGCCGAGTTCGATCATCCAGTCGTGGTCGAGGTAGAAGTGCTGCCGCCCGGTCAAGGTGTGCCAGGGCTTCTTGCGCTCCACATTGATGGTGAAGGGCGAATACCGGCGGCCACCGGTCTCGCTGCCCGACCATTCGGGGGAGGTGATGACCGGCACCGGCCGAGCCTGGGTGTCCGCGAACGTGATCCGCTTGCCCTCGTGCTCGGCGGCGAGGTCCGCCAGCTGGGTGCCGGTGCGCTTCTCGAGGGCGTGGAAGCCCTCCACCGCGAGCCGGCCATTGGTGGTGCCGGACAGCGCCAAGATGGTCTCGGCCGCGTGAACATCCTTGGCCAGTGACGGACGTCCTTGTGCCACACCGGAAACCACGGCGCCGTTGACGCCCTTGAGGTACTCGACCTCCGCGTCCGGCAAGGTGGTGACACCCTTGGTCGTGACGCCCAGCTGCTCCACCAGCGGCCCGAGCGCGGCCATCTTCTCCGCCACATTCGGGTAATCACGTTCCACCACAACGAGTTTCGGCATGGTCCTACCCGGAATCGGCTCGCATTCGCCGTACTTCCAGTCCAGCACCTTGCCGCCGGCCTGGGCCAGCGCATCGGCGGAATCGTGCTGCAGGGGCACGGCCACGATGTCTTTGCGCACCCCGAGGTGCTTCTCCGCCAGCCACGAGAACCCGCGCGCGATGCGATGGAACGCCTCGAAGTCGGTCTTGGCCTCCCACGGCGGGGAGATGGCCGGGGTGAAGGCGTGCACGAACGGGTGCATGTCGGTGGAGGACAGGTCGTGCTTCTCGTACCAGGTGGCGGCCGGGAACACGATGTCGGAGAACAGCGTCGTCGACGTCATGCGGAAATCGAGGGACAGCAGCAGATCCAGCTTGCCGGTGGCCGCCTCGTCCCGCCATTCCAGTTCCTGCGGGCGCACCCCGGTGGCCTCGCCGGTCTGCAGGTTGGAGTCCGCGCCCAGGAGGTGCTTGTGGAAGTACTCGTTGCCCTTGCCGGAGGAGCCCAGCAGGTTGGCCCGCCACACGGTGAGCACGCGCGGGAAGTTCTCGGGCGCGTCCGGATCCTCGCATGCGAAGCGCAGGTCGCCGGACTTCAGGCCGTCGACCACGTAGTCGGCCGCGGATTTCCCGGCCGCCGCGGCCTCGTCGGCCAGGTCCAGGGGGTTGCGGTTCAGCGTCGGGTAGGACGGCATCCAGCCCAATCGCGAAGCGAGCGCGATATTGTCGGCTGCCGTGCGCCCGGCGAAGCGGCCGTCGCCCAGCGGTGAGGCGAACGCTTCGGAGGTGAACGGGTCGTAGCGCCACTGGTCGTTGGTCAGGTACCAGAACACGGTGCCCTGCATCTGACGCGGCGGGCGCTGCCAGTCGGAGGCGAAAGCCAGTGTGGCCCAGCCGGTTACCGGACGGCACTTCTCCTGCCCGACATAGTGCGCCCAGCCGCCGCCGTTCACGCCCTGGCAGCCGGTGAGCAGGGTCAGGGTGAAGAAGGCGCGGTAGATCTGATCGGAGTGGAACCAGTGGTTGGTGCCCGCGCCCATCAGGATCATGGAGCGGCCCTTGGAACGCATGGCATTGTCGGCGAACTCGCGGCCGATGCGTTCGGCCTGCTTGGCGGGGACGCCGGTGATCGATTCCTGCCAGGCCGGCGTGTAGGGCTCGCTCGCATCGTCATAGCCCGTCGGCCAGGAGCCGGGCAGCCCCGGCCGCGCCACGCCGTATTGCGCCAGCAGGAGATCGAACACCGTCGTCACCCGTTTGCCCGCCACCACGGTGGTCGGCACGCCACGGGTGAGGACATCCGTCGTGGGCCCGTCGAAGCGGGGGAACTGCACGGCCACAGCATCATCGGTGTGCCCGTGCAGAGTCAGCAGGGGATCCACGTCCCCCAGATCGAGGTTCCACTTGCCCTTGCCGGCCTCGGTGAAGCGATGGCCGAGAGACCCGTTGGGCACCTGCGGATTTCCGTCCGCGTCCAGCAGTACCGTCTGATGCTCGACGCCCTCGCCGGTCTGGCCGAGGTCGGCCGCGGTGAGGAACTTGCCGGGCACCGCGACGCCGTCCTTGTCCTCCAGCGTGATGAGGTAGGGCAGGTCGGTGTAGCGCTTGACGTAGTCGGTGAAGTACGGAGTGTCCTTCTCCACGAAGAACTCTCGCAGCGTCACATGACCCATGGCCATGGCGAGCGCGGCATCGGTGCCCGGGCGCGCGGCCACCCATTCGTCGGCGAATTTGGTGTTGTCGGCGTAGTCGGGGGAGACCACCACGACCTTCTGGCCGCGATAGCGCGCCTCGGTCATGTAGTGCGCGTCCGGGGTTCGCGTCACCGGGACATTGGAGCCCCACATGATCAGGTAGCCGGCGTCGAACCAGTCCGCCGATTCCGGCACGTCGGTCTGGTCGCCGAAGACCTGTGGCGAGGCCACCGGCAGGTCGGCGTACCAGTCGTAGAACGACAGCATGGAGCCGCCGATCAGCGAGATGAAGCGGGCGCCGACGGCATGGGAGACCATCGACATGGCCGGAATCGGGGAGAACCCGGCCACCCGGTCCGGGCCGTACTTCTTGATGGTGTGCACATGCGCGGCAGCCGCGATCTCGGCGGCCTCCCACCATTCCGCGCGCACGAATCCGCCCTTGCCGCGGGCGTGCTTGTAGGTCTTCGCCTTTGCCGGATCCTCGACAATGGACTCCCAGGCCAGCACCGGATCCTTGAGCCGCTCCTTGGCCGCCCGGTACAGCTCCAGCAGCGCGCCGCGCACATACGGATACCGAATGCGCGCGGGGGAGTAGGTGTACCAGGAGAACGACGCGCCGCGCGGGCACCCGCGCGGTTCGTACTCCGGCTTGTCCGCGCCGACCGACGGGTAGTCGGTCTGCTGCGACTCCCAGGTGATCACGCCGTCCGAGACGTAGATCTTCCACGAGCACGATCCGGTGCAGTTCACGCCGTGCGTGGACCGCACCACCTTGTCGTGCGCCCAGCGGTCCCGGTAGAACTCGTCCGCACCGCGCCCGCCGGTCTTGTGCAGGGTGCGCAGATCGCCGGAAACCTCGCCGCGATTGAAATACTTTCCGAGCCGAAGCAGGGCATCCGCTGCCGAAGACGCGGTATTCGTGGTAGCCATGACGCCCCTAACAAAGTGTGAAAAACCGGGCTGCTGAATCGACTGTAAAGACGTCGACTTGGGCGGCAAAACGGTTCTCTCACAATGCGCTCCGCCCCTGTGTGAGCTGTGAGGTCGGCGCAATCTCCCGGTCACTGGACGGTAGCCCCCGCGGGTCGGCGGGGTGACGCTGACCTGGCGAAATACCCGGCGAACCGTCGAAATACGCCCGCGGCCAGGCCTTTCGGAACCCCACCGGTGAAGCTTTGGAAACGGCCGGTTCTCCGGCGGTTTACATTTGTTAACACGTTTTCCGGGTAGCCGAAAAGTCGCCCACCCTCCTTGACGCCCCGGCCTCCGCCCTGCCTTCGATGCCCTCAGCTACACCCGCCGCCGCGAATACGCCGCCGCCGTCACCGAAGCCAAACGCCCCGAGACCCGCACCCGCCGCATCACCGGAACTCTGAACGACTTGCGTTCGTGAACGGTGCTGCGGTCGCGGAGCGGGTCTCGGCCGGCTGACAGCGGGGGATCGATTACTCGGCGACCAGCTCCGCTTCGGTGTCGAGGGCGCGGCGGGTGTCCTCGTCCACGCCGATCGCGCCGGGGCGATAGGTGACCGAGTGGAGGGCGCCGGTGTAGCGGAAGACGCCGCGGCGTTCGCGCAGGTCCCAGGCGACGGGGCCGCGGGCGTCGAGGCCGACGGAGATGCCGGTCCAGGGGGCCATGCCTACCAGTTGGACCTGGCCGGGGAGGTCGGCGGCGCGGACGCCGTCGATGCCGATGGAGAAGTCCCAGCGCAGGTGGGGGCGGACGGTGGCGGAGACGGTGAGGTGCTTGCTGCCCGCGGGGACCGGGCCCGCGTCGGCGGTGGTGTAGCGGCCGTAGGCGTTGTAGCCGAACAGGAGCCGGTCGTTCTCGATGTAGAGGAGGTAGCCGCCCTGGGGGTCGCCGTGGGCCACCAGGACGCCTTCGTCGCCGGGCCGGAAGCCGTCGAGTTCCACGGCGATGGTGAAGTCGCGGTAGGCGATGAGCTGCTGCGAGCGATAGCGCTCGAGGGTGGGGGTGCCGAGAAGGATGCGGACGCTGTCCTTCAGACGGGCCTCCTCGGGGCGACGGCGCGCCAGGTCCTTTCGGGTGACCAACGGGAAAACCGTGTTGTGCCAAGCGGATTCGTCCCAGGCGGCAGCTAGTTCGGCGGCCTTCTCGGGGAATTCGGCCGAGACGTCGTGCAGTTCGGTGGGGTCGGTGCGGACATCGAAGAGCTGCCAGTGCGGGTCGTCGATATCCCGGCCAGGTTCGTGCAGGGCGAGGAGTTTCCAGCCGTCACGGTAGAAGCCGCGGTGGCCGGTCATCTCCGAGTACTGCTCGGTGTGGCGGGTGCGGGCGTTCGCGTCGCGCAGCACCTCGGCGGCCGAGACGCCGTCGAAGTCCTTGGCGGGCAGTCCGTTTCGGACGCTCGGACGATTCAGGCCCGCCAGCTCCAGCAGGGTGGGAGCCAGATCGGTGACATAGGTGTATTCCTGGCGGATGCCGTTGTCCCCCTCGGTGCGGGGCAGACCCTTGGGCCAGGAGAGCAGGAACGGGACGCGCACGCCGCCGGCGAAGGTCTGCCCCTTGTAGAAGCGGAACGGCGTGTTGGAGGCCTGCCCCCAGCCGCGCGGGTAGTGGACGCCGAGCTTGGCGGTGCCGATGAGTTCGTCGTCGTGCGGGACGTCGCGCTCCCAATCCGGCTCGTCCACCTGCGCGAACTGGGCGAAGTAGGTGCGGGTGCCCTCCGGGCCGCCCTCGGCGGTGCCGCCGTTGTCGGAGGTGAACACGATGATGGTGTTGTCGAGTTCACCGAACTGCTCCAGGGTTTCGACGATCCGGCCCAGGCTCTGGTCGATGCTGTCGACCATGCCCGCGTACACCTCCATGTACCGCTCGAAACGCGACTGCTGCTCGGGGGTCAGCGAATCCCATTCCTGCGCTTCGTATCCCGGCTCGGTATTGCGCGGCTTCTGCTGGGTGCCCTCGGGGAACAGCCCCTGCGCCAGCTGGGAGGCGAACCGGCTCTGCCGCAGCCGATCCCAGCCCTCCTTGTACTTACCGCGATACTTCGCCAGATCCTCCGGCTTGGCCTGCAACGGCCCGTGCATGGCGGTATGCGCGAAGTACAGGAAGAACGGCTTGTCGGCGTCGTGCGCCCGCAGCTCCTTCAGATACCCGATGGCGCGATCGGTGTAATCGTCGGTGAGGTAATAACCCTCCGGGTACTCCTCGAAATCCACCGCCGAGGCATCGGAAATGAGCTGATTCGGGTGGTAGAAGGAATTCAACCCCTCCAATGACCCGTAATACCGGTCGAATCCGCGCTGCGTCGGCCAGGAATCGCGATGCGAGGCCGGATGCAGCGTGGCATCGCGCACCAGATGCCACTTCCCGACCGCATAGGTGGCATAACCGTTGGCGCGCAGGATCTCCGGCAGCGTCAGCACGTCATCGGCCAATTCCAGCCGCAGCCCCGGATAGCCGGGATCGGCATTGGCCACGAATCCGAAGCCCGCGCGATGGGAATTCACCCCGGTCAGCAAGGCCGCCCGCGACGGCGAGCACAGCGGCGTGGTGTGAAAGTTGGTGAGCCGCAACCCCTCCGCCGCGATCCGGTCCAGCGTCGGAGTGTCGATCTCGGAACCGAACGGGCCGATATCGCTGTAACCCATATCGTCGACCAGCACCACGACGATATTGGGCGCACCCGCCGGGGCCTGCGGAGGGTAGAGCCATTCGGGTGTGGAATCGGCGGTGGTGCGACCGATCTCGCCGGTGAAGTTTTCGTAGCCACGGGCATTCGGGGGGACAGGCATGCTTTCAGCAAAGGGCCGCATCCGCCGTCCCCGCCAGGGTTTGATTCTGGCTGCGCGCAACCACTGATCGCCCGCTCACCCGCTGTTAGCGTCGCTCACCATGCACACCAGTCACCTTTGCGCGCCCGGCGCCGGTTGTCGTCTCTGTGCCTGACGCGCCGGCCCGCGCGTCCTCTCCTGCTCTCAGTCCCCACGGTGCGTAACGCACCCTCGCCGCGTCGTGCGGCTCATATCTCGAGGATTTACAGATGAATTCGTCCCCCGGCGGACTCGATCGTCGTCGTTTCCTGCGTTCTTCGGCCGTCGCGGCCCTGGCCATCTTCGGCGGCGGCGCGCTCGCGGCCTGCACCTCGGCGGTCGATCAGGCCAAGGGCGGCGGCGACGACAATGCCGCGCCGGTCAAGGGCGGCACGCTCAAGTACGGCGTGCTGTTCGACCTGGTGCCCGCGAACATTCTCACCAATACCGGCACCACCCCGTGGGTCGTCGGCCTGGTCTTCGAGACGCTGGTGCGCTACCCGCACGACAAGCTGGAACCGCAGCCGCTGCTGGCCAAGAAGTGGACGGTGGCCCCGGACGGGCAGTCCGTCACCCTGGAACTGCGCGATGACGTGAAGTTCCACAGCGGCCGTCCCTTCACCTCCAAGGATGTGGAGTTCTCGCTGCGCACCTACGCCGATCCGAAATGGTCGGCGCAGCTCAAGAGCACCGCCGCCGCCATCACCGGCTATGACACCACCGACCCGCACAAGATCACGCTGACGCTCGCGCACCCGATCGGCAACCTCTTCGATCTGCTCGACACCGCGCCCATCCTGGACAGCGAATCCATCGACCAGCTGGGCACCGGCGAGAAGATCGTCGGCACCGGCCCGTTCAAGTTCGTGAACCGGGTGCCCAACTCGCAGTTGGTGTTCGAGAAGAACCCGAACTACTGGGTGCCCGACCGCCCGTACCTGGACCGCGTCGAATTCAGCGTGATCACCGACAGCCAGGCGCAGCTCAACGCCCTCAAGTCGGGCCAGATCCACTTCGCCGACGGCATCACCTACCGCGACAACGAGAACCTCGCCAAGACCGACGGTTTCAAGGTCATCCCGTACGAGGGCGCGGAACTGCAGCTGTACGTCGGTGCGAACGTGCAGGATCCGACGCTCGCGGACGTGAAGGTGCGCCAGGCCATCGCCTATGCCATCGACCGGGACCGGATCATCGCCGAGGTGTTCCGGGGCGCGGGCTACGCCCTGAACGTGCCGTGGCCCAAGAACTCGCCCGCCTTCGACGAATCCCGCAACACCCGGTTCAAGCGGGACGTGAACAAGGCCAAGCAGCTGCTCTCGGGCCTGCCCAAGCCGCCCAAGCTGCCGCTGGCCTTCAATGCCGGCATCGGCACCTACGAGGCGACCGCGCAGATCGTGCAGGCCAACCTGGCCGAGATCGGCATCGACACCGAGCTGGTGCCCACCGAGAACGCCACCTTCGTCAAGCAGCTGATCGGCGCGCAGTTCCCGGGTCTGTGGATCACCGACCATTCGTGGGCGCAGTTCGTGCCGTCGACCCTGACGGTCAGCGCCTACCCGTTCAATGCGCGGAAGAACGCCTCCCACTTCGAATCTCCCGCCTACGTGGCCGCCGCAGACGCCGCCTGGAAGCGGCCCACCGGTACCGGCCCGGACGCGGTCAAGGCGTACCAGGCACTGAGCGATCAGCTGCTGGAGGGCCTGTTCCTGATCGAGATCGGCGTGCGCTGGGCCCAGGGCACCACCAGCAAGAAGCTGCACGGGGTGGGCTGGACCAAGCGCCGCGAACTGAATCTCGCCGACACCTTCCTGGCATGATCGCCTATCTGCTGCGCCGGGTGCCGTCGGCGGTGGCGGTGCTGTTCGGCGCCTCGGTGCTGATCTTCCTGCTGCTGCGGCTGGTGCCCGGCGATCCGGCCACCACCCTGGCCGGGCCGGACGCCACCCCGGAAACCATTGCGGCCATTCGCCATCAGCTCGGCCTGGACCGGTCCTGGCCCGCCCAGTACCTGACCTGGCTGCACGGTGTGTTCACCGGTGATCTGGGCCGGTCCTACATCATCGGCGGCCAGATCTCCGACCTGGTCGGGCGCGGGCTCACCAATACCCTGGCGCTCGCCGTCTCGGCGCTGGCGCTGGCCGTCGTGGTGAGTCTCGCGGTCAGCGTGTCGGCCGTGCTGTGGGACAAGCGCTGGCTGAATGCCATTGTGGCGGCGGCGAATACGGTGGCGGTGGCGGTGCCGGTCTTCGTGACCGGCGTGCTGCTGGTGCTGGTGTTCGCCATCGTGTTCCCGATTCTGCCGGCGGGCGGCGTCCCGCCGGACGGGTTCGCCGCGCACCCGGACATCACCGTGCAATACCTGCTGCTGCCCTCGATCTGCCTGGCGCTGCCGGTGACCGCGGCGCTCACCCGGTTCCTCACCGAATCGCTGCGCACCGAACTGCGCAAACCGTATGTGCTCACCGCGCGGGCGCTGGGCATCTCGCATCGGCGGATCGTCACCCGCGGCGCGCTGCGAAACGCCCTGCCCACCATGCTGACCGCGCTCGGCATCCAGGCCGGGCAGCTGCTCGGCGGCGCGGTGCTGGTCGAGGCCGCCTTCGCCTGGCCGGGCATCGGGCAGCTCATCGAACAGGGCATCAACCGGCGCGACTATCCGGTGGTGCAGGCGCTGCTGCTGTTCTCGGTGGCGGTGTTCGTGGCCATCCAGCTCACCACCGATATCGTGCACGCCTGGCTCGACCCGCGCATCCGGATCGGAGGCCGGGCATGAGTGAATCCATCGATCTGGCCGGAATCGCACCCGAGGCGGCGAGCGTCCGCCCGGCCGCCCGCCGGAACGACGGCCGGGGTCTGCGGGCGCTGACCCGGGGCCAGGGCCTGGCCGGGGTGCTCCTGGTCGGGATCATCGCCCTCGCCGGCCTCTTCGCCGGCGTGCTCACGAAATACGGTCCGCTGGAACAGATTCCGGGGGCCAACCTGCTCGGCCCGAGCGGCGAGCACTGGCTCGGCACCGACAATGTCAATCGCGACATCCTCAGCCGCGTGCTGTACGGCATTCGCATCAACCTGCTCATCGGCCTGGTGGCGGTACCGCTGGGTGCGGCCGTCGGCGCCTTGACCGGCTTGCTGGCCAGCGTGAACGCCGTCGCCGACGTCATCACCCAGCGCATCTTCGACCTGATCCTGGCCTTCCCGGCGCTCATCTTCGCCATCGCGCTCTCGGCCGTCACCGGACCCGGCGCGCACGCGGTGGTCATCGTGATCGTGGCCGCCGAGATCCCCATCTTCGGCCGCCAGATCCGCACCGCCATCCTGGCCGTGCGCGAACAGCCGTTCGTGGAGGCCGCCGAGGTGATCGGCGCGAGCACCTGGTGGACGCTGCGAAAGCACGTGCTGCCCAATGTGATCGAGCCGCTGTCGGTGCAGCTGGCGCTGTCCATGTCGCTGGCGGTGTTCGTGGAGGCCGCCATGAGCTTCATCGGCATCGGCGTGCGCCCGCCGGACCCGTCGCTGGGCTCGCTCATCGCGGGCTCCATCGACAATCTGGACGCCAATCCGGCGTACGCGGTCGGACCCCTGCTGGTGGTCTCCGGCCTCACCCTCGGATTCCTGTTGATCGCCCAGGCTCTGGGCCGTGCCCGGAGGATCGGATGAGCGACAAGGACGACCGGGCGGACGATCAGCGATCGCTGCTCGAAATCCGGGATCTGACAGTGCGTTTCGGCGACCGCACGGTGGTCGACCGGGTGAGCGTGACCGTCGGCCGCGGTGAGACCGTGGCGCTGGTCGGCGAATCCGGTTCGGGCAAATCGCTGACCGCCCGCGCGGTGCTCGGCCTGCTGCCCGACGGCGCCCACGCCGCCGGTTCGATTCGCCTGGGCGACAACGAGATCGTCGGCGCCACCGATGCCGAACTGCGCCCGCTGCGCGGCACCCGTGCCGCCATGGTCTTCCAGGAACCGCAGACCGCGCTGAACCCGGTGCAGAAGATCGGCACCCAGATCACCCAGGCGCTGCGCGCGCACGGCCCGATCGGCAAGGCGGCGGCGCGGGCGCGCGCCGTCGAGCTGCTGGGCCTGGTGGACATTCCCGAGCCGGAGAAGCGCGTCGACTGGTACCCGCACCAGCTCTCCGGCGGCCAGAAGCAGCGCGTGGTCATCGCCCTGGCCCTGTCCGGCGAACCGGATCTGCTCATCGCCGACGAGCCCACCACCGCCCTGGACGTGACCGTGCAGGCGGAGATCCTGGAACTGCTGCGAGAGCTGCAGCGCCGCAACGACACCGCCATCCTGTTCATCACCCACAATCTGGGCGTGGTGGCCGCCATCGCGGACCGGGTGGTGGTGATGAACGCCGGGCAGGTCGTCGAAACCCGTTCGGTGCACGACCTTTTCGCCGAACCGCGCGAGGAGTACACCCGCACCCTGCTGGCTGCCGTGCCGACGCTGCCCAGCGGCGGGGCGGCCCTCGACGTGGTCGGGCCCGCCGCCGCGCCGGAACCCGTGCCGGAACCGGTACTGCGGCTCAACCACGTCTCAGTGGTGTATCGCCAGGGCCGCAAGCGTTTCCAGGCCCTGCGCGATCTCTCGCTCACCGTCGCGCCGCGCGAGGTGATCGGCCTGGTCGGCGAATCCGGCTCCGGCAAGAGCACCCTGGGCCGCACCGCGCTCGGCCTGGTGCCCGCCACCACCGGCGAGGTGGTGCTGCACGGCACCCCGCTGACCGGTCTGTCCACCCGCGAGCTGCGCGGCTTGCGCAAGGACGTGGCCCTGGTGCACCAGGACGTCACCGCATCGCTGGATCCGCGCCGCACGCTCGAGGACTCCATCGGCGAACCGCTGCTGGTGCACCGGGTCGCCTCCGGCGCGCTGCTCCGCAATCGGGTGGGCGAGCTGCTCGAATCGGTGCGGCTGCCACGCGATTACGCCGGCCGCCGGCCCGGTGAACTCTCCGGCGGGCAGCGGCAGCGCGTGGCCCTGGCCCGGGCGCTCGCGCTGGCTCCCCGCCTGCTGGTGGCCGACGAGCCCACCAGCGCGCTCGACGTGTCGGTGCAGGCGCAGGTGCTGGATCTGTTTTCCGACTTGCGCGCCGAATATGGTTTCGCCTGCCTTTTCATCAGTCATGATCTGGCGGTGGTGCATCAGGTGGCCGATCGCGTGGTCGTCCTGAAACAGGGTGAAATGGTGGAAACCGGCCTGGTCGAAGATGTTTTCGGGCAGCCCCGGCAGGACTACACTCGGCGATTGCTGGATGCGGTCCCCGCACCCGATCCGGCGCATCGCCGCGGCGAAAATCCGCCGCGCGCACTCGCACTGGGCGCGTAGGGATTTCCTGACAGGATTCCCCGGTGATACAAACAGGGACAGTTATGCGCACGCAAGCGACTACGCAATTGTGGAACCATCCCCTCTGAATCTGTACTCGGCCGTACCTCCGCGGAAGCGGATACGGCCGAGGCGAAGTGAAGGAGGTTGCGGTGGTCGCGGATGCGGCGTGTGGGCGTGATTCCCGGGAAATAGAAGCTCCCAGTTTCGGGAATCTGCTGCGGCGGCTGCGCGACGATCGGGGCCTTTCCCGCGAACGCCTGGCTTTCAACGCGGGCGTGAGCGCCAGCTACATAACGCATCTGGAGAAGGGTGAGCGCGGCAATCCCACCCGCGAAGTGGTCGAGGCGCTCACCCGATATCTGGATCGGCTGGAACCGCTCACGCTCGCGGTGCGCCGGCAACTCAGCGATCTGGCGGGCCTGCCCGCCTCGGAATTCCCGACCGTGGAAGAACTGCGCGCCGCCGTCACACCGAGCATGCTGAACATGCTCGAACTGCACCGCCCGAATCTCGCCGCGTACATCGACACTCGCGCGAATCTGCTGGCCAGCAACGAGAATTGGGATGATGCCTTCCCCGGCGTCCGCGAGGACGGCAATATGCTGCGCTGGTTCTTCAGCAATGAGCTGGCCACCCGCGTCCTGGTGAATTGGGATTCCGATGTCCGCCAGGTGGTGCGCTGGATGCGCGGATTGATCGGCCGCTCCGGCAATACCGAGGGATTCACCGAACTGCTGCACGAACTCGGCGAATTCCCGCGCTTCCGGCAGGTCTGGGCGGAAGGCGGGGTGGAGTTCGCGCCGCACGTCTGGACCCTGCATCTGCGCAACCCGGCGACCGGATTGCGGCGCAAATTCTATGCCCAGACCGGCCGCCTGGACGGTGTGCTCTTCCCGGGTCACATCCTGGCCATCCTCGGGCTGCCGGTCGTCTGAACCCGCACGCCCGGCGTTCGCCGGAAGTTGTCCGGACCCGGCGTTGCCTGAAAGTTCGCTAGCACACCGCTGAGGGCGGCTCAACCCCCGAATGCGCCCTGCCGTGTGCCCACACTGGCTAGTGCCACCACTGGCCATTGTGATGAAATGTGCTCGCTAGCTTTATGTTTCGTTGATCGCTTCTGAATTGACAGCCTTCGAAGCGCGGCGATAGCCTGTTGCCAGTTGGATGCCGGTCGGTCGACCAGCAGTTTCGATCCGATCTTCGCAGCGGCGCTGGCCATGTCGGCTCACATGACTACGTCGTCTTCCCCGATCGCAAGCGCAGTGTCGTGCGCCGTCCGAGTGGGGTTGTTTCGTCCCATGTAGTGGAGTGCAATGAGCGTGTCTTCAGAATCGAGCCCCGGAAATTTCGCAGTGCCGGCGCCGTCCGTGGTAGCGGCGATCGTCGTCGACGAGCTCATCCGATGCGGTGTCGAATGGTTCATCTACTGCCCCGGCTCGCGTAACGGGCCGCTCGGCTTCGAACTCACCCGGCGGGCCGCCACCGGCGAGATCCGTTTGCAGGTGCGGCTGGACGAGCGTTCGGCGGCCTTCGTCGCGCTCGGCATCGCCAAGTCCACCGGCCGCCCCGCCGCCGTGGTGACCACCTCCGGCACCGCCGTCTCGAATCTGCTGCCGGCCGTCACCGAGGCCAACTACGCGGGCGTCCCGCTGGTGCTGGTCACCGCCAACCGCCCGCCCGAAGTGCTCGGCACCGGCGCTTCGCAGACCGTCGAACAGGGTGCACTGCTCGGCTCGCAATTGCGGCACATGCAGCGGGTATGGTCCGGCGACACCGTGCGCTCCGACACCAATGGCATTGTCCGAGCGCAGATCTGCCGCGCCGCCGGGCGCGCCGCCGGTCGGCTGGGCGGCCGTCCCGGCCCCGTCCAGCTCGACGTGCCGCTGGCCTCGGGACTGCCTCCGGCCGCCGACCGCCTGCCGTTCCCGGCCGGCCGCGCCGCCGGCGCACCCTGGATCCGCCTGACCGGCGGACCCGCCGCGCCGCCCGCGGCCTGGGAAATCGACCTCGCACTGTCCACCCTGGTGATCGCCGGGGACGGCGCCGACCTGTCCGGCGTCCCGCCCGAAGTGCCCTGCATGGCCGAACCGACCGTCGAGGTCGGCGCCCGGCCCCGCCTGCACCCCTGGGTCCTGGACTACGTCCGCCCGCACCAGGTCGTCGTCTACGGCCGCCCCACCCTGCACCGCAATGTCGGCAAACTGCTCGCCCGCCCGGACGTGACCACCGTGCTGGCCGATACCGGCGGCGACTGGATCTATGCCGCGCCGGATATCGAAATCCTTGCCGCGCAACCGATCTACCGCGGCCGCCCCTCCGCCTCCTGGGCCGATGAGCTGCGCATTCTGGACGCCGCCGTGCGCCGCCAATGGGCGGCCGTGCTCGCCGAACCCGAGCACCGCGCCACCGGCCTGGGCGTAGCCGACACCCTCCTGGGCAGCCTGCGCCCAGGCGACCTGCTCTGGCTCGGCGCCTCCAATCCGATCCGTGACGTCTCCCTGACCGGCGTGCTCCCCACCGGAGTGCAGGTGCTGTCCAACCGCGGCGTGGCCGGTATCGACGGCAATGTCAGCGCCGCCATCGGCGCCGCCCTGGCCGCCCCCGACCGTACCGTCATCGCCCTGCTCGGCGACCTGACCTTCGCCTACGACGCCTCCGGCCTGCAATCCGGCCGCCTGGAACACCGCCCCGACAACCTGATCATCGTGGTCTCCAACGACTCCGGCGGCGGTATCTTCGAACTCCTCGAACAGGGCCATCCCCGCTACAAGGACGCTCCCTACGGCGACACCTTCGAAAGGATCTACGGCACACCGCAAGACGTGGACATCGCCCAGCTCTGCGGCGCCTACGGCGTCACGCACCGCACGGTAGACGTCACCGGCCTCGGCGCGGCGGTGACAGCGCGCCGAACCTCCGGCGGCATGGCGGTACTCGAGGTCCCGGTCGCCCGCAACGGCCTGCGCGACCTGCACGGCACCGCCCGCCGCGGCGTCGACGACGCCCTGGATTCCGGCGCCGCCGTCACCGGCCTGGTCAGCGCGGGCCAGGTCGCCCGATGACCGCGACCACTCTGGTTTCGAGTGCGAGCGATACGCGAGTCCCGCTGCGCCCGGTCGTGTTGCCCGTCGACGCGGCGGCGGCGGCCGAGCTGCTCGCGGGGGAGATCCTGCGGGCTCTGGACGGCGGGGACGCTATCGCGCCGGTGACCGATTCGACGGCGGCGCAAGGGCTTCCGCGCGTCGTGCCCGCGAATGTCGCGGTCGTACTGTCCACTTCGGGGTCCAGTGGGGTGCCGAAACGGACCATGCTCTCGGGTTCCGCGTTGCGGGCCTCGTGTGCGGCGACCGCGCGGCGGCTCGGCGGGGACGGGGACTGGTTGCTGTGTCTGCCCGCGGGTTTCGTCGCCGGGTTTCAAGTGATCGCGCGGGCCGCGCTCGGCGGGACCACGGTGTTCACGCTGGACGGCGGCAAGTTCGATCCCGCCGGATTCGCCGCCGCGGTGGAGCGGATGGGGGCGGGGCGTCGCTATACCTCGCTGGTGCCGACTCAGGTCAAGCGACTGCTCGAGGATCCGGACGGGCGGAAAGCGCTGGCGCGCATGGATCGGGTGCTGGTGGGTGGGGCGGCGCTGGATCGGAACCTCGCGGATCGGCTGCGTGAGCTCACCACCGTGGTCACCACCTACGGCATGACCGAGACGTGTGGTGGGTGCGTGTACGACGGGGTGCCGCTGGACGGGGTCGAGGTCCGGATCGTGGACGGGCTCATCCATCTCGGCGGGCCGAGTATCGCCGAGGGATATCTCGGGGCCGCTCCGGAGGAGGCCGCGCGTTTCTATGCGGCTGACGGCCGTCGCTGGTACTCCACCGCTGATCGCGGGCAGTTCACCGACGGCCTGCTCACGCCTACCGGCCGGGTGGACGACCTGATCAATACCGGCGGGGTCAAGGTGTCGGCCGTCGCCATCGAAGCCGTACTCGCCGAACTCGATTGGATCGACAGCGCCGTGGTCATGGGCCTGCCCGATCCGGAGTGGGGCGAGCTGGTCAGCGCGTGCGTGGTGCCGCGGCCCGGCGGCGCGGCCGTGGACACCGCGCCGATGCGGGAATTGATCCGCGCTCGGCTCGGGCGCGCGGCCGTTCCCAAACGCGTGGTCGTACTGGACGAACTCCCGCTGCTGCCGAACTCGAAGATCGATCGCCTGGCCATTCGCGAGCTGCTGCTCACCGGCGCGGGGAAGGACTGAAAACCAGTGGAAGCCCCTTCGATTCGATTCCGCCTGGGCGGTCCCGGCGGCGCGGTCGCCCTCACCGGCGACCCGGTCGGCTTCAGCAGCCTGGCCGCCGCCGAAGCCGCGGTGCGGTCCGGGACCCACGGTGACGTGGTCGCCGGATCCATCCCCTTCGACCCGGCCACCGAGACCCCGTCGCTGTATCTCGGGCGGCGCGAGACCGGAATGCCCGGCGGCCCGGCCGCATCCGCGTGGGGCGGGTTCCGCCCGGAGGTGGTGTTCAACGACACCGCCATCGCCGAGTACATCGACCTGTTCCATCACGTGCTGCCGCTGCTGCGCACCCCCGGTTCCGGGCTGGAGAAGATCGTCATCGCGCGCTCGGAACGCTTCTCCTACACCGACGCCGTCGACCCGCTCGGCATGTACGAGCGCATAGCCCAGCTGTATCCGCAGGTGCACAGCTATTTCGTCGAGCATCTGGACGCGCCCGGCGTCTACACCATGGGCGCCAGCCCGGAGTTGTTCCTGCGCAAGACCGGTGACGTGGTCGCCATGACCCCGCTGGCCGGCACGGTGCCGCGCAATCCGCTGCTGTCCGAGGAGGCAGACCGGGCGCAGGCCCGCGCCGAGCTGTACACCTGCAAATACCTCGACGAGCACGGCCACCTGGCCGAGTTCATGATCAAGGGATTGGCCGCGCTCTGTACCGGGCTGAGCTATCCGGACCAGCCGGAACTGGTGGCCGCGCCCGGCGTCTGGCATCTCGGCACGCCGATCACCGGCCGGCTCAGCGATCCGGATACGCCGATCGCCGAACTGGTTTCGGCATTGCATCCCTCGCCGGCGGTGTGCGGGGTGCCGCAGGCCGAAGCGCTGCGGCTGATCACCGCGCACGAATCGGCGCGGCGTTATTACGGCGGCCTGGTCGGCTGGTTCGACCGCGCCGGGGATTGCGAATTCTATATGGCGCTGCGCGGACTCGAATTCGATTCCCGCGAGCGGCATCTGACGCTGCGGGCCGGCGGGGGCGTGGTCGCGGGCAGCCGCCTGGCGACCGAATTCGCCGAGACCTCGGCGAAACTCGCGTCCATGCGGCGCGTTCTGGGAATCACACCGTGAGCCACACCGCGGGGGCGGGTGAGAAGAGATAGTGGAGCGTCAAGTGTTCGACCCGAAGATAGTTCACGTCGTCGGCGACAGATTCGCGGCTTTCGCGGAAGCGACGGGCGCGTGGACGGTCGCCGAAGCCATTGCCGCGCTGGAGACCGGAACGGTCCCCGACGGCCGGGTGATATTGCAGCCGGGGCAGGGCGTGGGACGCGGTGATGCCGAGCGCATCTCCGCCGCCGTGCGCCGCTACCGATTCGACTCGATCGAAGTGGGGCCGCGGCCGGAACGCCCGCTGCCGTCCTGTGACGACCTGCTCATCGAAAACTCCAAGGACATCCTGATTTCCGGTTTGCGGCGGGATTCCGACACCGAATTCTCGGCCGATCTGCGCCTGTCGGCCGATCTGGCGCTGCTGACCCGGGACCGGGATGTCATGCACGTGCCGGGGCTGCTCGCGATCGAGGCGTGCGATCACATGTTCTTCGCCGTGGCCGCACGGTATTTCGGGAATCTGCTGCCGGACCGCTGGCTGGCCACCATCGACCGGCTGGAGACCGAATTCCACAATTTCCTCTACCCGGTGCCGGCGACGCTGCGGCTCACCCTGAAATCCGCCGAACCCGGCGACCGCGGGGACTATCGCTTCGTGTTCACCATCGTGCTGGAACAGGCCGGCCGGATCACCTCGGTGCATCAGCTCGAACGCCGGGTGATCGATCGCGAACTCATCGACGCCAAAGAGCGGCGGCACGCGGTGCACGCGCTGCCGGTGCCGAATTACTCAGTCAGGTAAGTGGTCACAGAAATGTTCGGAAAATGCGGGACGCGGTAATCGTCGCAGCGGTGCGCACACCGATCGGCAGGGGTAAGAGCGGCGGGGCGCTGGACGCGGTGCACCCGGTGGACATGATGGCGCACAGCCTGCGCGCCGTGGTGGAGCGGACCGGCATCGATCCGGCGCTCATCGACGAGGTCATCGGCGGCGTGGTCAGCCAGGTCGGCGAACAGGCCACCAATGTGACCCGGCGCGCCACGCTGGCCGCCGGGCTGCCGGAATCGGTGCCCGCCACCACCATCGACCGGCAGTGCAGCGCCAGTCAGCAGGCGCTGCGTTTCGCGGCGCATTCGGTGATCGCGGGCGACTGCGAGGTGGTGATCGCCACCGGCGTGGAGTCGACGAGCCGAATTCCCATGGGCACCAGCCTGAATCGGCTCGAACACGCCGATCTCACCGGCGACGCCTTCCTGGAGCGTTATCCGGAGGGCGTGCCCTGGCAGGGGATCAGCGCCGAACTCATCACCGCCCGTTGGGGATTCGGTCGCGCCCAGCTCGACGATTACGCGCTGCGCAGCCATCACCGGGCCGCCGACGCCGCCAAGAACGGGCTCTTCGACGCCGAACTCACCCCGCCGATCTTCGGCCTGCACACCGACGAGTGCATCCGTTATCACGCCACCGCGGAGAGCCTGGCCGAATTGCCCTCGGCCTTCGCCAAACTCGACCGTGACCGGGTGCTGGCGAACCGCTTCCCGCAGATCGGCTGGCAGGTCACCGCCGGCAATTCCAGCCAGCTCGGCGACGGCAGTGCCGCGGTCATGGTCACCACCAGCGCCAGTGCCCGCCGCCTCGGCCTCACCCCATTGGCCCGCATCCTCGGTCACGTGGCGGTGGGCGACGATCCGCACCTCATGCTCACCGCCGTGGTTCCCGCGACCGCCAAGGTGCTCCAGCAGACCGGCATGCAGCTGTCCGATATGGACCTGTTCGAAGTCAACGAGGCGTACTCCAGCGTGGTGCTGGCCTGGGCGCACGAAACCGGCGCGGACCTGTCCCGAGTCAATGTCCACGGCGGGGCCATCTCCCTCGGACATCCCCTGGGAGCCAGCGGGGTTCGGCTCACCGCCACTCTGGTCCACGCATTGCGCGAACGCGGCGGACGCTACGGCCTGCAAACCATGTGCGAGTCCGGCGGCCAGGCCAACGCCATGATCATCGAAGCCCTGTAGGCCCGGCCCTGCGTGGGTCAGCCGCGCAGGGGAATGAACTCTACGACGGCGTCGTTTTCGGCGTGCGGCGGCACGATCACCAGGCCGTCTCGGTCCAGCAGGCCCGCCAGGTGGGCGGTGCGGAGGTGGCCGTCGCCGATCCACCCGCCGTCGTGATGGTGCCGGGCGGGCACGATTCGCGGTGCGGGACCGGCGATTTCGGCGGCATTGCGGAGCGGGCCGCGCAGCGGGCGGGCCGGGGTCGCGCCGGTGAGGCCCTCGAGGGTGGCGCGGAGCAGGGCGAGCAGGGTGGCGGTGGCGGCGAAGGGATTGCCGGGGAGGCCGAGAACCACGGGGCCGGAGGCCAATTGGGCGGCCACGGTGGAGCCGCCCGGGCGTAGGTGCAGGCGGCGCAGCAGGACTCGGGCCTCGGCGCGGTCCAGGCTGGCGCGCAGCTGGTCGGCCGCCCCGCCGCCGGTGGCGCCGACGATCAGCAGCAGGTCGCAGTCGGTGGCGGCGGCCAGCACCTCGTCGAAGGCATTGGCGGTGTCGCGCAGGTGGACCCGGTCCACGGTGGTGACGCCGTACCAGGCCAGCAGCTCGGGCAGGATCGGGCCGAGGGAATCGCGGGTCTGCCCCGTGTGCAGCGGCCCTTCGCTGCGGATCTCGTCGCCGGTCATGACGATCCGCGCCCGCACCGGACCGCGCACCGCGGCCGTGCCCACCTCGGCGCTGGCCGCGACCGAGATCAAGGCGGCGGTCACCGGCGTGCCGGCGGGCGCGAGCTCGAACCCGGGCAGCCAGTCCTCGCCGCGGCGGCGGACATCATCGCGAATCGGGCTGTCCGGCAGGCGATGCAGCAGCCCGTCTCCCTCGACGCTGACGAATTCATCCCGCACCACGGTGCCGGTGCCCTCCGGCACATGCGCCCCGGTCGCGATCCGCACGGCCTCCCCGTCCAGCAACCCCACCGGCCGCTGCCCGCCCGCGAACCCGATATCCCGGCGCAATTGCCAAGGGCCGTCGCCGCTTACGGCATAACCGTCCATCGCCGACACGTCGAAACGCGGCAGCGCCTCCACCGCGACCAGCGGTTCGGCCAGCGCCGCGCCCCGCGCCGCCCGCACCGCGACCCGATGCGCGGGCAGCCGGGAGATGTTCCCGCGCAGGATCTCCCGCGCCTCGTCCAATCCGGTCGCCGCCGCACTGCGCCCGGCGCTCACCCGGGCATGCCGGATGTCCTCGGGCGTATCGCAGTCGTCCACCCCCGCCAGCGCCACCATGGCGGTATCGACCGGCACCAGCGCCTTCATCGGCCGGTTCACCACCGAATCCAGATTCTTCAGCGCCGCCGTCAGCGCCCCGCGCCGCCATACCCCCACCAGATACTGCGGCCGCCCGGACGCATCCGCCGCGAACACCGCGTCACTGCCGGATTCGCGCGCGTGCGAGAGCAATTCGCCGATGGCCGCCGCGGTCAGGAACGGCATGTCCGCCGCCAGCACCACGATCAGCCCGGCCGGGAACTCGCAGCCCGCGAGGGCTCCCAGTCCGGCCGCGATGGCCGCCACCGGTCCGCCCCCGGCCGGCACCTCCTGCGCCTGCAGGATCTCCGGCGGCAACTCCGGCCGGTGCGGCCCGACCACCACGGTGCGATCGCATCCGGCGACCGCGGTGAGCGCGGCATCGAGCATGGACTGCCCGCCGACCACGATGGCCGGTTTGTCCACCCCGCCCATGCGGCTGGCGCGGCCACCGGCCAGCACGATCGCGTCGACGGTCGTCACGAAGCGCAACCCGGCGCGTGGCTGATCATGTCTGCCGATCGTAGTGGCTCGGCGGCACGGCTTGCTCGATGCCGGGCGCTCGGGTCCGCCGCGCTGCGCGCCGCCCCAGGAATCGTTGGCTTGCTATGCAATTGCCCATGGTTCGGCCGCGATAAGGTGGGCAGCGACACATGACCGGAATGATCATGTTTCGGACTCCGTCACTTTCGTATATGGCAGTATCCGAAACAAGAACTGGCGGGTACGCGGCGATTCCCCGGACCGCGCCGGTCGACGTCAGGCGGATCCCGCCGCCGGGGCAGCGGCGGCCCTCGACCGATGAAGGATGGTTGCTGAGTGTTTGTGGAGAGGGATACGGCGTGGTACAGCGCGTGAAGCCGAATGACTTCGAAGAACTGCGCCCCCCGACTTTCGGTCTGCTGCTGCGCCGATTACGCGATGCGCGCGGCGTCTCACGCGAGCGCCTGGCCTTCAATGCCGGCGTCAGCGCCAGCTATATCTCCCATTTGGAGAAAGGCGACCGGGACCGTCCCACCCGCGAAGTAGTCGACGCCCTGGTGCGCTACCTGGATCGCATCGACCCGCTGTCGGCGGTCGAGCGCCGGCATCTGCTCGATCTGGCGGGGCTGGGCGTCACCGAATTCCCGACCATCGAGCAACTGCGCGCGGAAATCACCGCCGACATGCTCCGGGCGCTCGAACTCCACGAGCCCAATATGGCCGCCTATGTCGATACCCGCTGGAATGTGCTGGCGTGCAACCGCAGTTATGCCGCCGCGTTTCCGGGGTTGGAACAAGACGTCAATATCCTGCGCTGGTTCTTCGGCAACGAGGCGTCCCGGAAAGTCATGGTCGACTGGGAGACCGAGGTCCGGCTCACCGTCGAATGGCTGCGCGGGCTGATCGCCAGTTCCGGTGATACCGCCTGGTCCGCCGAATTCCTCGCCGAACTCGGCCGGTACGAGCTGTTCCGGCGGTTGTGGGACGAAGGCGCGGTCACCTACGGCGGCGACCGCCCCGGCATGCACCTGCGCGACATCGTGACGGGTCGTTGCCGCATGATCACCGTGCAGATGTTCCGGGTCTTCTGCGCCGCCTATCCCGATCAGATCCAGATCTTCCTGGGAATGGCGAAGGAATGCCCGGACAGCTGCGAGCAATAGCGGTGGGTCAGGCGCCGATCGACTGATCGCGGCTCGGCGCCGGGACCGGCTGCGTGGCCTGGTGCACCAATTGCGCCAGTAGCGGCGCGACCACCTCGGGATGCGTCCACGCGGCCCCGTGCCCGGCGCCCGGAATGGTGACCACACCGTCCGCGCCCGGCAGTTCCGCGGCCATCAGATCCGATTTCTGGGCGGTGCTGGTGCCGTCGTGGCTGCCGCGCAGAATCAGCGCCGGCGCGGTGATCTCCGATAGTCGGTGCACCAGCGAACCGCGATCCATCAGGCAGTGCGCGGCGGGCAGTACGGCCTGCCGGTCGGAGGCGTACCAGCGGCTGGTCCAGGTGCGCCACAGCCGCGGATCGGAACCGCCGATCAATTGCGGCGCCAATTCCGCGACCAGCGGCGCCAAAGGCTCGACGCCGCACCAGCGTTCGAAGAAGGTCCGGTAGTAGGCCAGCTCGGCGGGTGTGCAGGCATCGGATTCGGTGCTGATCAGGGCCAGGCCCCGCACCCGCTCGGGCGCCATCAGGGCCATGCGCAGCGCGGCGTAACCGCCCTGGCTCATGCCGCCCACGACCGCTTGCTCGATTCCGAGTTCATCCAGTACCGCCAATGCGTCGGCAGCCAGATCCCAATAACTGAACGGTTCGCCATCGGGTGTCTGCGTGCGACCATGGCCGCGTGCGTCGATCGTGACGAGATTGATACCGGCTATTGCCAGTGGTTCGCGCATGGGATCGAACATGGATTCGTCCATGAAGAATCCGTGCGCCAGGAGCAAAGTCGGCCCGGCGGTGTTTCCGGCGACGTAATGAACGGTGGCGGAACCTGATCGAACGTAAGGCATGCACCGACCGTAATGGTCCGAACTGCCCGATCTGCGCAGGTTGCCGGGGTTGTGCCGGACACCCTTCGGTGCTGTTCCCGACGGGTACCCACACTGGCCAGTGTCAGTACTGCTAGGGGTTTGCCCTAAATGTGCTCAAAACTGGACAACGCGGTCTCGCGCCATTTCTAATCAGGCCGTAGCGCTTTCGGGACAAGCGCAAATCGTCAGGAGGAATCAAATGTTCGACATCACCACCGGCCGCCGTGACTTCCATGTTGATCCCGGCGCCGGATTGCGCGAGTCGCTGGAAGGTTTGCTGCTGCACGACGGCGTCGGTCTCGATGCGCGAATGCGGCACGCGATTTCCGCGGTCGTGCATCTCGCGGTCGACGCGCCGCTCGGCCTTCCGGAGGACGCCGAAGAATTCCTCGGCCGCCTCGATGCCACGTGGTTGTTCGCCGCCTGGAATACCTCCGACACCGAATTGTCGCTGCTGAACACCCTTTCCATCGGCGAGGTGCCGGCATTGTCGTGGTGCGAGTTGATGTTCACCACCGCACTCGCGCCGTGGTCCACCACTCCGGCCGCCGTGCACGCCCGCCGGATCTTCGCCGGCGGTATGGAGCAGCAGCGGCTGGCGGCGGTCGGCGATTGCGGTATGGGTCGCGCGTAAATCGTTCGCGCGTAATACGAAACAGTCGCGCGGTGCGCAACGGGGTGTCACCGCGCGGATTATGCACCGATGAAGGGATGAGGAAAATGAAGCTGCTGTTCACCAATTTCGACGCGATGTTCGAAACCCTGGCCCGGCGCGACGACTCCTTCGAGTCCCAGTCCTGGCATCAGCAGGCGCTGTGCACGCAGACCGATCCGGAGGCGTTCTTCCCGGACAAGGGCGGTTCGACCCGTGAGGCCAAACGGATTTGCGGCTCCTGCGAGGTGCGCAAGGAATGCCTGGATTACGCGCTCTCGCACGATCAGCGGTTCGGTATCTGGGGTGGGCTCTCGCCGCGCGAACGGCGGCGCTACGACCGCGGCGCGGCCTGATCCGCCCTGCGCTACCGCGGACGTCAATCGGAAGCCGATTGCAGTAAACAGAATTCATTGGTCTCGGGGTCGGCCAGCACCACCACCGGCTCATCGGCCGGACCCACCGGGCGCGCGCCCGCGGCCCGTAGTCGAGCCGCCTCGGCCGCCGGATCGTCGCTGGGGAAGGCGATCAGATCCAGATGCAGGCGGCTGCGCTCGTCCAGCGCCGCGGGCGTGCGCAGGAACTCCAGCCACGGACCCTGTCCGGTGGCGGAACGAATCCCGGTGTAGCGCGCGCTGTCGTGCGTGACCGGCCAGCCGGAGGCCGTGGACCAGAACTCCGCCAGCCGCAGCGGATTCGCGGTGTCCACCACGATCGCGGCCACCGCGCCGGTATCCACATAGTGCTCGCGCGGCTCCAGCACGCAGAACTCGTTGCCCTCGGGATCGGCCAGCACCGACCAGGGCACCGCCCCCTGCCCGATATCGAGCCGCCGCGCCCCCAGCGACAGCGCCCGATCCACCTGCACCCGTTGATGATCCAGCGACCGGCTGGCCAGATCGAGGTGGATCCGGTTCTTCGCCGTCTTGCCCACCCGCGCGGGCAGGAAGGTGAGCGCCACGTCCGGACCGTCCGGGTCGGGCGCGGCCACCTCCACCCCGGCGGGCCGGTCCACGGTCACCTCCCAGCCCAGCAGTTCGGCCCAGAAACGGGCGGCGGTGCGGGGCGAGGCCGCATCGAATACCACACAAGCCAGGCGCGTGGACATGCCTTCCACGGTAACCGCCGGGCCGGTCGCCGCGGGCCGGGATCGCCGGAACCGCCCTCGATCGTGCACCGCGAGCGCACCCGGGCCCTCACACCGTTCGGGTGAGGTCCGCCCCCGGCCCGCGCTCCTACGGTGGGCGGCCTACCGGATCGGTAGACCCCTACCCGTGAGGAGAATCCGATGGCAGCCACCCCACCGGTCTTCGTGGACCCGTCACCCGCGATCGCCGACCACGGCCTGATCGGTGACCTGCAAACCGCCGCGCTGGTCGCCACCGACGGCACCATCGACTGGCTCTGCCTGCCCCGCTTCGATTCCCCCAGCGTGTTCGCGGCGCTGCTGGACACCCAGCGCGGCGGGCACTGCCGCATCCGGCCGGCCGGCGGGCAGCCGTATCGCAGCACGCAGATGTACTTCCCGGACACCGCCATCCTGATCACCCGGTTCATGACCGCGAGCGGCACCGGCGAGATCGTCGACTTCATGCCGCCGATCACCGATCCCGCGCCCACCGACCGGCACCGAGTGGTGCGCCAATTGCGTTGCGTGCGTGGCCGGATGACCTTCGAACTGGATCTGATCCCACGCTTCGACTACGGGCGGCGGCCGCACGCCACCCATGTGCTGACCGACGGCGCGGTCTTCGACGCCGGCACCGAGGTGCTCACCGTGCACGCGGTGCGCGAACCCGACGAGGCCCGGCTGGCGCGGCTGGAAGTGGTCGGCGGCGGGCACGTGCGCGGGACCATCACGCTGGAGGCCGGGCAGACGCGCGGGGTGGTGCTGGAATCGGGCGCGCCGGGACCGCCGCGGCTGATCCGCCCGGCCGAGGTCGAGGACCTGTTCCGGGAGACGGTGGCGTTCTGGCACGGCTGGCTGGCGGGCTCCACCTACCGCGGGCGCTGGCGGGAGATGGTGCACCGGTCGGCCATCACGCTCAAGCTGATGACCTACGCGCCGACCGGCGGCATCGTGGCCGCGCCCACCGCCGGACTGCCCGAACAGCTGGGCGGGGAACGCAATTGGGACTATCGCTACACCTGGATCCGGGACGCCTCGTTCTCGGTCTCGGCGTTGCTGTCACTCGGATTCCGGGACGAGGCAACGGCTTTCGCGGGCTGGCTGCGCGAGCGCTACCGGGCGCACGGCGGACCGCTGAAGATCATGTACCGGGTGGACGGGTCCTGGGATCTGCCCGAGGACGTGCTGGAGAACTTCGCGGGCTACCGGGATTCCAGTCCGGTCCGGATCGGCAACGACGCCTCCGGGCAATTGCAGCTCGATATCTACGGGGAAATGCTGGACAGCATCTATCAGGCCGATCGGGCCGGCCTGCGGATCGGGCACCAGGGCTGGCAGGAGATCGTCGAACTGCTGGAATGGCTCTCGGTCAACTGGGACCAGCCCGAGGAGGGCATCTGGGAAACCCGCGGCGGCCGAGCGGATTTCAGTTACGGACGCCTGATGAGCTGGGTGGCGTTCGACCGGGCGGTGCGGCTGGCCACCGAACGCAGCCTGCCCGGCCCGGTGGCGCACTGGCGGCAGACCCGCGACGCCATTCACGCCCAGCTGTGGGAACGCGGCTGGCATTCCGGCCGGCAGGCCTTCGTCCAGCACTACGACACCGATGTGCTGGATTCCTCGCTGCTGCGCATGGCGCAGGTCGGATTCGTGGCCCCGCGGGACCCGAACTGGCTGACCACCCTGGACGCCATCGGCGCGGAACTGGTCACCGACAGTCTCGTCTACCGCTATCACCCGCACGCCTCCCCGGACGGCCTGGCCGGTGCGGAGGGCACCTTCTCGCTGTGCACCTTCAACTACGTCAACGCGCTGGCCCGCGCCGGACGGCTGGAGCAGGCCCGGCTGGTGTTCGAGAAGATGCTCACCTACGCCAATCACGTCGGCCTGTACGCCGAGGAAATCGACGTCACCGGACAGCAATTGGGCAATTTCCCGCAGGCGTTCACGCATCTGTCGCTGATCGACGCGGCGCTGGTGCTGGACGCGGCCATGGACGGCGCTCCGGTGGGCTGATCACAGCAATCCCGCGCGCCGCGCCTGCGCCAGCGCGGCGGTGCGGGAGCCGACCCCGAACTTGGCGTAGATGGCCCGCAGATGCGTCTTCACCGTATTGATCGATACGCCCAGTTCGGCGGCGATCTGCTGGGCGGTGCGACCGGACGGAAGATAGTGCAGCACGGTCAGTTCCGTCGCGGTCAGCTGCTGCTCCGGCGGTCGCCGCCGGGCCTGCGGATGGTTGCGGATGCGGGCCACCAGCTCGTCGCGATGGCCGAAGCCGCCCACCCGCTCGTCCAGCAGCGCGATGGTGCCCGGCACGTCCAGGAACGGGCGGATCACCCCGGAATCGGCGGCCAGCTCCAGCGCCCGCTCCAAACCGTTGCGCACCCGGTGCGGATTGCGCTGGCGCTGATCGGCGTGCACGGCGCTGTACAGCAGCCAGGCGGTGATCCGCTCCACCGGGCCCAGATCATCTGCGCGCGTGAGCAATTCACCGACGACCGGGGTGGCGCCGACGGTCTCGGTGCCCACCGCCAGCATGACCCGGGCCGTCTCCACCAGGGGCGTGTCACCCAGCTGGGTGCGTGCTCGCCCGATCAGCAGGCGGGCGGTGCGCGGCTCGCGTACCTCCAGCAGCGCCCACACCACGTGCGCCAGCAGATCCCCGGCGCTCACCGGGAACGGCCCGCCGTACTCCAGCAGCGAAAGCATGCTGTGCCGCAGGGCTTCCGCGCCTGCGTAGCGGTCCTCGCCCGCGCGGAAGGCCAGCAGCCGGCCGATCACCTGCGCCGCCCAGCCGCCCACCGGGCGCACCGAACCGTCCCGGTGCTCGCGGGTGCGCGCCAGCGGTTCCAGATCGCGCGGGGAGTACGAATCACCCTGCAGGTAGGCCCCGAACGCCGCCAGCGCCCGCGCGTGCAGGGCGTCGGTGCTGCCGCGCAGTTCATGATCCTCCGCCACCACCAGCGCTTTTCGCGCCCGCTCCCGCATGGTCGTCACCGCGCCGCCGTAACCGGCGGTGACCGCCAGCCGGGTCACCGCCCGCACCGCCGCCCGCGGCCGATCGGCCCCCGCCGCCAGCGCCAGCCCGCGCCGCAATTGCGCCTCGGCGCGCTCCCGGTCCCCGCGCAGCAGGGTCGCGGTCGCCGCCTGCGCCGCCAGATAGCAGTCGATATCCGGTTGCCCGGTGCCGTGCAGATCGCCGAGGTCGTCGCGGTCCGGCGCGGCATCCACCCGGGCGGCCCGGGTGAGCACCGTCAGCCACTCCGGCGGGGCCATCGAATCCGTCACTCCGGCACGGGAATCGACCAGATCCAGGAAGGCACTCGCCGCTTCCGGGTCCTCGTGGGTGACCGCGTCGACCGCCCGCAGCACCCAGACGAACGGATCCTCGGCCAGGCCCGGGCAGGACCGCTCCAGCTGGGTGAACAGCCGGCCGCCGTGGCCCTCCAGCACCATCGCCATGCCGCGATGGCACAGGAAATCGGCCACGCGTTCGGGATCGCCCGCCGCGAGCACATGCGGCAGCGCCAGCATCGGCTGGCCGTTCTCGTCGTACCAGTCGGCCGTGCGCGCCGCCAGCTCCCGCACCAATTCCGGACTGGCGGAACGGATCTCGGCGAGCAGCCGGGCGCGATGCGGGGCGGCGCGCGGCGGGGCGACCAGGGGCAGGTCCGAAATTCGGGTGGAGGTCACGGTCGGCATCTCCTGTGGGTGCGAAACGGAACGGGTACGGGCCCGCTCATCCGCGACGGATGAGGGCGGGCCGGGGGGATCGGCGCAGAGTCGGTCCATCTCACCCACCGAGCGAACAGGGGCAGACCATGACCGAACATCCGGTGCGACAGGGCATTGCGGCGGGCACCTCGATCGGAGCGGCGATACTGCTGCTCACCGTGAGCGTGCTGTCGGTGCTGGCCGGGATCTCCGCCGTGGCCGGCGACGAGTTGTATGTCGTCGGGCCCGAATACATCTACAGTTTCGACGCCACCGCCTGGGGCTGGACCCATATCGTGCTGGGCGCGCTGCTCGGCGTCTGCGGCGCGGGACTGCTGGCGGGCACCATGTGGGGGCGGATCGGGGCCATGTTCCTGGCCGCCCTGTCGATCATCGCGAATTTCCTGTGGCTGCCGCACTATCCGTGGTGGTCGCTCGCCATCATCACCCTGGACGTGGTGGTGATCTGGGCGGTCGCCACCTGGAAGACCGGTGTCAGGACCGCATGAGCACCACGAACGGCGCATGATCGCAGACGCTGTAATGGCTCCAATTCCACAGCGCCACCGAATCGATGGTGGCGCCGGAGCGCAGCCACATGCGCCAATCGTGGGCGGTGCGCTCCCAGAGATGTCCGCAGCGATCCCGGTAGAGGCCGGGCGGCACCGCGAGCTCATCGGGCCGGAACCAGGCGATGGGCTCGCGGGCATGGGCGGCGGCCAGGCGATCGATCGCCCGGGCCACCGCCTCCGCCGGGCGGACCAGATAACCGACAAAGATTCGAAGCAGACCGGTTCTCCGCATAATGGCTCCCTGCCGCCGGAATTGTTCCCGATGCGACTTCGAGCAATCCGCCAGCGGTCGGTCCGAGTCGCGTACTGCATTCGAGGCCCGCCTTCCCTCAGCTGGTTCCAGTAGCATCCGCAACGCGACTTCCCGCCGACTTTCGATTCCGGGGCGGGGAGTCGGGAGCAGTGCGTTTTCCAAGGCGCGATGCACATTTTGTGAAAACTTGCAATGACCTGGCTTGCCAGTTTGTGCACGGTAACAGTAACGACCTCGGCGTATGCGGACGTTTCACTGTGCAATCGGCTCGCAACTCGATTTGCAAGCCCTCAATTCGGAGGCCGCGCAAACCTTTCCGGGGTGCGCTCGGAATAAGTGGGGATGGTCGGGTGTTGGCCGATCCCACCGCGAATCCCGCCCGGCCGGCAACGGCGACGACCGGGCGGTTATGTGATGCGCCTCATATCCGCCTATCGAAATCGGTAAAGCCGCGGCGACACGCAATGACGGCGTTTCACCGAAATATCGGGCCGGTGGCTAACATTCAGCATCGAGCGAGGTGGGAGGCCTCGCAGCTGTCCCGAGAAAAATGGGCACACGCCGGAGTTGTGATGAGCGAATGGTCGATTCGAGTACTCGGTCCCCTGCAGATATTCGTCGACGGGCGACCCGCGAGCACCGGCGGGCGTATCCGCCGCGCCCTGCTGGGCCGCCTGGTGCTGGCGCACGGCCAGCCGGTGACGGCGGGCCGGCTGGTGGACGACATCTGGGAGGGCGCGCCGCCCGCCACCGCCGCCGCGGTCCTGCAGGTCCAGGTCCACAACCTGCGCCGGGTACTGGAACCCGACCGACCGCCGCGCGTCCCCGCGGGCGTCCTGGTCTCCGAGCCCGGCGGCTACGCCCTGCGCCTGCCCGCCGCGGCGGTCGACGCCTGGGAATTCGAAGCGCTGCTGCACGATTACGAGCAGGCGGTCCGCGACACCTTGAATTCCCCCGACTCCGAAACCCGCTGCCGCCTGCTGGATGCCGCTCTCGCCCGCTGGCACGGCCGTCCGTATGCCGCCTTCGAGGACGCCCCCTGGGCCGCCGCCGAATCCGCGCGCCTGGCCGACCTGCGGCTGCTGGCCGCCGAGCTCAGAGCCGACGCCGCTCTCGATCTGGAGCGCCCGGCCGAAGTCCTCACCGGCCTGCACCGCACCGCCGCCGAACACCCCGAACGCGAGGAGACCGCCCGCCTCCTGGCCACCGCCCAATACCGCCTGGGCCAGCAGACCGAGGCATTGGCCACCTTGCGCCGCACCCGTGACTACCTGCGCAATGACCTCGCGGTGGATCCCGGCCCCCGCCTCCAGGCGCTGGAATCCGCTATCCTCAACCAAGATCCCGCCCTGACCGCCGGCCGGTCCGACGCGCACTCACTCGTGACCGGCCGTCGAAGACCGCGGCCGACCGACCCGGAACCCGCTGCGCACGAGAAACATTCGCCACCGGCCGCGGAGACCGTGGCCCGAGCGGCCGGGTATGTCGCGGCGGCGGCGCGGACCGGGATCGGGGCGAGTGCGGAGATCGACTCGATTCGGCTGTGGCAGACGGCTATCGACCTGCACGAGCTGGCGGGGCATGCGGCGCGGGACGCGGAACACGGTCGGCGGGTGGAACTTTCGGAGGCGCGCTGCGAGCTGGTGGCGGCGCTGGCGGGGGCGGGGCGGAGCGAGGCGGCGCGGCGGGCGCGCACGGCAGCGGTCGAATCGGCGGTGGAACTGGGGGAGCGGGAGCTGGTCGTGCGTGCGCTCACCAGTTGGCGCGCGCCGGTCGCCTGGCCGCTCCGGGATCGGCTCCGGCCCGACGCGGCCATCGAGCACGCGCTCGCCGATGCACTCGGGACGGCGGAGAACCAGTGGGAGCGCGTAGCACTGCGCACCGCAATGGTTTTCGAGGCAGACCCGCTAGGCCCGCAGCCGGTCCTGGAGTGGGCGCGCGAGGCGGTCGGCGGGGCCGCCGGGGATCCGGTGCTGCACTGCGGTGCGCTCAATGCCTTGGCCGCGGTATTGCTCGAGCGGGGCGCGTGGACGGAGCTGCCGGACGTGGCGGGGGAGCTGGAGCGCGCGGCCATCCTGGCGGGGCGTACCGACTATCTCGCGCTCGCGCACTACCTGCACCTGCGGATCGCCTGCGCCGGTGCGGATCTGACCGAAGCGATGCGTCAGCAACGGCTGGCCGCCGCGTTCGCCGATGCGGCCGGATCGGGGGTGTTGACGCCGGCCCTGGACTCCTTCACGGCGGCCACCGTGCTGCTGGGCGGCGATCCGGACGGCGCGGAGCAGCTCTACCGGGATCGCGACGAGCAGGCCGGAGCGCTCGGCGCACCGAATCGGGGCGAGTTCCGGCTGCTGGGCCGGGTGGCGGTGGATTGGGCGCGCGGCGATCTCTCCGGCCGGGTGGACGAACTCGCCGCAGCGAGCCGCGCGCTACCCGGCGATCTGACCCACATCTATACGATGTCGCTCCTGCACGCCGGTGAAATAGCTAGGGCCGCAGTGAGTTTCGAAATCGACGGCACCCTCGACCCGGCTCGGGGGACCGCGGTGGGCACCGTCTTCCGTGCGCACGCCGCGCTGGTCCTGGGTGAACCCGGCGAATTGCGCGTGCTGTTCCACCGCCTGCGCCCGTACGCCGGAACGGTCGCCGGAGCCGAGACCGGAACCGTCGTTTTCGGCCCCGTCGACGAACTACTCGCCGATCTCGCGGCCGCACTGGGCAATTCCGCAATAGCTTCTCGATATCGCACCGCGGCAACGGAACTCATGGCACGGATTCGCTCGGTAACCATTGCGGGACCCTGATCCGAAAGATGATCGGAGAGCTTTTGGCAAACTCAGCGCAATCTATGTAATCCGTTGTACCCCTGTGGAGTTCGAAGTCACAATCCCTTGCCATGCGGTCACCGCAATGAGATGGATAGGCTCGCAATGAATTACCTTGTCCTAAATCGAGTAGGAAAACCAGGACAGCGAGGAGCACCGATGGCACCGATTGCAGAGTGCGTCCAAAGACCCGGAAATCTACAACCACCGACCTTGGGTAAGCAGTTGCGCCGACTGCGCGACGCCCGCCGGATATCCCGCGAGCGCCTGGCCTTCAACGCGGGCGTAAGCGCCAGTTACATCACGCATTTGGAGAACGGCAATCGCGAACGCCCCACCCGCGAGGTGCTGCGCGCGCTGGTCCGCTACCTGGATCTGGTCGGCCCGCTCTCCCCGGTCGAACACCGGCATCTCAATGATCTGGCCGGTTTGGGCGCCCCGGACTATCCCAGCGTCGACGAGTTACGCGGCGAGATCACCGAAGAAATGGTGGACGCCCTGCATCTGCACGAGCCGAATCTCGCCGCCTATCTCGATACCCACTGGAATCTGCTGGCGTACAACGAAAGTTATACCCGCGCCTTCCCCGGACAGGTCCGCGACGGCAATGTCCTGCACTGGCTGCTGGGCAATGTCCAGGCCCGGCGGGTGCTGCCGGAATGGGAGCAGGAGGTCCGGCTCAGCGTGCACTGGCTGCGCGGCCTCATCGCCAGTTCCGGCGATACCGCGTCCTCGGTCGCGTTTCTCGCCGAACTCGGCCAGTACGAACTGTTCTGCCGATACTGGGACGAGGGCATCGTCACCTACGGGCGGGAAGGGGCGCGGATGCGGTTGCGCGATCCGGAGTCCGGGACGCGGCACACCATCGTGGCGCAGATGTTCCGGGTCGATTCGGTGGCGCACTCCGAACACATCAAGATCTTCCTCGGGATTCCCGCCGAAATCGGCCGGAAGTGCACCCGCCGGAAGTAGGCGTCAATCGAAAACGAAACGCGCCCTGCGCAAGTCGACGCGATCGCCCGCGAGCGGACAGCCCTCCGCGGCCAGCTGCCGCAATTGCCGGTGCGCGAGATGCGGCGCCGGAGTGCCGTCGGCGCGCAGCACCCGATGCCAGGGCAGATCGGCGGAATCGGTGCGCATGATCCAGCCGACCGTACGCGGCGTGGACAGGCCCGCGGCGGCCGCGATATCGCCGTAGGTGGCGACTCGCCCGGGTGGAATGGCGGCCACCAGTTCGCGCACCCGCTCGATATCGGCGTCGGAGGTCGGCATCAGAGCCCGCCGAGCAGTTCGCGCAGCAGTGCGGCGGTCGGGGCGGGACGGGATTGGGCGACCATGTGATCGCAATCGAATTCGCGCACGGTCAGATTGTCGCCGAGCCGGTCGGCGAGCGCGGCCCGGAACGCGGGCGTGACGAACGGTGGATCCACCCGCATGGCCTGCACCAGCACCGTCGGCAGGTGCGCCGGGGGCAGCACGAAATCGCGGGCCAGCTGACCCCAGAAGGCGATGATCGCGGGCATGGCCAGCCGCCAGCCCACGCGGCCGTTCGCGGTGGGCACCAGATGCTCGGCCAGTTCGTCGGCGAGCAGCTCCGGGTCCACCTCCGCCCACGCGGTCTCCAGCTTGTCGCGGCGCGCCTGCTCCACATCGGCGTAATCCGGGTGCTCCAGCATGGAATTCGCGATGTGCAGCATGAATTCCGCGTCCAGCCCGATCGCCGGATCCAGCAGCGCCAGCCCGCGCACCAACTCCGGATACCGATGCGCCAGATGCACCCCGGCGGCCGCGCCGAACGAATGCCCGAGCACCACCGCGGGTTCGCTCGTCTCGGCTTTCAGCAGTTCGGCGAGATCATCGGCGACGGTTTCGAAATCCCACGGCGGCACGCCGGGCGACCTCCCGTGCCCCCGCAGATCCGGAGCGATAATCCGCAGGTCGGACAGATACTCGTCGGCCAGCGCCCGCCAGCGTCGGCCGTGACCGGTCAGCCCGTGCAATGCCAGCACCACCGGACCGGTCGAAGGACCGAAGCGATGAATATGAAGATCGGACACGCGCCCATTCTGCTGCCTGCGCCGGACATGAACACCCGCTGCCCTGTGATCGGCGGCACGGACAACTCATGGCAAACGAAACCTGTCGGGGCGATCTGTTGAAATAGCCGACGTGATGCGATCGGATAGCTCGGTGCAATTGGTGCGCCGGGCCGAGGCGGTCTCCCGTCCCCGGGAGTGGGACGCCGCTATCGCGCCGCTGTTCGCCGACACCCTGCCCGATCCCGGCTGGCGGCCCTGGCAGGTGCTCGGCGGGCCCGGGACCGGCAAGACCGCGCTGCTGGTGGATCTGGCCGCCGCGCGCATCCTGGCCGGGGCCGATCCGGAATCCGTGCTGCTGCTCACCTACACCAAGCGCGCCGCCACCGCCGTCCGCAATGCCGTCACCGCCCGCATCGCCGCCGCCGATCCCGAACTCGGCGGGGTGCCCGGCGCCACCCGCGGCCCGCTGGTCCGCACCCTGCACTCCTACGCGTTCGGCCTGCTGCGCGGCTTCGCCACCGCACGCGGCAATCCGCCGCCCCGGCTGCTCACCGGTTCCGAACAGGACATCGTGATTCGCGAGATGTTGCGCGGCGATCTGCTCGACGGCGCCGCCGGCTGGCCCGAGCGCCTGCATCCCGCGCTGCCCGCCGCCGGGTTCGCCGAACAGCTGCGCGATCTCATGCTGCGCGCCACCGAACGCGGCCTCGGTCCCGAAGACCTGGTGGAACTCGGCCGCATCCACCGCCGGGCGGAATGGGTCGCCGCCGGCCGCTTCTTCGAGCGCTACGAACAGATCCAGCTGCTGCGCTGGTCGGTCGGCATGGATGTGCCCGAAGCCAGCGCCCCCGCCCTGGACGCCGCCGAACTCGTCACCGCCGCCCTCGAAGCCCTCGCCGCCGACCCCGAACTCCTGATCGCCGAACGCGACCGCCTGCACACCCTCCTGGTCGACGACGCCCAGCATCTCGACCCGCACGCCGCCCAGCTCGTCCGCGCCCTCGGCAGCGGCGGCGCGACCACCGTCATCGCCGCCGACCCCGACCAATCCGTCTTCACCTTCCGCGGCGCCGACGCCCGCTTCGCCGCCGACCTCGACACCCCCGCCGATCACCGAATCACCCTGCGCCACAACCACCGCGGCGCTCCGGCCATCCAGGAGGTCATCTCCCGCATCACCGCCCGGCTCCCCGGCGCCGGCCGCCACCGCACCCCACCCGCCACGACCGATTTCATCTCGGATATCGCCCCCGGGGATGGGGTGGAACCGCCGGAAGAGGTGGACCGAATCGATTGGGAGGGAGAGCCTTTCGCGGGGGAAGTGCGGGTGCAGGTGCTGACGACGCCCGCCAAGGAGGCTGCGCTGATCGCGGATCATCTGCGGCGGGCGCATCTTTCGCACGGGGTGCCGTGGTCTCGGATGGCGGTGATCGTGCGATCGGTGCCGCTGTCGCTGGCTCCGCTGCGGCGCGCGCTGCTCGCGGCCGGGGTGCCGGTGCGGCAGCCGCCGGCCGAGGTGCCGCTGGCGCGGCGGCGCGGGGCGGCGTGGATGCTGTCGGCGCTGCGGGCGGTCACGGCGGGTGATCCGACGGCCGTGCGGCATCCGCGGCCGATCGAGTTCAGCGCGGACGATGCGCTGGATCTGCTGGCGGGGCCGCTGGGCGGGGCGGATCAGATCAGCCTGCGGCGGTTGCGGCGCGGTATTCGGCGGACCGTGCTGGAACTCGGCTATCCGGAGCGGGAGGTCACGGAGGCGGACGGGGACGAACCGCTGCCGGGATCGGCTGCGGCCGAAGGGGATACGGCCATTGCGGCCCGGGTCGTGGCGGATTCGGCAAGGGCCGGGGAGGCCGCGGCCGAGGCGGCGGATCGGTATGCGGATCTGGATCGGTCGTCGGCCGAGATTCTGCGGGATCTGCTGGTGGGCAATGGGAATCGGGTGATTCTGGAGCGGCTCACCGATGTGGAGGCCGCACCGCTGCGGCGGGTGTTGAAGGCGCTGGGGCGGGCGCGGAAGAAGCGGCGCGAAGGCGGCGGGCTCGAAGACGTGATGTGGGGGATCTGGACCGGCTCCACCCTGGAGCGGCGCTGGGTGGGGCAGTCCGAGCGCGGGGGAGCGGTCGGGATGCAGGCCGATCGTGACCTGGACGCGGTGGTGGGGCTGTTCGAGGCGGCGGCCGCGTATGTGGACCGGCTGCCGCGCGCCACCATCGAAGGCTTCGTGGAATACCTGGAGCAGCAGGAGATTCCACAGGACAATGCGCCGCATACCGATCCGGGTGCGGCGGTCACCATTTGCAGCGCGCACGCCGCCGCCGGGCGCGAATGGGACACGGTGGCGGTCGCCGCCGTGCAGGAGGGGATCTGGCCGAACCTGCGGCCGCGCGGCAGCCTGCTCGGCGTCGAGGATCTGGTGGATCTGCTTGCCGGAGTGGGGGATACCGGTGAGCGGGTGAGCCGCGCCGCCCCGCTGCTCGCCGAAGAACGGCGGCTGCTGCTGGTGGCGTGCGGCCGCGCGCAACGCTCGCTGCTGGTCACCGCCGTCGAATCCGTCACCGGCGACCAGGATCTGGTGCCCTCGCGTTTCCTCGCCGAACTCGACGCCGATGCCGCCGACGGGCAGCCCGGCAAGATCCCGCCGCCGGTCGATCCCGGCCGGGCGCTCGCCATGCACGCCCTCATCGCCGAATTGCGTTCCGTGGCTTGCGATCCCGAAACCACCCCGGAACGCCGCACCCGCGCGGCCCATCAACTCGCCCGGCTGGCCGACGCGGGCGTGCGCGGGGCGCATCCCGGCGACTGGTACGGCACCGCCGAACTGTCCTCCACGAACCCGCTGTGGGACAGCGCCGACGGCGCCATCGCCCTGTCCCCGTCCACCGTCGAACAGCTCAAGACCTGCCCGCTGCGCTGGGCGCTGGAACGCCACGGCGGCGGCGACGGCGACAACCCGCACGCCCTCAAGGGCAATCTGGTGCACACCCTGGTCCAGGCCCTCGCCGGTCAGGTCGACGAGGCCCAGGTCAAACAGGCCCTCGCCAAGGCCTGGAAGAAGATCGACCCCACCGCCCGCGACGGCGAGAACTGGTACTCGCGAGCCGAATTGCGCCGCACCGAGACCATGGTCGACACCTTCCTGGCCTGGCTGCGCAATACCCGCGACGAACTCACCGCCATCGGCGTCGAAGTCCCCGTCGACCTCACCCTCCCGCCCCGCACCCCCGACGGCCATCCGGTCCGCATCTCCGGCCGCGTCGACCGCGTCGAACGCGACGCCATGGGCCGCTTCGTCATCATCGACGTCAAAACCGGCAAGACCCCCATCTCCAAACAGGCCGCCGAAGACCACGCCCAGCTCGCCACCTACCAGGTGGCCGCCGCCTCCGGCGCTCTGGGCGAAGGCGACCCCGGCGGCGCCCGCCTGGTCTACGTCGCCAAACCCAACGCCAAGGAAGGCGCCACCCAGCGCCTGCAATCCACCCTCGACTCCGACGGAATCGACAACTGGCGCACCGTCATCCACGACGCCGCCGACTCCTCCAAAGGCCCCAGCTACCTGGCCATGCGCAACGACGGCTGCCGCCATTGCAAAGTCGCCGGCAGCTGCCCCGTCCAGGACACCGGACGGCAGGTGACGGACGAGTGAAGTCGTCCCACCCCCGGTCGCCCCGGCCCTGCGCCGCGGGCGCCGGTCGCGCCGTGGATGTCGCGGCAGCGCGGCTCAGCTTCGCGGATGCCGCGGGCGGGTGGCCGCGGCGGACCTTCGCGACGTGCGGCCGCGCGGAGTCGTCGCGGTGACGGAGCGGATTTCTCCCCAGCAGCTCGCCGCCGCGCTCGGGTTGCCGACGCCGACCGACGAACAGGCTGCCGTCATCGCGGCCGAACCCGGGCCGACGCTGGTGGTGGCGGGTGCGGGGGCGGGCAAGACCGAGACCATGGCGGCTCGCGTGGTGTGGATGGTCGCCAATGGATTGGTCGAGCCGGAGCAGGTGCTGGGGCTCACCTTCACGCGAAAAGCCGCCCAGCAGTTGACGACTCGTATCCGCACCCGGCTCGCCCGGCTGGCCGGGGCGCCGATCGTGCGGGACATCGACCCGACCGGTCACCTGCGCGCGCTGCTCACCGGTTCGGAACCTGAGATCAGCACCTACCACTCCTACGCCGGCCGGCTGCTCACCGAGTACGGTCTGCTGCTGCCCGTCGAACCCACCGCGACGCTGCTCACCCAGACCCAGCTCTGGCAGCTGGCCTATCGCGTCGTTTCGACCTGGGACGGTGACCTCGATACCGATCGCAGTCCGGTGTCGGTGACCGAAGCCGTGCTGGCGCTGTCGGGTCAGCTCGCCGAACATCTCGTCGAACCGCACCAATTGACCAGCGCCCACCGCGAACTCGACCGGCTGGTCCACACGCTGCCGGCCGGACCCCGGCAGAAGGGCGGCCCCAAGAAGGCACTGCTGGATCTGCTCGAGGTCCAGAACGAACGCGTCACCCTGCTGCCCTTGGTGCAGCGCCTCGCCGACGAACTCCGCCGCCGCGGCGCACTGGACTTCGGCGCGCAGATGTCCCTGTCCGCCCGGCTCGCCTCTATCCACCCGGAAGTCGGTGCGGCCGAACGCACCCGCTTCCGCCTGGTTCTGCTCGACGAATACCAGGACACCGGCCACGCACAGCGCGTATTGCTCTCCTCCCTGTTCGGAGCGACCGGTGGTGGTTCCACCCCTGCCGGTTCGGCCGGACAGCCGCTGGCGGTGACCGCGGTCGGCGACCCGATGCAGTCGATCTACGGCTGGCGCGGGGCGTCCGCGGCGAATCTGCCGCGCTTCGCCACCGATTTCCCGGTATCGCCCGGGGTGCCCGCCCCGATCCTGCCCCTGCTGACCAGCTGGCGGAACCCGCCGGAAGCTCTCGATCTGGCGAACCTGGTGGCGGATCCCTTGCGGCGCAAGGCGATCGAGAGCGGCGGGGTGACGGTCGACGCCCTGCGCCCGCGCCCGGACGCGACACCCGGCGTGGTGGCACTGGCGCTCGCGGAAACCGTTGCCCAGGAACGGGATTGGGTGGCGGAACGGATCGCGGCCGAATGGGAGGCGGCGGCCGACGCCGGCGAGCCCGCGCCGACCTCGGCGGTGCTGGTGCGCCGCAATGCGGATGCCGCGCCTTTGGCGGAAGCCTTGCGGGAGCACGGATTACCGGTGGAGATCGTCGGTCTGGGCGGACTCCTGCACACCCCCGAGGTAGCGGATATCGTCGCCACCCTGCGCTTGATCGCCGATCCGGCGGCGGGCAGCGCGGCGGTGCGCATTCTCACCGGAGCCCGGTGGCGGATCGGCGTAGCGGATATCGCGGCCCTGTCGCGGCGCGCCCGGGAGCTCTCCATCCGGCGGCCGGGCGGACCAGCGCAGGAGATCAGCGACACCGCGGCGCTGGACGAGGCCCTGCGCGAGGTCGCACCCGAACCGTCCGAGCGGGCCGGGCTGGGCGACGCCATCGCCGATCCCGGTGCGGTGGACCAGTATTCGTCCGAGGGCTACGCGCGCATCGTGGCCCTCGGCCAGGAACTCACCGCCCTGCGCGAGCGCAGCGGCCAGCCCCTGTCCGAACTGGTCGCCGATGTGGAACGCACCATCGGCGTCGGCGTCGAAACCCAGGCCCGCCGCGCCCACGCCGCCGCCGGCCGCGAACACCTGGACGCCTTCGCCGACGTCGTCGCCGGTTACGCCGCCGACCACCGCTCCTCCCTCACCGGCCTGCTCGACTTCTTCACCGCCGCCGAGGAAGTCGAAGGCGGCCTGGAACCCGGCGAGGTCGAGGTGGCCCACGACCGCGTCCAGGTCCTGACCGTGCACGCCGCCAAGGGCCTGGAATGGGAGGTGGTCGCCGTCCCGCACGTGGTCGAGGGCACCTTCCCCTCCGGCACCGGCACCACCACCTGGATGGGCGCGCTCGCCGAACTCCCCACCGGCCTGCGCGGCGACCGCCAGCAGGACGACGGCGCGGGCGAAGGCGTCCCCGTCCTCGACCTGTCCGGCATCTACGACCGCGCCGACCTCGAACACGCCCTCGACGAACACAAGAAGGCCTTGGCCCGCCGCCGCATAGACGAGGAACGCCGCCTCTTCTACGTCGCCCTCACCCGCACCGAACGCGTCCTGCTGGTCTCCGCCCACCACTGGGCCGAAACCGGCTCGAAACCCAAGGGCCCCTCCGACTTCCTCCTCGACCTGAAACAGGCCACCGAAACCCCCGGCACCGACCTGGCCCGCGCCGTCCGCATCGACCGCTGGGACGACCCGCCCCTCCCCGACACCACCAACCCCTTCACCGACAACCCGCCCACCGCCGAATGGCCCCGCGACCCCTTGGGCGCGCGCCGCGAATTCGTGGAAGAGGGCGCGGAATTGGTCAAACGCGCCCTCGCCGCCCTCCGCGAGGCCGCCCGCCCGCAACAAGCCGAATTCGACTTCGGCCCGGCACTTCGGTTGCCTGACGAGGACGAGGGCGAGGCAGCGGAGTTCGACCCGGCCACTGCCGACGATCCGGAAGGCTGGGGGACCGACGTCGATGCCCTGATCGCCGAGCATCTCGCCGCGGAACAGGCGGTGCGCGAGGTGGAGCTGCCCGGACAGCTGGCCGCCACCTCGCTGGTGGATCTGCGCTCCGATCCCGCGAAACTCGCTGCGCGCCTGCGCCGTCCGCTGCCGTATCCGCCGAGCCCGTTCACCCGCCGCGGCACCGCCTTCCACGCCTGGCTGCAGCGCTGGTTCGGGGCCGGCCGGCTGCTGGCGTTCGACGAATTGCCCGGCGCCGCCGACGGCTCCGACCGGGACGCCGAGCTGATGCGGTTGCAGGAGGCGTTCCTGGCCTCGCAGTGGGCCGATCGCAATCCGGTCGAGGTCGAGGTGTCGTTCGAAACCACACTGGCGGGCACCGTGATTCGCGGGCGCATGGATGCGGTGTTTCCGCGCCCGGACGGCGGCTGGACCGTGGTCGACTGGAAGACCGGCGCGGAACCGAATGCGGCCGAAGCGGATTCGGTGGCGGTACAGCTCGCCGTGTACCGCCTGGCGTGGGCACGGTTGGAGGCGGCGCGCACCGGGCTGCCCGAGGCGGCGCTGCTGGACCGGGTCGACGCGGCCTTCCATTACGTCCGCACCGGCCGCACCATCGCCCCCGAATATCTGCCCGGCCCGGCCGAACTCGAACACCTCATCCGCACCAACGCCCCCGAGCGGGAGGAGCCGGCGCCGAGTGCGGATCCGGTGCGCCGCGATGCCCCGTCCCCGGAATCCCCGGAATCCCGTGCCCTCGACGTGGATTCCCTGCGCGCCCACCCCGGCCTGCCGGACTGGGCCCCGCCCGACGACTTCGAACCCCCGCCCGATCCGGAATCCCTGCCACCCGACCCGATCCGATAGCCGCGACGCGCGCCGGTCGAGGCCGCGATTTCGGGCGCGGCCCGGTACGCTCCGGTCCTGTGCCGCACCTAGACGTCCCCGAAATGGCCGGTGATTCCCGTGTTCGGTGATTCGTCGCGTGGTATCGGCAGGCTCACCGACCGCCCGGACCACGCCCTGGTGGGCGTGCTGCGGGTGCCGACCGAACAGATCAGTCCGTGGATCTCGCTGGCGCGGCGGCTCGGCCTGGCGCTGTTGCTGCTGGCCATCGCGACCGTCGTGGTCTACATCGGCCGCTCCGGCTACCACGACAACGCGCGCGAAGAGATGTCGATGCTGGACGCCGCGTACTACGCGACGGTATCGCTGTCGACCACCGGCTACGGCGACATCACACCGGTCACGCCGGAAGCGCGATTGGTCAATATCCTCGTGGTGACGCCACTGCGCATCTTCTTCCTCATCGTGTTGGTCGGCACCACCCTGTCGGTGCTGACCGAACGATCCCGGCAGGCGTTCAAGATTCAGCGATGGAGGCACACCGTGCGCAATCACACCGTGGTCGTCGGCTACGGCACCAAGGGCCGGACCGCGATCGACGCCATGCTGGGCGACGGCGTGAAGCCCGCCGACATCGTGGTGGTCGACACCGATGCGCAGGTGCTGGAGACCGCCGCGAACGCCGGACTGGTCACCGTGCACGGCTCCGCCACCAGATCCGATGTGCTGCGCCTGGCCGGCGTGCAGCAGGCCGCCGCGGTCGTGGTCGCCGCCAATCGCGACGACACCGCGGTGCTGGTCACCCTGACCGCCCGCGAGATCAATTCCAAGGCCCGTATCTCCGCCGCGGTCCGCGAGGCCGAGAACACCCATCTGCTGCGCCAGTCCGGCGCGGATTCGGTGGTGGTGTCCTCCGAGACCGCGGGCCGCCTGCTCGGCATCTCCACCACCACCCCCACCGTCGTGGAGATGATCGAGGACCTGCTCACTCCCGAAGCCGGTTTCGCCATCTCCGAGCGGGACGTGGAACCCGAGGAGATCGGCGGCTCGCCCCGCCACCTGCGCGACATCGTGATGGGCGTGGTCCGCGCGGGCGAGCTCATCCGGGTCGGCGATCCCGAGGTGGACGCGCTCGAGACCGGCGACAAACTGCTGTATCTGCGCCGCGTCCACTAACTGAGGCCGCTCGTTCGACGCCGCGCCACCCCGCCCGGCTAGTCTCGAACCGTGTCTTCGTTCGAGTTGAATGCCGTTCCGGTGCTTTCCCGTTCCGCCCTCGACCGAGCGGAGGATCTCCGCTCGGATGAGCAGGCCCTGAAAGAGGGCTGGGCGCAAGCGAAATTGCTACGCATGAACAAGCGCGGCCAAGTGCGCGTGATCGACGGCACCGTGGTGCTGGACGCCGCCGTGTCGCTGGCCGCCGAACCGGCCCCCGAGGCGGTGTTCCTGGGCGTCGACGACGGCCTGCACCTGTGGGCGGTGCGCGACAACGAGATCGACGGCGAGCTGACCGATCTGCGCGCCTTCGGGACCACCCTGGAGCTCGACGATTTCGGCACCGGGCTGCTGTCCACCGCCATCGCGCTGCTGAACTGGCACGACAAGGCGCGCTTCAGCGCCGTCGACGGTTCCGCCACCCGGGTCACCAATGGCGGCTGGTCGCGCACCAACGAGGCCGGGTACGAGGAATTCCCGCGCATCGACCCGGCCGTCATCTGCCTCATCCACGATGGTGGCGACCGCGTACTGCTGGCGCGTCAGCACACCTGGCCGGAGGGGTTGTTCTCGCTGCTGGCCGGTTTCGTGGAGGCGGGGGAGTCCCTGGAGCGCTGTGTGGAGCGCGAGATCAAGGAAGAGGTCGGCGTCGATGTGCGCGCGGTCCGCTACCTGGGCAGCCAGCCGTGGCCGTTCCCGCGTTCGCTCATGCTGGGTTTCGCCGCGGAAGCCGATCCGGACCAGCCGTTGAACTTCCACGACGGGGAGATCGCCGAGGCGCACTGGTACACGCGCGCCGAGGTGCGCGAGGCCCTGGAAGCGGGCGCGTGGGGCACCAAGGCCGATGTCCGCCTGCTGCTGCCGGGTTCGATCTCGATCGCCCGGACCATCGTCGAATCCTGGGCCGCCGCAAGCTGATTCGGATTCGCCGCCGGCGGTGGCGACAAGGGCAAGCCGCACGCCTCGGGCGTGCGGCTCGGTAATTCAGAGGTTCGGGGCGTGGCCCCTGAGCGCTGGGCCCCTCAGCTGATCGCTGCGAGCGCCTCTTTGACCTGCACCAGCGTGGGGTTGGTGGCCGTGGAACCGTCCCGGTACTTCACCGTCGGAACCACATGGTTGCCGTTGTTGACGCTGCCGACGAACTCGGCGGCTTCGGGATGGTCTTCGATATCGATCACCTCGTAGGTGATCCCGGCCTCGTCCAGCTGCTTCTTCAGCCGGCGGCAGTAGCCGCACCAGGTGGTCGAGTACATGGTCAGGTCGGTAGCAGTCACGGATTGTGCAACATACTTCCCTCCGATCATGTTCCCCGGCCGGGGTTGACCGGATAATAGTATGCGCGCATACTAAATCCATGACGATCATCGCCGAGGCCACCGCCACTTCGACCGCCGCGCCCGAGACCTTCTTCGCCATCTGGGGCGATATGGCGTCCTGGCCGGAGTGGAATCAGGACACCGAATGGGTGAAACTCGACGGCCCCTTCGTGCAGGGCGCGACCGGCACCCTCAAGCCCAAGGGCGGTCCGAAGGTCGGGTTCGTGGTGGAGAAACTCACCGACACCGAATTCGTGGACGTGTCCAAGCTGCTCGGGGCGCGCCTGGTCTTCGCCCACGAGGTGACCACCGGCGAGGTCACCACCGTCACCGTCCGGGTCAGCATGGAAGGCCCGCTGCGCTGGTTCTGGAACAAGATCATGGGCGCGGATCTGGCCGAGTCCGTCGCCCCCGATCTGGCCGCGCTGATCAAGGTCGCCGAGGGTGTCCGGGCGTGAGCCCGGCCCGCGCTATGGTCGGGCGGTGACGGCGCACGATGGAAATCAGGGACTGCACACCGATTTCGAGAACGCCGACGAGAGTCCCGGGCTGTTGCTGTGGCAGGTGACCAATCGCTGGCAGGCCGCCCAGCGCGCGGCGCTCGCGCCGTTCGATCTCACCCATGTGCAATTCGTGCTGCTCGCCTCCCTGACCTGGCACACCGGGCGGTCCGGCGGGGAGCCGGTGATGCAGCGCGATCTGGCCGGGCACGCGGCCACCGATCCGATGATGACCTCGCAGGTGCTGCGGGCGCTGGAACAGAAGGGGTTGATCGAGCGGCGCGATCACCCCACCGATCGGCGGGCGAAATCGCTGGTGCCCACGGAAACCGGTGCGGCGCTGGTCAATCGCGCGATCACGGCCGTCGAAGCCTGCGATCGCGAGTTCTTCGCACCCCTGGGAGCCGCTATTCCGCGGTTCACCACGGACCTCCGGCGCTTGCGCGACCGCGACTGAGCCGGCGAACCCGACTGAGCCGACGAACGCGCGTGAGCCGGTGACGGTCGAGCCGGCGCTCGGGCTCAGGCCACGCGTCTCAGGCGGGCGCACCGCTGTTCGGCCGCCGCCGGTCCGAGCGGCCCCATTTACCCGCGGCCCAGGTCTCCCAGAGCAGCGGCCAGACCACGAGTGCCGCGACACCGCAGACCAGGGGGAGCGCGGTGAGGTGGGCGCCGATCGCACCCAATCCGAGCGCCAGGATCGCGCACGGGATCGGCCAGGCCAGCGTCCAGCGCCAGCCCACCCCGCTGCGCAGCGCGCTCACCGCCGCGATCACGAAATAGGCTGCCGCGCCGCCGCACAACGACCAGGCGATACCGGTGGTCAGATGTCCCTCGGCGTGTTCGATGGCCAACCCCAGCCCGGCCGCCAGCGTCGCGAGCGCACCGGTGATGGCGCAGTGGGTGAGCATGATCCGCTGCCACGGCACCGCACCCGGCACCACCTGCTCGGTCATCAGGCGCGGGATGAACCCGTACAGCAATGTCAGCGCCCACAACCCCGCCAGGATCACGAACGCGGCGAACCCGAGACCCAGCACGGTCGCATTCCACCGCACCCCGCCCACCGCGCCGATCACCGCGATCACGCCCTCGCCCAGCACGATGATCACGTACAGCCCGAGGCGTTCGCCCAGATGCGCCGGATCGGCATGCAGCGCTTGGAATTCCGGCACCCGCCCCGCGTCGAACCGCGGCGACTTGCGCAGCTTGGCCAGCCGCCGTTCGAAATGCTCCCGCGCGCCCGCCAGCATCCGCTCACCGCTGATCGCGAACATGATCCACAGATCCAGCCCCAGCCCGATCACCCACAACCAGTACTTGCCCGGCTCGCCCACCCACAACGACGCGATCCACGGCAGCACCCCCACCGTGAACTGCACGGTCGGCCAATCCACCACGAACCGCCCGCGCCCGAACGCCTGCGCCGACCCGATCCGCACGATCACATACACGGCCGCGAACGTCGTCGCATGCCGCTCCGGAATCCCCGCCACCGCCGCCGCCATCAACCCGAACCCCAGCATGGCCGCCAGCATCAACCCCACCCGAGCCTGCCCCCGGCTGATGTTCCCGTACAGCGTGATACACGCCCACACCATCCAAAACGCCAGATAAAGCACCACATACAACCCGAAGTCCCCCAACCCCGGCCCCTTGTGCAGCAGATGCGTCAACTGCCCGATCCCCGCCACCGCGACCAGATCGAAGAACAACTCGATCCAACTCGCATGCCGCTCATGGGTCGCGCCACCCTCGGCCCGTGTCTCGTTCACCACGACCGCACGCTAACCCGCCCGCCACCCGTTCGCCGGTTGGCAACACCGACCCACCGTCCCGAAATCCCACCCACCCCTCGGCCCCGCACGCCTCAGGCCCTCGAACCCCTCACCCGCACCTTCCCGCCAGCCTGGCGTGCGTGTCCTTCGTCAGCTTGGTGTGTGGCGGCCCGTCGGCTTGGCGTGCGTGTCTTGTGTCGGCTCGGCCTGCGGTCTCTATATCAGTCCGGCATGCGTGCCTTCCGTCGGCCGGTGTGCGCTTCCCCTTGTCATCCCGGCGTGCTTTTGGCCGGGGACTCACCGCCGCTCTCCGATTCGGGTCCGCGACATGCCGATATGACACCGGGACCGGCCGGGCGTGGCGCGGGGGCGGGGTGGGATCGGGGGCGCCCTGTCGGACCCGGCTGTCATGATGGTGCGCGTGACTGCCGCGACGACCTCCACGCTTCGGCTCGACGAGCTCGATGCCGAGCAGGCTGCGGCGGTGCGTGCGCCGCGTGGGCCGGTGTGTGTGCTGGCGGGGGCGGGGACGGGGAAGACGCGGACCATTACGCATCGGATCGCGCATCTGGTGTCGGCGGGGCATGTGCGAGCCGATCAGGTGTTGTCGGTGACGTTCACGGCGCGGGCGGCGGGGGAGCTGCGGAATCGGCTGCGGGCGCTGGGGCTGGCCGGTGAGGCGGGGCAGGTGCAGGCGCGCACCTTTCACGCGGCGGCGCTGCGGCAGTTGAAGTACTTCTGGCCGCAGGTGGTGGGGGATGTGCCGTGGCGGTTGATCGACAGCAAGTTTCCGATCGTGGCGCAGGCGGCGCGCGGGGCGGGGCTGTCCACCGACACCGACAGCCTGCGGGACCTGACCAGTGAAATCGAATGGGCCAAGGGCTCGCTCATCGCGCCGGAGGATTACGCCTCGGCGGTGGCGCGGCTGCATCGGGACGCGCCCTACGACGCGGCCAAGGTCGCGGCCGTCTACTCGGGGTACGAATCCTTGAAGACCACACCCGACGGTCTGCTGCTCGACTTCGACGATCTGCTGCTGCACACCGCCGCGGCGCTCGAGGACTTCACCTCGGTCGCCGAGGAGTTCCGCGGGCGCTACCGGTGTTTCGTCGTGGACGAGTACCAGGACGTCACGCCGCTCCAGCAGCGGGTGCTCGACGCCTGGCTCGGCGAGCGCGACGATCTGACCGTCGTCGGCGACGCCAACCAGACCATCTACTCCTTCACGGGCGCGAGTCCGGCCTACCTGCTGGACTTCTCACGCCGCTTCCCCGAGGCGACCGTGGTCCGGCTGGAACGCGACTACCGCTCCACACCGCAGGTCGTCTCGCTGGCCAACCGCGTGATCGGGGCCGCCCGCGGCCGTATCGCGGGCACCAGGCTGCAATTGATCGGCCAGCGCGCCGACGGCCCGGAACCGGCCTTCGCCGAATACGACGACGAACCCGCCGAAGCCGCCGCGGTCGCCAAGGCCATCGGGAAACTGCTCGAAAAGGGTGTTCCCGCAGCCGAGATCGCGGTGCTCTACCGCATCAACGCGCAATCCGAGGTGTACGAGCAGGCGCTCACCGAAGCCGGCATCGCCTACCAGGTGCGCGGCGGCGAAGGGTTCTTCAACCGCGGCGAGGTGCGGCAGGCGGTCCAGGAACTCCGCAAGACCGCCGCCCGCGACGACCTGCCCGATGCCCGCGGCGCGAACCTGGTCACCTTAGTCCGCGCGGCCCTGGCCAAACTCGGCCTCACCAAGGAAGAACCCGTCGGCGTACAGGCGCGCGAGCGCTGGAACTCACTGGTCGCCCTGGTGGAACTGACCGAGGAACTGGCCGAACAGGATTCGGACCTGGACCTGACCGGCCTGCTGCGCGAACTCGCCGCCCGCGCCGAATCCCGGCACCCACCGACCGTGCAGGGCGTCACCCTGGCCTCCCTGCACGCCGCCAAGGGCCTGGAGTGGGATGCCGTGTTCCTGGTCGGCCTGGCCGACGGCACCATGCCCATCCAGCACGTACTCGGCCCGGACGCAACGGTTTCCGACGAGGCCGCCCTCGAAGAGGAACGCCGCCTGCTCTACGTCGGCGTCACCCGCGCCCGCGAACACCTCCACCTGTCCTGGGCGCTGGCGCGTTCGGCCGGCGGCCGCAAGATCCGCCGCCGCTCCCGCTTCCTCATCGGCCTGGTCCCCGACGACTCGCCCGCCTCCCGCATCGCCTCCCACACCACCGAACGACGCGGCCCCAAAAAGGTGCTCCCCGGCTGCCGCATCTGCGGCCGCCCCCTGCTCACCACCGCCGCCACCATGCTCGGCCGCTGCTCCCGCTGCCCCTCCGACGTCGACCAGGAACTGCTCGGCGCCCTCCAGGACTGGCGCAAGGACAAAGCCGACGAACTGTCCCTCCCGCATTTCGTCGTCTTCAGCGACACCACCCTGACCGCCATCGCCGAACAACGCCCCACCGACGACCGCGCCCTGGTCGCCATCCCCGGCATCGGCGCGAAGAAACTGCAAACCTACGGCGCCGACGTACTCGCCATCGTCAAATCCCGCCTCCGCGATTCGTCCTAGGTCGCACGACAGCGTGGGGGCATACAGCACTCGTGCGCAAGACCATAAAACCGCTGGTCAAAAATAGGTTGTGCGCATCCGTATGACTACCTAGAGTCGTTCACATGCACCGGGGTACTCCCGGCGCGCACAGACACCATCGGCATTGAGTAGAGGAAGGAGGCAGAACGATGAACAGCACCGTGAACTTCGGGTTGAACGGCGCTCGCGTCTGCGATGTCAATTCGACGTCCGTCATGTCCGTCGTTTCCGCCTCCCGGCGCATCCTCGCGGCCAGCGATAGCCGCATTCAGGGGATTCGTCTGTCCAGCCTCGGCGGCGATCTTGGTCTTCAGGTCTTTGCAAGCAAAGTCCAAGGGGACAAGCAGATCGTTATGAAGCAGGACAAGCCCATGGGTGGCTGGCAGCCGTCGTTCGCATATGCGAGCACCGGCGCCGACGTAGCAGAAGCCGGAGCCTTCGAGCCGGCCCATCTGCTGGCAGCCCGCCCCCGTACCCACTCAGCGACCGTGATCAAGAGTCGACACCGAAGTCGACTCAGGTAGGGATAACCTCCCGGACCTTTTGGCCACGGATCGCCTCGAAGCGAAACCGTGGCCATAGTTTTATCGGCACCTCAGCCACCGGCACCGGTTTCGCGGAAGACAAGACAGCTGTCCTCCACAAGACAAAGACCGCTGCACGAGCTGAAGGAGCACGACGTGTCCAACACGGTTACCCGTGACCGCGTGACATGCCGCAACACCGTGGCCCCCACTACCCGCGTTCGCCGGGGAGTCACCATGACCCTGCCTTGCCGAGTCGGCAACCCGGACCTGTGGTTCGCCGAGGCCCCCGCCCAGCTGGAAGAGGCGAAGGCGCTGTGCGCCAGCTGCCCGATCCAGAAGGGCTGCCTGTCCGCCGCGCTGGATCGTGCCGAGCCTTGGGGTGTTTGGGGCGGTGAGATCTTCGACCAGGGTGTCGTGATCGCCCGCAAGCGCCCGCGTGGTCGCCCGCGCAAGGTCGCGGTGGCATGAGCCGCCCCGCATCGGGGGGCATAGCACGCATACGACCCGCTTACCACTCGGTAAGCGGGTCGTTTTGCGTAACAAGGGGTTTGAACAACTCTCGTAGCTCTCAGGGGCTTCGCCCCCGAACCCCCTGGTGTTCAGCGACTTTCAGCTGGCCGTGCGGTATTCCTTGTAGCCAGGGACCCAGTCTTCCATGAGTTTCATAAAAGGGACTTCGGCGTCGAGTTGGGCGCAGATGCCTACGGAACCGCCGAGGACGCGGAAGATCATGATGTGCTCGGCCGGGAGTTGCAGGGCGCGAGCGGTTTTCATCATGTCGGAGTTGGAGATGTCGGTGGCTTTGCCTGCGACGCGCTGCATCCACTTGCGGGTGAAGTGGAAGGTCTGGTCCTTGATGGGATCGGTGAAGGGGCGCAGGTAGTTCTGAATTTCCTCGTGCGTCACCGTTTTGCCCGGAATGACCCAGCCGTTGGCGTACATGAGCTCGACCAGTTCGTCGTAGCGCTGCTCGACTTCCAGGGCCACCATCTGACCGAGAATGGGCGGGAAACCATTCGGCAGTGGGGCGCAGGCGCCGTAGTCGATGACCGCGAGGCGGCCGTCCGCGAGGACCATGAAATTACCGGGATGCGGGTCGGCGTGCAGCAGCCCCGCGATCGCCGGTGAGCTGAAATGGAATTCACCCATCAGCGTGGCGACCCGATTGCGGAGTTCCACGGTGCCCGCGGGATCCTCCTGGCCCTGTTTGATGACCGAGGCCACCGAGCCGACGCTGTCCAGCCATTCGGTGACGATCACCTTGGGCGCGCTCGCCACCACCTTCGGCACCAGGAACCGCGGATGCCCGTCGAAAGCCTTGGCGAACTGGCGCTGATGCCCGGCCTCGATGCGGTAGTCGAGTTCCTCCTCGGTGCGCTCGCTGATCTCCGCGAGCACCGGCTTCACATCCTGGCCCGGAATCACCGAGCTGATCACCGAGGCCATGCGGTTCAAGGTCTTCAGATCCGCGCGCAGAGCTTCGTCCGCGCCCGGGTACTGCACCTTCACCGCGACGATGCGCCCGTCGGACCACTCTGCCTTGTGCACCTGGCCGATACTCGCCGACGCGGTCGGCTCATCGTCGAAATGCCGGAATCGTTGCCGCCAGCCGGTTCCCAGCTGCTGGTCGAGCTGCCGGTGCACCGCGGCGGCGGGCATGGGCGGTGCGGCGGCCTGCAGTTTGGTCAGCGCCTCGCGATAGTGCTCGCCGAACTCCTCCGGTACGGCGGCTTCCATCACCGACAGCGCCTGGCCGAATTTCATGGCCCCGCCTTTGAGCTCACCGAGCACCGCGAACAGCTGTTCGGCGGCCTTCTGGTTGAGTTCGGCGTTGATTTCTTTTTTGTCGCCCCCGGCCAGCTTGCGACCGAATCCCACGGCCGCTCGTCCGGCGATGCCGAGCGGAATCTTGGCCAACTTGGCATTGCGGGAGGAGCGCCGGCTCACAATCTCTGACACGTCCCCATCATGCCGATGTCTCAGACGGAGTGCCATGGGAATTGGGCGTTCTCGCGGGTCATGGACGCCAGTGGTATCCATCACATTCCGCTCCCGTGGCTATCATCGTGCGATTCCGGGCCCGGTCGTGGCCGCGAATCGCACTCCGCGCAGAAGTCACAGCGCGGGTGCGGAGTCCAGGCCCGGCGCTCGAGACGGTGAGAATCGAGGTCCAGTTCGAGGGTGGTGTCCAAGGTCGCGGGTGCGTGATCGCCGCCGCTGTAAGCGATCGTGTCGATCTCCTTGAGCGCCACGGCGGCCGTCGCGTCGAGGTCCGGAAGCGGCGCGCAACCCACCCGCCCCAGCAATTGCGCGGCCAGCAGCGGCCAGTCCGGATCGCGATCGCGGCGGTGCAGATCCGCGCAGCGCAGACAGCTGGTCTCGCCCGGCAGTACCAGCGGGCCGATTACCCCGTGACCGTCACGAATGCTCAGCGACAGGTGCGGAACGCGCTCGCGCATCAGGTCCCGGATCAGGCCGGGTTCCGGCATCAAGGCATCGGTCAGTACGACCAGATCGGGCGGGTCCGTCTCCGGGCATTCGTTCGGGTATTCGCGAATATGCCGGGGCCGCAACCCCATTCGACCCAGCCCGTCGAGCATGCGGTCAGCCAGTGGCCCGCGCCCGTGCACGGTCACCCGCCGCAGCCGCGAACGGACCGCCTTATGTGCCAATAGTCCCGCCGCGTCCAGCGCGGCGAGCAATGCCCGGGTCGCCTCGGAATCGATGCCCAATGCGTGTGCCCGCCAAGAGATTTCGGGCGCGGTGTGCATCCCGTCGAGCAACGCCAGAAACGCTGGCCCGGCATGCGGTGGACCCGGCGGCCGCAACAGCACGGCGGTACCCGCATCCCACCCCAGCTGCACGGCCCCGTCCGGCCGGTGCAACACGGTGATTCGAGGATGCAAAAGCGGTCCGCGGGTCCCGGCGAGCTTGGTCATGCCGCCAGTGTGCGCCGCCCGCAAAACGGAAAATCCCGCGAAAACGCTTGTTCATCAGCGCTTTCGCGGGTTATCCACAGGTTCGCCGAGCGATGTCGCTGCACGGCATCGGACGGTGTAGCTCTCGGTTCCGAGCAGCCGCACTCCGGTATCAGGAGGCGCTGCCGCCCTTTTCGCCGTCGCCCTCGGCCTCACCCGGCTTGCCGGAGTTCCCCTCGGCCTCGCCTTCCGGCTCCGCCTTGCCTTCCTTGGCCAGCCGCTCCCGCTCCAGGGTCTCGGCCAGCTGCGCCAGCGGATCGTCGAAAGCCGTTGTCCCGCCGCCCAGTACCGAATCGATGAACCCGGCCGGCGAATCCAGATCGTTCGAATCGGGCAGCAGGTCCGGATGCGCCCAGACCCCGTCCCGCTTCTCCACCCCGGCATCGGAGGTCAGCCGCCGCCACAGCGCCGCCGCCTCCCGCACCTTGCGCGGCCGCAATTCCAGCCCGACCAAGGTGGCGAAGGTCTGCTCGGCCGGACCGCCGGTGGCGCGGCGGCGGCGCAGCGTCTCGGCCAGCGCGCCCGCACCGGGCAGCCGATCCGACACCGCATCGGTGACCACGGTCTCCACCCAGCCCTCGATCAGCGCGAGCAGCGTCTCCAGGCGTTCCAGCGCCGCCTTCTGCTCGGGCGTGGTCTGCGGTTCGAAGGTGCCCTGCGCCAGCAGTTCCTCCAGCTTGGAGGGATCCTGCGCCAGCTGCATGGGATCGAGCCCGGCCGCGGCCTGTTCGATCGCCGAGAAGTCCATCTTGATGCCGCGCGCGTAGTCCTCGACCGCGCCCAGCACCTGCTGGCGCAGCCACGGCACGTGCGCGAACAGCCGCTGATGCGCGGCCTCGCGCGCGGCCAGGTACACCATGATCTCGCTCTCCGGCTGTTCGAGTCCGGCGCTGAATTCCGAGATGGCCGTCGGCATCAGCGCCGCGGTGCCGTCGGGACCCAGCGGCAGGCCGATATCGGTGGAGGTCAGCACCTCCTTGGCGAGCTGGCCCAGCGCCGAGCCGAGCTGCGAGCCGAAGGCGAGTCCGCCCATCTGGCCCAGCATTCCGAACATCGGGGCCGCGAATTCCTTGGCCTCGGCCGGCAGCGTGGCCGTCCACATGCCCGAAACCTGTTCGGCCACCGGATCGCAGAGCCGCTTCCAGGTCGGCAGCGTCTCCTCGATCCAGTCGTTGGCCGTCCAGGCCGCGGTCTTGGTGGCGCCCGCCGGGAAGTTGGTCACCGGGTCCAGCCACAGTTCCGCCAGATGCGCGGCATCGGTGACGGCACTGCGCGCCCCCGAGCTGAGCGGCGTGACGCTCGCGCCGAGCTGCTGGCGCGCCAGGCGTTTGGCGATGTCGTAGTTCACCGGACCGCTGGACGCCGCGCCCGGCTGGCCCATGCTGGAGAACATGGCGCCGAGCTGGCTCAGCATCTGACCGAGTTGCGACGGATCGAATCCGCCCGCGCCGCCCGGACCGCCCACCGCGAATCCGAACGGGTTGTTCGCACCGGAACCGCCCGACCCGTCACCGGGCTTGCGCTCCGGGTCGTCGTCGCGGTTCGAGAATCCGAACGGGAAGTCAGTCATAGAGACCACGGTACTGGAGCCCGGAAGTGAGCGAACCGCCGAGCGGAACGCGGCATTCGGCCGCCGCACCAGTACCCTTGGCCGCGTGAACCGTCGGATATTCACCCTGCTCGCCGCCTTGATCCCGATCTTGGCGCTCGGAATCGCAGGCAGCGTCGTCACCGTCCCGTTCGTGGCGCTCGGACCTGGGCCGACGTTCAACACACTGGGCACGGTCGACGGAAAACAGGTGGTCGAGGTGCAGAATGCGCAACTCGATCCGACCACCGGAAATCTGAATATGACGACGGTCTCCGTTCGCGACGGGCTGAATATCTTCGAGGCGTTCGGACTGTGGCTGGACGGTGATCACGGACTGGTGCCGCGCGCCGAGGTGTATCCGACCGGTGTGCCGAAAGACACCATCGACAAGAACAATCAGCAGGAGTTCAAGGATTCGGAAGACAATGCCGAACTCGCGGCATTGCGCTATCTGAAAATGCCGACCGTGGTGCGGGTGCGCGCGGTGCTCGACGACGGGCCCGCCAAGGACGTGCTGCGCAAGGGCGACGATCTGGTGAGCGTGGACGGCAAGCCGATCGGGACCGCCAAGGATGTGGTGGCGGCGGTGTCGACGGTGAAGCCGGGGACGACCATCCCGGTGGTGTTCCGGCGGGACGGCGCCGAGCAGACCGCGGAGGTGACCCTGGCGCCCAAACCGGAGGACGCCAACAAGGGTTACCTGGGCATCGTGCCGGGCGAGTTCGCCAGCGGGCCCATCCAGGTGGACTTCAACCTGGCCGAAATCGGCGGTCCGTCAGCGGGTCTCATGTTCACCCTGGCTTTGATCGACAAGCTGACGCCGGGGGAGCTGTCGGGCGGGAAGTTCGTGGCGGGCACCGGGACCATCGATCCGGAGGGCAAGGTCGGCCCGATCGGCGGCATCCAGTACAAGATGATCGCCGCGCGCGAGGCCGGCGCCGAGACCTTCATGGTCCCGGCCGCCAATTGCAACGAGGCCGTGCAGCGCACTCCCGACGGCCTGCGCCTGGTCAAGGTCGAAAACCTCGCCGGGGCAGTGCAATCGCTGGAGGACATCAACGCCGGTAAGGACGCCCCGACCTGCGGGTAAGTAGTACCTACGGATATGCCCCGCTGCCGGTGCAGCGGGGCATATCCGTGTTCGGGCATCGCTCAGGCGAATTCGTCGGGGTCGTTCTCGAGGGTGTGCTTGAGGGCCTCGACGAGATTCGGGGCGAGGTTGGGCGCGGTGCGCAGATCGAGATCGCCGAAGGGATCCTCCTCGTCCTCGGTCGGCCGAACCTGCAGCAGCGACAGCGAAGTCCCGTCCCGCAGCACGCCCGCGAAGAGCCGCGCGTCCCGGCGTTCCGGATGCTCGGCCGCCGCCTGCCGCCCGGCCCGATCGGCGGCTTCGTCATCGGCGAGCAGCGGCGCGATGGCCTCGTCCAGCGACTGTTCGGCCGCGGGCGGCAGCACCACGATCTGCTGTACGAGAACACAGCCCTCCACCGACGGCGGCCAGCTGGTGGTAGCCAGGTATTCCTCCATGGCGTGCCGATCCACCGCCACGTCGTCCGGGAACGCCTCCTGCGCAATGGGAGTCAATGCGTTCTCCGCGTCCAGCTGATCCAGCAGGGACGGCTCGGCGGCGACCAGGTCGGCCGTCGGGACCAGGGCGAACATCTGCGGCGCCCGGTCCCATCCTTCACCGTCCACATACTCCGCGACTTCGCGAATACACCGGTACAGGGCCGACGCCGCCCACTGCTCAGGGTTCACCCGACAATCCTCGCATCGCGCCCGGACCGGGTTGCCGCGGCCCTGTACGGAGTGCCTGGCCGCCCGGGGGATCGGAGAGTTCCCCATCCCTAGGCTCTAATTCCGGGCGTTTTACGTAGAGTGGGGCGCGAACGGTCCCGTGGGACCGAACTCATCATCGGACTGCGGCGCACCGGCCGGTCATCCCGGCGCGGGCGTCGCCGGACCCTGGGAGAGTGGCATCGTGGGCATGCGCCCCCCGACCGGCTTACCTTCGTTGTCGCGACGCAGCCGTGTGCTGTTGGTGACGGCCTTGGCGTTGGCGGCTCTGTTACTGGTCGGGCCTCGGCTCACCGACGCCTATACGAATTGGCTCTGGTTCGGGGAGGTGGGATTCCGCGGTGTCTACCACACGGTCCTGCTCACCCGGATCCTGTTGTTCCTCATCGTCACCGTGGTGGTGGCGGCCATCATCTGGCTGGCGCTGCTGCTGGCGTACCGCTCGCGCCCGGTGTTCGTGCCGGTGAGCGGTCCGGGTGATCCGATCGCCCGCTACCGCACCACCGTGATGAGCCGGCTGCGCCTGTTCGGCATCGGCATCCCGCTGGTGATCGGCGTGCTGTCGGGCCTGGTGGCGCAATCGAGCTGGGTCACGGTGCAGATGTTCCTGCACGGCGGCTCGTTCGGCGTGAAGGATCCGCAGTTCAATATCGACGTCGGCTTCTACGCCTTCGATCTGCCCTTCTACCGCATGGTCCTGAACTGGCTGTTCGTCGCCGTGGTGATCGCGTTCTTCGCGAACCTGGTGACGCACTACGTGTTCGGCGGGCTGCGGCTGGCCGGGCGCGAGGGCACCCTGAGCAATTCGGCGCGCATCCAGCTGGCGGTGCTGGCGGGACTCTTCGTGCTGCTCAAGGCGATCGCGTACTGGTTCGACCGGTACGCGCTGCTGTCGAGTACGCGCAAGGAGCCGACCTTCACCGGCGGTTCGTACACCGATATCAACGCGGTGCTGCCCGCCAAGCTGATCCTGCTGTCCATCGCGGTGATCTGCGCCATCGCCTTCTTCGCCGGGATCGTGCTGCGCGACTTGCGGATTCCGGCCATGGCGGCGGTGCTGCTGGTGCTGTCCTCGGTGCTGGTCGGCGCGGTATGGCCGCTGCTGGTGGAGCAGTTCTCGGTGCGGCCGAACGCGGCCACCAAGGAGTCCACCTATATCGAGCGCAATATCGCTGCCACGCGCGATGCCTACGGGATCACCTCGGACAAGGTCACCTATGTGGACTATCCGGGCGTGGCCACCAAGGATCCGGTGACGGTGCCGGCCGATCAGCAGACCATCAAGAACATCCGGGTGCTGGATCCGAACCTGCTGACGCCCACCTTCATTCAGCGCAACCAGCAGCTGCAGAACTTCTACGGCTTCCCCGATCCCCTCGACATCGACCGCTACACGGTCAACGGCGAGGTCGGCGACTACGTGGTGGCCGCGCGCGAACTCCAGCCGCAGAACCTGGCCGACAACCAGAAGGACTGGATCAACCAGCACACCGTGTACACGCACGGCAACGGTTTCGTCGCGTCCCCGGCCAATCGCGTGAATCAGGCTCCGCCCAAGGACACTCAGCAGGCGCAGGCGGCGGCGGGCAGTGACTCCGGCGGTCAGGGCGGCTTCGGCTACCCGGTCTTCAATGTCGGCGACCTGTCCACGGTGAGCGACCTGTTCACCGCGAAGGACAAGGAAGCCATCCCGGTCGACAATCCGCGCATCTACTTCGGTGAGCTGATCTCCAAGGGCGAGTCCGACTACGCCATCGTGGGCGGCAACAACCAGCCGCCGCGCGAGTACGACAAGCCGGACGCGCAGTACACCTACACCGGTTCGGGCGGCGTGCCGATCGGCAACTGGTTCAACCGGTTCGCGTTCGCGGCCAAGTACGCCGAGCGCAACATCCTGTTCTCGGGCGCCATCGGTTCCGATTCGAAGATCATCTTCAATCGCAATCCGCGTGAGCGCGTGCAGCAGGTGGCCCCGTGGCTTACCGCCGACGGCGATGTCTACCCGGCTGTGGTGGACAAGAAGATCGTCTGGATCGTCGACGCCTACACCACCCTCGACAGCTACCCGTACGCCCAGCGCACCTCGCTGGACGGCGTGGTCGAGGACAGCATCGACCAGACCACCGGCCGGCTGGTGCCGCGCAAGGAGGTCTCCTACATCCGCAATTCGGTGAAGGCGACCGTCGATGCCTACGACGGCACGGTGAAGCTGTTCCAGGTGGATCAGACCGATCCGGTGCTGAAGGCGTGGATGGGCGTGTTCCCGGACGCGGTGCAGCCGGAGAGCGCCATCAGCGCTGACCTGCGGGCGCACTTCCGCTACCCGGAGGACCTGTTCAAGGTGCAGCGCGAGATGCTGGCGAAGTACCACGTGGACGATCCGCGAGAGTTCTTCACCAACAACGCCTTCTGGTCGGTGCCGAACGATCCGACCCAGGAGGGTGCGGCCGCGGGTGCGCATCAGCCGCCGTACTACCAGCTGATCGGCGATCCCAAGACCGGCAAGGCGGCGTTCAACCTGACCAGCGTCATGGTGGGTTACAAGCGCAACTTCCTGTCGGCCTACATCCAGGCGCATTCGGATCCGGACAACTACGGCAAGTTGACGGTCTTGCGATTGCCCGCCGATTCCGACAGGCAGACACCGGGACCGGGCCAGACGCAGACCTCGATGACAACCAACGATGAAGTGTCGAGGGACCGGAACCTGTTGACGGGCGGCAATGTCAACAAGATCAAGTACGGCAATCTGCTGACGCTCCCGGTCGGCGACGGCGGCATCCTCTATATCGAACCCTGGTATCTGGAACGCAATACCGCCGGCACCAACGCCCCGTCCTTCCCGCAGCTGGTGAAGGTCTTGGCCAGCTATCGCGACAAGGTCGGGTACGGCTCGACGGTCGAGGAAGCGCTCAACAAGGTGCTGCCCGGAACCGGCAGCGCCGCAACGAATCAGCCGGGGCAGCAGACCCAGCCCCCGGCGAACCAGGGCACCAACCCACCCAACCAGGGCGGTACCACGCCACCGGCCACCACCGGCCGCGACGCCGCGGTCAAACAACTCGACGATGCGCTGAAGGCGGTCACCGCCGCGCAGAAGTCGGGTGATCTGGGCCAGCTGGGCAAGGCCTTGGAGGCGTTGCAGACAGCCGTGGACGCCTACAACAAGTCCGGCGGCTAGACCCGCCGCCAGTGAAACCAAAGGCGCTGCCGTCCTCGTTGACGGCAGCGCCTTTCGCTACTTCCGATATGGGGAAGGAGTTTCGGGGGTACTACTAGCGACCCCAGGACTCGATGAGAGCGGCGTTCTGCTGCAGGACCGACTGGTACTGGTCCTGGACGCCGAACTGGTCGGCGAGATCGCCGGCGACGTTCTTGGCCTGCTCGATCATGGCCTGGCGGTCGGTCTGGACCGGGGCGGCGGGGGCCGGGGCGGGAGCGACGGGCTCCGGCTCGGAGACGCCCTCGCGCAGGTACTGGCCGCAGACGGGCCAAGCGCCGACGCCCTGGGTGGCGAGCACGTTCTCGGCCACGCGGATCTGCTCTTCCTTGCTGGCATTGTGCGCCGAGCCGGCGCCACCGTTCGCGGCCCAGGTGCTCTGCGAGAACTGCAGGCCGCCGTAGTAGCCGTTGCCGGTGTTGATGCCCCAGTTGCCGCCGCTCTCACACTGGGCGACGCCGTCCCAGTCGTGGGCCGGGGCCGCCGAAGCGGTTGCGGAGAAGCCGAACGGGACGGCAACAAGGGCGCCGGTGACGGCGGCGAGGCCGAGGACGCGGGTGTTGAACTTCCGGTTCTGTTTCATAGCGATGTCCCTCCCTGTGCCCGCTGACCTCGGCATTCGCTGCCGGTCCCTGTCCCCAGGAGTCGGGGTACTCGACCGCGGGACAGGGTTGCCGGCGTGCAGCGGTTCGAGTCGGAGCCCATCACAGGTTTGATCCGGGCCGCTCCTGACGATAACGACTGGATCTCGGCAGATCACGTCTTGATAACTTCAGAATTGCATGAAGCGAATGATGATAAAAACAGCGTTGATGCAGGTTGGCTATGCTGTAATTGCATAATCCGAACGGTCTGTTATATGCCCGTGATGTGACCTGATTCACTGTGAAAATGTGACATCAGTCACGTTTTCCGGCCGATTTTTGGTCGACGCGCGCGTGAAACGCTTCTGATTCACCTTTTCGGGCGCCTCCGGAATCGACCATGATCGCGTTCCAATGTCTCGTCACACCCGCGAAACCCGCCCTTGACCAGGCGATTTGGTTCCTTCTCCGACCCGTGTGTAATGTTGTGTTCACCGACGCGGGGTGGAGCAGCTCGGTAGCTCGCTGGGCTCATAACCCAGAGGTCGCAGGTTCAAATCCTGTCCCCGCTACTACAGCGAAAGGCCCGGAACCATCAGGTTCCGGGCCTTTCGCCTTTCTATCGATCACCGCATCACAGGGCCGCCGCGATCAAACCCGCGAACGCCTGTCCGCCCCGGGCATTGGGATGGAAGGGCGCGGCGGGCGACGCCGGCGCCAGCGGTTCGATCCAGCGCTCCGCGGCGGCGGCACAGGCATCGTGGCCGAGGCTCGCCGTACGCAGATCCACGAACGTCCCGCCATGTGCGGCGGCCTGTTCGGCGATGCGGTCGCCCAGGCGGTCGATGGTGGTCTGCAGGTAGTCGGCATCGCGGGGCTGGATCGGCGTGGTCGGGGTCAGGCAGCCGCCGGGCGGCAGGTACTTGCCGTAGCTGGTGATCGCGATGCGGGCGCGTGGGGCGCGCCGGGCGATCTCGTCCAGGGTGCTGCCGATGATGGCGGCGGAGGCGTCCACCTTGGCGGCCAGCTGGTCGGCGCCGCCCGCGGTGAACCGGTCCACGCAGGGCGAAGCGTGTTGCTCCGGCAGGGGGTTCAGGCAGCCGAGCAGATCCTGGAACAGTCCGGCGTCGTTCGCGCCGATGGTCAGGGTCACCAGATCTGTCTCGGCGGTCAGTGCGTCGTATTGCGCTGCCCCGCTGCGTCCCCAGCCACTGCCCGACTTGTCGAAGTCCTGGGCCTTCGCACCCGAACAGGTGACGTTGCGGAACGATCGCACGCCGAGGAGGGCGGCCAGCCGGGCCGGATACCCGTTGTCGAACGATTGCAGGCAGGTCACGGCCGCGCTGTTCTGGACCGGCACGAAGGGCCCGGCGGCGAACGAGTCGCCCAGAGCGACGTATTCGGCGTAAGCGGGGGCCGCGCCGGCGTGGGCGGGTGTCAGGAAGGTGGTCGCGACGGTCGCCGCGGCGACGGCGAGCCCGGTGAGTGCCGATCGCATGTGTCCTCATCTCGATGGGCTGAATCTGTACTACCGCACAGGTTAGACAGATCTGTGCGAATGTACAGGTTTCTGGCCGAATCGATGCCGCTTCACGGTCTACCTGTGGATTAGGGCCCGACGCGCTGTTGCAGTACCCGCTCGGCCGCATCTCGTTCGGGCCCGGCGACGTGCGACAGCGTGAGCGCTCGCAAGGCCTGGTGCAGCGAGTCTGCCTCGACGGCGCGACTGCGCGGCCGCCCGAGTCGGTGCAGCAGGAAACCATCGATCATGGCCACGATCTGCCCGGCCGCTTCCTCGGGATCGACCGCGCCGCAAGCCCGCAGCACCCGCGCGGCCAGGGCCTCGAACTGCTCGACCGCCTGCGTCACCGGCCCTTCGAGCTCGGGCCGCCGCCCGGCATCGAGGTACAGCTGGAACTGCGCGATCACCGCGGTCCGCGATCGGGCCGCCGTGGTCGCGATCAGGCGCAGCAGCTCGTCGAGGGTGGGCCGGGCGGCCAGCGCCTGCTCGAGCATCGGCCCGAACTCGGAGATCCGGTCGTGTACCTGCAAGGCCAGGGCCTCGTCGACCAGGTCCTGCACCGACCCGAAGAAATACCCGGTGGTCGCCCCCGGCAGCCCGGCCCGCGCCGCCACCCGCCGATGCGTCACCGCCCCCGGCCCCTCCTCGGCGATCAGCTCCAGCGCGGCGCGCACCAGCGCCTCCCGCCGCAGCCGGCTGCGCTCCTGACGGGGTTGCTCGCGCGCGGGACCGCCCATGCCTCCCAAACCTGTTCGCTGCCCGGCCATCCGGACATCCTGTGCGTATGCCCAGATTCTAGAGCGCCCCGCCCCGTGCGCAGGCCAGGCCGCAACTCACCCGTAGAGCTGCACGAACCGATCCAGCGAACGCTCGACATCACCCTTCAGCGCGCGCGCCACCGCCGACCCGATCGGTCCGAACAGCGGCGCACCGCCGAGATTGAAATCAGCGGTCACCTTGGATCCGCTACCGCTCGGCGCGACCCGAAGTTCGATCCCGAACTTCGTCCCACCGATCCCGGACCCCTTGAGCACCAGCCGATTCGGCGGCTCAGCGGTCTCGACCACCCAGCTGACCCGATTCCGGAACCCCTTGACCGTGGCGACACCCACCAACCGGGTCCCGGGCGTCAGCCCCTCGGGCACCGGCCCCCGCCACCCCTCGTGCAGCGTCAGCCACTTGTCGAGTTCGGGCAGGTCGGAAGCGTGCGCCCAGGCCTGATCGGGCGGAATCGGAACATCAACGGACACCTTGAGCTTAGCCACGAACCCGATGGTATCTGTTACGTCATGTAGCACTGACAATGCGTCCGCGAAATCGAATCCCGGCGGAGATCGCCCCGCCACCACTCAATCGGGGGTTCGGATCGAACGGAGCAGTCGCCGCAGCGCCGTGAGCGTGTCGGCGAGCGCGTCCGGTGCGGTGGCCGAGGCCAGCCACAGGGCGGCCTCGTTCATCGCACCGGACAGCAGGTGTGTGAGGGGTTCGATCGGCTGGGGCGGAATCACCTCCGCCGCAACGAGTTCGGTGAGCACCTCGCTCAGATGGCGGGCGGAGGCGGCCTCGTCCAGGGCCCGCCAGTCGTGCCAGCCCAGCACCGACGGACCGTCGACCAGCATGATGCGCTGGATCTCCGGATCGGTGCAGACGGTCAGGAAAGCCTCGCAGCCGCTGACCAATTGGTCCCACGGCTGCTCGACGGCCCCGGCCGCGGCTGCGACGCGATCGCCGACTTCGTTCTGCACTTCTTCGAGAACGGCCCGGAAGAGTTCGATCTTGCTCGAAAAGTTGTGGTAGAGAGCGCCTTTGGTGACGCCCGCGGCCGCTGTTATCTCCGCTAGCCCGACGGCCGCATAACCTTTCGCGGCGAAGAGCCGCCTGCTTTCGCTCAGCAGGGTGCGCCGGGTCTGCTCGCGCTGCTGCGTGCGCAGTGTTCCCGCCATGTCGAAACCTTCCGATTGACGTACCGATGGTATGTGAACTAACGTCGTTGACGTACCGATGGTATGTCAAACCGGAACGGCTCGAAGGGCGACACCGTGAAACTCAGCAGCTTCTACCCCGTAATCGGCACCGGCAAGCTCGCCGAAGCGCGCGACTTCTACACCACCTGGTTCGGGTTCGAGATCACCTTCGAGGCGGACTGGTACATCAGCCTGCGCCGCACCGCCGACGACCACCCCTACGAACTGGCATTGCTCGACTACACGCACGCGACCGTTCCCGAGGCTTACCGGCGGCCGACCGACGGCCTGATTCTCAACTTCGAGGTCGACGATGTGGACGCGGAATGGGAGCGCATGGTCGTCCAGGGCGGCCTGAAGCCCGAACTGGATATCCGCTCAGAGGAATTCGGTCAGCGGCACTTCATCGTCTCGGACCCCAGCGGCTTGCTGATCGATGTCATCTCCGAGATCCCGCCCACCGGCGAGTTCGCCGAGCAGTTCGATGCCGGCTACGCCGCCGAGCGCTTCGGCGAGCAGTAGCGATTCGATCCGCATCAGGCGCGGGTCAGCTCGAGCAGGCGGCGCAGGGTGACCAGCTGTTCCTCGAACGGCGTCTCCATCTTCGCCAGCAAGGTGGAGACGCCGGCGGCGCGATAGCGCGCGATCCGATCCGCGATGGCCTCCGGCGTGCCGACCAGGTTGGTGTGGCTGCCCAGTTCCAGCGGCACCGCCCGCCGGGCCGCCTCGCGGTCGCCGGAGGCCCAGAGCTCGGCCACCCGCTCGACCGCGGCGCCGAACCCGAGGCGGGTGAAGGCCTCGTTGTAAAAATTGCGGCCGGCCGCGCCCATCGCGCCGATGGTGAAGGCGTAGCCCTCGGCATGGCGGCGAATCCGTTGCGCGGCATCGGCTTCGCCGTCGGCGAACTCGACGGCGACCGGTGCGACCAGTTCGAGGTCGGCGAGGTCGCGCCCGGCCGATTCGGCGCCTTCGCGCAGCGGATCCAGGAACACCTCGGCGGTCTCCGGGATGAAGGCATTGCCCAGCCAGCCGTCGGCGGCCGCGCCGGTGAGGCGGAGGTTGGTGGGGCCCATCGAGGCCACGTAGATGGGTATGTCGCGGGGGGCGACCATGGGGCGTAGGGCGCGGCCGGCGCTGTCGGGGAGGGGGAGGGTGTAGACCTCGCCCTCGTAGGCGAGGGGTTCGCCGCGGCTGATCATCCGCACGATGTCGATGGTTTCCCGGGTGGTGCTCACCGGCTTCCGGAACCGGACCCCGTGCCAGCCCTCCATGACGCGCGGCCCGGAGACGCCGATGCCCAGCCGGAAGCGCCCGCCCGAGAGTTCCTGCAGGCTGAGCGCCGAGGTGGCGAGCAGGGCGGGGGAGCGGGAGCCGAGCTGAACCACGAAGGTGCCCAACCCGATCGAGGTGGTCTTGGCGGCGAGATAGGCGAGGCCGGTGAGGGCGTCGTAGCCCCACACTTCCGGGACCCAGAGCGAGGTGACGCCGAGCTTCTCGGCTTCCATCGCGAAGTCCGCCGCGCCGGGCAGGCGGGGTTCGATGGCGACGCCGACCTGAAGCGGTTTTCGTGTGGGCTGCATTGCGACCATGGACTATGTTATAGATCATAGAAACTGTTGCTGGGAACCCCCGAAAGGTTTCACCGTGCGCTATCGCGACCAACCGACCGTCGAGGTCTCCGAACGTGTCGCCTGTACCCCCGCCCAGGCGTGGGCGCTGGTCACCGACATCACGCTGCCGTCCCGCGTCTCCGAGGAACTGGCGACGGTGGAATGGCTCGGCGGCGCGGACCGGGTCGAGGTGGGCGCGCGGTTCCGCGGCACCAGCAAGCACGATGCGCTGGGCGCCTGGAGCACCGAATGCGAAGTGATCGAGGTGGAGCCGGAGCGGCGCTGGGTGTGGGCGGTGCACGGTCCCGAAGGCGTCAGCGCCACTTGGGGTTTCGAGATCGATCCGGCCAGCTCCGCGGTGATCGTCCGGCAGTGGGGCCGGATGGGTCCCGGTGTCTCGGGCCTGAACATGGCCATCACCGCCATGCCGGAGAAGGAGGCGCGCATCGTCGCCAACCGGCTGGTGGAGTGGGAGCGCAATATGCGCGCCAACCTGGCCGCGGTGAAGGCGGAACTGGAATCGGAGGCGTGAGTGGCGCGCGGTGAGACCAAGCGGAAGATGCTGGTGGGCGGCGTCGAACTGCTGCGGGAACGCGGTTCGGCGGGCGTCACCATCGATGCCGTGCTGGCCCGGACCGGTGCGCCGCGCGGTTCGGTCTACCACCACTTCCCCGGTGGGCGCAGGCAATTGCTGAGCGAGAGCCTGCAATTGTCCGCCGACGCCATTGCCGCGCTCATCGAGCGATCAGCGCCGGGCGGCCCGCGGGAAACCCTGCGCGCGTTCGTCGAATTCTGGCGAAAGCTGCTGTCCGCCGGTGATTTCCACGCCGTCTGCCCGGCTTTCGCGGTCGCGGTCGGCGGCACCGAGGACGATCGTGCCCTGCACGCCGATGTCGCGCTCATCCTGGCCCGCTGGCGCACGGCGCTGACGGCCTCGCTCACCGACGCCGGCGTACCCGTCGCGCGCGCCGAAAGCCTTGCCAACCTGATACTTTCGGCGATCGAGGGCGCGATTGTCCTCTGCCGTGTCGAACGTTCGCTGCAACCCCTGGAGCAGGTCGCCGCCGAACTGGAACCGCTGCTGCTCGCGGCGGCGGGCAGTGCACGCGAACGCAGCTAGGATCGAAACACCCACCACGGCAAGATGTTTCAGGCCGGTCCCGTCGGTTCGAAGGTGGCGAGCAGTTGTTCGAGCGCTGCCTGGTCGGGCCCGACGAACGGGCTCGCGTCCGGCACCGCGGCGAGCATGTCCAGAAACTCGGCGGTGCGCCCGGTCGCGGGCGGCAGGTGCGTGCCGAGAATCCTGCCAGCATCGAATGCCCGCAACGCGTACACGGTTTCGAGGTACTTGCCCCGATCCACGCTGTGCACCCACGGACTGTCCACGGTCGCCCACAGCGTCTGCCGCTCACGCAATTCCGCCTCGCCGAGATACCCGACGTCGGGGCAGGTCGCGAGTTCCGCCGACGGCATGGGCGCGCCGAAGCAATCCGAACTGAAGCAGGTCCCCGTCAGCTCGTCGTAACACCCCGTGGTCGAAGGATTGTCGAACAACGGCGGCCGGAAGGCGGTCAGCCGGCGGTCGCCGACGTCCAGGGACTGCCCCGGGTTCAACAGGTAGATCCGCTCCATCGGCAGCGGACCCTCCATCGACATGAGTCCCATCCCGAGAAAGGTCGTGATCAATCGGGCGTGCGGCGCGGCGTCGAGCAGTCCGCGCAGCGCCCCCGTGTGATCGCGATCCGGGTGCGTGATCCAAATCCATTCCAGGTCGGCCGGATCCAGCACCGAACCCAGCGCATCCAGGAAATCCCGGCCGGGCAGCCCGGTATCGATGAGCACCGGCTCGGCCGCGTGCAATACGAAGGCGTTCACCGGCACGAACCCGATGCCGGGCACCGGCTGACAGTCGCCGAGCACGCTGATATCGCGCCCGATCCTGTTGATTTCCATGGGATCTCACTCCTCGTCGAAGTCGACGCGGATCATTCCGCGTGCGATGGCCGACAGCTCCGCGGCGCTCGGGTCGTGCCCGCGGCTCACCTTCAACCCGAGTTCGAACGGCGAAGCGCCGTGATCGAGCGCCTGCCGCAGGGCCGCGCCCAGCTGCTCCGGCGTCGGATGCAGCAGCACCGCGCGCCCGCGCCGGACCCGCCCCTGCCGGGTGACCGTGACCGGGGCGGGATCGGTGAAGTTCAGCCGCCACGCCCGCTCGGTGAACACCGTCGGCACCCCGTCGATGGTGTGCAGGCAGATCGGTACCCGCAGGGTCTTCCCGCTGCGGCGCCCGGTGAATTCGAGCAGCGCCTGCAGGCTGAAGCGCCGGCCGAGCCGCGGATCGGCGAGGATCCGCCGGACCGCCGGGTTGATCACGCGCATCAGCGCCGGCGGTGGCGGGGCCAGCCGGACCTTGGGTTTCGTTGTCGTGGTCATCGCGATCTCCTCATGTCCGATAGCGATGACGTTAGGAAGCCGCGGTCCGCGCCGGAATACCAGAAACATGGCATTTCCCGCCGGTGCGCCGGGTCGTACGGTGGGTTGATGAGCGCGGATAGCTACCGGCGCGCAGCGGACAAGATCACCCGGCTGTGCGCCGAACCGCGCGATCTGGTGTCGCTGTGGCAGGCGACGACCGAGGTGCTCGCGGACGCCGTGCCCCACTATTGGACCCCCTGCTTCTACACCCTGGATCCGGCGTCGCTGCTGATGACCAGCCACTTCCATCACGGCCTGGACGAGTTCCCGGGCGAATGGCTGGTCAGCGAGTACTACGCCGACGACGTCAATCAGCTTGCGGACGTGGCCCGTTCGCCCTCCGGCCTGTCCACCCTGTACGAGGCCACGAACGGCGACCCGTCCAGCAGTCCGCGCTGGCACCGCAATATGACGATGGGCGGCGACCAGGAAATGGTCACCCGCCTGCGGACGCGATCCGGTGAGGTGTGGGGCGCGCTCGCGCTGTACCGCGCGCCCGGCGAACCCCTGTTCTCCGCCGCCGAGCAGAGTTTCGTGCGCACCGTCTCGCCCGCGCTCGCCGAAGGCGCCCGCGCCGCCCTGCTGCTGGGCCAGGCCCGGCAACCCGACTGCGCCGATGCGCCCGGCCTGCTCATCCTCGACCGCGAGGGGAATATCGAATCCAGTACGCCCGGCGTCGATCGCTGGCTCGCGGAACTGCCGGACGGCGACCGGGATTCGGGACGCCTGCCCTCCTGCGTGCTCACCCTGGCCGGGCGTGCCCTGCGCGCCGCCGACCATCCGGACCGCGGCGAGATCACCGTGACCCGGGTGCTGTCGCATGCCGGGACCTGGGTGGTCCTGCACGGCGCCTGCCTGAATTCGACCGGCGACCGGCGCGTCGCCGTCATCATCGAGCCCGCCCACCCCGGCCGCCTGTACCCGCTGCTGATGTCCGCCTACGGCCTGACCGAACGCGAGAAGGACGTCACCCGCCTGGTGCTGCAGGGCGCGTCCACCTCCCAGATCGCCACGGAGCTGGTGCTTTCCGCGTACACCGTGCAGCAGCATCTCAAGAGCATTTTCGACAAGACCGGCGTCCGCAGCCGCCGTGATCTGGTCGGCAAGGTCTTTTTCGCGCACTACGAACCGCGCCTGCGCGACAACGAACGCCGCGCCCTCGACGACCGGCCGTTGCGCGGCGAACCCTGGCTGTCCTGAACTCCGGCCGCGCCCGGCGCGACTAGCGTGGCGGTCATGTGGGATCCGAAGCAGTACCTGGCCTTCGACGATCATCGCGCCCGGCCGTTCTTCGATCTGCTCGATCGGGTGCGCGCCGACCGCCCGCGCCGGGTGGTGGATTTGGGCTGTGGCCCCGGCAATTTGACCGTGACGCTCGGTGCGCGCTGGCCCGGAGCCGAGATCGAGGCTTCCGACGCCTCACCCGAGATGGTCGCCGCCGCCCGCGCCCGCGGCATCGAGGCCGAGCTCGAGGATGTCCGGGATTGGCGGCCGCGCGCGGACACCGATGTGGTGGTTTCCAATGCGGTACTGCAGTGGGTGCCCGGCCATCAAGATCTGGTGGTTCGCTGGGCGGGTGAGCTGCCCGCCGGTGCGTGGATCGCCTTCCAGGTGCCCGGGAACTTCGACGCGCCATCGCATCTCGCCATCCGCGAGCTCGCGGGAACCGCGGCCTGGCGCGCAAGGCTGGCCGCCGCGAACCTGCTGGAACCGCGCGCGGTCCTCGACCCGGTGGGCTATGCCGGGCTGCTGACCGCGGCGGGCTGTGCGGTCGATGCCTGGGAGACGACCTATCTCCAGCGCCTGACCGGTCCGGACCCGGTGCTGGAATGGGTCGCCGGCACCGCGCTGACCCCGGTCCGCGAACTCCTCGACGCTGCCGAATGGGCGGAATTCCGGGCGGAGCTGGCCCCCATGCTGACCGCCGCGTACCCACCGCAACCCGATGGCACCACCTGGCTTCCGTTCCGCCGGGTTTTCGTGGTGGCGCGAACCGCCGGGTAGATCGATTGCGGTCCCGGTGTACCCCATAGGGATTGAACAAACGTCCAGTCTGTAATGCTCCCAATTTGCCGCAATTGCTCGGATTGGTACCGAATCCGGCTAACAACCGGCACGGTTGCGCCGACGAACGGGGTGTCGGACCCCTCTTCTGGAAGCGAATAAAAAAGTGTCGGCAAGGACATTCACCACCGCGTTGGCCGTAGCCACCGCGGTCGCGCTCTGTGCGGCATCGGCCGCAGCGGACCCCGCCACCACGACGAATCCGGCGCCCGGCCTCGGAGTGGGGGTGGATGTGGGCGTCGGCACCGGGGGAGTGAACGTCGGCGTCGACGTACAGGCCGGTGGCGGCGGCGGTGTCGGCGGCACCGTCGGTGGCGGCGCTCAAACCGGCGGAAACGGCGGTGTGGGTGGCACCGTCGGTGGCGGTGCGCAGACCGGCGGCACTGCCGGGGCCGGTGGCACTGTCGGCGGTGGCGCGCAGACCGGCGGGGACGTCGGTGTCGGCGGGACCGTCGGTGGCGGCGCCCAGACCGGCGGAAATGGCGGAGCCGGAGGCACTGTCGGTGGCGGCGCGCAGACCGGCGGCAATGTCGGTGTCGGCGGGACCGTCGGCGGCGATGCCCAGACCGGTGGGAACGTCGGTGTCGGCGGGACCGTCGGTGGCGATGCGCAGACCGGCGGCAATGTCGGTGTGGGCGGGACCGTCGGCGGTGGCGCGCAGACCGGTGGGAACGTCGGTGTGGGCGGGACCGTCGGTGGCGGTGCGCAGACCGGTGGGAACGTCGGTGTCGGCGGGACCGTCGGTGGCGGTGCGCAGACCGGTGGCAATGTCGGTGTGGGTGGCACTGTCGGTGGCGGAGTCCAGACCGGTGGCACTGTCGGTGTCGGCGGGACCGTAGGCGGTGGTGCGCAGACCGGCGGCCTGGGCGGCATCGACCTAGTCGTCGCCGGATCCGGTGCGGCGGGTGCGGACACCGTGTACGGCATGACGATTCCCGCGAACGCGACCGTAGGCATGACCGGCGGCCCCGCGGTCACCGACCTGGTTCCGCAGGGCGGCTACGTGATTCCCAAGGGCGCACCCGAAACCGGTGCGGGCGGCATGGCCGCTCAGGTGAGCGCGAAGTGAGCCGAAACATGCTGCGCGCCGGGCGAATCCGATTCGGCGTCCTCGCCGCGGCGGTGGCGCTCACCTCGGTCCTGACCGCGGGCTGCTCCTCCGACAGCACCCCAGCGGCCTCGACCGTCACCACCACCTCGGCGGTGCAGACCGCCCCGGCGATCAGCCGGTCGACGCCCACGGCGTTCACCATCTCCTCCATCGGCGCGTCTGGTTCGCTGATCTCGCTGGGGCTCAATGCCGACGGCACCGTCCAGGTCCCCGCCGACTACCGGCAGGCGGGCTGGTACCAGCAGGGCCCCGCCCCGGGCGAGCAGGGTTCGGCGGTCATCCTCGGCCACGTCGACTCCTATCAGGGCGAGGGCATCTTCTTCGCGCTCAAGAAGGTCAAGCCCGGTGACCTGATCGACGTGACCCGCGCGGACGGCAAGATCGCGCACTTCAAGGTCACCGACGTGCGCATGTACCAGAAGTCCGAATTCCCGGATCAGCTCGTCTACGGTTCCCGCGGCGGCGCGACCCTGCAGGTGGTGACCTGCGGCGGCCAGTTCGATCAGAACGCCAAGAGCTACCTGTCCAATGTCGTCGTCTTCTCCTCGCTGGACTCGGTGACCTAGGCCGGTACGGGCTGCTGGGTGGTATCGATCTCACCCGGCGGCCGCGCGCCGAGCGCGTCTATATCCTGGTCGCCGTAGCGGTCCACCCGGTGCCGCACAAGACATTTCGGCGATGAGGAGCACCAGTGCAGGCTGGCCGGATTCGAGCGCTCGACCCGAGTGAGAAATTCTTCGCCATGGCCAATGCGTATATCGGCTACTCCGTGGTGGTGCGCGGCGAGCTGAATATCGCCGCGCTGTCCACGGCTTTCGCGGCGCTGCGGCGGCGGTATCCGGTGCTGTCGGCGGCGCTGGAGGCCGAGGCGGACGGATTCGCCATCGTGGCCCGGCCGGGACCGTTGCCGGGTGTGGTTGCCGGCGCGGGCGATATCGACGCCGTACTGTCCGATATCTGCGCTGATCAGAACCGGGTGCTGTCCGGGTTGCAGGTGGTTCAGGACGGGGACCGGGCCGCGGTCACGCTGTTCACCCATCACAGCATCGCCGATGGGTATCACTCGCTCGCGCTGCTGGGGGAGCTGTGGTCGCTGTACACCGATACGGTGGCGGGCCTGCCGGTGGATGACGTGGTGCGCGGGTATCCGGAGTCGCTGGAGCAGGTGCTGGCAGAACGTGGAATCACCAAGGTGGACAATGGAATTCAGTCCGCCGCACCTGTCGGTGAAGGTGATGCCCCGGCGTTTCCGCCGGGTCCGCGCGGTGACCGGGTCCGCGTGTTCCAGATCGCGGCGGCGCGCTGCCGTCTCGATTCCGCCGCCACCGCGCACCTGCTGGCCTACGCCCGCCGCAACGAGACGACGCTCAATGGCGTGCTCTCCGCCCTGATCCTGCGCGTGGAGGCCGAATTCGCGGGGGTGCCGCCGCAGCGGGTCTCCTACAGCTATCCGGTGAACCTGCGCACCCGGATCACCCCGCCGGTCGAGAACACGGCCGCCACCGATCCGCTGGGATTCGCCGCCTACGTGGCCACCGGCGATCTCACCGACACCCCGGCGATCGCCCGCGACATCACCGACGAGCTGCGAAAAGACTTGGAGAGTCAGGCGATTCACCAGTCCGGCCTGCGGTTCTACGACGATATGGGGTCGCGAATCGCCCAGTTGATGCAGCTGCCGGCCGACGAGCGACCCATCGGGGTCATCTCCACGAACTGGGGCGTGGTGCCGGAGCTGCGCGGCCCACACAACCTCGAATTCGAGGACTTCCGCACCGTCATGACCGAAGCCGCGGTCGATCCCGAAGCCGCGTTCGGCCCGCCCGCCACCTACATTCTGTCCACCTTCCAGGACCGGCTGGCCATCGAACTGCGGGCGGCCGTCGCCCCCGAGGAAACCCGGAAGCGGCTCGCCGCAGTCGAATCCGCGCTGCTCGCCCTGCGTTGATTCCGGGACCTCGCGGATTTCCAGTGCTGCCGGATCGGCACCTCAGCGATCCGGCGTGGGCTCTGTATCGGGTGCGGTCTCGGGATTGAAAAACGCTGTGCTGGAACCGATCCCATCGCCGTCCGGGAGCTCGCTCGCGCTGCCCGACCACTTCGGAGCACGGCGCTCCTGGAACGCGCGCACGCCCTCCTTGGCGTCCTCGTGACCCATCAGCATCAAATGCAGGTCGGTCTCCAACTGACCCACGCGCCCCGCATCGCTCTCGAACGACTCCCACAACAGCCGCTTGCTCGCGGCCACCGCCAACGGCGCGGCGTTCACCGCCATATCCCGCGCCAATTCCATTGCCGCGCCGAGCACTTCGTCATTCGGCAACGCTTCCAGGCACAAGCCCATCTCCCGGGCTCGCCGCCCGTCGAACGTGGCCCCCGTGAGCAGCAGGTAGGCGGCCCGCGACACCCCGACCAGCCGCGGCAGCACCCAATGCGAATACGCATCCCCGATCATGCCCCGGCGCACCTGCAGCACACCGTATTTGGCGTCCTCCGCCATCAAGCAGATATCGGCCTGCAAGGCCATGGTGAGCCCGATCCCCAGCGCATGCCCGTTCACCGCCGCGATCACGGGCTTACGAATCCGCCAGGCAGGCAAGCCGACCCCCGCCGCACTGAACCCCGCACCCGGCTCACTGAACGTCCGATCACCCGCCCCCAGATCCGCCCCCGCGCAGAACGCGGGCGGCTCCCCGGTCAGCACCACCACCCGAACCGCGTCCGCCCCATCGCAATACCCATAGGCCGCAGCCAATTCCGCACCCATCTCCCCGGTGAACGCATTGCGCCGCTCAGGCCGGTTCAACGTGACAACCGCAACCCCCGCACCGACCTCCAGCCGCAAGGTCCGGAACCGCATCGTCATAACCATCCCTCGAAACCGCGAGAACTCCACCGGCAACCATGCCGATTTCATTGATACCACGCCCGCAAAACCCGCCCTGACCAGACGATTTGGTTCCCTCTCCACCCCGTGTGTAATGTTGTATTCACCGACGCGGGGTGGAGCAGCTCGGTAGCTCGCTGGGCTCATAACCCAGAGGTCGCAGGTTCAAATCCTGTCCCCGCTACAAACGAGGGCGGTCCTGACCATCAGGTTCAGGACCGCCCTCTTTTTTCGTCATATTCCGTTCCGAACCATGGACGAGTTGCTGGGTTTCGCTGCCCAGGAGGTCGGCGGTGTGTGGTTGCGGGGCGGCGGAGTGGGAATCGCCATGGGATGACGATGTCGATCGGTACTTCGGGCTGGCAGTATGCGGATTGGCGGGCGGTGTTCTATCCCGAAGGCGTCGGGCAGCGGCGGTGGCTGGAGCATTACGCGCGGCATTTCGGGACGGTGGAGTTGAACGCGGCGTTCTATCGGCCGGTCCGGCGTTCGACGTTCGAAGGGTGGCGGGAGCGCACGCCGGCGGATTTCGTGATGGCGGTGAAGGCCAGTCGGGTGATCACGCATTATCGGCGGCTGTCGGAGGTGGAGATTCCGCTGGAACGCACGGTGGAGGCGGCGCGGGGACTCGGCGACAAGCTGGGGCCGCTGCTGATTCAGTTGCCGCCGAATCTGCCGGCCGAGCCCGATCGGCTGCGGGCGGTGCTGGAGCTGATTCCGGACGATGTTCGGGTGGTGGTCGAGCCGCGGCACGAGAGCTGGTGGACCAGTGCGGTTCGCGAGGTGCTGGAGGCGAAGAACGCGGCGCTGTGCTGGGCGGACCGGCTGGATCGGCCGGTGACGCCGCTGTGGCGGACGGCCGACTGGGGCTATCTGCGGTTCCATGAAGGTACGGGCGAACCGGCGCCCAGCTACCACGAAGCGGTGCTGGGCGGTTGGCTCGACCGCATCGACGAGGCCTGGGACCGGGACCTGGACGTCTTCGTGTACTTCAACAATGACCCGGGTGGTGCGGCGGTGTTCGACGCCATCCGCTTCGCGGGTCTAGCGCGTGCGGCGGGCCGCCCGGTGGGGCGCGTTCCCCGCTTGCCGGATGTTCCGGCGCTGAAACCCACCGGGACGGTAGGGGATTGGGATACGCCCTGGTAGGCGTCGGCCGGCCGGAACCGGGTCACAGTGCCCGAATCCCTTTCAGGACCGCGCGCAGCACGGCCAGATCGTCGGCGGAACCCTGATCGGCCGCGGGTGCGCGGAAGTCGAGGACGCCGTCGGCGATGAGATCCCCGACCAGGATCTTGGTCGCGGTGATCGGCAGCCGCAGCTGGGCGGCGATCTCCGCGACCGAGAGCGGCGCCCGAGTCAGCTCCACGATGGCCGCGTATTCGGGTTCGTCGCGCCGCAGCCGGCCGAACCTCGACGTCACCACACGGGTGAGGATGTCCACGTCGGTGCGCCGGGTTTCGGACCGGCCGCGTGTCACCGCGTAGAGCCGCACCACCGGTCCGGCGTCCTCGTCGTACCACGACTCCGGTGCATCGCTCATGAGTACTCGGGCTGCGCCGTAATTCGGTTCTCGCGCACCGGATCTGCCGTACCTGCCTCGAGCGCGGCGGTGGTGAGCGTGCGCGGGATCAGCACGATGGCCTTCATGCCGCCGTAATCGGATTCCGTGAGCCGCACCGTAATACCGTGGCGCGCAGCCAGTTTGGCGACCACGAACAAACCGAGCCGAATATCCGAGGACAGGGTCGCGACGCTGAAGTCCGGCGGTTGCGCAAGCAGCGCGTTGCGGGCGGCCATCTCCGCGGCGGTCATGCCCATGCCCTGATCGGCGATCTCGATGGCGATGCCCTTGCCGACCGTCCCGCCGGTCACCTCCACGGGTGACTCCGGCGGCGAGAACGCGGTGGCATTGTCGGCCAGCTCCGCCAGCAGATGGATGATATCGGTGACGGCGGAACCGACGATCTGCGTCTCCGGCAGCCTGCGGACGTGAATTCTCCGGTAGTCCAGCGATTCCGCGGCCGCACCGCGCACCACATCGACCAGCGGAACCGGATTGCGCCACTTGCGTCCCGGCTGTTCCCCGCCGAGCACGATGAGGTTCTCGGAATTGCGGCGGGCCCGGGTCGCCAGATGGTCGAGATCGAACAGCAGCTGCAGCCGCTCCGAATCCGCCTCCTCCCGCTCGGCTTTGTCGAGCAGCGCCAGCTGCCGGTGCACCACGCTCTGGGACCGGTGCGCGATCTTCACGAACACCGCGTTCACGCCCGCCCGCGTCTTGGCCTCGGCGACCGCCGCCGCCACCGCCGCCCGGTGCGCGCGGTTGAAAGCATCGGCGACATGGCCGATTTCGTCGGCGCCGAAATCCAGCCGGTCGGCGTCCTCGTCGAGTTCCTCACCGGCCGAGAGCCGCCGGATGGTGTCCGGCAACCGCTCATCGGCCAATTCCAGGGTGTCGCGGCGGAGCCGGCGCAGCCGGGCGATGAACCTGTTGGCCAGCAGCAGCGCACCGAGGAAGGCCAGCAGCGCGAGCGAGAGCACGCCCGCCCCGGCGGTCAGCGAGTTCCGGTTGAGCCGGTTGCCCTGTTCGGTCGCCGCGAAATGCGCGTCGACGCTTTGGGTTTCCCACAGCCCCAGCAGATCGCCCCGGACCTTGCCCGCCACCTGCTGCCATTCGGTCAGCGTCAACGGCAGCGAATCGGCGGAGCGGCCGCCGCTTCCGGAGGCCGTGACCGGGCCGCGCACGAGGATCGCGTCCTCCATGGCGCGCAGCCGCTGCCATTCCGAGCTGCCGGTGATCGCCTTCCAGCGTTCGAGGTGCGACCCCTGCAGCACCGACCCGATGTAGGCGACCTCGCCGCGCCCGTCGCCGATGTATCCGGCCAATTCCACCAGCAGTTCCGGCGACAGCTGCCCGTTGAGCATCACCAGGGAGCCCAAACCGCTGGTCCGCGAAATGGATTCGGCGGCCCGCAGCGCATGGACCGACTTGTACAGCTCGACCGCGATATGGGATTCGGGCGCTACATCCGCCGAGATCAGCCAGCCGTTGATGATGGCGGCGACCGCCATGCTGTACGCGGTGAACGCCTCCGCCGCCGGAATAGCGCGCGCATCGATGGCGGCCCGCAGCGCGGGCACCTTCTGCCCGACGCCGACCCGGAAGAACCCGTCCTTCAGATCGGGCCGAAGTTCCGACAGCGCATTGGCCTGCGCCACCACCGCCGCGTACCCCGCATCGGATTGCTTACGCGCCGCGGGCAAGCCGTACCCCGCCGAATCGTCCCCGGCCAGGAACAACAGGGACAGCCGCCGCTCCTCCTGGAACGCCTCGATCATCTTGATCGACGGCCCCGAGGTGCCGCGCGCCAGTTCGGCGAACCGATTGGCCTCCCGCCCGCTCTGCACCAGATAGGCCGATCCGCCGATTCCGATCGCCAGCAAGGCGAGACTCGGAATGAGCACGATGGCAAGCACTCTGGTTCGGACGCTGACAACCCGCGACCACCGTGCCGGGTTCAGATGGAGAAATTTGCTGCTGATCACCGAATCGTCGCCTACTCGCAGGTCTGGCTACCCGCCAGCGTGGACGCAAAGTTAGTCACTGAAACGGCACCCCCGCAACACTTTCGCCGATTATGTGCCCGGTGCCTGCCGCGGAGCGCGTTGCGGCGGCGAATAAAGATCGGGGTGAGTGAATCGGTTCGCGGATTAACGCAGCTGCTTTAACTTGGGGGCATGGCGGCGAAAGCGCGGATCCTGGCGGCGGCGGAGCGGTTGTTCGCGGAGTTCGGGATCGAGTCGGTGTCGTTGCGGCAGATCGCGGTTGCCGCGGGACAACGCAATACCTCGGCGGTGGCCTACCACTACGGGAGCAAGGAAGCGCTGGTCGAGGAGATCTACGTCTGGCGGATGACCACCGTGAACGCACAGCGGATGCGGCGGCTGCGGGAGCTGGAGGACGCCGGGGTGTCCGAGCTGGTGCGGGCATTGGTGGAACCGCTGGCGGCCACCTTGCACGATCCGGAGCGCGCGGGGGAGCCCAGCTGGTATCTGCGATTCATCGCCGAGACCCTGTGGCGGCCGCAGTTCGATCCGGTGCTGAACACGATGCGGCGGCCCGAAGCCGAGAGCGTGCGGCTGGTGGTGGCGGGACTGCGGCGCGAGCTGGAGGGCCTCGCGCCCGAGATCTTCGACGAGCGAATGCGATTGGTCGCGATGCTCGTCGTCACCGCACTGGCGGATCGGGAGCGCCGCTTGCAGGAACCGGACCCGCCGGGGCATCTCACCGACCTCGGCCTGGACGTGCTCGTCGATGCCGCCACCTCGATGCTCGCCGCACCTTGGCCGCCTGAAAACGCAAGTCACCCAACGAAACAAGGATCACGATGACTGCCACGTACAACACGCTCGGCGAGATGCTGATCGGCCGTTCCCTGGCCGCCGGCCCGCGCACCCTGCACCGGCTGCCCGGCGGCGCCGACAGCGCGCCGTACGAACTGTTCACCCTCACCCCGTACACCAATCTGATCGGCGCCGAGATCTCCGGCATCGATCTGCGCGAACCGGTCGGCCCGGAATTGTTCGCCGAACTCGATCGCGCGCTGCTGGAGTGGAAGGTGCTGTTCTTCCGCGACCAGAACCTCACCGGCGCACAGCATCGCGACTTCGCGCGCCTGTGGGGTGAGCTGGAAGTGCACCCGTTCCTGCCGCAGGGCGATGTCCCCGAGATCGTCCGCTTCTCGAAGGACGCGCAGAACCCGGGCGTCGAGAACGCCTGGCACACCGACGTCACCTGGCGGGAACGCCCGGCGCTCGGCTCCGTGCTGCGTGCGCTGGAGGTCCCGGCGGCCGGCGGCGACGCCATGTTCGCCGATATGGCCGCCGCCTACGACAATCTGTCGCCTGAACTCAAGGCCCGCATCGACGACCTGGACGCGGTGCACGACTTCACCCTGCCCTTCGGTCAGTTCCTGGATGCCGACGAACTCGCCCGCCGCCAAGCCGAATTCCCGCCCGTGGTGCACCCGGTGGTCCGCACGCACCCGCGCACCGGCCGCAAGACGCTGTTCGTCAATGCCGTCTTCACCACCCACATCGTCGGTCTGGACCCGGCCGAGGGTGAGGATCTGCTGCGGGAACTGTTCCAGCAGGCCCGAATTCCCGAGTACCAGGTCCGATTCCATTGGGCCGCAGGGTCGATCGCGTTCTGGGACAACCGCGCCACCCAGCACTACGCCGTCAACGACTACTTCCCGCAGCGCCGTGTGATGGAGCGCGCCGCGATCCTCGGCGACCGCCCCACCCGCTGACCGCGGGCACGTCCGAGAGCAGTGCTCTTGCTTCGGATCATTGTTCGTGAGACAGTGATGGCGCAATAGAGAGCACTGATCTCGGAGTGGGCATGATCCTGGAAATCTGGCGTGGCGCCAACCTTCTCGTCGCGTTCCTGCTGGAGCTGGTCGCCGTCGCCGCGCTCGGTTTCCTGGGTGCGCGCGGCGGACGCGGCCGGGCGGGGCAACTGCTGTGCGGGATCGCTGCCGCGGTGGTCGCGATGCTGTTCTGGGGTCTGTTCGCCGCGCCGGAATCGACCTTCGACGTTCCGGCGCTCGCGGTGCTCACCAAGATCGCGGTGTTCGGCGGTGCGGCCATCGCGCTGCACCGCCTCGGGCATCGGCATGCGGCGCTGATCTACCCCGTGGTGGTGCTGGCCAACCTCGGGTTCGTCCAGCTGACCGCCCAGTGATCAACCCAGGTCGACGGCGGCGGCCGCGGCGGCCATCGCGGTGTAACCGGCATCGCTGGGGTGCAGGTGATCGCCGGAGTCGTAGGGCGCGGCCAAGCGTCGCGGGGCGGCGGGATCGGCGAGCGCGGCATCGAAATCGATCACCGCGTCGTATTCCCCGGAAGCGCGGATCCATTGATTCACCGCCGCCCGTTCGGCTTCGGCGGCGGCCGAATAGTAGGGCGAGCCCTCCATGGGGAGCATGGTCGCGCCGATCACCCGCAGACCCCGGGCCCGGGCCTGCGCGATCAACTCGCGGTATCCGGCGATGAGCTGCTCGGCCGAGACCGGTACGGCGGGTTCGCCGATCTCCGGCGCGCCGACGCTGAGCCCGATGTCATTGATGCCTTCCAGGATGATGACGGTGGCGATGCCGGGCTGGTCGAGCGCATCGTGCCGGAAGCGGCGCAGGGCGCTCTCGCCCATCCAGCCGGAGTCGACAGTCACCCGGTTGCCGCCGATGCCCTGGTTGAGGACGGCGCGCGGAGTCCCCTGTGCGGCAAGGAGTTCGGCGAGTTCGTCGGGGAAGCGATTGCCGGCGTCGACGGTCGAGCCGACACCGTCGGTGATGGAGTCGCCGAATGCGACGATCCCGGCGGTGCGTGGCAGGATATCGGCCACTTCGACGCGGGACAGGTAGTACCAAGCCGCCGTGGTCTCGGTGAAGGCGGCGCCGCCGGTGTCGGCGCGCTGGTCTCCGTCGGCGCGGTAGGCGGTCTCGAAGGCCTGGGAATGCTGGGTGACCGGTCCCTTGGCGTCGGTGAGGTAGAGGGTGATGCTCAATTCGTCGAACGGGGCGATCGGCAGCAGTACGGGATCGGTCGTGAGCTCGGCTCCCGGCGGGATCTCCGTGGCGACGGCATTACCGAATGTCAAGGTACGCAACGTTTCCGGGGCGATCCCCGCGTCGGGCAGCCCGCGTGCCACGCTCGCGCCGCCGATCCGCAGCGGTGCGGTGCCGAAGCGGTTCGACAGCACGATCCGGGCGGCGGCTCCGCCCTGCGTGACTCGAACCACCTGGCGCAGTGTCTGATTCGTGAATCCCTGCTCTGACCAGTTCGGTGCGACGAAGCGGTCCGCTCGATACAGCGCGGTGGTCCAGGCCGCCGACCAGCCGGGCGGCGCGGGCGACGCGCCCGCCGTCGTCACGATCGCGGGCAGCATGAGCAGTACCACCGCTGCGAGCGCACGCAGCAGCCTGGTGACGGCACGGGAAGAGCGCATGTCGGAATCCGTTCTGCGGAAAGAGAAGTGGAGCCGCGGCGGGCGGCTTCGCGGTCGCTACTGCGCGGCGCGGACCGCACCGGCGAAGGCGTAGTCACGCCGCCAATCCGGTCCGGTCGGCGCGAGGATGACCCGCTCGACGCCGGCGGCCTCGTACGCGGTCAATTCGGCCGCGGCCGAGCGCGGGTCCGTGGACAGGGCCGGTGCGACGATGGTGACGGCGGGCGCCGGGCGTTCGTGGCGCGCCGCGAGTTCGCGCAGTTCGTTCAGCAGGCCGGGCAGCTGGTCGAGGCCCGGGTTGATCGGCATCCAGGCGTCGCCGTAGGCGGCGGCCCGGCGGCGGGCCCGGGCGCTGTTGCCCGCGATCAGGATCGGCGGCATCGACGCACCCGGCGACAGTGCGACCTCGAGCTCGTCGTCCAGCCGCGTGGGTTTCCCCGCGACCAGGTCCGGAAGCACCGCCAGCGCGTGATCGGTGCGCGCGCCGCGTTCGGCGAACGGCGCGCCCGCCGCGCGCCAGCCGATATCGCCGTGCGCGGGGTTGCCGGTGCCGACGCCGAGCAGCAGCCGATCGTCCGAAAGCTGTTGCAGGGTGGCGATTTCCTTGGCGGCCCACGCGGCCGGGCGCAGTGCCAGCAGCATCGCCCCGTAGCCGATCCGGAGCCGGTCGGTCACCGCCGCGGCGGTGGTGAGGGCGACCGTGCTGTCCAGCATGGGCTGCGACGCGATGAGATGGTCACTGGCCCATACGGATTCGAGTCCCGCCGACTCCGCCGTACGCGCGCTCGCACGCAGCTCCCCGGCCCCGGACTCCGCGATATGCGGGCCGGACGTGGGCAGAAAGACGCCGATCTGAATAGCCACCGGGTTGCCTCCGATTCACAAGTGGTTGCTTCGGGATCGACGGTATAGCGGCCGGATGAGCGTTCCAATGTGTGATCGGCTCAGAACTATGCCCGAAACGCGCACCCCTCAGCCGCGCACTCCGCCGCCGAGCAGTGCGCTGCCCGCCAGCCGGACCTGGTCCTGCAAGGCTTCGACCACCGCCGCCACTTCGGGTCGGCGCAGGGTTTCGGAGCGGGCCACCAGCCAGTAGGTGAGCTGCACTGCGACCTCGTCGCGGAGCACGCGGATCAGATCGGGGTGCCGGTCGGCCATGAAGGCTGGGAGCAGCCCGAGTCCGGCCCCGGCGCGGGTGGCTTCCACGTGGACGAAAACGTTGGTGGAAGAGACGGATTCGCGCATGTTGGGCGCGAATCCGGTGGCCAGGTCGAGGTCGTCCACCTGGAGCATGGAGTCGATGAAGTAGACGAGCGGGTGCCGGGCGAGGTCGCCGATGGCGGCCGGTGTGCCGCGTTCCTCGAGGTAGCCGCGCGCGCCGTAGAGGCCGAGGATGTAGTCGCCCAGCGGAATCGCCTCCGCGCGCCGGACCTGCGGGCGGCCGACCACGATTTCGACGTCCAGTCCCGAGCGTTGCAGGGAAGCCCGGCGCGTGGTCGCGACGATCTCGACGGCCATCCTGGGGTGGCGGCGCAGCACCGCGGCGGCCGCGGGGGCGGCCAGATATGCGCTGAAACCGTCTGTGGCGGAGAGCCTTACGACGCCTTCGAGGGTGTGCTCGCCGTCCGTTCCGGTGAGCGATTTGACCGCCGATTCGATGGATTCGGCCGCACCCAGAGCGGTCCGCCCCAGTTCCGTCAGTTCCCAGCCGCCCGCCCCGCGCGTCAGCACCCGCCCGCCCAGCGCCCGCTCCAATGCCGCGATCCGCCGCGAAATGGTGGTGTGGTTGAGGCCGAGTTCATCCGCCGCCGATACGTACCGCCCGGTCCGGCCGACCGCCAGCAATACCAGCAGATCGTCCGGGTTGGGTCGCGGAGTGCCGGAGGACAAGCTCATTTCTGCATCTTTGCAGATAAGAGCGGTACAAGTGGTCATTGCCCGCCCTCGCCTGTGCGCGAACACTCACCGTCGATGCACCTCGAGCGCGGCCCGGACCCCGCTTTCGAGCGCGCCTTCGATCCACGCCGTATTCAAACTGGTGTGATCGCCTGCGAAATGCACCCGCCCCTCCACCGATCGAGTGGCGAGGTGATGTTCGTGCAACTGCCCCGGCGCAGGAATCGCCGCCTCGCCGAGCGCATACCGCGCCCGCAACCAGCTCTGCGTGATCCCGACTCCCGTGAACTCCGAATCCACCCGCGCCCCGAACAACTCCCGCATCCCGTTGAGCGCGAAGTGAATCCGCTCGCCGTCGGTCAGCGAATCCCACCGCATCGCCTCATCGGCGAAGGTGTAGGAGGCCAGCACCACCCCACCTTCCGAGTTCTCGGTATGCGACGGAAAGTAGGTGCACCGATTCGGCGAATCACTGATGCACCGCCCACCCCGGAACCCCGCCGCCCCCTGCTCCCAGAACCGAGTCTTGAACTCCAGCAACACTTTCGTCGCGGCATCATGATGCATCTCGATCACCGCCCGCCGCTTGTCGTACGACAGCGGCGGCTCGAACGTGCAAAACCGCGCCGCCGTCAACGGTATCGCCACGATCGCATAATCCGCCTCGAACGATTCGACCGGCCCCACCGGCCCGCCGTCACTGCTCTCGTTCCCGGATTCCGCCGTGGTCCAGACCTTCACACCATGCTCGGTCTGCTCCAGCCGGGTCATCCGCTTACCCATCAGAACAGCGGCCCCGAGCTGCCGAGCCATCGCATCCGTCAGCGACGCCATCCCGCCCACCAGCTCCCACGACGTGGCATCCGACGGAACCAGACTGTGATCCACCAGCGGGAAGATCACACTGTGCCGCAGCCTGGCCGTCACGTTCTCCAGCGTCCCCACCGCCGCCAGCTGCGCCCCGCTCCAGCCCGCTTCCATGAGATATTGCCGCAGGCAATGGTTTTCGTACTTGTCCAACAGCTCGGCCCAGCTCTCGACCTGCCGTTCGATCGGCTGCCCGGCCGCCACGACCTGCCGCAGCGCCGCATCCAGTTCGGCACTGCCCGCCGTCGCCGACACACACCCGAAACCGGCATGCACCGCAGCGGGATTCGCGGCGTACGCGGCTCGGGTGACGCTCGCCCCGTTGACCGCGATCAAGGTGCGCCCGGCGGCCGGCGGCGGCACGTAATCGGTCTTCGGCCCGTTCGTCCACTCCTCGCCGGTGAACGACCGGTAGTACACCGGCGGAGTCGGCGGCGTGCGCGTGTCCGGGAGCACATCCGATCCGTAGAAGGGCCGCCGCCGCAGCCCGAGCCGATCCGCCAGCGCCAGCGCCAGCGGATGCGCACTCGACAATCGCATAGCCCCCGCCTCGGCATAAAGCGCGGGATCGCTGAACACCCCCCGCAAGGTCTTCACCCGCCCACCCACGCGATTCCCATTGGCCTCCAGCACCGTCACCTGATGCCCGGCCCCCGCCAGCAGCCTCGCGGCACTCAACCCCGCCGCCCCCGCCCCCACCACAACGATCTTCTTCCGCCCCTCCGCCACAGGCAGACCCGTATCGATCAATACCTTCAGATAAGCCAGCGTGAAATCCTCCCCATCGCCGTCGACCCCCAGCAACTGCCGCGCCAACGCCTCGCTACGCCCCCACCCCCACTCCGCACGCTGTACTCACTAGCCGCCGCCCCACAGCCCGCCAACCCCGCACCACCGGCGACCGCCCCCGCCGCCGCAGCGGCACCCAGTAGTCGCCGTCGCGAAATCCTGCCCATCGACATTCGAAATATTCGTTGCGCGGCCGCGTCCGGATGGCGCGACGGGTAGGTCAGGACACGCGGTACAGCCAGACTCGGGGGTCGGTGAGTTCGCCGGTCGGGGACCAGGCGTAGGAGTGGGCGATGCCGTCGGCCTGGTAGGTGTGGAGGTAGGTGCGGATGGCGGCACGGTCGGTGTGACCGGAGACGATGGCGCGCAACAGGATTGCGGTCAGGTCGTAGGCTTCGACGGCGTGCGGGGAGGCGGGGCGGCCGGTGGTGGTGCGGTAGTCGGTGAGCAGGCGTTCGGTGCCGGGGCCGCAGGGGCAGGCCACCAGGGTGCCGGTGGCGGCGGGGCCGGCGTCGGTGCGGAAGAGTGGATCGAAGCCGCCGTCGCCCAGGACGAAGGTGGCGGTGATCCCGGCATTCCGGAGCTTGGTGAGGAGCTTGGCGGCGGTGGCCGCGTAGCCGGAGTAGTAGACGGCGTCGGGGGTCGCGGCGGCGACCGTTCGCACGGTCCGGTCTAGATCGCCGGTCGGGTCGATGCGGGCGGTACAGGCGGCGGCGGAGCCGAGTTCCTCGGTGACGGCGTCGGCGAGATTGCCGCCGAAGCCGCCGCCGTTGTCGCGGATCACGCAGACGCGGCTGAATGCGGCGGTGTCCACCAGGTATCTGGCGACGGCGGGGCCTTGGGCGTTGTCGTTGGCGAGGCCGCGGAAGAAATTGGTCCAGCCGGATTGCGCCAGCACCGGATTCGTCGCCACCGGGGTGAGGAACGGCAGGCCCGCATCGTCGAACGTGCGACCGGCGGCGATCACCTCACCGGACAGCGCCGGCCCGACCACGGCGACTATCGAGTCGTCGGCAGCGATGCGTTCGGCGACCTGGGCCGCCGTGGTCTGGTCGGCGGCGGTGTCGAATTCGCGGACCGTGACGGAGCAGGCGTTGTCACCACCCCGAACGAACTGGGAGACGGCCAGCTGGATACCGCCGAGAACGGTCCGCCCCAGGTCGGCGTCCTTGCCGGAGAGCGGTAGCGCGGCGGCGATCGAGGTCGGCGGGCAGGGCAACCGGCCGTCGTTGGCGGGGTTCGGTACCGGGATCGGCGCCGCGACAGGCTTTCCCGCCAGATCGATGGGGCTCAGGGGCACGAAGCCGGAATAGACCGCGGCATGGGATTTGCTCGGGGTGATGCCCAGGTCCACGCCCTTCCGGCTGGAATCGTCCACCGCCCAGACGATTCCGGCGGCGGCCGCGATCGCCACCACCAGGGAGCCCACACCGGCGGCGACCCAGCGGCCGCGCTTCGAGGTCCGGGACGAGCCCGCAACGGCCGGCGGCTCGGGTTCAGTGAGCGCGGTGGGCTCGTTCCCCAAGGGCAGCGACATGACCATGGTGTCGGCCGTCGCCGACAAGGCCTGTGCCGCAGCGTCGGCGAACGCGCGGCAGGACTCGAACCGGTCCTCGGGGCGCTTGGCCAGCCCGCGCGCGAACACTTCGTCCAAGCTCACGGGCAACTCGGGCCGCCGATCGGTGACCCGCGGCGCGGGATGGCTCAGATGCCCGGCGATCACCGCGGCCGCCGACTCGGCGTGGAACGGCGTCGCCCCGCTGAGCAACCGGAAGAACGTGCAGGCCAGGGAATACTGATCCGACCTGTGATCGATCGAATCCCCGGAAAGCTGTTCGGGCGAGGCGTAAGCGAGCGTCGCGGCCAGCGTCCCGGTCCGCGTCAACTGCTGGGTATCGTCACGCAGCCGCCCGATCCCGAAGTCGGTGAGCAGGATTCGCCGCTCGTGACCCGGCACGGCCTGGGTCAGCAGAATATTGGCGGGCTTCACATCACGATGGATGACGCCCATCGAATGCGCGTAGTCCAGCGCCTTGGCCGTCTCGCGGATGATCCGCACCGCATCGCCCACCGGCAGCGTCACCGGACCGAACGCCGAGGCGTCGCCGCCGTCGACGTACTGCATGGCGATCCACAGCCGCTCGTCCTCGACGCCCCGATCGTGCACCGTCACGATATTCGGATGGTCCAGCCGGGCCACCAGTTCGGCTTCCCGCTCGAACCGCGCCCGGGTCTGCTGGTCCGCCGCGAGTTCCCGCGCCAGCACCTTCACGGCGATTCGCCGGGGCAGGCGTGGATGCCGGGCGAGATAAACCTCCCCCATGCCGCCTCCGCCGAGCTTGCGCTCGATCAGAAACCCCGCGAAAACCTCACCCACACGCACCATTCGGCCCCTCGTACCAAAACCTCCCAAACCATACCGCTTTCGAGGCGAACCGCTGGTGGAGCTAGCGGAGTGGGTTCGAGGGGTGGTGGGACCAGGTGTCGGCGAGGATGGCGTCCAGGGCGGAATGCTTTGGGGTCCAGGAGAGTTCGGTGGTGGCCAGGGTGGGGTCGACGATGAGGGCGGGGGGTTCGGGGGCGGCGGGGCGGTGGCGGGTGGGGATGGGGTGGCCGGTTATGCGTTCGGCGGCGGCGATCACGTCGAGGATGCTGGTGCCTTGGCCGGTGCCGAGGTTGTAGCGGGTGACGGGGGGTGTGGGGTGGGTCAGGGCGGCGGGGAAAGCGGCGGCGGCGTCGGTGAGGTGGAGGTAGTCGCGTAGGGCGGTGCCGTCGCCGTTGATTTCCAGGGGGGTGCCGGTGGCGGCGGCGGTGAGGGTGCGGGGGATGAGGCGGGTGGGGTCGGTGTCGTTGCCGCCGGCCAGGTTCGGGAGGCGCAGGATGGTGGCGGTGAGGGCGCCGGTGTTGGCTTGGGCCGTGATGGCTTGTTCGGCGGCGAGTTTGCTGGTGGCGTAGGGGTGCGGGGGTGCGTCGGGGGTGCGTTCGGTCATCGGCTGGCAGGCGGGGGTGCCGTAGATGGCGCAGGTGGAAGCCAGCACCAGGTGGCGAATGTCCGCCGCTCGCATGGCTTCCAGCAGGGTGATGGCGCCCGCGGTGTTGACGCGGAAATAGGGGAGTGGGTCGGTGAGGGATTCGCGGGCGCGGGTTAGTCCGGCCAGGTGGCAGACGGCGTCGATGCCCTCGAGCGCCGACACGAGGGTTGCGAGGGAGAGGAGGTCGGCGGTGCGGGTCTCGGCGGCGTCCGGAATCGGTTCAGCCGGGGTGCGCACCATGGCGACCGGTTGATGGCCCGCGGTCGCGAGCGCGCTGACGACCGCGCGGCCGAGGTAGCCGGCGGCACCGGTGACGAGTACCCGCACGTTGCATGTCCTTTCCTCGGGATCACGGTGAGTGGAACGCTACTGAACACCGGCGGGGCGGCTTAGCTTCGGTGGGGTGAGCGAACTCGACCATCTCGTCCTGGCCACCCCCGATCTGGCCGCCACCGTCGACCTCGTCGCCCGGGCGCTGGGCGTGAAACCGGTTGCGGGCGGGCGGCATCCCGGGCGCGGGACGCGCAACTATCTCCTCGGGCTCGGCAACGGCGGGTACCTGGAGATCATCGGCCCGGATCCGGAACAGCCCGAACCGGAGCAGCCGCGGCCGTTCGCCATCGACAGCTTGACCGAAGCCCGGCTGGCGGGCTGGGCGGTGCGGGTCACCGATATCGATGCCGCCGTCGAGTCCGCGCGCGCCGCCGGATTCGATCCGGGCGCGGCCTCGGACCTGTCCCGGGCCACCCCGGACGGCCGAATCCTGGAGTGGCGATTGACCTTCCCCGATTTCAGCGAGCCCACCCAGATCGTCCCGTTCCTCATCGACTGGGGCGCGACCGCACACCCGTCGGCCGAACTGCCCGAGGTGGAACTGCGATCCCTGGCGGCGATCCACCCCGATCCCGCCGCGGCGGCCGATCGCCTGCTGGCCGTCGGCGCGAACCTCACCGTCGGCGCGGGCGCCCGCCCCGCCCTGATCGCGACCCTGGGTACCGCCGCAGGGACCATCACCCTCGTCTGAACCCGGCGGGGGTGAGCGGTCCGCCGATCCCGGGCAACGGCAGACTGGTCGGCAATGGAACTCCCCGACCTGCCCGATCTCCCCGTCCGCCCGGCCCTCGGCGAGATCACCGAGACCTTGGCCCGCACCGGCGCCGCCGTCCTGGTCGCACCGCCCGGCACCGGTAAGACGACCCTGGTCCCGCTGGCCTTGGCGGCGGGCGCCGGCGGCCGCGTCGTGGTGGCCGAACCCCGGCGGCTGGCCGCGCGTGCCGCGGCGGCCCGCATGGCGGCGCTGCTGGGCGAGCCGGTCGGCAAGACGGTCGGATACGCGGTGCGCGGCGATCGGCGGGTCAGCGCGAGCACCCGCATCGAAGTGGTGACCTCGGGCCTGCTGGTGCGGCGCTTGCAGAACGATCCGGAACTGTCCGGCACCGATGTGGTGGTCCTCGACGAATGCCACGAACGGCACCTCGACGCCGACCTGCTGCTGTCCCTCCTGCTGGATGCGCGCGCCGGCCTGCGCCCCGACCTGCGCCTGCTCGCCACCTCCGCAACCGTTGCGGCGGAACGTCTTTCAGCCCTGCTCGGCGACGACGGCCCCGCCCCGGTGCTGGAGGTGCACGGCATCACCCACCCCGTCGACATCGCCTACCTGCCCGCCCTGCCCCGCGAACGCATCGAAGCCCAGGTCGCCCGCGCCACCCGAATCGCCTTGGCGGACAACGACGGTGACGTCCTGGTCTTCCTCCCCGGCGCGGGCGAGATCCGCCGCACGGCCACCCTGCTCTCCGATCTCGACGACGTGGACGTCCTGCCGCTGCACGGCCGCCTGGCGAGCGCGGCCCAGGACACCGCCCTGCGCCCCGGCGCCCGCCGCCGCATCGTATTGTCCACGGCGGTAGCCGAATCCAGCCTCACCGTCCCCGGCGTGCGCGCCGTCATCGACTCCGGTCTGGCCCGGGTCCCGCGCATCGACCACCGCCGCGGGCTGTCCGGCCTGGCCACCGTGCGTGTTTCGGCCGCCGTCGCCGCCCAGCGCGCGGGCCGCGCGGGCCGTGAGGCTCCCGGCCGAGTCTGGCGCTGCTGGCCCGAATACGAGCACGCCACCCTCCCGCCCTACCCCGAACCCGAGATCCGCACCGCCGACCTCACCCGCCTGGCCCTCGAACTCGCGTGCTGGGGCACCCCCGACGGCTCCGCGCTCTCCTGGTGGGACCCGCCCCCGCCCCGGCGGCCTCGCCGCGGGTCGTGGGGCACTGCTCGCCCTGGGCGCGACCGATATCGACGGCGCCGCAACGGTTCGCGGCAAGCGCATGTCCGCGCTCGGCCTGCACCCCCGCCTGGCCCGCGCCCTCCTCGATGGCGCGACGGCCGTCGGCGCGCAGACCGCCGCCGAGGTCGTCGCCCTGCTCGACGACGATGCGGCGGCAACGTCCACCGACCTCGCGGCCGCCCTCCGCGCCTTGCGCAATCAGCCCGCCGGCCGCTGGCACCGCGAGGTGGAAAGACTTGTGCGACTGCTCGAGCCGCGTGCGGCTGCCGGGAACGACGCGCGAGAATCCGGACGCCGGTCTGATTCGGGCTCGCGTGGCACACACGGGAAGGCCGGATCCGGTAGTACCGGCGCCTCCGCCGGTCTGTCCGGGGACGTGGCGTACGTCGTGGCGCTGGCGCAGCCGGAGCGGATCGCACGGCGGCGCGGGGCGGGTTCGGCGAGCTATCTCATGGTGGGCGGCACGGCGGTGACGCTGCCGCCGGGTTCGGGTCTGGGCGATGCCGAATGGGTGGCCGTCGCGGTCGCCTCGCGGGATCCGGGCCAGTCGGAAGGGCGGATTCGATTGGCCGCCACGGCCGATGAGGATCTGGCGCGGGCGGTCGCGCCGAATCTGCTCGGCACGGCCGACGAGGTCGATTGGCTCGGCGGTGACGTGGTCGCCCGGCGCGTGGAACGGCTGGGCGCGATCATGTTGTCGGAGAAGCCATTACGCGATCCGGATCGCGGGGCGGTGGAAGCCGCTCTCCGGAAGGGGCTCGCGACCGAGGGGCCGGGGGTGTTGCGGTGGGATGCCGACGCCGTCGCGCTGCGGCAGCGACTGGATTTCCTGCATCGGACGCTCGGCGCGCCGTGGCCCGCCGTGGACGACGCCGCCTTGATCGCGGCGGCGGACAGCTGGCTCGGGATCGAATTATCCACTGCCAGAAGGCGTTCCGACCTGGAACGCATCGATGCCAGCCAAGCCCTGCGGCGTCTGCTCCCCTGGCCCGAGGCGGCGCGTTTCGACGAACTCGCCCCGGAGCGCCTGGAAGTGCCCTCCGGCAGCCATATTCGAGTGGACTATTCCGCCGACCCGCCGATCCTGGCCGTCAAGGTGCAGGAGATCTTCGGCTGGCGCGAGCCGCCGCGCTTGGCAGACGGCCGCGCCGGACTGCTGCTGCATCTGCTTTCACCCGCGCAGCGACCCGTCGCGGTGACCGCGGACCTGCCGTCGTTCTGGGTCAACGGCTGGCCGCAGGTGCGCGCGGATCTGCGCGGCCGCTACCCGAAGCACGCGTGGCCGGAGGATCCGGCGACCGTGGCGGCGCATCGCGGCACCGCGCGCAATGCCCGCCGGGACTGAGCAGCACGGTGAGCGGCTGTCGGACCGGGTTCGTAGAGTGCGCCGCATGACAGATCGCGAAACCTACGCCCCGCTCGTCTTCTTCGAGTACGACCACAAACCCGGCCACTACTGCCTGATGCTCAGCGACAACCACATGGTCGAACTCGAGGACGTCTTCGCCGTGCACGGCTACGAGGGCGGCGGTTACTCCTGGACCGGCGTGGCCGAGGTGATCGTCCGCCTGCGCGCCCCGGAACTGCAGGGGCGTATGGGTTTCGACCCCGAGGCGGGCACCTTCGTGGCCTACGGCGACGACGCGGCGGCCCTGCAACAGCTGGGAACCCTGCTCCGCCAGGCGTTCTCGGACCGCGAACTGCTCTCGGAGCTCATCGACGCCGGAGAGGAGGAGTGGTTCGACTAGGAGACCTGCTCGCCGTAGAGCCGGTCCAGTACCCAGGCTGCCGCGCCCGGCTGCATGGGCAGGGCCGCGTGCGAGGCGGGCGGGGCCTCGGGGTGCAGGTCCTCGTAGAAGTCGTTCCGGACGCCGGGTTCGGTGATGAAGGATGCGGTGCCGGGTGGGGTGAGTACCTGGTCGAAGCGCGTTGCCAGGACCGAGTATTCGACTCCGGGGACGGTCACGCCGTCGTCGAGGACCTGGGTGATCACCGTGGAACCCGCGAGGCAGTCGAGGGCGCCGCGGACGGCGGGGACGGTGGTGGCGAGAGTTCCGGCGAGACCGGTCGATTCCATGAAATCGGCTGGTGTGCTGGGGTATTCGGGGAGCGTCAGCCCGGCGGTGAGAGTGGTCGCGGTGGTTCCGTGCGTCACGGGGGCCAATTGTGCGACGCGGCGGACGTGGGGTGCGCCGCCGAGGAACTTCAGGTAGTAGTCCGCGACCAGCGCGCCGGACGAATGCGCGACGATATCCACCCGCGCCGCACCGGTTCGTGACAGCACCTCGTCGACGAAACCCGCTACCTGCACGGCGGATTCGGCGATCGGCGCCGCCGCGTGCATCGGCCCGACGATGCCGTACGCGAACGGATACGCGCACCCGCCCTCGGCCCGGACGCCGCCGGTGATCAGCGACATCTGCCGGTCGATGGTGGCGCTGATATCCCCGACCGCGCCGAACCCGGCCAGCAGGATGACCGGTTCGGGCCGCGCCGCCGCGGGCACGCAGTCCAGCACGGGCGCGATGGTCGAGGATGTCGAGACCGGCCAGGCGCCCGGCGCACCGGCGAGCGGTTCGGCCGCCGCCGGTGCGGTGGCCCCCAGCATCAGGCTCAGCGCCGCCAGCACCCCGCCTCGAATCCGCAATGAACGCAACCTCTTCTCCTCATCAGGCGGGAACAGTCGGGCGCCGGAACGCGTCGTAGTGCCCATCAGTACTTCGCAGGGCGGCGCCTACCGGACGTTTCGGCCGGAATAGTCGCCGCCCGGCGGAGTGTCATGGCTGTCGGCGGCGTGTCATACGCTCCGGTGATTCGGAAGGAGTGCGGGATGCGCGGCAATGGCGGTGCGGGCGATGAGTAGGCGCGGTTGGGTCCTGTTCCTCAGCATGGGGGTGATCTGGGGCGTCCCCTACGCCATGATCCGCATCGCGGTGACCGATTTCGACCCGGTGGTGGTGGCGTTCGGCCGCACCTTCCTGGGCGCGCTGGTCCTGCTCCCCATCGCCCTGTACACCAGGGTCTTCTACCCGGTCCTGAGGTACTGGAAGTGGGTGCTGGCCTACACGCTGGTCGAGATCACCGGCCCCTGGCTACTCATCGGCAAAGCCGAGACGTCGCTGTCCAGTTCCACCGTCGGCCTGCTCATCGCGGCGGTCCCGCTGATCGCGGTCGTCATGGTCACCCGGCTGGGTCACGATCGCCTGGACCGCCGCCGCATTCTCGGTCTCGTCATCGGCATCGCGGGCGTGGCGGCGCTGGTCGGCCTGGATATCGACGTGTCCGATCTCGGTGCGCTGCTGGCCATCGCGGTCAGCGTGATCGGTTACGCCGTCGGCCCGATCATCATCGACCGCAAACTGACCGGGCTCCCGCCGATCGGCGTCGTCACCGCCTCCCTGCTGCTCGCCGCCGTCATCTACCTCCCCTTCGCGATCTGGCGACGCCCCGAGCACTATCCGGCCGATGCCACCTGGTCGGTGGTCGGCCTGGGCCTGCTCTGCACCGCCCTGGCATTCGTCGTCTTCTTCGCGCTCATCGGGGAAGTGGGCCCCGCCCGCGCCACCGTCATCACCTACATCAACCCCGCCGTGGCGCTCGTGATCGGCGTCAGCCTGCTGGGCGAACCGTTCACCGCCGGCATGGCGATCGGCTTCCCGCTGGTGATCCTCGGCTCGATCCTCGGCACCGCCCGGGCCAAGGCCGCGATCAAGGAACCCGCACCCGCCTAACGTTTCGTGCGCTCGATGCGCGGATCCTCGTTCACCTCATAGCGTTTGACGTATTCGCTGAGGAACGCCTGCAGGGTCGCGGTCGCCGGGATGGCGAGCAGCGCGCCGACCGCGCCCAGCAGCGCGCCGCCGATCAGCACCGACAGCAGCGCGATGGCCGGATTCACGTCCACCGTGCGGGCGGTGATGCGCGGTTGCAGGACGTAGTCCTGGAGCCACTGGTAGACGACCACGAAGATGAGGATCCAGACGGCGTCGAGCGGACGAATGGTGAGCGCCACCAGGATCGGCAGCACCCCGGCGATATAGGTGCCGATGGTCGGCACGAACGAGGCGATGACGCCGAACCAGATGCCCAGCGCCAGTGAGTTCGGCAACCCGAGCAGCCACAGGAAAGCCCCGTGCGTGACCGCGGAGATGACGGCGAGCAGCGCCCGGGAATACAGGTAGCCGCCGGTCTTCTCGATCGCCAGATCCCAGGCGTGCAGCACCGCACCCTGTTTCGCGGGCGGCAGCAGCGAGCAGACCGAGCGGCGCAGTTTCGGGCCGTCGGCCGTGATGTAGATGCTGAACAGCGCGATGGTGATGACCTGCGCCAGCCCGCCCAGCACGGTGCTGGACACGCCCCACACGTTGTTGGCCGCGCGCTCGGCGTACGCGCTGATCACATCCGAATCCTTGAACAGCCTGTCGCGCAATTGATTCAGGGTGAAATGCTGATTGAAGGTGTGGTTCACCCAGTCCACGCTGGAATCGAGCAGCCGGGGCAGCTCGTTCACCACATTGCCCATGGTCTCGACCAGCAGCACGCCCAGCGCGATGGTGAAGCCGGCCACGCAGGCGATCACCACCACGAAGATGAGCGCGGTGCCCACCCCGCGCGGCAGCCCGCGGGCGGCGAGCGCGTCGACGGCGGGTTCCATTGCCAGCGCGACGAAGAAGGCCACGGTCATCATGACGGCGATGGTGACCAGGCGGCCGGCGGCCCAGTTGGCCAGTTCGAAGACGCCGAGCAGCGCCAGCGCGAGCACCATGGCGCGCGGCAGCCAGCTCGGCATGCGACCGCCCGGATCGGCGGCGCCGGTGTCGAGCGACTCGCCCGCCGGTTCCGGCGGATCGGCTGGGTCGGCCACCGACCCAGTGTCGGCCACTACGCAGCGAATTCCGGGCACGACGCACCGGTGAGTCCAGCACCCGGTTGATACGTCTAGTTCAGACCGGTAGGTACTTTGGCGGCGAAACTACCGAGAGCCATTCGGGGCGAACGGTTTTGCCACGATATTGTGCACTTGTGCGGGCGGGCGGACAGACTATGCGAGTGCGGACGAAATTCTCCATCGAGCTCATGGCATTGACCGATGAGCTGGCACATATGGCTCGGCTGACGCACGAGTCGGCGGAGCGGGCCACCGCGGCCCTGGCGGGCAGTGATCTGACCGCCGCCTACGAGGTCTTCGCCCTCGAGGAGCAGGTCCAGGTCGAGCACGCCAAGTGCGAGGACCGTTCGGTCATCCTGCTCGCCCTGGAAGCGCCCGTGGCCCGCGATCTGCGCCACGTGGTGACCGCCATGCAGATCGCCGACGATCTGCTGGCGGTGAGCGGCGCGCTGAGCCGGGTCGCCGACACCGTGGTGCACAGCTACCCCCATGCCGTGGCCCCGCCGCCGGTGGTCGCGCAACTGTCCGAGATCTCGATCGCCGCCGCCGATCTGGTGGCTACCGTGGTGCGCGTGATCGCCGCCCAGAACCCGCCCCGGGATCGGGTGCTGGTCCCGCACGACGAGAACCTCGACCGCCTGCGCGCCCAGATCCTGGAAACCGCGTCCGCGCCGGACTGGACGCACGGCTCGGCCATGGCCATCGATATCGCCATGCTGGCGCACCAGTACGGCCGCGCCGCCGACCACTGCGTCCGCATCGGCCGCCTGATCCGCTTCTTCCACACCGGAATTCCGCTCTACGCGCAGGTGGAGGGCTGAGGCGGATCAGCACAGGCCCGCGAGCTTGTAGAGCACCAGCGATCCCGCTACCGCCACATTGAGACTGGCCCCGGTGCCCACCATCGGGATCTCCACGGCGAGGTCGAGTCGCTCCAGGCCCTCGGGCGGGATGCCGGCGCGTTCGTTGCCGAGCACCATCACCGTGCGCTGTCGCGCCACCGGGAGATCCGCCAGCCGGATGGATTCGTCGGTGAGTTCCACGCCCACCACCGTCGAGCCGCCGTCGCGCTGGCGGTCCAGCCAGCCGTCCACGCGGCCCTGAATCCAGTGCACGCACGGCTGTTTTCGTAAGGTGTTGCCCTTCTCCAGGGCTTCCGGAACCCAGGGCAGGCGCGGAACCGCCAGGCAGGCGCCGGTGGCGTCACAGGTGCGCAGCAGGGTGCCGAGGTTGACGCCGTGCATGGGCCACAGGGGCGCGGCGATGAGATGGTTCCAGCAACCGTGGGCGCGGGGACGGCGCTGGCGGCGTAGTTCGCCGCGGCTGCGCAGCCGCGCGGCGGTCATCGGAGAACGGGAAGCGCCTTCCCGTGGGGCAGAACGAGAGTCATGTGCGGTGATGCTTCGCGGCGCATCGGGCCATCGACGGGGATGTGAACCGTTCACCCCACTTTACGCATCGAAGGGCTTATCGCGCACCCTTGCCGGCGACCAGTGCGGTCAATTCGGCGGCCACCCGCTCGACCGGGGGCATGGCGGCGATCTCCGTGGCGACGGCGCGGGCGGACTCGGCCAGGCCCGGTTCGGAGATCAGCCGGTCGAGATGCCGCGGCCGAATCCGCCACGCGGGCACCGAGAGTCCCGCGCCGCGGCGCTGCACCAGGCGGGCGTTCCAGCGGCGATCGCCGGGCGCGGGGGTGGCGAGCTGGGGCACGCCCGCGCGCAGGGCGGCGTATACCGATCCGGCTCCCGCGTGATTGACCATGGCGGTGCAGTGGGGCAGGACCGCGTGCAGATCGGTCCAGCCGACCGTGCGGACGTTCGCGGGCAGCCGCGCCGCCCGATCCACGCGGTGATTGGGCCGCACGATCACGATCTCGGCATCCACTTCCGGGGCGGCGCGCAGGATCGTCGCCAGCATCACGTCGGGTCCGTCGCCGAGCATGGTGCTGCGGGTGACCAGAATGCGCGGCCGCCGCGCGGGTTCGCGCAGGAACTCCGGAACCACGGAATCGATTGTGGCGTAAGGCGTGAAGCGCAGGGACCGGCCCGGCGTCCGGACCAGGCTCGGCGGCGCGATATTCAGCGTGACCGCGCTGGCGGGCACCTCGGCCCCGCCCAGCAGCCGCAGCAGCTCCAGCCTGATATGGCTCCCGTTGTCGAGCGCGATATTGTGCAGCACCGCCGGCACCCCGAGCCGCGCCGCCACGATCGCCGCCACCGATGCGAACGGCTCGTGCACCACCACATCCGGCTCGAACTCGAGCGCCCGCCGCGTCAGCTCCTCCCGCATCGCCGCATTCGTCCCCGCGAAAACCCTTGCCGCCCCGCGTGGTTCGGCCAGCCCCGCCGCCGACCGCAAGGCCAGCACCGGATGCGCCGCCAGCCCCCGCGCCGCCCCGCGCACATACCCGTGCGCCGCCCCCACATCCACCGCCCGCACCTGCCCCGCCACCGCCCCCACCGCATCCCCGCCTGTTGCCACCAGCACCGAATTCCCTTGCCGCCGTAGCTCCACCGCCAGCGGCATCATCGGAAACAGATGCCCGATCAACGGCGACGCCACGAACATCACCCTCACGAGATCACCCACTCGGCGCCCGCCGGAGTGCCGCCTGAGGTCCCGCCGAAACCGCCTGCCCGGGGTTCCGCACTCGTCGCCCCGGATAGCTCGCGGTCGGGATCGACCACGGGACTCGGCGGTGCGGCCGCGGCGGATGCCGGTCGTCGGTGGGCCGGAGCGCTGGGGCGGGCGGGGTAGAGGTGCCACAGGAGTTCGCCACCGCAGGCGCGGTGGGAACGGCGGACGGTCGGCACCCGCCGGCCCGCCACCGTGTGCGCGCCGATCAGTGCTCCGACGGCGAGCGCCGCGTCGTCGAAGTCGGGGGAGGGGACCACGAGTTCCCTGCTCACCGCTCACCATCCGTATCCGATGTAGGGCTCGATCCCGCGGGCGCGAGCCCACCTGTTACGCCAAACGTGCGGCGGCCGTGGTGGGTTCAATTCAAGCGGCTGATAGGGCGCGGGTAAGCTCGCCGAATTGCTTAACGGCGAGGGTTTTTCGAGGAGTACCGCAGGTAGGGAAGACGAAAACCGACAAGGGCCCCAAACATGACGAATGTTACCACCGAGGCTTTTGATACCACCGAGGCGCGGGCCGTCCCGCCGCGCCCGCCCGCCGGGGACGCGCTGTCGCACCGGCAGATCCTGACCATCCTGTCCGGATTGCTGCTGGGAGTGTTCCTGGCGGCGCTGGACCAGAACATCGTGAGCGTGGCGATCGTCCGCATCGCCAACAGCCTGCACGGCTTCGACCAGCAGGCCTGGGCCACCACGGCCTACTTGATCACCGCCACCATCGCGACGCCGCTGTACGGCAAGCTGGCCGACATCTACGGCCGCAAACCCTGGTATCTGATCGCGATCGGGGTGTTCGTGATCGGTTCGGTGGCATGCACATTCGCCACGTCGATGTACCAGCTGGCGGCCTTCCGGGCGATTCAGGGCATCGGCGCGGGCGGGCTCATGTCGCTGGCGTTCACCATTATCGGCGATATCGTCCCGGCTCGGGAAAGGGTGCGCTACCAGGGCTATTTCATGATGGTCTTCGGCATCGCCACGGTGCTGGGGCCGGTGCTGGGCGGCTGGCTCTCCAATGCCGACCGGCTGCTCGGCCTGGCGGGCTGGCGCTGGGTGTTCCTGGTGAACGTGCCCATCGGCCTGCTGGCGCTGCTGGTGGTGGCGAAGGTGCTGGACGTGCCGTTCGCGCGGCAACGGCATCGCACCGACTGGCTGGGCGCGATCACGCTGGCGGCGGGCACGGTCCCGCTGCTCGTCATCGCGCAGGAGGGCCGGGACTGGGGCTGGGGCTCGGATCGCGCCCTGCTCTGCTACGGCATCGCCGCCGCCGGGCTGGTGCTGTTCGTCCTCGTCGAGTTCCTGATGAAGGATTCGGCGCTGATTCCGTTGCGGCTCTTCCGAAGCGGCACCTTCAGCCTGGCGATTCTGGGCGGCTTCATCGTCGGCGTCGCCATGTTCGGCGCGATCGTGCTGGTGCCCTTGTACTTCCAGGTGGTGCGCGGCTATTCGCCCACGCGCGCCGGGCTTTTCATGTTGCCGCTGGTGATCGGCATCATGATCGGCGCGCAATTGGCCGGGCTGGTCACCAAATACACCGGCCGCTACAAGTTCCTGCCCATCCTGGGATCGCTGGTGATCGCCGCCGGTTCGGTGCTGTTCGCGCTCGTCCACTTCGACACCCCGCTGTGGCAGCCGCTGTTGTATTGCGGCGTCATCGGTTTCGGCCTGGGCGGCTGTATGCAGACCCTGGTCATCGCCACCCAGAACGCCGGGCCCCGCACCGATATGGGTGTCTCGACCGCCGCCGCCACCTTCTTCCGGCAGATGGGCGGCACGCTCGGCGTCGCGATCTTCCTGACCATCCTGTTCAACCTGCTGCCCGGCCGCATCCTGCACGCCTTCGGCGGCACCCTGCCGCCGGGTTTCGACGCCGGGGGACTGGGCGGGCTGGAGAGCGATACCGCGGGCCTCGCCGCACTGCCGGACGAGCTGCGCATCCCCATCCTGACCGGCTTCACCAATGCCATGGGCGGGGTCTTCTACGTCTCGGCCGCGGTCGCGGTGCTGGGCGCGGTGGTGCTCATGTTCATGAAAGAGCTGCCGCTCCAGGATGTTCCGATGCCGGTGGCCGCGCCGGAGCCGGAGCCCGAACCCGAGCCGGAGTACGTCCCGAGCGTCGCGCCGACCATTCTGTCCATCGCCGGCGTGGTGCATCGCGAGGACGGCCAGGTGGTCCCCGATGCCATGTTCACCCTCATCGATCAACGCGGACGCCAGGTTTCGCGTGCGGTGGGCGATCCGGACGGCGTGTACGCGATCGGCGTCCCGCATCCGGGCGGGTACGTGCTCATCGTGTCGGCGACCGGATACCAGCCCGCGGCGGTGTCGGTGACCGTCGGCCGCCGCCCGCACGAGCTCGATATCGCGCTGGTCGGTTCCGGTGAGGTCTCCGGCGTGGTGCGCTCGTCGGGCCGCGGTGTGCCGCTGCCGAACGCGACGGTGACGATCACCGACTCCTTCGGCGATGTGATCGGTTCCGCCGTCACCTCCGCCGAGGGCGCGTTCGCCTGCCGGGGCGTGCTGGCGGGCACCTACACCCTGGTGGCGGTGGCCGAGCACATGCGGCCGAACGCGGTCGCGCTGACCGTGCCGGAGAGCGGAATGCTGCGCCACGATGTGGAATTGCTGCCGCGCCCGGTGCTGGCCGGGGCCGCGCTCACCGATGCGGGCCGGGCGATTCCGGACGCGCAGATCACCGTGCTGGACGAGGCCGGTGACCTGATCGCGGTCACCCGCACCGACGACACCGGCCGCTATACCGTCCCGGATCTGGAGGAGGGCCGGTACACGGTGATGGCGCGCGGCTATCCGCCGGTCTTCAGCCGGGTGGCGGTGGCCGACGGCGCGGTCGATCACGATGTGCTGCTCGGCTACGAACGGGTGGAATCCGCGGACCGCCTGTGACGCTCGCGCGCCGCCCCTCGCCCGCCCGTTCCGGTCCGGCGGGGGGACACCGCGTATTTCCCCGTTCGCCGCGCGGAATTCCGTTGTCACTGTTAATTTCCCACCCGGACACCGGTCCAGTTCAGTGGTGACCGGTCGAGGGGAGACATGATGAAGATCTCGCACGCACTACTCGCCGCCACCGCCCTGGCGGCCTGCCTGCCCGGCGCCGCCGCCGCCGAATCGCCCGCCTACGCCGAGTACGTGGCGCTCGGCGATTCCTGGGCGGCCGATGCCACCCTGAGCCAGATCACCACCGCCTTCACCCCGCTCAATTGCGTGCAGAGCGCGAACAATTACGCCAAGCAGGTGGCGGCCGCCCTCGCCGTCCCCACCTTCCGCGACGCCACCTGCGGCGGCGCCGAGACCAAGAACATGACCGCCCCGCAGTCCACCGTGCTCGGCACCAACGCTCCCCAGTTCGACCGCCTCACCCCCACCACCGATCTGGTCACTCTCGAGATCGGCGGCAATGACGCGGGCCTGGCCGCGGCCGTGATGAACTGCGTGACAAACGATCCCACCGCCTCCCCGTGCGTGACCGCCATGGTGGTGAACGGCGAGGATCAGATGTCCCAGGCCATCGCCGCCACCGAAGGCCGGGTCCGGACCGTCGTCGCGGGCATTCGCGAACGCTCACCCCAGGCCCGCATCCTGCTCCTGGACTACTTCGAGGGCATCGGCCTCGACGGCGGCTGCTTCGCCCAGATCCCCATCTCCGACACCGACGCGATCTGGCTGGGCCACAAGCTCATCGAACTGCACGACATGCTCGCCCGCGTCGCCGCCGGCACCGGCGTCGACTTCGTCAACACCTACGACGGCAGCACCGGCCACGACGCCTGCCAGCCCGCGGGCGTGCGCTGGGTGGAGGGCCTGGTGCCCTACTCCAGCAACCCGGTCGGCCTGGCCGTGCCCTTCCACCCCAACCAGCTCGGCGCGGACTACCAGGCGAGCAAGGTGCTGGAGGTACTGCGCAACCGGGAGTGACAGCCGCGCCGGCATTTCGATTCCACCGGCCCGGCTCCCCGACACGCGAGCGGCGTTATCTGACGACACGCCGCGACCCTCAGGTAGTGTGCCTCCCGCAGCTATTCAGCGGCAATGGTGGTGCGGGGGCGGAAAGTGCGCGGTGGAAAGGGAGATTCGATGATCGCCCCTTTGCTGAGGTTGGTCGGCGTGGTGTCGGGTGGAGTGGCGGTGCTCACCGGCTGTTCGCAGGCGAGTGAGACACCCTCGGCAGCCCAGGCTCGCGCCGGCGAGATGACCGAGATGCAGCGCAGCGCGTTCGTCACCGCCTGCGACGGGACCGCGGCGGGCTGGCAGGCCACGGCGGTGGTGAGCAATCGCGATCAGGTCGAGCACCGGTATCTGGTGGTGATCAGTTTCCTGACGCCCGAGTCCACCACCCTGGAGCGCACCAGCACCGAGGTGACCGTCGGCCCGAATGCCACGCAGGACTTCACCACCGAGACCAAACTGGATCCGGTGACCCGCCCGCAGTCGGTGCACTGCGTGCTGCGCGGGGTCGAGCAGCTGTAGCGAAATTGCGCGGCGGGGACCGTCAGCGCCTACTATCGGAGCCGCCGCCATGCTCGGTGGGCCGCACGAATCGGAAGTGCTGAACGTTCGCTGACCAGCGCGGCGATGGGGGTACGAAATCTTCGGATGTGGATTTGTCGGTGCCATGGTGCATGCTCTTGGCACGCAGATGTCCAGCCGTCCGCCCGGAGAGCCCCATGTCGTCCCGTAGCACCAAAGCACAGCCCTTGTCGGAGACCGAGATTCGGCAGATAGCCGACGAGATCGACGCTGGCCGCCCGCCTATGGTGTGGTTCACGGCGTCGGCCGTAGGAGTACCGGAAGGCCGTTCCGGAAAGGTGATCTCGCTCGGTGATCCATCCGAGGGAGATTTCCTGCAGGTGAAGCCGACCGGTTCGAAAGACGTACTGTCCTTCGGTCCCACCGAGGTGACCTTGACCAAACCGGCCCGCAAGGACGCGGCCGCCGGTGTGAAACCGAAATCGGCAACCAGGAAGGACTCCACCGTGACGATGCCGTCGCCCGCAGCCGTGCCTGCTACTCCGCCGAGCGAGCCGGTCTCCCCGCCGGCGCCGAAAGCCGAAGCGCCGCAGCCCTCCAGCGCGCCCGCGCCGGCCGCCAAGCCCGCCGGCGGCGCGGCTACCGCCCCGGCGAAGAAGTCCGCGCCCGCGGCCGCCAAGAAGGCCAAGACGCCCGAGGTGACGGTCACCCTGCTCGGCACCGCCGACGGCGAATGGACCGTCGAGGTGGTGGCGGGCAAGAAGCGCACCAAGGGTCTGCCGGTGCCGAGTTCCGCTGTGTCGCAAGCCGCCAAGCTGCTGCACCCCGAGGTCGCCGAAGTGGTGGACGGGGTGCTGGAGTCGGTGCGCGCCTCGCAGCGCGCCAAGGTGGAGGCGCTGCAGGCCGAATTGGAAAGCGCCCGTAAATTACTCGACGAACTCGCGGGCTGACGAGATCGACTGATGGCGGTCGTATCGTTCGATTCGATACGGCCGCGATCACACCGCGGATTCGCGATGCCAGGTCTGCGACCCGCTCTTGGGATGCCCCGGCCGCAGATCGTCGTGGAAGATGTACCCGAGCGAATATTCCTTCGCGTGATACATGGCCGAATCCGCCTCGCGCAGTAGCTCGTACACGGTGGTGTCCCCACCCCGCGCCCCACTGCAGGCGATTCCGATGCTCGCCGCGATCCGCACCTCCGCCGCACTGAGCTCGAACGGCTCACCCAGCGTCGCCAGCAGCCGCTCCGCCAGCATCATGGCCTGCTGCCGCGCCAGCGGCGCCAGCACCACGAATTCGTCCCCGCCGTACCGCGCCGCCGCGTCGTCCCGCCGGATGATGCGCCGGATCCGCGCCGCCGCATTGGCGATCAGCTCGTCACCCACCGCGTGCCCGTAATTGTCGTTGACCCGCTTGAACCCGTCCAGGTCGATGAACAGCAGCGCGAGCGGCTGCTCACCCCACTTCTCCCGATTACGATGCAGCGCCCGCAGCAGGGCGGCGCGGTTCAGGAGTCCGGTCAGCATGTCGTGATCGGCCTGGTACTGCGCGCGCCGTTCGCTGCGGGCGCTGCGTTCGATGGCGCGTTCGCTGCGTAGCAGCACGCCGGCTAGTAGTAGTGCGAACAGCGACGAAACCACCACGCGGTCCACCAGATCCAGGCTCGACCCCACCACCGGCACCAGCGCCGCCACGATCATCACGATGGCGATGATGCTGGCCCGCTGCCGTGACCGGTGCGCGTGGATATCGCGCGGCCCGCCCAGCACCACCATGCTCGGATGCACCGCCGCCGCCCCGATCAGCGTGTACGCCAGCTGCAAGGGCATGAGCAGCACCTGCCGGCTCAGATCGGCCGAGCCCGCGGTCTCCAGGTTGTAGCCGATATCCCCGGCCAGGATGACCAGCATGGCCAGATACACCAGCCGCACCGAGGTTTCCGACCGCGCCGAGGTGACCACCGAATGCACCACCACGGTCAGCAGGAACGCGTCCACGATGGGATAGGTGATGGCCGTGACCGTGGTCAGGTTGAAACCGTCCGCCTTGTGCAGGATCGGCGAGATCAGGAAGGTCCAGGAGACCAGCGCCGCGCCCAGGCCGATGAGCCCGGAGTCCAGCAGCAGATCGTGATCGGTGCTGTTCTGCCGCGGCCGCAGCCAGAGCACCGCGGCCGCGCCGATACAGCAGTAGCCGCTGAGGGTGAACAGATCGTCGAACGGATGATGCTGCCAGTCGGTGAGATCGCGCAGCGCGGTGCCGATGGTGAACTGCACCGCCGAGGCCGACAGCAGATACCAGGGCAGCGGATGGCGCGGCCGGTGCTGACGGACGCCGACGCCGATCATGATCAGGCTGATGGTGACCGAGGTGATCAGCGTGCCCAGCGCGAGCGCGCGGCTGTCGACCACCAGGGGCAGGGCGAGGATGAGCAGCCCGCTGAGGAACAGTGTGGTGCGCCAGCAGAATCGGAATCGCGGCACAGACGGACCGGCCGGTTCTACGTCTGTCACTACCAGCCCCCCTGTCCGCTCCATCCCCAGGAACCGTGCCACCTTCGGTCTTGCGCACCCGATATCACCGTATTCGCGAAGACCGGCTCAGAAGGACACCGGTGAATCGCGAACCGAGTGTTGCTGTACGAGCATAGGACCCAGCCGACGGCGGCAGCACGGCTGCCGTCGAGATCTGGGAAACCGAGTCGATCATGACACGAAACGCGAGATTTCGTAGCGGAGTTCACGGATCCCGCAGGTTCGCGTTTCGCGAGACTCGCTATGCTGCCTGCGAATCGAACCGTACGGCCTGCACGATTGTCTGGACAGGAGCAGCGGTGATATCCACGACGGGGCGCTGGCACGCGCCGGGCCGGGTCAATCTGATCGGCGAGCACACCGATTACAACGACGGCTACGTGCTGCCGCTCGCCGTGCCGCTGGGCGTGACCTGCACCGTCGGCGCGCGCCGGGACGAGGTGGTGCGGGTGCTGTCGCGGCAGGCGCCGTGCGACGCGGCGCGCACCACGCTGGGCGCACTGACCGCGGGCGGCTGGTCGGAACTGCCCGGCTGGTCGCACTATCCGCTCGGCGTGATCCGCGAATTCGAACGCCGCGGTTACGAGATCACCGGCCTGGAACTCGAACTGGACGGTTCCGTCCCGATGGGCGCGGGACTGTCGTCCTCGGCCGCGCTGTGCTGTTCGGTGGCCCTCGCGCTGCGGGACCTGTTCGCGCCCAATCTGTCCGCCGACGAGCTCATCGATATCGCCCGCGCCGCCGAGAACGTCTACGTTGGCGTGCCGACCGGGGTGCTGGACCAGTCCGCCTCGATGCTCTGCACCGCCGGGCACGTGCTGTTCCTGGACGTGCGCAGCGGCGGGCGGGTGCAGATCCCGTTCGAACTCGAGCGCTTCGAGCTGGAACTGCTGGTGATCGACACGGGCAGTCCGCACCGGCTGGTGGACGGCGAATACGCGCGACGGCGTGCCGAATGCGCTGCCGCCGCCGCCGAATTGGGCGTTCCCTACCTGCGCGACATCACCGAACCGGCGGCGCTGGACCGGCTCGCCGATCCGGTGCTGCGCCGGCGCGCCCGGCATGTCGTCACCGAGAACGCCCGCGTCCTGGAGGTCGCCACGCAACTGCTCACCGGTGCGGACCCGCGCGCCGTCGGGCCCATCCTGACCGCCGGGCACCGCTCGCTGCGCGAGGACTACGAGGTCTCCGCGCCACCGCTCGACACCGCCGTGGACAGCGCGCTGGCCGCCGGCGCGCACGGAGCCCGCATGGTGGGCGGCGGATTCGGCGGCAGCGCCATCGCCCTGGTGGATCGCGCGCGGACCGCCGACGTCACCGCGGCGGTACGAGAAGCCTTCGCCGTCAAGGACTTCGACGCCCCGCGCTGTTTCGCGGTCACGCCGGCCGCCGGTGCGCATCGGATCGAATAACGCAAAGCCTGCCGAAATGTCGGGTTGTCGGCCTAGCCTGGAACCCGCAACGATCCACTCGCACACCAGGAATGAGCGAGCCATGGAAAGTCTGTACCAGTTCGCCGGCGGTGACGAGGCCTTGCACCGGCTGGAGGAGATCTTCTACGACAAGGCGCTCGCCGACCCAGTCCTGCGCGAGGTCTTCCCGGTCCGGCAACCCACCCATGTCGACCATCTGACCTGGTTCACCGCCGAATCCTTCGGCGGCCCCGCCCGTTTCACCCGCGAGCTGGGCTTCGCCTACATCATCGACGCGCATCGCGGCCTGCGGATCACCGATGCCCAGCGGCAGCGCTTCGTCGAGGTCTACCTGGAGTCGCTGGACGCGGCCGGGTTACCCGCGGATGAGAAATTCCGCGCGGCGGTGCGCGAGCACGTCGAGTTCGGCGCGCAGGTCGCCCAGCAGAATTCACACGCCCGAACCGACGCCGAGCTGCATCCGCTGCGCGAAGTCCCGCACTGGACCTGGTGAGTCGCGCCGGACACGCGCAGCCCCGTCGTGAACCTCCCGGAGCGCCGCGAGCGCCCCGCTACTATTGCGCGGCACAGTCGCGCCCGCGTCATCTCGTGATCGTTTCGACAGGAGAAGCCGTATGCCGTTCGACGCCGCCTCATCGGCCGCCGCCCTGGCCGCCGGGCAGCTGCGACTGGATGCCGATCCTGTCGACTATGCCCTGGTCGCACTGTATTTCACCGTGGTGCTCGGGATCGGCCTGCTGGCCCGCCGCGGCATCTCGAACAGTCTCGACTTCTTCCTGTCCGGACGTTCGCTGCCCGCCTGGGTGACCGGGCTGGCCTTCATCTCCGCCAATCTGGGCGCGGTCGAGATCATGGGCATGTCGGCCAACGGCGCGCAGTACGGCATGCCGACCATGCACTACTTCTGGATCGGCGCGGTGCCGGCCATGCTGTTCCTGGGCATCGTGATGATGCCGTTCTACTACGGCTCCAAGGTGCGCAGCGTGCCGGAGTTCATGCTGCGGCGTTTCGGTCCGGGCGCGCATCTGGTCAATGCCGTCAGCTTCGCGGTGGCGCAGGTGCTGATCGCGGGGGTGAACCTCTATCTGCTGGGCTCCATCCTGAACGCGCTGCTGGGCTGGCCATTGTGGGTGTCGGTGCTGGTGGCGGCGGCCATCGTGCTGTCGTACATCACGCTGGGCGGTTTGTCGGCGGCCATCTACAACGAGGTGCTGCAGTTCTTCGTGATCGTGGCGGCGCTGCTCCCGCTCACCCTGGTCGGCCTGCACCGGGTCGGCGGCTGGGAGGGGCTGCGCGGCAAGGTGATCGAGGGCCCGGGCGGCGTCGAGCAATTGCACGCCTGGCCGGGCAACGAACTGACCGGTTTCACCAGCAATGTGGGTTCGGTGATCGGCATCGTCTTCGGGCTCGGCTTCGTGCTGTCCTTCGGCTACTGGACCACCAACTACGTCGAGGTCCAGCGCGCGCTGGCCACCCATTCCATCGCCGCCGCGCAGCGCACCCCGATCATCGGCGCCTACCCGAAGATGTTCATTCCCTTCATCGTCGTCATCCCCGGCATGATCAGCGCCGTCCTGGTGCCGCAGATGGCCGACTTCAAGGCCGCCGAAACCGCCGACCCCGACTTCAGCGGCGACGTCACCTACAACCAGGCCCTGCTCTACCTGATGAAGGACACCCTCCCCAACGGCCTGCTCGGCGTGGCCCTGGCCGGTCTGCTCGCCGCCTTCATGGCCGGGATGGCCGCCAATGTCTCGGCCTTCAACACCGTCTTCAGCTACGACCTGTGGCAGCGCTATGTGGCCCGCGATCGTGCGGACTCCTACTACCTGCGCGTCGGCCGGCTCGCCACCGTCGGGGCCACCCTGATCGCGGTCGGAACCGCCTTCGTGGCAGGCAATTTCGCCAACATCATGGACTATCTGCAAACGCTCTTCAGCTTCTTCAACGCACCCCTGTTCGCCACCTTCATTCTCGGCATGTTCTGGAAACGCATGACCCCTGCCGCCGGCTGGATCGGCCTGGTCTCCGGAACCGCCGCCGCCATCGTCATTTTCATCCTCAGCAAGACCGGCTTCTTCGAACTATCCGGCCAGGGCACCAGTTTCGTGGCCGCCGGCGTCGCCTTCGCCGTGGACATTCTGGTGAGCGTCCTGGTCACCTCGAACTCCCGCCCCAAACCCCCGGCAGAACTGGTCGGCCTCGTCTATTCCGAAACCCCCGCGTCCCTGCGCACCGACGCCGACGCGGCCGGCCTGCCCTGGTACCAGCGCCCCGCCCCCTTGGCGGGCCTGGCCCTCTTCCTGGTAATCCTGCTCAATATCCTCGTCGGATAGGAAAGGCGCCCAATGCTTTTCGATATTCGCACCATCGTAGGCGGCCTACTCGCCGCCTACGGCGTGATCCTCATCGTCGTAGCCCTCACCTACGACTCCACCGTGCAGCACATGAAAACCGGCGGCATCGACGTCAACCTCTGGGCCGGCATCGGCATGCTCGCCGCCGGCATCGTCTTCTTCGTCTGGGTCCGGTTGCGCCCCGTCCGCCAGCCGGATCAACTGTCGGACAACACTTCCGAATAGCGCCGCCGCCCGCGCGGTCAGGACTGCGCGGGCAGCTCCACGCCGGTGGCGGCGGCGATATCGGCGAGCATGGCCCGGGCGGCTTGGATGCCGATGCCGGACATCCAGACCTCGTCGTTCACCTCGATGACCTTGCCCGCCTTGACGGCTCGGAGGTCCTGCCAGACCTTGCCGGTGGTGACGGCGTTCTTCTCGGTCTTGCCCGGGTCGTCGATGGTGGCCACGAAGATCAGGTCGGCGTCGGCCAGATCGATCTGCTCGGGGCTGACCTCGCGCATGGTCTTGGCCTTGGTGTCGGCGGCGGTCTGGGAGGCGGGGCGGCGCAGGCCGATATCGGCGAGGACCACGCCGCTGTAGGAGTTGTCGAGGTACAGGCGGGTCGGTCCGGCGAGGAAGCGGATCACCGAAACGGTGGGCGGGACGCCGTTGTTCTTCTCGGCGATCGCCTTGCCCAGGGCGCGGGCCTGGGCTTCGTAGCTCTGCAAGGCGGTGGCCACCTGCTGGTCGAGGCCCAGCGCGCGGCCGTGGACCAGGAGGTTCTCCTTCCAAGGGCCGCCGGTGGTTTCGGTGAGGACCGTCGGGGCGATGCCCGCGAGCTTGGCGTAGATCTTCTCGTGGCGGATCTTCGAGGAGAGGATCAGATCGGGGCGCAGCGAGGCGATGCGTTCCAGGTTGGGTTCCAGCAGCGGGCCGACATCGGTGACGCCGTCGGCCTTGTCGCCGAGGTAGGCGGGGAAGCCGCCGTGGGTCTTGGTGTGCGGGATGACCGCGCCGACCGGTTTGATGCCGAGCAGCGTGACGGAATCCAGTTCGCCCGTGTCGAGTACGACCACTCGCTGCGGGACCTTGGGGATGGTGACCTGGCCCATCGCGGTGTCCAGGGTGCGCGGGAAGCTCGCCGAGTCGGTGGCGCTCACATGGGAATTCGTTGCGGCGGAATCGGATCCGCAGGCGGCCAGGCCGGAGACGGCGAGGGCGGCGGCGGTCAGCGCGGCCGCGATGCGGCGGCGCCGCCGCGGGGACGGGGTGGGCATTGCTGCGGTTCTCATTTCTCTTCTCGATGCGACGCCGCCGCGGGGACGACGCCGGACAGGGCGGGGCGGCGCGCGGGGCGCGCACGCGGAACGACCAGCGGGGTGCCGGTCTCGGGATCGGGAATCACCAGGCAGTCGACGCCGAACACGGTGCGCACCAGGTCGGCGTCCAGCACGTCGGCGGGTTTGCCCGCGGCGGCCAGTCGCCCGTCGTGCAGCACCACCAGATGGTCGGCGTATCGGGCGGCCTGGCCCAGGTCGTGCAGCACCATCACGACGGTGCGACCGGCCTCCTCGTGCAGGTCGGCGACGAGATCCAGCACTTCGAGCTGATGTCGCAGGTCCAGGAACGTGGTCGGTTCGTCGAGCAGCAGCACCTCGGTGTCCTGGGCGAGCGCCACCGCGATCCAGGCGCGCTGGCGCTGCCCGCCCGACAGCTGGTCCACCGGCAGTTCGCGCAGGCTCTCGGTTGCGGTGCGGCGCAACGCATCCTCCACCGCGGCCTGATCGCGTGCGGACCACGGGCTCAGCAGGCGTTGATGCGGATAGCGTCCCAGCCGAACCAAGGCTTCGACGGTGATGCCCTCGGGGGTGATCGGCTGTTGGGGCAGCAGGCCCAGCTTCAAAGCCAGTGCACGAGCGGGCATCCGGTGAATGTCCGCACCGTCGAGCGTGACCGCGCCGCCCGTCGGGCGCAGCAGGCGGGTGAGCCCGCGCAACAGCGTGGACTTACCGCATGCGTTCGGCCCCACGATGGCGGTAACCGCCCCGCCGGGCAGGCGCAGATCCAGCCCGTCGATGACCGCGCGGTCGCCGTAATGCAGTCGAAGATGCTGTGCCGCAAGCTCGTTCGGCTGAGTAGAGGGATTCATGTAAACGTCCGCCGTAGCTGGGTCGAGGTGTCGGCCGGGGTGGTTTTCCGCCGCGCCGGGTGCGCGATGAATCGGCGTCACCCGGATCGCCGGGTGGGCCCGCTCGCGCGGAGCATGAGAATCAGCAGCCAGGGCGCGCCGACGGTCGCGGTGATCACGCCGACCGGCAATCCCGTGACGGGTAACAAGTGCTGCGCGATCAGATCGCACCCCACCAGCAGCGTCGCCCCGGCCAGCCCGGTGGCGACAAGCGTTGCGCCCGTAGGCCGTCCGGCGATCATCCGCACCAGGTGCGGCACCGCCAGCGCCACGAACGACACCGGCCCCGACAGCGCCGCGGCCAGCGAAGCCAGCGCCACCACGACGAACAACAGCCGCAATCGCGCTCCGGAAACCCCGACACCCAGCGTGCCCGCCGATTCATCACCCAGATCGAGCACCGCGAGAGTCCGGTACTGCAAAGCCAATACGACGAGCGTCACCACCGTGGCGAGCGCCGCCCCCTGCACCTCCGGCCAGGTCCGCCCATACAGCGACCCCGCCGTCCAATGCGTAGCCGATCCCGCGAGCTCCCGCGGAAACCGCACCACCACCAGATTCACCGCCGCCGCCAATCCGGCCTGCACCGCGATACCCACCAACACCAGCCGCGCCACCGGCAACCGCGCCCGTAACCCGAGCACGACCAGCAGCAGACCGGCGAACAGCCCACCCGCCAACGCCCCCAACGGAATCAACGTCTGCGCGGCCCCGTAGGCCAGAATCAGCACCGCTCCCAGCGACGCCCCACCGGTGACGCCCATGACATCGGGTGACGCCAGCGGGTTCCGGAACAACCGCTGCAACACGGCCCCCGCCGTCGCCAGCCCCGCCCCGGCGACCACTCCCGCCACCAGCCGCGGCGCTCGAAATTCCTGAACGACATACACATCGCCCGGATCACCCAGTCCGGCAGCGGCCCGCAGCGCGGTGACCGCCGACATCCCCACCTCACCGGTGGTCAGCGCGATGACGGCCAGCACCGTCAACACACCCACACAGACAGAGCTGACCAATACGGCCCGGCGGTGCTGTCGAACGAACGCCCCGCCGCCCGGCCCCGGGGTCTGGGCGGCCGGAAGTGACCCCGCGCTATCTTGTTCCGGCTTGCTGCCCAGTACGTTTCGCCACCCGGCGGTGCGCTGTGGTCGCATCATCGGCCCGTCACCCGTCGCCGGGCCAGGATGGCCAGCAGTGGGGCGCCCAGGAAGGCGGTGAGGATGCCGACCTCCACCTCGGCGGGGCGGGCGATCAGGCGGCCGACGATATCCGCGGTGAGCAGCAGGATCGGTCCGGCGATCAGGCAGCCGGGCACCAGGATTCGGTGGTCGCTGCCGACCAGCAGGCGGACCAGGTGCGGGGCGGCCAGGCCGATGAAGGCGATGGGGCCCGCCACGGCGACGGCGGAACCGGCGAGGAGGACCACGGCGACCATGCCCGCCGAGCGGATTCGCGCCACGGGCATGCCGAGCGCTTGGGCGGCGTCGTCGCCGAGGGCGAGGGTATCGAGCGCCGGGGCGATGGCGAGACCGACCAGTGCGCCCACGATCAGGGTGGGCAGCATCGGCAGCAGGACGTGCAGATCGCGCTGGGCGATCGAACCGGCCAGCCAGAAGCGGGCCTCGTCCATGGTGCGCTCGCTGAACACCATGACCGCCGACGTCCACGACACCAGCACCAATTGCAGGACGGTGCCGCCGAGTACGAGCCGGATCGGGTCCAGATCGCCCGAGCGACGGCCCAGCGCGAGCGTGAAAAGCGCTGCGGCCGTTGCCCCGGCGAAGGCGAACCACACGTACTGCCCGGGATGGGTCAGGCCGAGCGCGTAGATCGAGACGACGACCGCGAAGCCCGCGCCCGCGTTGATGCCGAGGGTGGTCGGCGCGGCCAGCGGATTGCGGGTGATGCCCTGCACCACCGCGCCCGCCAGCCCGAGCGCCGCGCCGACCGCGAGACCGACCAGCGTGCGGGGGAGTCGCATATCCACGACCACCATGGCGTCGCGGCTCGCGTCGCCGCCGAACAGCGCCTGGATCACCGTGGTGATCGGCACCGGCCGCGCGCCGAGCGCGAGACTGAGCACCACGCACAGCCCCAGCGCGGCCAGCCCGAGCGCGAGCACCGGAATCCGGTATCGCGCCGGGCCACCGCGCGGCGTCGCCGCCGGGGTCACCTGTCGAGCGTCCGGGGAGGCCCCAACCGACATCGCCAATGCTCTCGCTCTACTCGATCGATCCTGAATCGTGCTGTGCCGCAGCCGTTTACTTGGCCGGTGCGGTGAACGGCTGGTTGATGGTGGTGAAGTACTGGATGGCCGCCGCGATGGCGATCGGCGCGGTGATGAAGATCTGCCCCGCCAGGGTGCCGAGGAAGCCGACCGCGGCGGCGCCGGCGATGCAGCCGCCCAGCGGGCCGAGGCCGAACAGGGTGGCGAGCACGCCGGTGGCGACCGCGCCCAGCACCGCGCCCGCCGCGCAGCCGATCAGGCCGCCGCCGATGCCGCCGACCAGGGTGGCGATGCTGGCGCCCAGGCTGATGGTGGTGCCGAGCCGGCTCCACGCCGCGACCTCGCGGTCGTACTCGTTCTTCCAGGGCGCCTTGTCCTCGAACGGCAGGGCCACCGGCTGGTAGACGGCGTGCGCGACATCCAGGCGCGGGGTCAGGGTCGCGGTGCGGTCGCTGATCTCGGCGGTGATGGGGAAGACGAATTCGTCCACCCGGAAGCTCAATTCGGTGCCCGCGACGGTGGCCCCCGCCGCGTCCTTGATCTTGAACACCCCGTTCTCGACGGTCATCGAACCCGCGTCGGTGGTGATGACCATGTTCTTCTCGTTATTGGCCGCGGTGTAGTTGATGGCGGCCGCCTCGGGCGAATCCGCCTGCGGCGCAGCGTGACCGGTACCGGTGGCGAGCGTCAGGGCGGTGCTGACGGCGGTGGTCAGCATGACGATCTTGGTGAATTTCACGGGGGTCGAACCTCTTTCTGTTCCCTCATCGAGGCAGGCGTCATCGGGCCCGGGCAGCGCATGCGAAATGCGTTACCGGGCCGATGAATTCGGCTTCCGTCCGACCGCATCGGTGATTTGCGGTGCTGTCGCCAGCTTCCTGAGCGGTAGCTGTGAACCGGACAAGCGACACAGTAGGGTAGGCAAGCCTTACCTATCAAGACCCTCGTTCTTGCGAATCACCCTCGACAAACCCATTGGAGCGAACGCGAATGCTCTCCCGGCGACACTGGACCGGCTGGTTGCTGGCCGCTGCCGTGCTGGTCGCGGCCTGTCTGCTCAGCCTCGTCATCGGCGCGAAATCGATCCCCGTCCACGAGGTGTGGTCGGCCCTGTGGGGCGGCGACGATTCGCCGGATCACCTGGTCGTCACCGAATACCGGGTGCCGAGAACCCTGCTCGCCCTGCTCGCGGGCGCGGCGCTGGGCGTGGCGGGCTGCCTCATGCAGGGCCTGACCCGCAACCCGCTCGCCGACCCCGGACTGCTCGGGGTCAATGCCGGCGCGGCCTTCGCCATCACCCTCGCCGTCGCGTTCCTCGGCGCGAGCGGCATCGAATCCTATGTGTGGTTCGGATTCGCCGGCGCCGCCGTGGTGTCCCTGGCCGTCTACCGGCTCGGCACCGCGGGCCGCCAGGGCGCGGACCCGGTCCGCCTCACCCTGGCGGGCGTGGCGCTCACCGCCGTGCTGACCGGCCTCACCAAGGGCCTGATCCTCCTGCACCCCAAAGCCTTCGACGAAATGCGCAACTGGGATTCCGGTGCGCTCACCGGCCGCGGCTACGGCGTCATCGCCGGTGCGGTCCCGTTCATCGCGCTGGGCTTGCTGCTGGCCGTCCCCGCCGCCCGCTCCCTGAACGCGGTAGCGCTCGGCGAGGACCTGGCGCGCGCCCTCGGCGTCCGAGTGGGTCGCACTCGCGTCCTCACCGCGCTCGCCCTGGTGCTGCTGTGCGGCACCGCGACGGCCGCGATCGGCCCGATCACCTTCGTGGGCTTGGCCGTTCCGCACCTCGCCCGCTGGGTGGCCGGCCCCGATCAACGCTGGATACTCGCGTACTCCCTGCTGCTCGCCCCGATCCTGCTGGTTCTGGCGGATGTGATCGGCCGCGTGGTCATCACCCCCGACGAGATTCCGGCGGGCTTGATCACCGCCTTCCTCGGGGCGCCCGTCCTGATCGCGCTGGCGCGCCGCGCTCCGGCGGGTGTCGCATGAAACCCGCCGGCGCTCGCTCCCACACCGACGAAGCCGGGAGCCACGTGGCCGGGCGCGGCTCGGCGGCAATCGATTTCGGGCGCTCGATGCTGGTGGTGCGGGCGCGGTGGGCCGGAATCGAAGCGCGCGTGGCGGTCCGGAGCCTGGTTGTCTGCGGATTGCTGCTGGTCGCCGCGCTGGCGGTGGCGGTGATCGCATTGGGCACGGGGGACTACGCCATCGCGCCGGGGCGGGTGCTGCGGGCACTGTTCGTGGGCGACAACCGGTTCGATCAGCTGGTCGTCCGGGAGTGGCGGGCGCCGCGCATTCTGCTGGCACTACTGCTCGGCGCGGCGCTGGGGGTCAGCGGCGCGATCCTGCAATCGGTGACGCGCAATCCGCTGGGCAGCCCGGACCTGGTCGGGTTCAATTCCGGCGCGTACACCGGTGCGCTGCTGGTCATCCTGGTACTGGGCGGCGGCCGTTACGAGACGGCGATGGGCGCGGTGCTCGGGGGGCTGGGCACGGCGATGGCCATCCATCTACTCGCGCTGCGCCACAACGTGTCCGGATATCGCCTGATCATCGTGGGTATCGGTATCGGCGCCATGCTGGCCTCGGTCAATACCTGGCTGATCCTGCGGGCCGATCTGGATTCGGCCATGTCCGCGGCGGCCTGGGGCGCGGGCTCGCTGAACGGGCTCACCTGGGCCCAGGTGCTGCCGGCCGTGGTCGTGCTCACCGGCCTGACCGCGGCGCTGATTCCGCTCGCGCCGCGCCTGCACGTCCTGGAACTCGGTGACGAGCTGGCGCACGCCGCCGGTCTACGAGTCGGCCGCACCCGGCTGACGCTCATCGTGCTGAGCGTCGCCTTCACCGCGGTGGCCACGGCGGTCGCGGGCCCGATCGCCTTCGTGGCCTTGGCCGCACCGCAATTGGGCCGCCGCCTGGCCCGTACCCCCGGCACCGCCCTCGCGCCCGCGGCCGCCATGGGCGCGCTGCTGCTCATCGCCTGCGATTGGATCGCCCAGCGCGCGTTCGCCCCGACCAACCTGCCGGTCGGTGTGGTGACGGTTTCGATCGGCGGGCTGTATCTGGCGTATCTGCTGGTGGCCGAGGCCCGGCGGAAGTGAGGAGACGAGACATGGACGAAATGCGGGAAGCAAAGGTCAGATTGCGCGCCGACCGGGTGCGCCTCGGTTATCGCGGCCGGACCATCAGCGAGGAGTTGTCGGTCGATATCCCCGACGGCGAGTTCACGGTGATCATCGGCCCGAACGCGTGCGGCAAGTCCACGCTGCTGCGGGCGCTGGCCCGGCTGCTCGCCCCGGAATCGGGCGCGGTGCTGCTGGACGGCAAGCAGATCGGGTCATATCCGGCGAAGGAGGTGGCGCGGCGGATCGGCCTGCTGCCGCAGACCTCCACCGCGCCCGACGGCATCCGGGTCGCGGATCTGGTCGCGCGCGGGCGCTTCCCGCACCAGTCGCTGCTGCGGCAGTGGTCGCGGGCCGATGCCGACGCGGTGGCCGCCGCGCTGGCCGCGACCGGCGTGACGGAACTGTCCGCGCGCCTGGTGGACGAGCTGTCCGGCGGTCAGCGGCAACGGGTGTGGATCGCCATGGTGCTGGCCCAGGAGACCCCGATCATCCTGCTCGACGAGCCCACCACCTACCTCGATATCGCGCACCAGATCCAGCTGCTGGAGCTGTGCCGGACGCTGCAGCGCGAGGCCGGCCGCACCGTGGTGGCGGTGCTGCACGACCTCAACCACGCCTTCCGCTACGCCGATCACCTGGTGGCCATGCGGGACGGCCGGGTGGTGGCCGCGGGGCCGCCGCGCGAGATCGTCACCGCGGCCCTGGTCGAGGAGGTGTTCGCGCTGGCCAGCCGGGTGATCGAGGATCCGGAAACCGGCGCGCCGCTGGTCATTCCGCTGGCCGCGCAGCCGTCCCGGGCTCCGGCGGAAACGTAGCTTCCCCACATTAGGTAAAGTTAGGCTAACCTTCCTTCTCTGGATGGATTTCGCCGCCGCCGGGCCACCGCCGCGGCCGCGTGCGATCCGAATGTCGTTGAGGGTGAAGGGAGTTGCCGTGTCGCCGGAGGATCGAGCCGACTCGTGGACCGGGGGTCCCGCGCTACCGCTGACCGGACCGCAGCTGGGCATCTGGAACGCCCAGCGGTTCGATCCGGAATCCGGGCGATACCTGGTCGGCGAGGTGCTCGAAATCTCCGGCGGGGCGGTGATCGACGTCGAGCTGCTCGCCGAGGCCATCCGGCGCACGGTCGCCGAGGCCGAGAACATGCGGTTGCGATTCCGGGAAACGACCGACGGGCCACGGCAATTCGTCGCCGAGGTGGCCGCCGAACTGCGCCCCGTGATCGACCTGCGCGCGGCCGCCGACCCGGTGGCACTGGCACACGAAGCCGTCGCGCTGGAACGCCATCGCGCCGCCGAGCACTGCCGAGACATGGTGGATCGGCAGCTGTACATCTACACGCTGATCCGCCTCACCGACACCGAGGTGTGGTGCGTGCAGCTGTATCACCACCTCATCGTCGATGGTTACAGCGCGGCGTTGCTGTCGCGCCGCGTGGCCGCGCACTACACCGCCCTGCGGCGCGGAAAGCCCGCGCCCAGAAACACTTTCGGAACCATCGCCGCCCTGGTGGCGGAGGAACGGGCCTATCGCGACGGCCCCGAGTTCGCACAGGATCGCGCCTACTGGCGCGAAACCCTCACCCCCTGGCCCGATCTCGACGGTCGGGGCCGGCACGTCGGCGGCGCCGTGGAGCGCACTCTGCGCGCCGAATCCATCCTCTCGGCCGAAACCCTCACGGCCCTGAAGGAATCCGCCGACCGGCACAACGTCTCCTGGGCCGATATCCTCCTGTCCTGCTACGCCGCCTTCCTCAGCCGCCATCTCGGCGCCTCCGACCTCGTCATCTCCATGCTCCTCATGGGCCGCGTCGGCCGCGCCGCCCTCACCACCCCCGCCATGGCCGTCAACGTCCTCCCGCTGCGCCTGCCCGTCCACCCCGGCGACCGCCTGGCCGATCTCGCGCCGCGCGTCGCCGAAACCCTCCGCGATATCCGCACCCACCAGCGCTACAGCGGCGACGACCTGGCCCGCGACTTCCACGGCCAGGGCGCCGGCGAGCTCCTGCACGGTATCGGCATCAACCTCAAGGTCTTCGACTTCGCCCTCGACTTCGACGGCTCCCGCGGCGTGCTGCGCAATGTGGCTGGCGGCCCACCCGAAGACCTCGGCCTCACGGTCACGCCCCTCCCCGACGGCACCTTGCTCCTGGGCTTCGAATCCGACGCCCGCAGCAACACCCTCGCTGCCGTGCAGGCCCGCATCACCGGCTTGACCCGAGTCGTTCACGCCTTCACCGGCATTCACAAACCCCAGGTCGGTGCCCTGCGCCTGCTCGACCCGCGCGAGCAAGAAGAACTTCTGCGCGTTCGTGCGCAGCTGTCCGGCCCGGTGGATCCCGGTGTGGAATCTGATGATTCCGGGCGCATCGAGTCGGTCCCCGATGCGTTCGCGCGACTGGTGGCGGAGCGTCCGGACGCAATCGTCTTGGCCGACGACGAAGGTGAATGGTCGGTTGAGACGCTCGCCGGACAGGTGGACCGGCTGGCTGGTTTCCTGCGGGAGCGGGGCGTCGGACCGGAGGCGCGGGTGGGCATCGCGTTGCCGCGCGGGGCTCGGTTCGTGACGGCCTTGTTCGCGGTATGGCGCGCAGGGGGAGTGGCGCTGCCGCTGGACCCGGAACATCCGGTGGCGCGATTGCGGGCCATGGTCGATGACGCCGAGCCGGTGATCGTGCTGGCCTCATCCGAAATGACGGCCGAGTTCGAGGACCTGGCCATTGACGTGGAAGATGCTGAGCGCCAAGCGATCACGGCCGGGATCGGTGAATCGGACGGCGGTCCGGTACGGGACGCCGCACTCTTTGCGAGGCAGAGCGCATACCTGATCTACACCTCCGGCTCGACCGGGCAGCCGAAGGGCGTGCTCGTGGAGCACGGTGCGCTGGCTCATCTGCTGGACGCCCATCGATCCGGCATGTACGCGGCGACGGCGGCGGGTATCGACCGGCCGCTGCGGGTCGCGCACACCACGTCGTTCGCGTTCGATGCCGCGTTGGATCCGCTGCTGTGGATGCTGGACGGCCATCGAGTTCACGTGTACGACAGCGATATCCGGCGCGATCCGTCGCGACTGGTCGAGGCGTTCGAGCGGGACGGGATCGATGTCGCGGACGGCACTCCGGTGCTGGCCGCCGCATTGCTGGACCACGGGCTCGAGCGAGTCGGGCTGCGGTTGCTGGCGCTCGGTGGCGACGCCTGCTCGCCCGAACTCTGGCGTCGGATTCAGGACGCGAGGATCAGCGCGGTCAACCTGTACGGGCCGACCGAATCGACCGTCGATGCCGTCGGCGCGGTGGTCGCGGGGGAGCGGCCGCGGATCGGGTATCCACTGCCCGGTACCCGGGTTTACCTGCTGGACAGTGGGTTACAGGTGGTTGCCGATGATCGGGTGGGCGAGCTGTACCTGGCGGGCCCGCAGTTGGCGCGCGGGTATCTCGGGCGGCCGGGTGTGACGGCCGAGCGGTTCGTGCCCGATCCGTTCGGGCCGCCCGGTGCGCGGATGTACCGGACCGGCGACCGGGCGCGCTGGGCGCCCGGGCACGGCTACGAATACGCGGGGCGGGTCGACGCGCAGGTGAAGATCCGCGGGCATCGCGTCGAACTCGGTGAAGTGGAAGCCGCGCTCGGCGGGCTGCCGCGAGTCCGGAGTGCGGCGGCGGATGTTCGCGAGATTTCCGGGCGGCCGACGTTGATCGGGTACGTCGTGCGCGCGGATTCCGATGGCAAGACCGGTGACGCAGCGTATTCCGCGGAACTGCGCGGTGCGCTGGCCGAGCTGGTGCCCGATCACCTGGTGCCGGCGCGGATCGTCGTGCTGGATGCCCTGCCGCACACCGTGAACGGCAAGCTGGACCGTGCGGCACTGCCCGATCCGGCGGCGGATGCGGGCGGCCGCGCACCCGGGACCCCGGCCGAGCACGCGCTCTGCGCGGTGATCGGGTCAGTGCTCGGACATGACGCCGTCAGCGTGGACGACGACTTCTTCGGTGTGGGCGGCGACAGCATCACCGCGATCACCGTCGGTAGCCGATTGCGGGAGCGCGGTTTCGCGTTGACCCCGCAGCAATTGCTGACCAGGGCGGCGTTGACGGTGGTGGCTGCCGCCGCGCAGCCTCTGGACGAACCGGCCTCGAACACAGCGGCGGTGCGGTTTTCGCTGCCGTCGCGGGATTTGGCGATGCTGACGGCGCGGTACGGGCCGATCGCCGATGTGCTGCCGTTGTCTCCATTGCAGGAAGGGCTGCTCTTCCACGCGCTGCGGGACGGTGCGGACGACATCTACACGCTGACAGCGCGATTCGACCTGGCCGGTCCGGTGGACCCGGAGCGGCTGGGCGCGGCCTTCGCGGCCGTGCTGGAGCGGTACCCGAATCTCGGCGCGGCCTTCCGGTACGAGGAATTCGACGACCCGGTTCAGGTCGTGCCGCGGACGCCGCGATCGGCTTGGCGTGCGGTGGATCTGCGGGATCGCGCGGAGTCGGCGCGCCTTGCCGAGGCGCAGCAGCTGGAAGAACGGGCGGGCGCCGAACCCTTCGATATCGCCGAGCCGCCACTCCTGCGCGGCTTGCTGATCCGATTGACCGACACCTCGCAGCGATTCGTCCTCACCGCCCACCATCTGCTCTCGGACGGTTGGTCCATCCCGATCGTCATGCGCGAACTGCTCGCGCTGTATCACGGTGCGACGCTGACGAATCCGGCGTACTACGGCGATTACCTCGCCTGGCTCGCCGCCCGCGACGTCACCGCCACGCTCAACCGATGGCAGCAGTACCTGTCCGGACTGCCCGCCGGATCGCTACTCGGCACGCTCGGTGGCCGATCGACGTCTGTAGGTCAGCGAATTCCGCTGCCGGACACCATGACCGGTGATCTGGAAGCCGCCGCCCGCCGTCACGGCCTGACCATGAACACCCTCGTTCAGGGCGCCTGGGCGCTCACGATCGCCGCTCAGCTGGGCCGCACCGACGTGGTGTTCGGCGCGGTCGTCTCCGGCCGCCCCGCCGACCTGCCGGATGTCGAGAACATGGTGGGCCTGTTCAGCAATACGATCCCGGTCCGGCTGCGCCTGGATCCCGCCCGTTCACTGCTGGAGCAGTTGACGGCGTTCCAGCAGGAGACCTTCGAACTACAGGCCCGCGCCCATCTCGGCCTGGCCACCATCGAACGCACTGTCGGGTTGGGCAGCCTGTTCGACTCACTCGTCGTCTTCGAGAACTTCCCGAAATCCGCACTGCGCCAGCCGGACAGCCATGAACTGCGGGTCGCCGACGTCGCGGTGCACAGCCTCACCCATTTCCCGGTGACGGTGACCGCGCGGCCGGGCGAGCGGTTCGAGCTCATGCTTCATCACGATCCGGCGGCGGTGCCGGACGAAGCGGCAGCGCGACTGGCGGAGCAGCTGGGCAAGGTGCTCACCGATCTGGCGACCGAGTCCGCGTCCAACGTCGCGAGCTATCTCGCTGCACCGCAGAGTGATTCAGGCATCTCGAGGGCTCAGGCCACTTCATTGCCGCGAACGACCGAGGGTGGCACCTTGGCTGTCTGGGGAACGATCGAAGGCTTCGACCTGGATGCCCCAGCTGTCACCTGCGAGGGCGCGACCATCGACTACCGCGAGTTCCATTCCCGTGTGAATCGCTTGGCGCGCTGGCTGATCGCACAACGTATCGGACCGGAATCGGTTGTGGCCGTGGCCATGCCGCGCACCGTGGACTCGGTCGTGGCCGCGCACGCCGTGCTCCGCGCGGGCGGCGTCTACCTGCCGATCGATCCCGAACAGCCCGCGCAGCGCATCGAGAAGATCCTCGAAACCGCGCGCCCCGCCCTGATCCTCGAAACCCTCGCCGACCTGGATACGAGCGCCTGCGCCGACGCCCCGATCACCGCAGCGGAACGCCTCGCCCCGCTGCACCCGGCGAACGCCGCCTACCTCCTGTTCACCTCCGGGTCCACCGGCATCCCCAAGGGCGTGATCGTCTCCCACGAGGCCATCGTCGCCACCTTCGAATGGCTCCAGCACGAACAATGTTTCGGCCCCGGCGACACCGTCCTCTACCGCACCCCACCCACCTTCGACGCCTCCCTGCTGGAACTCTTCCTCCCGCTGCACGTGGGCGCCCGCATCGTCCTCACCCGCCCCGACGGCCACCGCGACCCCTACTACCAGGCGAAACTCATGCGCGACGAACGCGTGACAGCCGTCCAGATGACCACCTCCATGCTCACCGTCCTCGCCGAGGAAGCCGACCTGGCAGCTTGTACCGACCTGTGCTGCGTCATCACCGGCGGCGAAGCGCTCCCCCCGGCCACCGCGCAACGCGTGCGCGCACTGACCGGCGCACGAGTGAACAACCTGTACGGCCCCACCGAGGCCGCCGTCTGCATCACCCGCCACGAAACCGACGACGCCGACACCCGCACCGTCCCGATCGGTCTCCCGGCAGCGGGCTCCGAAGTCCGCGTACTCGACGAGCGGCTGCACCCCGTCCCGCCCGGCGCGATCGGCGAACTGTATTTGACCGGAACCCAACTCGCGCGCGGCTACCTGTCAGCCCCCGGCGTGACGGCCGCCTCCTTCATCCCCGATCCGTCCGGTGTCAGCACTCGCATGTACCGCACGGGCGACCTGGTGAAGCGCGGCGCGCACGGTGAACTCGAATACGTCGGCCGCGCCGACAGCCAGGTGAAGCTGCGTGGCCAGCGAATCGAACTGGGCGATATCGAATCCGCGCTCCCGGCCTGCCCGGGCGTCGCGCAGGCCGCGGTGCTGCTGCGTGAGGACACGCCGGGCGATCAGCGGCTGGTGGCCTACCTGATCCCGTCATCGGGCGCACGACTCGACATTGCGGCGGTGGACGCGACCCTCCGGGAACTGCTCCCCGCGTACATGATTCCCAGCGCCTACCTGATCCTCGATCACATTCCCCGCACCACCAGCGAGAAGATCGACCGCAAGGCATTGCCCGTCCCCGGCCCGCACCATGCCCGGTCGGGAGCGGCGCTCGGCAACTCGACGATGCCGAACGAATCCGCCGCCGCAGCGGACGGATCGGCCTCATCCCTGTTCGCCTCGGATGGACAGGCGGCTCGCACCGGCGAGATGGAGCCGGCCGGCGCGATCGCTGTGGCGATGGCGGCGGTGCTGTCGTTGCTCTCGGTCGGCCCCGATGACGACTTCTTCGCCGCGGGCGGACATTCCCTCACCGCCGTTCGACTGGTCGGCCGATTGCGCCGCGCCGGAATGGAAGTCGTGCTGGACGACGTTTTCGAGGCTCGGACGCCCCGCGCGCTGGCGTCCAGGATCGCCGGTGCCGCAGCCGATTCCGGATTCTTCGGCCGTCGCCTGGACCAGGTCCTGCCGCTGCGCGCCGAGGGTTCCGGCGCTCCGCTGTTCTGCGTCCACCCGATCGGCGGCACGGCATGGCAGTTCGGCCCGCTCGCGCAACTGTTGCGCGCCGACCGGCCGCTCATCGGATTGCAGCTGCCGTCGCTGAGCGACAAGGACTTTCGCGCGGACGATCTCGATCAGCTGGCGGCGCACTACCTCGCCACTGTTCGCCGCATCCAGCCACACGGGCCGTATCACCTGCTCGGCTACTCACTGGGCGGCAATATCGTGCACGCGCTCGCCGCCGCCTTGGAAGCGGCCGGGGAGTCCATCGCCTTCACCGGGCTCATCGATTCCCATCCGCTCGCGAACCTCACCGGCCAGGCGCACCGGGCATTGTCCGATGCTGCCGCGCTCGACCGCTTGCTACCCGAAATAGACCCGGACGCACCGGAACTCGCGACGCTGCTGCGCGCTGCCGCGACCGAGCTGCTGGGCATGGTCACCCGGTCGACCCCGCCCCGCTATTCCGGCCGGATGGCGCTGTACGCCGCCGACACCGCCCTCATCCGCAATGACGGCGCGGGCCGGGAACGCACCGAAGCCCAGCTGTCCGGCTGGGTCGCCGACCATGACCGGCTCGTCGTGCGCCGCCTGCCGTACACGCATTTCGACATCGTGTCCCCGACCGGCTGGACCGAACTCGCCGCGCTGCTCGACGCGGACCCCGCGCTGAGCATCTAGCTCCATTCCCAACAAGAAAGAAAGAACACCACATTCATGTCGCTGTACCGATCGACGGCCCGCCTGCGCGCCGCCGTCGCCCTCCTGATTCTCGCGCTGGTCGCGGCGGTCGCGAGTTGTAGCAGTTCCGGCTCCGACGAAGCGAGCAAGTCCGGCACCCGCCAGGTGCAGACCGACAAGGGCGCGATCACCGTGCCCGCGGATCCGCAGCGCATCGTCGTCGTCAACGGCGCGCTCGCCGGTTACCTGTTCGATCTGGGTGCGAAGGTCAAGGCCGCCGATCCCCGCGTCCTCGGCGTGACGCTGAAGCCGGGCGAGTTCCCGGCCGCGTGGGCCGCCGACGCCAAGGAGCAGGGCACCGAGGTGCTGTCCTCCGGCGACAACATCAATCTGGAATTCATCGCCGCGCAGCGCCCGGATCTGATCATCGGCGGCGGGCAGGGCTTCCCGGGGCAGCAGTCCATCGACGCCTACGACAAGCTCACCGCCATCGCGCCGACCGTGCTGGTGCCGTCCAACGCGGTGAACTGGCAGGACCAGCTGAAGTCGGTCGCCGAGGCGGTCAATCAGTCTGCCAAGGTGAACGCCCTGATCAGCGCGTACGACGCCAAGGTCGCGAAGGTCAAGGACAGCATCAAGCCGCCGGCGGGCGCGGTGTCGGTGTTCCAGTCGCGCAAGGACAACAAGCCGTCCCTGATCGCGCCGGGCACGCCGCTGGCCTCGCTGCTGACCGCGACCGGCTTCACCATCGACGACAAGGTGGAGGCCAAGGCCGGTAATCCGGCGCGGGCCGCGGCCGCCGACTGGGTGTCGTTCAGCCCGGAACTGCTGACCACCGTCGCCGACGCCCCCGCCCTGTTCGTCATTCAGCTCGACGGCGGCCGCACCATCGCCCAGTTGAAGGACGACGCCATGTTCGCCAAGCTGCCGGCCTTCCAGTCCGGCAAGGTGTACGAACTGCCCGCCACCAGCCAGCGCCCCGACTACCGCAATGTCATGAGCACCCTCGACCTGCTGGCGGAGCGCTTCCGGTGACGGCGGTCGGCGGCCTGCTCATCGATGTCTCGCCGCTGCGGGCCAGCCGGGAATTCCGCTGCGCCTTCGCCGCCCGGCTGGTATCGGTGCTGGGGATCGGGTTGCTCATGGTGGCCCTGCCGGTGCAGGTCTATCAGCTCACCGGATCCTCGCTGCACGTCGCCGGCGTCACCACGGTCACCGCGATCGCCCTGTTCGCCGGCAGCCTGGCGGGCGGGGTGATCGCGGACCGCTACGACCGGCGCGATGTCATCCAATGGTCGCGCAGCGCGGCCGGTCTGGGGTTCCTCGCGCTGGGCGTGAACGCCCTGCTGCCCGATCCGCTGCTGCCGGTCGTCTATGCGGCGGGCGTGGTGGACGGGCTCGCGGGCGGGATCAGTGGATCCGCGCTGATGGCGCTGGTGCCGATGCTGGTCGGCCGCGAGAAGGTCGCCGCCGCGGGCGCTCTGACGGCGCTGACCTCCGACCTCGGCACCATGATCACCCCGGCGCTGGCGGGCCTGCTCATCGCGAAAACCGGTGTGGGCCCGGCGTTCTTCCTCACCGCTGCCGCCACCGTGGCCACGGTGAGCCTGATCCGCGCGATCGGCCCGCAACCGGCTCCGGCGCGCGAAACCCGGCATCCGCTGCGGGAACTGGCGATCGGCATTCGATTCGCGTTCCAGCACCGCAGGATTCGCGCGGCTCTGCTCACCGGATCGATCGCCATGCTGGTGAGCGGACCCCTGGTCCTGCTGCCCGCCCTGGCCGACGAACTCGGCGCCGGCGCCACCACCCTCGGACTGCTCTATGCCGCCCCCGGCGCGGGCGCGGTGCTGGGCTCGCTGACCAGCGGCTGGATCGGCCGCAGCGCCCATCCCGGGCGCGCCCTGCTGATCTCACTGGCCTGCATGCCGATCGGCGTGATCATCGCCGGTCTGGCCCCGCACGCCGCCCTGGTCTTCCTCGGCCTGGCCGGTTTCGGCACCGCCCGCGCCGTGAACATGGTGCTGCGGTACGCGGTGCTGCAACGCGAAGCCCCCGAGGAACTGCGCGGCCGCGTCTCGGGCCTGCTCATGGTGCAGGCCGTCACCGGCACCGCCGTGGGTTCCATGCTGGCCGCACTCGTCGGCCAATTCTGCACGCCCGCAACCGCTCTCGTGGTCTACGGGCTGTTCGTACTGATTCTGGGCGCGGGCACGGCTCTGGCCGCCGCGCCACTGCTGGGAAAGGAGAAGCCCTGATGGATCGTGCCGCCTATGCCACCCGCATCACCGAGGTGCTGGCCGGCCCGCACGGCGCCAAGGTCGGCTACCCGATCGGATTGTGCGAGGTGCGCGTGCTGCGTTCCGAACCGGTGGGCGCGGGCCTGCTGCGCATCACCTTCGGCGGTCCGGACCTCGCCGGATTCCACAGCTACGTGCCGGATGAGCATGTGCGCCTGGTGTTTCCGGACGAAAGCGGTGTACTGCGCCTGCCGAGCCGCGACGGGCTGTCCCTCGAATGGGGCAACCCGCGACCGGTGTCCCGGGAGTACACGGTGCGCCGGCACAGCGCCGAAGACGCCGAACTGGATATCGATTTCGCGGTTCATCCCGGCGGTCTGGCCTCCGAATGGGCGCTGGCCGCCACTCCGGGCACGCCCATGCACATCGCGGGCCCGCCCGGGGGCGTGGTGGTGCCGCGCACCTATGACCGATACCTGTTCGCGGGTGATATCACCGCCTTGCCCGCCATCGCGCGCTGGCTGGAATGGCTGCCGCGGGAGGCCGCGGGCTGGGCGTTCATCGAAGTGACCGGGCCGGACGAGGAGATCCCCCTGGCCGCCCCGCCGGGCATCGAAGTGCGCTGGGTACATCGCGGCGCTGCCGAACCGGGCACCGGTGATGCACTGGAAAAGGCGGTCCGAACGGTGGAAGTGCCGGAGGGACAACGGGTTTACGCCTGGATCGCCGGTGAGGCGGGCGTGCTGCGGCCGCTGCGCCGCTTCGTGCGCACCGACCTCGGCATCGGGCCCAAGGACTACCTGATCGCCGGGTACTGGAAACGCGGCGTCGCCGACTACGACCGAGACGAGTGAGGGACACGATGACGAACGAACAGGCGATCACGGTGGGGCAGTGGGCGATCGACGATGTGGCGACCGCCCTCGGCGTCGACCCGGCCGAACTGACCCTCGACACCGATCTGCTCGACGCCGGACTGGATTCGGTCCGCATCATGTCCCTCGTCGAGAAATGGCGGGCGGCGGGACACGCGCACATCGACTTCCCCACCCTCGCCGGTGATCCGGTGCTGCGGTCCTGGCTGGAAGCGCTGTCGTGACCGGTGGCGCGGCCGGAGCCGCGCCACCCTTCCCGTCAGTTCCCGGGCGTGCGCGCCGCGAGCAGCTCCCGCAGCTCGCGGCGACTGGTCTTGCCCACCCCGGTCTCGGGGAAAGCGGGCACGATGACCACCGCGTCCGGCATCTTCCAGGCCGCCACCCCGCGCCCGCGCACGAAGGACCGGATGGCGGTCAGGGTGGGTGCGGCGGCGGGGTCGGCGGGCTGGACGAAGGCGCAGATGCGTTGCCCCAGTACGGGATCCGGCGTGCCGATGATTACCGCGTCGCGGACCTCGGGATGCGCCAGCAGATGGGCTTCCAGTTCCTCGGCGGAGACCTTCTCCCCGCCCCGGTTCACCCAGTCGCCGGCCCGGCCCGCCACCACCAGGTTGCCGTCGGGGCGCACCGAGACCATATCCCCGGTGCGGTACCAGCCGTCCGCGGTGAAGCTGCGCGCATCGGCCTCGGGATTGTCGTAATAGCCGCGAATCGTGTACGGGCCATGGGTGATCAGATTGCCGATCGCTCCCGGCTCGACATCGTTGCCCGCATCGTCGATCACCCGGATGCGGTCCGCCTCCGACATCGGCCGCCCCTGGGTGTTCACCACCGCCTCGATCGGATCGTCCAGGCGCGTGTAGCAAACCAGGCCCTCGGCCATGCCGAACACCTGCTGCAATGTCACCCCCAAGGCGGGACCGACACGGCGCGCCAGCTCGTCGGGACACCGCGCCCCGCCCACCTGCACCACGCGCAGGCTCGAAAGGTCGTGCGTATCATCGGCTTCCGCGCGCTCGACCCACAACCGGGCCAGCGGCGGCACCAGGCCGGTGATGGTCACCCCGAACCGCTCGACCGCCCGGAACGCGGTGGCCGGCGTCGGATCGGGCGTCAAAGCGATGGCACCGCCCGCCCACAGCACGCCCAGGATGCCCGGCGAGCTCATCGGGAAATTGTGCGCGACCGGCAGCGCCGTGAGATACACACTGTCCGGGCCGAGTTCGCAGATCTCGGCGCTGCGCCGCACGCTGTAGAGGTAATCGTCGTGGGTGCGCGGGATCAGCTTGGGAATTCCGGTGCTGCCGCCCGACAATTGCAGGAACGCCACCTCGCCGGCATCGATCTGCGGCAATTCGCCCGGCTCGTCCCGGAAGTCGGCGATATCGAGCACTCCGTCCGGCAACGTCTCGCTCGGCTCACCGGTGACCACCAGCACGTGCCGCAGCGATGGCGACTCCGCGCGCACCGAATTCGCCAGTGCCGCATGGTCGAATCGCTGATGCGTGGTGCAGGTGATCATCGCCACCGCCCCGCTGGCCGCGGCGATCGGCGTCAGCTCGGCGCGCCGATGCGCGGGCAGGCAGAACACCGGCAGCGCGCCCAGCCGGAACAGCGCGAAGATCACCTCCACGAACTCGGCCCGATTCGGCAGCTGCACCAGAACCCGGTCCCGCCTGCCGATTCCGAGCCGTCCCAGCCCGGTGGCGAGGGCCTGCGCGCGGTGATCGAGTTCGGCATAGGTCCAGCGGTGCCGGTCGTCCACCACGGCGAGCGCATCCGGGGCCGCTGCGGCCCGTTCGGCCAGCAGGGCGCCGAAGGTCTGTCCGGACCAGTACCCACGGGCCCGGTAGTCCTCGGCTTGGGCCCGCGGCCATGGGGTGTGACCAGGCAGAACGGTCGATGGCATTGGGGGACACCTCTTTCCGGCGAACGCTGTCGCCGCATCGGTCGGAAGTCTGCGCCGGAAACGAGCGCCCCACTTTCATATCAGGTTAGGCTAACCTTATGTCCATGATCGATTCGGATGCACGAATGATCGTGGTCACCGGGGCCGCCGGCGGCATAGGCGCGGCCGTCGCCGCCGCCCTCGCGCCGGGCGCACGCGCCGTGGCGCTGTGGGACCGCGATCCCCGGGTCCACGAGGTGGCTGTCGAAATCAAAACCCGCACAACGGGATCGGTGATCGCCGCCGAGGTGGACATCACCGACGCCCACGCCGTCACCGCCGCCTTCGACGACCTCGTCGCGACCCACGGCCCCATCGATGTGGTGGTGCACGCCGCCGGTGCGCTGTATCCCGGCAGCCCGTTGGAAATCGACCCCGACGCGTGGACGGAGTGCTTGGCCGTCAATGCGACCGGTGTCGTGCACGTGACTCAGCGCGCGGCCCGCGAGATGGTCGCGGCCGGACGCGGTGCGATCGTGGTGATCTCCTCCAACGCCGCCGCCACACCCCGCGTCGGCATGGCCGCCTACGGCGCGGCGAAGGCAGCTGCCACCGCGTTCACCCGCTCCCTCGCCCTACAGGTCGCCCCGCTCGGAGTCCGGGTGAACCTGGTCTCGCCCGGCTCCACCGACACCCCCATGTTGCGCGGCATGTTCGCCGATCCGGCTCAGCCACTCGCCGGGACGGCCCGGCCGCTCGATGCAGCCGCGCGCACGGCTCTGCTCGAGGGTGACCCCGAGGTCTACCGTCTCGGAATCCCCTTGCGGCGCATCGCCGCTCCGGCTGATATCGCCGCCGCCGTCCGTTTCCTCGTCTCCGACGACGCCCGCCACATCACCATGCACGATCTGCGGGTGGACGGCGGGGCCACGCTAGACATGTGACCGAGAGGATGATCACCATCTCTTCCGAATTCGCCGCCGCGACAAACGATTCCGCCGCTCCCGGCTTCATTCTGGCCCGGCCGCACCGTACTTTGACCGCGACCGGGGTGGCCCGCGTCTTCCGGTCGGCCGCCGAGGCCGCTGCCGCGCTGCGCTCCGGACAGGTCGCCCACGTGGTCGGCGCGTTGCCGTTCGCCCTCGACGCACCCGCCGCGCTGTGGGCACCGGTCTCGGTGCGGATCACCGAGTCTCCGGTGCCGACGGCCGCCGAATCGCCCAGCCGTGCGGCCGCGGTCGCCGGAACGGAGCGCGCTCCCATCCGATTCGAGTTCGACGAAGCGGTGCCGTCGCCGGAGACCCACGTGCACCGGGTCGGCGCGGCGGTCCGGCTACTCGCCGATCGCGAGCATCCGGTCCGGAAAGTGGTGCTGGCCAGGGCTGTTCGGGCCCGCTCGGCCCGGCCCGTCCAGCCGGTCGACATCCTGCGCCGTCTGGTGGAGACCGATCCGCTCGGCAACGGCTTCCTCGTGGATCTCTCGGCGGCGGGCGAGCCGTACGGCGGCAGGCATCTGATCGGTTCCAGCCCCGAAGTGCTGGTACGTCGTTCCGGCGCGGAGGTGCTCAGCCATCCGCTGGCGGGGTCGGCCCGCCGCGTGCTGGTCGATGCCGCCGCCGACCGCATCGCGGCCCGTACTCTGCTGGCCTCGGCGAAGGACCTCACCGAGCATCGCTATGTGGTCGACCAGGTCGGCGAGGTACTGCGGGACCGCTGCGACACCGTCGAGATCCCGCGCAACCCGGAACTGACCAGCACCCCGGAGATGTGGCACCTCGGCACTCCGATCACGGCCACCGTGCCCGCCACCGGTCCCACGGCACTGGAACTCGCTGTGGCACTGCACCCCACCCCTGCCGTCTGCGGCACCCCCACCGCCCCGGCGGCCCGACTCATCGAGGCCCTGGAAGGCGATCGCGGGTTCTACGCGGGCGCGGTCGGGTGGTGCGACGCCACCGGCGACGGCGAATGGATGGTCAGCATCCGGTGCGCGGAACTGTCCGCCGACCGCCACACCCTCCTCGCCCATGCGGGCGGCGGCATCGTCGCCCAATCCGACCCGGCCGCCGAATTGGCCGAAACCACCGCCAAATTCCAGCGCATCCTCGGCCCCCTGGGCATCACGCACCACCCCGTCGCGGTCGGCTGACCCCGCCGTCGCTCGCGAATTCCATTACCGGCCAGCACATCCCACACAGAGAGCCGACGCATGCCGATTCCCCCGATCGCCCCGTACGCCCTGCCCACGCCCGCCGAAGTGGTCCCCAACCAGGTCCCCTGGAAGGTCGATCCCACCCGCGCCGCGCTGCTCATCCACGATATGCAGCAGTACTTCCTGACCGCCTACGACCGCGCCCAGGAACCCGCCCGCACGCTGCTGGCCAATATCGCCGAACTCCGGAACCGCTGCCACGACTTGGGAATTCCGGTCATCTACACCGCGCAGCCCGGTAACCAGCATCCGTCCCGGCGCGGCATCCTCGCCGATTTCTGGGGCACCGGCATGTCTCACGGCGCGGATACCCGAATCGTCGCCGAACTCGATCCGGCCCCTGCCGACATCCTCGTCACCAAGTGGCGCTATTCCGCTTTCCAGCGGACCGACCTGCGCGAACTGCTCAACTTCCATCACCGCGACCAGCTCCTGATCACCGGCGTCTACACCCATATGGGCTGCATGCTCAGCGCCGCCGAGGCTTTCATGGCCGATATCCAGCCGTTCCTGATCCTCGACGCCACCGCGGACTTCTCCCGCGAGGAACACCTGATGGCCCTCAACTACACCGCCCGCCGGTGCGGCGCGGTGCTCCCCACGGCCGATCTGCTCCAGCAACTCGACTACCTGCCGCTGCCGGAGACCACCCGGTAGCCCGCACCCGCCGGGAGGAAACGACTCCCGGCGGGCACGAAACCCGGTGCGCTACTTACCGGCCGGGGTGAACGGCTGGTTGATGGTGGTGAAGTACTGCACCGCCGCCGCGATGGCGAACGGCGCGGTAATGAAGATCTGTCCGGCCACGGTGCCGAGGAAACCGACGGCCGCCGCACCCGCGATGCAACCGCCCAGCGGGCCCAGCCCGAACAGGGTGGCCAGCGCGCCGGTCGCCACCGCGCCCAGCAGCGCACCCGCCACACAGCCGATGGCCGCGCCGCCGATGCCGCCGACCAGGGTGCCGATCGAAGCGCCCATGGACAGGGTCGAGGTCATGCGGCTCCAGGCGGCCTGCTCCCGGTCGTACTCGGACTTCCACGGCGCCTTGTCCTCGAAGGGCAGGGCGACCGGCTTGTAGGTGGCGTGCGCCTGATCGAACTGCGGGGTCAGGGTGGCGGTGCGGCCCTGGACCTCGGCGGCGATCGGGAAGACGAAATCGTCCACCCGGAAAGCCAATTCGGTGCCGCCGACGACGGTGCCGTCCGCGGCCTTGATCTGCAGCGCGCCATTGTCGACCACCAGGGAACCGGCGTCGGTGCGGATCACCATGACGCCGTTCTCGTCGTGCGTCGCGGCGTAGTTGATCACGCCCGCGTCGGCGGCCGGCGCGGCCTGGACGGTGCCCGCGGTGACGCCGACGACGGCGGCGGAGAGGGCGGCGGTGACGACGAGCTTGTTGACCTTCATCAGGGAAATTCCTTGCGTCAGTGCAGGTCAGGATCTGCACGAGGGTATGAGGTACCGGCGGCACGGCCGTGGGGGCCGTGTCGCTCGGTGGGAAGAACTGTCAGGCGGCGGTGCGGTTGCGCAGGCGGGCGGTCAGACCCACCAGTACATCGACGATCAGGAAGCCCAGAAGGGGACCGCCGACCATCGGGGCGAACCAGCCGACCACCACGGCGACGGCCGCGAAGGGCAGCAGCACCGTCCACGGGGTCTGCCGCAACGCGCCTCGGCGCGGCGGCTTGCCGGCGCCGAACTTGCTGTCGCCCTTGGTGGGACGGCGCCGCCACCACATCAGGTAACCGCGCACGATCACCGTGATCAGGCCGATCATCACGGCCAGCAGGAGCAGCTGGTTGAGCAGGCCGAACATCAGGCCCATATGGAACTGGATGCCCCAGTTGGTGAGCTTGGCCATCAACGGCCAATCGCTGTACCGCAGCACGTCGGTGACCACGCCGGTCTGGCCGTTCACCGCGACGGAATCCAGGGTGAGCACACCCGGGCGGCGCAGTTCCTTGGCCACGAACGCGGTGCCGTCCTTGGCCGGAACGCTGATTTCCAGCGGTCCTTCCAGGCCGTTCGCACGGGCCACCCCGTACACGGTGTCGACCAGCGCTGCCTTGTTCGGCGCGGGCGCGGGCAGATTCGCCTGCGGCGCACCGTGATCGCCGTGCTCGCCGCCGGACATGCCGGACATGCTGGAACCGGGCAGCTTGGCGCTCACCGCCGGGGTGGTCCAGCTCATTTCCTGGCGCAGCTTGGTGACGTTCTCACCGGCGTACTTGGACCAGGTCATACCGGTGACCGACAGCAGCAGCAGGATCGGCAGAATCCAGACACCCACGGCCGCATGCCAATTCAGCGTGCGAGCGCGCGGCTTGGAGCGGTCCGGGCGCAGCAGCCAGCCGGCCGAGCGGCGTTCCCGGCGCGCCCGCACCCGGCGATACCAGAGCACCAGCCCGGCCAGCGCGATCACCCACAGCCAGGAGGCCGCGATCTCGCTGTAGTAGCGGCCGAAGTCGCCCAGGTGCAGGTCGCGATGCAGCTTGTCGATCCAGGTGCGGGTGGGCAGCGCGCCCGAACTGCCGTACACCACGCTGTCGCCCACCGGCTGCGCGGTGACCGGATCGACGAAGACGGCACGGCGTTCGGAAGCGCCCAGCGACGGATCGTTGAAGATGACCCGGGTGGTGTCGCCGGTGTGCTGCGCCGGCGCCACCGCGGTGAGCGCCAGCTTCGGTTCCACCGCGAGCGCGGCGGCCACCTGCTCGGAGAGCGGTTTGACCGGCCCGGTCGAATCGGTGTGCAGCAGGCCGCGTTCGGTGAAGGTCTCGAGGGTGGGGGCGATCGCGTAGAGCGCACCGGTGACGGCCGCGATCAGGATGAACGGGGCGACGAAAACGCCCGCGTAGAAATGCAGGCGCAGCATCAACGCCTGAAAGGCATTACCCGCACCGCGTTTGACGGACGCCGGTGTGGATTCCGGTTCGGGGGTAGGCGAGGGCGGCGGTGCCGAGGCATCGACACCGCTTTCTGTGATTGTCACGAGCGGACTTTCTGATTCGTTCGAGAAACCGGGTACGCCGAATACAGCTGTCCTTCAGCAGGAACAGTGGATACGGCAAGACCGCTCGGGCGTGGGGGCCCGGGCGCCGGTCAGGAATTTCGGGGTTTCAGGGGCTTGCCCCTGAGAGCACCGAGAGTTGGATCAAACTCGAACGAGAGTCGGGGGTCCGCGCGTGCGGAAGACATCGGCCGCGAAGATGCGCAGGACGACGCGATCACGATGCTCGATGGGCAGCTTGGGTGGGCCGCTGAGCACCGGGAGGGAGATGGGAACCGGAAGCACCCACGAGAGCACCGTGGTGCCGATGCGGTAGGCGGCTTCCGCGCCGACTATGACGACGGCGGCGAAGATCGCCGCGGTGATGTGCGCGGCCAGCATGGCCGGACTCCACATCCCCGCATTGTGATGCTGATGATGGCTCGCGCCCGGCGAACCCCACATCATGCTGAAGTGACCGAGCAGCTGACCGCCGATCAAGGCGATGACCAGTCCCAGCCAGGTACTGCGGAAGACGCCGACTCCGGCGACCACGCCGCCGACAGCGGCGGAAGCGGCGACCAGCAGCGACAACGGACCGGATTCCAAGGGCGCGGCCCCCGAAACCCAGCCGTGCGCCGCCACCGCGAGCGCCCCGGAAACGAGTCCGGCCGCCCCACCGCGCAACACCGCAGCATCACTGCGGATATGCGCCGAGCGGCGACCGGTCTCAGAACTCACGCGCTGATGATAGCGGAATAAGTGAACCCGCTTTTACAGCCCTTTACTCCAATTCCATCCGGAATCATTCGGTGGGAACCGACATTTCGACGAGCGGCTTGCGCAGCAGCTTCCCGGTCGCATTGCGCGGCAGTTCGTCCAGGAAGATCACCTCACGCGGCACCTTGTACCGTGCCAGGTTGGCCTTCACGTAATCCTTGAGCTCCTGCGCGTCCCGCTTGGACTCCGGCCCCGGCACCACGATGGCGCGCAGCCGCTTCCCGAAATCGCGGTCGTCGACGCCCACCACGGCCGCCTCGAGCACATCGGCCCGATTCGACAGCAGGTTCTCGACCTCCTGCGGGAAGACGTTCTCGCCACCGGAGACGATCATGTCGTCATCGCGGCCGTCGATGAACAGCAAACCGTCGGCATCGAAGTGCCCGACATCGCCCGAGGACATCAGCCCGTCCACGAACTCCTTGGTGCGCCCGTCGGTGTACTGCTTGAACGAGTGCCCGTTCTCGATGAAGATCGTGCCGGTCACGTTCGGCGCGTGAATGCGCTTGCGGTTCTCGTCGTAGAGCGCGACCCGGATGCCGACCGGCGGCTTGCCCGCGGTGGTCGGCGCCTTGCGCAGCTCGGCCGGGGTGGCCACGGTCATGACCGCGCACTCGGTGGAGCCGTACACGTTGTAGAGGCTGTCCCCGAAGTAGTCCAGGGTGCGGGTGACCACGTCCGGCGGGATGGCCGAACCGGCGGCGAACAACACCCGCAGCGTCTCGCCCGGCTGGTACTTGGCGAGGGTCTCGGCGGGCAGATCCAGAATGCGCTGCAGCATGGTCGGCACCACGGTCAGGCCCTGCGCCCGGTACTTCTGGATATTGGCCAGGGTGGTCTCGGGGTCGAAACGCCGCTGCTGGAACACCACTCGATTGCCCAGCGCCAGCGACAGCGTGAACTGCGACAGGCCGGTGGCGTGGAAGATCGGGGCGGCCATCACCACGGTGCTGTTGCGCGGCACCGGGATTCGATCCAGGAACTGCGCGGTAATGAACGGGCTGACCTTGTCGCGCGGCGCGCCCTTGGGGGTGCCGGTGGTGCCGGAGGTCAGGATGACCATGCCGCCCGGCTTCTCCGGCGGATCGAGCGGTTCGGTGGACTGCCCGGCCGCGACCGAATCGATGGTCGGAATCGACGGGTCGGCATTGTCCTTGGCGTCCACCCAGGTCAGGATGCGCGGGATCTCCGCCGGAATGGCCGACATGAGATCGAAGAACTCGCTGTCGTGCAGCACCGCCTTGACGTTCTCGCGGGCCGCCACATCGGTGAACTGCGGCTTGGCGAAACCGGTGTTCATCAGCACCGCGCGCACGCCCAGCTTGCCGGCGGCGACCAGCGAGAGCACCATGCCGCGATGGTCGCGGGCCAGCACGCCGATCACGTCGCCGGGCTGCAGGCCCTGTGCGGCCAGGCCGCGCGCGAAGGCGCTGGACTGCTTGTCGATCTGCTCGAAGGTCATCTCGCCGAGTTCGTCGACGATGGCCGCGCCGCGCGGATTGGTATTGGCGCCGTGGATCAGCGCGCCCGCGAAGGGGCCGAACTTCAGGACATTGACCGCGGAACGCAGCGCGTGATCGGGTCGCAGCGGATTGAACAGTCCCCCTCGGACCATCGCATTGACGCTCAGCGCCGCGTCGCCCGCCTTGCGTAGAACCGAGCCAGCCGATGGAAGTGGCATAGGTACAACCTTCCGCGATCCCCTTGCCGGACGAGTCGGCCGGACGGACCGCAACATCGAGATCCAGTGCGGTGCTAACACTAGCAAGCGCAGGCAGCGGAGTTGTGGCCGAGGTCTCTGTGACCAGCGGTATCGCATAGACCCGCCTGGTCGTGGCGCGGATCGCAGGGTTCACCGCGCGCCGGACGGCTCCTCGTACTCGACGAGTACACGGCGCAGCAGTTTGCCGGTGGCATTGCGGGGGAGTTCGTCGATGAAGAAGACGTCGCGGGGGACCTTGTAGCGCGCGAGGTTGTTCTTCACGTACGCCTTGATCTCCTCGGCCGTGATCTCCGCACCGGGCTCGGGGATGACGAAGGCACGCAGCCGCTTCCCGAACTCGACATCGTCGACGCCGACCACCGCCGCGTCGAACACGTCCTTGCGTTCCAGCAGCAGGTTCTCCACCTCCTGCGGGAAGACGTTCTCACCGCCCGAGACGATCATGTCGTCATCGCGGCCGTCCACGAACAGCAGCCCGTTGTCGTCGAAATGGCCGAGATCGCCGCTGGACATATAGCCGTCGATGATCTGCTTGTGCCGGCCGTCGGTGTAGCCCTTGAACGGCGAACCCGAACGGATGAAGATGCGTCCGGTCACGTTCTTGGCCCGGATACGCCGGCCGTCCTCGTCGAACAGCGCCACCTCGCACGTGGTCGGCGCGCGTCCCGCCGTACCCGGGGCGACCGCCAGTTCCTCCGGCCGCGCCACCGTGGCGACCGCGCATTCGGTGGAACCGTAGAGGTTGTAGAGCACCGGCCCGAACACCTCGGCGGTGCGCACGCTCAGCTCGGGCGAGAGCGCGGACCCCGCGATTACGATGGCCTTCAGCGAGGACGTGTCGTACTTGTCGCGGATCTCCTTGTCCAGCTCCACCATTCGATGCAGCATGGTCGGCACCGCGACCAGCATCTCCGCCTTGTGCTCGGCGATCAGCCGCAGCGTGCGCTCGGCATCGAAGCGGCGGGCGACCACCACCTTGTTGCCGAAGGCCACACCTGTCAGCCAGGTGCCGAACCCGGTGCTGTGGAAGATGGGCGAGACGATGACCATGGTCCCCTGCCGGGGGAAATCGATGCGGTCGATCATCTGCACGGTGGACAGCGGCCCGGTGCGTTCGCGCGGCGCGCCCTTGGGCAGGCCGGTGGTGCCGCTGGTGAGGATGATGAATCCGCCCGGCTTCTTGGGCGCGGGCAGCGGAGTCGGGGCGTTCGCCTCGATGAGCCGGTCCAGAGTCGTTGCGTCAGCCGGGATTTCGACGCCGTCGTCCACCCAGGTCAGTACGCGCGGCAGTTCCGGCGGCAGGGCGTCGAGCAGGCCCAGGAATTCGCTGTCGTGCAGCACGGCCTTCACGTTCTCGCGCTCGCACACCGCCGCGAACTGCGGCTTGGCGAAACCGGTGTTCATCAATGCCAGGCGGGCGCCGAGCTTGCCGAGCGCGACCATGGTCAAGAGCAATCCGCGATGATCGCGGGCCAGCACGCCGACCACCGTGCCGGGCTTCACGCCCATGCGCTGCAGGCCGCGCGCGAGGGCATTGGAGCGCTCGTCGAGTTCGCGGTAAGTCAGCTCACCACGTTCGTCGGCCAGGGCGGGCAGATCCGGCGATACCCGGGCGGTATGCCGGACGATGGTGGCGGGCGGGCCGAAAACCCTTGCCTCCATGGCGGTTCGCAGGGTCTCGCCGGGGGCGCGCAGATCGGTCAGCCCGCGCTCGCGCAAGCGTTGTAAACCCTTGACGGCCTCGCCGATATGCGTCAATCGCTGCTGCGCCGCTTCCAGAACCGAGGCCATCCCAGCCCACCTCCGTGCATGAACTCCGCCACCCGGGGCCGGAGGCGGGTTGTCGCCACGGTAGCAGCGCACTGTGATCGCTGTTACACAAATTCGGTCACACCGGACATTCGCCGGTTGTGTGCGAGTGGACCCTCGGTCTTCACCTTCGCGTCACGCCCCGGCCATCTGGGTAACCGAAGCTGCCTTCGCCCTACTCGAATCAGATTGAGGTCTTACGCATGGAAATTCTCTCCGTTTTCGCCGACGTGCTGTCCGCCATGTTCATGGCGAGCGCCGGTAGCGCCTAAACGCAGGAATCCGATGGCCCGGCGGTTTCGCACCGCCGGGCCATCGGCGTTCCGGGGCCGATCGACCCGGGTTCAGCTCGCGACACCGTCCAGCGCGGTCGCCAGGCCCAGGTGCGCGGTGGCGTCCAGGTCGGCGGCGACGGCGGCCAGCTTGCCGCGAATCGCCTGCACCGCATCGGGTCCCAGCGCCAGGCGCAGCGGCGCGTCCGGTTGCCCGACCGTGGCGACCACCGCCGCGGCGGCCTTCTCCGGATCGCCCTCCTGCTGCTGATCCGAGGCGGGCAGGCCATCGCGGATCGCGCCCACGGTCTCCGCGTAATCCGCGATCTCGGAGCTGATGGTCAGCGCGGCGGGCTTGGCGAACCCGGTCCGGAAAGCCCCGGGCTCCACGATCAGCACCTGGATGCCCAGCGGATTCACCTCGGCGGCCAAAGCCTCACTGGCCAATTCGAGCGCGCCCTTGGCCGCGCTGTAGACGCCGACGCCCGCGAACGACATGAAGCCGCCCATGCTCGACACCTGGACGATCGCCCCGGACCGCCGCTCCCGCATCTGCGGCAGCACCAGCTGGGTGAGCCGCAGCGGACCGTGGAACATCACCTCCATGGCATCGCGCAGATCGGCCTCGCTGGTCTCCTCGATCGCGCCGACAATGCCGAAACCGGCATTGTTCACCAGCACGTCGATGCGGCCGGCTTCTTTCACCGCCCGCTCGGCGGCGGCCGGATCCTTCACGTCCAGGGCCACCACCTGCACCCGATCCGGGTGCGCGGCAACGATTTCCGCCATGCTCTCCGGCCGCCGCACCGCCGCCACGACCTCGTCACCGGCGGCCAGCGCCGCCCGGGTGAACGCGGCCCCGAACCCGGAGTTGGCTCCGGTGATCAGCCAGCGGCGCGGGGTGGATGCTGCACTCATGTCTGTCTCTCTTCCTGGCCTTGCCCCGGCCCGGGCGGTATGCCCGGGTGCTGGTAGTAAGACTGCCCGGCACAGCCGTCGCCGGGTATGGCCCAAAGGTGGAATATTGACTGCGTGACCGGAGCGCTGACCGACCCGATTCGCCGACCCCGCCCGCTGCCGGCGGGGGAATCCCTCTCCGCCGAGGATTACCGGCGGCTCGTCGGCGTGCTGGAATCCGTGGATCGCGCCGGTGACCTGCCCGAATTCCGGGAGCTGCTGGTTCGCGCGCTGCAGAGCTGGTTCGGTTTCACCGGGGTGGCGGTCATGCACGGCGCTTCGCTCGCCGAGGCGATCAGCGAGGGCTGCGGTGTGCGGGGCGGATACACCCCGGAGTTCATCGCCGAGTACGAGGAGCGCTGGGCCCCTTACGATCCCTTCCGCAGCGATCGGTTCGCCGAGGTGCTGCTCGCGCGCGGGGTGGTCCGGCTGGGCGAGCTGGTGCAGGATTCGGTGTTCGTAGCGGATTTCCTGCGGCCCAACGGGATCACCGACAAGGCGGCCATGCTGGTGGACGGCGGCGCGTCCGGGGTGTTCGCGGTCGGCATGGCGGTCTGCGATCGGCCCGCGGTGCCCGAACGCGATCTGGCGCTGCTGCACGCCCTGCGCCGGCATCTGACGCCGCTGGTCATCGAGCAGCTGGACCGGGATCGGGAACGCCGTGCCGCGCAATCGAATTGGCAGCTCACGCCGCGGGAATGGGAAGTGGCGGATCTCGCCGCGCACGGGCTCACCAATCGGCAGATCGCGGAGCGGTTGTTCATCGGTGTGGATACCGTCAAGAAGCATCTGAGCCGGGTGCTCGCCGAGACCTCGTGCACCAGCCGGACCCAGCTGGCGGTGCGGTTCGCCGCCGCTTGATCTTGAAGCAGCTTTTCCTGGTCAGCTGATCGATACGATTCGCACTCCCGGTCGTCCGCGCCGCCGCAGAATCATTGAATGGACGACCTTTTCGACTATTCCGGCCGGACCGTCTTCGTCGCCGGTGGCACCAGCGGCATCAACTTCGCCATCGCCGAATCCTTCGCCCGTGCGGGCGCCTCCGTGGCGGTGCTGTCCCGCCGCCCCGACAAGGTCAAGACCGCCGTCGATCGCCTCGGCGAATACGGCATCACCGCACTGGGTTTCGCCGCCGACGTGCGCGATTTCGACGCCGTCGACTCCGCGCTCACCACCACCCAGGCCGAACTGGGGGAGCTGGACGTGCTGATCTCGGGGGCCGCGGGGAACTTTCCCGCGCCCGCGGACTCCATGTCGCCGCGCGCCTTCGCGGCGGTGGTGGACATCGATCTCAAGGGCACCTACAACGTGCTGCGGGCGGCCCACCCGCATCTCCGCAAACCGGGGGCCGCCGTCATCAATATCTCGGCCCCGCAATCCACCATTCCGATGAGCTTCCAGGCGCACGCCTGCGCCGCCAAAGCCGGGGTCGACATGGTGACCAAGGTTTGCGCGCTGGAATGGGGGCCCGCCGGGATCCGGGTCAATGCCGTGGTGCCCGGCCCGATCGCCGATACCGAAGGCATGTCCCGGCTCGCGCCCACGCCCGAACTGGCCAGTGCCGTAGCCGATTCCGTGCCGCTGGGCCGTTACGGCACCACCGAGGACATCGCCGGCTGCTGTCTCTGGCTCGCTTCGCCGCACGCCTCCTACATCAACGGCGCGATCATCCCCGTCGACGGCGGCTGGTCACTCGGCGGGGCCGCCGTCCTCACCCGCGGCGCACCCTGAGTTGTACTGTGCCCGTGTGGAACTGATCAAATGGTTCACCCCGGACCAATACGCCGAAGCCCTGGACACCTGGGCCTGGATCGGCCTCGACGGCAAAGCGCCCCTATTCACCTCGCTGTTCGGGGACATTTTCCTGCGCGCCGACGACGGAATCTGGTGGTTGAACACCATCGACGGCGAATTCGAACGCGTCTGGGATTCCCTCGACGAGCTCGAAGCCGAGCTGAACACCGCTGACGGACAAGCCAAATACCTGATGTCCGAACTCGCCGAAGAACTCGCCCGCCGCGGCCTGGTACCCGGCGAGGACGAGATCTACGACTTCACCCACCCGCCCTCGCTGGGCGGCGAACTCGAACCCGGCAATGTCGACCTCACCGCCATGGCCATGGGCGTGAACATCCTCGGCCAGATCCACGACCAACTGCGCGCCATCCCGCCCGGCGCGCGCGTCAATGTCGAATTCTCCTAACGGGGCGTGATCCGCACCCGGTTGTCGTGGAAGACCGCGCCGCCACCGTAATCCGCATCCCGTTCGGCGATGGTGGCGTTCACGGTCGCGCCGCCGGACAGCTTCGCCCAGCGGCCCTTCGTGGTGGCGGCGACACCCGGGCGCACCGCGTCCGAGACCGCGGCGACGGCTTCGAACGAGCCGCGGTCGTTCGCTACGGTGATGGCCGCGCCGTCGGTGACCGACAGGGCGGCGGCATCGTCCGGGTGCAGGGTCACGGTGGGTTCGCCTGCGCGGCGGCGCAATTCGGCATTCGCGCCGAAGGTGGTGTTGAGGAAGAAGTGCGAGGCCGCGGAGATCAGCACCAGGCCGTCGCCGGGATCCGCGGGCGGGGTGTAGCCCGCGAGCGGGTCGTGCCCGGCCTTTTCCGCACGCCACGAGACGAACTGGAGTTTTCCGTTCGGGACCGGCTGTGGTTCGGCCTTCAGGAAGCCCTCCGCGCGCAGCCGGTCGATATCGTGGCCCTTCAGCAGCTGCTGGGCCAGTTCCTCGTCCGAGTCGTACAGCGCCGGTTCGGTGAGGTTCATCGTCCGGGCCAGCCGGCGGAAAGTCTCGGTGGTGGTGAGGCATTCGCCCGGCGGGGTGACCGCGGGCTCGTTCCACACCATGTAGAGATTGCCGTAGGCGGCGATGACGTCGAGATGCTCGGGCTGCATGGTGGCGGGCAGCACGATATCGGCGTAATCCACGGTGTCGGTCGGGAAGTGTTCCAGCACCACCGTGAACAGGTCCTCGCGCGCCAGCCCTGCGCGCACCCGCCGCTGATCGGGGTTGGAGGCCACCGGATTGGCCGCGATCACGAACAACGCCTTGACCGGCGGTCCGTCGATATCCAGCAGCGCCTCGGCCATCCGCGTCATGGACAGCGTCCGCACCGGATTCGGCAGCAGGTCATACCGCGCCAGCTCCGACAGGTTGAATTTGAAGTGCCCGCTCGTCGAATAGTGCAGGCCGCCACCGGGAATCGCCCAATCCCCGGTCACGCCCGGCAGGCAGGCCAGCGTCCGCAACGCCATCCCGCCGCCCGCATGCCGCTGAATCCCCTGCGAAACCCGGATCGACGTCGGCCGCGTGGTGGCGATCCGCTCACCCAGCGCCACGATCCGCTCCACCGGCAACCCGGTGATCTCCGCCGTCCGCTCGGGCGTGTACTCCATCACCCGTTCCCGGAACTCGTCCCAGCCCTCGGTGTGCTGGGCCAGGAACGCGTCGTCCTGCGCGCCCATCGACACCACGATGCGGATGAGCCCCAGCGCCAGCGCGGCATCCGTGCCGGGCAGGGGAGCCAGATGCTCGTCGCACCGCTCGGCCGTCCGTGTCCGCACCGGATCGATCGCCACGGTGTAGGCGTCACTGTCCTGCACGAACTTCCACCCGTGATGCCCCGAGGTGAGCGGATTGGTGCCCCACACCAGAATCAGCTTCGATTTCGCGAAGTCCTCCGGATCCATGCCGCCCGAAGTCCCCAGCGTGTACTTCAGCCCCGTGGTGCCGGCGACGGAGCAGATGGTCGGATCATGCAGCGAGGCCCCGAGCGCGTTGAAGAACCGCCGCCCCGAAAACCCTTCCAGCCCTTGGATATACCCCAGACTCCCGGTCCCGTGAAACGGCCAGATCGCCTCCGCCCCGTGCTCCTCGATAATCCCCGTCAGCCGCCCCGCGATCTCCGTGAGCGCCTCGTCCCAGCTGATCCGCTCGAACTTCCCCTCACCTTTGGCCCCCACCCGCCGCATCGGATAGGTGATCCGCTCCCCGGAGTTCAGCTGTTCCAGGTACCGGTTCACCTTCACACACAGCGCCCCGCGCGTGATCGGATGCGCCTTGTTCCCGCGCAGCCCCACCGCGACGCCGTCCTCGACGTCCACCACCCACGAGCATCCATCCGGGCAATCCAGCGGGCAAGCTCCCAGCACCTTCACCCATCCGATCCTATCGGGTGCTCGTGCAGGCGCCGCCGTTGCAGCGCCCACCAGAGTTCCAGCGCCACCGCGGGTTTGCGGATATCGGTGCCGGTCAAGGTCTGGAATCGATCGATGCGGTAGCGGACCGTATTGGGATGCACGACCAGCTGCCGGGCGGTCGATTCGATGTGCTGCCCGCTGTCGAGATAACGGCGCAGCGTATCCAGGTACAGCTCGGGGGCGTCGGTGCGGCGCAGCGGATCGAGGTAGCGGCGCACCAGCAGGTCACCGATCTCGGCGTCGGCGAGCACCGCGGGCAGCAAGCCCAGCCCGGCCAGGTCGTACGCGCCCGTGCGCTCGAAGGCGACGGCGGTGTGCAATGCCCGGGTGGCCTGCACGAAACCCGGCGTGAGCTGGTCGATGGGCACCGCGCCCGCATAACCCACCGCGACCGGCGGCTCATCGGGCAGCCGGTCGGTGAAGCCCGCGAGATCGCCGTCCACCGTGGTGGTGAAGCCGGATCGGCCCAGCAGTCGTTCCAGCTCCGCGAGCGGATGGGCCAGGGTCGGGCGGGCGCGGAACGGGATGAACGGATGACCCGGTTCGATGTTGTAGCGCTGCGCGCGCACCCCCAATTCGGCGCGCCCGGCCGTACCGGTGAGCGCGGCCCGGGTGAAATCGGCCCGGGCTCGATGATCCTGGCGCGCGTTCTCCAATTCCACTTCGCGATGGCCGCTGCTGAATTCCAGGATCGCGGCGTCGACGATATCGAGCAGCTGCCGGGTCAGTTCCAGTTGCAGCCGATCGGAGTAGTTGGAGGATCTGCCAACCTCCGTGAGCTCGTCGAGGATCTCCCGCACGCCGATCCGCCAGGCCGTGAGCATCTCCGGCAGCGAGACGCCCTGCCGCCCGCGCACCACCCCGAACTCCCGGAAGCTGCGCAGCTCGGCCGCCGTCGGCCCGCGTTCCGCCACCGCCGCATCCAGCATGATCTCGATCATCCGGCCGGTCAGCGGTTCCAGCTCGGCGGGTGCGAGCCCGCGATAGCTCGGTACCTCGGTGCGGGCGCGCAGCACGATCCGGTCGAGCAGCAGCCGCCGCCGCTCGGCCAGCTCGGCCATCAACCGGCGGCGCGCGGACGTGGATCGAGCACTCATGATCGACGAGTCTAAGACGGCGCGTTTGGAAAATCCCATAAGGTGCTGGGCCACAGATCGGGATTCCGCTCCATGGTGCGCGACCGGCCCGGCGGGCGATGCTCGGAGTCGTATCCGATCGATTGGAAGGAACCGGGTCCCATGGATGTGACCGGGCTGATGCGGCAGGCCGCCGCGCTCAACGCCGACCACACGGCAATCATCACCGAGGGCGGCGCGCTCACCTTCGCGCAAGCCTGGACCCGGGGCGTCCGGGTGGCGAATGCCCTGCGGGCCTTGGGAATCGAACCGGGGGACCGGGTCGCGACGCTGGAGGACAACAATCTCGGCTGCGTCGACTCCGTGCTGGGCTGCGCCATCGCCGGCGCGGTGCGAGTGCCCCTGTACGCCCGTAATTCCCCGGAAGCCCACGCGCACATGGTTTCCCACACCGAATCCAAGGTGCTGCTGGTGGACGCGGAGTTCGCCGAATCGGTGGCGGCCTTGCCCGCGCAGCTCGACTGCCTGCGGCACCTGGTGGTCCGTGACGGTGGATACGAGCAGTGGCTGGCCGGGCAGGACGACACCGATCCGCTGATTCCCATCGATCCCGGCGCCTGGTACATCATCCGCCACTCCGGCGGCACCACCGGCAAACCCAAGGGCGTCGCCTACACCCACCACGACTGGGTATTGAACTGCCGCAATTGGGCTTACGCGATCGAGCGCCTGCACCGCGGCAGCGTGGTCGGGCATGCGGGGCCCATCTCGCACGCCTCCGGATACCTGTTCCTGCCCGGCTGGCTGGCCGGGGCCGCCAACCTGGTGTTCGGCGCGTTCGAACCCGTCAAGGTGCTGACCATGATGGCCGAGCACCGAGTCAGCCACATGTTCGCCTCACCCAGCCTGCTGGCCGCACTGGCCCGCATGCCGCAGGCCGACCGCGCCTGGCCGGACCTGCGCGCCATCATGGTCGGCGGCGCGCCCATCACCGACGCCACCGCGCTGCTCGGCCGGAAGGTGTTCGGCGACACCCTGTTCCAGGGTTTCGGCCAGACCGAAGCCGTCCCGATCTCGGGCATGGGGCCGGAGGAATGGTTCGGTGCGGTCGAGGGGTCCACGCCGATGCGGTCCGCAGGGCGAGTGGTGCCGTACGCGCAGGTCGAGATTCGCGACGAGGACGGCAAGGCGCTGCCCATCGGCGAGGTGGGTGAAATCGTCGCCAAGGTCGAAGGACAGATGCGCGGGTACTGGCGCGACGAGGAACTGACTCGCACGCGGCTGATCGACGGCTGGGTGCACACCAAGGACATCGGGCGGCTCGACCACAACGGGTTCCTCTACGTGCTGGACCGGGTCGAGGACATGATCGTCTCCGGCGGCTTCAATATCTGGCCCGCAGAACTGGAAACCGTCATCGAGGACCATCCGGCCGTGCTCGAAGCCGCCGTGTTCGGTATTCCCGACGAGCGCTGGGGTGAATCGCCCATGGCCGTCGTCACCGTCGCCGACCCCGCGGCCGTCACCGCCGACGAGATCATTGCGCTGTGCCGGGATCGCCTGGGGTCCTACAAGAAACCGGGCCGCGTCGAGATCACCACCGCCCCGCTCCCCAAGAGCATCGTCGGCAAACTGCTGCGCAAACAACTCCGCGAACCGCACTGGGCCGGTCACGCCGGCCGCGTCGCCGGGGCCTGAATTCCCTTGTCCGCCATCGAAGGAGCTGGCACATGACTACCTGGAACCGTATCGACCGCGGGGCCGGCCGGCCGTTGGTGCTGCTGCATGGGGGCGGCTCGTCCGCTCGCAGCTGGTTGCCGGTGATCGATCTGCTCGCCGCTCGGCGTCGCGTAATCGCCTTGGACCTACCGGGTTTCGGTGATACTCCCGCACTGAACGGTGGCCCGTTCACCATGGCACGGCTCATGGACGAGCTGGCCGCCGAGCTGGATCGGCTCGGCATCGCGACCCCCGTCGATATGGCGGGGAATTCGATGGGCGGCTGGCTCGCCCTCGAAGCCGCCACCCGTGGCCTGGCGAGCTCGGTGGTGGGTATCGGGCCCGCCGGATTGTGGAACCCCGCCATGCCGATTCGCACCCGCCTGCAATTCTTCGCCGGAATCGCCGGGGCCTGGACGGTCCGCACCCCGGCGCGGGCACTACTGCGGTACCCGGTCGTGCGCACCCTGGCGTTGTCCGCGCCTCTGCACCACCCCGAGCGTCTGTCCACCGGCGAAGCCATCGGGATCGTCGAAGATCTGTACCGCTCCCTCCCCACCCTGCGCCGTGCCCTTCGCATCGCCTTTCACTCCAGATTCGAAGGCGGCCGGCACCTCTCGATCCCGATCACCCTGGCCTTCGGCTCCCACGACCGCATGGTCCGGCCCCGTGACAGCCGCTTCCTCGACCAACTCCCGCCCCACACCCGTACGATCACCCTGCTCGACTGCGGGCACATGCCCATGTGGGAAGACCCGGAGCTGATCGCCCGGACCATCCTGCACGGCATCGAAACCCCTTCGAACGCGGGTGAACTCGGCGCATGATCACTTTCGAAGAGCTCCGCTCCCGCCTCACCCTCCCCGTCATCGCCGCCCCCATGTTCATGGTCTCCGGTCCCGATCTGGTGATCGCCGCGGCCCGCTCCGGCATAGTCGGCGCGTTCCCCACCGCCAATGCCCGTGACAGCACCGAACTTTCGGCCTGGCTCACCCGCATCCACGCCGAGCGTGACCCGGCGCACGGCGCGGTAGCCGCCAACCTGATCGTCCACCGCAGCAATACCCGCCTCGACGCCGACCTCGCAGCGCTCCTGGACCAGCCCACCGACCTGGTGATCACCTCGGTGGGCTCCCCGGCAGCGGTCGTAAACCCCCTGCACGACAAGGGTGCCCTGGTCTTCGCCGACATAGCGACCATCCGCCACGCCCACCGGGCCATCGAAGCCGGCGTCGACGGCCTCATCCTGCTCACCGCGGGCGCCGGCGGCCAGACCGGCTGGGCCAACCCCTTCGCCTTCGTCCGCGCCGTCCGCGAGTTCTACCCCGGCCCAGTAGTTCTCGCAGGCGGCATCAGCGACGGCATCGCCCTCCGCGCCGCCCGCACCCTGGGCGCCGACCTCGCCTACATGGGCACCAAATTCCTCGCCACCACCGAAAGCCTCGCCCCCGACGCCCACAAACAAATGGTCGCCGCCTCCACCCTCGACGACATAGTCGAGACCGCCGCTCTCACCGGCCTCCCCACCAACATGCTGAAACCCTCCATCACCCAATCCGGCATCGACCTCGAAGCCCTCCACCCCGGCCACCCGGACCTGAAAGCCCTCCTGGCCCAAGCGACTTCCCCCAGCCCCTGGCTGACCTTTTTCAGCGCCGGCCATTCCACCAGTGGTGTCCACGACATCCCCACCGTCGCCCAACTGGTCGACCGCACCTCCAAGGAATACCAAGCCCCCTGACCTGGCCGAGCTGTTCAAGCCCCCGAAGCCCCAGCGCCACAACACGTCAACCTGACATTCAGCGCCCGGTACTACATCCTTGCCAAGTGGACCAAGATCAACTAACAGCCCGCGCCAACGAACTGGCAACCCAGCTGGGCGTATCCCAGCCCCGCCTGAAATTCGCGCGCCTCCCCAAAAGCTGGTTCCCCGGCGGCATCTGGGTCCGCATCCTCATAGCCCGTCCGCACATCCACATCAGCCCCACCTTCGCCACCCTCTCCACCCCCGAACAAGACGCCGAACTAGCCCGCGCGGTCGTAGCCTCCGACATCCTCAAATCCAGCTTGATCAAATTCACCGGAGCCCTGGTCTTCCTGATTGCCCTCCCCACGGCCCTCCTCGTGCTCCCCGTGACAGCACTGATCGCAACCTTCGACCTCTTCCACCGCGCGAGCCTGACCCTCTCCGAAACAATCACCGTCCTCCCCGTTCTCGGCTACGGCCTCCTAGCCCAAATAGCCTGGGAACGCCGAATCGTCTACCGCACCGACCGCATCCTCGCCGAATCCCTCGGCCACCCCCTCCTCTCCACCATCCACAACCTCAGCCGCCGCCTCCGCTACAAACGCCGCGGCCTCACCGGCATGCTCCTGAGCCTTTGCATCCCCAACGAAAACAAGCGCGCCGACGCCATCGCAGACCTCGCACCCACGCCAGCCTGATCGCTATTCGCTGCCGCTGTTCTCCGGATCGCCTTTGAGTACGGTGCGCACATCGTGAGCGAGCATCAGTACCAGGAACACGCCTCCGATCACGGCACCACCAACCAGCGGCCCATCCGGCTGGAAGGCGAAGTAGGTGAGGCAACCAACGAGGACCGCGAGCTCTCCACTGATCCACATGGTGAGCCTGAACCGCTGCTGCCGGTCCCGCAGATGCTGCCCGACAACCTGATGAACCACCGCGACCGCGCCCAGCGCACCCGTCGTGATGCCGACAATGGCCCCCGCGATCTCGAGCCCTTCCATTCTCCCGAGTATGCGCCTAGATCAACTCAACCGCGGCGAGTTTTCGCAATGTCCTGACCAGCGGTTTCGAAGGTTGCTCGTCGCGCCCGGCGGCAGGCCCGGCCTAGGTGTGCCGTCGAGCCTTGAATGCGTCGAAACGCGCACGCAGCACGTAGATGTGATCGAGAAGGGCTTCCGCGAAGTCCAGGGCATCCTGCGCATCCTGCGCGGAAACCTTCTCCCCGGTGAGGTGAGCTCCCTTGTTGCCCACGACCCGCAGCAGGTCGGCCCATTGTGCCAGCAATCCGTCGATCTTTCCCTGCGCCTGAAGCTCTTTGAGATTCTCGGCAAGCACCCGTTTGGTCGCCCCCTGATCAGCGCAGGTGCCCTGTCGTATCTTCGCCGTTTCACAATTGCGTGTCACTCGAGTCGAGACCCTTGAGTCTTCTCCTGCCTCGGCTGGCTGATTCGGATCAAAGTCACCGCTGTGAGGTCCCGGCGTATTCGCCACTTTGCTGCGAGCTCCGTGCGATCGTTGCTGCGGGCACCGGTTCACGCGAGGTCAGTGAGGCGAGATGGCGACGCTTTTGTCATGGCAGTCATAGTGATTCCGAGTTGCCGGACCATTGGCAATCCCACCGCCGTGTTTGTTGGCCCTGGGTGGATCGGGCCTGCACTGCAAAGGGGCAGGTACCCACCTGCCCTAGGGCCTGCCCTTTATCTGTTGGACGACAGTCACGAGCGTGCTCGGCTGGCGGTGGAAGCGGCGGCGAAGGCGTGGGTGCTACCTGTTGACGGCCTGGTGACGGCCTGAGGGGCGAAGGTGATCATGCGACGGTGTTCGGGAACGAGAAAACCGGCACGATCCCGTGGTTGGGCTCGTGCCGGTTTCCGTTGTGCCAGAACTTACTTCAGCTTGTCGGAGCCCAGTCCGAGGACGCGGCGGGCGACGATGAGCTGCTGGATCTGCTGGGTGCCTTCGAAGATGTCGAGGATCTTCGAGTCGCGGCTCCACTTCTCCAGGAGGGTGCGCTGGGAGTAGCCGGTGGTGCCGGCCAGTTCGACGGCCTTGAGGGTGACGTCGGTGCCCATGCGGCCGGCCTTGGCCTTGGACATGGAGGCTTCCAAGGAGTTCGGCTTCTTGTTGTCGGCCATCCAGGCGGCGCGCAGCGACAGCAGGTAGGCGGCCTCGTAGTCGGCTTCCATGCGGAGGAATTCCGCGGCGGCGGCGTGCTGGTTGTTGGCGGGCTTGTCGTAGGAGATCTCGACGCCCGCCTCCTCGAGGACCTTGCGGAGTTCCTCGAGGGCGGCGCGGCCGACGCCGACGGCCATGGCGGCCACCAGGGGACGGGTGTTGTCGAACGTCTGCATGACGCCCGCGAAACCCTTCTCCACATTGACTTCCGGCGAACCCAGGATGTTGTCCTTGGGGATGCGGCAGTCCTCGAAACGGATCTCGGCGGTGTCGGACGCCTTGATGCCGAGCTTGTGCTCGAGGCGGGACACGGTGAGGCCCTTGGCATCCCGCGGCACCACGAAGGACTTGATGGCGGCGCGGCCCAGGGACCGGTCCACCGACGCCCACACCACGATGTGGGTGGCGCGCGAGCCCGCGGTCACGAAGATCTTGGTGCCGTTGAGCACCCACTCGTCACCGTCGAGGGTGGCGGTGGTGGTGACGGCGGCCGAGTCGGAACCGAAGGACGGTTCGGTGATGGCCATGGCGGCCCACACCTTGCCGAAACGCGAGAGCTGCTCGTCGGTGGCGACCGCAGCGATGGCGGCGTTGCCGAGCCCCTGGTAGGGGATCGACAGCATCAGGCCGACGTCGCCCCAGGAGGTCTCCAGCGCGTTCATCAGCGCGGACATATTGCCGCCGTTGGTGTTACCCAGCAGCTCGGTGGCGTGCGCGTCCTTCTCGCCGTCGACCGAACGGCCGCCGGTGGCGCCCGAGATCTGCTCGGTGCCGGAGTCGGACAGGCCCTCCACCATGGCGGCCATGGTGTCCAGCTCGACCGGGTACTCGTGCTCGGCGAGGTCGTACTTGCGCGAAGCCGGGCGGAAGATCTCGGCGGCAACCTGGTGGGCCTGGTTGGCGCTGGCCCGCAGCTTCTTGGGGAGTTCGAGATTGATCATGATGGTCTCTCCGTTGAGAAGTCGGGTCAGATGAGGACGACGCCCTCGGCGATGCCGACGGCACGAAGATCGCGGTACCAGCGCTCGACCGGGTGCTCCTTGGTGAAGCCGTGGCCGCCCAGCAACTGCACGCCGTCCAGGCCGATCTGCATGCCCTTGTCGGTGGCCAGCTTCTTGGCCAGCGCCGCCTCGCGAGCGAACGACAGGCCCTGCTCCGCGCGTGACGCACCCCGCAGGGTCACGAGCCGGAGACCGTCGAGCTCGATGGCCATATTGGCGACCATGAACGCGACCGCCTGACGGTGCGCGATCGGCTCGCCGAACGCTTCGCGCTCCTTCACGTAGGGGATCACGTAGTCGAGCACGGCCTGCCCGGTGCCGATGGCCAGCGACGACCAGCCCAGGCGGGCCAGGCGCACGGCGTCGGCGTAATCCTCGGTGCGCTGCGCGACCTCGGCATCGCCCAGGATGGCGTTGGCCGGCACGGCGACATTGTCGAGCAGCAGGCGACCCAGGCCGGCGGCGCGCAGACCCATCGACGGATCGGCTTCGATCACCACGCCTTCGGTGTCGGCCTCGACCACGAAGAACGCGGGGCGGCCGTCCAGCTCGGCGGCGACGATGAACAGTTCGGCGTCACCCGCGGCGGGCACCAGGCTCTTCACGCCGTTCAAGCGGAAACCGCTGGGGGAGCGGGTGGCCTTGGTCTTCAGCGCGAACGGATCGAACAGCGCGCCCGGCTCGGAGATGACGACCGAGGACTGCGGCACGTTCTCACCGGTGAAGGCGCCCAGGTAGGTCTTCTGCTGCGCGTCGGTGCCCCACTGCGACAGCGCGACGGCCACACCCGAGGGCGCCAGGATCGGCAGCGCCAGACCCATGTCACCGTGCGCGAGGGCCTCGGCCACCAGCGAATTGGTGACCGCGCCGCGCTCGGAGGCCGCGCCGTCCAGTTCCTCGGGCACATTGATCAGGGTGATGCCGAGCTCGGCGGCCCGCTCCAGCAGATCGCGCGGCGCCTTGGCGGCATTGTCCGCGTCGTAGGCGGCCGGGCGCAGGATCTCGGCGGCGAACTCGCGCACCGTCTCGACGATCATCTGCTGCTCGTCGGACGGGGTCAGGTCGAAGTAGTCCTTCTTGCGAGACTCGTTGGCCGGCAGCCGCTTCGGGGCGCCGCCGCCGGAGACCTTCTCGAAGGCCCGGGTGGCCGCGCCGAGGGTGCGGAAGCCGGTCTTGGTGCCTTCGTAGGTCAGCCGTTCGATCGGCTTGCGCAGGTTGTACTTCTCCGCGAGCGGCGACCCGGTAATGGTCGTCATGACCCGCATGGCCGTGCCCATCCAGTCGCGCTTGACCGGGTTGAGGCCGACGGCGGAGGTATCCCGCTTCGTTGCGGTGTCTCGAGTGCTCATCATCACCAGTTTTCTTGAGTGTGGAGGGTGATCCTGCCCAGCAATCTTACTCCAGAGTAAGACTATCTTACTCCAGAGTAAGAAGAACCGTCGAGCGTTGTCGAATCGGCAGGTCGAGGCGGTGGTTTTCCCAGGTTTCGGAGATAGTGAAACAAACTCCATTCAGATGGGCCGGAACTGGGCTACCGTGCAGGCGCACCATCCCCCACTTTCGAAGGTCTTGCACATATGAAGAAGACAGTCATCGGCGTCGGCGGCTTCGCGGCCCTCACCCTGCTCGGCATGCCCGTCGCCACCGCCGCACCCGCCACCGGCCTCCCGCTGGAACCGGTCGCCGGCATCGAACTCGGCTCCAACGGCAGCCCCGCCGCCGACACCACCATCAGCCTCGGCTCGGTGGGCGTAGGCTCGGCCGCCCCCGGCGGCCCCTACCTCGAATTCGGCTCCGTCCGCTACTACCTCGGCTCGGGCTCCGTCTCCCCGCGCTGACGCCTTCGGGCACCCTCGCGCCGGGGCCGCAGCACCCGGCGTTCACCGCGAACCGGCAGGCTGACGGAATGTACTGGGTGGGCGGAAGTTTCGCGGTTCTCCTGCTGGTCTACGCGGATCGCTACGGCTATCACCGCGACGAGCTGTACTTCCTGGCCGCCGGACGGCGCCCCGACTGGGGTTATCCGGATCAGCCGCCCGTGGTTCCGCTGCTCGCCCGCGCCATGTCGTTCCTGGACGCGGATTCCTTGACGCTCCTGCGCCTCCCGGCGATCGCGGCGGCCGTCCTGGTCGTGCTGTGCGCCGGCTGGCTGGCACGCGAATTCGGGGGCGGTCGGCTCGCGCGGACCCTCGCCGCCGCGACGGTGGCCTCGGCCGCTCTGCTGATGGGGGCCGGGCATCTGCTCGGCACGACGATTTTCGATCTGGCGGTGCTCTCGCTGATCGTGCTGCTGGTACTGCGGCTGCTCCGCCCGGAAACCGATCGGCGCTGGTGGCTGGCCATCGGGGCATTGGTGGGGCTCGGGTTGCAGGTCAAGGCGCTCACCGCGATTCCACTGCTGTTGCTGGCCTTGGCATTCGCCGTGGTGGGACCGCGAAAGATATTCGCCACCAGATACTTTCCCCTGGCAGTCGGCCTGGCAACGCTGATCGTGCTGCCGTATCTGGTGTGGCAGGCGCGAAACGGCTGGCCGCAATGGGAATTGAGTCGAGCCATCGCGGGCGGATCCTCGGGCACCTCGGGTTCCCGGGCCGAGTTCGTGCTGCTGCAATGCGGCCTGATGGGCCCACTGCTGGTGCCGCTGTGGATATTCGGACTGTGGTGGCTGTGGCGGCATCGCGACTACCGAGCGTTCGCGCTCACCTATCTGCTGCTGTTCGCGACCTACCTGGCGACCGGTGGTAAGGCCTACTACCTGGGCGGCATGTACCCCCTGCTGCTCGCCGCCGCCGCGACCGGCCTGGAACCCGGGCTTGCCGGACGCCGAATCCGGCTTGCCGCGGTCGGTTCCGTGGTCACCGTCAATGCCGTTTTCGGCGCACTGCTGTTCCTTCCGGTACTGCCGGAGACGGAGCTGCGGGGCTCCCCGGTGGTTGAGATCAACTACGACGCGGGCGAGACCATCGGCTGGCCGGAGTATGTTCGCCAGCTCGCCGACGCCCGCGCTCGCGTCGCCCCCGACGCCGAAATCCTCACGGCCAATTACGGAGAAGCGGGCGCCGTGGAGCGCTTCGGCTCCGAATATCGTCTGCCCGCACCACACAGCCCGCACAACTCCTACTGGTGGTGGGGCCCGCCGGTGGATAACCGGCCGGTGCTCGTGGTGGGCATGGACGAGCCTCGAATCGCGTTGTTCTGCAAGGATTTTAAACTAGTCGTTCACCTACGTAATGAGTTCGACATACACGCCGACGAGCACGACGCGCCGGTGTATCTATGTAGCCAGCCGAAGGATTCATGGGCTGAATTGTGGCCTGGTCTGCGACGACTGGGATAGCCACGGCGCACGCTCGGATTCATAGGATGACATGTCAAAAGCGCTGTCCTCCACAATGATTCGCAGCATGGTGAAGTTTGTATAACAGGACTTCCATGCGGTTATTTCGTAACGGTTACGGCAACTGTCAAGGGCCACTACGTTTTTCGACGAGGCGAAAGGAGGATTGCTCATGTTGTCAGGACTCGTCTCTGTGGTAACAAGTCTGCTCAGTGGTCTCGTCGGTGTTCTCATCGGAAGCCCGGGTGGAGGTTCCGGCTCGGCCTAACGAGCTCGAATACGAAGGAGCACCCCCCGTGTGTACGACGGGGGGTGCTCTCTCGTTATACCGGAAACTCGGACCGGCGGGCCGGAGGATCAGGCGGACAATGCCGCCAGGACCTGGTCCTGCAGCCGGGAATTGGTGGCCACCGCGCTGCCGCCGTGCGGCCCGGGCACGCCGTCCAGGGAGGTGAAGGTACCGCCGGCCTCGCGGATCAGAATGTCGAGCGCGGCCATATCCCACAGCGACAGTTCGGGTTCGGTGGTGATGTCCACCGCTCCCTCGGCCAGCAGCGTGTAGCCGAAGAAGTCGCCGTAACCGCGCACCCGCCACACCTCGTCGGTCAGGACGAGAAGCTTCTCCCGCCGCCCGATGGCCCGCCACCCGGACAGGCTGGAGATGGCCAGGCTGGCCGCGCCCAGCTCCGCCACCGCCGAGACCGAAATCGGTTTGGCCGCACCCTTTTCGAAGCTGGTGAAGGCGCCCGCGCCGGCCGCCGCCCACCAGCGCCGGGACAGTGCCGGGGCGCTCACCACACCCACTACCGGCACGCCGTCCTCCAGCAGCGAGATGAGCGAGGCCCAGACCGGCACGCCGCGCACGAAGTTCTTGGTGCCGTCGATCGGATCGATCACCCACTGGCGGCCGGTGAATTCGGCATCGCCGCCGAATTCCTCGCCCAGCACCAGGTCGCCGGGGCGCTCCGACTTCAGGATGTCGCGGATCTCCCGCTCCACCGCCAGGTCGGCATCCGAGACCGGGGTCAGATCCGGCTTGGAGTCGATCTTCAGGTCGAGCGCGCCGAACCGGTCGCGGGTGATGGCGTCGGCGGCGTCGGCCAGCCGCAGGGCGAGTTCGAGATCTTCGGAGTAGGCGCTCACCGCCGACACGTTAGTGCCTGTCAGTGAACATTGCGTGACGGCAGCGAACTCCGGGCATCCCGCGCCCGCTCAGGCGGGAACGGCCTGCTTACGGGCGGCGGCGAGGGCGCCCGCCCACCAGTGCAGCTGCTCGAGCATGCCGCGCGCCGCGGCCTCCGGACCGGTCGGCTCGATCGGCTGGCCATCCTGGTCGAACAGCAGGAAATACTTGGGGAACGCGACGTACCCCTGCACGGTGTGCGCGTGCAGCTCGCCGAACACCTGCCGCAGGTGCTCCATGGCCAGGATGCCGCCGCTCAGGCCGCCGTATCCGACGAAACCGATGGCCTTGTGATTCCACTGCGTGAAGTGCCAGTCGATAGCCGTCTTCAGCGATGCCGGGTAACTCCGGTTGATATCCGGGGTGACGACGATGAAGGCGTCGGCCGCCGCCAGCCGCTCCGACAGCTCCTCGGTGCCGACCGGGCGCACCGGATTCGGCTCCATCAGCGGCGACACCGCGGGCAGCGCGTGCGGCAGCGGGTAATCGGCCAGATCGATGACGTCGACCTCGAATTCGCCGTACTCGCGGGCCTGTTCGGCCGCCCAGTTCGCCACCACCGGACCGAACCGGCCTTCCCGGACACTGCCGATGACCACCGCGAGACGAAGCGTGTTGCTCATGGGACTACTCCTTCGAGAGTTCACCGCGACCTGTCCGGCCGCTCGGCAACAACATTGCTGCGCTTCGTGACCCGCAGGGAGGCCAGCTCGAGGGTGGTAGTGACAGGGATACCCTCAGCCCCTGATTTCGCTTGCCCGGGCTTGCTACTTTCGAACGGTGAGCGATAACGAGCTGGGACTCTTCCTGAGATTGCGCCGGGAAGCCGTCACGCCCGCCGAGGTGGGGCTGCCCGCCGGCGCGCGCCGCCGCACGCCCGGACTGCGCCGCTCCGAACTGGCCACGCTCGCCGGCGTCAGCATCGAATACCTGACCCGGCTCGAACAGGGCCGCGATCGCAATCCCTCGCCACAGGTGCTGTCCGCCTTCGCCGACGCACTGCGCATGACGGCCTCGCAGCGCGTGCACCTGCTGCGCCTGGGCAAGGCCGCGGAGCCGTCCTTCAACTGCCTGGGCGGCCAGGGACCGAATCGCCGGGTGCGCCCGGCGGTGCGGGCGATTCTCGATCAGCTCGAGCCCGCCCCCGCCGCGCTCATGAACCGGCTCAGCGAGATCATCGCCTGCACAACGGGATACGAGCAGCTCTTCGGGCCGATCGGCCTCCTCGACAATGGCCTGCCGGGCAATTACGCCCGCTACGTGCTGACCGATCCGCGGGCGCGCGACGCCTACCCCGATTGGGAACACAAGGCGGACAAGGTGGTCGCGACCCTGAAGCAGGGGCCGGGGCGCGCCGATCCGCAGGTGCGCGAGCTCATCGACGAGCTGACCGTGCTGGTCGGTCAGGAGTTCACCCGTCGCATGGAGACGATTCCGGGTCTGCCCGATACCAATGGGGTCGGGCGGCTCACCCATCCCGAGGCGGGCGCGCTGCGGCTCGCGTACGAAACCCTCGAGCTCTCCGCCGACGACGATCAGTTCGTCATGATCTATCTCCCGGCCGACGACACCACCGCCGTGGCCTTGGACCGACTGGTCGGTCGCCGCCCGGGTGGATTACGCGCCGTCGCAGGTTGAAGGTCCGGCTGTCACTGCTGTGGCGGCTTCCCGGGTTGATGAACGAGTGCGGGACCCCGCGCGGGTCGTACTCCCTCTTGTTTCATCGATCTAGATAGGACTAGTAGCCTTGAACACCGTGCATCCTGACGTCTCTGCTGACCTGGCTGAACTCGACACGACTCTGAAGACTGTCGAGTCCGTGCTCGACATCGACGAGCTGGCTCGTCGTATCGACGAGCTCGAGCACCAGGCCGCGGACCCAGAGCTGTGGAACGACCAGGAACACGCTCAGAAAGTGACCAGCGAGCTCTCGCACGCGCAGGCCGAACTGCGTCGCGTGCGCGATCTCCGGCAGCGTCTGGAAGACCTGCCGGTGCTCTACGAATTGGCCGAGGACGAAGAGGGCGAAGCGCGCACGCAAGCCCTCGCCGACGCCGATGCCGAGCGTTCTTCGCTGCACGCCGACATCGAAGCCGTCGAGGTCCGGACCCTGCTCGCGGGCGAGTACGACAAGCGTGAAGCGCTCGTCAATATCCGCTCCGGCGCGGGCGGCGTGGACGCCGCCGACTGGGCCCAGATGCTCATGCGCATGTACGTGCGCTGGGCCGAACGCCACAAGTACCCGGTCGAGATCTACGACACCTCCTACGCCGAAGAGGCGGGCATCAAATCCGCCACCTTCGCCGTCAAGGTGCCGTACGCCTACGGCACCCTCTCGGTCGAGATGGGCACGCACCGCCTGGTGCGCATCAGCCCGTTCGACAACCAGGGCCGCCGCCAGACCTCCTTCGCCGAGGTCGAGGTGCTGCCCGTGGTCGAGACCACCGACCACATCGACATCAACGAGAACGAAGTCCGCGTCGACGTGTACCGCTCGTCGGGCCCGGGCGGTCAGTCCGTCAACACCACCGACTCGGCGGTCCGCCTGACCCACATTCCGACCGGCATCGTCGTCACCTGTCAGAACGAGAAATCGCAGCTGCAGAACAAGATTTCGGCCATGCGGGTGCTGCAGGCCAAGCTGCTCGAGCGCAAGCGGCAGGAGGAGCGCGCCCAGATGGACGCGCTCAAGACCAACGAGGGCGCGAGCTGGGGCAACCAGATGCGTTCGTACGTCTTGCATCCCTACCAGATGGTCAAGGATCTGCGTACCGCCTATGAGGTCAACAACCCCACCGCGGTGCTCGACGGCGATCTCGATGCCTTCATCGAGAGCGGCATCCGCTGGCGTATGCGGGAGCAGCAGACAACCCAGGGGTAACGCTTTATGAGTTCGATGCTCGCCGCCGGCACCGGAGCCGATCTAGGTAATTGGGTCCGGTCCAGCGGACTCGAGATCGTCCTGTTGATCGTCGGCGCGATGCTGTTCAGTCGCGCGGCAACCTTTGTGCGCGACCGGATCACGCGCAAGATCGACGCCACCTTCCGCTCCAGCGATTCGCTGGTGCGGTCGGAGGCGGCCAAGCATCGGCACGCGCTCGCCCAGGTCGTCACCTGGGTGGTGCTGTCCATCGTGTACTTCCTGGTCGGTCTGGAAGTCTTGCAGCGCTTGGGATTCCAGCTGACCGGTCTGGTCGCGCCCGCGGCGGTGCTCGGCGCCGCGCTCGGTTTCGGCGCCCAGCGCATCGTGCAGGATCTGCTCGCCGGATTCTTCCTGATCACCGAAAGGCAGTACGGCTACGGCGATGTGGTGCGCATCGCCGTCACTGGATCGGCTCAGGACGCGGAGGGTACGGTCGAGGACGTCACGTTGCGCATCACGACCTTGCGCAGCGCCGACGGCGAAGTGATCACCGTACCGAACGGCCAGATCGTGAAAGTGACCAATCTGTCGAAGGATTGGGCGCGTGCCGCAATCGACGTGCCCGTCCCCGCGACCGCCGATATCAACAAGGTCAACGAAGTCCTGCACGACGTGGGCGCCAAAGCCTTCGCCGATCGCAAGTTGAAGACGCTGCTGCTCGACGAACCCACCGTGATGGGTGTCGAAGATCTCACCGTCAACCAGATGAACATCAAGATGGTGGCCCGGACACTGCCGGGCAAACAGTTCGAAGTCGGGCGGGAGCTGCGCGTGCGAGTCGCCGCTGCACTACGCCGGGAGGGTCTCAGTGAAAACACGTAAGTCCACGGCGATCCTGCTCACCGTGTGGATCGCCACGTTCGTGCTGTACCTGTTCGTCAAGCCCGATACACAGAGCCACACCGACTACACCCCGATCGTCAACACCATGCTCAGCAACCATCTGCCTGGCACAGCTGAGCCATCCGCCCGCTAACGGCGTGTCTGCGCGGCGCGGCCGGGTAACGGTCAGGTCTCGGTACACTCGGACCTCGTGATTAGCCTGCGGAGTGTCAGTAAGGCGTACCCGACCTCGACGCGGCCCGCGCTGGACAATGTCTCCGTCGACATCGGAAAAGGCGAGTTCGTTTTCGTGATCGGACCGTCCGGCTCCGGCAAGTCGACCTTCATGCGTCTGCTGCTCAAAGACGAGAAGCCGACCACCGGAGAAGTCTGGGTGGCCGATTTTCGAGTCGACAAGCTACCGGGCCGCAAAGTCCCGAAACTGCGTCAGCGCATCGGCTGCGTGTTCCAGGACTTCCGGCTGCTGCAGCAGAAGTCGGTGGAACAGAACGTGGCGTTCGCGCTGGAAGTGATCGGTAAGTCGCGGACCTTCATCAATCGCGCCGTGCCCGAGGCGCTCGACATGGTCGGGCTCTCGGGCAAGGCCGACCGGCTGCCCAGCGAGCTCTCCGGTGGTGAGCAGCAACGGGTCGCGCTGGCCCGGGCCTTCGTGAACCGGCCGCTGGTGCTGCTGGCCGACGAACCGACCGGCAACCTCGATCCGGAGACCAGTCAGGACATCATGACGCTGCTGGAACGCATCAATCGGACCGGCACCACGGTGGTGATGGCCACCCACGACAACACCATCGTCGACGCCATGCGCCGGCGCGTGGTGGAACTCGATCGCGGCCGCCTGGTCCGCGACGAGGAGATGGGCGTGTACGGGGTGGGCCGGTAATGCGCGTCGGATTCCTGTTCAGCGAGGTCTTCACCGGCCTGCGCCGCAATATCACCATGACCATCGCCATGATCCTGACCACGGCGGTCTCGCTGACCATGCTGGGCGGCGGGCTGCTGGCGGTGCGCATGGCGGACAAGATCGAGGACTACTACGTGCAGCGGGTGGAGATCCGGCTGTACCTGGACGACGAGGTCTCGCGCACCGATCCGGACTGCACCGCCGATACCTGCAAGACGCTCATGGCCGACCTGAAGAAGCATTCGGATGTGGCGAGCGTGCAGTTCGTGAACTCGGCGGACGCGGTGAAGGAGGTCAAGGAGACCACCTTCAAGGATCAGCCGGGGCTCGCGGACGAAGTGAGCAAGGACGGGCTGCCGGCCTCGTTCCGGGTGAAGCTCGACGATGTCACCAAGTACCGGTCCATCTACGACGACTTCGCCAAGCGGCCGGGCGTCATGACGGTGCTCAACGATATGGACATCGTGGACCGGCTGGTGAGTTTCTTTGTCGGACTGCGGAATGCGGCGTTCGGGCTGGCGGCTCTGCAGGCCATCGCGGCATTGTTGTTGATCGCCAATATGGTTCACGTGGCCGCCATGGCGCGCAAGACCGAGGTCTCGATCATGCGATTGGTCGGCGCGACCCGCTGGTACACGCAGCTGCCGTTCCTGCTGGAGGCGGTGCTGGCCGCGCTGGCCGGTGCGGTGCTGGCGGTGGGCGGATTGTTCGTGGCGCAGCCGCTGGTGATCAACCGGGCGCTGGGCAGCCTGTTCAACGATCAGGTGCTGCCGCGCATCACCGGGGACGACATCGCGACCGTGGCGTTGATCGTGACTCCGGTGGGTATCGGGTTCGCGGCGTTGACGGCCTATCTGGCGTTGCGCTTCTACGTGCGGGAGTGAGTCGGCGTGTCGGTGCGCGAAGTTGGCAACGGCTGGATCGGTGTCTGCCGGTGTCCGTAGGATTGCCGGCGTGAGCGCACCGGAGGTCGAGGCCGTCAACCGCAACGCGACCCTGGGGTCCGCCGGCCGTGTTGGATTCACTGAGGGCGATGCGGCGCACCAGGTTCTGCGTAAGACGTTCGGCTATGACAGTTTTCGCGGGCCGCAGCGGGAGATCGTCGAACAGGTGATCTCCGGCGGCGACGCGCTGGTGCTGATGCCGACCGGTGGCGGTAAGTCGCTCTGCTATCAGATCCCGGCCTTGGTGCGCGACGGCGTGGGCGTCGTCGTGTCGCCTCTGATCGCGTTGATGCAGGACCAGGTCGATGCGCTGAACGCGGTCGGGGTGCGGGCCGGATTCCTCAACTCCACCCAGTTCCCCGACGAACGGCGCACGGTGGAGGCGCAATTCGTGGCGGGGGAGCTGGACCTGCTCTACCTCGCGCCCGAACGGCTGCGGCTGGAGTCCACGGCGGCGCTGCTGGACAAGGGCAAGATCTCGCTGTTCGCCATCGACGAGGCGCACTGTGTATCGCAGTGGGGCCACGACTTCCGGCCGGACTATCTGGCGCTGTCCATGCTGCATCAGCGCTGGCCGGACGTGCCGCGTATCGCGCTCACCGCCACCGCCACGGCGGCCACCCGCAAGGAGATCGCGGAACGGCTCGACCTGGTGTCGGCCAAGCATTTCGTGGCCAGTTTCGACCGGCCGAATATCCAGTACCGGATCGAGGGCAAGAACCGGCCCGAACAGCAACTGCTGTCGTTCATCCAGAACGAGCACGCGGGGGAGGCGGGCATCGTCTACTGCCTCTCGCGCAATTCGGTGGAGAAGACCGCGGCGTTCCTGTCCGCCAATGGCGTGGCGGCCGTGCCGTATCACGCCGGGCTCGACAATCGGGTGCGGGCGACGAACCAGGCGCGGTTCCTGCGGGAGGACGGCCTGGTGGTGGTCGCCACCATCGCCTTCGGCATGGGCATCGACAAACCGGATGTGCGCTTCGTCGCACACCTGGATCTGCCCAAATCCGTCGAGGGCTACTACCAGGAGACCGGTCGCGCCGGCCGCGACGGCCAGCCCTCCACCGCCTGGATGGTCTACGGCCTCAGCGACGTTGTGCAGCAACGCAAGATGATCGACATGTCCGAGGGCGACGCCATGCACCGGCGGCAGCTGCAGCTGCACCTGGACGCCATGCTCGCGCTCTGCGAGACCGTGGAATGCCGGCGCACCCAGCTGCTCGCCTACTTCGGCCAGGAGGGCAAGGCGTGCGGGAACTGTGATACCTGTCTCAATGCTCCCGAGGCCTGGGACGGCACCGTGCCCGCGCAGAAGGTGCTCTCCACCATCCTGCGGTTGAAGCGCGAACGCGGGCAGAGCTTCGGCGCCGGGCACATCGTCGACATTCTCATCGGCAAGCGAAACCCCAAGGTGGAGCAGCACGCCCATCACGAACTCAAGGTCTTCGGCATCGGCACCGAACTGCGCGATATCGAATGGCGGGGCGTGGTGCGGCAGTTGCTGGCCCAGGGGCTGCTGGCCGTGCACGGCGACTACGGTGTGCTGACGCTCACCGAATCCAGCAACGAGGTGCTGTTCGACGGCCGGCAGGTCAAGCTCCGCCGCGAACCCGAGCGCGCCAAGACCACCCGGACCGCCAAGTCCGCCAAGGCTTCCCGGCCCGCCGCCGACCTCGCGCCCGGCGACTCCGAACTGTTCGAGAAGCTGCGCGCCTGGCGTGCGGCCACCGCCAAGGAACAGGGCGTCCCCGCCTACGTCGTCTTCCACGACGCCACCCTGCGCGAAATCGCCGCCCGCAAACCGGGCTCGCTCGCCGACCTCGGCACCATCTCCGGCATCGGCGAGAACAAGCGCGCCAAGTACGGCGAGGGTGTGCTCGAGGTCATCGCCGAATCGGGCGGCGGTGCGGGTTCCGCTGGCGCCCCGCCCGCTGCCTCGGCTCCGGCCGCGGTGAAAACCGCAGCGCCCCGGCAGTCTTCGCGTTTCGGAGATGCCGCGCCCGCCCCGCGCCCCGCCGCCGCGTCCGCCGCTTCACGCCCGGCCGCCGCATCCGCTGCCGCGCGACCCACCCCGACCGCCGCGCCCAGTTTCGCCGCCGACGACATCCCGTGGCCGGATGAAGCGCCGCCCGACTTCGATGAGCTGCCGCCCGACTACGCGTAAGACGAGCTGCCGCCCGGCTACGGGCAAGTCGAGCTGCCGCCGGACTGCGCGTAACCGGGCGCGGACTCGCGTAAGTGGACTGCCGGGTGGTGCGTGAGCGGCTGCGCGGCTGTGCGCAATCGACCTCGGGATGGCCGTTAGCCAGCGGATTTGGATGCTGAGCGCTCCCGCGATAAGCTTTCGGAGCTGCCGCGGTCCACGGATCGCAGTAAAGCTCCTGGTCCCGTCGTCTAGCGGCCTAGGACGCCGCCCTCTCAAGGCGGTAGCGCGGGTTCAAATCCCGTCGGGACTACCAAGAAAGGCCCCCAACTCCGGTTGGGGGCCTTTCTCGTTCTCCCGCAATACTTCTCGTGAGTGGAGACCGAACTCACCACCGGGGAATTTGCCCGGCTTGCCGGGCCTTTGCAATGGTGGAAGTGGTTCCTCGATGGAACCCCGGACGATGGAGCCGTACCCGGTCAGCGACAAGACGGCCTCTCAGGAGGCTCGTCATGTACTGGATCGTCCTGCTCGCCTCGGGCGTCTTCGAAGCCGTATGGGCCACCGCCCTCGGCAAGTCCGAAGGCTTCACCCGCCTCGCCCCCTCGCTCGTGTTCGGCGTCGCCCTGCTCGCCAGCATGGCCGGCCTCGCCTACGCCATGCGCGGGCTGCCCGTCGGCACCGCCTACGCGGTCTGGGTCGGCACCGGCGCGGTCCTCACCGTCGCCTACGCCATGGCCACCGGGACCGAGCCGGTCTCCGCGCTCAAGATATTGCTGCTCGGCGGCATCGTGGCCTGCGTGATCGGTCTCAAAATCATCGCCTGACCCGGCCTCGGAATAAATGGCTGGCCCTGACCGATAATGTTGACCGTTATGAAGGAGAAGGGGCGCAAGGCCATCGCGACCAACCGCAAGGCGCGGCATCTGTACTCGATCCTGGACACCTACGAGGCGGGAGTCGCGCTGGTCGGGACCGAGGTCAAGAGCCTGCGTGAAGGCAAGGCATCGCTCGTCGACGCCTTCGCCACCATCGACGACGGTGAAGTCTGGCTGCGTGGCCTGCACATTCCCGAGTACGGCAACGGCAGCTGGACCAATCACACGCCGCGCCGCAGCCGCAAACTGCTGCTGCACCGGCGCGAGATCGACAAGCTGGTCGGCAAGACCAAGGAGTCCAGCCTCACCCTGGTTCCGCTGTCCATGTACTTCTCCGACGGCAAGGTCAAGGTCGAACTCGCCCTCGCCAAGGGCAAGCAGGAGCACGACAAGCGCCAGGACCTGGCTCGTCGCACCACCGAACGCGAGATCACCCGTGAGCTCGGCCGCCGCATCAAAGGCATGCGCGGTTAATGGGATGATCCGCTGTTTGCGCGGTGTTACTATGGGTGGCCCGGTGAGAGCCGGGTAGTTCATCTGAATCGGATGAAACAGCTCGGGGCTGAACGGTTTCGACTGCGTACGTTGATTCAGGGGAAGCGTGTCGGTGCAGGCAGGAGACCACCGTATAAGCGTCGCTGTAACCCTATAAGCGCCGATTCCAATCAGCGCGACTACGCTCTCGCTGCCTAAGCAACGAAGCGTGTCTGTCAGCCCGGGTTCGCCCTCGACCCGGTCCCTGGCATCAGCTAGAGGGCTCTACTGTCCGTCGCGGCCGCGGCGGCGGACAGGACACCTAACAGCGGCTGGGATCGTCATCTCGGCTTGTTCGCGTGACCGAGAGATCCGAGCAGAGGCATAGCGAACTGCACACGGAGAAGCCCTGAAAATGCGGCGGAGGACCCGGGTTCGATTCCCGGCAGCTCCACTGAGAAGGCCCGGTCCACCAGGACCGGGCCTTCGTCGTTCGCGCTAGCGCTTACCCGCCGGCCCGGCGACGGAAGGTGCGCTTGCCACCCGCCTGAGTGTGCGCACCGCGGACCTTGCCGCCATTGTGGTACGAACCGCCTGCGGACGCGTGGCCGTTCTTCCGCTCGAGTGCTTCCCGGAACTTCCGTCTGGTCGCCTCCTCCGGCGACTCCGTAGCTTCGCCCGCGAGATTCTCAGCGGGGACTTCATTTTCATCGGCCATGGATTCACCCTATCCGGTGTGTCGCGCCGGTAGCCGGAAGCCGTACTCGGACAGGACGGTCCGCAGCAGGTCGGGGCGGTTGGTGATGAGGCCGTCGACGCCCAGCTCGATCAGGGCGGTCATGGTGGGGCGATCGTCGACCGTCCAGGGCAGCACGCGCATTCCGCGCCGGTGGGCGGCGTCGACGAGTTCCCTTGTGGTGAACGGCCGATACCCCGGGTCCGCGATGGAGCCGTCCTGTGGATCGCCATGCACTGGGGATACTGCATCGGCGCCGAAAGATGCTGCGGCGGATACGTATTTCTCTTGCAGGGAGCCCGGAAAGTCGTCGATGTCGATGCCGCCCAGCCAAGGGGAGGCGCCTGGTTCGCCTGCCTGGAGAAACTGCTGTCCGCTGGTGAGGGCGACCAGCGGGAGTTCCGGTGCGACGCGGCGCATCAGCATGAGTGCGCCCCAGTCGAAGCTTTGAATGGTGACCTGGCGGGTCATTCCCGCCTTCCGGACTTCGTCGGCAACGACATTCACGAACTGCTCGCGAGGCGCGGTCTGTTCGGGGGCGGCGGCTTCCACTTTGGTTTCGACATTGAGCATCACGTCGTCGGCTCGGCGTGCGCGCACCAGGTCGAAAACCTCTGACAGCAGCGGCATTCGGGATTGCGGGGCGGTGCGCTGACCGGGGAAGGCGGCCAGGGCCTTCGAGCCGCAGTCGATGGTGCGGACCTGGGCGAGGGTCAGGTTGCGGATGTATTTGGTGCCTGGAACGTAGGGGAAGTCGGGATCGTTCGGCGTCGCGGGGGCGGTGTCGATGCACTTGTCGGGACTGGGATCTCGGTCGTGGGTGACGACCGCGTATCCGTCCGAGGTGAGCTGGACGTCCAGTTCGAGGGTGGTGACGCCGAGTGCGAGGGCATTCGTGAAGGCCGGGAGGGTGTTCTCAACCATCAGCGCGGCGCCGCCCCGGTGTGCTTGCAGGTCGAATTCACGACCGGGTCCGTCGGCGGTGGCGGGTGGGGCCGTGAGTAGCGCGGCGGCGAGCAATGTCGCCGCCGCGGTTGTTCCGGTGCCCATGCCTTCGATGGTGCGGGCGTGGGCCTACCTGCGGGTGGCCGGTTGGTGAACTGTTCGGGCTCAGCGGGCGCGCTGCACGCGCTGCTCGTCCCAGACCGGCGTATCGCTCTCGTAGACGGCGCCGTCGGAGCCGAAGACGAGGAAGCGGTCGAAGCCGCGGGCGAACCAGCGGTCGTGGGTGACGGTGACGACCGTGCCGGCGAAGCCCGCGATGCCGTGTTCGAGGGCTTCGGCGGAGTGCAGATCCAGGTTGTCGGTGGGTTCGTCCAGGAGCAGCATTGTCGCGCCGGACAATTCGAGCAGCAGGATCTGCATGCGCGCCTGCTGGCCGCCGGACAGGTCGTCGTAGCGTTGTTCGGCGGCGCGGGCGAGTTCGTAGCGGTCCAGGACCCGGGTGGCGGCTTCGCGGCCCATACCGTCGCGGTGCTCGTCGCCCATGTGCATGATCTCGAGCAGGGTGCGGCCGGAAAGGTCGGGGCGGGAATGGGTTTGGGCGAAATAGCCGGGGCGGACCCGGGCGCCCAGTGCCGCGGTGCCGGTGTGCGGTACCGGAGCCAGGTTCAGGCTCTGGATCGGCAGATGTTCGGTGCCCGGATCGGTTCCGCCGGCCGCGAGCAGCCGCAGGAAGTGGGATTTGCCGGAGCCGTTGGAGCCGAGCACCGCGACGCGATCGCCATACCAGATCTCGGTGTCGAACGGTTTCATCAGGCCCGTGAGACCGAGCTGGGTGCAGACCAGTGCGCGTTTGCCGGTGCGGCCGCCGTGCAGGCGCACGGTGACGTTCTGCCGCAACGGGATCGCCTCGGGCGGGCCCGCCTCCTCGAACTTGGCCAAGCGGGTCTGGGCCGCGTGGTATCGGGCGGCGACGCCATCGTTGAACTTGGCTTTCTCACGCAAGCGCAGCACCAGGGCGCGGAGTTTGGCGCGATCCTCGTCCCAGCGCCGGCGCAGTTCGTCCAGGCGCGCGTTGCGATCTTCCCGCGCCTGTTGATAGCTCGCCAGCCCGCCGCCGTGCACCCACGCGGTCGCACCGTTGACGCCCGGTTCCAGGGTCACGATCCGGGTCGCCGCGTTCGCGATCAACTCCCGGTCGTGGCTCACGAACAGCACCGACTTGCTCGACTCCGCGATGGTCCGCTCCAGCCACTGCTTGCCCGGCACATCCAGATAGTTGTCCGGCTCGTCCAGCAACAGCACCTCGTCGGGCCCCGCGAACAGCGCCTCCAGCACGATCCGCTTCTGCTCGCCCCCGCTCAGCGCACTCGCCGCCCGCCACTTGGCCCGATCGAACGGCACCCCCAGCGCCGCCATGGTCACCTTGTCCCAGAACGCCTCGAACTCGTACCCGCCGACATCCGCCCAATCCGACAGCGCATGCGCGTACTTCAGCTGCGCCGGCTCCGAATCATCCTGGATCAACGCGTTCTCGGCGTCATCCAAGGCCCGCGCCGCGCCCTTGATATTCGCCGGCGACACCTCCAACAACAGATCCCGAACCGTCGACTCATCCCGCACCTGCCCGATGAACTGCCGCATCACCCCCAGCGACCCCGACCGCGTCACCGCCCCCTCATCCGCGACCGCATCCCCCGCAATGATCTTCAAAAGCGTCGTCTTCCCGGTCCCATTGGGCCCGATCAACGCCGCCTTGACCCCCGCCCCGATCCGGAACCCCACCCCACCCAGCAACTGCCGCCCATCGGGCAGGAAGTACTCGACCTCACTGACGTCAATGTGACCCACCCACCCAGCCAACCCGTTATTCGCGGGCAACACAACTCGTTAACCGGGAGGCCCGGTCGCGCGGCGCCGGGCCTCCCTGTCGCGGTGCGGGATTCAGGCGTTCGGGTCGCCGTAGGCGGCGGCTATGTCTTTGGAGGTGGACCAGCGGCTGTAGGTGGGGGATTGGGGCCAGCCGGTGGGGGAGTCTTGCCATTCTTCTTGGCGGCCGTAGGGGAGGAGGTCGATGAGGGGGAAGGAGTGGCTCAGTTGTTCGGTGCCGCGGCCGTTGGTGTGCCAGGTTCGGTAGACGGTGTCGTTGTGGCGGAGGAAGACGTTGACGGCGAAGCCGGCGTCGGGTGGGGCGCCTACGTCGGCGCCGAAGGGGCTGTTGGCGGTGGAGTACCAGGTCATTTGGTTGCCTACGCGGCGTTTGTAGGCGAGGGCTTCGTCGATGGGGCCCTGGGTGACTATGACGAAACGGGCGTCGTAGTTGTCGAGGAATTCGAGGCGGGTGAATTGGGAGGTGAAGCCGGTGCAGCCGCCGCACTGCCATTGCTCGCCGGGGAACCACATGTGGTTGTAGACGATGAGCTGGGATTTGCCTTCGAAGATATCGGCCAGGCGGATGGGGCCGTCCTCGCCTTCCAGGGTGTAGTCGGGCAGTTCGACCATGGGGAGGCGGCGGCGCTGGGCGGCGATGGCGTCGAGTTCGCGGGTGGCGGCTTTCTCGCGGATACGGAGCTGGTCGAGTTCGTGCTGCCAGGTGGCGGCGTCCACGACGGGCGGGAGTGCTTGGGTGCTCATGAGGTCCTCCTGTCGGCGTCCACAGAGTGGGGGCTGTAGGGGTAGACGGCGGCCGGGGAGCGAATTCATCGGTGCTCGTGCGGGTTCGCGGCGGGCGGGCACATAGCATCGGCGGATGTCGCATGAGGAGACGCAGCGGGTGAATCGCGAGATCATCGCGGAGTTCCGGGCCAATGGCGGGAAGCTCGGCGGGCCGTTCGCGAATATCGATGTACTGCTGCTGACCACCGGGACGCGGACGGTGCCGCTCGGGTATGCGCGCGACGGCGCACGATTGATCGTGTTCGCCGGTGACGACGGCCGCGAGCGAGGACCGAACTGGTACCACGACCTGATGGCCGACCCGCGGGCCGAAGTGGAGGTCGGGAGCGATTCGTGGTCGGTGCGCGCGACGGAGGCCACCGGCGAGGAGCGAAACCGGATCTGGGACGGTCAGATCCAGCGGTGGGGGTTCCTGAAGGATCTGCAGGCCAAGGTGTCCTGGGATATTCCGGTGCTGATTCTCACCGCCGTGTAGGACTGGTTCAGCCGGTGACGGGTGCGGCGAGATAACCCTCGGCCGCGCCCGCTGCCGCGCCGACCGCCGCGCCTATCGCGGCGAAAGGTGCTGCGACCATGGCGTATCCGAGTGCGGCGCCGGCCGCCGGAACGACCACCAGACCGACCGGGGCGAACGGTATCCCGGCCACCACACCGGACACCGCGCCCACGAGCGCACCCGTGACCGCGATGGGAGCGGCCGCCGCAGCGCCGATGGCGGCGCCGACCGTCGCGTCGGTCAGGATGGCGGCGGCGATGAGATCGGCCCGTTCGGGCGACAGGCCGGTGGCTTCGAGCGTGTGCGCCAGCACGGACCGCGCATCGGTGGCCGCGGCATTGAGCTGCTGGGCCTGCTCCGAGGTAATCCAATCCGGCCGCGCGGTTTGCAGATTGCCGATGCGGATCACGTTCTCCGTGGCGGCGGTGGGGGATTCGGGCGTCACGCCTTCGGAATCCGCCGGCAGCGCGGACTCGGCGGTAATGGTCTCCGCCACGGCCGGAGTGGTCGCGAGCAGGGAGAACGACAGGGCGCCACCGAGCAGCAAGGCCGCGGTGCGTTGACGGGGTGAGCGGGCGGGCGGATGTATGCCCATAGGGAACCTCATTCCGGTACATCGATGCCTACGCCCCGACATTCGAAGCTGCCGCCCATCCGGATATCCCCTATTTTCGGGGGCTTCCGCAATCGCCTTCCCCCCATATCGCGCCAGAACGTGGGTATCACCCGAATATGTTCGCCATCGTCGCCGCGGTTTTGTTCGCGCTCGCCCTCCTCCTCGAACTCGTCGACCGCACCACCACCGCCGTCGAGCCGCTCGTCATCGCCGGATTGCTCGGCTTGGCCTTGCATCTGGCCGGTTTCAGCTCCCGTATCCCCAAAGGGGGTCAATGGCGGTCGCGCGCCAAGTGGGGACGCCGCTACTGACGACGTGGGATGATGGCGGGGGAACGTACGTGCGGGGGGAAATCATGTCGGCGCAGCACAATTCGATGCCGAGGCCCCGTCGTGGCCTCCTCGTCCCGCTCGTGGCCGCCTTGGCCGGTGCCATGCTCGGCGCGGCCGTCGTCGGCGCCGGTCGCCGTGAGAGCGATCCGGATTCCCCCGCAGGCAATGACTTCTGGTCGTTCAAGTGGCCTTGGTCGTGGTCCTGGAAATGGTCCTGGGAGTGGAACATCGTGATCGGCGCGAGCCGCTGCGAGCACGCCGAAACCTGACCCGGCCACCCGGCGTCAGGGCCGCTGACGGTGCGTTGCTTCGGGCGGGGGACCGTGCCAGCCTGGTTGCAGAGCGGAACCGAGGAGGATGTTGTGAGGCACGACGCCGGAGTGGAGGGGGTGGCGGCGCTGGCGGTCAGCGTCGAGTTCGCGGCGGGCGGGCGCGGGGAGGTCGGGGTGCGATGGACGGCGGCCACGGCTTCGGGCGTGCGAAAGAAGTTCGAATGCGCGCGAATCTTCCTGGTGCCGTTGGAAGATGAAGCGGAGCGGGTGTATCTCGGGATCATCGACGGCCGTTCGTCGGCGTCGATGGTGGTACCCGATGGACTCCGTGCCGGGGAGTACGCCGTCGAGGTCGACGCCTACGAGAGCGCCAGCTGGGGAGACGGTCGCCTGGACGCGCGAGGGCGCAGTGAATTCATCACGATCGGGGCGTAAGCAGGCCGGATGGGCGGTGCTCGCGGTCGTCGTGGTGGCTGTCGCGAGTGTGCTCGCGGTGCTGTGGGGGCGGGACGGGACATCCGAACGGGCCGCTGGTACCAGCGTCGCACGGCCGCAGGACACGACACCGATGGCGGGAACCTGGGCGGTGCCGAAAGCCTTTCTGGGGGAATGGAAAGGCATGGCCGGGAACTCGGCGGACAAATACGAGATCGTGCTGGTCGTGAAGTCGGGGAAGAACGGGGAGGAAGTCGCAAGTTCGACCTTCGGGACGGAAGGTGCTGCGGTGCGCTGCGAGCGGATCGAGCGGCTCGTGGTGGCCGAGGAGCACGAATTGACCTTCGCGGCAAGGAATGTCGGCGGAGCCGGATGTGGAGCGGACGGGGGCACCTCGACCGTTGTCCTGACGGCGGACGGCGCGATGGAGTATCGAGCGCAGGTGAATGGGGAGATAGTCGGGACCTTGCGCAAGGCGTGATGGGAAAGATCGGACCCCCGACCTGAGGGGGCGTCTTCGATACCTCGTGCGGGGGCGCGAATCGGAAGATGCTCGGGGGGCTTGCGCAGGGCGAAACGTGAGGCGCTCGAGACCTTGCGGCGGCGAGGTGAAAGGTTCCTGGGAACTCCCGCAGTGCGAAGCGATCGATGCTGTGACCCTTGTGCAGGGGGGACCAGGAGATGCACGCGCAGATCGACTGGGCGGAGGTGGGGTCTCACTCGGGAGATGTGCGCGCAGGCTGACTGGGCGGAGGTGGGTTTCCACTCGGGAGATGTGCGCGCAGGCTGACTGGGCGGAGGTGGGTTTCCACTCGGGAGATGCGCTCGCAGACCGACCGGGCGGAGTGGGCGTCTCACTCGGGAGAGTGATTCGGGGACAGTACTTCTCGGTGATGTGATGTCGAGCTTTGCGGGTTGACCATCGGGTCGGAGTGATGCCGATTCGAAGGGTGCTTTCCGATGCAGCGTTTCGCGGTGGGGCTCATCGCCGTACTGGCTTCTGCTGGGCTGTGGTGGGTGGGGTGGGGTTTGCATCCGGTGCCGGGTGTCGCTGTGCTGGCGGCATTGCCGGTGTTGCTGCTCGTGCCCAGGACCGATGCGCGCTGGGCGTTCGTCGCGGCATTCTCGGCGCTGCTGATCGGGGAATTGCGGTGGTGGCCGTATTTCGTCGAGACGCTGGAACAGCCGCAGGCGGTGACCGTGCTGCTGCTGGTCGGTTCGGCGGCGGTGTTCGGTGCGGCCGTGCTGGTGGGGCGGGCATTGCTAGTGCGCGGGCGGATCGGGCTTGCGGCAGTGGCGGTTCCGGCGGTGTGGGTGAGCTTCGAATATCTGCTGGCGGCAGTCGGGCCGTTCGGGGCGTGGTGGAGCGTCGCGTACAGCCAAGCCGCGATGCTGCCGGTGGTGCGGGTGGCCGCGCTGACCGGGGTGTGGGGGATCAGCTTCGCCGTGCTGCTGGGATCCTCGGCGATCGCCGCGCTCGCGGCGCCGGGAGTATTTGCAGCGCAACGGATCCGCGTTGCGGTGGCCGTGCTGGTCGCGGTGGTTGCCGCGGGCGGATTCGGGGGCTGGCAGGCGGCGCGTTCTGGTACCGGTGAATCGGTGCGGGTGGGGCTGGTGGGGATTTCGCAACCGCCGGACTTCGTTCCGGTGGATTCGCCGGAGGGGCGCGACATGATCGAGCGGGCGGTGCGTGAGATCGATCGGCTCGCCGATCAGGGCGCGGAGGTGGTGGTGTTGCCGGAAAAGGCTTGGCGTGCGGACGAATCCAGCCTGGCGGGACTTTCTGAAGCGCTCAGGGGGGTGGCTGTCCGGCGCAACATACATGTGGTGGCGGGGCTGGTGCTCACCACCGGGGAGACCAGTGTGAACGCGGCCATCGACTATCCCTCCGGCGTGCGATACGCCAAGCATTATCTGGTTCCCGGTTTGGAGGACGATCTGGTGCCGGGCAACGAATTCCAGCTGGCGCCCGGGCGGCCGTGGGCGCTGGCGGTGTGCTTCGACCTCGATCGACCGGCGCTGGTGCGCGAGAACGCGCGCCGCGGAGCGACTCTGCTGCTGGTGCCGGCACTCGACTTCACCGACGACGCGTGGCTGCACAGCCGGATGGCGGTCGTGCGCGGGATGGAATCCGGGGTCGCGGTCGCACGAGCGCCGCAACTCGGGGAACTGGTGCTGAGCGACGCCGGCGGGGAGATCCTCGCTTCCGCGCGTACGGACATCACGGTCACGCGGTCGGTGGTGGCGACGGTGCCGCTGTCCGGCGAGCGCACCCCGTATGCCCGGTTCGGTGACTGGTTCGCCTGGTTGTCGCTGGCATTGAGCGCTGTCGCCCTGCTGTTCGCGACGCGACGACGGCCGGCGGACAGCGGGGTTCGCGAATCCACCGCAGGCGATCGACAATACATACGGCCGACCGTATAGTTCGAAGGGTCGGCGATTGCCGGCGGTTCGAAGGGAGACGAACATGGACGCGCGCATCAAGGACGTCGGGGAACTCGAGACTCGGCTGCTCTACGACGTGGCGATCGATTTGGAAGAACCGGTGAAGTTCGGTGCCGGTCCGATCGGGAAGCGGGTCCTGTACCGCGCGGCGGGCGGCACGTTCGAAGGCCCCAAGCTACGCGGGGAAGTCGTTCCGGGCGGCGGGGATTGGGTGCTGTACCGCGCGGACGGCGGTATCGACATCGACGTCCGGCTGACCTTGCGCACCGAGGAGGGCGACCTCATCTACGTGAGCTACGGCGGCCGCTGGATGGTCCCGGAGGAAGCCCGCGACGATCTCGCCGCCATCCGGCACCTGGTGGACCCGTCACGGTACTACTTCCGCATCGCCCCGCTGTTCGAGACCGGATCGCGAAACTACGCCTGGCTCAACGGCATCCAGGCCATCGGCAAGGGCTATCTGATCGAAGGCGGCGTGGCGTACCGCGTTTCCGAGGTGCTCTGACCCTCACCCCCGCGCCACGCCGGACGGCGTGAGCAGGCCGTCGAGCAGTCGGCGCACCCGGCCCACGCTGTCCGGATCGCCCAGGCGCAGTGCGATATTGGTGGCATTCAGCACGGCATCGATCTGGAATGCCACCAGATCCGGGTCCAGCGGCGCGATCTCGCCGTTGTTCACCGCCCGCATCAACTGCGTCGCCAGCAGATCCAGCCACTGCTGCCGGGTTTCGCGCAATGCATCGCGCACCGGCCCGGGCCGGCTGTCGAACTCGGCGAGATTGGCCGACCAGAAACAGCCGCCGGGGAACAAAGGCGTGGCGGCGTAGTCGATCCAATTGTCGAGCAGCGCCCGCAGCCGATCCCCGCCGGCGGCGGACGCCAGCGCGGGCCGGATGACGGTATCGACGAACACCACGCGCGCCTCTTCGACCGTCGCCAGCTGCAATTGCTCCTTGGTCCGGAACAACGTCTGGATGCCGGCCTTGCTGATGCTCAATTCCTCGGCGAGCCGCCCGAAGCTGAGCCCGTACAGCCCCTCCGACGAGGCGATATCCACCGCGCGCCGGGTAACCGCCTTGCGGGAGCGCGCGCCTCGGAGCAGGCGGCGATCCCCGGACTCCTGTGCTGCATCCATACGGTCGATCGTATGCCAGTCGGCGCGGTCCGGGGGTTGCGAGTGCTCATCGAAATCCGGCGGCGGCGTGTCAGGGCCATCGCCCACCGGCCGCTCCGGGTAGGTTCGCCACGTTTGCTGCATATTCGCGAGTCCGGGGTCGGGGGCTAGGAGGGCGAGATGAGCACGGTAATCGACGACGCGCCGTTCACGGCCTTCCACAAGCGGCTGGCGGTCGCCTGCTCCGGCGGCCCACTGCTGGACGGCTACATCCTGAGCATTGTCGGCACCGCGCTCATCGGCATGAAACCCGAACTGGACCTGAGCACCGGCGAAGTCCAATTGATCGGCGCCGCAGCGCTTATCGGCATGTTCGTCGGCGGCGCCCTGTTCGGCGTGATCACCGACAAGATCGGCCGCGAAGTCATGTACACCGCCGACCTGGTGGTCATGGCGCTCTGCTCGATCCTGTCGTTCTGGGTCGAGAGCACCTGGCTCATCGTGGTGCTGCGTTTCGTGCTCGGCATGGCGGTGGCCGCCGACTATCCGATCGCCACTTCATTGCTGGGCGAATGGCTCCCGCTCAAAATGCGCGGCAGGCTGCTCGGCTTCCAGATCGTGGCCTGGTATGCGGGTTCGGTTCTCGCCTACGTGGTCGGCTACCTGTTCCTGACCTTCGGCGGCAATGGCAGCTGGCGCTGGCAGCTGGCGAGTTCGGCGGTGCTGTGCGCCTTCTTCCTGATGGTCCGCCAGGGCTCGGCCAAGGAATCCCCGCGCTGGCTCGCGCAACACGGGCGCGCCGCCGAATCGGCCGCCATGGTGAAACGGTTCCTGCACGTCGAGGTGGCCCCGCGCGACATGCTGGAAACCGGTGAGACCCCGGACAATCACGGCTCCATCCGCGAACTGTTCGCCCCCGAATACCGCAAGCGCACCGTCTTCTGCTGCGGCTTCTTCCTGTGTCAGGTCGCGGTGCTGTTCGCCATGCTCACCTTCGGCCCGGAGATCCTGGCCGCCTTCGGAATGCCTTCCGGCACTTGGATGGACACCCTCGGCACCGCCCTGATCAGCTCGGTCTTCCTGATCGGCTGCCTGCCCGCCATGCGGCTCATCGACACCGTCGGCCGCCGCCCCGTCATCATCTGGTGTTTCGGCCTGATGATCCTGCCGGTGCTGTTCATCGGCATCTGGCCGAGCATGCCCGCCGTCCTCGCCTTCACCATGCTGTGCCTGTACGCGTTCTTCTGCGGCGGCCCGAACGTGCTGGACTGGACGTATCCGAACGAATTGTTCCCCACCCACATTCGCGCCACCGCGGTCGGTTTCGCCACCTCCATCAGCCGGGTGGGCGCGGCGCTGGGCACCTATCTGCTGCCGTGGTCGCTGACGCACTACGGGATGGGCCCGACCTTCCTGGCCGCCGCCGCGCTCACCGCGGTCGGCCTCGGCATCTGTATCTGGGGTGCGCCGGAGACCAAGGGCGTCTCGCTGGAGTCCGCCGCGCAGGCATGACAACTGTCATGCCGGAGTGGTGATGGTTGGCAGATCTGCGCGGACAGCGGCGCTCGTAGATTCAATTCCTGTAAGCAGCAGCCGATTACAGGGGAGCAGCCGAGATGACCGCCACCGAAACCACCGTGACCACCGCGCCGGCCGAGCGGCAGCGCCCGGAAATGTCCAAGATGCTGGCGCCGATCGCCCGCGACGTGCTGGTGCCGATGGCCGCCTACTACGCCCTGCACGCGCTCGGCTACTCGGATTTCGTGGCGCTGCTGGCCGGCGCGGTGGTGTCGGCGATCATCGTCGTGGCCGGGGTGGTGCGGGCCCGCAGCTTCGATCTGTTCGCGGGAATCGTGCTGGGCGGCTTCGCGATCGGCCTGGTCGCCTCGCTGATCAGCGGTGACGCCCGGCTGATCATCGTGCGGGATTCGTTCGGCACCGCGGCGGTGGGCACGGCCTTCCTGATCGCGACCCTGCTCGGCAAGCCGCTCACCTACCACGCGGTGCGCAAGGCGCTGGCCGGCACCGCGCGGGCCGCGCAGATCCAGCGGGATTACGAGAGCAATGCGATGGTCCGCCGCACCCACACCAGGCTGTCGGTGATGTGGGCGGTCGGCCTGATCGCCGAGGCCGCGGTGCGGGTCGTGCTGGCCTACCAGCTCCCGATCTCGACCATGGCCTGGCTGTCCACCGTCCTGATGGCGGGCACGGTCACGGTGCTGACGGTCGTCACCATCCGCACCGCCAAGTCGATGCGCAGCACCCTGGCGTGAGCGCACGAGTCCCAGCGGCCCGGTCCTGCATGGACCGGGCCGCCGTCGTATGCGCCGGTCCGGCCGCTGTCCGGCACGCGGGCTTGACGAATTAAGCGAATGTGATTAACTGCGGGTGATGGTTCGGCGAGCGGAGCAACGATGAAGGTGGCCGAAGGGCCCGTCACCCAGATCGCCTGGGTGGTCACGGATATAGCGCGCGGCGAGGAATTCCTGACCGCGACCCTGGGCGCGGGCAAATGGACGCGGATGCCGGACGTGCATTTCGCGCCCGCGAACTGCGTCTATCGCGGTGCGCCCGCCGACTTCACCGCGCACATCTCGCTGGCCTACAGCGGTGACACGCAGCTCGAATTGATCCAGCCGGTGTGCGGGGCCTCCATCTACAGCGAATTCCTGGAGCGCGGTGGGCCCGGCCTGCATCACGTGTGCGTGGAACCCGAGGACTTCGACGCCGCCCTGAAAACGGCTGCGGCACAGGGCCTCGAGGTGCTGCAGCAGGGCGATATGGGCGGGCAGATGCGCTTCGCCTACCTCGACGGCGCGGCGGCGGGCATGCCGTATCTCGAGCTGGCCGAGATCGGCAGCAATATGCGAATGTTCTTCGAACAGATCAAGAAGGGTGCGTTGTGAGCACACAGCTGCCGGAAGTCCTTGCCGCGGAGTCCATCGCCGAGTGGGGCGACGAATTCGACGTGGTGGTGGCCGGATTCGGGATCGCGGGCGGTTGCGCCGCGGTGGAAGCGGCGGCGCGCGGCGCCCGGGTACTGGTGCTGGAACGCGCCGCGGTGGCCGGTGGCACCACCGCGCTGGCTGGCGGGCATTTCTATCTCGGCGGCGGCACTGCGGTCCAAAAAGCCACGGGCCAGGCGGATTCCGCGGACGAGATGTACCGATACCTGATGGCGGTGTCGCGTGATCCGGAACCGGAGAAGATCCGCGCCTACTGCGACGGCAGCGTCGAGCATTTCGACTGGCTGGAGGGCCTCGGCTTCGAGTTCGAACGCAGCTACTTCCCCGAGAAAGCGGTGATCCAGCCCGGCACCGAAGGGTTGATGTACACCGGCAACGAGAAGGTCTGGCCGTATCGCGACCAGGCGGTGCCCGCGCCGCGCGGGCACAAGGTGCCGGTGCCCGGCGAGACCCAGGGCGCGGCCATGGTGATCGAACTGCTGGTCAAGCGGGCGGCGGCGCTCGGCGTCGAGATCCGCTACGAGACCGGCGTGACCAACCTGGTCACCGATCCCGACGGCGCGGTGGTCGGCGTGGCCTGGCGCAAGCCCGGCGAAACCGGTGCGGTGCGGGCGAAATCGGTGGTGCTGGCGGCCGGTGGGTTCGTCATGAACGCCGAGATGGTGGCCGCCAATGTGCCGTGGCTGAGCGAGAAGCCGTTCGTGCTCGGCACCACCTACGACGACGGCATGGGCATCCGGCTGGGCGTGTCGGCGGGCGCGGACACCCGCAATATGGATCAGGCGTTCGTGACCGCGCCGGTGTATCCCCCCTCACGGCTGCTCACCGGAATCGTGGTGAACCGCAATGGCGAGCGTTTCGTCGCCGAGGATTCCTACCACTCCCGGACCTCGGCCTTCGTGCTCGAACAGCCCGGTGCGGCAGCGTATCTCATCGTCGACTCCGAGCATATGGAACGGCCGGCGTTTCCGCTGGCGCCGTTCATCGACGGCTGGGAGACCGTGGAGGAAATGGCGGAGGGGCTCGGAATCCCTTATGCGGCTCTGAAATCCACCCTGGACAGCTACAACGAGCATGCGGCGCGCGGCGAGGACCCGGACTTCCACAAGGGCGCGGAATGGCTGGAGCCGCAGGACCGCGGCCCGTGGGGAGCGTTCGACCTCACCCTCGGCAAGGCGCTCTACGCCGGCTTCACCCTGGGCGGCCTGCGCACCTCCGCTGACGGAGAAGTGCTGCGGGACAACGGTTCCCCCATTCCCGGCCTGTACGCGGCCGGCGCCACCGCGGCCACCCTGGCCCAGGACGGCAAGGGCTATGCCAGCGGCACTCAGCTCGGTGCGGGGTCGTTCTTCGGCCGCCGCGCGGGCGCCAATGCCGCGGGCCGCGCCAGCTGACGCAGCAATTCGGAGGCGGTGACCGCGTCGAGCGCACCGAACTCACCGCCTTCGATGGTCACCGCCACGATCCGCTGCTCCTCCGCCTCGTACCGGTAACCGCCCCGAATCCCCGGATCGAGCCCGACCCGCACCCGCCGCCGCACCCCGACCGGTAGCGAGATCGCGTCATGCCCGAGCTCCCAGCCCTGCCGCTGCATGGTGTACAGCCGCCCGGTCGGTATCCGCCGATTCTCGAAGCGGCGCAACCGATCCGCCTTGGCCTCCGCCGCGGTGAACCGGTGGACCTCGCGATGCAGCTGCTCGAACGGCTGCCGCACGCCGAGCCCACCGAAAACCCGCCGCCACCGGCGTAGCGACTCACCGAGGTGCAATGGGTGTGCCACACCCACCAGCGCATCCTCCCGAAGCTCGAAGCACTCGGCGCGCACGTCCACAAGTTCGCCTGATCCGTCCTCCACCCGGAAGCTCCCGGCCGCCACGACAATGTCGGAATTCGCGGCATTCGTCCGAGGCGTACCGCCCGGCCTCGCTGCAGTTGTCCGGACCGTCGCTCCGGTGCTCGCCGCGGTTGCATTCGTGCCGGCGGCTGCTGCCGCCCAGGCCGCGCCCTCGGCGGATTCGTCCGTCGTGTTCGTATCGGTGAAGGTTGCCCACACCAGTTCTCGGGCGAGTGCGGCGAGGTTGGGATCGTTCAGGACGAGGGTGTGGAACGCGGTGGGGCGCCAGCGCCGGCCGGTCACCATGGCTGTTTCGAGGCGTCGCGCTGGTTCGGACTTCATCGCACGTCACCAGGGGGCATGCCCATGATCTTGCCTTCCGGCACCGACAAATTCGTCGGACCCCCGAGGTAGTGTTCTCGGCAGCGTGGAGAGCCGCATGATCATCGGACGGGGGCGTCATGGGTCGGGCCGGGCAGGGGATCGGTCGAGGGTTGCGGGTTTGGGTCGCCGGGGTGATGGTGACGGCGGCGTGTGGCGGGTCGAATGCCGCCGGGGACCCGTTCCAATGGCTGGAGGAACTGGACAGTCCCAGGGTGCAAGAGTGGGTGGCGAAGGAGAACGCGCGCACGCTCGGTGTGCTGGAGCAGGATTCGCGGTACGGGGGCAATCTGGCCGAGGCGGTGGCGCAGGGGAGCGCGCCGGACCGGTTGCCGATGCCCGAGTTCCAAGACGGGATGATCGGGAACTTCTGGCAGGACGGTGCACATCCGCGCGGTATCTACCGGGAGGCGTCGGCGGCGGATTATCAAGCGGCGCAACCGCAGTGGAAGACCGTGCTGGATCTGGACGCGCTGGGCGCCGCGGAGGGCAAGAACTGGGTGTGGGAGGGCATCGACTGCGATCCCGTGCGGGGCTCGCGCTGTCTGGTGTGGTTGTCCGAGGGCGGTGAGGACGCCGTCACCGTGCGCGAATTCGACCGCGCAGCTGGGAAATTCGTGCCGGGCGGATTCGAACTGGGGCGCGGCAAGCAGTCCGTGGCCTGGGAGAATTCCGACACGCTGCTGGTCGCGCGGGAATGGGAGCCGGGTGCGAAGACCACCTCGGGCTACGCCTACATCGTCAAGCGCTGGCAGCGTGGGCAACCGCTGGACCAGGCGGTCGAAGTCGCGCGCGGCGACAGCGCCGACGGCGGCGGCACCGCTCCGCTGGCCTTGACCGACGGGGCCGGTCGCCGGGTGAATCTGGTTGTCCGCGAAATGAATTCCAACGAGTCGGAATTCCACCTGCTGCGGTCGGGACGCGCGATTCCCCTGGCCCTGCCGGCGAAGTCCGACGTGAAAGGCATGGTCGCCGACCGGGTGCTGGTGGCCCTGCGTCAGGACTGGACCGTGGACGGCGCCCCCTTCCGCTCCGGTGCGCTGGTCTCCCTCGACGCCGACGATCTCACCGGCGACCCGGCGCGGCCGCGCCCCACCCTGGTGTACGCGCCGGGCCCGCAGGAGACCGTGCGCAAGGTGCTCACCACCCGCGACTACGCCGTCGTCACTTCGCTTTTCGACGTGCGCGGCCGCGCCACCGTCTACACCCCGGAAGCGAACGGCGGCTGGACGGCGCGACCGGTCGTGCTCCCGGACAATGCGACCGTGAGCCCGGTGACCGCCGACCGGCTCGGCAATACCGCGTACCTCGCGGTGAGTTCACCGGTCGTCCCCGCCGCCCTCTGGTCCCTGGATGCCGCCACCGCGCAGGCGCAACCGGTGAAAACCGCACCCGCACGGTTCGATTCGTCGCGCTTCGTGGTCGAGCAGCTCAAAACGACCTCGCCCGACGGCACCTCGGTGCCCTACTTCGTGGTGCGGTCCGCCGACCTGAAATTCGACGGTACCAACCCGGCCATCCTGTACGCCTACGGCGGTTTCGGACTGGTATCCACGCCCACCTACAACGGCCTGCTGGGCAAACTCTGGCTGGAGCGCGGCGGCGTCTATGTCATCGCCAATATCCGGGGCGGCGGCGAGTACGGTCCTGCCTGGCACGAGGCCGCGCTGAAAACCAACCGCCAGCGGGCCTTCGATGATTTCACCGCCGTCGCCGACGATCTCATCGCCCGCGGCATCACCACGCCCCGGCACCTCGGCATCCAGGGCGGTTCCAATGGCGGCCTGCTCATGGGCGTGGAATTCACCCAGCACCCGGAACTCTGGAACGCCGTCGACATCCAGATCCCGCTGCTCGACATGCTCCGCTACGAGCGCATCGCGGCGGGCGCGTCCTGGACCGGCGAATACGGCAGCGTCGCGAACCCCGCCGAACGCGCCTTCCTGGCATCCATTTCGCCGTACGCGCGCCTGAAAGCCGACGTGAAGTATCCGGAACCGTTCATCTGGACCTCCACCAAGGACGACCGGGTCGGCCCGCAGCACGCCCGCAAATTCGCGGCCCGACTAGCCGAGCTGGGTGACCCGTACCTGTTCTACGAGGCCACCCAGGGCGGTCACGCCGCGGGCTCGAATATCGACGAACGCGCCCGCACCGCCGCCCTCGAATACACCTACCTGCAACGGCAACTCATGAACTAGGACTGGACGATCAGCGAAACCGCCACCGGGACCAGCAGTTCCACCAGTTCCGACACCGGCGGCCGGGGTTCCGACAGCAGCCATTCATGGGCGAGACCGTTGATCGCGCCGATCAGGGCGCTACCGGCGAGCTCGGGATTGCCGCGAATCCGCGCGCCGGGACCGGCCAGCGGTTCCAGCGCCAGCAGGATGATGGCGATCCACGAATGCCGCCGCGCGCGCCGATGCTGTTCCATGCGCTCGCTGACCCCGACCACCTCGACGAAGGCGACCTTGGCCCGATACGGATCGGCGCCGACCGAACCGAGGTAACCGGACAGCGCGCGCGTCACCGTCACGACCGGATCGGGGGTGGGCCCGGAATCACGCAGGGCGGCGGCCAGCGCGGCCGCGGCCTGATCCTGAATATGGTCGTAGGCCGCGATGAGCACGTCCTCGCGGGTGTCGAACTCCTCGTAGAACTGCCGCTTGGACAGCCCCGCGGCGGCGCACACATCGGCCAGCGAGCAGTCGGCGTACCCGCGTTCGCCGAAGATGGCGATGGCGGCGTCGAGGAAACGTTGCCGCCGTTCGGCTTTGCGTTCGGTGACGGCGCGACCGCCGTACAGGCGGCCCTCGACGGTCACCACGCCCCCTCGGCTCGCCCACCGGGCCGGGAGGCGCCGCCCACGATCGTCACTGTCTGCCCTCGCACATCACGCACACCAAGGTATCGGGTCCGGGGGCCGTTCAGTTTCGCGGCCGCAACCCGTCGCGCATGTGGGTCACCGTCTCCTCGAAGATCTCGTCCGCCTCGCTCGCCGCGACCAGACCCGATCCCACGATGGAGGCCAGGCCCTGCAGCGCCGCCACCGCGGACAGGCAGATGCGGCGCGGATCGCCCGGCACCACCTCGCCGAGCTGCTGCGCCTCGGTGACCATGGTGATCGGCACCAGGAACGCGCGGCTGGCGGCCTGTTCGATGGCCGGCACCGGTCTGCTCTTGCGGGCGAACATGAGCGCGAGCAGTTCCGGATTGTCCATGGCGAACCGCAGGTAGGCGCGGGCCATCCCATGCAGGCGATCCAGGAAGGTCTCGGTGGCCGCGGCCTCTTCGAAGGCGTCGCGCAGCCGGTCGAAACCCGACACCACCAGTTCGTCCAGCAGCGCCTGCTTGTCCCGGAAGTGCCGGCTGGGCGCGGCGTGGCTGACGCCGGTATCGCGGGCGAGCTGGCGCAGCGACAGACCGTCGACCCCGGCGCGGCGCAGCGTGGCCTCGGCGCGGCGCAGCAGTTCGGCCCGCAGATCCCCGTGATGGTAGGAGCGGACCCGCTCCACGGCTCGGTGCTTGATGGACATGGTGAGAGCAGGATATCGGACACACTCGGGATGTTGGCGTTGACTACTTTGTAGTCACTGCCTACATTTGCGAATGCTATGACGAAAAACAGTGTGCCGCTGCGCGGCTGGATCGGCCCGATGCTCGTGGTCACCTTGCTGGCCGCGCTCATGGGCGTCATGTACCTCGGTTACACCTCCGATCCGGAGAAGAACCTGCACGACTTCCCGGTCGCGCTGGTCAATCAGGACGACGGGGACGTCGTCGACGGCAAGGCCGTGAATATCGGCGATCAGATCTCCGAGGCGCTGACCTCGAAGGTGCCCGCCGACAAGATCGACCTGCGGCTCATCGGCATCAACGAGATGCACCGGGAACTGCAGAACGGCGAGATCTACGGCGCCATCGTCATCCCCAGCGACTTCTCCAAACGACTGTCCATCCTGGCGGCGGCCTCGGTGGTGCCCGGCGATGTGGAGCGGCCGGCCATCAGCGTGCACACCAATCCGCGCGCGGGCACCTACGCCTCGCAGATCGTGACCCGGGTCGGCGACCGGGCACTGGCTCAGGTCAATGCCACCGTCGGCACCCAGCTCACCGATCAGGTCAAGGCCAAGCTGCCCGGCGCCGAGCTCAGCGGCGCGGCGCGGCTGCAACTCGCCAAGCCCATCGACGTGACCATCAGCCCGTACCGGCCGCTGCCCGAAGGCACCGGGCAGGGTCTGTCGGCTTTCTTCTACACGCTCATCCTGCTGTTCTCCGGCTTCAGCGCGGCGCTCATCATCCACTCGATGGTCGACAACACCCTCGGTTACCTGCCCGCCGAATACGGCCCCTGGTACAAGCACCTGACCGAGCCGATTGCCATCAGCCGCTGGCGGACGCTGCTGGCGAAATGGGGGATCGCGGTGGTGACCGCGCCGATCATCTCGGGCGTGTTCCTCGGCATCGCCACCCTGCTGGACATGCCCATCGATCACGCGCTGCCGCTGTACCTCTACGGCGCCCTGGCCATCGCGGCCGTATCGGTCACCGGGCTGTCGGTACTGGCCGCGTTCGGAACGCTGGGGTTGATCGTCAATATGATCGTGTTCGTCATCCTCGGCCTGCCCTCGTCCTCGGGCACCATTCCGGTCGAGGCGACGCCGCGCTACATCGCGTTCCTGTCCCACTTCGAACCCATGCACCAGATCTATCTGGCGGTTCGCGCCATCCTGTTCTTCGACGGGCATCTGGAAGCGGGGCTCGGCACCGGGATCTGGATGACCATCCTGGGTCTGGGCCTCGGGGTCCTGCTGGGCGCGATCGCCACCCACACCTATGACCTGCGTGGGCTGTACCGGCTCGGGGTGCCGCACCGGGCCGCTCCGGCCGGATCGGCCTAGCGACATCTGAAATACAGCTGCTCGCAGGGACTTTCGGCACTGTTCGTTGCCGAGCTGTGACGCCGATACTGGGCCGGGCACCGAATAACACATCGCGAGGCGATGAGGGCGGGGCGGTACGTGCGATGGGAACGTCACAGTTCGACCAGCTGACCGGGCAGTTCCTGCGGGCGGTGCGGGATGCCGGCGGCGGGCTGGGCGCGGTGTGCGCGGCCTGCGTGCGGGTGCTGCCGGTGCGGGCCGCCGCCATCGTGCTGGAGGAACGCGACGCGGGCATGCAACCGTGGTGTGCCAGTGACGAATTCGCGGATCGGGTGGAGAGCGCGCAGGCGACAGCGGGGGAGGGACCGGCGGTGTCGGCGGTGGCGCACGGGACGCCGGTGCTGGTGGTCGGCCTCGCCGAGGACTGCGAACGCTGGCCCGGATTCGCCGAAGCGCTGGCCGATGCCCCCTTGCACGGGTCGATGCTGGCGGTGCCGTTGCGGCTGGGCACGATTCGGCTCGGCGCGGTGGATCTGTACCGGGATCGGGCCGGGCGGCCCGGACCGCGGTTCATGTCCGGGGCGCTGCACGTCGCCGATCTGGTGACGGCGAGCCTGGTGCTGGCATCGGGGGAAGGGGCGCGGCAGTGGGCGCAGCCGCCGGCCAGCCGGTGGATCCATCAGGCGGCGGGGATGACCAGCGCGCAATTGGGGATCGATATCGCCGACGCCTACGCGCGGCTGCGCGGATACGCCTTCACGCACGGGCTTTCGCTGGTGCAGGTGGCGCGGCGGGTAGTGGACCGGGAGGTCCGGATCGAACCGGAATGAGCGCAACCGCGCCGCCGGAAGGGTTGCCGGGGCATAACATGACCTGACGGTTAGTGCGGCACAGTGGACTTTCGTGGCGGACGCCCCCTGGGGTTCGCCGATGCGGGGTGATGGCGTGTCCGACAGTGAGTTGCTGGTGGCGGTATTGGCGAGATTCGCGCGGCTGCTACCGGCGGCGCACGAACTGCCGCGGATCCTGGACGAGTTGCTGCGCAGCGTGATCGATGTGCTGGAACCGGCGGGCGCGACGGTGGCGCTCGCCGAGCAATTGTGTCCCGGGCGGTCGGAACTCTTCGCCGCGCGGCCGGCCGATCTGCTGGAACTCGAAGTCTGCCAGCGCGACAGCGCACGCGGGCCCGGGGCGGTGGCATTCGCCTGCGGGGCGCCGGTCACCGTCATCGACATCGGCGGCTACGACGATATGTGGCCGGAATTCACCAGTCTGGCGCGGCGGCACCGGATCTCGTCGGTCGCGTCGGTGCCGCTGCGGGTGGACGATACCGAAGCCGGTGTGCTGAGCCTGTATTCGCGCGCCGGGCGGGCCTGGACCGGGCAGGATCTGTCCATCGCGGCGCTGCTCGCGGGGATGGCGACCGGTCACATCGTCACCGCCAATCTGGTGCAGCGGCATCGTGAGGTGACCGACCAGTTGCAACATGCGCTCTCCAGCCGGATCGTGGTCGAACAGGCGAAAGGCGTTATCGCGCACGCCAATCACACCACACCCGACCTCGCCTTCGAGCTGATCCGCTCGCACGCCCGGCGCAACCGGGTCACGGTGCGCGCCGTGGCGCAGGGCATCGTCGAACTGGGACTGCGGATCTGACCCGCCTGCTGCGCCCGGTCCGGTAGCCTGGGCGATCGACGGAACCGAAAGCCCCTGTCCCCGGCCGGTTTCCGCGCGCTCCGCCCGCCCGTCCCTGTCCTCGACGGCTGGTTTCGGCAAGTTCCGCACCGATACCCGACTGGGGACCGCATGAATGTGTCACGAGCGCCACGGCAATCCAGCACCGCACCGCCGCAGCCCACCGGCCGTGGCGACGTCGGCTCCGACGTCGGCGTCACTTCCGCCGGGCGGGCCGCGGTCACCGCCGCGGATTCCGATCGCGGAGTATTCGATGATCTGGTGCGCCGCATCGGAACCGGCGACCGGGTCGCGTACGGGGAGCTCTATCGGCAGACCCGCACGCTCGTCTACAACCGGGTGCACGGGATCGTGCGCGACCACGGGTACGCGGAGGAGACGTGTCACGAGGTGTATCTGCAGGTTTGGCGCAGTGCGCGCGGGTTCGATCCGCGGCGGGGGAACGCGCTCACCTGGCTGACCACGCTCGCGCACCATCAAGCCGTGGATCGGGTGCGGCGCGAATGTACGTCGGCGGGGCACGAACATCGTTGGGGCGCATGCGACTATCGGGCGCCCGCCGACGTCGTGGCCGAGGAAATCGTGCGCCGGCACGAGGAGAGCGCTATTCGCCGGGGGCTGGCGGCGCTCACGCCGCGGCAGCGGGAATCGGTCATACTGGCGTTCTACGGGGGTCTGACCTATCCGCAGATCGCGGCCCGGCTCGGGATCGGTTTGCCGACCGTCAAGGCCCGGATTCGGTCCGGACTGGCGCAATTGCGGCTGGCGCTGGTCTCAGTGTGAGCTGGTGGCGGTGAAGCCGCGTGGGACCAGCACTACGGTGAGCACCGCGACCGCGCCGACCATGGCCGCCGAGATCCAGGAAGTGGTGGTCAAGGCGGAATCGTAAGCGTGCTGGGCGGTTTCGAGTACGCGCGCTCCGGTCTCGCCGCCGATCTCGTGGGCGATATAGGCCGCGCCGCCGACCGAGCCGCGCGCGGTGTCGAGTTGATCGCCCTGCAACGGCAGATCGGTCATGTGCGAGACGAACAGGCGGCCGTGAATACTGCCCAGCAGCGCCACGCCCAGGCCGATGCCCAGTTCGTAATTGGTTTCCTCCACCGCGCCCGCCATCCCGGCGCGTTCGGCGGGTACGGCCGAGACGAGCACGGCCGCGGCGGTGGTGATGGCGATGCCGTCGCCGATGCCCAGGCACACCAGCACCAGGGCGACCAGCGGATACGTGGTGTCCGGAACGGCCGCCAGTAGCAGGAAGCCGAGGGCGAGCGCGCCCAGCGCGCAACCCATGAGGATCCGGACCCCGACATGGCGCATGAGCCACGGGGTCGACAGCGAACCGAGCAGGGTGGCGATGGCGGCGGGCAGCGTGCGCAGGCCGGCTTCCGAGGGGGTGTAGCCGTGAATGTATTGCAGCCACAAGGAGATCAGGAACAGCGCCGCGCCGATGGCGAGCATGGCGAGCAGGGTCGCGAGGGCGGCCGCGGTGAAGGCGCGATTGCGGAACAGCCGGACATCCAGCAGTGGATCCGGCGACCGCAATTGGCGATAGGCGAACAGGCCGAGCAGTACGAACGCCGCGATCAGGATCAGCAGATCCACCGCGGCCGGTTCGCCCTTGGCCACATGCTTGATTCCCCAAGCCAGCGCGATGATCCCCAGCACCGACAGCACCGCGCTGAAATAGTCCAGCCGGCCCTCTTGCGGAGCCCGATACTCCGGCAGCAGCCACAATCCGGCAACTACGGTGAGCACGACCACCGGCACGTTCAACCAGAACGCCGCCGACCATCCGAAATGCTCGACCAGATGCCCGCCCACCAACGGCCCGATCGCCGCCCCCGCACCCGCCACCGAAGCCCAGATCCCGATGGCGAGGGTGCGCTCACGATCATCGGTGAAGATATTGCGAATCAACGAGAGCGTCGACGGCATCACCATCGCCCCGCCCACGCCCAGCAGTGCCCGGCCCGCGATCAACTGCGCCGGCACATGCGCCGTCGCCGCCACCACCGACGCCAGCCCGAACAACACGAACCCGGCGATGAACAGCCGTTTCCGCCCATACCGATCCCCGATGGCCCCGGTCGTGATGAGCAACCCACCCAGCACCAGCCCATACAGATCCACGATCCACAGCTGCTCCATGGGACTGGGTTCCATGTCATCGATCAGCGAAGGCAACGCCACATTCAGAATCGTGGCGTCCATCGCGACCAGCAGCAGACTCGCGCACAACACCGCGAGCATGTACCACCGCCCGGACGGCGCCCGCCCCGCACTCCCGACCCGCGCCTCGGACAACTCCCCGGGAGGAATCCCGCCCACGCCACCGCCTCCTCGCGTAGCCCGCCGCCTGTAGAGCAACACTCTGGCTAGCACGATAACGCCCAGACGGCGCGGCCTCGGGAGCTCGGGGGCGCGCCCTATGGGTGGCCCTTCAACTCGCCGGAGCTCGGGGCCGAGAGTCACTCCTACCCGAGGGGGTTCGGGGGCCAAGCCCCTGAGAGTCGGCCCTACTTCTTCAGCGGATCGCCCTGCTGCTTGGCGAGCAGGTCGCGGATCTCGGTGAGGAGTTCCAGTTCGGTGGGGTCGGCCTTGACCTCGGTCGGCTTCGAGAGCCGGTTCTTGAGGGTGTTCATCGGCAGGATGAGCACGAAGTAGAGGACCGCGGCGACGGTGACGAAGTTGATGGCCGCGCTGATGATCGGCCCGAGCGCCACGAAGGTGGACGGCTTGCCGGCGAGGATCTGGAACCCCAGACCGAACTCGCTGTTGCCGCCGAGCACCGCGAGCAGGGGCTCGATCAGACCCTTGGTGACCGAGGTGACGATCGCGGTGAAGGCGGTGCCCATGACCACCGCGACCGCGAGGTCGATGACATTGCCCCTCATCAGGAAATCTTTGAAGCCCTTGAGCATGACGCTGACAGATCCAATCCGAGATGAATTCGTAATCTTCCGGGCCGAAGTCTAAGCGGTGAACCACCACCGTTTCGTACTCGGCACACCCCCGTTTTCCACGTCACATAGCGCCGCTCACACCCGCCGCATCCTGCCGCCGCAAATCACGCCTCCCCTCGTCCAGGACCCACCTCACCCAAGAAATCCATCATGACCACCACCGCCCCCGCCGTCACCGATCAGACCGTCCAGGACGTACTCCGAGCGGACGCGGAGGCGGTGCACCGGCGGCTCCGACGACTACGTCTCGACCTTCACCGAGTGGATGCCGTGCACGAGGTACGCGCCCGAGAGCTTGTCGTTGTAGCCATAGGTGATGACGTACCCGGCGAAGTTGTAATCGGTGTACATCTCGACCTTGTGCGCGCTGCGATTCCAGAAGGACACCGTATTGTCGTCGGCGTTCTGCCGGCGCAGGTCCGAGGAGCCGAAGTCGAGCACGGTCATCCGGCCCGAGCCGTTCGGGCCGGTGAACAGGCAGTAGTTGTTCTCGGGGCAGCGGTTGTAGCCACCGGCGTCGGCGCCGTCGACCGTCAATGAGCTGGCCTGATCGATGCCGTACGGTGCGGCGTCGGCGAGTATCTCGCCGGCCGCGGACAGGTGGAAGCCGCCGCGATAGTCCTTGTCGCTGTACAGGGTCACGCCGGCCTTGGTCCGGTTCCAGAGCGAACGGGTGCTGTCATTGGCGTGCTGTTTGGTCAGATCCGCCGATCCGATGGTGAAGGTAGCCATATGCCCCTTCCCGTCGGTCTGGTCGAACAGGCAGATCTTGCCGTCGGGGCAGCGGTCGAAACCCTCGGTGGCGGCTCGAGCGGGCGCGCCGCCGATCAGGGTCGAGGCGAGGGCGATCGCCCCGATTCCGGCGAGTCCGAGCAGTCGGGAACGGACGGTCATGATGGTGGATTTCCTTCTCTGGAGCGTGGTTCCAGCCGTTTCCCGGCTGCCCGCTCAGAGTGCGAACGCCCACCAACAGCGTGCTAACGGCAAACCAATCAGCTGCCGCGTTCGGCGCGGAAGGTGCGTACCAGCGCCGCGCACATGGCCAGCATGACCACGCTGAACGGGAGGGCGATGAGGATGGCCACGGTCTGCAGGGTGGTCAGGGCCGAGGCGCCGGTGCCGCTGGCCACCAGCAGTGCGATGGCGACCGCGCCCTGCGCGCAGGTCCAGAAGATCCGGCTCCAGTTGGGCGGTTCCGGGTTGCCGCCGGAGGACAGCATGTTCACCACCAGCGCGCCGGAGTCGGCGGAGGTGACGAAGAACAGCACGATGACCAGGATGGCCAGGCCGGCGGTGACGCTGCCGCCGGGCAGGGTGTGCAGCAGGGCGAACAGGGCGCTGTCGCGGTCGGGACCGTCCGGGCCGACCAGTCCGCCGCCGCCGAACATCTCGCGGTGCAGGCCCGCGCCGCCGAAGACGGCGAACCATACGAAGGTCAGCAAAGTCGGGACCAGCAATACTCCGGCAACGAACTCGCGCACGGTGCGTCCGCGCGAAATCCGGGCGATGAACACGCCCACGAACGGGGCCCAGGAAATCCACCAGCCCCAATAGAAGACGGTCCACTGCTGCGTCCAGGCGGTGCCGGTCGGACCCTCGGTGGCCCCGGTATAGAGACTGATCTTCGGCAGCGTCTGGATATACGCGCCGATGTTCTGCACCAGGTCGTTGACGATGAACAGGGTCGGCCCCGCGACCAATACGAACAACAGCAGCAGTCCCGCGATGCCCATGTTCGCCTGCGACAGCAGCTTGATGCCCTTGTCGACGCCCGTCACCACGGAAATGGTGGCCAGCGCGGTGACCGCCACGATCAGCACCACCTGTGCGCCCTTGCCCGGTTCGTGAATCCAGCCTTGATAATTCAGGCCCGCCGAGATCTGCAGCACGCCCAGGCCGAGCGAGGTGGCGACGCCGAAGACGGTGCCGATCACCGCCACGATATCGATGACGTCCCCGCGCCAGCCCCGGATCTTGTCGCCCACCAGCGATTCCAGCGACCACCGGATGGACACCGGCCGGCCCTTGCGATGGATCGCGTACGCGATGGCCAGCCCCACCACCACGTAGATGGCCCACGGGTGAATCCCCCAGTGCAGGAAGGTCTGCACCATGGCGGCGTCCGCGCGCTGGGCCTGGGTCTCGCCGACGCCGGGACGCGGATCGTCGTAGTGGAACAGCGGTTCGGCCACGCCCCAGAACACCAGCCCGATGCCCATGCCGGCCGCGAAGAGCATGGAAAGCCATGCGCCCATGGAGTATTGGGCGGTCTCGCCGTCGTCGCCGAGGGTGATGTCGCCGTAGCGGCCCAGCCCCAGCCAGATGGCGAACACCACGAACAGCGTGACGATGACGATGTAGTACCAGCCGAAGCCGCCGATCACATTGTCCTGCAAGGCTTTCGCCTGCCGGGCGGCGGTATCGCGGAAGACGATGGCGTACACCGTGAAGGCCAGCACCACGAGGGCCGCGGGCCAGAAGACCCGGGGCGCCACCGCGGCCCGGTGATGGACGGCCGGCTCGGGCGAGGTGCTGTTCGGTGCGCTCACGAAATCCCCTGTGCTGTTGGAACAACCCCGGTCCCGGGCGTGCGGACAGCCCGGGATCGGGGTCGCGTGGGTACTACTTGCCGCTGACCTTGTCCTTGACGGTGTTGACGATCTCGTTCACGGCCGCCATCACGTCCTGGGCGGCGTGTTCGAGATTGGCCCGCACCTGTTCGAGAGTGCCTTGCACATCCTCGGTATTGAGCTTGTCGGCGAACGCCTTCGCCATATCGGCGAGTTCGGCGGCCGCGCTCTGCGCACGGTCGGCGAGTTCGGCGGCGGCGCCGCTGGCACGTTCGGCGAGCTGTCCGGCGGCGGTTCCGGCCTGATCGGCCAGATTGCCGGCGGTGCTGCCGATATCGTCGGCCAGCCGTTCGGCGTTGTCGCCGATTTCGTCATTCGTCGGCATCGTGAATACCCGGCCTACTTCGATCCGCCGCCGAGCTTTTCCTTCATCTTGCCCATGAAGCCGCCGACTTTTTCCTTCATCTCGTCGGCGGCGTGCTCGAGGCGGTCGCCCATTTGGTCCGCGGCGTTCTTCATATCGCCCATGGCATTGTTCATGCCGTCGCGCGCCTTGTCGGCCGCGCCCTGCATATCGGCCTTGGCCTTGTCACCGGCTTCGTCCATCTTGTCGCCGAAAGAAGACATCGGAACCTCCTCGCGTATGGACGCGCCCGTGGGCCGGACGCGTATCCAGGACAGTTCGACGAGCTCTATCGCTTTGCAGCGATCTTTCAGCAAATCAGCATAGTCGGAATATCCAACTCTCGGAGGCTCTCAGGGGCTTCGCCCCCGAACCCCCATGCGAACGGGTCCCCGGGGCACTGCCCCGGGGACCCGGATTCGTAGCTGGGAGGGGTGTCAGCCCACCGGCCCGAGTACGCGGTTGATGTACTCGTTGCTGAACCGCCCCTTGGGGTCGAAGCGGTTGCGGACCTGGGCGAACTTGTCCCAGTGCGGGTAGCGCTCGCGGAGGGTTTCGGCGGTCTGGAAGTGGCGTTTGCCCCAGTGCGGGCGGCCGTTGTAGCGGTCGAAGACGGCTTCGCAGGCGCGGAAGTAGGGCTCGTAGTCCATGCCCTGGTACTGGTGCACGGCGATGTAGCAGGTGTCGCGGCCGCCTGCGGGGGAGAGGAAGGCGTCGTCGGGGGCGACCCAGCGCACCTCGATGGGCATCGGGGTGTCGTAGTGCTTGGCGACTTCCTTGATCTCGCGGATGGCGTCCACCGAATGCTCGCGCGGGATGGCGTATTCCATCTCGGTGAACCGGAACAGGCGCGGGCTGGCGAACACCCGGTAGGACCGCTCCACCTGCCGCCGGTAGCTGCCGGCGTAGGCCGCGCCGCGCTGCACGTACGGGATGGTCGCCGGGTAGCGCCGGGTCAACCGGCACAGCGCGTCGAAGGCGTAGTTGGTGGTGAGCACGTCGGAGAACCAGTCGACGGCCTTGCCGCGCGGCTGTTCCGGCAGCTCGACGGTGTTGTTGCGCTTGGTCATCGCGAGCGGGCTGTGCGCGAACACGTAGAACTCGAAGTGCTCGTTGCCGTCGATATGGGTGTCGAGATCCGCCAGCAGATCCTCCACCGGCTCGGGCGTTTCGACGCCTTCGAGCACGAACGACGGCACCATCTGCAAGGTGACCGCGGTGACCACGCCGAGCGCGCCCACGTTCACCCGCGCGGCCCGCCAGCCGTCCGGATCGGTCTGCTCGTTGAGCTCCACCCGGCTGCCGTCGGCCAGCATGAGTTCGATCGATTGCAGTGCGGCCGAGAGGTTCTGCAGCTTGGCCCCGGTGCCGTGGGTGCCGGTGGCGGTCGCGCCGGCCACCGATTGCACATCGATATCACCGAGGTTGGGGAATGCTAGCCCGAGCGGGTGCAGCGCATTGCTGGCGGCATTGAGCGTGATGCCCGCTTCGGCGCGCACCAGCCCGCTGGCCCGGTCCACCGAGAGGATCTTGTTCAGCTTGTTCAGCCGCAGCAGCGTGCCGTCGGTGAGCACGGTTTCGGTGAAGGAATGGCCGGATCCGGCGACGCGAACGGTGCGGCCGGCGGCCTCGGCCTGAGCCAGTAGAGCGGCGACTTCCTCGGGCGTGCCCGGTTCGGCGATGGACGCCGGAGTGCAGCTCTGGTCTCCAGCCCAATTCACCCAAGAGTTGGTCATGTGACCAACTGTAAACCGTGGTTGTGATCCGCGCTACTGAAAGCGTTTTTTGTGGCGTCAGCGCTTACGGCAGGAGTAGGCGGCCGCCTTGGCCGCATCCACCTCTTCCTCGGTCAGCGGCGGGATGGTCAGCGGCAGGCGCGGGCGGCTGTCGCTGCGGATGCCGTTGAGGACCAATGTCATATAGCGCTGCCACACATCCGGATTCACCGGCCGGGCGAAGCCCGCGACCGCGTCCACCATGTTCACCATCGCGAAGAAGTCGCCCGATTCGATTTCGGGCTGAATCGCCCCCGCGTCCTTGGCGCGCTGGATGACCGCCAGCATGCCCGGGCGGATCAGGTTCTTCAGGCAGTCGAAACGCTCCATGCTGTCGTGCATTTCGAGCATCACCTCGCCGAAGCCGCGATTGCCCGCCATATTGCGGCAGGCGTAGTCGAACAGGTCCGCGAGGCCCTGCCAGGCGTCGGGGTGGGCCAGCGCGACTTCTACGGCATTGCCCATCTCCCGGACCATGTGGTCGAAGACCTCGGAGATCAGCTCCTGCTTGTTGGCGAAGCGGCGATAGACGGTGCCCACGCCGACGCCGGCTCGTTCGGCCACATCGTCGAGGGTGACCTCGAGTCCGCGATCGGCGAAGAGTTCGCGCGCGGCCGCGATGATGCGCTGTTGATTGCGTGCCGCATCCGCACGCAAGCGCCGAGGTGGAGGCGCGGTGGTGACGTGATTCACAGCCCAATCCTAACAGGGAACGGGATTAAGTGGAGGACTTCTCTCCGTTTGACTGGTAGCTTCATTGCAATGAAACGGAGATAGGTTCTCCGTTAATCCTAGGGGACGAGGAAATCCACATGACCACTGCTCTGGAAAAAGAGGTGAGCGCCCCGGTCGACACCGGCCGTCGCGGCTCACACGCCATGCGCTGGTGGGTACTCGCCGTGCTCGGCGTCGCCCAGCTGATGGTCGTTCTCGACGCGACCGTCGTGAACATCGCACTGCCCGAAGCCCAGCTCGACCTCGGCTTCTCCAATGCCGACCGCCAGTGGGTGGTCACCGGATACGCGCTGGCCTTCGGCTCGCTGCTGCTGCTCGGCGGCCGCCTCTCCGATCTCTTCGGCCGCCGCACCACCTTCATCGTGGGCCTGATCGGCTTCGCGCTGGCCTCCGCGGTCGGCGGTGCGGCCGCCAACTTCGAGATCCTGGTCGGCGCGCGCGTCGCCCAGGGCGTCTTCGCGGCGCTGCTGGCTCCGGCCGCACTGTCGTTGCTCACCGTGACCTTCACCGAACCAGGTGAGCGGGCAAAGGCTTTCGGTATCTTCGGCGCCATCGCCGGCGCCGGCGGCGCGCTGGGCCTGCTGCTCGGCGGCGCGCTCACCGAATGGGCCTCGTGGCGCTGGGTCATGTACGTGAACCTGGTGTTCGCGGCCGTCGCCCTGGTCGGCGCGGTCATGCTGCTGGCCAAGCACGTCGCCACCGAGCGGCCCAAGCTGGACCTGCCGGGCACCATCACCGTCACCGCGGCGCTGTTCGGCATCGTGTACGGCTTCTCGCACGCCGAATCCGACGGCTGGACCAATGGCGTCACCCTGGCGTTCCTGCTCGGCGGCGCGGCGCTGCTGGCGCTGTTCGTGTTCATCGAACTGCGGGTAGCCAATCCGCTGCTGCCCATGCGCGTGGTGCTGGACCGCACCCGCGGGGCGTCCTACATCACCGTGTTCGCCATCGGCATCGGCATGTTCGCCATGTTCCTGTTCCTGACCTACTACATGCAGCAGCAGCTCGGGTACTCGCCGATCGTCACCGGTGTGGCGTTCCTGCCCATGGTCGCGGGCATGGTGGCCTCCTCGGTCACGGTGCCGTCGATCTTCCTGCCCAAGGTCGGGCCGAAGGTCACCCTGGTGGTCGGCTTCCTGCTCTCGGCACTGGGCATGGCCCTGCTGACCCGGATCGGCGTCGACACCGCCTACGCCAGCCACATCCTGCCCAGCCTGCTGCTGATGGGCGTGGGTCTCGGTACCGCCATGTCGACCGCGTTCACCGGGGCCACCTCGGGCGTGCATCACACCGATGCGGGCGTCGCCTCGGCCATGGTGAACACCAGCCAGCAGGTCGGCGGTTCCATCGGCACCGCGCTGCTGTCGACCTTGGCGGCAACGGCTTTCGAGAATTACGTCTCCGATCACACCCCGCCCACCCCGGGCGTGCTGGCCGAGGCCGCGGTGCAGAGTTACACCACCACCTTCTGGTGGGCCGCCGCGATCTTCGTGGTCGGCGCGGTGGTGACCGGTCTCATCATCCCGAACAAGGTGCCGGTGCCCGCTGAGGGCGAACCCGTTCTCGCTCACTGAGATTCGTTCCCGCTCGGTAGGTGAGAAACAACAGCCCCGCTCGCGGACGCGCGAGCGGGGCTGTTCGGTGCGGGGGGACCGGCGATTGCCGGAATGCGATACGGCTCCGCTCACGCTCTGTGAGCGGGGCCGTATCGCCGAGCCTGCGGCTCAGCGGCAGTTCGAGGGTGCGGGGATGCCCGCGAAGCGATCGGAGAGATATCCGATCGCGGTCGAGGCGCCCGGGAACATGGCCGTGCCGTGGTCGGCGCCGGGAATGATGTCGAACTGCACCGGAGTGCCCGCCGCGCAGTACCGTCCGGCCGTGTAGAGCGCCAGGTTGAGCGGCACCTGATCATTGCTGCCGTGCCATTCGTAGAGTGGCGCGCGGATCAGCTCGGGCACGATCTCGAGGGCGTTGTCGTGCATGGTCGCGATCATGACCGGATCGTTTTCCATACCGGGATTGAACATTTCGCTGATCCGGTGATTGGCGCCGGCCGAAATGATGTCGTCCACACAGGCATTGGCGATCCGGTCCCGCAGCGCGAACCCGGCCGGCGTCAGCGCCTGGTCCAGGGGCAATTGCCCCGGGTATTCGCGCTGGATCCCGACCGCGACCGCGAACCCGAGCCCGAACAGCGGCTGCGGCGTGTCACCGGCCTCGATGGCGATCTTGCCGGGATTGACCGGCACCCCGCCCTGGGCCACGCCGACGATCGGCAATTCGGGCGCGTAGTCCGGCGCGATGGCGGCCGCGAAGCCGGTGGCCATGGCGCCGCCGGAGTAGCCGGCCAGTCCCACAGGCGAATTCGCGAGCCCGGCGGGGGCGAAGCGCTTGGCGGCGCGAATGCTGTCCAGCGTGATCTGGCCGCCCAGCCGGGCCGCGCCGTACGCACTGGTCGGCCCCAGATGGTCGGGCACATTGAGCGCCCAGCCGCGCGCCAGCAGCAGGTTGAGCGCGCTCGCCTCCTTGAGCCCGCCGTCCAGCAGGGCGTGCGACGGAGCGCATTGCAGCCCCAGCGAATTCACGAACGGCTGATACGACACCAGCGGCCGCGGCCCGGCGCCGGGCACGATCAGCGTCGTCATGGCGGCGATGGGGCCGCCCTCGGAGTTGGTGGACCGGAAGGCCAGCTGCCAGACGGTGGACCCGGGCCAGGGGTGGGCGGGGACGAGCCGCGAGCGCAGCACGTCGCCCGGCGCGAAATCGCCGAGATTCGGTGGGCCGTAGTAGAACCCGTCCGGGTCGGCGACCGGGTAGATCGCTCCCGCGTGTGCGGCCGGTGCTCCGGCCACTGCGGCGATGATCACCGCGGTCATGGTCGCGCTCTGGACCAGCATCCTTCTGATCGTTTGGCGCACCGCCAACTTCGCTCCTCCAGGCCGATGGGACAACTCCGGGCAAGCCGCACTATCCTCGCAGTTCCCGGGGTCTGTTCAGGCTCAGCAACACGCCGAACAGCTACGAATTGGCAAACTGGAGAGGAGGGTGGATGGGTACTCGAGCCGCCGGTTCCCGCGCCGCCGTTCTCCCGGTCATCGGCCGCGGCGCCCCCTCCACTCTCGGCGCGGAAGTTCGTAGACTGCTCGGATCGGGGCCGGATGGGAGCCGGGCCCGGATCGCACGGGGGGACTGTGGTGGTGTCGCAGGCGGCGGTGGTGCCCGGACGGGCGAGACGCGGTGGGTTATCGGGAACGGCGCGACGAGGATTGGGGGCAGGCGATGAGTGAAACGGCGATGACGGTGGCGTCGGCGGCCTCCGGCGGCGGGTTCGCCGCGCACTTCCCGGCTCCGGCGGATCGCGCGGGGGCCCCTCGATTCGATAGTGTCTTCCCACTGGGCACATCGTTGGTGAACGTGACCGGGTCGGCGTTGGCGTTCGCGTCGTTCGGAACGGGAGCAAACCATCGGCTGCTCGCCACCGTGGGAACCGTGTTCCCCGCGGCACTGATCATGTTCAGTACGTTCGGGTGTGAAACGGTTCGATGGGCTGAGGAGGGCGCTGACAGCTATGCGGTGGCGAACGTCGTGATCGGCGTTGCGGCAAGCCTGGCCGCGGCCTTTCTCGTTGCCTCGATCGGGCAGCGGGTGCGGCCGTGATCCTGATGACGAGCCGGGCACAGGCAATACGGAAGGGAGGCACGAACTTGGCGCACGATCGTGCCGGTCGACCCGCGCGCCCCACGGACCTCGAGGACATCGCGCATCTGGTGACGGCGTACTACAGCCGCATCCCGGATCCGTCGGACCCCGAGCAGCTGGTGAGCTTCGGGACCTCCGGGCATCGGGGTTCCTCGCTGGACTGCGCCTTCAACGAGTCGCACATTCTCGCGATCACGCAGGCGATCGTGGAATACCGGGCGACGCGCGGCATCACCGGGCCGGTGTATCTGGCGCGGGATACGCACGCGCTGTCCGAGCCCGCGTGGACCACCGCCATCGAGGTACTGGCCGCCAACGACGTCACGGCCATCATCGACGCCCGTGATCGGTACACGCCCACACCGGCTTTGAGCCATGCGGTGCTGCGGCACAATCGCGGCGGGACCCGGCATCAGGCCGACGGGATCGTGGTGACGCCGTCGCACAATCCGCCTCGCGACGGCGGGTTCAAATACAATCCGCCGCACGGGGGACCGGCCGATACCGTCGCCACCGATGCCATCGCCGCGCGCGCCAATGAGCTGCTGCGCAACGGGCTTTCGGAAGTGAAGCGGACTTCGCTGGCGCACGCCCTGCTCACCAAGGTGGAGCGGTACGACTATCTGGATCGCTATATCGGCGACCTACCCAATGTCCTGAATCTGGATGCCATTCGGGGCGCGGGTATTCGACTGGGCGCGGACCCCATGGGCGGGGCGTCGGTGGACTACTGGGAGGAGATCGGGCAGCGGTACGACCTCGAGCTCGAGGTGGTCAATCCGTTCGTCGATCCGACCTGGCGGTTCATGACGCTCGACGCCGACGGGCGGATCCGGATGGACCCCTCGTCGCGCTACGCCATGGCCTCGCTGGTTGCCATTCGCGACGATTACGACATTTCGACCGGCAACGACGCGGACGCGGACCGGCACGGCATCGTGACTCCCGATGCGGGGCTGATGAATCCGAACCACTACCTGGCGGTGGCGATCGAGTACCTGATCGCCAACCGGATGGGCTGGGACGCGCTCACCAAGATCGGCAAGACGGTGGTGACGTCCTCCATGATCGATCGCGTGGTCGGCGTGCTGGGCCGCGACGTCTACGAGGTCCCGGTCGGGTTCAAATGGTTCGTGCCCGGATTGTTCAGCGGCAGCCTGGCTTTCGGCGGTGAGGAATCGGCCGGGGCGTCGTTCCTGCGCATGGACGGCACCGTGTGGACCACCGACAAGGACGGCATCCTGCTGGCCCTGCTGGCCGCCGAGATCACCGCGGTGACCGGGCAGAGCCCCTCCACCCGCTACACCGAACTGGAGAAGCGGTACGGCTCACCGGCCTACGCGCGGGTCGACGCCAATGCCACGGCGGAACAGAAAGCCAAGCTGGCGGCGTTGACGCCGGACATGATCACCGCGACCGAGATAGCCGGGGAACCCATCACCGCCATCCAGACCCGAGCCCGCGGCAACGGCGCGGCACTCGGCGGGGTGAAGGTGGTGACCGAGAACGCCTGGTTCGCCGCGCGGCCCTCGGGCACCGAGGACAAGTACAAGATCTACGCGGAATCGTTCCAAGGCCCCGAGCACCTGACCCAGGTGCAAGCGGCCGCGGAGGAGATGGTGGGACGGGCGCTATCCGGTGAGTAAGACCAAATCCCTGCCGGTCGAGATCTGGGTACTGGTGGGGTCGGCCTTCACCATCGCCATCGGTTTCGGTCTCGTAGCTCCAGCTCTTCCGCAATTCGCCCGCAGCTTCGGCGTGGGCGTCGCGGCGGCCTCCTTCATCGTGAGCGCCTTCGCCCTGATGCGGTTGCTCTTCGCCCCCATGAGCGGGCGGCTGATGCAGAAACTCGGTGAGCGCCCGGTCTACCTCACCGGCCTGATCATCGTCGCGGTCTCCACCGGCGCCTGCGCCTTCGCGCAAACCTATTGGCAGCTGCTGATTCTGCGATCGCTCGGCGGCATCGGCTCGACCATGTTCACGGTGTCCTCGCTGGCCCTGGTGATCCGCATGTCGCCGCCGGCCGAACGCGGGCGGGTATCCGGGGTGTACTCGACCAGCTTCCTGATCGGGTCGATCATGGGGCCGCTGGTGGGCGGGGCGCTGTCGTTCCTGGGGTTGCGGGCGCCGTTCATCATCTATTGCGTCGCCCTGTTGATCGCCAGCCTGATCGTCTATGTGGCGCTGAAGGATTCACCCCTGGTGCTGCCCGAGGCCGGTAAGGGCGCGCCCGTCATGACCTTCCGGCAGGGGCTGGAACGGCCCGCGTACCGGGCGGCGCTGTGGTCCAACTTCGGCAATGGCGCGGCGGTGTTCGGCGTCCGGATGGCGCTGGTGCCGCTCATCGTGGTGGAGGTGCTGGGCCGGGACGCCGCCATGGCCGGTGTCGCGCTGACCGTCTTCGCGGCCGGCAATGCCGCGGTGCTGTTCCTGTCCGGGCGCTGGTCGGATCAGTTGGGCCGCAGGCCGTTCCTGATCGCGGGCACGCTGATCTGCGCGCTCGGCACCGCCGGGCTGGGGCTCGCGCCCGCGCTGCCGTGGTTCCTGGTCGCCTCCTTCGTCGCCGGGCTCGGATCGGGGATGTTCTCCCCGGCGCTGCAGGCCGCGGTCGCCGATATCGTCGGACCCGGTACGCGCGGCGGGCCGGTGCTGGCGGGTTATCAGATGTCGGCCGACCTGGGCACGTTCCTCGGCCCGTACGCCATCGGCCTGCTCGCCGACCACGTCTCCTACGGCGTGGCTTTGACCGCCACCGGTGTGCTGCTGGCCTCGGCGTCGGCGGTCTGGGTGCTGGCTCCGGAGACCTTGCGCCGCAACACACCCGCCGTCGTCGCGTCCTAGGCGGCCACCCCGGGCTGGGCACCGGTCGCGGGTTGGGGCAGAGTGTGCGGGGTGAGCAAACCGACTTCGAAGCACACCCCGCAGCCGGTCTCCAGCAAGACCACCTATGCGCTGGCGGGGGTGGCCGTGGTGATGGTCGCGCTGATCGTGTTCGCGGTGTTCCAGTGGAATCGCGGGAGCGACGAGGTGCGCAACGACGGGTACGGGCCCGCGCACGACCCCGCGGTCACGGTGGCGATGGACTCCGACGGCGCGATCGTGCTGGGGAAGCCGAACGTCGCGAAAACCATTGACGTCTACGAGGATCCGATCTGCCCGGCGTGCGGGCAGCTGGAGCGCATCTACGGCCAGGAGATCGCCCAGCAGGTGGACGAGGGCAAGTTCGCGGTGCGGTACCGGCTGCTGAACTTCCTGGACGGGCAGTCGGGCAGCAAGGACTACTCGACGCGCGCGGTGGCGGCCAACGAGTGTGTGGCGCAGGCCGGGAACGGGCCAGCGTACTCGAAGTTCCATGAACTGCTGTTCACCAGCAAGCAGCCTTCCGAAGGCGGGTCCGATCACGACAACAAGGCGCTGGCCGAGATCGCCAAGACGGCCGGGGCTTCCGACGAGGCGGTCAAGTGCATCACCTCCGGGGAGCGGGTCGACAATGCCCGTAACCATGCCGAGGCGGCCGAGCAGGCGCTGTCCAAGGCATCCGGCGGGCGGGTGGCTACGCCGTCGGTGTTCCTGGACGGGAAGAAGATCGACGTGAACGACGAGGGCTGGGTGCAGAACGTATCCAAGTGAGTCGCGTTCGACGGCCGCACCTTCCGGGTGCGGCCGTTTTGTGTCGCAGGGTGAATCGCCACCCGCACACGACGTCCAGGGCATTGCAGGCCTGTCGGGAGCTGCCCGTGGCCGCCGCGGGCCTCGTGGTTCAGTCGTTCAAGGCGGCTCGGCGGAGTCTGGTGGTGTAGTCGGCGGCCCGGGCGAGCGCGTCGTCGGCGGCATCGAGTTCGATGGCGGCTTCGTCGAACACCTCCGCGGCGCCGGCCACGCAGTAGCCGGGCGTGGTGAGCGCTCCGATGCCCGGGGTGTCGAGCAGCAGGCCCGAACGCGGCAGTGCGCGATAGTCCGCGGTGAGGGCGGCCAGTTCGGTGCGTATCGCTTGCAGGCGTTCACGCAGCAGGGCGCGGCGTTGCTCCAGCAGCAGGGGATCGGTGGCGGAATCCGGGTGCATGCCACCAGCATGCGAGTGTGGCGGCGACATGCAACAGGGCGGCCGGCGTGGCCAGGTGTTCGGTGCGGGTACGGTTGGCGGGCGCTTGTCGCGCGCTTGATCGCGAGGATTTTGGGCGGGGTGCGGCCCATCGGGGGCAACCGGGGCGAGCCGCACCCCTCGCAGGGAACCGTGCCGGACACGGTTCCGTGGATCGGGGAGTGGAAGCCGCGCTGCGTGGCGGCTTCGTCCTTGGGTATTCCGAACCGGTCGTTGCGGCGCGCTTCCGGCCGGAATCTCACGTCATCGGGTGAGATTCCGGCCGAGCGCATGCCGGGCTGACGGGCGGGGTAGAGCAGATGGCGGGAAAACGGCTGGCGGTCAGCGAGTTCCGGCGCGGGTGGTGGCGTCGGGGAGATCGTTGTCCGGTGTGCAGCGGGAGAGCTGTGGATGGATCAGGACGTGATCTTCCAAGGGGTAGGCGAGGTCCACCGGGTAGGAGTGGCGGGCAGCCGGGGGTTCCGGGGGAATGGAGACCGGGCGCAGGAAGCAGGCCGCGGGGCGAGTGGGGGCCTCGAAATCGGTGTGCGGGAACAGGTATCGCGCACCTTCCCGGACGGTTTCGTGCGGCTCGCCGGTGGGGTCGATCCAGCGCAGGTGATCGGGATCGGCCAGGTAGACGCGCCACGGCTGTTTGCCGCGGTCGGCCATGGTCTTCAAGCGGTAGTGATGTCCGCAGAGCGACGCGCGGGTCGAATCGGTGGACCGCAAGACCTGGCGGGCCGAGATCGGAAGCACCTGGGCGAGCACGGTTTCGGCGGCGGGCATCGGGCAGCCGGGGAAACGGCAGGTGCCGTCGGCGGCCTTCACCTCACGGGTCGAGCGTCCGGCCGGGTGGCGGCGCATGGAGGCCTGCAAGGCCCGTTCGTACGGGGTGGGGGCCACGTGCACCGGGCGCGCGACACGCGCATCGCCGCTGCCCGGGCCGGTGGGCCGGGGGATTCGGGCGTCGCTGATACCGGGCGTGGCGGGCCGGACGCCGGGTGTCGCAGGAGGCTGAGATACGTTCTCGCCGACAGCTTTCCGGGGTTCTTCGGTCTCGGTGGGCTGCTCCGGAATGACCAGGAAGGCCGAGTGCTCGGCGAGACTGCGCGCCAAGGCGGGATCGACGGGCCCGTGGCCGGACAGGTAAGCCGGGTCGTCGCGCAAGCCGATGAGCGTTTCCGCCGACACCCCGATCTGGATCAGCGGCCGGCGACGCGTACGCACCGGAGCCGACTTGGGGCATGCGCGCCCGCGACCGCAAGCGCAGGTCAGCCGCCCGGAACCGTCGGCCAGCGCCACCAGGGCATCGGCCCGGCGCTGCGGCATGGACCGCGGATCCTCGGCGCACACTTCCAGGCTCATCTCACGCAATCGCATGGCCACGGTCTGCGCGCCGGCCGCGGGCAGCATCCCGTCGAACACCGCCATCCCCTCCTGGATGGCGCGAATCCGGACATCCCGGTCCTCCTCGCGCTCTTCCCGCCGCCGCTGCTCACCCTCGGGATCGAACCTGATGACCCACCGTCCCGCGGTCTGCCGCAACCGATCCGGATCCGACCGCATGGCCACCTCGATCAGCCTGGGCTCCAACGTCTCTCGCACCTCCCGCGACAACCCGCGCAGGCAGTCCGCGATCACCTGCACCCGCGACAGATCGATCCGCCCCGCCGCGAACGCCAGCTTGGTCTGCGGTAGCGAGTCCAGCGCCAGCCCGATATCGATGAGCGCCGCCGCCACCCCCTCCGACACCTGCACGGCCACCGCGACCTCGGCCGCCGCGAACTCCCCGGCCCGCACCCCGCCGGGCCCCGGCGCGGCATTCCCGGCCCGATGCCGCCGATACACCTCCCGCACCGCGGTAACCTCCGCCGCCTGCGCGAAAGCCGCCGCCCCATGTGCCCGTCGCAGCGACTCGATCAGCTCTTCATCGCCCATCGCCTCCACCTCTCTGCTGTCGAACATACGTTCGACCATACCCCCTGAAGATCGCCCCCGCCAGCTCTTGTGCAGGCGATTTGGTTTGTTCGACCGCCGTCGTGTAACTTCGTTCAAGCAAGCGGGGCACGCCCCGCGAGCCAACTGAATACGGGGCTATGGCGCAGCTGGTAGCGCACCACACTGGCAGTGTGGGGGTCAGGGGTTCGAGTCCCCTTAGCTCCACTCGAACAAGAAAAGGCTCGGCGGCGACGCCGGGCCTTTTCTTTTTGCCCGCGGTAATTCAGAGGTGCCCGTGTCCCCCGACGACTTGATTCTCCCCTTGCCGTCCCTGGGCGATTACATCGAATTCCATCGCAAACGTCTCGGCCTGACCCGGGAAGCCTTGGGCCGGCGCGCTTTTCTCGCCCCCCGCACCATCCAGAAACTCGAGCGCGGCGAACAAACCGGCCTCACCGAGGCGTCACAGCTCTCCCTCGCCCACGCGCTCGGCCTCACCTCCGACCACGAGCGCCGCCATCTCGACGATCTGACCCGCGTCCACCTGCCCCGCCCATGGCTCCCCGCCCAGCTTCGCTCCGATGTAACCCCCGGTGAGCGCGCCTTTCTCGACGACCTCATGCCCCGCCCCGCCGCATACTGCAACCTGGCCTGGGAGGTAGTCGCCGCCAACGACGCCTACGAGACCCTGTTCCCCGGCCGGGTCGCCGCGAACAACGTCATGCTCTGGCTCTTCGGCCCCCAAGGCCGCAAGACCATGCTCCACTGGGACACCGAGGTCGCCAACGTGGTTGCCCGAATGCGCGGCATGTACGCCCATTTCGGCAACCCGCAGGTGGGCATCCAACTACTCGCCCACCTACAGCACGACCCCGACTTCGCCCGCCTCTGGCTCGAACGCCGAGTCTCCTTCGACCGCTCCGTCGACGAACCCCAATACGTCCACACCGCCGCGGGCCCGGTCACCGTCCGCATGCAACTGCAATCCGTCCCCTCCGCCCGCGACCACCTCCACCTGTGCATCGCCGTGGTGAGCCCGCACCGCGAGCCCGACGCGCCGCCGGAAATCTCAGGCCGCGCGATCGGAATCGGCTGATCCCCGCGCTAGGCGCTGCATTTCGGCAAGGGAAAACCCAGTGCATGCCCTACGCGGTACCCTACGTTTATGAAGGCCAAAACGAGCGTGTACCTGGATCCTGAACAGGCTGCCCGTCTCAAGGAGGCGGCAGCAGCTTCGGGTCGGTCGGAAGCTGATTTGATCCGTGAGGGGATCGACCTGGTGCTGTTGCGGGCGCATCGGGTTCGGCGTACTCGTCCGTGGCCGTCGTTCGATTCCGGCGATCCTGGATTCGCTGCCGACAGTGAGGACTTGCTCGGCGAGGCATACGGCGAGTGAGCTTCTTCATCGCAGACACTTCGGCCATTATCGCCGCCTACGACCGTGCCGCCGAACTGCACGAACGGGCGCGGGAATTCCTTTCCACATCGGTGGCGGTTGTTTCGCCGCTCGTGCTGGACGAAGTCGATCATCTGCTCGTCGCGCGGTTCGGAAAAGACCGCCGCACAGCCGATCTCGTCCTCGACGACCTGCTCACCTCGGCCGAGGAGGGCGCGGTCCTGGTGCCGCCGGTGGATCGCGATGATCTCCGGGTCGCGCAGAAGATCATCGAGCAGTATCGCGGTTTGCGGCTCGATCTGGCTGATGCGGTCACCGTTGTGCTTGCCGAGCGTTACCTCACCAACGACCTATTGACGTTGGATGAGAAGGACTTTCGTGCTGTGCGACCACTGACTCCCGCCCATCCGTCGTTCCGGCTGTTGCTCCAGGGCGACTGAGTCGCTACTTGGTTTTGGGGGTGGGGCAGGTTTTGTCCCATTCGGGGACTCGGGTTACGGCGTCGTCGCTGAGTCTGGAGGTGGTCATGAAGGCTATGCCGTCTATGCAGACTTTGGCGAGGTGCGTGCGGAATTCGCTTCCCTTTTCAACGTATATCGCGGTGGGGGGCTTGTGGCAAGGGGTGGGGAGTGGCGCAGAATCTCGTGGCGAATCCGTCGAGGTGGTCGAATGGGAGGAGTGTCGTGGGTGATCTGAAGGGGTTTTCGGAGCTGGTTGCGCTGGATTTCGGGCTGAGTGTGGCGGTTACGGTGCGGGGGGATGGGACTCCGCAGGCCACCGTGGTGAATGCGGGGGTGTTGCCGGATCCGGTGACGGGGGTGGAGGCGGTGGGGTTCGTTTCGCCGAGTGCCACCGCGAAGCTGGCTAATTTGCGGGGGAATCCGGCGATTGCGCTCACCGTGCGGAGCGGGTGGCGGTGGATGACGGTGGAGGGGACGGCTCGGTTGATCGGGCCCGATGATCCGGAGGCGGGGATCGACAGTGAGAAGCAGCGGCTGCTGGTGCGGGAGGTTTTCGCGGCGGCGGGGGTGGAGCAGGACTGGGATACGTATGAGCAAGTGATGCGGGAGAAGCGGGGGACCTTGGTGTTCGTGACGCCCAGCCGGGTTTATTCGAATCCGATGCAGCCGGGCGAATAGTCGTGCGCGCGGGGGCGCGCATGTGACCAGAAGCACGCAGACCCTATTCAGGGTTAGTCGTTCGGCTTGTTCGTATGACATGGCATGCGCTTCACTCTTTCTCGGCAAACACCTGCCACGAGCGCAGCGCCGCGCTCCGGCGGTGCCGTGGAGGGGACGGCATCGCCGGGAAAAACGGGTGCGGTGCGGCAGACTGGCCGGATGCCGAATCATCCGGTGGGAGCGATTGCCTGCGCTTTGCTCGCGGCCCTGTTGTTCGCGATCGCCGCCGTCGCGCAGCAGCGGGCCGCGGCGTCGGTCGCGGCGGACCAGCCGCTGATCGGGTCGCTGATCCGGAATCCGCGCTGGTGGGCGGGGATGGTCGGCGATGCGGGCGGCTACGGCATGCAGGTCGCGGCGCTGGCCCTGGGCGCGGTGCTGCTGGTGCAGCCGATCCTGGTGAGCGCGCTGGTTTTCGCGCTGCCGCTCGCCGCCCGGTTGAACGGGCGGAGGATCACCGGACGCGAACTCGGTATGGCGGTGGCGCTCACCGCCGCACTGGTGTGTTTCGTGGTGATCGGCAACCCCACCGAGGGCAATTCGACCGCGCCGCTGCGTGATTGGCTGATACCCCTCGCGGTGCTGCTCGGCGCAGTGGCAATCTGCGTCGCAGCCGCGGAGGCCCCGCAGATCCGAAGGCGCGCAAGCGCGGGGGAGCGGGCGCTGTTGCTCGGCGCTGGTGGCGGTGCCCTCTTCGGCTTGGCGGCGGCGCTGACGTCCTACGTGACCGACCTTTTCGAGCACGGTGTGGGCGAGGTGCTGAGCAGCTGGCAAACCTGGGCGCTGGTCGCCTCGGGCGTGGTCGGCCTGTATCTGCAGCAGCGCGCGTATCAGGTGGGCCCGCTGGCCGCTTCGCTGCCGGCGGTGACGATCGCGGAGCCGCTGGCCGCCGCGTTCCTGGGCCGCACGGTGCTCGACGAGCGCCTGCGCGCACACGGTTTCGGGCTGTTCGTCACGGCCCTCGCGGTGCTGGTCATGTGCGTGACGGCGGTGGGGCTGTCCCGTTCGCAGGCCGAGCCGGGGTAGTCGCGGATATCGGCGGATCGGTGAGGTCCGCGAAATGGCCTGGGCCGCACAGGAGATGATGACTCGATGCGAAGTATCTTCGATGCGGCGTTCGCCCGGGATCCGTGGGATGTCTTGCGGGAGTTGCGCGATGACGGCGGCGTGCACCGGGTGCTGACGCCGGACGGCCCGCCCGCCTGGCTGGTGACCAGGTATCCGGAGGTGCGGGCCGGCCTGCTGGACGAGCGGCTGTCCACGAATCTGAGATATGCGGGCGAGACGGACTACCGCGGCTTCGCGGTACCGCCGCCCCTGGACGTCTTCCAGAACAGCGAACCCGACCAGCTGGCCCGATTGCGCGGCGCGGTGGTCGGGGAATTGCGCCGCGCGGGCGAATGGGGCGAGCGGGCGGGGGATCTCATCGCTCCCTGGCTGCACACCCTCGACGACGCCACGGAATTCGACTTCGTCGAGCGCGTGGCATTGCCGCTACCCGGCCTGCTGCTGGGCGAACTGCTCGGCCTGTCCCCGGCGCAGCGCACGGCCCTGGCGGAGTGGGCGAACACCACCCTGCGCCCCGATGCCCGCCCGCGCGCCCGCGACACCTTGGAGATCATGCAGCGCGTCATCACCGGCGCACTCGCCCAGGGCCGCACCGACGGCGACGCCACCATGCTCGGCCGCCTGGTGCACTCCGGCGACCCCGGCGAGACCGCCGGACTGCTCTTCTACCTGCTGTTCGTCTGGTACGAGGTGCTGATGGACGTGCTGGCCGGCGCGGTGCACGCCTTCGCCGCCCGCCCGGGCGAACTCGCCGCCCTGCAGACCGCGACCGACCCCACCACGGCGGTGGACGAACTGCTGCGCTTCCTGTCCCCGCAGGTCCTGGCCGGTCCGCGCTTCGCCCGCACCGATCTGGAACTGGCCGGTCACACCGTGCGAGCGGGCGAGACGGTACTGCTCTGCCTGGCCGCCGCCAACCACGATCCGGAAATCTTCGACGCCCCAATGGAATTGAACGTGCGCCGGAACCCCAATCCGCAGCTCGCACTCGGGCACGGTGCGCACGCCTGTGTGGGCAATGCGCTGGTACGCCCGGTTATCGGCGCCGTGCTGCAGGCGATCTACGACCACTGGCCCGCACCGCGCATCGCCGTTGACGCGCAGTCGATTCCGTGGCGTTCGGGGTTCCGGCACCGAGGACCGCTCACCTTGCCGGTCGCCGTTTCCCGAATGGGGCGAGCCGCGTCGATCGCCCCATCCTGACTTCGGCGGCCGCGCCGGTCGTCGGTGTCCTCCCCTTCTGGGACAACGAGTTCGGCGGTTGGTCGCGAAATCGGACTGAGTATATGATCGCGCTCACCGCGCCTGTCAACTGCAGGAGACACGATTCGAATGGTTGCCGCACAACAGCATCCGTTCACCAGCGCACTCACCACGCTGATCAATGCCATGCACCCGCCGGCCACCGTGGCGGGCCGCGAAGTGGAGATCACCCATCGCGCGCTGGCCGAGGACATCGCGAACACCACCGGTTTCGCGCTGTCGGCGAACTACCTGTGGAAGCTGCGCACCGGCCAGACCGTGAACCCGTCCTTCGAGACCCTGGACGCGCTGCGAGTGTATTTCGGCCTGGACAGCCTGGATCCGCTGACCAATCCGGAGCTGGCGGTGGCGCGCGGCCGCGAACTCGCATTGGTCAACGCGCTCAAGGGAAAAGCCGACGGGGAAGCCCTGGAACTCGTCCTGCGGGACGGCCTGGCGCACGGTATCGTGCGCGCCGAGGCCATCGTGGCGATGCTGGACGTATTGCGGCGGATCGAGGCCGAGCACGGCGGGGGAGATATGTGAGCCATGCGAATCGCGGCCTGGGCGGGCTCCGACGGTGAGCGTGCGATGATGGACCGGCGCGGCCTGCGGCGGGAGCTGCGGCACTTGGGGCTGACCGGTCGTTTCACGGTGACCCAGCTGGCCGCGGCGCTGGCGGCGCGCCGGGAGCGGCCGCTGCGGTTGCGCCCCGAACGGTTCCCGGTGGCGGGCCTGTCTGGCGGACTGCTGGTCACCCGCGATATCGATTTCATTGCCTACCAGAGCGATACGTCGCCACTGCATCAGGATCACATCGTGTGCCACGAACTGGGGCACCTGCTGGCCGGGCATCGCACGGTCACCGTCACCGGCCAGGACGCGCTGCGCCTGCTCGCCCCGAATATCGACCCGGCGGTGGTGCGCCGCATGCTGGGCCGCACCTGCTCCTCCGAACAGCAGGAACAGGAAGCCGAGCACATCGCCGATCTGCTGATGTCCCACCATATTTCGCGCTGGACGCCGCACGCCGAATGGGTGCTCCCGGATTCGGTGCCCGCCGATATCCGCAATCTGCTCGATACGCTCGGCCCCGGGGAAGACTGATCACGTGCAGTTCGCGCTCACCTACGGATGTATCGGCGCGCTGGCCGTGCTGGCCTGCGCCTGGCGGCTGGTGTTGGCCGCCCGCGCCCCGCACGCGCCCGCGCGCTGGGCGGTGGCCGTGTCGATCGCCTGCGCCGCAACGGGTTTCGAAGCGGCCGTCCCGCAGATCTACGAATGGATCGGCCGGGTCTCGGGCGTGCCGAACCTGGCGACGCTGATCGTCTACTCCTCCATCGCCACGGCGGTGCTGTCGCAGCTGGTGTGGACGGCGTACCTGGTCGAACCCGAAGGCCCGGCGGCGGCCGCGCCGTGGAGCCGTGCGCGCACGGTCATGCTGGTCAATGCCGTCGTGGTGGCGCTCATGGTGGCCTTGTTCGCCCTCGCGCCGGTGCACGACGCCGTGCACGCCACCGATTTCGACTACCACTACGCGAGAACCGGAGCGGTCGACGCCTTCCTCGGCGTCTACCTGCTCGCCTACACGGCGGGATTGCTGCGAATCGCCCAGCTCTGCCGCACCTGGCTGCCGCAGACCCGCGAACAGCCCTGGCTGCGTATCGGTTTACGCCTGCTCGGCATCGGCTCGCTGATCGCGGTCGGCTACAGCATCGGCAAGGTCGCCGCCATCGCCGCCGCCTGGGCGGATATCGACGCCTTCCGCCTGAACACCGAGATCGCCCCCGCCTTCGCCAGTCTCGGCGCGGCCGTCATGCTGCTCGGCTACCTGTGCCCGTCGCTGCTGCCGCAGGCGGCCGGCGTGCTGCACCGGGTGCGCGCGCTGCCCCGCCTGCATCCGCTGTGGTCGGATCTGCGCGCCGCCGCCCCCGAACTGTCCGATGCCGCCCCGGTGACCCGCCGCCCCACCCGCGATCGCGTCTACCGCCGGGTCATCGAGATCCGCGACACCCTGCTGCTCCTGCAACCGCACCTCACCCCCGAAACGACCGCCCGGGCCGAACGTCTCGCCGCCGAACTGGGCATCCCCGCCACCGATCGCCCCGCCGCCGTCGAAGCGGCCCGGATCGCGGCCGCCCTGCACGCGCACGGCACCGGTGCGCCCGCCATCGACCACGGCGACACCTTTCGCCATCCGCCTCAGCCCACCGTGCAGGGCGAGCTGGCCTGGCTGGTGGCCGTGGCCACCGCCTACCGCACCTCGCCGCTGGTGGCGGCGGTCCGCGCCGGACTGGAGTCCCCGGCCGCATGAACCCCGCCGGGGTATCGAAATCCCCTGTGCGAAACCGTATTCCGAAACGCCACGACTTGCGCCGCCCCCGCGGAGGGCTATCCTTGCCGATGCGGGTTGGTGTTCGACATCCCCTTCGTCGAACACCACACCCGTCCAAAATCCCACGGACGCATGGTCTTATCGTCTACGCCCGGCCCTGATCGACGCGCGGGATCTTCGCGAAGCTGGAACTGCCGATCCACGTGGGGACCGCGCGCTGGACGGGCGCGGTGGCATTGATCTCGACCGTGCGTTCGCGCAGCGCGGCGGGCCAGGTGCGGTCGCCGCGCCAGAGTTCGGTGAGGGTGCGTAGCGTGGTGCGGAGGGTGGCGGCCACCTCGAAACCGGGGTCGTAATCGCAGAGCTGGGCTTCGGCGCGGTGCACCATCAGCCACCAGCGGGCGGCCTTGCCGTCGAGGTCGGTGAATTCGAGGGCCAGTACGGTGCGATCCGGGGGCCAGGTGTGCAGGGGGATGGTGCGGCGCATATCCCACAGCAGCAGGTGCGGGTCCAGATCCTCCTCGCCGAGGTCGGGGATCCAGCGCATGCCCCACGCGCCCAAAGCCTCTACGACGCTGGACAATTCGTGTCCGGCCTCGGTGAGCCGATACGAGGTGCGGCCGGTGTCGTCCACCTCGCGCAGCAGGATGCCGGCGCGTTCCAGCGAGCGCAGGCGGCGCGACAGCAGCGCCGGTGACATCTTCGGATTGCCGCGTCGCAGTTCGTTGAAATGCTTGCTGCCCAAGAGCAATTCGCGAACCACCAGCAGCGTCCAGCGTTCGTCCAGCACATCCATCGCCTTCGCGACCGGGCAGAACTCCCCGTAACCAGGCATGGGTCCAGTAGAGCATCCCGCGGGCGCACCGGTACAGATGTTGAACTGGTCGCGGGTGGGGAGCGCATCGGACGCTGTTGGGGACGCACTACCGAATCAGGAGTATTCGATGACCTTGCCTCTCGATGTGAAAACCCGCCAGCGGGCCGTATGGGCTTCGGGCGACTATCCCAGCGTGGCCGCCACGGTGATCCCGGAGCTGGGCGCGCGCCTGGTCCGGGCCTGCGGTGTCGGCCCCGGCGACCGGGTGCTCGATATCGCCGCCGGATCCGGGAACGCGGCCATTCCGGCCGCCGCGACCGGAGCCGACGTGGTGGCCAGCGATCTGACGCCGGAACTGTTCGAGGCGGGCCGGGCGCTGGCCGCCGCGCGCGGAGTGGACGTCACCTGGGAGGAAGGCGACGCCCAGGGGCTGCCGTACCCGGACGGCGCGTTCGGCATCGTGCTGTCCTGCGTCGGGCTCATGTTCGCGCCGCACCATCAGGCGTCGGCCGATGAACTGGTGCGGGTGACCGCGCCGGGCGGCACTATCGGGCTGATCAATTGGACCCCGGCCGGTTTCATCGGGCAGATGTTCGCCACCATGAAGCCCTACGCGCCGCCGCCCCCGGCCGGCGCCCAGCCGCCGCTCTGGGGCGATCCCGAGCATGTGCGGAAACTGCTGGGGGACAAGGTGTCCGAGCTCGAATTCACCCGCGAGCACGCCGTGGTGGACTGCTTCCCGGACGGCGCGGCGTTCCGCGACTTCTTCAAGACCAACTACGGTCCGACGGTGGCGGTCTACAAATCCCTGGCCGGCGACCTCGAGCGGATCGCCGGACTCGATCGGGAACTGGCCGATCTGGCGGCCCGGCACGATCTCGGCGGCGGCCGGATGGAGTGGGAGTATCTGCTGGTGACCGCCCGGCGCTGAGCGGAAACGCGAATCCGTGTGCGACCGGACGGTCCGCTGCTTAGGCTCGCGGGGCTCGATGGCCCGAATTCTGGAGTGCCTGCAATGATCACATCCGCGTTCCCACACGGATCCCCGCTCGAACACACCGGCGCCCGGGTGCCGATGTACACCCCGGAGTTCGCCGCCGACCCGCAGCGGGTCTATCGCGAGATGCGCGAGAAATACGGGTCGCTGGCGCCCGTGGAACTCGCGCCGGGGGTGCCGGCCACCTTGGTGCTCGGCTATTACACGGCGGTCCGGATCATGAACGATCCGGACCGCTTTCCGGCCGACCCGCGCACCTGGCAGCGCGATGTGCCCGAGGACTGCCCGGTGCTGCCCATGATGCAATGGCGGCCCAACGCCCTGCGCAATTCCGGCGCCGAGCACGCCCGCTACCGGCAGGCCAATACCGCCGGCCTGGACAAGGTCGATCACTTCGCCCTGCCGGCCACGGTGGCGCGGGTGGCGGTGCCGTTGATCAACGCCTTCGGACCGCGCGGCAGCGCGGATCTGGTGCGCGAGTACGCCTTTCCGGTGGCCTTCGCGGTGCTCAACGAGCTGCTCGGCTGTCCGGAGGAGATTGCGCGGCAGGCGGCGGCCGGATTCGCGGCCATTTTCGAGGGCGTCGACGCCGGAGCCGGCAACAAGCTGCTCGTGGACGCGCTGTCGAAACTGGCCGCGCACAAGCGGGCCGCCCCCGGCGACGACCTGACCAGTCGGCTGCTCGGCCATCCCGCCGAGCTCACCGATGCCGAGATGGTGCACCAGCTGGCCACCCTCTACGGCGCGGGCATCGAACCGCAGCAGAACCTGATCGTGAACTCGCTGCTGCTCACCCTCACCGAGGAACGTTTCGGCGGCAGCCTGGTCGGCGGCAGCCTGGCCACCCGGGACGCGCTGGACGAGGTGCTGTTCGACAATCCGCCGATGGCCAACTTCTGCATCAGTTTTCCGCGCCAGCCCACGCTGGTGGAGGACGTGTGGCTGCCCGCGCATCAGCCGGTGGTGATCAGCATCGCCGCCTGCAACGCGGATCCGGCGGTCAGCGTCGTGGGCCATGTCGGCAATCGATCGCATCTGGCGTGGGGCGCGGGGCCGCACGCGTGCCCGGCCAGCGCGATGGCGTATCTGATCGCGCAGGAGGCCATCGATCAACTGCTGGACGCGATTCCGGAGATCCGGCTGGCGGTCGCGCCGGACCAGCTGGTGTGGCGGCCCGGGCCGTTCCACCGGGCGCTTACCGCGCTGCCGGTCGAGTTCCCGGCCACGCCGACGTTGCCGCTGCCGTAGCCGGGTCGCGGTGGCGCTCAATTACGCAGTGCGCCACCGTGATACGTCGATCCGGGGTTCCACAGCACGAACCCGTCGTAACCGGCGTCCCGGGTGGCGTCGATCTGCGCGCGCACCTGGGCGTCGCCGTAGGACACGCCCAGGCTGAAGTCCTGCAGCCACGGCACGATGGTCGCGCCGGTGCCCTCCACCCGGGCGCGGAAGTCCTGCAAGGACCGGAAGATGATGTCGTACGGCTGCGAATTCGGGCTGGCGACATCGTATTCGCCGGAATTCCAGTGCGACGGGTAGAGCATGGGCGCGAGGTAGTCGACCTGACGTGCCATGGCGGGAATGTCCTGGGCGATCTCGTCCGGGCGGGTGGCGGCGATGCCGAAGACGGCGGCGCTGACCGAGGCTCCGGCCGCGTGCACCGGATCCCTACTGTCCCGCAGGAATCCGGCGATGGACTCCGACGGCGTCTCGGTCAGTCCCGGGAAGATCATGCTGGACAGGCTGCCGTCCGGGCGGCGGATGTAGTCGTACATGATGCTGTCGAAGCCGAGCTTGGCTGCCTCGACCGCGAGATCGATGTTGTAGGCCCGGATTTCGGGGTTCGCGAAATTCGTGAAGGCGACCGGTCCGTAGTGACTGGAGTAGGGCGCGCCGGACGGATTCTGCAGGACCCAGTCGGGCCGGCCGTTGTGCCAGGCCCAGGTCGCCATGGTGGGATCACGGAAGGCCACGATCCGGCCCACCACCCGGATGCCCATGTCGTGCAGCTGGGTGAGGGCGGCGCGGGCGTCGTAGATGGTGGTCGCCGCACCGGATTCGCGCGCCAGCGGCACCTGCGAGTCGTAGCCGACGACGCCGTCCTCGTCCTTGATATCCAGCTGCACGGTGTCGATGAGACCCTGCCGGGCGAGGTCCAGCACGGGTTCGCGCAGGCCCTCGTAGGCCCAGCCGTAGGCCGTCACGTGCACCGCGCGCAGCCGCGGCAGCGCGAAATTCACGGTCAGCGGCCGGGTGGTCTGGTTTCCGGCGTGGTCCACCGCGACCACCGTCGCGTTCACCGGGCGCTGGGACAGCCGCAGCTCGAACGCCCCGTCCGGGCCCGGCTGCGTCGACTGCTCGCCCACCGACACCCGTTCCGCGCCCGCCGCGACGCCGCGCAGCGTCACCGGATCCCGGTAGGAGCCAACGGGATCGGGCTGGATGAGGTCCAGGCCCGGGGGTTCGGTGTCGGCCGTCGCGCGGGAGGGATCCCTGCCCCCGGCGGTGAGCAGGATCGCGCCGAGTAGCAGGGCCAGCACCGCGCCGATCGTGAACAGGGCGAACCGTCGCCGGTTGGATGACCGGAGCCGCATGAGCAAGGCACACACCAACTTCCACAGACGTTTTGGCATCACTATCGCCGCTGGGTGACGCGGTGCGGCCGGTTTTACCGAGATCATCCCAAAACCGTTGTCGCGGCGTAGCGTTGCGGCGATGAAGCGGGGATCTGTGGTCCGGATGGTCGCCGCGGGGCTGATGTGCGCCGCCCTCGCCGGATGCGGTTCGCCCGCCGATCCGGCCGCCGCGGTGGTGGCTCCCGCCGATGCCTCGACCACCGCGCCGCCGCCCGATCCCGCAACCGTCGCGGCCAATGAGCTCGGACTGGTGCCGGTGCTCATGTATCACCAGATCGTGGCGGTGCCGGGCGGCGAATACGATCAGACCCCGGCCGAATTCAGCGCCGAACTCGATCGGCTCTACCGCGAGGGCTATCGTCCGGTTACCTTGTCCCGCTACCTTTCCGGGGATCTGAACCTGCCCGCCGGTACGCATCCGGTGGTTCTCACCTTCGACGATTCCACCCGCAGTCAGCTCAGCTTCACCGACAGCGGCGCGGTCGCACCGGATTCCGCGGTCGGCGTCCTGGAGGAGTTCGCGGCCCGCCATCCGGATTTCCCGGCGACGGCATCGTTCTATGTGAACAACGAACCGTTCGGCAACGATCCGCGCGCGCTGCCGTGGCTGGCCGCGCACGGCTACGAAATCGGTGCGCACACCGCGAGTCACGCCAACCTGGGCCGCCTGGACGCGACCGGTGTGCAGCAGGAATTCGCCGAGAACGTACGGGCCATCGGCGCCACCGTGCCCGGTTACGCCGTCCGTACCATGGCGCTCCCGCTCGGCATCGCGCCATCGGATCGCGCCCTGGCCCGCGCGGGCAGCTGGGGCGGCGTCGGTTATGCCTTCGACGGGGTGCTGCTGGTCGGATCCAACCCGGCCCCAGCGCCTTTCGGCGCGCTCGACCCGGACGGCATTCCGCGCATCCGATCCGGGCGCGGCGATGTCCCGTTCGATTCCGGATACTGGCTCGACCAGCTGGCGGCTCACCCGGAGCAGCGCTACACCGCCGACGGCGACCCGGCGCACGTGTCCTTCCCGTCGGCGCTGGGAACCGAACTCGCGCCCCGCTGGTCCGGTCAGGCCCGGCCCTACTGATTCGGGCGACGCCCGTCCTGCCAGCCCGCGACCGTGCAGGCGACCGAGCGCAGCGCCAGTGCGGCCGCCAGATAGGAGACGGCGGCGCTGATCAACGCTTGCGCGAGGGTGGACACCCCGTCGCGCCCGAGCGAGAACAGGCTGAAAACTCCGATGAGCAAGGCCAGATCGCCGAGGACCCGGGCGGACCGCCACACCGCCACCGCTCGCAGACCGGCTCCGGCCGGGTCGCTCGCCCGGACCACGTCGCCGACCACCAGCGCGGGCACGAACCAGCTCGCCACCGGCACGAACCAGCCGCCGACGGCCCAGCCGGCCGCGAGGCGATGACCGGCTGCGGGGGCGAACAGATCAGCGTTGGCGCGGGCCCGGGACAGCCAGCTCGCCTGGCAGATCGCGGCCACCGGACGTAGCAGGACGGTCAGCAGCAGACCGATGGCCAGCAACGCCATTCCGCCGCGCGCCGCATCGGTGTCCTGGCTGTTGCCGAAGGTCAGCGTGGCGGCCGCCATGGCGAAAGGTCCCAGCAGCGCGGCGAATACGGCGATCGAGGCCGCCATCGCCCGTCCGCGTAAGGGCAAGGTCCCGGCGTAACCCGTGGTGGTGTTCATTGACAGCGCCTCCTGCTGCACTCGTGGATCGGGGCGATGCTGACAGCTACCGATGAACCACGAATAGTCGCCGGATAAGCGAAAGCCGCAGGCATTATGCCTGCGGCTCAATGGATTCCGGAACCGAATTCAGGTGTTCACCGGCAGCGCCAGCACCACCTCGCGCTCGTTCTCCGGCAGATACCGCACCTGCACCACCCGGCCCACCTGCACCTGGGCCACACTGGCGGGCGGCAGGAACTTCTCGGTCCGGGTCTCGAAGGTGCTGCCGTCGGGGCGGGTGACCACCAGGGTCAGATCCAGGCGGGAGTGCCCGTCGCGGATCTCGCCCGGCACCGACAGGGCGCGCACCACGGCTTGGGCGGGGACGCCGCGGCGGCCGATGTCGAGTTTGGCCTCGGTGGTGAAACCCTTGCGAATCATGCTGGCGTTCATGGCTTCCTGCGCGCCGTCCGTATCGCCGGACAGGTCGACCTCGACGCGATCGGTGCGGCCGGGCAGGTAGCGGACCGGCAGCACCACGCCGGGGCGCAGCAGGGCCAGCTCGGTGAGCGGGATGATCATCTTGGCGTGCGAGTCGAAGGTCTTGCCGTCCTGGGTCTCGACCTGCATATCGAGCCGGATCTGCGGCTGGTCGTTGACGGTCAGGCCGGTCTGGGCGAAGGCGCGGACGGTGCCGATGCCGAGTTCGCCGTCCCGGAATTCGGAACTGTTCAGGCCGGTGAAGGCGGACATGATGCCTTCGCCGGTGAACGCGAACACGATGGGGATCAGGGTGAGGGCGATGATCGGCAGGGCCAGCTGCCAGCCGACCCAGCCGAACACGCTGTCGGAGGTGAGCCCGTTCCACAGGTAGTAGGCGATGGCGAGGCCGCCCAGGGCCAGGGCGGCGACGCGAATGTTCTTGGTCATGATGTCCTCGGGAAGTGTTGTGCGGGAACGGGAAAGGGGAACTAACCCGCTCATGCCAATCCGGCATGAGCGGGGGTGGAGCATTACCCGCCGACGACGCTGGAGCAGGCGAAGACGATCTCGAACTTCGAGTTCTTCGGTCCGGCAAGCGGATTGGCGAGGTCGACCCCTCCGACGCCCTCGCCGGTGACGGTGTAGGTGTTGCCGCTCTTGGTGACCTTGGCCGAACCGCCGGGCACGCCGTTGCCGTAGCCGACCGCGTACGGGGAGCCGTTGCTGCCGCCCTTGGTGCCGGCGATGCCGACCGCCTGCACGGTGTCGTCACCGGTCAGGGTGGCGCTCACGCTCAGGTTGCCGTAGGTGGCGTTGTCCAGGTCGGTGAGCGCGAGGGCCAGGGTGCCGCCCTGCTTGGCGCAGGTGGTGTCGAACTTGGCGTCGATGGCCTTGCCGTCCACGATGGCCGTGGACTTGCCGCCGGTCGGGGCCGGGGTGCCGGGGGCGACCGGGGCCGCGGAGCTGGAGCGCTCGGTGACGGTGGTGCTGCTCTTGTCGTCGGAACAGCCGGTCACCAGGGCGATGGCGGCGGCGGTGGCGACGAGCGCGGTGGCGGTGCGGCGGAAGGATTTGGCGTTCATGGTGATTCCTTGTTCTCGTTCTTCCGGCTCTCGTGCGGAGCCGTTGCCAGAACAGTAGGAATCCGGCCGTGCCCTACCGATCCCAACTTTCGGTGCGCGAATCCGCGCCGCACTCCGCTAACCTGGGCGAATGCGACGACCGCGGGCCATGGTGCTGGACGAGGTCTGGCGGCATCTCGACGGCGTCGAGGCGTTGAGCGGACCGCATGGGGGGCCTTTGCGCCGCACCGTGAAGTTGATCCTCGATCCGCTGGTCATTCGCCCGGTTCAAAATCCGCTGTGCGCGGGGGCGGTGCTCACCGAGGACGGAGCGGTGCTGCTGGCCACCCGCGTCAATGCCGCCTCCGATGTCCTGCGTGCCACCGCCGCCTGGTTCACCCTGCTCAAGCAGACCCGGCGGGCGCTGCGCATCACCGAGGGCAATGCCCAGGACCAGTATTTCCAGCGCTGCTTCGAACTGGCGACGCGCTCCGGCATGCCCGACGCCACCCGGGACCGGGCCGCCGCCGAAGCCGCGCTGCGGGAAATCCACGATCTGACCGCGGGCCGCACCACCCAGGCGCTGCGCGAATACCTCACCGACCCGGCCCGGGAACGGGACCTGGCGGCCCTGATCGCCACCGCGTGGGGCCGCCGCCCGCACACCCCCGCGACCCGCCACACCGCCCAGCTCGCCCTGCTGCTGGATGCCTGCGCCGCGGAACGACTAGGCGAGGCCCCGGCCGACATCGACCTCGACGACCTGGTCGCGGCGCTCGCCGGCACCCACACCGGCATCGCCTTCTGGCTCGACGAAAACACCGGCGCGGCACAGGAACTCGGCCTCACCCTGCATCCGCAACCGCTCCCGCCCATGGTCGGCACCTCCGCCGCCACCGCCACCCTCGGCCTGCCCTTCGACCGCACCGTCCACGAGCGGGTGTTCACCGTTCTCCAAGCCTCCAGCGAACGCGCCGACCTCCCCGAAATCCCCGAACTGGTAGCCGCCGAGATCGCCCGCGCCTGCGCGCCCTGGGCGCTGCTCGACGAATCACTGCGCGTGGCGGCCGCCGCCGGCGCGGTGCTCGCACAGGAATTGCGCCCCATCGCGGGCCTGCCCGCAGCACGCACCGGACTCGACGTGGTGCACGAGATCGCCGGAACCGCGGCCACGGTGAGCGGTACGGGCGTACGGACTCCACGCGCCGGGGCGTCCGGCGCTGCGGACGGTCCGAGCCGAACGGACGCCGTCGAGCGGGTGGGCGCGGACGGCGGCGTGCGGGTGGGTACGGACGGGGGCGTGCGGGTGGGCACGGACCGCGGCGAGCGGGCGGACACGGCCGCCGCCCGGGTGATCAACGGCCGGTGGCAGCGCGAAGCCTATGTGCTGCAAGCGCGTCGGCTGGCGGTTCGGACGGACCCGGCCGCGACCACCGGTCCGCTGGCGGCTATCGCGGCCGACCTTCAGGTGCCCTGGCGGCCCTATCTGCGACGATTGTGGGCGCGACTGCACGGCTGGGACGTCCGGGAGTTCCCGCTGTACTCGGCCGGTGAACTCTGGGATGTGCTGGACGGCGTCGCCCGGTCGGTGATTCTCGACCACCGCACCCGCGTGAAGCGGGCGCTCGCGACCAGTGTGAACGAACCGGAAGCAATGGAATCGAGGGCGGGATGACCAGCTCGGCCTTGCGGATTCACCCCTACGGTGGCGGCCTCTACGGTCTGCTCCCGCCCGGGACCCCGACCGTGCTCGACAGCCCGGCCACCGTGGACACCATGGTGCTCGAGGTGACGGGCGGCCACCTCACCTGGAATGTGCTCGACGGCCGACTGCTCCCCGCCGCCGTCATCGACGACGTGGACGCCGCCCAGGACTGGGTGTGGGCCATCTACGGCGAACCGATCGCCCTCGCCCTGGCCGACGCCCATCCCGCCGAAAACCTCACGGCCCCGGGCACGCACCACACGCTCCCGGGTGATCACCCCGCGATCCCCGGCGGGGAAACCGCCACCCCCGCCCTGCTTCCGCTGGCAGTGAGCGCCCGCCGCCTCGCGTACGCGCACTGGGCCGCTCGCTGGTGGCCCGCCTCCACCCTCGACGGCATCGCCGCGCTGGACCCGGCCCTGCTCGACCGCGACATCGCCGCCCTCACCGAGGAATGCGACGCCCTCGTGGACGGTGCGGACGCCATCGCCCCGGAGCTGGCGGCCCTGATCGAAACCTTCCCGCGCGCATCGGATTACGCTCTGGCGGCCGGCGCCGAACCACCCCACCCCGACGCCTTGACCCTGGCCCGCGGCACCAACGGCTGGGATTGGCGGCACTGCCCGCCCGGCCTGGTCGACGCCTCCGAACGCGCCGTCTCCTGGCAGGTGACCCGCGCGGCGGGAATCACCACCGTCGCGATCAGTGTCGCCGCCGCCCCCGGCGCGCCGGCCGCGGTGCCCGCGCACCTCCGCCCCTGGGCACGTGTGCAGCCGACCGGCACGGCCGAAGGCGGTGATCACGCCGACGGCACACGGCGTGCCGACGGCACACGGTCCGATGCGGTGAACGGCCATCGGCGCGCAGACGCCGACGTCGCGGAGACTGCCCTCCGGCTGTCCGGCGACGTCTGGACCGGAGCGATCCGGATCCCATCCTCGGGATCGGTTGCCCGCGTGGACATCCGGGTCCCAGGATTCGGCGTCTTCGACGATTCCGGAACGCCCGAAGTCCGCCGCCGAATCCGCGACTTCGCCGCCGCCCGCCTGCGCTTCGCCTCGGGGACCACGGTCGGCGACACCGCGGCCGACGCCCCGTTGCTCGCCGAAATAGCCGCCGCCGCAGACGATTCGGACTTCTGATGGTGCAAGCCGATACCGGCGATTCCCCGGAAGGCGAGGGGGAGTCGGAGTTGTTGCGGGCGGGGGCCGAACTGGTGGGGCGGGGGGAGTTCGCGGCGGCGCTGTGGGCGTTCGAGGAGGCGGAGCGGGTCGAGACGGGGGATTTGCGGGTGTGCGCCATGGTGGATGTGGCCACGGTGCTGGATCAGCTGGGGGATCATGCGGGGGCGGCGGCGAAGTATCGGGCGGCGCTGGCGCAGATGACGGGGCCGGGGCCGCGGATGCGGCCGGGGGCTTGGATCGGGTTGTCGCAGGCGTTGCAGCATCTGGGGGATCTGGATGGGGCTCAGGATGCGCTGGAGCGGGCGCGGGTGCTGGTGGCCGAGGAGGGCGCGCCGGGGGAGATGCGGTTCGCGGCGCTGGTGGCGGCGACGGCGCTGGCGGTGTATCGGCAGCAGTGGTCTCGGGCGATCGAGCTGGCGAACGAATCGCTCGGGGTGGCGGTGCGGTACGTGCCGGACCGGGCGGGGCATGCGCTGATGAATTTGGCGGCAGCGCATTTCGAGACGGGGCGCTGGGAGCTGGCGGAGGATTTCGCGGGGCAGGCGCTGGTGGCGTTCGACGCTGCTGGGGCACGGGACGGGGTGGCGGAAGCGCAGCTGAATCTGGCGCTGATGTTCGTCCGGGCCGGGCGGTTCGATGACATCGAGCCCGTATTGCGGCCCGCGCAGGAGTATTTCGAAGCGGCGGGCGTCACCCTGCGCGCCGGGGTCGGCCGCAAGCTCATGGGTTTCCTCGCCGAGCATCGCGGCGAGCACACGACGGCGGACGTCGAATACCGCGCGGCCCTGGCCAGCTTCGAAGCCTCCGGCGCGATCATGGAAGCGGCGGAGGTCCGCACCCGCCTCGCCTCCGTCGCCATGGCCGCCGGCCGCTTTCAGGAAGCCGAAGCCGAAGTGGTCGCCGCCCGCACGGTCTTCGCCGAACGCGGTCTCGGATTGCATTGCGCCCAAATGGATTTCTGGCTCGCCGAAATGTTCGGCCCGCTCCTGGAATCCGTCCCCGGCCTGCTGGCCCGAGCCGTCGATCTCGCCCTCCCCGCCGCCCTCGCCCTGGACGCCGTCCGCTACGAGCTCCCCGACGGCGCCCAACGCGAGAACTGGAACCGCCGCATCGCCGACCCCGCCATGCGCGTCGCCTTCCACTACGCCTACCTGGCCGGCGACGGCCGCCTCATCGCCGACCTCATCGAAACCCAATGCGCCGGAACCACCCTCGACATATCCCGCCTCGCCGCACCCCCCGTCGCCCCCTTCGAAGCGCGCCGCCCCCTCACCCCGCCCCCGACCCCCTCGGGCCCGGCGGACGACGCCCTCCAACTCGGCACCGCGCTGGCCGCCGTAGCCGCGACAGCAGGCTTACCGGTCGCCCCGCCGCCCCGCGTAGCCGTCGGCCCCGACAACCACATCGCCCTCGCCGCCTGGATCACCGCCGCCGAGGAACGCTACGGCCGCCCACTCCGCGACGACCGGCTGGTCCGCTCATGACGCGATACGGCGGTACCCGGGTGAAGGATCGCCACCACGCCTGCCGTGCCGCGCTTCCATCCAGGCCGCGGGCGGTGACCGGATGACGACGGTGCGGCCGACGGCTCTGGTGCGCATGGCAGATGCGGGGGATCTGTTCATCACCTGGCGGTGGCTGGACAACGCGGCTCCGCCCGGGATCGGTGTGGTGCCGCGCGAGCAACTCGAGGCAGCCATGCGGCGGTTCTCGGCGGCGCTGCCCGCCCCGGGAGACCCGTTCGGACTCGAATTCGCGCTCACCGAAGGGGAATTGGCGTCGTTCGAGTCCGAGCATGCGCTGGCGCAGGAGCTTTCGGCGGCGTTTCTGCCGTACAACCTCGCCGTGGCTACGCACGAGTTCCACAGCAAGGGGCTGCGGCCGCATCTGCGGATTCAGCCGTCGCCGCGGGTGGCGCAATTGCCGTGGGAGCTGCTGGCTCCCGATCCGGGCCTGCGGTTGCTGGATATGGCGGACACCAGCGTCCTGGCCCCGGCGGGGATCGTGCAGGCGCCGGCGCGGATCGCCAAGTCCTGGAACGAGACTCGGGAGCTGCCGGTTGTGGCGGTGCTGGATCCGCGGGTGCCGGGGTTCCGGGCGGATTCGGTGCTGGGGTCCGTGCTCGGGCGGATGACGGCGGATGCGCCGGTCGCCGAATTGGTGGCGGAGCTGGCGCGGCGCGGACGGCTGGTGCCGGCGACGGGGGATCCGGTGGAAGTGTTCCGGCGGACCGATGTGGATCGGGAGTGGCTGGGGGAGGCCTTGCGGGCGGGGGCGTCCCGGCTGCTCTATGTCGGGCATGTCACCGCGGTCGCGCCCGCGTCGGGGCAGAGCGAGTCGGCCACCATGCATCTGGCGTGTACGGCGGATGCGGTGGGTTTCGCTCCGGCGCAGCGTGATCACCGGCCACTGTCGGCGCGGGATCTGCTGCTCGGCACCCATACCCTCGCCCCGGAGCCGCACACCGGCCCGGAACTGTGGCCGATTCCCAGCCGGGTGGCGCTCATCGCCTGCGAGAGCGGCGGCGATCTGCGCTTCGGGGAGGCGTTCGGTTTGATCTCCGCCATGCTCACCGGCGGCGCGGAGCTGGTCACGGCCGGGCGCTGGCCGCTGCCCACCGATCTGGCCTTCGAACGCCTGGGCGGCGCCCCGCCGGGCAGCCGCCCGCTCCAGCACGCCATCCGCGCCGTCGACGCCGCCCACGAGGAGCCGGATCCGGTTGTCGCACTGAACAATTGGCAGCGCAAGCAGCTCGCCGCCTGGCAGGCCGCATCGAGCATCGAGCATTCCCCGCTGCTGTGGGCGGCGCTGGCTACCGTGGATGCGCGGGCGTGACCGCCGGTGCCGACGGCGCGGTGGCGGCGGTGACCCCGGGCACCCCGTCCTCGACGACGTAACCCGCCCGCGTCTCGACCCCGGCGCCCGGCCGGTCGATATACGGCACGACCCGGAAGTCACTGCGCCACAGTCGATGATCCACCTCGACCCGCACATACCCGCGCTGCCCGTTGAAGAACTTCAGATCCGGATTGGCCGCCAGCAGATCCCGCCCGGTGTCGTTCATATCCGACCCGTTCCCGCCGGAGGTGATCGACGTCCCCGTGAATTCCGCTCCCACGATGGGCGATTCGGGCTCGGCGTAATCCCGCCGCAGATCCGCCGCGTAGTTGTGATGCCGATCCCCGGTGAGCACGACGAGATTCCGCACCCCGCGCTCCGACGCCCCGCCCAGCACCCGATTGCGGTCGGCCACATACCCGTCCCACCCGTCCGACCCCAGATCCACCCCCGGCCCCGGATCGTAATCCGATCGCGCCATGGCGACCTGATTGCCGATCACCTGCCACCGCGCGTTCGAGCTGCTGAACCCATCGAGCAGCCAATCCCGTTGCCGCGCACCGAGTATGGTGCGATCCGCGGCGGCCGGATCCGTGCATCCGCCCCACAGCAACCCCGGCTCGCACGCCGGCTTGTTCCGATACTGCCGGGTGTCGATCATGGTGATCTCGGCCAGATCGCCGTACCGATACCGCCGGTGCAGCAGGATATCCGGCCCCGAAGGCATTTGCGCCAGCCGCAACGGCTGATGCTCGTACATGGCCTGGAACGCCGCGGCCCGCCGCCGCCGGAACATGGCCGGCACCCGATAGACATCGATCCCGATCCCGGCGGTATCGCCCGCCCAATTGTTGTCGACCTCGTGATCGTCCATGGTCACCAGCCACGGAAACGCCGCATGCGCCGCCCGCAACGGCCCTTCGCTCTTGGCTTGCGCGTATCGCAGCCGATACCCCGCCAGATCGAACACCTCGTCCCGGAACCCGGGATCGACCGGCGTCCCCAGCCGTCCCCACCGCCACCCTCGCTCGTAGATGTAATCCCCCAGGTGCACAACGAGATCCAGATCCTCGGCACTCATATGCTCGTACGCCGTGAAATACCCCGAAGGCCACGACTGGCAGGAAGCGAACGCGAACCGCAACCGCGACACCGCCTGCCCGGCCGTGGGCGCGGTCCGGGTCCGGCCGACCGGCGAGATCACCGACCCCACCCGGAATCGATAGAAATACCACCGATCCGCCTCCAGCCCACCGACTTCCGGATGCACGCTGTGCGCCAGCTCCCGCGTCGCCACCACCGTTCCGCGCGCCACCACCTGCCGGAAGTACTCGTCGTGCGCGACTTCGTAATCCACGCTCACCGGAGCCAGCGCCATCCCGCCGTGCCCGTCCGGCGCGAGCGGATCCGGGGCCAGCCGCGTCCACAACACCACCCCGTCCGGCGCCGGATCCCCCGACGCCACCCCCAGCGTGAACGGATCGCCGCCGATCCGCCGCGACGCCGCGAACCGCCCGCTGCTCACCGCGCCCGCACCCACGAGCACCGCCGACGCCCCCACCCCGCCGAACCTCAACAACTCCCGCCGCGACAAAGCCATAAGCAACGGTACGCGTGCCCCGGTTGACGCGGTCCCCTTCGCGGCGCAGGGTGGGTTGATGGGTGATGACGTCCGGATGGGCATCAAGCTGAGCAGCCTGGACAGTCCTTTGTTCGACGGGGCGGACGCCACCAAGGGCGATCTCGTCGACTACCTGGAGGTGATCGGCGAGCGCCTGGTGCGCCAGCTGGCCGGCCGCCCGCTGTCGGTGGTGCGGGTGCGCCCCGGACAGGAACCGTTCATGCAGAAGAACCTGCCCAAATACACCCCGGACTGGGTGCACCGCGTCACCCTGTGGGCGGGCAGCTCGAAACGTGAAATCTCCTATGCCGATTGCGATGAGGTGCGCACGCTGATCTGGTTCGGCAATCAGCGCGCCGTCGAATATCACACCACCCTGCTGCTCGCCGCGGGTTTGGCCGACTATTCGGGTAGCCAGACGCATCTGGTGCTGGACATCGATCCCGATCCGGCGCAATCGTTCCGCGAGGTGGTGCGCGCCGCCGAACTCATCCGCCAGGCCCTCGCGGACGACGGCCTGGCGGGCGCGGTCAAGACCAGCGGTTCCAAGGGCGTGCACATCTTCGTCCCGGTCCGCCCGGTCTCCCTGGACGACGCGGCCGCCGCCACCCGCGCCATCGCGGCCCGCGCCGAACGCCTGGACCCGGCCCTGGCCACCACCGCCTTCATCAAGGAGGACCGGCACGGCAAGGTCTTCCTGGATTCCACTCGCTCCGGCGGCGCGACCGTGGTGGCCGCTTACAGTCCGCGCGTGCGCCCGGGCGCGACCGTCTCCTTCCCGCTGCGCTGGTCCGAACTGGCCGATGCCGACCCGCACGACTTCACCCTGCGCACCGTCCCGAAACTGCTCGGCGACAGCGATCCCTGGGCCGAGGAGATGCCCGAACCGCAGGACCTGCCCGCCGATCTGCTGGCGGAGGGTCACACCATTCCGGTGGCCCGGGTGCAGGCCATGCATGAGGGCAAACGCCGGGCGAAGGCACGGCGCGAGGCCTGACATTGCGATGTCGCGCCCGGCCGGGGCAATTGGCAAACTTTCCGCGAATTCGCGGTTAGGGTGCGGTGTGGACATAACGCTCGAATGGGATACGCATCCGGGTACCGGGCTGCGCCTGGCGAGTGAACTGGCGGGCATGGCCGGACTGGCCGATCTGGAGGATCAGCAGCCGGTCGCCGACCCGGATCGCATCGGCATCGTCGCCGCCCGGCGCGGGGGCGAACTGGTGGGCTGGGCCGAACTGCATCGCGGCGAATCCGGCAGCGCCGAAGCCGAAGTCCTCTACGCCGCCCGCTACGTCCGGCGGATCCAGCTCGGCCACTACGACTTCGAGACCGCCACCGGCGAGGAGGAGGCCGTGGTGCTGGCCCTGCTCACCGGGGCCGCCGAACAGGCCCGCGCGGCCGGTCTGCCCGCCCTGGGCTGGAGCGGCGGCGACACCGGTCCCGAGGGTCTGGCCGCCGGCTTGCTCGGCGCGAAGGTCGAGGAGGAGTACGCCCGCCTGTGGACCGCGGAACCGCGCAGCTGGGTCGCGCCCGCCGCGATCGCCCAGGCCGCCCCGCTGGACTGCGTCCTGCAGGCCCTGGCCGAATCCTCCGATCCGCCGGGGCATGTGCTCGCGGTGGCGCTGCTCGATCCGGAATCGGCGGGCCCGGTCGCCACCATCACCACCTCGATCCTGGGCAGCGAGGCCTATATCAATGTGGGGGAGGGCTTCGCCTACGGCGAGATCGACGCGCTGGCGCTGGCGGGCCTGACCGGCGCGCTCATCACCGAACTGCACGACGAGATGCCGCACGTGCTGGTGCTGCGGGTCTTCGAATTCGACGACGATCCGGTGCGGGCCGCGCTCGAGCTGGCCGGTCTCGATATCGCGGCCCGGTTCCATCGGTTCGAACTGCCGCTCTGATCAGAACCCGACGTTCACCTCGACCCGATCGCGTTCGAGGTACATGCGCCAATAGTGTTCGCCCAGTTCGGCACTGGACATGCGCGCGATCTCGATGCCCTCGGGCGCGAGCTCGGGCCGCTCGTCCAGCAGCTGCTCGGCCCGGCTGTCCCGGATGAGTACGCCGATGTTCAGCACCCCGGCGTACACGCCCGTGCCCGCCAGTTCCGCCGCGAGCTGCTGGACGTACCCGCGCTGCGCGGCCAGTGCCACCCCGAAGTTGGACAGGTAGGGCAGCGGCAGGTCCGGCGACGAACCCGACGAGAAGAGCAAGGTGCCCGAGCCGCGCGCGATCATGTCCGGCGCCAGTGCCCGGGTCATCAGGATCGGCGAATGCAGTTTGAGGGCAATGGGAATGCCCAGGCTCGGCACATCCAGTTCGAGGGTGCTGGGCGCGCGGTCGGTCATCTCGCCGGCCGCACCGTGCAGCGCGACGTCGATCTCCCCGAGGCTGCCGCGAATGGCGGCCACGGTCGCGTGGAGCTGCGCCGCGTCGGTGACGTCGGCGGGAAACGCGACGGCTTCGATGCCTTCGGCCTTCAGGTCCCGCACATGCTGTTCGGCCTTGCCGGGCCGCCGCCCGACGACGGCGATCCGGAACCCCTCGCGCCCGAAGACGCGGGCGACTCCCATGCCCAGGCCGGGCCCGAATCCGAAGATGGCGATGGTCTTTGCCATGACTGCCTCATTAAGTTGAGCGTAGGTTCAAGTTACCTTGCCGACGCTAGCACTAACTTGAACTCATGCTCAACTTAAATCGATGCCCGGATTTGTAGGATCGGCGCATGTCCTCGAACAAGCCGCTGCGCCTCGACGCGCGCCGCAATCGCGACGCCCTGGTCGGCGCGGCGCGCGAGGTGTTCACCGAACGCGGGCTGGACGCCCCGCTCAAGGAGATCGCGGCCCGGGCCGGCGTGGCCATCGGCACCCTGTACAACCGCTTCCCGACCCGTGACGACCTCATCGCGGCCGCCGTCGAGGATCGCCTCGAGGCCGGTGAGCGCATCGCCGACGCGGCGCTGACCATCGACGATCCCTGGGATTCCTTCACCTACCTGGTGGAGCGGGTGTGCGAACTGCAGGCGAGCGACCGGCTGCTGAGCGAACTCGCGGTGCGGGCCGCCCCCGGTCCCGCGGTCGCCCGCGCGCGCGAGCAGGGCCATGCCAAGATGCGCGAAATCGTCACGCGCGCACAGCGTGCCGGGGTGCTGCGCGCGGACTGGGTGCTCGAGGATCTCGGCTTCATCACCTGGGCGCACACCCGCATCGTGGAGGCCACCGCCGCGATCGCGCCGGACGCCTGGCGCCGGCATCTGGCGCTCACCTTCGACGGCCTGCGCGCCGCGGCCGCCCATCCGCTGCCGGTGCCGCCGATCACCGAAGCGCAGCTCATGGCCGCCCTCGGCGAAAGCGGTACGCCCGGAGCCTGATTCACCGCGGAAATGGGGCAGATGTCCGATGCGGCGCGCCGGGCCCGCGTGGTTACCTGGCCTGCGGGGGCTCGCCGGTTCCGGTGCCGGAGGCGGTGGCCCGGAATCCGACCAGCGAAGGAGCCCGATGTCCGACCGCGCCCAGCTCGCCGATATTCGTGAACAACGGCCCCTGGTCTACTGGTTGAAGCAGATCGACCGCTCGATCCAGGAGGCGCTGGCCCGCCATCTCGCCGCCGAGGATCTGGACGCCCGCACCTGGCAGGTCTTCAACACCATCTCCTACGGCGCGATCACGCTGGGCGAGCTCGACTACACCATGTCCGCGTTCCGTTCCGACTTCGAACCCACCATGCGCCCGTTCGTGGATCGGCTCATCGACCGCGGCTGGGTGGATCTGACCTCGGTGGAGGTCGTCACGCTGACCCCGGCGGGCCGCCGTGCCCACGAACGCGTTTCGGCCGTCGCGGGCGAGCTGCGGGCGCGCATGCTGGACTGCGTCTCGCCGGCGGAGCAGGCGGTGCTCATGGAGTTGTTGCAGCGCATCGCCTCCCACGTCGAGGAGCTACGTCCGTAGGAACGACGCGGCGATATTCCAGAACATACGGCGATCCAGCAGATGCACGTCCCAGGACTGGGTGAGCGCGTGGGTAGCGGTGACGATGCCGGGCACGTCGAAATCGTCTCTGGTGGCGGTACCTTTGGCCTCGAGTGCCGTAATCACGTAGGCGGTGGCGGTTTCCGGGGTGTGTGGCATGCCAAGCTCCGATCGGTCGCCGAGGGGTGTCGAGAGGCGTTTCGTCCAGTGTCGGGGCCGATTAGGGGGTTGGGGAGAGTCGAAAGCGCCAAAGCGCAGGGGAACACGCCAAAATTTTGCCCGCCGGTAGCCGGAAGGTCCCTTGGGAGTAGGGGTTTCGCGTTCGGCGTACGCGCGCCGGCCACCGCGGGCGGTGCGCTGGAGGGAATCGGCTCAGGTGCTGTCGCTGAGCTTCCAGCGCTGCGCGGCCCGGCGCAAGGCCGCGGGGTCGGCGTAACCGAGCAGTTCGGCCTGCCGTGCGCGAGGCAGATGGGTGGCTTCCTCGAGCCGCCGGCGGCGGGCCTGATCGAGCTCGCGCCGCCAGCTGGTCCCGGCTTCGGCGAGCCGGCGTTGCAGCGAACGCGGCGAGGTGTGCAAGCGGCGGGCAACGACTTCCAGGGTGGCGGTGTTCTCGTCGAGCGCCGCGTCCAGCGCCGCCGCCAGCCGTTCGGCCCAGGTCACCATGAACCGCAGTGGCGCCGGCATGGCCGCCGCGTAACCGGTCAGCACGGCGGTCAGATCGGGATCGGCGGTCTTCATGGGCAGCGCCAGATCCCGGGTGTGAAAGGTGATGGCGTCCGAGGCCGCCCCGAATTCGAGCGCGGCGGTGCCGAAGAGTTCCCGGAACGCGCCCAGCTCCGCGGGTGCGCTCTGGCGCAGCGTGATTCGCACCGGATCCACGTGATTGCGGGTGGCCCAGCGACTCCGGCTGATCAGCAGCGCGAATGCGGAGTGCACCAACAGTTCCCGCCCCCGGCACTCCTCGGTCACGGTGAGCAGTTCGAAACTCACCTGCTCGGCGTCGTGCGCGCCGATCAGCAGGCTGTAGCTGGTGGTCAGGCACCCGCAGTAACGGATGCACGCGATCAGCGCCTCGCCGAGCGTATCCGCGGACAGGAACAGGTATTCCAGCAGGCCGAGCTCACCGGGCGTGCTCTCGTCGGCCGAGCGCAGCGCGATCTCCGCGTCCCCGGTCCGCTGCTCCAGCAGCTCCCACAGCCGCACGCAGAGCCGGTTGGCCACGCGCGTGTCCTCGCCGCCCTCCCGCCAGTTGGGCACCCCGGCCAGCCGCGCCAGCGCGTCCGGATCCAGGCCCGCCCGGGCGGCCCGGTTCAGCACGAACCGGGCCATGAGAATGCTGTCGGCCCATTCCGCGGATGTGTTCACGGCGCTTCGGCGACCGACTCCAGCTGTTCGAGATGGCGCTTGCGGGCGCGCTCCACCTCCAGCCGCCAGGTGGTCCCGGATTCGGTGAGCCGCCGTTGCAAGGTGCGCGGGCTGGTGAACAGCCGCCGCGCCACCTCCTCCAGCGCCGGATCGCCCAGGCGCAGCAGCTTTTCCAGCACCCCGCCCACCCGGTCCGGCCATTCGGTGGCGCGCGGCGGGGGCGGCGGCATGGTGGCGGCATAGCGCCGCAGCACCGCCGCCAGCATGGGATCGGCGGTGACCTGCGGCAATTCGAAATCGGTGAGCCGGTAGGTCATGCTGTTGACCGGCGACCCGAAATCCAGTTCCGCCGTGCCGAAATGCTCGCGGAAGGCCTCCCGGGTGCGGGGGGCGCGCTGCTGGAACGCCACCCGCACCGGGTCGATGGGCCGCCCGGTGACCTGCCGGATGCGCGAGACCAGAATGCCGAGCGAGGATTGCACGGACAGGTCGCGCCCGTGCCCCTCGGCATTGATCATGTAGAGGTTGAACGTGGATTCGGTCTCGGTCTGTTCCCCGGCATCCATCCGGAAATTGGTGCTCACCGCGCCGACGTAGGGCCCCACCACGCTCAGCCCCTCGCCGAGGGTGTCGGCGGTGGAGATCAGATAGTCGAACAGGCCGAGCTCGCCGACCCGGTAGCCGCCCACCACCCGCAGCGTCGTATCCGGGTCTCCGAGTTCGTGTTCCAGCAGCTCCCACAGCCGGGGGTAGTAATGGCTGGGGACGCGAGCATTGCTATCGCTCAGTAACCAGTCGGGCATACCGGCCTGACGGGCCAGCCGATTCGGATCGATTCCCGCCGCAGCCGCACGAGACAGGATGAAGCGGGGCATCAAGACTGTGTCGGAGGTGTGCATCAAGCTATGTTGCGGCGAAATCCCGGGCAATTCCCGGGAATTCACCGAACTGCGGCCACCGTCACCGGCGCGGTGACGCCGCGCCGGTCACGGTCGCAGGAACGTCGCCGCGATTCCCCAGAACCTCCTGCGATCCACCGTGTGGAAATCCCATGTCTCCGTGATGTTGTGCGTTGCGGTGACAATGGCGCGCACGTCGAAGTCGTCGGCGGACGCGGTGCCCTTGGCTTCCAGCTCGGCGATGACAAAAGCGGTGGCGGTTTCCAGCGTGTGGGGCACTCGGAGGCTCCATTTCTCGTAGGGATGGTTTGCGGCGGGTTACGGCTTCTTTTCGGTGAGAACGTCCTCGTAGCGGAACTCGGTGGGGATGGGCCGGCCGGCGGCGTGCGCGTCGTCCTCGCGCCGGCGCAGATCGACCCGGCGGATCTTGCCGGAGATGGTCTTGGGTAGCTCGGTGAACTCGACGCGGCGCACCCGTAGGTACGGGGCCAGGTGATCGCGCGCGTATTCGAAGATGGCGCGGGCGGTTTCGGCATCGGGTTCCCAACCCGCGGCCAGCGAAACATACGCCTTGGGCACCGCCAGCCGGGTGTCGTCGGGCTGCGGCACCACCGCGGCCTCGACCACCGCCGGATGCTCGATGAGCACGCTCTCGAGTTCGAAGGGCGAAACCTTGTAGTCGGAGGATTTGAACACGTCGTCGGTGCGGCCGATATAGGTGATGTACCCGTCGGCGTCGCGGCTGGCCACGTCACCGGTGTGGTAGTAGCCGCCGGCCATGACCGCGGCATTGCGGTCCGGATCGCCGAGGTAGCCGCTCATCAGGTTCACCGGCGCGGCCGCCAGATCCAGGCAGATCTCGCCCTCGTCGGCGAGCTGCCCGCTGATCGGATCCACCAGCACCACCGGGACGCCGGGCGCGGGCCGGCCCATGGAACCGGGCTTGAGCGGCTGTCCGGGCGTATTGCCAACCTGCAGCGTGGTTTCCGTCTGGCCGAACCCGTCGCGGATGGTGAGACCCCAGGCCTTCTCGACCTGTGCGATCACATCCGGGTTGAGTGGCTCACCCGCGCCGAGGATTTCGCGCAGGCCGGCGGGGCGCTCGCCGAGGTCCGCCTGAATCAGCATGCGCCACACCGTAGGCGGCGCACAGAAGGTATTCACATCGGCGCGCCGAAGTTGATTCAGCAACGAACTGGCATCGAAACGCGCGTAGTTGTAAACGAAGATGGTCGCCTCGGCCAGCCACGGCGTGAAGAAGCAGCTCCAGGCGTGCTTGGCCCAGCCGGGCGCGCTGATCGCCAGGTGGGTGTCACCGGGGCGAACACCCAGCCAATACATCGTGGTCAAATGCCCGACCGGGTAGCTGATCTGGGAGTGCTGCACCATCTTCGGCTTGCTGGTGGTGCCCGAGGTGAAGTAGACGAGCAGGGGGTCGTCGACCTCGGTCCGGGATTCGAACGGACCCGTCGGTTCGGCATGGGCGGCGTCGGAGTAGTCCCGCCATCCGGATACCGCCTCGCCCACCACGATTCGCGTGTAGTCGCCCGGCACCTCGTCGAACTTGCCGGTGTCGGCGGTATTGGCGATGACGAAACGCGCTCCGCCACGCTCGATTCGATCGGTCAGATCGGCCGGGCCGAGCGCGCCGGTGGTCGGCATGATGACCGCGCCCAGCTTGGCCACCGCCAGCATGGCCTCCCACAGCTCGGCCTGATTGCCGAGCATGAGCATCACCCGATCGCCCTTGGCCACGCCCAGCCCGGACAGCCACGCCGCCACCCGATCCGAGCGAATCGCCATCTCGTCGAAGCTGATTCGCTGCTCGCGCCCGTCCTCCTCGACGATCCACAGCGCGGTCCGGTCGTTGCCGCGCGCGATGGCGTCGAACCAGTCCAGCGCCCAGTTGAACTTGCCGCTCAGCCGCGGCCATTCGAAGGTGCGCAGCGCGGCGTCGTAATCGGTTGCGACGGCCAGCAGTTGATCGCGCGCGGTGCGGTAGGCGTCGGTATTGGCGGTCATGCGTCCTCCTGGCTGGACTGGCCGAGCAGTCGTGCGGCGAGCTCGCGCATCTCGATCTTGCGGATCTTGCCGGTCACGGTCATCGGGAATTCATCGACGATGTGCACGTAGCGGGGAATCTTGAAATGGGCGAGCCGCCCGGCGCAATACGCGCGCAGGCTCTCGGCGGTCAATACCGGCGCGCCCTCTCGCAACCGGACCCAAGCCATGAGTTCCTCGCCGTATTTGGCGTCGGGCACGCCGATCACCTGGGCGTCGAGGATGTCGGGGTGAGTGTAGAGGAACTCCTCTATCTCCCGTGGGTAGATGTTCTCGCCGCCCCGGATCACCATGTCCTTGATGCGGCCGGTGATCGCCACATAGCCGTCCTCGTCCATGGTCGCCAGGTCGCCGGTGTGCATCCAGCGCGCGGAATCGATTGCCTCGGCGGTCTTCTCGGCGTCGTTCCAGTAGCCGAGCATGACCGAATAGCCGCGCGTGCACAGTTCGCCGGGTTCCCCGCGCGGCACCGTCAGCCCGGTGCCCGGATCCACGATCTTGATCTCGATATGCGGCCCGGCCCGGCCCACGGTGGCGGTGCGCTGGGTCAGGCTGTCGTCGCGGCGGGTCTGGGTGGACACCGGCGAGGTCTCGGTCATGCCGTAGCAGATGCTCACCTCGCGCATGCCCATGCGCTCGATGACCTGCTTCATCACCTCCACCGGGCACGGCGAGCCGGCCATGATTCCGGTGCGCAGGCTGGACAGGTCGTAGCTCTCGAAATCCGGTTCCGCCAGCTCGGCGATGAACATGGTCGGCACCCCGTACAGCGAGGTACAGCGTTCGGCCGCAACGGCTTCCAGCGTGGCGCGCGGATCGAAGGCGGGGGCGGGGATGACCATGGCGGCGCCGTGACTGGTGGCGGCCAGATTGCCCATCACCATCCCGAAGCAGTGGTAGAAGGGGACCGGGATGCAGATGCGGTCCTGTTCGGTGTAGCCGCACAGCTCGCCCACGAAGTATCCGTTGTTGAGGATATTGTGATGGCTGAGCGTCGCGCCCTTGGGGAAACCTGTTGTGCCCGAGGTGTATTGGATATTGATCGGGTCGTCGGCGGACAGCTCCGACTGCGCCAGCGCCAGGGTGCGCGGGTCGGCGGCGCGACCGGTGACGAACAGTCCGTCCCACTCGGGGGAGTCCAGCAGCACCACCCGGTCCAGCTCCGGGCATTCCGGCCGCACCTCGGCGATCATGGCCGCGTAGTCGGAGGTCTTGAACGACGGTGCGGCCACCAGCGCCCGGATCCCGGCCTGCCGCAGCACGTATTGCAACTCGTGCGACCGATACGCCGGATTGATATTGACCAGCACCGCGCCGATCTTGGCCGTCGCGTACTGCGTCAAGGTCCACTGCGGGCAGTTCGGCGCCCAGATGCCCACCCGATCGCCCTTACCCAGCCCCGAGGCCAGCAGCCCCAGCGCCAGCGCGTCCACCTCGGCTACGAACTCGCGGTAGGTCCAGCGCAGCCCGGAGGCGTGGTCGATCAGGGCGTCGCGGTCCGGGTGCGCGGCGGCCGTGCGGTCCAGGTCGGCGCCGATGGTATCGCCGAGCAGCGGCACCTCCCATGCGCCATGGGTATAGCTCACCGGCCGGAGCCGGTCCATGCTCTCGCTCACTTGGATAGGATCCACATCACACTCGAACCTCGACTACCCCCGGAAGGGTGTACCCGATGACCCCCGCGTCCGATGGCCTGCTGCGTCCCAGCGACGGCGATGCCCTGCGGGCCGAGCTGCGCAAGCTGGCCGGCGTCTCCAAGATGCCGGTGGTCTTCGGGGGTGCGGTGCAGGACGGGACGCTGGTGCTCAGCGAGTTCGTCGGCACCCGCACCAACGGCATGCGGGGGCTGTCGGTGGCGCCGAGCTCCGGGCTGGGCGGCAGCGTGGTGGCGACGGGCAAGCCGCGGTCGGTGGCCGACTACCGCTCGGCCTCCACCATCACCCACCACTACGACGGCCCGGTGCTCGGCGAGGGCCTGCGCGCGGTGGTCGCGGTGCCGGTGGTGGTCGCGGGCGAGGCGCGCGCGGTGCTGTACGTCGCGAACCGCGAACCCGCGCCCATCGGCGACCGCATCGCCGACGAGATGCTCCAGGCCGGCCGCCGCCTCAGTCTCGAACTGGCCATCCGCGACGAAGTGGACCGCCGTGTGCGCCTGCATCTGTCCCGCGAGGCCGCCGGCGCGAACGCCGTTGTCACCGAGGAACTCCGCGACCTGCACGCCGAACTGCGCGGCATCACCCAGCTGGTCTCCGACGCCCAGGCCCGCACCCAACTCCGCGACGTCTCCGCCCGCCTGGCCCGCCTGGTCTCCGGCGTGGCCGCCCCCGACCACGCCGTCTCCCTCGCTCCCCGTGAACTCGACGTCCTCGCCCAGATCGCCCTCGGCTGCACCAATGCCGAAGCCGCCCAGCGCCTCTCCCTCCGCGCCGAGACGGTCAAAAGCTACCTCCGCAGCGCCATGACCAAACTCGGCGCCCACAACCGCCACGAAGCCGTAGTCCGCGCCCGCCGCCTCGGCCTCCTCCCATAACCCGGAATGACGGCGGCCGGCCGGTCTTGATATGAACGCAGCCATGAGTGGTGTGCGCGCTTTGGCTTTGGCCTTCGCGGTGGTTGTCGGGACGGCTGGTGCCGCGGGTGTGGCGACGGGGGAGAACGGGGCGGTGGCGGATGCGCTGACCGTGCGGCATCTCGATCAGTTCACGCTGGGCGACGACTACCAGTTCGGGGGCTATCGAGTCGGCGGGCTGTCCGGTCTGGACTATTGGCCGGAGGGCGACAGCTACCTGGCGATCAGCGACAACCGCGGTGAGGAAGGTCCCGCGCGCGCGTACACGCTGAGCGTGCCGATCACCCCGGAGGGCAAGCTGGGCGCGCCCGAATTCCGCAGTCTCATCGAGCTTCTCGACAAGGACGGGTCGCCGTACGCGGCGCGCACCATCGACCCGGAGGCGATTCGGTGGACACCGGACCATCAGGGGTTCGTGTACACCAGCGAGGGCGAGGCCAAGGCCGGGCAGGCCGGGTTCGTCCGTCAGGCCACCCTGGACGGGGCCTTCAGCCGCGAAGTGCCGGTGCCGGACGCCTTCACGCCGCGTAACGACGCTGCAGGGCAACAGATTTCGGGTATTCGAGACAATCTCGGCTTCGAGGCCATGGACCTGACCGAGGGCGGCTCGACCGTGGTCGCGGTGACCGAGAACGCCTTGGTGCAGGACGGACCCACCGCGTCCGCCGACGCCGAGAGCCGGTCCCGTATGGTGCGACTGGACCGGGGCAGTGGTCAGAACATCGCCGAATACATCTACCCGGTCGGGCGTGTCGGACTCGGTGAAATCGCTTCGTCCGCAGGCGTTTCCGAGATTCTCTCGCTCGGCGGCGACCGCTATCTCGCGCTGGAGCGCGGCGTGATCCCGGTACTGGGCTTCACCGGCCGCATCTACGAAACCTCCACCGCCGGAGCCGATCCGGTGACCGGCAAGGAAGCCGCCCCGGCGGACGCCAAGCCCATGAGCAAGCGACTGCTGTTCGACTTCCGGGCGGCGGGCATCGACCCGCAATGCGTGGAGGGTATGACCTGGGGTCCGCGCCTGCCCGACGGCTCCCGATCACTGATCGTGGTGGCGGACAACAACTTCGGGCGCGCGGGCCGCACCACCTTCCACCTGCTGTCGGTCAGCGGCGGCTAGGCGGGCGGCCCGGCGGGGCGGCTCAGTCGGCCGCGAGATAGCGAATGGATTCGCCGCCCTTGGCGTGATGCAGCCGGCCGAACCGGCTGTCCAGCAGATGCGCCATGCTGTCGGCGGCGCCCGCGAAGGCGTCCTCGGCGGTTCCCGCGCGATGGGTGGTGGCGACCGGCGGCTGACCCTTGGGCCGCGCCTCCAGGGTGCACTGCTTGTCCTCGGAGCCGCCCTTGTGACCGTTGACGTCGGTGATGTGGGCCTCTACCCGAGTGAGTTGGTCGGCGAAGCGATCGAGCGCGCTGGTGATGGTGTCTTCCGCCTCGCGAATGAGTGCCGGACCGCCGCCGATGTGCTTGTCGGCGAAAACGTGGATTTGCATGGCATCTCCAATCTCTCGGGATTGCCAAGAACTTGCTGACACCCTCGACCCTACCCGTTTCCGCGCCGGTTGGGGCAACCTCTCAGTGCCCTCTCAGCAGGTGAGAAGGCTCTCAGCGGCATTCCGGGGTCAGGGTGCGGCGAACCCGAGCACGGTGAGCGCCAACTGCTCGGCGGCATCGGGGTGCCCGACGGCCTTGGCGGCGGCCGACACCGCGCGCCGCGTCTCCGGCTGGCCGAGCAGTTCGGTCAGTGCGTTGCTGAGGTTCTCCGCGGTTGCCTCGGGCCCGATGAGCGCCCGCGCCCCGCCCTGATCGGCCAGGATGCGCGCATTGCGGATCTGCTCGCCGCCCACCGAATGCGGGTACGGGATGAGGATCGACGGTTTGCCGAGCGTGGTGATCTCGGCGAGAGTGCCCGCGCCGGAACGGGATACCAGCACATCGGCCAGCGCCAGCACGTGCGGGAGTTCCGGGCCGAGGAATTCGCGCACCAGATACCGGCCGCGCAATTCCTCGGGCAGCGTGGTGGCGCGCTCCTTGACCTGCTCGTAGGACAACCGCCCGCACTGGTGGATCACATTGGCGTGATCGAGCAGGTTCGGCAGCAGGCTGTCGATCAGATCGTTGATCTGCACCGCGCCCTGCGCGCCGCCGGTGATGTACACGGTCGGCAGTCCGGGCGTGTAGCCGGTCCAATTCAACGCCGGCACAGCGGCTTCCGCGTCACCGGTGGTGAGCGCCGGGCGGATCGGATTGCCCGTGACCACGGCCCGCTCGCGGGTGCGCCCGGGCAACAGCTGCCGGGACGCCTCCGAGCTGAGCGCGATCCGGTCGGCCAGGCGGGCCAGCAGCAGATTCGCCTTGCCGATACCGGTGGTCTGCTCGTGGATCACCAAGGGCTTGCGCCGCAGCGCCGCCGCCAATCCGATGGGCGCGCAGACGTATCCGCCGGTGCACAGCACCACATCCGGCCGGAAATCGCGCACCACGCGCTGGGCGCGCAGCACGCTGGCCGGAACCCGCAGGGCGTCTTTGGCATTGGCGGCATTGAGCATCTTGAGCGGATTGCGGTCGCGGCGCAGCTTGCCCGCCTTGATGCCGGCGAAGGCCACCTCGTTCTCGGCCGCGACGCGCTGTTCCAGGCTGTCGGGCGTACCGACCCACAGCACTTCGGCGGTGGTGTCGGCCTCGGCGGCCAGATCGCGCAGCGCGCGCACCGCCGCCACGGCCGGATAGGTGTGCCCGCCGGTGCCGCCGCCGGCGACGATGACGCGGACCGGTCCGTGTGCGGCGAGCCGCTTCAGAATGGCGGCGCGGTCCTGGGCGGGCTGTGGCATGGCTTTTCTCCTGCGGGTCGCGGGTCCGGGATGGCGCTCGGACCAGGTTAGTCGTGGCCCGAATACCGGTCGGTTGGAACCCCAGCGAAGTATTGGCGATCCGGCAACCGGCCTTTACCATGGTGTGACGCCGATCACGTTGCCGCAGCTGGTGAGAGGGCCCGGAATGCAGCCGTTCAGATTGCCCGAGTTCTACCTGCCGCACCCACCCCGCCTCAACCCCCACCTCGACTATGCCCGCGAACACGCAGCCGCGTGGGCGCAGCGCCTGGGCATGCACGACGAGCCCGGGCCGAACGGTGCGCCGGTGTGGGATGTCGAGACCTTGGCGCGCATGGACTTCGCCCTGCTGTGCGCCTACACCCATCCCGAATGCGATGCCGAGACCCTGGCGCTGGTCACCGAGTGGTACATCTGGGTCTTCTACTTCGACGACTATTTCCTCGCCGAGTTCAAGCATCCGCAGCATCGGGTGGAGGCGGTCCGCTATCTGGAGCGGCTCGAGGAGTTCATGCCCGAACCCGGTTGCACCGCACCGGAACCCGCCAATGCGTCCGAGGCCGGACTGCTCGACTGCTGGCTGCGCACGCTGCCCGCCATGACCGCGGACTGGCGGCGGCGGATGCGGCTGAGCACCCACAACCTGATGGTCGAATCCCTGTGGGAGCTGGACAATATCGTGCGCGAGCGGGTCGCCAACCCGATCGAGTACCTCGAAATGCGCAGGCGGGTGGGCGGTGCGCCGTGGTCGGCCAATCTGGTCGAGTTCGCGGCCGACGCCGAGGTGCCGGACCGGTTCGCCGGCACCCGGCCGCTGCACGTACTGTGCGAAACCTTCTCCGACGCGGTGCATCTGCGCAACGACCTGTTCTCCTACGAGCGCGAGGTGCGCGTGGAGGGGGAGAACGCCAATCTGGTGCTGGTGCTGGAACGGTTCCTGGGCCTGCCTACCCAGCGGGCGGCGGATCTGGTCAACGACCTGATCACCTCGCGGCTGCGGCTGTACGAGGACACCGCCGGAATCGCTGTGCCGCAACTGTTCCTGGAACACGGCGCCACGCCCGCCGAGCAGCTCGCGGTGGCGCGCTACGTGCGCGGGCTGCAGGATTGGCAGTCCGGCGGGCACGAATGGCATCTGCGCTCCAGCCGCTACATGAACAGCGGCCTGGCCACCGGTCCGACCGGGCTCGGCAGCGGCGTCGCCCGGCTGCGGCCCGGCGCGCGCATGCTGGTGAACCAGCAGACGCCGCCGCCGCGTACGCCCGGCCCGCTGCCGCTCGGCAAGCTCTCCATGCCGTATCCCGTGACGGTCAATCCGCATGTGGCCACGGCGCGCGCCGATCTCCCGGAATGGTTGTCCGCCATGGGTCTGCTGGATGACCCGCGCACGGGCTGGACCGCGGAATCGGTCGAGCGCGACGACTACGCCGCGCTGGCCGCCATGACCGACAGCGACGCCACCGTCGGCGAACTCGTCCGCCGCGCCCGCTGGTGCGCCTGGGGTTTCCTGGCCGGTGATCTGCTCACCCACGTCTTCCGTGCGGATCCGGTGGGCGGCCGGGAAGAGCTGCGCCGCTTGCGAAGTCAGCTCAGCGACGGCTCCGTCCCGCCCGTCAGCCCTTTTGAGCACGCCCTCCGCGACCTGTGGCGGTCGACCGCATCGGCCACCGACGCGCATGGCCGCCGCCGGCTCCGCTCCGCGCTGCTGAACACCATCACCGCCTGGGAATCGGTGCTGGAGAACGAAACCCGCCACCGCATCCCCGACCCCGTCGACTACCTCGACTCCCGCCGTCACGCCTTCGGCGGCGCGGTGCTGGCAGCGCTCGGACCCGCCGCCGGCATCGCCCACCCCGATATCGCCGACGCCAGCGTGATCCGCCAGCTCGAACACTCGGCCTACGACCACGCCGCCCTGGTCAACGACCTGCACTCCTATCAAAAGGAAATCGAGTACGACGCCGAGCACCACAACCTCGTCTACCTCACCGAATCCTTCCTGCACTGCTCCCGCGAAGCCGCCCGCGACATAGTCGCCGACCTCGCCGAGGAACGCCTGCACCAGTTCGAGCACCTCACCCGCAACGAACTGCCCGCCTTCTTCACCGACTACCACCTCCCCGAAGAAACCCGCGCCGCCATCCTCGATCACGTCCGCCGCCTCCGCGAATACCTCGCCGGCAACCTCGCCTGGCACACCGCCACCCCCCGCTACCCCGAATCCACCCTCCGCCAGCGTCCTCGCCCGCCCCTGACCCGGCTCCCGAGCACCCCGTTCACCAGTGTGCTCGCCGGTGCCGCGAACCCGCGCACCCGCAGCCGCACCCCATCCACCTGAGCTTATGAACGGCCACTTCGCCTCGGTGCCGATGGTTGCTGCCCGGGCCCCCGAGCCACCGGGCAGGTGTCTCGCCATCGAGCCACCAAGCAGGCGTCTCGCCGTAGGGCCAACGGGGAGGCGCCCCGCCCTCGCGTCACCGGGAAGCCGCCTCGCCCCGCGTCATCGGGAAGCCGCTTCGCTCTCGCGTCATCGGGAAGTCGCCTCGCCCTCCAGTCATCGGGAAGCCCCTCTGCCTTCGTCATCCCGGCATGCTTTCGGCCGGGATCTCACCTCTTGACGTGAGATTCCGGCCAAGAGCGCGCCGGAACGACGAGAGGCGAAGTCACCGCCAGTAAGTCACCGGAGGTTGTCATGAGTACCTCGTCAGCAGCGGACCCGGCGTTCGGGGCCGATCCGGCGTTCGGAGCGGACCGGAGATTCGGGGCCCGCCAGGGGCTCGACGCTGGTCCCCGCCTCGCCGCCGGAGAGCCGTGGGGCGTTGGGACGGAAGGCGATTCGTGGTTCCGGACGAACGATCTCCAGGAGCGCGGGGCGCGGGCGTTGCGGCGGGCGCAGCGGCTGACCACGCCGCTGGTGCGGGCCGCTGTCGATACGTTGCCGGCGGATCTGCGCCATATGGCCGGGTATCACCTGGGCTGGTGGGATGTGGAAGGCAATGCGGCGCTGGGGGATCCGGGCAAGGGGCTGCGGCCCGCATTGGTGCTGGCCGCCGCCGCTGCGGCGGGGTGCCGTCCGGCGGAAGCGCTGCATGCGGCGGCGGCCGTGGAGTTGGTGCACAACTTCACGCTGGTGCACGACGATGTGATGGACGGCGATGCGCTGCGGCGGGGCCGGCCGGCCGTGCACCGGGTGTGGGGAACCGATGACGCCGTGCTGGTCGGGGATGCCTTGCACAGCTTGGCCATCTGGACGCTGGCCGATGCTCCGGCCGCCGCGCTGTCCGGGATCGCCCGGGTGGAGGGGGCGGTGATCGAACTGTGCCTCGGGCAGCACTACGACTGCGCGTTCGAGAACATGGCCGAAGTGAGCCTCGAGGAGTGCCTGACGATGCTGGGGCACAAGGGAAGTGCGTTGTTCGGGTGCGCGTGCGCCATGGGTGCGCTGTGCGCGGAGGCCGACGAGGAGACGGTGGAGGCGATGGATCGGTTCGGGCGGGAACTGGGGATCGCCTTCCAGCTGGTGGATGACGTGCTGGGGATCTGGGGCGATCCGGCGCGGACCGGGAAACCGGTGGGGAGTGATCTGTTGCGGCGCAAGCGGAGTCTGCCGGTGGTGGTCGCGCTGGCCTCGGATACCGCCGCGGGGCGGGAGTTCGCCGAGCTGTACGCGGCGGGCGGGCCGGTGGATCGTCCCGCCGCCGCGCATGCCGCCGAGCTGATCGCGCGGGCAGGCGGCAGGCGGTGGGCCCAGGCGGAATCGATACGGCGACTGCGCGCCGCCGAAGCTTGCCTATCGGATGTCCGGAATTCAGGAGATCTGCGCGCATTGGCAGAATGCGCGATTCACCGCGATCGCTGAATTGTCCCGCCCGGTAATAGATTTCGACCGGCCGGTACTTATTGCGCCGCAATAACTTTCGGTTTGCTCAATACTGTCAAGGGGCAATGACGCTAATTCGCCGGAATCTGTTGCTCCAAAACTGCTGGACTGTCAGGATATTCAGCTATTCGAGGCTGAACGATCCAGGAGTTCGAGCATGACGACGTGGCCGCTCGGCGAGCCGGGACAGTTGCTCGCGCTCGGCCGGGAATCCGCCCGGGAATTGGTCGGCGAATTGGCGCAAGCCGCCGCCACCACCCGCACCGGAATTCTCCGCGTCGCCGGCGAACCCGGCGGTGATCTGCATATCGTGCACGGCCAGGTGATCACCGTGGAATCCCCGGGCGCCCCCGGCCTGCGGCAATTGCTGGCTCGCCCCGGCCGCACCTCCAGCGGCCTGGCCGATCTGCGCGTGGTCGCCCTGATGGCCGCCCTGGACGGCGCCTTCGCCATCACCTCCGGCTGGATCGGCAGCTGCTTCTGGCAGGACGCGCCCGGCGGCCGCCACCGCCCCGCCGCCGAAGTCCTGCCGCCCGTCCCCGGCGTCGATCCCGCCTGGCTGCTGCTGGAAACCGAGCGCCGCCTGCGCGCCCTCGCCCACGGCCGCGTCTCCCCGCACCGGAATCACCTGCTGCTCACCGACTCCGGCCGCGCCCTGCTCGCCGGTCCCGGTCCGCGCGAACGCCAGGAGATCCTGCTCTGGGTCAACGGCCGCCGCAGCTGCCGCGATATCGCCATGCTGCTGTGCCGCAGCCTCTACGCCGTGACCGTCGAAGTGGCCCGCATGCTCGACGGCGAACTGCTGCTCATCGCCCCCGCCGAACCGGAACCGGAGCCGCTGCCGGAACCCGAACCCGTGCGCTCCCGCTCCATGCTGCCGCGCCGCCGCCGCGGCGCCAGCGGCATCAACGACACCATTCCGCCACGCGCACCGCAGCCGGTCCGTGGCTTCCAAAGATCCGCCTTCGGGTGGAAATCAGAAAGGACGCAATGAACACGTCGAGCAATAACGGACCCGGCAGCCTGACCGATCGGATCGCCGTGCTGGTCAAGGTATTGCGCTCCGAAGTCCCCGAATGCGTGGCCGCCGGCGCGATCGATATGTCCACCGGAATGCTGCTGGCCGTGGAAACCGTCGACAATCATCCGCAGGAGGTATTGGATCTGCTCGCCGCGGCGACGCTGGATCTTTTCCAGGGCCGCAATGTGGTGATGATCGAGGATATTTGGAAGGAGCGCCGCGGAATACGCCTGGACCGCCACTATTTCCAGGAGATCCTGGTGAACAGCGAGAATCTCACGCACCTGTTCATCCGCACCGAGAGCCGCGACGACGTGGTCGTGGTGGTGGTCTGCCGCCGCACCGTCAATGTCGGCATGCTGTTCGCGCAGGCCCGCCGGGTGCTCAAGGACACCGGCCGGCTCTAGGGAATGCGTGCCACCGCGCCGAGCATCGACACCGCCTCGGCGCGCGGATGCGGCCGATACACCTCCGGCCGCCAGTTGGTGATCGCGGTGATACCGGGGCTGATCAGCTCGTAGCCCTCGAAGAACCGCGCGAACTCCTGGCTCGACCGCAGCTGGAACGGCACTCCGCTGCGCTGATTGGCGGCCGCGTTGCGCGCCAGGTCCTCGGCCTCCAGATAGTCGTTGGTGGCGTGACTCATGACCAGGTAGCTGCCGGAGGGCAGGGCATCGCACAGTTCTCGCACCAACCGGTACGGATGCTCGTCGTCGGTGATGAAATGCAGGACCGCGACGAGCATCAGCGCCACCGGGCGGCTCAGATCCAAGGTTTTCAACAGGTCCGGATGCCGCAGGATGTCCTGCGGCGAGCGTAGGTCAGCGTCCAGGTAGGCGGTCGCGCCGGCGGCGGAACTGTTGAGCAGTTCGCGCGCGTGCAGCAGCACGATCGGATCGTTGTCCACGTACACGATGTGCGATTCCGGCGCGACGTCCTGCGCGATCTCGTGCACATTGCCCGTGGTCGGCAGCCCCGCGCCGATATCCAGGAACTGCCGGATCCCCGCCTCACCGGCCAGATACGCCACCACCCGGCGCAGGTAATTGCGATTCTCCACCGCCGCCAGCTGCACGGTCGGGAACACCTCGGACACCGCGTCGGCCGATTCCCGGTCGGCGGCGAAATTGTCCTTACCGCCCAGCCAATAGTCGTAGCGGCGCGCCGGATGCGGCTTGGTGGTGTCGATCCGCGCCGTCACCGGCTCCCCGGCCGGTTCCGGCCGCCGAGCGGAATCCGAGTCCACAACGCCCCCAATCCTTTTCGACTAGTGTCCTGATCATGCGTTATAGCCCGTACGACTTCGCCGTCCACGCCGATCCGTATCCGTACTATGCCAGGTTGCGAAACGAGGCCCCGGTCTACCGTAACGAGGCCGAGGACTTCTGGGCGCTGACCCGGTACTCCGACGTACGCGACGCGTTGCGCGACTCCGAGCGCTTCTCCAGCGTCAACGGCATTCGCATGGAGCCGGCCTTCTGGGGACCGCAGGCCGAGCACTTCTTCTCCTTCGTCGCCATGGATCCGCCCAAGCACACCCGGCTGCGCGGACTGGTGACCCGGGCGTTCACCGCGCACCGGGTGCAGGGGCTGGAACCGCGGCTGCGGGAGATCGCGCGCGGGCTGATCGAACCGCTGGTCGAACGCGGCGAATTCGATCTGGTGGCGGATTTCGCGGGCCCGTTCCCGACCGATGTCATCTCCGAACTGGTTGGTGTGCCGGAGGCGGATCGGGAGATGATCCGCAAGCTCGGCATGGAGATCATGTACACCGAGGAGGAGTCCACCGATCTGCGGCCCGAGGCCATGGCGGCCATCGGGGCCCTGGTCGGGTACTACACCGAGCTGACCATCGAGCGGGCCAAGGACCGGCGCGAGGATCTGCTGTCCGGGCTGCTCGACGCGGCCGACGGCGATGACCGGCTCACCCCCGAGGAGATCGTGGGCGTGCTGATTCTGCTGGTCGGGGCGGGTATCGAAACCAATATGCTGACCTTCGGCAATGCCTGGAACGCGGGCGCGCTGCACGCCGACGCGCGTAAGGCGAGCCTGGACGGGCGGATCGACGACTGGATCGGCGAGGCCATGCGCTGGGATCCGGCGACCCAGTCGCAGCTGCGCAGCACCACCACCGATGTGGAATTGCACGGGGTGACGATTCCGGCGGGCGCGAAGGTGCTGCTGCTCAGCGGGTCGGCCAACCGGGATCCGGAGGTGTTCGCCGATCCGGACCGGTTCGATCTCGATCGCGATACCTCGGCGTCGCTGGTGTTCGGCAGCGGACGCCATCACTGCCTGGGGTCGAATCTGGCGCTGCTGGAACTGCGCGTCGGATTGCAGGAGCTGGCCGCGCGGGTCGGCGACTACGCGGTGGACGCCGCGGGCGCCAAGCGCATCCACTCCTCCAATAATCGTGGTTTCGCGAGCCTGCCCACCACCGTGCAGGCGCGCTGAGCCGCCAGCGCATCCGGGCCGGGTGACGGCGGGCGTCACCCGGTGATCGGGCTCTCTTTCCGCGGTCAGCGGAATAGCCGACTCATTGCTACGGTGAGCGGAATCGCCGTCCCGCACTGCTGCCGGAACCTTGGTCGGCGGTGTCTGAGCGTTCGAGGCAGCTGAAAGGTTGGCGTCGAATGTTCGTACCGGCTGCCGCCATCACCGGTCCCGCGGTGGGTCGAAAGCCTGCTTACGACACCGATTTCCTGCGAATCGTCGCGCCGGCGCAGCCTTTGCGGCGGATGCCGCGTGCCGCGCGGATACCGCTCGCGCCCGCTCAGGAACGGATGTGGCATGCCGCGGCCGCCGGCTATTCGGCTGACTGGAATGTTGCTCGCGCGTTTCGGATTCGTGGCGAGACGGTGAATATCGGCGCGCTCGCGGCCGCCGTCGCCGATGTGGTGCGCCGGCACGCGCCGCTGCGCACCTGCTATCCGGAGACGCGGCTCGGGCCCGTGCAGCTGGTGGTGGACGCCGACAACGCCTGTGTCGACGTGCCGGTGGTGGAGAGCTTTCCGGGGGAGTTGCCGGAGCGGCTGGCCGAGTTCTGCTCGTATGCCTTCGATTTGGCGACCGAGATTCCGTTGCGCGCCTGCCTGTTCCGGCTCGGGCCGCGGGATGTGGTGCTGGCGTTGGTGGTGCATCACATTTCGCTCGATGGGGCTTCGCTGGGGCCGCTCATGCGGGATTTCGTCACCGCCTATGCGGCTCGGTGCGCGCGGCGTGCGCCCGTATGGCCGGTGCTGCCGGTGGATTACGTCGATTACACGCTGTGGAAGCACGAGTTTCTCGGTGACTTCGACGATCCGTCCAGCCGGGCGAGTGCCCAATTGCGGTACTGGGCCAATAATCTCGTCGGGCGTCCGACGCCGCTGGCGCTGCCCTACGACCGCGCGCCCGGGGCGCATCGTGATGCCGCCGGGGACAGCATCGGGATTCATTTCGATCCGGAGATCCACCGTGAGCTGCTGTCTCGTGCGCGCCGTGCCGGTTCCAGTGTCTTCATGTTGTTGCAGACCGCCTTCGCGATCAGCCTGTCCGCTTTCGCCGGCTGCCCCGATGTGACGGTGGCGACGGCGGTTTCCGGGCGCGATGATCCCCAATTGGCCGATCTGGTGGGCAATTTCGCCGACGATGTGCTCATGCGCGTCCGCTTGGACCGGGCCGCCGATGTGCCCGAGCTCATCGATCAGGTGCGCCGGGCCGCCCTGGCCGCCTTCGCCAACCCCGATACCTCGAACCCTCGCCTATTGCGCTGCTTGCCACAGGATCCCGCGCACCCGCTGTTCCAGGCCACGCTCATCCTGCAACGCGCCGACGCTGCCCCGCCGGCACCCGCCGGGCCGCTGGCCGTCACCGAAATCCCCACCGGCGTAACCCGCGCCAAACACGATCTCGAGTTCGGTCTCACCGAGCATTACGACCACACCGGCGCCCCCGCCGGCATCGACGGCCCGTTCCTCTATCCCCGGGCCCGCTTCGACCGCGACACCGCCGAGCGTTTCACCGAAAAGTTCACCGCCACGGTGGAACTCATCGCCTCCGGCTACGACGGCCCACTCGCCCCGCTGCTGCTGAGCCCACCCCGCCGCCGCAGCCGCCGAGCGGGCCGCCCTCGCCCCTGACCCCTACTTCATGCTGAGGGTGATGACGAGCGTCTCGTCCTCGACGCTGGCCACCAGCTGCCCCGGCGCCCCGCCCGCGATCCCGTCATTGTCGACAACCGCCCCCACCGCACCGTCGTTCAGCAGCACCAGCTTCCCCTTCTTACCGGACCCCGCCACATAGTCGATGCTGTCGTCCCCACTGTTCCCCGGCTGCGGAAAGTTGATGTCGTCCGCCGACTTCCCATTGTTCAAATCCAGCTGCCGCAGATACCCGCCTGCCGCCACGAACGCCGGATTCTTCCCCTCCTGATACAGCACCTCGTACCGCAACGTCTCCCCATACCCGAACTCCACCTCGGAAATGTGATCCCCCCACAGAATCTGCCGAATCACCAACGACCGGTACCGATTCCGCACCTCGAGCACCTTCAACGACCCAGGCTGAAAATCCGCCACCGCAACCTCTTCCGCTAACGCACGCCGGGCTCCTCCCGACCCAGCCCGGACTCTATCCGATCCCCCTCCTCCCCGGCCCCCGCCCGCCGAATCCCCTGCGCCACACCGGCAATCAACACCGCCGAACTCCCCAGCAACACCCCGCCCACCACATCCGAAAACCAATGCACCCCCAAATACAACCGCGTAGCACACATCAACCCCACGACCACGGCCCCGAAAACCCCCGCCGCGACAGCTTTTCCGCGCCCCGGCCGAGTCTCCATATACATCAGCGCCAATACCCCCACCAGCGCCGTCGTGGCAGTCGCATGCCCCGACGGATAAGACATGCTCGTCTCACTCACCAACCGCAACCCCACCGGCGGCCGTCCCCGATCCACCACCCACTTCACCACGGTGCCCACCCCCGCGGCCCCAGCCACCGTCCCCGCGATGACCACCCCATCCCACCAACTCCGCCGGCGCCACCCCACCCACCCCGCCGCCACCCCTGCAATAACCGTGGCCCGCTGCGGATTCCCGAAATACGTGTACTCCTTCACCACCGTCGTCCACCCCGCCGACCGATGCCCCACAAACCACTCCCAAACGCCCCGATCCCACCCGGTCACCACCCCGCCCGCACCGACCAGCACCGTAACCACCACGAACGCACCGACAACCAGCACCGCCGCCCCGGCCAGCACCGCCGGCTTCCGCTCCAACCCCAACACAGCCACCATCCAGCCATCCTGAAACGTCCCCCCACCCAACCTCCCACCCACCCCCTCCCACCGAGTCCCTCACCACACGATTTGCACACCCCAGGTACCCATGGTGTACCTTTCTCCAGGCGCTCGGGAAACCGATCCGCACCCATCCGGGGCTATGGCGCAGCTGGTAGCGCACCACACTGGCAGTGTGGGGGTCAGGGGTTCGAGTCCCCTTAGCTCCACTCCATGGCAGAGCCGCAGGTCATTGACTTGCGGCTCTGCCATTTTCGCGACAGCGCACGAATCGGAGCCGGAGATCATGGTCGGGCGTTCCACAGGGCGCTGACCGGCAGGGCGCGGAATTTCGGTCCGAAGGGGAGGGTTTCGGTGCCGGTGTAGAGCACGTATCCGGCGAGGAGGTCGTCACCCAGGCGGTCTGCGAGGTGGCGGAGGCCGCGGAAGTCCTCGCCCTTGACGGTGGCGGCTGCTTTCACCTCGATGGCGATCACCTCGCGTCGATTGTTCTCGAGGATGATGTCGACTTCGACGTTGTCGCGGGTGCGGTAGTGGAACATGCGGGCCTCCTGGTCGGACCAGGTGAGCTGACGAGCGAGTTCGGCGGCTACGAAGCCCTCCAGCAGTGACCCGAGCGGGCCGTTGACGGCTCGCAGCGCGCGCGTGTCGGCACCGCACAAATATGTGGCGATTCCGGAATCGACCATAAACACCTTGGAGGTTGCGACGGCCCGGGTGGTCAGGTTTCGGGACCACGCGGGAATTCGCTTGATCAGGAACACCTCTTCCAGGAGGCGAAGATAGCGGGCGACGGTGTCTTTGGGCAGGCCGAGTTCATTGCCGAGGGCGCCGGGCACCAGAAGTTGACCGGATCTGGCCGCGACGAGGTTGGTCAGGGTGAACATCTCTGCGGAACGTTCGATCTCGGACAGTTGCATGACGTCTCGGTTGATCAGATCGGCGACGTAGGAGGAGAAGAATCGGGAACGCCGTTTGCCCTCCCGTGCAACGGCTTCGGGGAAGCCGCCACGTGCGATCCGTTCGATGTAGTCATCGCGATTCTCGGTCCCATCGTGCCGTAGCTGGGGCCCGCGCTCGAAGGCGCAATCGATGAATCTGTCGGGCGCGCCTTCGATTTCGCCTTGGGACAGCGGCCAGAGTTCGATCGTCTCCATGCGTCCGGGGAGGGCGTCGGGAACGCTTCGAAGTGCCATGACGTGAGCCGAACCGGTCAGCAGAAACCGGCCGGGTCGTCCATCGGCGTCGACGGTCTCCTTGATCGCCAGCAGCAGTTCCGGTACTCGCTGGACCTCGTCGATGATCAAGAGGGAATCGTCGAGGACGAACTGCGTGGGGTCATAGCCGGCCGCCTGCCGAGTCTCCGGCTTGTCGAGGCTGCGCCAGGTCGCGCCGAGCTCCCTGCCTATCCGGGAGACCAGTGTGCTCTTTCCACATTGGCGAGCTCCGTTGACCAGGACGACGCGAGTATCTGCAAGAGCTTCATGCACTGCCGAGTGAGCATGACGGGGAAGGATCCTACCAATCGGCGATGACGAGAAGGACGAGGTCACCGCAGCAGTATTGCACATTATGTGCGCGATCTGCCGCATATAATGTGCGCGATCTGCCGGAATCTGTGTGCGCGATCTGCCGCTATCGTTGTGCGCTTCTTGCCGATGTCGGAGCCGCTGCTTCGCCGGAGCGTTGTCGTTGAGTCGGCGGCTTCGTCCGCAGGTGATTCGTTGCGATCGGGCACGGGGAGCGGTCGCGATCATCGGGCACCGCCAACCGGGCCCGGCCGAGCACCCACCGCGCGAATCGTGATGTCCGGCCCATCCACCAGCACCGCCCGGTTCGCATGCTGGTCCGTCGGGTCCACAACACGACCGCCCGTGATCTCTTTCGAGGTCACGGGCGGTTTGTTGTAGTTACGAGATGTTTGCCGGAGTGGGTCCGTATTGCGGGGTGTTGCGGGAGAATGGGCTGGTAAGGCATTTCTTTCCATGAATCGAGTTGTCATGTCCGACAGCATGCAAACCCCTACGGTGAATGGTCAGGCTTCCGCGGTGGATGCGGAATTCTTAAGGCGGGCAGAGGCTTTCGGGGGGCGGATGCTGGGGATGGTCAATGATGGGTTTCTTTGTCTGATGGTGAGTATTGGGCATCGGACGGGGTTGTTCGATGTTATGAGTGGGATGGGGGCGGGGACCAGCTCGGAGGTTGCGGGGGCTGCGGGGTTGGACGAGCGGTATGTGCGGGAGTGGCTGGCTGCGCTGGCTGTGGGGCGGGTGGTCGAGTATGACGCCGGGAATTCGACGTTTTTGTTGCCTGCGGCGCATGCGGCTACTCTCACGCGGGCTGCGGGGCCGGAGAATTTTGCTTCGTTTGCGCAGTACATTGCGTTGGCGGCGAGTGTCGAGGGGGATATCGTCGATTGCTTCCGGGACGGGGGCGGGGTGCCGTATTCGAAGTTCGGGCGGTTTCAGCAGTTGCAGGCGGAGGAGAGTGCCGCGGTGCACGATCTGGCGTTGATCGGGAGCACTATTACCGTGGTGCCGGGGCTGCCGGAGCGGCTGCGGGGTGGGATCGATGTCGCGGATATCGGGTGTGGGAGCGGGCATGCGCTCAATCTGCTGGGGCGGGAGTTTCCGGGGAGCCGGTTCAGTGGGTTCGATTTCTCGGAGGAGGGCATTGCGGCGGCGCGGGCGGAGGCCGAGGCGATGGGGTTGACCAATGCCCGGTTCGAGGTTCGCGATGTGACCGAGCTGGGGATGTCCGACAGCTTCGATCTGATCACCGCTTTCGACGCGATACATGATCAAGCTCATCCCGCGCAGGTCCTCCGCGGAATCGCCGATGCGCTGCGGGAGGACGGTACCTTCCTGATGGTCGACATTCAGGCTTCCAGTGAGCTGGCGGAGAACATGGATCATCCGCTCGGGGCGGGGCTGTACGCCATCTCCACCATGCACTGCATGACGGTGTCACTGGCGCTCGGCGGCGATGGGCTCGGAACCATGTGGGGCGAGCAGGTCGCCACCCGGATGCTGCACGAAGCCGGCTTCGCCACCGTTACTGTCGAGCACGTCGATGCGGACATCCTCAACAGCTATTACGTCGCGACGAAGCACTGAGACGCGTGGTGGGGTGGCGCCCGGCCGCCTATATTGAGACCGGCCAGGTGTTGGCGTTTCGGTTTTCGTTATGGCACAGAGGTTTTGATGAACGCGAGATACGCGCTGCGGTGGGCGGCGGAGCACGGGTTCCCGCGGTTGGGGTTTCGCGCGCTGCGGGCGACGGGGGATCCGTTCGCGCAGCTGATGAGCGGGGACGCGGGCTATGACGATCCGTATGCGCTGATCGATCGGATGCGGGGGAACGGGGTGCTGGTCACCAAGGCCGGTTACGCTGCCTTCGACTACGAGCTGTGCCGGGAGATATTGCGGGACAGGCGATTCGGGGTGCGGGTGCCGATCGATCCGGCCGTTCCGGGTCCGTTGCGGCGGTACGCCGAGCGGGTTGTGGTGCCGCCCAACCCGATCGAGCCGCCGTCGATGTTCGCGCTGAACCCGCCGGAGCATTCGCGAATGCGTAAACCGGTCGCCTCGGCGTTCACGCCGCGTGCGGTCGCGCGGCTGGGGGACCGGGTGCGTGAGGTCACCACCGAACTGCTCGACGCGATGGCCGAACACGAATCCGCGGACCTGATGGCGGATTTCGCGGCGCAGGTGCCGATCGCCGTCATCGCGGAGATCATGGGTTTCCCCAAGGCCGATCGGCCACTGTTCCTGCGCTGGGGAAGCCACGTCGCCCCGCTGCTGGATGTCGGGATCTCCTGGGAAACCCACCGCCGCGCCATGGCCGCCACCGGTGCGATGCGGGATTACCTTGCCGCCCATATCGAGAAGCTGCGCCGCGCACCGGGGGAGGGCATCTTCAGCGAACTGGTCACCAGCAGCGACCTGACCACCACCGAATTGATGGCCAGCGCGAATGTGCTGATGGGCGCGGGTTTCGAGACCACCATGAACCTGCTCGGCAATTCCATCCCGCTGCTGCTGTCCCATCCCGATCAACTCGACCTGCTGCGCGCCGAACCCGAACGCTGGCCGCTCGCGATCGAGGAACTGCTGCGCTACGACACCTCGGTCCAGATGACGGCCCGCTGCGTGCTGGAACCCCTGGAATTCGGCGGCGTTTCCCTGGTGCCGGGAAAGTCGCTCGTCGTCTCCCTGGCCGGCGCCAACCGGGATCCGGTCAAATTCCCGGACCCGAACCGTTTCGACGTCACCCGCGCCAACGCCCGCGACAACCTGTCCTTCGGCACCGGCATGCACGGCTGCATCGGCGCCAGCCTCACCCGGCTGGAAGTCCTGCAGGCCTTGCCCGCACTGTTCGACCGCTTCCCGGATATCCGCCTCGACGGCGAGCCGACCCGCCGCCGGCTGTCCACGCTGCGCGGTTACTCACACATGCCCGTTCGGCTGAAGGCTCTTTGATACTGGGTGGTAAGTTTCGCAGGTAATGCGAGAACGACTCCCCATCGAAGTGGTGTCGGCGAGGCGGGTGGGGCCCGCATCACTTCTGCTGGAACAAGATTGAGGCAGTGCGGGGCGTGCCCCGTGGCTCGGGAGTTGGTCCTTGAATACTGAAGCGATTGTGCTGGATCCGACGGGCGCCGACGTTCAGGCCGAGAACGAGCGGATCCGCGAGCGTGGACCGGTCGCGCCGGTGGGGTTGCCCGGCGGGGTCTCGGCATGGTCGGTCACCGATGCGGCGGTGCTGAAAGAACTGCTCGCCGATCCCCGCGTGTCGAAGGATCCACGCCAGCACTGGACGGCCTTCAAGAAGGGCGAGATCGATCAGCGCTGGCCCTTGCACCCGTGGGTCATTGCGGAGAACATGTTCACCGCGTACGGCCCCCAGCATCGCCGCCTGCGCAAACTCGTGGCGCCGGCGTTCACCGCGCGCCGCACCGCCCTGATGCGCCCGGGCATCGAAGCCATCGTCGACGGCCTGCTGAAGCGCCTGGACGGCGTTCCCCCGGGCGAGGTCGTCGACCTGCGGCCCACCTACGCGTACCCGGTGCCGATCCAGGTGATCGGTGAATTGCTCGGCGTGCCAAAGCATTTGGACGCCAAGATCAACGCGTGCGTCGACGGGTTCTTCGACACCTCCTTCACGCCCGCGCAGGCGAAGGCCAATGTGCTGAAGATGGTGTCGCTGATGGGGCAGCTGATCTTCTACCGGCGCGGCAACCCCGGCGACGACATCACCAGCGCGCTGATCTCGGCCGTCGACGAGGACTCGGACCGGTTGACGCAGAAGGAAGTGATCGACACCTTGATCCTGGTGATCAATGCCGGTCACGAGACCACGGTCAACCTGCTCGACCAGGCCGTCGTCGCCCTGCTGACCAACCCGGGGCAGCGGGCCGACGTGCTCGCCGGCCGGGTGCCGTGGTCGGAGGTGATCGAGGAAGCGCTGCGCTACCAGCCGCCGATCACGCATCTGCCGCTGCGCTACGCGGTGGAGGACATCGAGATCGCGGGCGTCCGGATCGCCGCGGGCGAGGCCATTCTCGCCTCCTACGGGGCCGCGAGCCGGGACCCGCAGATTCACGGCGCCACCGCCGGGGATTTCGACGTGCACCGGGAGAACAAGGAGCACATCGCCTTCGGCTACGGCGCGCACCATTGCCTCGGCGCGCCCTTGGCCCGGCTCGAGGCCGCGATCGCGCTCCCGGCCCTGTTCGAGCGCTTCCCGAATATGCGCCTGGCGGTGGATCCCGCCGAACTCCGGCCGCTGGGCAGCTTCGTCTCCAACGGTCACCAGTCGGTTCCCGTTCTGCTGCAATGAGATTCACGATTCGCCGAGAGGTCCCATGGGAAACGTCAGCTGGTTGCGTAGCTTGTCCGCCGGATCGGAGGCGGACGCGCATACGCTGATCTGCTTTCCCCACGCGGGCGGATCCGCCATCTCCTTCGGCCCGCTGGCCAGAACGCTCGGACCGCGCTTCCGGGTGCTCGGCGTGCAATACCCCGGGCGCCAGGATCGCAGGCACGAACCGCTGCTGGACAGCGTCGCCGACCTGGTCGCGGGTGCGCTGCCGGAAATCCGCGAATCGATCCCGGGGACCGCGGGTTACTCGCTGTTCGGCCACAGTATGGGTGCGGCGGTGGCGTTCGAGACCTGTCGGCGGCTGGAACAGGAGCGGGTGACGCCGCCCGGCGCCCTGTTCGTCTCGGGCCGAATCGCACCGTCGCGGAAGACTTCTCACGCCGTGCACCGCTACAGCGATCCGGAATTGATCCGGCACCTGCTGGACTTCGGCGGCACCCCCGCGGCGCTGCTGGAGGATCCCGATTTCCGGCCGCTCATCCTGTCGGTCACCAGAAGCGACTACCGCGCCATCGAAACCTATTCGTGCGCACCGGATTCCACCGTCGGCACCCCGCTGGTGGCGCTGGTCGGCGACAACGATCCCGCCACCAGCGAAGCCGACCTGAAAGAGTGGCAGGCGCACACCACCGGTCCTTTCACCCAGACCTCGTTCCCGGGCGGCCACTTCTACATCGATGCCAACTCCCACGGTGTGGCCGAACTGATTCGCGACCAGAGAGACTGCAAAAATGGCTGAAGCCGCCGGACCCGTTTCGAATGTTTCGGATACCGCCCACTGGGTGGCCGCGTACCGCGCGATCGAATCCGCCCGTACCGATGCGCTTTTTCACGATCCGCTCGCGGAGCGGCTCGCGGGCGAAATCGGCAAGGCCATCGTCGCGGATGAGAAGCAGACCGCGATGGCCGGCTGGCCCTTGGTCACCAGAACCAAGGTCATCGACGACCTGATCGCCGAAACCCTCACCGAGGGTTGCGATCTGGTGATCAATCTGGCCGCGGGGCTGGATGCGCGGCCGTATCGTCTCGAGCTGCCCGCCGATCTCCGCTGGATCGAGGCCGACTTCCCGGATTTGATCGCCGAGAAGAACCGCCTGCTGGAAGACCAGACCCCCCGCTGCGTACTCACCCGCGCCGCAGTGGATCTCGCGGACCCGGCGGCGCGCGGCCAGTTCCTGGACGGGGCGCTCGCGGGTGCGAAGAAGGCGCTCGTACTGACCGAAGGGCTGGTGTACTACCTGTCCGAAGACGAGGTCTCGGGATTGGCGGCGGCACTGGCGCGACCCGAAATCGCCTGGTGGATACTGGATGTGAACAACAAGCCCGTGGTCGATCGGTTCAACCGGGTGAACAAGAACCTGCTCGAGAATTCGCCCTGGAAATTCGGGCCGCTCGAGCCGCTGCGATTCTTCGCCGACGCGGGGTGGACCGCTGACGAGGTGGTCGGATTGTTCCGGATGGCGGCCCGCTTCCGCCGCTTGCCCCCGCTGCTGTGGTCGCTCGCCTTCGCACCCGTCGGACCCCGGATGCCATTGGGCGCCAAGCGGATACCGTGGTACGCGGCGGTCCGGCTCACGCACGCCCGCGCCTGATCCGAGTGCGGCGCGGGAGGGCGATCACCCTCCCGGCCGCATCGATCACACCAGCTCGTCCAGCCAATCGTCGACCGCCGCGGCGACCTGATCGGACCCCTCGTGCAGCATGGCGAAGTGGTTGGCGTCGATCTGGACCACCCGGTGGCTCTCGTCCCACGGCTTGGCCTGCCAATCCGGGAAGTCCTCGGGGACACCGGGAATCCGCTGCCCGCACTGCAGGAACAGGGTGGGCGCGGCGATCTTGCCGGGCACGATGCCGCGCAGCACCTGGATGTACTGGCCCATGGCGGTCAATCGCGCCGGATCGAAGCGGTCGAAGGCGGCCTCGTTGGTCACCATGTTCTCGGCGACCGGCTTGAGAATCCATTCGCTCGCATCGCCCTCGGCCACCCGGTAGCTGTCCACCAGCACCACGCCCGCCGGCTTGGGCCCGCCGAGCGCTTCCAGCTGTTCGGCGACGCTGTAGGCCAGCACCCCGCCGGAGGAGTACCCGAACAGGATGAACGGCTGGTCCTCGGCGGCGGCCAGGATGGGCCGGATCAGGGCCTTGGTGGCCGCGGCGTAGTCGGTGGGCAGCGGCTGGCCCGCGTGCGATCCCATCGGCGCGAGGCCGACCACGTCGCGGGGCGTCCGCAGTTTGCTTGCCATCCGGGCGTATTGGCGCACCCCGCCCGCCGCCATGGGCGGGGCGATGCAGATGATGCGCGGCGCGGCGGCGCCCTCGGTCATCCGGATGAGTTCCGGCTCGACGTCCAGTTCGTCGTTGACGGTGAACAGGTCCCGCATCTGCGCGGCCAGGTGCAGCAGCAGGAAGGCGACCGAGAACTGTTCCCGGCCCACCGCGGTGCGGAACATGCCGTACAGCGAGTCGTCGGCGACGCCCTCCTCGCGATCGCGCCGGGCGGCCGCGTCGATGGCGCTGGCCAGCGCGCCCGCGCCCTCGGACAGTCGCTCGTCCAGTTGTTTGGCGAGAATCTGCGGCGTCGGGAAGTCGAAGACCAGGGTGCCGGGCAGCTGCACGCCGGTGGCATCGCGCAGCGCGTTGCGGAATTCGACTGCGGTGAGCGAGTCGAATCCCATTTCGCCGAACACATTGTCGACCTCGATGAGCTCGAAATCGGCGTAGCCGAGCGTCGCGGCGGCCTGCTTGCGCACGAACTCCACCAGCAGCGGCAGCCGCTGGGCGGACGGCAGGCCGACCAGTTCCAGCAGCGGTGACGGCGTCGCGGACGGTGCGGACAGCGGTACCAGTCCGCGCACCAGGGCGGGCGCCTGCTCGGCCCGGGTGCGCAGCACGGCGCGGTCCAGGGGCACCGCGGCCAGCTGGGCGACGCCGGAGACCACCGCGGTATCGAACAGGGCCAGTCCGTCGGCTTCGGACAGCGCCGGAAAACCCTGTCGCCGTATCCGTTCGAAATCCTCGTCCGACAGTTCGGCGCCCAGACCGGTCGCGCGTTCCCACAGGCCGTAGTCGATCGAGGTGGCCGTCCATCCGGCCGCCCGGCGGTAGGTGGCGAGGGCGTCGAGGTAGACGTTGGCCGCCGCGTAGTTGGCCTGCCCGGCGGGCAGCACCAGGCCGCCGGCGGAGGACAGCAGCACGAACAGCGACAGCGGCAGGTCGCTGGTGAGCTCGTGCAGATGCCAGGCGGCGTCGGCCTTGGGCGCGAAGACGGTGTCGATGCGATCGCTCGTCATCGTTTCGATCAGGCCGTGGTCGGCGATGCCCGCCGCGTGCACGACACCGGTCAGCGGGTGCTCGGCATCGATGCCGTCGAGCAATGCTTTCAGCGCGTCCCGATCGGAGACGTCGCAGGCGGCCACGGTCACCTGCGCGCCGAGTTCGGTCAACTCGTCACGCAAGGAGTCGGCGCCGGGTGCTTCCGGCCCGCGCCGGGACGTCAGAATCAGCCGCCGCACACCGTATTCGGTGACCAGGTGCCGGGCGAACAGCGCGCCCAGCCCGCCGGTGCCGCCGGTGATCAGCACGGTGCCGGGGTCCAGCGGTTCGAGCGGTTCGCGGTTCTCCTCGGTGAGCTGATGCGGAACCAGGCGCGGCACCAGGAGATTCGGGCCGCGCAGCGCACCCTCGGGCTCGTTCGCCAGGGCGGCGGAGGCGGTGGCGACGGCGGCCGGATCGAGTTCGGCCGCGCCTTCGATATCCAACAGCTGCAAGCGGTTCGGGTGTTCGGCCTGGGCCGCGCGCACCAGACCCCAGACCGGGGCCTGGGCCGGGCGTACCTGCTCCCATTCGCCGGCGCGGACGGCGTCGCTGGTCAGGATCACCAAGCGGGAGTCGGCGAAGCGAGGATCGCCCAGCCACTGTTGTACGGTGGCCAGCACGCCGTGCACCGCAGTACGGGCGGCGTGCGACGATGCGTCACCGGTATCGGCGCAATGGAGCAGAACAAGTTCGGGGACAACGGTTTCGGCGGCCGCGTCGAGCTCGGCGGCGAGTGCCGTTTCGGCGGCCGCGTCGAGTTCGGCGACGAGTGCCGCGAGGTCGGGATAGCCGGGTATCTCCGCCGATCCCGTCGCGCCGAGGACGGCGGTGCGGGCCGGGGCCACCGCACCGGCGGCGACCGGCGCGGTGATCCAATCCACCGTGAACAGGGCGTCGGCCACCCGGTCCGCGCGCAGCCGGTCCGCGGACACCCGGCGGGTGTCCAGCGCATCGACCGACAATGCGGGATTGCCGTTGCCGTCGGCCAGCCACAGCTGGAAACGGTTGTCGTGCACGCCGATTCGCACCCGGACGGCACTGCATCCGGCCGTGTGCAGGGTGACGCCGCGCCAGCTGAACGGCAGTGCGGGCGCGTCGAGGCCGCCGTTGCGGATGCCGTCCACGATGAGCGGATGCATGGCCGCATCGAACAGCGCGGGATGCAGGCCGTAGCCGTCGGCGGCGTCCGGGTCCGGCAGGGCGACCTCGGCGAACAGCTCGTAACCCGCGGAGCCGCGCTCGCCGCGTCGCCACATCGCGCGCAGGCCCTGGAAGTAGGGGCCGTATCCGTATCCGGCGTCCAGCATCTCGGTGTACGCGCCGGTGACGTCGATCGCTTCCGCGTCGGCCGGAGGCCAGGCGGCGAGATCGAAATCGGGCCGGACGGCCTCGGCGGTGAGGTCGCCCTCCGCGTGCAATGTCCAGGCGACGGCCTCGGGCTGGCGCGAGTGGATCGTGATGCGGCGGCGTCCGGCATCGTTCGCACCGCCGACCACCACCTGAATCGAAACCCCTTCGCGGGCGGGCAATGGCAGCGGTGCGTGCAGGATCAGCTCGTCCAGTCGCGGGTGACCGAGCAGGCCGCCCACATGGGTCGCCAGTTCGACGTAACCGGTTCCCGGCAGCAGTGCCGTGCCGAGGACGCTGTGATCGGCCAGCCATTCGATCGAGTCCAGCGACCAGCGGCCGACGAAGCTCACCCCGTCCGAATCGGGCTGCGGAACACGCACTGCCAGGAGGGGATGGGCGACGGGATCCAAGCCTGCGGCATCGGCCTCGGCGGCCAGCCAGGTGGTCGACAGATGCCGTTTCGCGTCGAGCCAGAACCGTTCGCGCTGAAATGCGTAGGTGGGCAAGTCGATCGGCCGCGCACCGGGGTGGAACGCGGTCCAGTCCACCTCCGCACCGGACACGAACAACTTCGCGACCGCGGTCGCGACCGTGGCGGTGGAGGCGGCTTCGCGGCGCGCGGTCGCGACCGCGATGATGCCCGCGGCGTCCACGGTGCCGGCCACCATGGGCGTGAGGACCGCGTCCGGCCCGATCTCGGCGAAGCGCACCACGCCCGCGTCCGTCATCGCGGTGACCGCGTCGGCGAAGCGCACCGTGGCGCGGACCTGGCGCACCCAGTACGCCGGGTCCGACATCTCATCGGTCACCCGGGCGCCGGTCACGGTCGAGATCAGCGGAATCTTCGGCCGTGCGAAGGTCAAGCCCGCGACCACCGCGGCGAACTCCGCCGACATCGGGTCCATCAAGCCGGAATGGAAGGCGTGCGACACCCGCAAACGACTGGTCCGCCAGGACTTCTCGGCGAAAACCCCGGCCAGTGCGTCGACTTCGGTCTCGACGCCGGAGATCACCACCGAGGTGGGGCTGTTCACCGCCGCGATCGATACGCCGTCGGTCAGCGACGAGGCCACGGCGGATTCCGGGGCTCCCACCGCGAGCATCGCGCCGCCGGTGGGGAGCGCCTGCATCAACCGGCCGCGCGCGGCCACCAAGGTGCAGGCGTCCGGCAACGACAGCACGCCGGCGATATGCGCGGCGGCGATCTCGCCGATCGAGTGGCCCGCCACCAGGTTCGGGCGCAGGCCCCACGCCTCGAGCAGGCGATACAGGGCGACCTCGAAGGCGAACAGCCCGGCCTGCGCGAAGACGGTTCGATTGATCTGGTCCGTCTCGGTGAGCGCCTCGTCGAGCGAAATGGGCTGATCGAGTTGGGGATTCAGCTCTGCGACGATCTTGTAGAAGGTTTCCGCGAAGACTGGGTTGGTACGCAGCTGGTCGGCCATACCGGCCCACTGCGCGCCCTGACCGGAGAAGACGAACCCCGTCGAACCGGAGACCGCGCGCCCCGACACCACACCGGATACGGAGTCGCCGCGACCCAATGCCTCTACGCCCGAGACCAATTCGTCCCGATCGGCGCCGAGGATCACCGCTCGATGGCCGAGCGTGGCGCGGGTGGCGGCCAGTGAATACCCGACATCGTGTGCTGCGTCGGCGTTTTCGCGGACGTGCCGTCCCAGGCGCGCGGCCTGCTCGCCGAGCGCACGAGCAGTGGCGGCGGACAGCACCCAGGGCAGGACCGCCCCGCCGGACTCGGCTGGAGGCGTCGCGACGTCGGGAGCCGGTTCGGCGGCGGGCGCCTCTTCGAGGATGACGTGTGCGTTGGTGCCGCTGATGCCGAACGACGAAACGCCCGCGCGCCGTGGGCGATCCAGCGGCGGCCACGGCACCGGTTCGGTCAGCAGCCGTACCTCGCCCGCGGACCAGTCGACCTTGGTGGACGGCCGGTCTACGTGCAGCGTGCGCGGCAGCAGCCCGTGCCGCATGGCCATCACCATCTTGATGACGCCGCCCACGCCCGCGGCGGCCTGCGCGTGCCCGATGTTCGACTTGAGCGATCCGAGCCACAGCGGTCGTTCCGGGGCGCGATCACGGCCGTAGGTGCCCAGCAGCGCCTGCGCTTCGATCGGGTCGCCCAGCGTCGTTCCGGTGCCGTGTCCTTCGACCGCGTCGACGCCGTCCGCGGCGATGCCGGCATTGGCCAGCGCCTGTTCGATGACGCGCCGCTGCGCGGGACCGTTGGGGGCGGTCAGGCCGTTGGAGGCGCCGTCGGAGTTCACCGCCGAACCGGTCAGCACCGCGAGAATCCGGTGGCCCTTGCGTTGTGCGTCGGACAGTCGTTCCAGCACCAGTACGCCGGCGCCTTCCGCCCAGCCGACGCCGTCGGCGCTGTCGGAGAACGACTTACAGCGGCCGTCGATGGCCAGTCCGCGCTGCCGGCTGAACTCCACCAGTGTGTCCGGGCCCGCCATCACGGTCACCCCGCCCGCCAGCGCCAGTTCGCATTCGCCCGCGCGCAGTGCGGCGGCGGCCGAATGCATGGCCACCAGCGAGGATGAGCACGCGGTGTCGACGGTGACCGACGGTCCCTGTAGTCCGAAGGTGTAGGAGAGCCGGCCCGAGGCGAGGGATCCGGCGTTGGCGTTGGCCGGATAGTCGTGGTACATCATGCCGACCCAGACGCCGGTCGCGCTGCCGCGCAGGGTGGCCGGGTCGATTCCGGCGCGTTCGAAAGCCTCCCAGGAGGTTTCCAGCAGCAGGAACTGCTGCGGATCCATGGTGGCCGCTTCGTTCGGGCTGATGCCGAAGAAGGCGGGATCGAAATCGCCCGCGCCGTGCAGGAAGCCGCCGGAGCGGGTGTGGGAGCGGCCGGGCAGTTCGCCGGTGGGGTCGTAGATGCGTTCGATGTCCCAGCCGCGGTTGGCGGGCAGGTCGGTGGTGGCGTCGACGCCGTCGGTCACCAAGCGCCACAGGTCTTCCGGCGATTCGACGCCGCCGGGGTAGCGGCAGGCCATGCCCACGATCGCGATCGGCTCCCGCAGGGCGGCGTCGAGCTGCCGGTTGCGCGCCCGCAGCCGATCGGTTTCCTTCAGCGAGGCCCGGAGCGCGTCGGCGAGTTTTGCGGTGCTCTCGGTATTCGTCATATCGCTATCAGTCCTCGGAGTTGTAAGCCAGATTGATCAAGTCGTCGAGATCGAGTTCGTCGATGGACTCGTCGGCGCTGGGCGCTGTCGTCTCGATGTGCGCTGCCGTCTCGTCCGGGCGTTCCTGCACCAGTTGCATGAGCGCGTCCAGCAGTCCGGCCTCGCGGAGCCGGGACAGCGAAATCGACTGGAGCGCGTCGCGAATCTCGTCCTCGGACGCCGCCGCGGGCGCCTCGGGGTGGTCTTCGAAGGTGAACTCCCCGGCCAGGTATTCGGCCAGCACCCCCGGTGACGGGTAGTCGAAGACCAGCGTCGCGGGCAAAGGCAGGCCGGTGGCGGCCTTGAGGGCGTTGCGGAATTCGATGGCGGTGATCGAATCGAAGCCCAGCTCGTTGAACGCCCGGTCGGCCGCGATGGCCTTCGCGTTCTGATGCCCCAGCACCGTGGCCACCTGGTCGCGAACCAAATCGACGAGCACGCCGAGACGTTCGCTCTCGGGAGTCTCGGCCAGTCGCGCATGTAGTGCGGCCGGGGCGGCCGACACCGGGCGCGCAGGCACGAGCCCCGACAACAGCGCCGTCGCGAACCCCGCGCCACGCAGTCCCTGCCGGTCGAGCCGGGCGAGAACCGGTGCCGCCGTGCCAATTCCGGAGACGGCGTCGAACAGCGCCAAACCCTGCTCCGCCGACAACGGCAGCAGCCCCGAACGTGTCATACGCTGCCGCTCGACCTCACCGAGCCCGTCGCCCATACCGCCGTCGCCGCTCCACAACCCCCACACCAGCGACTGCCCGCTGCGCCCGGAGGCCCGGCGGTGCGCCGCCACCGCATCCAGGCAGGCATTGGCCGCGGCATAGTTGCCCTGCCCCGGACTGCCCAGCGTCCCGGCCACCGAGCTGAACAACACGAACGCCTTCAGCGGCAGCTCGGCGGTCAACTCGTGCAGATGCAGGGCCGCATCCACCTTGGGGCGCAACACCGTATCCATCCGCTCCGGAGTCAACGCGGTAATAGCGCCGTCGTCGAGCACACCGGCCGTGTGGAACACACCGGTGAGCGGACGACTCGCGGGGATACCGGACAGCACCTCGGCGAGTGCGGTCCGATCAGCGACATCGCAAGCGACGAAGTCGATTTCGGCACCGGCATCCCGCAGCTCGGCCGCCAGCTCACCAGCGCCCGGCGCCGACTCGCCACGCCGACTCAGCAACAGCAGATGCCGCACACCACGGGTGCGCACCAGATGCCGAGCGAACAATCCACCCAGGAAACCACTCGCGCCGGTGATGACCACGGTCTCGTCCGGACCGAAGACAACGCCCGGGCTCGATGTGGTCGCCGCTCGGACCAGTCGCGCGCTGTGGACTCGTCCACCGCGCACAGCCACCTGCGGCTCCCCGGAGGCCAGGATCCCGCCCAACAGTCCGGCGACATCGGAATCGCTGTCCACCAGAATGATTCGCCCCGCACCCTCCGCCTGGGCGGACCGAACCAGGCCGCCCACCGCGGCACCGGCAAGGTTCGTGATGTCCTCACCGGCAATGGAAACCGCACCGCTGGTCCGAATCACCAGCGCCGCCCGACTGAATCGCGGATCCGTGATCCAGGTTCGAAGCACGTGCAGCACAGCATGAGTCGCGGCACGAACAGCGCCGGGATCATTCCCCGCCGGTGCATCCAGCACCACGGCGGCCGGAACCTCTCCACCGAGAGCGGCTGGAACCTCGCCACTGGGAGCGGTCGGAACCTCGTGGCCGGGTGCGGCCGGAACCTCGCCATCGAGCTCCGTCCACGATACGGCGCGTATTTCGCTGTCGGACAGCGCCATCGGTGACCATTCGACCCGATACAGCGCGTTGTCGACGGTGGAGGTGAGCGCTGCGAGTTGTGTGGGGTCGATTGGCCGGGCGGCCAGTCGGTGCACTGTTGCCACCGGAGTGCCGGTCGGATCCGTGAGGTTTACTCGGACCGTGCGGTTGCCGGTGCGGGTTGCGTGTACGCGCAGTGCTGCGGCTCCGGGCGTGTGGACGGTGACGCCGGACCATTCGAACGGCAGGGCTGGGCCGGAGCCGTCGGGGGTGGAGTCGCTGATGAGCAGGGCGTGGAGGGCGGAGTCCAGTAGTGCGGGGTGGAGTCCGTATGTTGTCGCTTCCCGGGGGTCGGGGAGTGCGACTTCGGCGAAGACCTCGTCGCCGCGCTGCCAGGCCGCGCGCAGACCTTGGAAGGCGGGTCCGTACTCGTATCCGTTGGCGCGTAGGCCGTTGTAGACGTCGTCGATCGGTAGGGGTTGTGCCCCGTGCGGGGGCCATGCGGTGAGGTCGGCTCGGGGGGTTTCGGGGTCGGTGGTCGCGTCGGCGGTGAGGGTGCCTTCGGCGTGCAGCGTCCACGATTCCGCTGAGTCGGTCTCGCTTTCCGGGGCGGAGTAGATCCGTACCGGGCGTTGGCCTGGCTCGTCGGCGGCGCCGACGACGCTGCGTACCGCGACGCCGCCGGTTTCCGGCGGTACCAGCGGGGCGTGCAGGACGAAGTCCGTCAGCGTCGGGAGGTTCACCCGGCTGGCGGCTTGCAGCGCGAACTCGACCAGGCCCGCGCCGGGGAACAGCACGGTGCCGAGCACGGCGTGGTCGGCCAGCCAGGGGTGTGTCCGGACCGACAGGCGGCCGGTGAGGATCACGCCGCCGGTGTCCGGCTGTGCGATCACCGTGGGTACCAGCGGGTGCCCGGTGGTGGCGAGGCCCAGTGAGCGGGCATCGCCCGTGCCGGTGGAGTCCTCGGGGACCCAATACCGTTGCCGCTGGAAGGCGTAGGTGGGCAGGGGGATGCGGCGGGCACCGGTGCCGCTGTACAGCGCGGCCCAATCTAGGTCCGCGCCGGAGACGAACAATCGGGCCGCACCGCTCGACACCGATGCGGCGTCGGCTTTGCCGCGGCGCGCCAGGGGGACCACCGTGGCGGCCGGGTGCGCGCTGTCGAGGGTTTGCGTGATCATCGGGGTCAATACCGCGTCGGGGCCGATCTCGGCGAACCGGGAAACCCCGGAATCCGCTATTGCGGCAACGGCGTCCGCGAAACGCACCGTGTCCCGGACCTGACCGGTCCAGTACGACGGATCGCGCATCTCGTCGCCGACCCGTGCACCCGCCACGGTCGATACCAGGGCGATGCTCGGCCGTTCGAACGTCAAACCCTCGATCGTCGTGGCGAATTCGGCCAGCATCGGTTCCATCAGTGCCGAATGGAAGGCGTGTGACACCCGCAAACGAGTGGTGCGCCAACCCTTCTCGGTGCAGTTGTCGGCCACGGCCTGGACCGCGTCGCTGGCGCCGGCGATCACCACTGATGACGGACCGTTCACCGCCGCCACGGACACCTCGCCCGAAAGCAGCGGCAGCACAGCGGTTTCGGCGGTGCCGATCGCGACCATCGCCCCACCGGCGGGCAGGGCCTGCATCAACCGGCCGCGTGCGGCCACCAGCACGCACGCGTCGGTCAGCGACAACACTCCGGCCACATGCGCCGCGGCGATCTCGCCGATGGAATGACCGGCCACCACATCGGCACGCAGGCCCCAGGATTCGAGCAGCCGGAACAAGGCGACCTCGAACGCGAACAACCCGGCCTGCGCGAACACCGTCCGGTCGACGAGGTCCTCGGAGGTCAATGCCGCATCCAGCGAAGCCGGCTGTGCCAGTAGCGGATCCAGTTCCGCCACGATGGTGTCGAAATGGTCCGCGAACACCGGATACGCCTTGCGCAACTCGGTCGCCATCCCGGCCCATTGCGCGCCCTGCCCCGAGAACACCAGCGCCGTCGAGCCCGCCACCGCGCGACCCGCCACCACACCGGTCGTGCCCGCAGCGGTCGCATCGGCGCTCGCGGCCAAGGCGTGTACGGCGGCCGTCAGTTCCGCGCGTCCCTCGGCCAGCACGACGGCCCGATGGGTGAACACGCTGCGCGTGGACGCCAGCGAGAAGCCGATATCGATCGGATCGTGCGCTGCCACCGGCGATTCCGGATCATTCAGCTGCGCGGACAGCCGGGCGGCCTGCCCGGCCAGTGCCGCGCCGCTGCGCGCCGAGAGCACCCACGGCAGCAGCCCGCCCGCCGGAAGCACCGGCGCCGCAACCTGTTCCGCCGCGGGAGCCTGTTCGATGATGACGTGCGCATTGGTGCCGCTGATGCCGAACGATGACACGCCCGCGCGCCGGGCCCGGCCGACCTCCGGCCACGGCACCGCCTCGGTCAGCAATCGCACATTGCCCTCGGTCCAATCGACCTTGGTGCTGGGCTGATCCGCGTGCAGCGTGCGCGGCAGCAGCCCGTGCCGCATGGCCATCACCATCTTGATGACGCCGCCCACACCCGCCGCCGCCTGCGCGTGACCGATATTCGACTTCAGCGAACCCAGCCACAGCGGCCGGTCCGCGGCGCGTTCCTGTCCGTAGGTGGCGAGCAGCGCTTGCGCTTCGATCGGATCGCCCAGCGTCGTTCCGGTGCCGTGTGCTTCGACCGCGTCGACGTCGACGGGTGCCAGACCGGCATTGGCCAGGGCTTGGCGGATCACCCGCCGCTGCGACGGACCGTTCGGCGCGGCCAGGCCGTTCGACGCACCGTCTTGATTCACCGCCGACCCGGCGATGACCGCCAGCACTTCGTGCCCGTTGCGGCGGGCGTCGGACAATCGCTCCAGCACCAGCACGCCGACGCCTTCGGCCCAGCCCACCCCGTCGGCGGTGTCGGAGAACGACTTACACCGTCCGTCCGGCGACAATCCGCGCTGGCGGCCGAACTCCAGGAACATATCCGGCGTCCCCATGACCGCGGCGCCACCGGCCAGCGCCAGATCGCATTCGCCCGAGCGCAGCGACTGCCCGGCCAGATGCAGGGCCACCAGCGACGACGAGCACGCCGTGTCCACGGTGACCGACGGCCCCTCCAGACCGAACACATACGACACCCGGCCCGAGACCAGACTGCCCGCGGCCCCGCTGCCGGTCCCGGTGGCCTGCGCGTAGTCGTGATACATCAGTCCGGTGAACACGCCGGTCGAACTGCCGCGCAGCGCCGCCGGATCCAGTCCGGCGCGTTCGACGGCCTCCCACGAGACCTCCAGCAGCAACCGCTGCTGGGGGTCCATCATGGTGGCCTCGTTCGGGCTGATCCCGAAGAAGTCGGCATCGAATTCGGCCGCGGAGTACAGGAATCCGCCACTGCGCGTATAGGTCTTGCCCGCCTTGCCGGGTTCGGGATCGTAGATGCCCTCGAGGTCCCAGCCGCGATCGACCGGCATGGCCCCGACGGTGTCGCCGCCCTCGACGACGAGCCGCCACAGGTCTTCCGGCGAGGCGACCCCGCCCGGATAACGACAGGCCATGGCCACCACGGCGATCGGCTCGTCGTCGGCGCGGACCCGGCGCACCGCGCGCTCCGCCACGGCGGCGGTGCCGGTGAGTTGCGTGCCGATGAATTCGGCGACGGCCTGCGGGGTCGGGTAATCGAAGATCAGCGTGGCCGGTAGTTGCAGCCCGGTCGCGGTATTGAGCTTGTTGCGGAATTCGATGGCGCTCAACGAGTCGAACCCGAGCTGCTGGAAGGCCTGCTGCGGTGCGACGGCGTCGGCGGTGGCGTGGCCGAGGATCCCGGCCGCCACGGTGCGGACGAAATCGACCAGCGCGGCGGCGCGGTCGGCGTCCGGGAGTCCCGCCAGCTTGTGCAGCAGGGCCTGACCCGCCGGGGTCCGGTTGACGCGGCGCGCCGGCGCCGGGACGAGTCCGCGCACCAGGGCCGGAATCTGCTCGCCCCGGGTGCGCAGCACCGCCGGATCGATTCGCAGCGCGACCGTTTGCGGGTGCCCGGCGGCCACCGCCGCGTCGAACAGCGCCAGACCGTCGGACTCGGACAGCGGCGGGAAGCCCAGTCGGCGCATCCGGTCGAAGTCGTCCTCGGACAGTTCCGCGCCGAGCCCGCTCGATCGCTCCCACATGCCGTAGTCGAGCGCGGTCGCGGGCAATCCCAGGGCATGCCGATGCGCGGCGAGCGCGTCCAGGAAGACGTTCGCCGCAGCGTAATTCGCCTGACCCGCGGCCAGTACCAAACCGCCCGCTGAGGACAGCAGCACGAACAACGACAGCGGCCTGTCCCGGGTGAGTTCGTGCAGATGCCACGCGGTATCCGCCTTCGGGCGGAACACGGTGTCGATGCGATCCGCCGACATCGACGCGATCAGGCCGTTGTCGGCGACGCCCGCCGCGTGCACCACGCCCACCAGCGGATGCTCGTCGGGGATGCCCGCCAGCACAGCCGTCAGCGCCGCCCGATCCGACACGTCGCAGGCCGCCACGGTGACCTCGGCGCCGAGCTCGGCGAGTTCGGCACGCAAGGCGGCGGCGCCGGGAGCGTCCAGGCCGCGCCGGGAGGTCAGCAGGAGCCGGCGCACACCGTGTTCGGTCACCAGATGCCGGGCGATGACCGCGCCCAGACCGCCGGTGCCGCCGGTCACCAGTACCGTGCCGGGCTCGATCGGCTGGTTCGGCTCGGCGGTCGTGCTCGGTGTCCGGCGGGTCAACCGCGGCACCAGTACGGTCGCGCCGCGCAACGCGGCTTCGGGTTCCCCGGCGATGGCAGCCAGGACGTCCGCGGCGACCGCGCCGCCGTCGCGCTCCACATCCAATAGCTGGAAGCGACCGGGGTTTTCGGCCTGCGCGGCACGCAGGAGACCCCATACCGGCGCTTGATCCAGGGCGATGGTGTCGGAATCGCGCACTGCCACAGCCTGTTCGGTGACGATCACCAAACGTGAGGTGGCGAAACGAGGTTCAGCCAGCCACCGCTGAACGGTGTCCAGCACACCTCCCAGCACCTGCCGCGCCGCATCTGCCGGGGAGCCGTCGTGACGCGGGCATTCGAACAGCACGAGATCGGGAACCACCGAATTCTCGGCCGCGTCCAGCTCGGTGAGCAAGGCCGCGAGGTCACGGCCGGTATCGAGCCTCTCGATGCGGTCCGGTTCGGCCTGCTCCGAGGAACCCGGTGCCGCAACCCATTCCACAGTGAACAAGGCGTCCGGCACGCGGTCGGCCGTCAGGCGTTCGACCGGCACCGGGCGAGACACCAACGCGCCCACCGACACGACGGGCCGGCCCTGCTCGTCGGCGATTTGCACGGCGAAGTCGTCGCCCACGGGCACGCTGCGCACCCGCACGGTGGCCGCTCCGGCCGAGTGCACCACCACTCGGTTCCAGGCGAACGGCAATACCGCCTCACCGGCCTTGCGGCCGTGCAGGATCCCGGCGTGCAGGGCCGCGTCGAACAGTGCGGGATGGATACCGAAGCCGTCGGTGTCCCGGGGATCGGGCAGCGCGACCTCGGCGAACAATTCGTCGCCGCGCTGCCATGCCGCCCGCAGCCCCTGGAAGAACGGGCCGTACCCGTATCCGAGTGCCAGCAGATCGTCATAAGCGCCGTCGACGTCCAGCGGCTGCGCGCCGGCCGGAGGCCAGGTGGAAAGGTCGAAATCGGCTGTTGCGTTAGGAGTTTCCGGGTCCACGGCGAGGCTGCCCTCGGCGTGCAGCAGCCACGGACCCTCGGCATCCGCACGGGAATGCACGCGCAGCCGCCGGCGGCCGGTGTCGTCCGCGTCGGCCACCACGACCTGTACCGCGACGCTGCCCGTGGCGGGCAGGGTCAGCGGGGTGTGCAGGACGAGTTCCTCGACCACGTCGCAGCCCAGCAGGCCGCCGACGTGGGCGGCCAGTTCGACGAATCCGGTACCCGGCAGCAGCACCGTGCCGTGCACGCTGTGGTCGGCGAGCCATTCCACCGAGTCCAGGGACCAGCGGCCGGTGAAGCTCACCTGACCCGAATCCGGATGCGGCACAACGGCGCCCAGCAGCGGGTGCTGCACCGTGTCGAGTCCGGCGTCGGTCACGCCGCCCAGTTCGGCGCCCATCCACGATTGCGCGAGCAGTTTGCGGGCGTCGAGCCAGTACCGCTCGCGCTGGAAGGCATAGGTGGGCAGGTCGATTCGCCGCGCGGCGGTACCGGCGTAGAACCCGGCCCAGTCCACCGCGGCACCGGACACGAACAGTCCGGCCACACCGGTCAGCAGGGTGGCGGCATCGGCGCGATTGCGCCGTACCAGCGCCACCGCGCCCGTGGTGAGCTGGCCGACCATCGGGGTGAGTACCGCGTCGGGGCCGACCTCGGCGAACCGCGATACGCCCGAATCCGCCATCGTGGCAACGGCATCGGCGAAGCGCACCGTGTCGCGGACCTGATCGACCCAGTACCGCGGATCGGTCATCTCGTCGGTGACCAGCGCACCGGTCACCGTCGACACCAGTGGAATCAGCGGCTCGGCGAAGGTCAAATCTGCTATCGCAGCGGCGAATTCGGCCAGCATGGGTTCCATCAGCGCCGAGTGGAAGGCGTGCGAGACCCGCAGGCGATGGGTGCGCCAGCCACGTTCGGCACACGCTTCGATGACCGCGAGAACCTCGTCCTCGACACCGGAGAGCACCACCGCCGATGGTCCGTTCACCGCGGCGATCGCGACCCCCGTGGTCAGCAGGGGCGTCACGTCGGCCTGTGCCGCACCGACGGCGACCATCGCGCCGCCGCCGGGCAGGGCTTGCATCAACCGGCCGCGCGCGGCCACCAGCACACACGCGTCGGCCAGGGACAACACCCCTGACACGTGCGCGGCGGCCACCTCGCCGATCGAGTGGCCCGCGACCACATCGGCACGCACGCCCCACGATTCGAGCAATCGGTACAGCGCGACCTCGAAGGCGAACAACCCGGCCTGGGCGTACACCGTCCGATCCACGAGTTCCTCGGAGGCCAGCGCGACGCTCAGCGCATCCGGCTGCCCCAGCAGCGGCTCGAGCTCGGCGACGATCGCGTCGAAGTGCGCGGCGAACACCGGATATGCCGAGCGCAATTCGCTCGCCATCCCGGCCCACTGCGCGCCCTGACCGGAGAACACCAGTCCGGTCGATCCCGGAACCACACGCCCGGACACCACATCCGGGTACGGCGCGCCCGCGGCGAGCGCCCGGGTCCCCGACAACAGCGCACTTCGGTTGTCCCCGAGGACCACCGCGCGATGCTCGAAGACGCCGCGCGTGGAAGCCAGCGAGAGACCGGCGTCCGCCGGATCCAGCTCCTGTTCGGTCACGGCCGCGACCAGCCGTGCGGCCTGATCGGCGAGCGCCGCATCGCTGCGCGCCGACACCACCCATGGCAGCACCCGGGCGGCCGGAGCGTCCGCGAGAGCCGGAAGGTCCGCGTCGCTGTTTGGCGTCCGAACCGGTTCCGCCGCTGCCTCTTCGATGACGACGTGGGCATTGGTGCCGCTGATGCCGAAGGATGACACCCCGGCGCGGCGCGGCCGGTCGATCCGCGGCCACGCCACCGGTTCGGTCAGCAATTCGACCTGCCCCGCGGACCAATCCACCTTGCTCGACGGCCGATCCACGTGCAGCGTGCGCGGCAGCAGCCCGTGCCGCATGGCCATCACCATCTTGATGACGCCGCCCACGCCCGCCGCGGCCTGCGCGTGCCCGATATTGGATTTCAGCGAGCCCAGCCACAGCGGCCGGTCCGCGGCGCGTTCCTGCCCGTAGGTGTCGAGCAGCGCTTGGGCCTCGATCGGATCGCCCAGCGTGGTGCCGGTGCCGTGTGCCTCCACCACGTCGACCTCGCCCGGCGCGACCCGCGCGTTCGCGAGCGCCTGCCGGATCACCCGCCGCTGCGAGGGGCCGTTGGGCGCGGTCAGACCATTGGACGCGCCGTCCTGGTTCACCGCCGAGCCGGCGATCACCGCGAGCACTTCGTGCCCGTTGCGCCGGGCGTCGGACAAGCGCTCCAGCACCAGCACGCCGGCGCCCTCGGACCACGCCACCCCGTCGGCGGCATCGGCGAACGACTTGCTCCGCCCGTCCGGAGCCAGCCCCTTCTGGCGACTGAATTCGACGAAAACTTCGGGTGTGGCCATCACGGCCACACCGCCCGCGAGGGCCAGATCGGACTCGCCCGAACGGAGGGACTGCCCGGCCAGGTGCATGGCCACCAGCGACGACGAGCACGCCGTGTCCACGGTGACCGACGGGCCTTCCAGCCCGAGCACATACGAAACCCGCCCGGAGGCAATGGATCCCGAGTTCGCGTTGGCCGGGTAGTCGTGATACATCATGCCCGCGAACACGCCGGTGGCACTGCCCCGCAGCGTCGCCGGATCGATGCCCGCGCGTTCGAGGGCCTCCCACGACGTCTCCAGCAGCAGGAACTGCTGCGGGTCCATCGTCGCCGCTTCGTTCGGGCTGATGCCGAAGAACGCGGGATCGAATTCGCCCGCGGTATGCAGGAATCCGCCTTCGCGGGTGTAGGTGGTGCCCGGCCGCTCGCCGGTGGGATCGTAGATCCGCTCGGTGTCCCATCCGCGATTGCCCGGGAACCGCGAGGTCGCGTCGACGCCGTCGAAGACCAGGGTCCACAGGTCCTCGGGCGAGGTGACGCCGCCCGGGTACCGGCATGCCATGCCGACGATCGCGATCGGTTCGTCGGCAACGACTTTCGCGGTGACCGCGGTATCGTTCGCGACGCCCGTCAGCTTGTCGGCCAGATGTTCGGCGAGCGCCTGCGGGGTGGGGTAGTCGAAGATGACCGCGGCGGGCAGCGACAGCCCGGTGACGGTCTTGAGACGGTTGCGCAGTTCGACGGCGCTCAGCGAGTCGAAACCCAGGTCCTGGAAGGTGCGGCCGGGCTCGAGCGCGGAACCGCCGTCGGTGCCGCGCACCGCCGCGATCTGGGTGCGCAGGGTCTCGAAGACCAGCTGCCGCTGCCGTTCCAGGTCCAGGCTCGAAAGGCGCTGCCGCAGACCGGAAACCGGCGCGGCAGTAACCGCGCGGCGACGGGCCGCGGGCGCCAGTTCGCGCAGTACGGCGGGGAGCAGCCCGGTTTCGGCGCTGTCGCGCAGGGCTGCGGTGTCGAGGGTCGCGATCACCGTGTGCGGGGCGTTCCGCCGCAGGGCCGCGGCCCAGCCGGTCAGTGCCTGCTCGTCGGTGAGCGCGGCGAATCCGCCGCGGTTCAGCCGCGCCACATCGGAGGTCTGCAGGTGCGCGGTCATGCCGCGCGAACGGGCCCACGGACCCCACGCCAGCGATAGGCCGGCCAGCCCGCGGGCCCGGCGCTGGGCCGCCAGCGCGTCCAGGAAGGTGTTCGCGGCCGCGTAATTGCCCTGCCCGGGGCCGCCGAGGGTGCCCGATACCGACGAGAACATCACGAACGCGGCCAGATTCAGGTCCGCGGTCGCCTCGTGCAGGTACCAGGCGGCATCGGCCTTCGGCGCCAGTACCGTGTTCATCCGCTGCGGGGTCAGAGACGCGATGGTCCCGTCGTCGAGCACACCGGCGGCGTGGATGACACCGGTCAGGGGGCGCTCGGCCGGTACGGCGGCGATCAGGTCGGTGACCGCCGCGGCGTCCGCGACGTCACAGGCCGCGACCGTCACGTGGGCGCCCAGTTGCTCGAGCTCGGCGCGCAGGGCGGCCGCTCCCGCGGCCTCGGGGCCGCTGCGGCTGACCAGCAGCAACGACCGCACGCCGTGTTCGGCCACCACGTGCCGGGCCAGCACCGCGCCCAAACCGCCGGTGCCGCCGGTGATCAGCACGGTTCCCGTGCCGAACCCCGCCTCGCCGCCGTCCGTGTGCTCGGGTGCGGGCCGGACGAGGCGAGCGGTGTGGGTGATGCCGCCGCGCACGACCACCTGCGGTTCGCCCACCGCCACGACGGCGGCCGCGAGCTGCGCATCGATGCGGGAGTCGGTGTCCACCAGGATGATCCGGCCCGGCTCCTCGGCCTGGGCGGCGCGCACTAAACCCCACACCGCCGCGCCGGGAAGGTCGGTGGGCTCCTCGCCGGGCAGGGCGACCGCGCCGCGGGTGGCGATCAGCAGCGTGCTCGCCGTGAACCGTTCCTGGGCCAGCGCTTCCTGCAATACCGTGAGGACGCGGGCGATTTCGTCGTGGGTGGCTGCCACCACACCGGTGTCGCCGGTGTCGTTCCATCCGGTGCCGGCTTCGACGAGCACCACCGGCGGCAGTTCCGCCGTTTCGTCCAGCTCGTCCCAGCCGCCCAGCTCGGGCGCGGGGAGCTGCGTCGTATCGTCTGTCCCGCTCGAGCGGTCCGGGGACCACACGAGTTCGAGGACCGGATCGTTCGCGCCGCCCGTCGTGGTCGCGACGAGCTGTTCGAGTGGCATCGGCCGGGCCGCAACCGATCCCGACAGGACCGGCTGCCCGTATTCGTCGGTCACGAGCACCGACACCGAGGATCCGGCCGGGGTCAGCCGCACCCGCAGCACGGCGGCTTCCGTGGCATGCAGTTCGACGGCGTCCCACGCGAACGGCAAGGCAACCTGACCGGCCGGGACGGTGAACAGCGACTCCGATTGTCCTGCAAAGCCTTCGGACGCACCGGCCAGGTAGCCGGCGTGCAGGGCGGCGTCCAGCAGCGCCGGATGGATGCCGAAACCTTCGGCGCGCACCCCGGTGTCCGCATCGGCAGAGATCTCGGCGAACACCTCGTCGCCGCGCTGCCACAGCGCCCGCACTCCCTGGAAGGCCGGACCGTACTCGTAACCACGGGCGAACAGGTTCGAATACGCTGCGGCGACCTCGATTTCGGTCGCACCGCTCGGCGGCCACGCCTCGGTGGCGGCTTCGGCCGCACCGTCGGCGACGGTCAGCGCGCCCCTCGCATGCAACACCCAGGCGTCGTCATCGTCGTTCTCGCCCCGGGAGTAGACGGCGACCGGCCGTTGCTCCGGCTCGGGCGCGCCGACGACGACCTGGATCTGCACCCCGCCCGTCGCCGGCAGCAGCAGCGGCGCCTGCAGGGTCAGCTCCTCGAGCACCGGGCAGCCGACCTCGATGCCGGCGCGCAGCACCAGCTCCGCGAAACCGGTGCCCGGAAACAGTGCCGCGCCGCCGATCACGTGATCGGCGAGCCACGGCTGGGCCGCGATCGAGAGCCGGCCGGTCAGCAGGACCTCGCCCGATTCCGGCGCCGACAGCACCGCGCCCAGCAGCGGATGCTGGACCGCGCCCAGACCCGCGGCTTCCACCCCGGCATTGCCGCCGACCGGGTCGACCCAGTAGCGGCGGCGCTGGAACGCGTAGGTGGGCAACGGGACTCGCGCCACCGGGCGTCCGGTGTACAGCGCCGTCCATTCGACCTCGACGCCGACGGCGTGCGCCTGCGCGAGACAGGTCACGAACTGTTCGACCTCGGCCCGCCCGCGCCGGGCTCCGGCCAGTACCGCCGCCTGTGCTTCGATCGGCTCCGGCAGGCACTGCCGGGTCATCGCGGTCAGCACCGCGTCGGGGCCGATCTCCAGGAATCGGCGCATGCCCGCGGCGACCAAAGTGTCCACGCCGCGGGCGAATCGAACCGCCTCGCGTACCTGCCGGACCCAGTAGCCGGGGTCGAGTACCTCGTCACCGGCCAGTTGCCCGGAAAGGTTCGACACCAGCGGAACGTTCGGGCGGTGGTAGGTCAAAGACCCGGCGACGGTGGCGAATTCGGCCAGCATCGGGTCCATCAGGTGGGAATGGAACGCATGCGACACCCGCAGTCGCGAGGTCTGCCAGCCGCGCTCGGCGCACCGCTGCGCGAGCGCGGTCACGGCGTCCGCGTCGCCCGAGACCACTACGGCCGTCGGCGAATTCACGGCGGCGATACTCAGCGCCGCGTCGGCGAGCAGCGGGGCGACCGCGTCCTCGCTCGCCGCGATGGCGAGCATCGCGCCCCCGGCGGGCAACCGCCCCATGAGCCGGCCGCGCGCCGCGACCAGGCGGCACGCGTCCGGCAGCGACCACACCCCGGCGAGATGCGCGGCGGCCAGCTCGCCGATCGAATGCCCGATCAGCGCGTCCGGCGTCACGCCGAAGGATTCGAGCAGCCGGTACAGCGCGACTTCGTAGGCGAACAACGCGGGCTGGGTGAACTCGGTCCGGTGCAGCGCCTCGGCGTCCTCGGGACCGTCGCCGGCCGCCCGGCCGGTGAACATCAGCTGCCGCAGCGAGACGCCCAGCAGCGGGTCGAACTGCGCGCAGAGCTCGTCCAGCGCGGCCGCGAACACCGGAAACGCCTCGTACAGTTCGCGACCCATGCCCGCGCGCTGCGCGCCCTGTCCGGTGCACAGGAAGGCGGTCTTGCGCGTCACCGCCCGGCCGGTGACGACCTCGCTCACCGGGCGGTGCTCGGCGGGCTCGGTGCCGTGCTCGGCGAGCGCCGTCAGTCCGGCCAGCATGGCGTCGCGGTCGCCCGCCACCACCGTGCCCCGCCATTCCATCTGCGTGCGTCCGGTGACCAGTGAATAGGCGATATCGCCGGCCGTCAGGTGCGGGCGTTCACGCACCCACGCCAGCAGTTTGGCCGCCTGCGCGCGCACGCCCTCCTCGGTCTTCGAAGAGAGCGGCAGCGCGGCGAGCTCGGTGACGACAGCGGTGTCATCCGCGGCCACCGCCGCGGTCTCGGCGGCGGCATCCGCACCGGTCCCGTTCGCCGGAGCGGCCGCGGGCTCCACCGGGGCGGGCGCCTCTTCCAGAATCACGTGCGTATTGGTGCCGCTGGCGCCGAAGGACGACACACCGGCCCGCCGCACCCGCTCGCCCGCCGGCCACGGCTCAGCCGCCGTCAGCAGCCGCACCGTGCCCGCGGACCAGTCCACATGCGGTGTCGGGGTATCGGCATGCAGTGTGGCGGGCAGCGTTTCGTGCCGCATGGCCTGCACCATCTTGATCACGCCGCCGACACCGGCCGCCGCGGAGGTGTGCCCGATATTCGATTTGAGCGATCCGATGCGCAGCGGCTCGCCGACGCGATCGCGACCGTAGGTGGCGATCAAGGCCCGCGCCTCGATCGGGTCGCCGAGCTGGGTGCCGGTGCCGTGCGCCTCGACCGCGTCGATATCGGCGGGCGTCAGACCGGCATTGGCGAGCGCCTGCGCGATCACCTTCTCCTGCGCCGGGCCGTTCGGCGCGGTCAGCCGGCTGCTGGTGCCGTCCTGGTTCACGGCGGTGCCGCGCACCACCGCGAGGATGGGGTGGCCGTTGCGGCGCGCGTCGGAGAGCCGTTCGACCACGAGCATGCCGAGACCATCGGAGAATCCGGTCCCGTCGGCTCCGGCCCCGAACGCCCGGCACCGGCCGTCCGGCGACAGCGCGCGCTGCCGGGCGAAGCTGATGAGCTGGGCCGGATCCGACATCACGGTGACGCCGCCGACCAGGGCCAGCGACGTCTCGCCCTGGCGCAGCGCCTGGCAGGCCAGATGCAGGGCGACCAGCGACGACGAGCACGCGGTGTCCACCGACAGCGCCGGGCCCTTGAAACCGAGGCTGAACGACACCCGCCCGGACAGGATGCTGGCCGAAACGCCCGGGTGCGCATTGCCTTCGGATTCGGCGCTGTGCCCGGGCGCGCCGACGCGGCGGCCGTAGTCGAAGTGGATCACGCCCGCGTAGACGCCGGTGTCGCTGTCCCGCAGCGACACCGGATCGATGCCGGCGTTCTCCAGCGCCTCCCAGGACGCTTCGAGGAACAGCCGCTGCTGTGGATCCATCGCCTCCGCGGTGCGCGGGCCGAGACCGAAGAAGCCGGCGTCGAAATCGCCTGCCGCGTCGAGGAATCCGCCCTCCCGGGCGTAGACGGTGCCGGGCACGTCCGGGTCGGCGTCGAACAGCCGCTCCAGATCCCAGCCGCGGTCGGTGGGGAACGGGCCGATGGCGTCCGTCCCGGCGGCGACCAGATCCCACAACCCGTCCGGGGTGTCGACGCCGCCCGGGTACCGGCAGCTCATCCCGACGATCGCGATCGGCTCCCCGGCCTGTTCCTCCAGCTGCGCAATGCGCTTGTTGGCGGTGCGCAGGTCCCCGGTGACCTTCCGCAGATACCGGCTGAGGCGTTCCTCGTTGCTGCCGCTCGGATTGCTCACGCTGGCATTGCTCATGCTGGGCCGAACTCCTCGTCGATCAGATTAAAAAGTTCATCGTCGGAATGGGATTCGAGGTCGTCGTAAACGCCGTCGGACCACGCGTCACCCAGGTGGGCGTGCAGCCGGTCGGCGAGACCCCGCAGCGCCGCGATGGTCTCGTCGGTATTGCCCCCGACGGCGATGATCCGCTCGACCATGGCCTCGAGCTGTGCGACCTCGGGCGCGGCCGCCGCGACCGGCACGGCCGGGGTGGGCGCCGCGGCCGGTGCGGGCGTCTCCGCCAGCGCCTGCTCCAGCAGGTAGCCCGCCAGATCCCAGGCGGTGGGGTAGTCGAAGACCAGCGTCGAGGGCAGCGACAGCCCCGTCAGCTTCGAGAGCCGGTTGCGGAATTCCACGCCGCCGAGCGAATCGAAGCCCAGTTCGTCGAAGCCGCGATCGGGACCGATGTCGTCGAGCGACTCGTAACCCAGCACCGTGGCCGCGTGTTCGCGCACCAGGTCCAGCACCACGCCGCGGCGCTTGGCCTCGGGCACCCCGTGCAATCGCTCCCCGAGCGTCGGTCCGTCGCTCACCTTGGCGGGGGTCCGGCCGCCCGCGCGCGCGAAGCCGCGCAGTACCGCGGGCAGCGATCCGGTGTGCGCTTCGACGCGGAGCTTGTCGGTGTCGAGGTGCAGCAGCGCCGGTACCGGCTCCGCGGTGGTCAGGGCGGCGTCGAACAGGCGCAGTCCGTCCTCGTGATCCAGCGGCGTCAGGCCCAGCCGGTCCAGCCGGCTCATGGCGGCATGATCCAGCGCGCCGGTCATGCCGAGGTCCGGTCGCCACGGACCCCACGCGAGCGCGAGCCCCGGCAGTCCCTCGGCCCGGCGGCGCAGTGCGAGGGCGTCCAGGAAGCCGTTGGCGGCAACGTAATTCGCCTGTCCCGCCGAACCGATCAGGCCCGCGATCGAGGAGAACATGACGAACGCCGACAGGTTCAGCTCCCGGGTCAGCTCGTGCAGGTGCCAGGCCGCCTCGGCCTTCGGCGCGAACACCCGGTCGATCCGGTCGGTGGTGAGGCCGTCGAAGGTGCTGTCCGCGAGCACGCCCGCGGCGTGCACGACGCCGGTGAGCGGATGCTCGTCCGGCAGGGAGGCGAGCAGCGCCCGCAGGGCGTCGCGGTCGGTGACATCGCAGGCGGCGATGCGTACCTGCGCGCCGTAGCCGGACAGCTCCGCCGCGAGTTCCGTTGCGCCGTCGGCCTGTTCACCGCGCCGCGAGACCAGCAGCAGCTGATCGACGCCGTGTGCGGTGACCAGGTGCCGGGCCAGCAGCGCACCCAGTCCGCCGGTTCCGCCGGTGATCAGTACGGTCCCGGCGCCGAAGGAGATCGGTTCACCCGCAGTCGATGTCAGTGGCTCGAGGCGTGGCGCCAGGACGCGGTCGCCTCGGACCGTCACCTGTGGCTCGTGCGCCGAGAGCGCGGCTTGAATCAGATCGGCCGAAAGGTGTTGCGTACCAGCGGATCGATCCAGGTCGAGGAGGACGACCCGGTCCGGGTACTCGGCCTGCGCGCTGCGAATCAGCCCCGAGACGGCGGCCGCCGCCGGATCCGGTGCCGAATCGGGCAGGGTCGCCGCGCCTTCGGTCACGACGACCAGCTGTGCCCGGCCGAACCGCTGGTCGGTCAGCCAGTTTCGGACCAGATCCCATGCGGCATGTACGCGAGCACGCGCGGATTGCGCCGAATCACTGTGTGGTCCGGTGGCTTCCGTCCAGACCACGACGTCCGGCACGGTCGGGGCCGCGGCCAGCGTCGCCAGATCCGGGTAGCGCTCCTCGATCCCGGCGACGACCGCCGTGCCGAGTACGGCCGCGCTCCCGAGCACGGCGGCGTCCGGTGTTTCGACCGGCGCCCACCGCAGTCCGTACCGGCCCGCGCCGCCGCCCGACAGCGTGGCGCGGAACTGGTCGACGTCGTAGGAACGCATGACGACCTCGTCGATGGACACCACCGGGTTGCCGTCCTGGTCCACGGCCACCACGGCGATGGCCTCGCTGCTGCGCCGCACCGCCATCACCCGCATGGAGGTGATCGGGGCGGCGGTGTGGAATTGCGTGGCGCCCCAGCGGAACAGCAGTTTGCCCTCGGTGGGGTTGCTGTCGAGATCCGACCAGATCAAGCTGACCAGCCCGGCGTGCATGACCATGTCGAACAGGCCCGGATGCATTTGGAAGCCGTCGCCGGGCGTCTCCGCGTTCAGGGTGATCTCGGAGAACGACGTGTCACCGTCGTGCCAGGCGGCGTCGATGCCGCGGAACGACGGCCCGTACGCCAGCCCCGCGACCCGTGTCGCATGCTCCGGAATCCATTCGGTGTCGACCGCTTCGGCGCCGACCGGCGGCCACGTCGTGCTGCGCAGCATCTCCATCAGGCCGAGGTCGATCAGCTGCCGTCCGCTCAGTACGCCGCTGGCATTGCGCGCCCACTCGCCGCCGGGGAGGCGGTAGTGGAAGGTGAAGGACCGGCGTCCCGCCGCATCGGGTTCCCGCACCAGCACCTGGAGTTCGACCGCGCCGTCCGCGGGCGGCAGGATTGGCCGCTCGAGGATGAGTTCGTCCACGACCTCGCAGCCGATGCGCCGACCCGCCACCAGCAGCATTTCCATGAGCGCGGCACTGGGGACGACGACCACGCCGTAGGTGGTGTGGTCGGTGATCCACGGGTGGGTGGGCAGCGAGAACCGGCCGGTGAACAGCCACTCGTCGCGATCGGCCACCCGCACCACATCGGTGAGCAGCGGGTGTTCCGAGGCGTCGGGCCGCCGCTGCGCCAGGCCGGGTTCGAGCCAGTAGCGCTGATGCTGGAAGGCATAGGTGGGCAGGGTGATTCGCGGTGCGGGGCGGTCGCCGAACAGTGGCGTCCAGTCGACGGCCACGCCCGCGGTGTGGGCCTGCGCGAGCAGCGTCACGAATTGCCCGGCCTCGTCGTGGTCCCGGCGCGTCGCCGCCGCGACCATCGTGCGCGACTCGAGCTCGGCGGGCAGGGTCTGGCGGGTCATCGCCGCCAGGACGGCGTCCGGGCCGATTTCCAGGAAGCGGCGCACCCCGGCGGCCAGCAGCGCCCGCACGCCGGGTGCGTAACGCACCGCGCCGCGCACCTGCGCCACCCAGTAGCCGGGCTTCAGGATCTCGTCACCGGCGATCTCGCCGGAGACATTGGATACCAGGGGAATTCGCGGGGCATGGTAGGTGACGCCGGCGGCGACGGCCTCGAACTCGCCCAGCATGGGGTCCATGAGATGCGAATGGAAGGCGTGCGACACCCGCAGCCGATTCGTCCGGCGGCCCTGTTCGGTGAACCGCCGGTCGAGCAGGTCCACGGCAGCGGCGTCACCGGAGATCACCACGGCGGCAGGGGAGTTCACCGCCGCGATCGAGATCCGATCACCGAACTCGGCGATCGCGGCGGCGACGTCGTCCTCGGGTGCGGCGACCGCGAGCATCGCACCGCCCTCGGGCAGTGCGTCCATCAACCGGCCGCGGGCCGCGACCAGTGCGCAGGCGTCCGCCAGGGACCACACGCCCGCCAGGTACGCCGCGGTCAGCTCGCCGATCGAATGGCCCACCAGGACATCGGGTGTCACGCCGAAGGACTCCAGCAGCCGATGCAGCGCCACCTCGAACGCGAACAGCGCGGGCTGGGTGAAGCGGGTGCGATCGATCAGCTCACCGGTGAACATCACCTCCCGCAGCGAACCTCCGAGCAGCGGATCGAACTGCGCGCACACCTCGTCCAGCGCGGCGGCGAAGACGGGGAAGGCCGCGGCGAGTTCCGCGCCCATTCCGGCCCGCTGTGCGCCCTGACCGGTGCACAGGAAGGCGGTCTTCCCGGCGATCACGGTGCCGGAAACCACTCCGGCAGTGGAGGTTCCGGCGGCAAATTGGGTCAGCCGGGCCAGCAACTCGTCGCGGTCGCCGCCCAGGATCGCCGCCCGTGTCTCGTGGTGGGCGCGGGTGGTGGCGAGGGCGTGCGCGATCTGCTCCGGATCGGCGTCGGGATGTTCGGTCAGCCACCGCTGGAGTTTCGCCGCCTGCGCCCGCAGCGCGGTCTCGTTCTTGGCCGACAGCAGCCAGTGCACCGTCCGGAGTGGCCGGTCATCGGCTGCCGCCGGAACGATCTGGCGCGGCGCCTCTTCGATGATGGCGTGCGCGTTGGTGCCGCTCACACCGAACGACGACACCCCGGCGCGGCGCGGCCGGTCACCGGCGGGCCACGGGTGCGGCTCGGTCAGCAGCGCGACGTCGGCGGTCCAGTCCACGTGCGGACTCGGTGCGTCGACATGCAGTGTGCGGGGCAGGGTTTCGTGCCGCAGCGCCTGCACCATCTTGATGACGCCGCCGACGCCCGCGGCGGCCACGGTGTGACCGATATTGGATTTGAGCGAGCCGATCCGCAGCGGACGCTCCGCGCGGTCGCGACCGTAGACCGCCATCAGCGCCTGTGCCTCGATCGGATCGCCCAGCGGGGTACCGGTGCCGTGCGCTTCGACCGCGTCGACATCCGACGGCGACAGCCCGGCATTCGCCAGCGCCGCCGTGATCACGCGCTCCTGCGACGGGCCGTTCGGCGCGGTCAGCCCATTGCTGGCCCCGTCGGAGTTGATCGCCGTGCCCCGCACCAGCGCCAGGATGTGGTGCCCCAGTCGTTTCGCGTCCGAGAGCCGTTCGAGCACCAGCACTCCGACGCCTTCGGAGAAGGCGACGCCGTCGGCCGCCGCGGCGAACGCCTTGCAGCGGCCGTCGGGCGAGAGTCCGCGCTGTCGCGCGAAATCGACGGACAGATACGGGCTGGCCGCGACCGTCACACCGCTCGCCATTACCAGGGAGCTCTCCCCGTTGCGCAGGGCCTGGGCGGCCAGGTGCAGCGAGACCAGCGAGGAGGAGCAGGCGGTGTCCACGGTGAGCGTCGGGCCCTCCAGCCCCAGCGCGTAGGCCACCCGCCCGGACATCACGCTGCCGGTGGTCCCGGTGAGCCGATAGCCTTCGAGATCACCGCCCACCAGGTCGACGTAACCGGAGGCGCCCGCGCCGACGAACACCCCGGTGTCGGTGCCCCGCAACGAGTTCGGGTCGATGCCGGCGTCTTCCAGGGCCTCCCAGGACGTTTCGAGGAGCAGGCGCTGCTGCGGGTCCATGGCGGAGGCTTCCCGGGGACCGATCCCGAAGAAGGCCGGATCGAAATCACCGGCCCGGTCGAGGAATCCGGCGCGCCGCGCGTAGACGGTGCCGGGCTTATCCGGATTCGCGTCGAACAGCCGCTCCAGATCCCAGCCGCGATCGGCCGGGAAGTCACCGGTCGCGTCGATCCCGGCGGCGACGAGATCCCAGAGCTGATCGGGTGTTTCGACACCGCCGGGGAAGCGGCACGCCATGCCGACGATGGCGATCGGCTCGTCGGCCCGGACCCGGGTCGCCGCCTTCTTCACGGGTTCGGCGGTCGCGGGTTCGATGCGGGACAGCACCAGCTTCGCCACCGCCGCCGGGGTCGGATGATCGAACACCAGCGTCGACGGCAATTGCAGACCGGTGGCCTTCCCCAGCCGGTTGCGGAACTCCACGCCGCCGAGCGAGTCGAAACCGATCTCGTCGAAGCGCTGATCCGACCGGATGTCGGCCGCGGAGTCGTGCCCCAGGACCGCCGCGGCCGCCGTCAGCACGGTCTCGAGCACCAGGTCGCCGCGCCGGGCCGCCGGCACTTCGGCCAGGCGGGCAGCGAGCGTCCCCGCCGCCGCGGCGGCCGGTGCGGTGGTACGCGCCCGGCGGGGGAGGAATCCGCGCAGCACCTCGGGCACTTCGGATTCGGCGCCGGTGCGCAGGGCGGCGGCGTCGAAGCGGATCGGCGACAACCGTGCCGAGCCGTGCGCGCGGGCCGCGTCGAAGAGGCGCAGGCCGTCGGTGTCGGCGAGTGGGGTCAGCCCCAGTCGTTCCCAGCGCGCCAGTGCGCCGCGATCCAGTCCGCCGGTCATCCCGCCGGACTGATTCCACGGACCCCACGCCAGCGCGGTCGCCGCCAGACCGGCGTCCCGACGGCGCTGGGCCAGGGCGTCCAGCGCGGCATTGGCCGCGGCGTAGTTCGCCTGGCCCGAGGTGCCCAGGACGGCCGCGATCGAGGAGAACAGCACGAAGGACCGGACGTCCCGGTCCCGGGTGAGTTCGTCCAAATGCCATGCGCCGTCGACCTTCGGCGCGAACACGCGATCGAGCTGGGCGCCGGTCAGTGCCGCGACGGTGCCGTCCTCGAGCACGCCGGCGGTGTGCACCACGGCGATCGGAGCGTCACCGAGGCCGGCCAGCAGCTCGCGCACCGCGTCACGGTCGGCGACATCGCAGGCGACGATCCGGGCGCGGGCGCCCAGCCGCGCCAGCTCCGCCACCAGGTCGTCGGCTCCCGGTGCGTCCGGGCCACGGCGTGAGGTCAGAACCAGTTCGCGCACACCGTATTCGGTGGCCAGGTGCCGGGCGAACAGCGCGCCGAGGCCGCCGGTGCCGCCGGTGATCAGCGCCGTCGCCCCGTCGAGCGACGCCGCATCGGCGACGGGTTTCCCGGTGGCGCTGCTCGTTTCGACCGCAAGCCGGAGCCGAGGGACCAGCACGCGCTCGCCGCGCAGCGCGACCTGGGTTGCGCCCGTAGCCAGTACGGCGGCGATCCGCTCGGCGGTCGCGGGTGCGGCCGGATCCTCGTCGATCAGTACGAATCGATCGGGATGCTCCGATTGCGCACTGCGCAGCAATCCCCAGACCGCCGCCGCCGACGGATCGAGAGGCTCCCCGGGGAGACCGGCTCCGCCCGAAGTCACCACCACCAGCCGGGTGGCGGCCAATTGTTGCGCTGCGAGCCAGGAGCGCACCAGCTCCAAGGTCGAGTGCACGCGTGCGCGAATCACGGGGGCCGCGCCGGAATCCGCTGCGGCCGTGCCCGATACGGCGCGCCAGACCACCGCCCCGGGGAGATCGGGGGTCGCGACCAGGTCGTGGACCGATGCGTATCGCTTCTCGAAATCCGCTGCCGTGCCGGGTGTTTCCGTCTCGGTGAGCAGTGCGAGAGTTGGTGCGGACCCGGCGACCATGGCGCTCGGATCCTCCTCCCAGCGCACCTCGTACAGCGCGGCGTCGTCGCCCGCCAGCGCACCCCGGAATTCCTTGACGTCGTACGGCCGCATCACCACGGCGTCCACCGAGACGACGGGATTGCCTTCGCTGTCGACGGCCGCGACCGCCACCGCCTCCGGCCCCTGCGTGACCGCGATGACCCGCAACGCGGACACCTCGGCGGGCTTGGCGCCCGCGTCCGCGTCCGCGGCCTGGTGGAATCGTGCCCCGGCCCAGCGGAACAGCAGTTTGCCGGTATTCGGATCGGGGTTGCCGTCCCGCCAGATCAGGCGCGAGAACGCGGCGTGCATCACCATGTCGAGCAGCGCGGGATGCAGGGTGTGGCGGACCGGATTCGAGGCCGCGGCGGTGAGATCCGGGTTCAGCGCGATCTCGGAGAAGACGGCGTCGTCGCGCTCCCACACCTGCCGCACCCCGAGGAATGCCGGACCGTATTCCAGTCCCGCGTCCCGGGCGATCTGCGCGGGGAGACCGGCACTGTCGAAGGGTTCCGCGTCTGCGGGCGGCCACGATTCGGCCCGCAGGCGGGCGAGCGCTTCCGGCTCGGGCCCGGCGGAAACGGCGAGCGAACCCGTCGCGTTGTGGATCCACTCCTCGGAAGCCGCTGTGCGGAAATAGAATTCGAACGGGCGATGGCCGGTCGCGTCGGCGGCCTGCACCAGCACCTGGAGTTCGATCTCGTCGCCCTCGGACGGCACGATCGGCGCCTGCAGGGTGAGTTCCTCGACCGCCGCGCAACCGATCCGGCCACCGGCGACGAGCAGGAACTCGATCAGGGTGGCGCTCGGCAGCACCATCACGCCGTAGGACCGGTGGTCGGCGATCCACGGGTGCGTCGCCAGGGACAGCCGGCCGGTGAAGAGCCATTCGTCCGAGGCGGCCAAGCCGAGCACGCCGGTGAGGATCGGATGATCCGACAGGTCCGCCGCCGCACCGTGATCGGGGTCGAGCCAGTAGCGGCGACGCTGGAAGGCGTACTTGGGCAAGGCGAGGGTGCTCGTGCCGCGCCCGGCGAAGGCCGGGCGCCAGTCGACGCGCGCGCCGGTGACCTGGAGCTGCGCCAGGCCCGCGACGAACTGCGCGACCTCGCCGGACGACCGCCGCGCCAGGGCCACGGTGACCGGGCCGGCCGCGGGATCGCCGTTCTCGCCCAGGCATTCGCGGGTCATGGCGGTCAGGACCGCGTCGGGTCCGACCTCGACGAAGCGGCCGACCCCGTCGGCGCGCAGCGTGTCGATGGCGGGCGCGAAGCGGACGGTGGCGCGGACCTGCTGCACCCAGTACTCGGGGTCGGTCATCGCCGGACCGGCCGACTCCCCGGTGACGGTCGAGACGATCGGCAGGGTGGGCGCGCGGTAATCGAGTTTCTGTGCGAGCGAACGGAATTTGTCGAGCATCGGCGTCATCAGGGCCGAATGGAAGGCGTGGCTCACCCGCAGCCGCTTGGTCCGGACGCCCGTCGCGGCGAGTTCGCGTTCCAGGCCCTCGATCGCCTCGGTGTCGCCGGACAGCACCGTCGAGGCCGGACCGTTCTGCGCGGCGATCGACACTCGATCGGACACCGCCGCAATGAGTTCGGTTGCGCGGCCCGCGTCGATGGCCACCGCGAGCATGGCGCCGCCCGCGGGCAGCGCGCCCATCAGCCGGCCCCGGGCCGCCACCAGCGCGCAGGCGTGCGGCAGCGACAGCACGCCGGCGACGTGTGCCGCCGCCAGCTCGCCGATCGAGTGTCCGGCCAGCACATCCGGTGTGACACCGAAGGATTCCAGCAGTCGGAACAGCGCCACCTCGTAGGCGAACAGCGCGGGCTGCGTCCATTCGGTGCGGTCCAGCAGGCCGTCGGGGTCGGTGAACATCACCTCGCGCAGCGACCGTCCCAGGGCGCGATCCAGTACGGCGCACACCTCGTCCAGTGCGGCGGCGAAGACCGGATACGCGGCGTAGAGGTCCGCGCCCATCCCGGCGCGCTGCGCACCCTGACCGGTGAAAAGGAACGCGGTGGCGCCGGAAGTCGCTTTCGCCGCAACGGTATTCGTGCCGTCCGCGGCCAGGTCCGTCAAACCGGCGAGCAGTTCGTCCCGATCGCGGCCGGTGACCGCGCCGCGCCAATCGAGCAGCGCCCGCGAACTGGCCAGGGCGTGCGCCAGCTCGTGCGCGTCCACCTCGGGGCGCTCGAACAGCCACTGCCGCAACCGATCGGCCTGGGCACGCAGCGCGGCCTCGGATTTGGCCGAAACCACGAGCGCGACGCTGTCGGCGGTGACGCGCGGCGCGATCTCCGCCGCGGCAGGGGTCTCCGCCTCGGCCGCCGCGGGCACCACGGCCGGCGCTTCCTCGAGAATGAGATGCGCGTTCGTGCCGCTGGCGCCGAAGGAGGACACGCCCGCCCGGCGCACGCGTTCCCCGTGCGGCCAGGGCCGGCTGTCCTCGAGCAGCCGGACCGTACCGGCGGACCAATCCACGTGCGGCGTCGGCTCGTCCACGTGCAGCGTCTTCGGCAGCACGCCGTGGCGCATGGCCTGCACCATCTTGATCACGCCGCCGACGCCCGCCGCGGCCGAGGTGTGACCGATATTGGATTTCAGCGAGCCCAGATACAGCGGCTCGCCCGCCCGCCCCGCGCCGTAGACGCCGATGAGCGCCCGCGCCTCGATCGGATCGCCGAGCATGGTGCCGGTGCCGTGCGCCTCGACCGCGTCGATATCGGCGGGCTCCAGCCCGGCGCCCGCCAGGGCCTGGGCGATGACCCGCTCCTGGGACGGGCCGTTCGGCGCGGTGAGACCGTTGCTCGCACCGTCCTGGTTGACCGCGCTGCCGCGAATCACCGCCAGCACGTTATGGCCCGCGCGCTGGGCGTCCGAAAGTCGTTCCAGTACCAGCATTCCGAGGCCCTCGGAGAAGCCGGTGCCGTCGGCGGCGGCCGCGAACGCCTTGCACCGGGCGTCGCCGGACAGCGCCCGCTGCCGGGCGAAGGCGATCAGCAGCGACGGATCCGACATGACGGTGACGCCACCGGCCAGCGCCACGTCCGTATCGCCGGAACGCAGGGCCTGACAGGCCAGATGGATGGCCACCAGCGAGGACGAACACGCGGTGTCGACCGCGATCGCCGGACCGGTGAAGCCGAAGGTGTAGGCGATCCGCCCGGCCAGGACGCTATTGGAAACACCCAGGTAGGCATGGCCTTCGGTCTCCGCGCCGATGGTGGCGGAACCGATGCGCGGGCCGTAGTGCTGATGGATGACCCCGGCGAACACCCCGGTTTCGCTGCCGCGCAGCGAGATCGGGTCGATGCCGGCGTCCTCGAGGGCCTCCCAGGCCGCTTCCAGCATGAGCCGCTGCTGCGGGTCCATCGCCGCCGCCTCGCGCGGGCCGATGCCGAAGAAGGCGGCGTCGAAATCGCCGATCTCGTCGAGGAATCCGCCGTCGCGGGTGTAGATGGTGCCCGCCGCGTCGGGGTCCGGGTCGAACAGTCGCGCGAGGTCCCAGCCGCGATCGGCCGGATAGCCGCCGATGGCGTCGACGCCGTCCGCGGTCAGCTGCCACAGCTGCTCGGGCGAGCGCACGCCGCCCGGGTACCGGCACGACATGCCGACGATCGCGATGGGTTCGCGCATGCGGTCGGTGAGCGTGCGCAGCCGCTGTTTGGTGTCGTACAGCTCCTTGGCGGTCTTCTTGAGGTACCGGCGCAGTTCGTCGTCGTCAGCCATCAGTGCAACTCCTGGTCTGTCAGCTCAGAGGCTGTCGATGAAATCGAAAAGCTCGTCGTCGTCGGCGGATTCGAGATCGCCGGCGCTGTCGCCGCGATCGGTTCGGACGGCCGCCGCGTCCTCGAGCTTGCGTAATAGCGCGGACAATTTCCCGGCCAGGTCGGAACGTTCCGACGTGGTCAGTTCCGCCGCGGCGAAACTCCTGGTGAGCGCGTCGACTTCGGCGGCGAGCGCGCGTGCGGCGGCGTCGGCGGGCACCAGCTCCCGGCGGAGGAAATCGGCCAGGGCCGCCGGGGTGGGGTGGTCGAACATCGCGGTGGCCGGCAATTGCACGCCCGCCGCCGATTTCAACCGGTTGCGGAATTCCATCACCCCGAGCGAGTCGAACCCGATCGCGCTGAACGGTTTATCCGGTTCCAGCGCGTCGGAGCCGGTGTGCCCGAGCACGGCCGCCGCGTGCACGCCGATCACACCGAGCAGCACCCGCTGCTGTTCCTCGGCCGAACGCCCGAGCAGGCGGGCGACCAGCTGTCCCGAATCAGCCACCGTCGCCGCCGGTTCGGTGGCCGCGCCACGGCGCGGCGCGGGCCGTGCTAGTCCCCGCATGATCGGTCGCACACTCCCCGGATCGCCCGCGCCGAGCGCGTCGCGGTCGATGCGGACCGCCACGGCGACCGGACGACCGGCGGCGGTCGCCGCGTCGAAGAGTTCCATGCCCGCGCGGGAATCCAGCGGCAGCAAGCCTTCTCGTCGCAGCCGCGCCAGATCGGCTTCGGTCAGCTCGCCGGTCATCCCGCTGCTCTGCTGCCACGGCCCCCACGCGATGGCGGTAGCGGGCAGCCCCGCCGCGCGCCGCTGGTGCGCCAGCGCGTCGAGGAAGACATTGGCCGCGGCGTAATTGGCCTGGCCCGCGGTGCCGAGCACACCCGCGATCGAGGAGTAGAGCACGAACGCCGACAGGTCCAGGCCCGCCGTGGCCTCGTGCAGATTCCAGGCCGCGTCGACCTTGGGCCGCAGCACCCGGGTGATCTGCTCGTCGGTCATGGTGGCGAGCAGTCCGTCGGCCAGCACGCCCGCTGCGTGCACGACCATCGTCAGCGGGTGCTCGGCGGGGATGCCGGCCAGCAGCCGATCGAGTGCCGCCCGATCCGCCGCGTCACACGCCACGACTTCCACGTGCGCGCCGAGCGCGGTGAGTTCGGCGACCGCCTCCGCCGCGCCGGGCGAGTCCGCGCCGCGCCGGCTGGCGAGCACGAGCCGGCGAGCGCCGTGCGCGGTGACCAGGTGGCGTGCGGCGATCACGCCCAAACCGCCGGTGCCGCCGGTGATCAGCACGGTGCCGTCGGGGCGCGGCGGCGCCGGGACGGTCAGCACGTTCTTGCCGACGCCCCGGGCCTGGCTGAGGTAACGGAAGGCCTCGGGGGCGCGCCGCAGATCCCACGCGGTGATCGGATACGGCCGCAGCTCGCCGCGGTCGAACAGTTCCACCAGGGCCGCCAGGATCTCCCGGAGCCGCTCGGGCCCGGCTTCCATCAGCATGAAGCTGGCGTAGCGCACGCCGGGATGGGTCGCGCCGACCTCGGCCGGGTCGCGCCGGTCGATCATGCCCATTTCGACGAATCGGCCGCCGCGGGGGAGCAGGCGCAGCGAGGCGTCCACGAATTCGCCCGCCAGCGAATCGAGCACGATGTCCACGCCCGCGCCGCCGGTGCGCGCCAGGAACTCCCGCTCGAAGTCCAGGGTCCGGGAATCGGCGATATCCGCATCGTCGAAACCCATGTCGCGCAGGACGTTCCACTTCGGTTTGCTCGCCGTGGCCAGGACGCGCAGCCCCAGGTGCCGGGCGAGTTGCACCGCCGCCATGCCGACGCCGCCGGTCGCGGCGTGCAGCAGCAGCGTCTCACCGGAGCGGGCCTCGGCGAGGTCGACCAGACCGTAGTAGGCGGTCGCGTACACGATCGGAACCGCGGCGGCCTGCGCGAACGACCAGCCTCGTGGCATCGGGGCGAGCAGTCGCCGGTCCACCACGACCACCGAGCCCATACCGGGGGTGAAGCCGAAAACGCGGTCCCCGACGGCGAATTCGGTGACATCGGCCGCGACCTCGAGCACGATGCCCGCGCCCTCGCCGCCGATGCGGCCGAGCGGATCCGGATAGGTGCCCAATGCCATGAGCACGTCGCGGAAGTTCAGGCCCACCGCTCGCATGCTCACCCGGACCTGCCCCGGCTCCAGAGCGACTGTCGCACCGGAGGTTTCGTCCAGGCCGAAGTTCTCCGCGGCCAGGGTGCCCTTGTCGCGGAGGGTCAGCGCCCAGGCCGCGCCGCCGGGGGCGGTCAGGGCGCCGGAGTCGCGGGCGACCCGCGGGGCGTACACCGCCGAATCCCGCACGGCCAGCTGGGATTCGCCGGTTATCGCCGCCGCCGATTCCACACCCGCTCGATAGTCATCGCCCCGGACGTCCACGAGGTCGATCCGGTCCGGATTCTCGGCTTGCGCGGTACGCAGCAGGCCCCACACCGAGGCGCTCGCCGGATCGATGTGCTCGCCGGGCTCGGCCGCGACCGCCCGGCTGGTGACGATCACGACGGGATCGTCGCCGTCGAGCAGATGCCGTACCCGCGCGGCGACGCCGATGACCTTCTCGCGCACGGTATCCGGCACGGATCCGTTCGTGGCCGCCGGTTCGATGCGGGCGACCCGGTATCGGCGCCCGTCGATCGTGGCGGTCTCGTAGTCCCCGGCGGTATCGGAGGTGTTGTCGTCCCAGACGACCCGCACGGTACCGTCCGATGGCGGCTGGGCCACCCAATCTACCTGGTAGCCAAGAGGTTCGGTGACGCCGACCGCGCCCGCCGCGATGGTGCGCAGGGTCAATGCCCCGACCTCGCCGACGGGCGTGCCGGCCTGATCGGTGAAGGACAGGGCGATGCGCTCGGTCCCCTGACCGGCGCCGGAAACCCTGGCGTGCACCCGGAGCGCGTTCGCTCCGATGCCATGCAGGTCGACCAGTTCCCAGGAGAACGGCACGGCCACCGAACCACTCGGCGGTACGGAGATCAATCCGCCGAGCAGGATCGTGTGCAGTGCGGCATCCAGGGCCGCGGGGTGCAGCGTGAACTCCCCGGCCTGATCGCGGATCGAATCCGGTAGCGCGATATCGGCGAACGCCTCGCCGGGCCGCGCCCACAATGCCCGCACGCCCCGGAAGGCTGGCCCGTATCCGTAGCCGCGTTCCTTCAGTGCCGCGTAACCGTCCTCGACGGCGACCGCGGCGGTGTCCACTGGCGGCCACTCGGGCGAGCCTTCCGGATCCGAGGTGGCGAACGCGTCGCCGGTGAGGGTCGCGACGGCATGGCGCACCCACCGCGGCTCGTCGTCGCCGGGGGATCCGGCGGGCTCGGTCCGCGAATAGAACTGTGCCGTAACACTGTTCGAGTCGCCGGAAGCGGCTGTCACCAGGCGGAGTTCGACCTCCGCGCCCGCCGGTATCGGCAGCGGCGCCTCGATCACCAGTTCGGCCAATCGCGGCCGCTCGGTCACCGCTCCGATATGGAGCGCGAGCTCGACCCAGGCCGCCCCGGGCAACAGCACCGTGCCCGCGACCGCATGGTCTTCGAGCCACGGATGCGTGCCGAGCGACAGCCGGCCGGTGAACACCACCTGTTCGGAATCGGGCAGCCGGACGATCGCGCCGAGCAGCGGATGCCCGGCGTCCTCGAGTCCCGAACGCCGGACATCGTTCACCCGCACCGGCCGGGCCCAATAGCGCTGCCGCTGGAATGCGTAGGTGGGCAATTCGATCCGGGCCGACGGCCGGGCGTACACCCGCGACCAGTCGACGGCGATCCCGGCGGCATCCACCCGCGCCAATGCGGTCACGAACGCGGCGGCCTCGTCCATCGATCGCCGCGCGGTCGCCACCGCAAGGGATTTCGGCTCCACCTCCGGGTGCTGCGCCACACAGGCCGATGTCATGGCGGTGAGCACCGCGTCCGGACCGACCTCCACGAACTTGCGCACCCCGCGCTCGATCAGCGTGTCCACGCCCGGCGCGAACCGCACGCAGCCCCGCACCTGCGCCACCCAGTACTCCGGGTCCAGGACGGCGTCGCCCGCCTCGGCGCCGGTGACGTTCGAAACGATCGGCAGCAGCGGCTGCCGATAGCTCAAACCCGCGGCCACAGCACGGAATTCGGCCAGCATGGGGTCCATCCGCGCGGAATGGAACGCATGGCTGACCCGGAGCCGGCTGGTGCGGGCACCGCGCTGCTCGAACAGCCGCTCGACCTCGTCGACGGCGTCCTCGTCGCCGGAAAGCACCACGGCGGCGGGACCGTTGACGGCGGCCACCGCGAGCCGATCGGCGTAGCCGGCCACCACGGCTTCCGCGTCCGCCGCGGCGACGGCCACCGCGAGCATGGCACCGCCTTCGGGCAGGGCGCCCATCAAGCGTCCGCGGGCCGCCACCAGGGCGCAGGCGTCCGGCAGCGACCACACGCCCGCCACATAGGCCGCGGCGAGCTCACCGATGGAATGCCCGGCGACCACGTCCGGTATCACGCCGAAGGACTCCAGCAGCCGGAACAGCGCGACTTCGAAAGCGAACAGCGCGGGCTGGGTGAATTCCGTCCGGTTCAGGCCGCCTTCGGGCGCGTCGAACATGACCGCGCGCAGCGATCCGCCGAGGATGGCGTCGAATTCGGCGCACACTTCGTCGAGGGCGCTCGCGAAGACCGGGTAGTCGCGGTAGAGCCCGGCGCCCATGCCGCGGCGCTGCGCACCCTGCCCGGTGAACAGGAACGCCAGGCGACCCGGCGTCGCCGTACCCGCGACCGTCGTGGCGGTGGCCCGGCCGTCCGCGAGGGCCGCCAGCCCGGCGAGCAGTTCGTCACGATCGTGACCGATGACCCCGCCGCGCCAGTCCATCCGCGCCCGGGCGCCGGTCAGGGCCGCCGCGATGTCGGGTGCCGCCAGGGCCGGACGTTCGATCATCCACTGCCGCAGGCGATCCGCCTGTGCCCGCAGCGCCGCCTCGGACCGCCCCGAGAGCATCAGGGCGGTGACGTTCGGATTCGCCGGGGCGGCAACGGGTTCGGCCGCGACGGGCGGCTCCTCGAGGATGACGTGCGCATTGGTTCCGCTGATGCCGAAGGACGAGACACCGGCACGGCGCGGCCGCGCACCACGGGGCCACGGCTCGGCGCCGGTGAGCACCCGCACCGCTCCCGCGGACCAATCGACGTGCGGTGACAGCTCTTCCGCGTGCAGGGTCCGCGGCAGTACGCCGTGGCGCATGGCCTGCACCATCTTGATGATGCCGCCGACGCCCGCCGCCGCCTGCGCATGCCCGATATTGGATTTGAGCGAGCCGATCCGCAGCGGTTCGCGGTCGCCGCGCGCCTGCCCGTAGGCCGCGATCAGCGCCTGCGCCTCGATCGGATCGCCCAGGGTGGTGCCGGTGCCGTGCGCCTCGACGGCGTCCACGTCGGCGGGCGTCACCCCGGCGTCGGCCAGCGCGTCGGCGATCACCCGCTCCTGGGCCGGTCCGTTGGGCGCGGTCAGGCCATTGCTGGCGCCGTCCTGATTGACCGCGCTGCCGCGCACCACCGCCAGCACGCGGTGGCCGAGTCGCTGTGCGTCCGACAGCCTTTCGACGACCAGCACGGCCGCGCCCTCCGACCACGCCACGCCGTCGGCGGCCGCGGAGAACGATTTGCAGCGTCCGTCCGAGGCGAGACCGCGCTGCCGGGAGAAGTCGAGGAAGACCGCCGGCGTGGCCATCACCGTGGCTCCGCCGACCAGGGCCAGGGAGCTTTCGCCCTGCCGCAGCGCCCGGCAGGCCAGATGCAGCGCCACCAGCGAGGACGAACACGCGGTGTCCACCGTGAGTGCGGGACCCGCCAATCCCAGGGCATAGCCGATCCGTCCGGAGACCACGCTGCCCAGCGAGCCGGTGAGCGCGAAGCCCTCGACCTCCGGACCGGCATTGCGGGTCAGCGCCTCGTAATCCTGATACATCACGCCCGCGTAGACGCCGGTATCGCTGCCGCGCAACGAGTTCGGGTCGATGCCCGCGTGTTCGAGCGCCTCCCAGCTCACTTCGAGCAGCAGGCGCTGCTGCGGATCCATCGCGACGGCCTCACGCGGGCCGATGCCGAAGAAGTTCGCGTCGAAATCGGCTGCGCCGGTGATGAACCCGCCGCGACCGGAATAGGTGGTGCCGGGATGGTCGGGGTCCGGATCGATGAGCCGGTCCAGTTCCCAGCCGCGGTCGTCGGGGAAGTCGCTGGTGGCGTCCGATCCCGTGAACACCAGATCCCAGAGTGCGTCCGGGGATTCGACACCGCCCGGGTAGCGGCAGGCCATGCCGACGATCGCGATGGGCTCGTCGGTGCTGCCGGTTCGCGTCGCCGTCGGCTGCGCGATCGATGGCGCCGCCGGCGCGATTCTGGACTGGACCAGCTTCGCCACCGCCGCGGGCGTCGGATAGTCGAAGACCAGGGTCGAGGGCAGCGTCAGGCCGGTGGCCTTGCCGAGCCGATTGCGCAGCTCCACACCGCCCAGGGAATCCAGGCCCAGTTCCCGGAACGGCGTCTCGGCGTCGATCGAATCGCCGGAATCATGTCCGAGGACGGTAGCGACCTGGGCGCGCACCGTTTCCAAGGTCAGGTCGGCGCCGCGGTCCGACGCCGCCTCGGCCAGCCGCGCGGCCAAGGTGGGAACCGCACCGGCGGACGGCACGACCTCGGTGCGCGGGCGTCCGTATCCGCGCAGGACCGCCGGCAGTGCGCGGCCGTCGGATCCGCGCCGCAGGGCGGCGGCGTCGAAACGCAGCGGAACCAGGCGCGCCGCCCGATTCGCGAGTGCGGCATCGAACAGTCGCAGTCCCTCCGCGCGCTCGATCTGACCGAGCCCGAGGCGATCCCAGCGCGCGACGGCGACGCGGTCCAGCTCGCCTGTCATACCGCCCGCTTCGCCCCACGGTCCCCAGGCCAGGGAGGTCGCGGCCAGTCCGGCGGTGCGCCGCTGCTCGGCGAGGGCGTCCAGGAAGTTGTTCGCGGCGGCGTAGTTGCCCTGCCCGGCCGAACCGATCACACCCGCGACCGAGGAGAACAGCACGAAGGCGGCGAGGTCGAGGTCCGCGGTCGCTTCGTGCAGATGCCAGGCGCCCGCGACCTTCGGCGCGAGTACCCGGTCGACCTGCTCGGCCGTCAAGGAGCCGATGGTGCCGTCGTCCAGGACACCCGCGGCGTGTATCACCGCGCTCGGTGCCAGACCGCTCACGAGCTGTCGTACCGATTCGCGATCGGCCATGTCGCAGGCGATGATCCGGGCCTGCGCGCCCAGGGCCGCCAATTCCTCGACCAGGGCCGCCGTGCCGGGAGCATCGGGGCCGCGGCGGGAGGTCAACGCCAGATCGCGGACACCGTATTCGGTCACCAGATACCGGGCGAACAGTGCGCCCAATCCGCCGGTGCCACCGGTGATCAGCACCGTTCCGGCGCCGAACGGGGTGGACTCGACGTCGGCGCCGGACGTCTCGGCGCGAACCAATCGCGGTACCAGCAGTTCGGATCCGCGGACCGCGACTTGCGGTTCCTCTGTGCGCAATACGGCGGCGAGGGCGTCAGCGTCCAGGGGTGCCGCCGGGTCCTCGTCGACCAGCACGAAGCGATCCGGATGCTCCGACTGCGCGCTGCGCACCACACCCCACACCGCCGAGGCGACGAGATCGGGGGTTTCGTCGGCGACGCCCACGCCGCCGGTGGTGACGACGACCAGCCGAGCCGTTGATCGCTCGTCGCGCAGCCACGAATTCAGTTGGGCGAGAGTCTCATTCACCGCCTGCCGGGTTGCGGAATGGATATCGGCCGGTGCGTCGCCAGGAACCTCGGGCCGGTAGGTGACCGCGGCCGGAATGCGCTCCGGGTCGCCGCCGACTGCGCCGCCTGCGCGCTCCCAGCGCACCCGATACAGATCTGCCGTGCCCCGGGACTGCCCTTCGAAGAATCGGCGCACGTCGTACGGGCGCATGACGACGGCATCCACCGAGAGGACCGGCCGGCCGGCGGTGTCGACGGCGGCCACGGAAATGGTCTCCGGCCCCGTCGCGACGGCGGCGACGCGCAGCGACGCCGGTCGCGCCGCACCGTCGGCGGACGATCGATGCAATCGTGCACCGCCCCAACGGAACAGCAGTTTCCCGGCGTTCGGATCGTGGTCGAGCCCGCGCCAGAGCAGTTCGGCGAGCCCGGCGTGCACCGTCATATCCACCAGCGTCGGGTGCAGGCCGAAAGTGCCTGCGGTGCTGTCCGATTCGGTGCGCAAGGCGATCTCGGAGAAGACCGCGTCCGCTTGCCGCCACACGCCCTGGACGCCACGGAACGCCGGGCCGTATTCGAGTCCCGAGCCCGCTGTCATCAGGCTCGGAATGCTCGCCGCGTCGAGCGTCTCCGCGGCGGGCGGCCAAGCCTGGCCGAGCAATCGCAAAGCCCCGGAATCGCCCGAATGCTCCTGCGCGAGTGCGCCGGTCGCATTGAGCACCCACGGATCAGCCGTGGACTTGCGGAAATAGCAGTCGAAATGCCGGCGGCCCGACTCGAGCGCCCGGACGGCGACCTGGAGTTCGATCTCGTCGTCCGCGGCCGGGACGATCGGCGCCTGCAGCGTCAGTTCCTCGAGCACCCCGCAGTCGATCCGCGTGCCCGCGACGAGCAGGAATTCCACCAGGACCGCACTCGGGACGACCACGACGCCGTGCGCCGCATGGTCGTTGATCCACGCGTGTTCGCGCATGGACAGCCGGCCGGTGAACAGCCACTCGTCGGTGCCCGCGACACCGACGACGCCGCTCAGAATCGGGTGACCGCCGGACGTGCTCGCGACGGGAACCGGGCGCAGCCAGAACCGCTGATGCTGGAACGCGTAGGCCGGCAACGGGATTCGGCGCTCGGCGGCGCGCAGCAGCGGCCGCCAGTCGACCGGGCCACCGGTGACGTGGAGCTGTGCCAGCGCGGAGAGCAGCTGCGGCACTTGATCATTCGACCGTCGCGAGGTGGCCACCACGGCGGCCGGTGACTCGCCGGCGGGATCGGCCGCCAGCACCCGGTTGGTCGCCGCGCTGAGAATGGCATCCGGTCCCACCTCGACGAAGCGCCGCACGCCGCTCGCGAGCAGGGTGGTGATCGCGGGTGCGAAGCGGACCGCGTCCCGCACCTGCCGCACCCAGTAGTCCGGGGTGGCGATGGTCTCGTCCGCGAGGTCGCCGGTGACGGTGGAAACGATGGGCACCCGGGGCGGGTGGTAGGCGAGACGCTCGGCGACGGTGCGGAATTCCGCCAGCATCGGATCCATTCGCGCCGAATGGAAGGCGTGGCTGACCCGCAGCCGGGTGGTCTGAATTCCCGTGGCTGCCAGCGCTTTCTCGACGGCGTCGATCGCGTCGGCCGCACCGGAGAGCACGGTCGCGGCGGGCGCGTTGATCGCGGCCAGCGACAGGCGGCCGCCGTGTCCGGCGATGATCTCGTGCGCTCGCTCCTCGTCGACGGCGACGGCCAGCATCGCCCCGCCCTCGGGCAGCTCGCCCATCAACCGGCCCCGGGCCGCCACCAGCACACAGGCGTCGGGCAGCGACAGCACCCCGGCCACATGCGCGGCCGCCAGTTCGCCGATGGAGTGCCCCGCGAGCACGTCCGGCGTCGTTCCGAACGTTTCCAGCAGCCGGTACAGCGCGACTTCGAAGGCGAAGAGCGCGGGCTGCGTCCATTCGGTGCGATCGAGCACGCCGGCGGCATCGGTGAACATCACCGTGCGCAGTGACTGTCCGAGCAGCGGATCGAGGTGTGCGCACACCTCGTCCAGCGCGGTCGCGAAGGCGGGGAAGGCGTCGTAGAGGCCGGCGCCCATACCGGCGCGCTGGGCGCCCTGTCCGGTGAACAGGAACGCGGTCCGGCCCGCGACGGGGGCGCCGGTGACGATATCGGGGCCGCCCGCATCGGCCGCGTCGTCCGCCTCGGCGAGCGCGCGCAGCCGTTCGAGCAGCTCGTCCCGGTCGCGGCCGAACACCACCGCACGCGAATCGAGCTGTGCCCGAGTCGAAGTCAGCGCACTCGCCACCGCGGCGACATCCAGCTGCGGACGTTGCGACAACCACGTGTGCAACCGGGCGGCTTGGGCGCGCAGCGCCGCCTCGCCCTTACCCGAGACGACCAGCGGCACCGGATTGCCCGGCGAGCCGGAATCAGTCTGCGGCGCAGCCGATACCGTGGCATCGGCGGGCGCTTCCTCGAGAATCACGTGGGCGTTCGTGCCGCTGATCCCGAACGAGGACACCCCCGCCCGGCGCGGCCGATCCTCGCGCTCCCACGGTTCGGCCACGGTCAGCAGCCGTACCGAACCGGCGGTCCAATCCACGTGCGGGGAAGGCGTTTCCGCATGCAGCGTGCGCGGCAACTGCCGGTGCCGCATGGCCTGCACGGTCTTGATCACACCGGCGACACCGGCGGCGGCGACCGTGTGACCGATATTCGATTTGAGCGAACCGATCCGCAGCGGTTCCCGGTCGCCGCGATCCTGTCCGTAGACCGCGATCAGCGCCTGCGCCTCGATCGGATCGCCCAGCCGCGTACCGGTGCCGTGCGCCTCGACGGCATCCACCTCGGCGGCGGTGATGCCGGCGTCGGCGAGGGCCTGTTCGATCACGCGCTGCTGCGACGGCCCATTCGGCGCGGTGAGCCCATTGCTCGCGCCGTCCTGGTTGACCGCGCTGCCGCGCACCACCGCCAAGACCTGGTGCCCGAGCCGGCGCGCATCGGACAGGCGCTCCAGCACGAGCACCCCCGACCCCTCGGACCAGCCGACACCGTCCGCGGCGGCGGAGAAGGCCTTGCAGCGGCCGTCGCGCGAAAGGCCACGCTGCCGGGCGAAATCGACGTACAGGTCCGGAGTCGCGGCGATGGTCACGCCGCCTGCGATCGCCAGGGAACTCTCGCCCCGGCGCAGCGCCTGAACCGCCGAATGCAGCGCCACCAGCGAGGAGGAGCACGCGGTGTCCACCGTCACCGCCGGGCCCTCCAGGCCCAGGACGTAGGCGAGCCGCCCCGAGATGACGCTGTGCGAGGTGCCGGTCAGCCGGAAGCCCTCCAGCTCACCGGTGACGAGTCCGGAATAGCCCGAGGCGCAGGCGCCGACGAATACACCGGTATCGCTGCCGCGCAGGGTGGTCGGGTCGATTCCGGCGTCTTCCAGTGCTTCCCAAGCGGTTTCGAGGAATACCCGCTGCTGCGGGTCCATCGCCAGCGCCTCGCGCGGGCTGATGCCGAAGAAGGCCGGGTCGAAATCGCCTGCGCCGTCCAGGAATCCACCCCGGCGCGTGTAGACGGTGCCCGCCTTGTCGGCGTCGGGATCGTAGAGACGATCCAGATCCCAGCCGCGATCGGCGGGGAAATCGCCGATGGCGTCGCGGCCCGCCGCGACCAGCTCCCACAGCTCCGCGGGGGAGGAGATGCCGCCCGGGAACCGCGCACCCATACCGACGATCGCGATCGGTTCCTCCGACGAGGTGCGCCGCGTGACCCGGCCGCGCCGGGTACCGGCCGCGGTGGCGCGCGAACTCAGTAGATCGGCCACCGCGGTGGCGGTCGGGTGATCGAAGATCAGCGAGGGCGGCAGTTCCACGCCCGTGGCCCGGGACAGCCGTTTCTGGAGTTCCACGCCACTGAGCGAGTCGAACCCCAGGTCGGTGAACGGCAGGTCGTCACGAATCGAGCTGGCCGATTCGTACCCCAGGACCGCGGCGGCCTGCTCGCGGACGATTGCGAGAACCGTTGTGCGGTGCCGGAATTCGGGCAGCGTTGCCAGGTGCTGGGCCAGGATGCTGTCCGATGGGGCGCGATGCTCGATGTCGGCATCGGTATCGGGAGTCCGCTCCGAAGGGGTGGCCGCTACCGGCGGCGTCTCGAGGAACGCACGATCCGCGGCGGTCTCCCTCCGGCGAAACGCGTACGGCGGCAAGTCTACCCGGATGCCGGTTGTCGCCCAGTCGCTCGAATCCGGTAGCGGTGCAGTCGATTCCGAACCGCCGCCGTTTTCGGCGAGTGCCTCCAGCCCAGCCAGCAGCTGCTCCCGATCGGACGCGAGAAAGCTTGCCTGCCAAGCCATCCGGGCGCGGGTGGTCAGCAGCGAATGCGCCACATCGACCGGGGCGAGTTCCGGGTGACGCACCAGCCAGTCCCGGAGCCGGTCCGCCTGTGCGCGCAAGCCGTCCTCATCGCGCGCCGAGAGCACGATCGGCACCTCGCGCACGTCCCCGGGCTCGCGAATGGCCGCGATCGCCGGGAGCGGCGCCTCGTCCAGGATCAGGTGCACATTCGAACCGCCCATGCCGAACGCGGAAACGCCCGCCCGCCGGACGGTGGTCGCGGACCACCGCTCCGATGCGCCGACCACCCGCAATCGCAGCTCGTCCAGGGGAATCGCCGGATTGGGCCGTTCGAAGTTGAGGCTGGCCACCAGTTCGCGATGCCGCAGGCACAGCGCGGTCTTGATCAGGCCGATGATGCCGGCCGCGCCCTCCAGATGGCCGACATTCGTCTTGACCGATCCCACCGCCAGCGGCGCGTCCGGATCGCGCTCGGCGCCGTAGGTCGCGCCGAGGGCGGCGGCCTCGACCGGATCGCCCGCCGGCGTTCCGGTGCCGTGCAATTCCACGTACTGCACGGAATCGGCTGGTACGGCGGCCGCTTCGAGCGCGCCGCGAATCGCGGCGATCTGCGCGTCGCGGCTCGGCGCGCTCAGCACCCGCCGCTCGTTCCCGGTATTGACCGCGCTGCCGCGGATCACGGCGTGGATCCGGTCCCCGTCCTCGATGGCCCGGGCCAGCGGCTTCAGCACGACCACGCCGCCGCCTTCGCCGCGCACGAACCCGTCCGCGCGTGAGTCGAAGGTGTAGCACCGGCCGCGCGCGGACTGGGCGCCGAAGTGCTCGATCCGCTCACCGCTGGTCGGCGACAGGATCAGATTGACGCCACCGGCCAGCGCGATATCGGTCTCGCCCGCCCGCAGGCTCTCGCACGCCAGGTGCACCGCGACCAGCGAGGAAGCCTGGGCGCTGTCGACCAGGAGGCTGGGGCCGGTGAGCCCGAAATAGTTGGAAACCCGGTTGGCGATGATGCCGCGCGTCGCGCCCCACAGCGAGTGGCGCGTGATGCCGGGCCCCTCGGCGGCCGTGACCAGCTCCGCGAAATCACCGCCGGTACAGCCGAGAAACACGCCCCCGCGCCGTGATTCGCGGGCGGCGCCGGCCAGTCCCGCATCCTCGAGGGCCTCCCAGCTCAGCTCCAAGGCCAGCAATTGCTGGGGATCGATCGAGCGGGCCTCGTTGGGGGCGATGCCGAAGAACTCCGCGTCGAAATCGCTCACCGAATCGAGGAAGCTCGCGTGTTCGCTGAGGTTCGCGCGGGCGGCCGGGGCGGCGCCGACGGTGGCGCGGCCCGCGCCGAGCAGCCGCCAGAATTCGTCGAGATCAGCAACCCCCGGCAGCCGGCACGCCATGCCAACGACAGCTACGGGGAAATCCGATCGGGTCACCACTCGAGAACCTTCCTCACGACGAGCACGCACCTGCGCGCCTCAGCGTCGCGCAGGTGTGAAATGTCTACTACACCAATGGATTTGGGAATCTAGCGAGGGGGCCTGGCCGGTGGCCGGCGCAGCGGCCGGGATCGGCGGCGCCGGCGCTCACGG